>NZ_JAAXKX010000017.1 GCF_012276755.1 Marichromatium bheemlicum | reverse complement strand
TTGCACTCGACGCTCGGCTATCGCTCACCCGTCGAGTTCATGCAACAGTGGAAGGCAAAACAGCGCCGCGACCAGACGGTCGCATGAGACCAACCCCTTGAGGGGCGAAAAAACAGGGGAACCTCAATGCCTTGAGGGGCGAAAAACAGGGGAACCCCAGTCTCCCCGTGTGTCACGCGAAATCCATTGAGACGAAAAGCAGAAAACCGCCCTGCAGGGCGGTTTCCGAAAAGTCTTTAAAGACCTGGCGAAATCAAAAGCGATTGAGCTTATCCTTCACCACCCCCCTCAGCAGCAGTAGCGCGACATTCAGCTGGAACATACTTAAAATTAGCCGCATCGGCAGTCGTACACGTCCATTTAATCGCGCCATTACCCGTCAATTCTGGTGTATAGGTCAAAACAACGCTTTTAGCAGCCTCTGTACCAGTTACAGCAATGACACCTGTGGCATCAGTACACGCAGCAGACAAGGCATTTTTCAAGCCATCAGCTTCGGCTAAAGTAGCCACACCAGCGCAAGCACCAGCTCCGATAGCGCCAAGACTTGCAATGTTTTCACCGACTGTTGCCTTCATACCAGAAGCCATTACGGCCAACTCTGAGACGCGAGCACGGGTCGTATAGTCCTGATACGCCGGCAACGAAATCGCTGCCAAGATGCCGATGATGGCCACCACGATCATGAGTTCGATCAGGGTGAAGCCGGCTTGTAGTTGCTTTTTCATGGAGTGGTTCTCCGGTTGGGGATGAACTGAGCCTGTCTCCTCGGGAGACGGGGCCGGCATGGCGGCGCCGGTCCTGATGCACTCATCATCAAGTTCCAGGCCAAGGTTTGGGGTGCACCATAAACCATTGATCGATAAGGCACTCTGGAGTGCCTTCCGGTACTGTCACCCCGATTCAGGCGACAATCCACAGGGGACTGTCCACCCACCCCGGGGTGACAATCCACAGCCTGACATGCCTCTGGGGTGACAGCCCTGGGCGGGTCACGCGCAACAGGGGCGAGCGGTGACCGCCCCGCACGCAGGTCCGCTCGATGGCAGACGCGCCGAGCGATCCTGTGGAGTACCGGCGACACCTCCCCGCCGGGGCGCTTACCTCACCGATGCGCACGACGACCACCTCTCCGCACGCATCCCTTTGCGCCCCTCAAGGCTTTGCGGTTCAATCCATCGACAACGAGAGACGCCAGGAGGCCCCAGAACAGAGGACCCTCACGGCCTACTTCTCGCGCCCTAGCACCGCCGCCGCACACGACGCACGCTGACAGACGCGTTGGAGCACGCAACGCCGGACCCAACCTAACGCCACGACAATACAGCGGCCGAACATCGAATCACTGGGAGAACACTGCAGATGCCATCGATCTGTCTGAACACTGCGAGCGCCGTCACCGGGCTGAGTCGGCGCACGCTGCAGCGCTACATCCAGGAGGAGCGACTGACGGCGATCCGTGATGGTGACGATGGCAGGACACGGGTGGAGCTGAGTGCGCTGCTGACGCTGACCGGCAACCGGCTCACCGAGCCGGAGCGGACATTGGCGCTAGCGGCTGACCAGGGCGACCCGACGGCGTGGTACGAGTTCGGCATCTGGCTGCTCGAACGCGACCGCCCAAGCCAGGCACGCGATTGGTTCCTACGCGCGGCACGGACCGGACACACCGATGCAATGTGCTGGCTGGGGCGCGACCTGGTGCTCGGCGAGGGCGGCACACGCGACGAGGCGGCGGGCAGCGCCTGGCTGGGCCGCGCAGCGGCGCGCGGCTCGGCGCTGGCCCAGGCGCTGACGGCGAACCTGGGCAGCCCGAGCGGATTACAGGCCCGCGCGCGCGACGACCTGGCCGCGCTCGAACAGCTACTCGACGCCGCCGAACGGCGGGTGTTGCTCGACGCCTTACGAGCCACCGCCGGATAGGCACGCTGCACGGATGGGGCAGTGTTGCCAGAGCCACATGGCGACCGGGGATTCTCGCAGCCCATCCCCCGGGGTCATGCAACCTCTCACCGACTCGCGCCCCCCTGTCTACAGCACCATCAACATCAAGCTCACCCGCCAATAGTGGGTCCGCGCAGCGGCATAGAGCACGGGTTCAGCGACGATGGCACGTCCATCGCCGTCGTAATACCAGCGGACGTGGTGGGTGTGGCCGTGGCGCTCGAGCGTCATCTCGAGTTCGGGGAGCGCGGCCCAGGCGCAGAGGGTGTCGAGCCGGGCGCGGTCGATCCAGGCGGCGTCCTCGGCCCAGGGGCGGAGGGTAACGGTGCGGTACTGCAGGGTGGCGACCTGCACCAAGGCCGCGCCACGGAGGCTAGGGGTGATGCTCTGGCGCACGCCGGTACGAGCGTACTCGTCCTCCCAGTAGAGGTCGTCCGGGAGGTCGAGCGTAGCGCCGATATCAAGCCGGGTGAGGCGCATCAGAGCCGTCAGACCATCTGCACGCGAAAGTACTTGGACTTGCCGACACCGGTCTTGGTCGGATCGAGCAACACCTTGCCACTGACCTCCAACGCGGCGAACTCGGCGCCGAGCATCGAGAGATTGGTGGCCGCGCCGATCTTGAGGCGGAAGAGGTCGAGCACCACCGGGCTGTTGGAGTTGGCCTCGTTGAGGCCGCCGAAGGAAAGCGCATAGACCGCACTGCCACCGGTGAGCGCCTCGACGGCGTCGTACCCACCATGGCTATAGTCGATCACCAGCGGACAACCGACGGGGATCGCGCCATTGAGGATCAGCACCCCTTCGGGACGGACCTCGTAGTCGGCGCCAGCGAGCGCAGCAAAGGTACCGCGATGGGTCCAGGTGACAGTGCCGTCCTCCACCATCTCGCCCAGGCTGGCCGGCCAGCTCGGCGCGGTACTGCCGGTAGTACCTGCAGCGATGGCCGCGAAGAGCGCGCCGTCGGCCTCGACATAGGTCCCGGGAGCGATCGCGGCCTCGCTGCCCCAGGCGCCGGCGCCACAGCGCAACACCACCTCGCTCGGCCCCGGGTGGGCGAGCCGGATCAGGCCGCCGGGGTGAGCGGTATGGGCCTCACCGACGACACGCGCGGCAGTGACTGCGCTGGTGGTGCCGTAGACGGCGCGGGCGAGGTTATCGGGATCGAGGTCGTGGAGGATCATCTTGGCGTTGACCCCGGTGATACGCGAGACCGAGGCCCACGGCCCGCCGCCGGGCTGGGTGTAATCGGTAAGGGTCTTCTCCTCCTCGGTGATCTCCAGGTCGAGCGCTGAGACATTGCCGATGGCCTTGAGCGGGGCATCGCTACCGGCCAGACGCAGATAGACCTGACCGGCATTGAGGGTGGGACGATAGGTTTGGGTAGTGATGGGCATGGATGGCTCCTTAGACTGCTTGACGCAGGATGTCGGTGGTGAAGACCAGGGGGATGAGCTGCAACCCAGCCTCATCGTCGGACTCGGGCAACTCGACGAGGGTGAGCGCGCGCGCTGCCGAGGGTGGGCGCCAGCCGAGCAAAGCAGCCAATACGCGATCGACCAACACCCCGACCTCGGTTCGCACCGAAGCACCGGGGTGATCAGGAGGGACGTTGCACACGCCGACGATGACCTGCCAGCGCTGCTCGAGCCGCACTGCCCGACCGTCGGGACGCGACTTGCAGACCTGTCCCCCGCCGTAGACGACCGACACGCGAGGGCCAGGGCGTGGCAGGTCGTGCATCTCTGCCAGCGAGGTGCTGTCGAGCAGCCACGCCGATTCACCGAGCGCGATCTCCAGGCGCTCGTGGATCTCGGCGCCGATGGCAAGGAAGCTCATCGGCACAGTCCATCGACGCAGCGCCGGATGTCCCGTCGCGGGGCCGAGCCGATCGTCGTCATGCGTGCCCCAAGGGGAGGTGCGCCGTGCTCGAGCACGGCGGCCAGCGAGGCGCTCGGTGCAGCGCGGGGCAGGACAAGGGTCACCGGCTCGATCTGGATCCGCGAGCGGTCGAGACGCGTTCGAAGTACCGCGTCCTGTGCAGGCAGCTCAGGGGCCTGACGGATGGCCTGATCCATGGCGTAGACCTCGGGTCGGTCGTTGCGACAGGCGTGTCCGGCACGCCCCGTAAGCGCCCCGACCGACCCGGGCAGTAACCACTCGAGCAGCGGGCCGCCGGCGCTCGGCGCCAGCGCCTGAGCAGATGCCGGAGAGGGGATGAGAGTGTGCGACTCCATGCCGCCAGGATCGTCACGACGATGGGACGTGTCAGTTGAGACGGGTTAGTCGGGTACCAGCGACCAGCGACCAGCGACCAGCGACCAGCGACCAGCGACCAGCGACCAGCGACCAGCGACCAGCGACCAGCGACCAGCGACCAGGATACTCGAACCCCGAAAGCACGCCGTTTTTTGGAACAAACGCTTGCGCACCACACCGAGGGTTGGGTCGCTGACAGCACCCCAACCCCATATCGACACCTGATGAGCGATATCAGCTATGCAACGGCAGCGGAGACGACCGGTCACGACATCTCGCCGCCGTTGGACTGCGCCCACATATCCCGTGGGACAGGTCGATGAACGGACGGGTGCGCAACCCGACCAACGCACTCAATGGCGAAATTAAGGGTATGCTGCTGAAGGACGAGTGACGCCAGAAAGTTTCTGCGCGCTGGCACGGGGACCGCGAACATGGTCGCCGAATGGAGGGACGGCAGGCCTCCCACTCGTCCACTGCTCTCGTGCCAGCGTCGTGGGCTCGACCAAGCCAGCGTACCGCACACAAGACAGCAACAGCCACCACTGAGTGGGCATAGACCGCGAACGATGGCGCGGAATCATCAGAACGGTGCGGGTCGAAACGGCGCATGCTTGAACCGCAATGCGAAGAACGTAAGCGCGATCCCAGTCGACGCACTCGGCGAGGTCGGCAACGACGACCAGCGCCGTCGTACTGGCATTCGCGTACGAGACGTCAGCGCTGTCCTCAGCCGCTGCCCTCGCTCACGCTCCACAACAGCACGGCGAGGGTGCCGAGGGTACTAATGGTCGCCGTCATCGAACCGACGAGCTGACGACGCCGATCGCGCGCCTCCTCGGTCATGTGCCGTTGCAACGCGAGCTGCACCTGATGGACATCGGCACGAGCGGCACTCAGGCCATCACGCACATCCTCCACCAAGTCGGTGAAGATCCGCACCGACTCACGGGTGATGGCGTGCTCCTGAGCGAGCGCCGTCAACCCGTCGCGCAGCTCGCGCGACTCGCTCTCGACACGCTCGACGCGCTGGCGCAGTACCTCGACCTGGCGTTCCAGTCGTGCGGTCATGGATACACGGCCCGGTCCAGCTCGAAGTGTGGGCCGTCGCGAAATTGCGGCCAGTCCCCACCCCAGCGGATCGCCACCCCCAGTTCGGCGGCGGCGGCCTTGAAGGCAGCGGCAATGCGCGGATAGAGCGGCCAGTCCCAGCGCACGCCCCCGTCGACCCAGGCGGCGACATCGAGCGCGTGGCCGCTGAGATGGCGCGAGCGCAGCGTACGCGAGGCCCCGGCAACCACCAGCGCAAGCTGGCGCGCCTCGTCACGGCGGCCCTCGGTGACGACGAAGTCGACCTCGGTGAGTTCCAACGCACGGCGCGCTACCCGGATCAGGTCAGGGTGGAGATCAACAAGCGCGCGCTCGGAGCGACGGGAGAAGCGGAACCCCACGGCCATCAACGCCACCGCAACGGCACGCGCGCACGCACCCGCCCCCAGAGCGCCATGCCGGCGCCGCCGAGACTCGCCAGGGCGACCAGGGCATCGGTGAGCGCCGTAGTGTCGAGCGCAATCCCGGCGGCGCTCGCGATCTGCGCGAGCACCACCACCAGGACGCCGATCACGGCACGCGAGCGCCACCACGGTTTGGCAGAGGTCGGTCGATCCATCTTCGGGCTCCACGCGTTTGTCCACATACCCCCAGCATCGCCGCCCCACCCCACCGGCGTCAGTGGAGACAGGTTAGCGGGTCGCCAGCGGCTCACCACCCGCGATCAACTGCCACCGCCACCGGCCCGCACCCACTGGCGGGTGGCGCCTGATTCCCTGATCATCGCCGCCGGCGATCGGCGCGCTCACGCCCCTGGGCACGGGCGACGATACGATAGACGTGCATCTCGTGGATGTCGTAGCAAGCAGCCAAGGCGCGGGCGCTGGCGACGGTGCCATCGTGTTGCTCGACGATCATGCGATCGCGGCGGCGGCGTGCGATCGCCGCCTCAGAGTGGACATAGAGTTGCGCACCCCGATAGCGCTCGAGCAAACCGATGGCAATCTGCTCGGCGGCGAGCAGTGCCTGCTCGCGCTCCAGCAACGGGGCCAACGTCTGTAACGCCAGCCCTTCCAAGGTATCGGCCAGTTCCATCCAACGTACCTCCTGGTCAGTCATCGGCTTCTCCACACTCCAGCGAAGTCGGCGGTAGCCCCGCCTCACAGCCCCCGATCATCTCCCCCTCATTGAGGGCCGCTGCAACGCCCACCTCATGTTGCGGTAACGGCGGGCGCTGTCGCGTCATCCTATCGTCCACACGATGCAAACCAGACCCTGACTCCGCCGGAGACACCTGCGCCCCGGCCCGAGGTGATGCGGCGGCGGTCTCGGACGCAGTCAGCAACGCCTTGAGCCGTGCCAGCTCCGTGCGGTGACGCACACGGCGCTCGGCCCAGGTCTCGGCAGCAAGCGTCGGCGCGACCGCCCGTGATCGTGCAACGAAGGCTCGCTGCTCGGCATTGCCATCTCTGCCCAGACAGGCGCGACGGAACTTGGCAATCGAAGGTGCATAGTCGTCGTGGGCACGGACATCGGCGATGCCACGCGCAAGTTGCTCGCCGTCGAGCCCGGCCAGCCCCTCGCTCCACTGCGCGGCAAGCGGTTCAAGCCCACCAGCAAGGACACAGCGATCGCTCCAGTCTTTCGGCCAGCAGGCGAGAAAGGTGGCAAATAGGGCATCGACCCACTGTCTCGGCAATGGTCGAGGTTCAGTCGCCACATGGTGGCGTGGGGCCGGTTTCGTCCCAGGGACTGGTGGTCGTCCAGTCATGGCGGGCGAGATTGTCACGGATGGTCTCGGCGACTGCGGCACGGCGCTCGCCGGTAGTCCCTGTCGGACGTCGTCCACGTTCATCTCCTCCACGCTGGCGGCGCTCGCGCCGCACCCAGTTACGCCATGTCCGTAGCCAGTCGAGCCGTACCCCCTGGCGCCCTGGCTGCGCACGCCAGTAGTCGACGAATACTGCCCAAGTGAGGTCGAGATCGAGATCGGGCCTCTCACGTGCGGCCCAGTTGCGCCACGCCGCAGGCAGTTCAGCGAGCGAGAGGCGCGTCCCGCGACCAACCAGCGCCTCCCCCACTGTTGCTCCGGCGTCATCCAGCAGGGGGGCTCCAGGGGGAGAAGAGTACGGATCGACGGACCCCGGAGGGGTGCCCCGGTTAGCTGACATCGCCTCTGCCCGAGTCGGGTCCGGTGTTGCGGCAAGGGCCGCGGCATGCGGTGATCGCCCTCGGCCCGACCTTGAGTGCCCACGATCGGCCCGAGATCGGCCCTGCTTCCTCGGGACACACTGATCCGTATCGGCCAGCGGGAGCTGATACAGCAACCGCCGATCGGCAGGCAGGCGAACCACCAACCCGACCCGCTCGAGCAGCACCAGGGCATGACGCACAGCCTTGCGTGTGGGGTCGCCGGCATCGCGACGTCCTTGACCGTATTCGACGTGTAGGGTCTCGGCGATACCCTTGAGCGAGATCCCACGATGGCGCCCGACGACTCCTGTGGCGTAGTCCATGTACGGACGTAACGCACGCAGATAGACCAGCTGGGCGGCCCACGGCAGGCCGTGCAGGGCGTCATCCTCACGATCGTTCCATACCGTGCGGGGCATCCTCCCTCCTTGGTCTTAGACCGACATCGGCTTGCCCGGTCATCGGGCGGTATAGCGCAAGTAAAGTTCGCTTTACGAAAAAGGTCAACAACGCTTGACCTTTAGTCAAGTAATCTTGACGCCATGGCGCAAAGCACCGCAGATCGAGTCAAGGAACTCCGCAAGACGCTCGGCCTCACCCAACAGGCACTCGGCGCCCTTGCCGGGGTGTCGAAACAGGCCGTCTCGCAATGGGAGCGTGATCTCACCGAGCCACAGTGGGAGGCGCTGCACGCCCTGCGCGCCAGTCAGGGCGTCAACCCGCGCTGGTTGTTGCACGGCGAGGCGCCAATGTTATTCGAGGCCGAGCCCTCTCCCCAGGTCTCGGCCAGATCGCTACAACTCCACCCCATCCTGCTCTGGGATGATCCCGCCGAGCTGCCCGAGGGACAGTACGTACTGATCCCGCGGCGCCGCGTCGCCTTTTCGGCCGGCAACGGCACCCTGATGTTCGAGGAAGAAGAGGCGCCACCGCTAGCCTTCACCTCCGACTGGGCCCGCCAGACCGGGATCCGCCCAGGCAACGCGGTCGTGGTCTACGCCAAGGGCGACAGCATGGAACCGGGCATCCGCGAGGGCGACGTCTTGCTGATCGATACCGGGGTCGCCTGCGAGGAGATCCGCGACGGACAGGTCTACGCCATCCGCTACGGCCAGGAACTCCGCGTCAAGCGGCTCTTCCGCCGCTATGACGATGCCCTGATCCTGCGCTCGGACAACAGCGCCCGTTACCCCGACGAAATCGTGCCACCGGAGCACCTAAACGGGCTGGTACATGTGATCGGTCGGGTAGTATGGCGCGCTGGTGAGGTGTGAGAAACACTTGAGCCGGGGAGCCGGGACACACCCCGACTGGGTGCGTGCGGCGCCAAGCCCTCGAACCGGCAGGGGACCGAATAGAATGACGGACACCGGGAATGCATCAAGCAGGCTTGACATAAAAGTAAAGCCAGCTTTACTTCAGTCAATCCTCATCACGATCGCCCCGTCAACCACCGCCAATGCCAAAGATATCCCCACCCGAGCTCGTGCCCGCTGACCTGCTGTGTGACCTACTCGACGACGTCGACACCGAGCAGGCCTTGCTGGCACAGTTCCCATACGCCCGGAGAGGCGTGCTTCACGCTGACGCACATCGTCTCTACGCACTCGGGGACGGCGTCCTTGCCGCAGTGTGCAGACGTTGCGGCCGAGTCTTCGAGTATCTGCCCTGGCAGCGCGACGGCGAGAGCTGTCCGCGCTGCCAGCACGGACGCCGGAGACCCCGGCGGCACCAGCGCCCCTGAGGGTTCTGGCACGGCATCGCCCCTCTGGTTCCGCTATAGCATGAAACCGACCGCACCGGACTCACACGCGTACGCATCATCATGCGTAGAGGCCTTGATCCCAGACCTGACAGCCCCTTACTGGCCGACCACCGCTCGTGAGGCAAGAGGTGCGCGGCAGGTCGCTGGCAGCTGATTCGCGTCGCTGGAGACACACCGGCCTTGATGGCACGAGTCCATAGGTCGTACAGGATTCCCGGTGCCGTTAAATGGCCATGCCCTCTGGCGAACCCGTGGCTCGCGCAATATCCCCCCGTCACACCCTCGCGGTTTGGCACCCATTCTCTCGGCAGCGTGGCTGGCTTCGATACTGCGGGCTACTGTAAAATGGTTGGTTTTCTAGCGGGACCTCGTCATGGGATTCAAATGCGGTATCGTCGGCCTGCCCAACGTCGGTAAGTCGACCCTCTTCAAGGCCCTGACCAAGGCGTCGATCGCGGCCGAGAACTATCCCTTCTGCACCATCGACCCCAACGTCGGCGTGGTGCCACTGCCCGACCCCCGGCTCGACGTGATCGCCGGCATCACCAAGCCCGAGCGGGTGCTGCCGACCACCATGCAGTTCGTCGACATCGCCGGTCTGGTGGCCGGCGCCTCCAAGGGCGAGGGGCTGGGGAACAAGTTCCTCGCCAATATCCGCGAGACCGACGCCATCGCCCACGTGGTGCGCTGCTTCGTCGATGACGATGTGGTGCACGTCGCCGGTGGCGTCGACCCGCTGCGCGACATTGAGGTCATCAACACCGAACTGGCGCTCGCCGACCTCGAATCGGTCGAGCGTGCGCTCGACCGCGCGCAGCGCATGGCCAAGACCGGCGACAAGAAGGTGCTCGCGCGCAAGGCGCTGCTCGAGCGCGTGCGCGAGCAGCTCGACGGTGGCGCGCCGGTGCGCACGATGGGACTCGACGAGGACGAACAGCTGGAGCTGCGCGACCTCTTCCTGCTCACCGCCAAGCCCACCATGTACATCGCCAACGTCGCCGAGGATGGCTTCGCGTCCAACCCCATGCTCGATGCGGTGCGCGGCCTGGCCGCCGCCGAGGGCGCCGAGCTGGTCGCAGTCTGCGCCGCGATCGAGGCCGAGGTGGTCGAGCTGGAGGATGCCGAACGCGACGAGTTCCTCGCCGAGCTAGGGCTCGACGAGCCCGGGCTCAACCGCGTGGTGCGCGCCGGCTACCAGCTGCTGGGGCTCGAGACCTACTTCACCTCCGGCCCCAAGGAGACCCGTGCCTGGACCATCCCCGCCGGTGCCAAGGCGCCACAGGCCGCCGGGGTGATCCACACCGACTTCGAGCGCGGCTTCATCCGCGCCGAGGTGATCGGCTACGAGGACTTCGTCGCTTGCAACGGTGAGCAGGGCGCCAAGGAGGCCGGCAAACTGCGCTCCGAGGGCAAGGAGTACGTGGTCAAGGACGGCGACATCATCCACTTCCGTTTCAACGTCTGAAACAGGGGTTGACACCCGGGACCGAGGTCTGTAATATTCTCGGTCTCTTGAGGCTACGTAGCTCAGTTGGTTAGAGCATCGCACTCATAATGCGAGGGTCCCCTGTTCGAGTCAGGGCGTAGCCACCATCTTCAGGGTACAAAAGCGACCCCAGTCAAGCCGCGAGACACCTCGGTGTCCGCGGCTTTTCTCGTTGTGGCTCCGGGGCACGCGACACGCCCGCTCCCCGAGCTCGATCACCTGTGGATTCGCAGGGCGCCAGACGCACGCAGCAGCATGTATCGAGGAGCGAAACCATGGGACGCGGATTCGCGCACCCGCCTGCCCCTCGCCGCGACCGATCACCGTCAACGCGCCCGGACGCACCACACCTCGTCCAGCTCACGAGACCGATCGACGCTGCCCCCTACGCCCTAGCCCTCCACTCGGTAAACGGCCAGGGCGGCCAATGGAGGCATGCCCGGGCGCTACACTGCCCGAGCGCTGCCGGCCTCACCCTCGTCTGGGCCGACAGCCGCCGGGTTGCTGGCGCCTGCAGACCGACCCACTGGATTCAGCAGTCGCTGGCGTCGCGGTTATAGCGGTCCTCGTAGCGGACGATGTCGTCCTCGCCGAGATAGCTGCCGGACTGCACCTCGATCAGCTCCAACGGGATGGTGCCGGGGTTCTCGAGGCGGTGACGGGTGCCGACGGGGATATAGGTCGACTGGTTCTCGGTGAGCAGGAAGGTCTCCTCCCCGCGACTGACCCGTGCGGTACCGGAGACCACGATCCAGTGCTCGGCGCGATGATGGTGCATCTGCAGCGAAAGCGATTCGCCCGGCTTCACCGTCAGCCGCTTGACCTGATAGCGCGCCCCCTGGTCGATCGATTCGTAAGCGCCCCAAGGGCGATGCACCCGCTGGTGATGACGGTACTCGTTGCGCTGGGCGCGGCGCAGCGACTCGGTCACCGCCTTGACGTCCTGGGCGTGCGCCTTGTCGGCGACCAGCACCGCGTCTGGGGTCTCGACCACGATCAGGTCGTTGACGCCGATGGCCGCGAGCATACGGTGCTGGGCGATCAGCAGGTTGTCGGCGGCCTCGTGCACGAAGGTATCGCCGTCGCACACATTGCCCTCGGCATCGTGCTCGCGCACCTCCCACAGCGCCGACCAGGCACCGACATCCGACCAGCCGACATCGAGCGGCAGCACCACCGCCGGCACCGACTCGCCCGCGGCGGTGAGGTGCTCCATCACCGCGTAGTCGATCGAGTCGCTCGGGCAGGCGGCGAACAACGCCGGGTCGACGCGCTGGAAGTCGCCGTCATCGCTCACCGCCGCGCAGGCACGGATCACCGCCGCGGCGATGTCGGGTCGAAAACGCTCGATCAGCGCCAGCCAGTGCGAGGCGCGAAGCACGAAGATGCCGCTGTTCCAGAGGTAGTCGCCAGAGGCCAGATAGGACTCGGCGGTGGCCGCATCGGGCTTCTCGACGAAGGCCTCGAGCCGGTAGGCCGCCCCCTCGAGCCCGTCACCATGGTAGGGTTGACCGCGCCGGATGTAGCCATACCCGGTCTCGGGCTTCCCGGGGACGATGCCGAAGGTGACCACGGCGCCGGCGCTCGCTAGCGCGAAGGCGTCGGAGACCGCGGCACGGAAGCCGGCCTCGTCGGCGATGGTATGGTCGGCGGGCATCACCAAGAGCACCGGGTCGGCGCCCTCGGCGGTGGCGACCTGCGCCGCCAAGGTCAACGCCGGGGCGGTGTTGCGGCCCTCGGGTTCGAGCACGATCGCTGCGGCACGCCGCCCCAGCGCGCGCATCTGCTCGGCGACCAGGAAGCGGTGCGCCTCGTTGCAGACGACGATGGGATCGACCAGCCCTGCCCCCTGGCGGGGGTGCTCGCGCTCGAGTCCGTCGAGACGGCGCACCGTCTCCTGGAGCATGGTGTGCTCACCGGTGAGCGGCAGGAACTGCTTGGGATAGGCCTCACGCGACAGCGGCCAGAGCCGGGTCCCGGAGCCTCCGGACAGGATGACGGGTTGCAGCAACATCGAATGAGTACCGAATTCCATGGCAGTGAGGCGATTGCCGCATTAAAGCAATCCGTCGTTGAGCAGGTCAAACTGATGCAGGAGAAGGAGGCCGCATGAGTCCCGATCCGATACGACTGAGCGCATTGCTGCGCGAGGTCGCCCGTACCGAGATCCTGCCCCGTTGGGGACGAATCGAGGCCGACACCAAGGGTGACGGCAGTCTGGTGACCAGCGCCGATCTCGCCGTCCAGCAACGCCTGACCAAGGCGTTGGCGGCGGCCTATCCGGACATCGCGCTCCTCGGTGAGGAGATGACCGAGGCCACCCAACAGCAACGCCTCAGTCAGTCCTCGCAAGGGGTCTGGGTGCTCGACCCCATCGACGGCACCGGCAACTACGCCTGCGGCTTCCCCGGTTTCGCCATCTCGCTGGCGCTCGTGCGCAATGGCCGGGTAGAACTTGGCGTGGTCCTCGATCCGGTGCGTGACGAGTGCTTCTGCGCAAGACGCGGGGGTGGCGCGACCCTCAACGCGCGGCCGATCGCCCCCTTCACGCCGGGGCAGACGCTGGGCGATTGCATCGCCATGGTCGACTTCAAGCGCCTACCACCCGAGCGGATCCCGACACTACTGCGCCCCGGCGGCTTTCGCTCACAGCGCAACCTCGGCACAGTGGCGCTGGAATGGTGCTGGCTGGCCTGTGGGCGCTTTCAGCTCTATCTGCACGGCGGCCAGAAACTCTGGGACTACGCCGCCGGCTGGCTGATCGCACGCGAGGCCGGGGTGGCGGCACAACTCTATCGCCAGGGCGAGACCACCCCGCTCGAGACGATCGATCTCGGTGCCCGTGTCGCCCTCGCGGCGGCCGACCAGGTGCTGCTCGAGCATTGGCGCACATTCGTCGAGCTACCCCTGAGCGAGACCTGAAACCCCAGCAATCGCGGTGTCTCCCTGACTGGCGCCGCGCCTCGGGTTGCGTCAGCATTGATCGACGAGGCCTCCCGCAGGGGACGAGACCTCGGACTGTCACGGAGTCTTTCAGTTATGAGCGATCGAGATGACACGCACGGGCTGGACATGGATCTGGCCAGCGGCATCGCCGCCTTCGAGGCACGCCAATTCACCCGCGCCACCAGCCTGCTCGCCCCGCTGGCCGAGGACGGTAACGCCGAGGCCCAGTACCGGATGGCGATCATGGCGCAGAACGGGCTCGGCATGGTCGCCAACAGCGCCCTCGCCTATCGCTATATGCACGCTGCGGCCACGGCCGGGCTAGGACTGGCGCAGCACGGCCTGGGCTTCATGTACCTGCAGGGCGAGTGCGCCGAGCAGGACCACAGCCAGGCGGCGCACTGGTTCGGCAAGGCCGCCGAACAGGGGCTGATCGGCTCGATGACCACCCTGGCGATGCTCTACGAACAGGGCCTGGGGGTAGAGCAGGACCAAGCCGAGGCCACACGCCTCTACCGGCTCGCCGGATTCGAGGAGCGTTAAAGGACTGGCGCGCGCGCGCGCAGCACTCTATAATTCGCAGCTGCGTTGCCGGGGTGGCGAAATTGGTAGACGCATCAGACTCAAAATCTGACGGTGGCAACACCGTGCCGGTTCGAGTCCGGCTCCCGGTACCAAATCAATAGCGAAAAGGCCAGGCAATCGTCTGGCCTTTTTTGCGTGGGCAGTCCGTATTTCGGCGCCCCCGGGACCACGTGCGAGGGACCCTCGTGAGTACCACCGCCACCATCGTCACCGCCCTGCTCTATCTGCTCCACCTCTCCGTCCAGATCACGGTGCTGATCCGGGTGCTGTTGCGCCCGCATCGCCAGCCGGCCTCGCGCGTGGCCTGGGTGGTGGTGGTGCTGGTGTTCCCGGTAGTCGGCATCCTCGCCTACCTGTTCTTTGGCGAAGTCGACATCGGCCGGCGTCGGGTCGAGCGGCTGCGCGCGGTACTCGCGCGCCTGCCCTCCCCGCCGCCGGCCCCGGCGCCCGAGGTCCCGGAGCGCTACGCGCACCTCTTCCGGCTCGGGGAGTCGATCTGCGACTACCGCGCCGTCGGCGGCAATCGCGGGCAATTGATGGCCGACTCCGACGCCACCATCGACGCCCTGGTCGCCGACATCGACGCCGCGCACGATCACGTCCACGTGCTTTTCTATATCTGGCTGGCCGACCGCAACGGCTGTCGGGTCGCCGACGCGCTCTCGCGCGCCGCCGCACGCGGCGTCACCTGCCGGGCGATGGCCGACGACCTCGGCGCGCGCGCACTGATCCGCTCACCGCACTGGCGCGCGATGCGCGAGGCCGGGGTACGCCTGGCCACGGCGCTCCCCATCGGCAACCTGCTGATGCGCCCGATCAAGGGCCGCATCGACCTGCGCAACCACCGCAAGATCGTCGTCATCGACGACCATATCACCTACTGCGGCAGCCAGAACTGCGCCGACCCCGAGTTCCGCGTCAAACCACGCTATGCCCCCTGGGTCGACGCGGTGATCCGCTTCGAGGGGCCGATCGCACGCTACAACCAGCACCTCTTCGCCAGCGATTGGATGAGCCACGTCGACGACCCGCTCGACGAGCTGCTCGCCCGACCGCTGCCGCCAGCCCATCCCGACGGCTTCGCCGCACAGGTCATCGGCACCGGCCCGACGGTCCGCTACTCGGCGATGCCCGAGGTGTTCGAGACCCTGATGCACACCGCGCGGCGCGAGCTGGTGATCACCACCCCCTACTACGTCCCCGACGAACCGATGCAGGATGCGCTCTGCGCCGCCGCCTATCGAGGCGTCGACACCACCCTGATCCTACCGGCGCGCAACGACTCGCTGATCGTCGGCGCGGCCAGTCGCAGCTATTACGCCGGGCTGCTCGAGGCCGGGGTGCGGATCTTCGAGTTCACCCCGGGGTTGTTGCACACCAAGTCGCTGACCCTCGACGGCGCAGTGGCGCTGATCGGCTCGGCCAACCTCGACCGCCGCAGCTTCGAGCTCAACTACGAGAACAACATCCTCTTCCACGACCCCGCACTCACCGCCGCGTTGCGCGCACGCCAGCAGGCCTATCTCGCCCAGTCACATGAGATCACCCGCGCGGCGGTCGCCGCCTGGCCGCTGCCGCGCCATCTGCTCAACAACGCCGTGGCGATGTTCGGCCCGGTGCTCTGAAGGCGTGCTCTCAGCGCCCGGTGTCGAGTTCGAACATCGGCTGGCTGGCCGGCCCGGGCTCGTGGAGACGCGGGCTGAGCGCGGGCAGATCGAGTGTCGGCTTGACCTTGAGCGAGAGCAGCGAGGGGTCGAGATAGCGCTTCATCAGCCGCCGCGCGCCCCCGGCGTGACGCATCCCGCGCAGCGCGCGCACCTGACGCAGCGCCGCCTGGGTCGGTGCCTGGCCACCGTTGCGGACGTACTGCAACAGCACCGCCTCGGTGTAGTTGAGGGTCTCGAGATAGGTCACCCGGCTGTTGGTGCGATCGACCACGCCCTCGCCGGCGTTGTAGGCCATCACTGCGCGACCGTAGTCGTTGTCGTACTTGTTGAGCAGCCGCTTGAGATGACGAGTGCCGACGCGCAGGTTGGTGCGCGCGTCGAACAACGCCTCGACCGAGCCGATACCGTAGTCGGCGGCAGTCTCCGGCATCAACTGCATCAACCCAACGGCACCGGCATGGGAGACGGCGTGGGCGTTGAAGCTCGACTCGGCGGCGATCACCGCCAGCACCAGCGCCTCCTCGACCCCGCGCGCCTCGGCGATCTCGGGGACCATCGCCTCGACCTCGGCACGACTCGGGCGCGGCGCATCGGGTGGCACCGGCAACAGTCGCGGGTCATCGGTCACCGAGCACCAACCCGCGAGCGGCAACATCAGCAACAACACCAACAGCAGCGGCATGGATGCCCCCTGAACGGGTGATCTCGACCAAGTGGATAGGGCTAGGTTAACAGAGCCCATCCTCGCCGGCAGCGCCGCCGCATCCGGTTAGAATGGCGGACTTTCGCCTCGACCCGATATGCCCGATGAACCTCAGCACCCGTCGACAACTCTTCGAGCGGCTGCGCGCCGCCAACCCCCACCCCACCACCGAACTGGTCTATGCCAGCCCCTTCGAGTTACTGATCGCGGTACTGCTCTCCGCCCAGGCCACCGACAAGAGCGTCAACCGCGCCACCGCCGGACTGTTCGCTGCGGCCAATACCCCGGCGGCGATGCTCGCGCTCGGCGAAGCGGGCGTACGCGAGCACATCCGCAGCATCGGGCTGTTCAACACCAAGGCGCGCAATATCATCGCCACCTGCCAACGGCTGCTTGAGCACCATGACGGCGAGGTACCGCGCACCCGCGCCGCCCTCGAGGCCCTGCCCGGGGTCGGGCGCAAGACCGCCAACGTCGTCCTCAACACCGCCTTCGGCGAGCCAACCATGGCCGTCGACACCCACATCTTCCGCGTCGCCAACCGCACCGGCCTCGCCCCCGGGCGCACCCCGCTCGCCGTCGAACGCGGCCTGCTCGAACAGGTGCCCGAGCCCTACCTGCACGACGCCCACCACTGGCTGATCCTCCACGGCCGCTACACCTGCACCGCCCGCGCCCCCCGCTGCCCGACCTGCCCCATCGCCGACCTCTGCGAGTATTCGGAGAAATCGGGAGGGGTGGAAGGGTGAACCACGAAGGCGCGAAGGACGCGAAGGGGGATTGAGCGGTCAGGCGCCAGCCACCAGCTGCCAGCAATCAGCCACCAGTGGGCGCGATCATCCGGCGGCGGCGCGGACCCGCACCGTCCGCGGCCGCACGCCGACATCACGCATCGGTGTCTTTGCGCACTTCGCGGCTTTGCGGTTGAAAAGACGTAGGCTGGGCAAAGCCCAGCGTGCCCAGGAGCCGCCAGTCGTCAGCAACCAGTCGCCACTGGGCGCAACCACCCGACGGCGGTGCGCCCCGCACCGTCCGTGGCCGCACGCCGTCATCACACCTCATCCCCTTTGCGCGCTTCGCGCCTTGGCGGTTGAAAAGACGTAGGCTGGGCAAAGCCCAACGTGCCCAGCGGAAGCCTGATCGCCGGTGGCTGAGACATCAAGGCATCGGCGTTGGGTTGCCAACAGCGGCAACCCAACCTACGGGCAGCGAGAAGCCGGAGGGAATGAACCGCCAAGGCGCCGTCTTGCCCGTCAATCGCCGATCATGCACACCAGCCTCGCCGACTGGAGGCTGGATGCTGATCGCTGGAAGCTGATTCGAACCGCCAAGGCGCCAAGGACGCGAAGGGGGATTGAGCGGTCAGGCGCCAGCCACCAGCCGCCAGCAATCAGCCACCAGTGGGCGCAACCACCCGACGGCAGCGCGGACCCGCACCGTCCGCGGCCGCACGCCGTCATCACACCTCATCCCCTTTGCGCACTTCGCGCCTTTGCGGTTCAATCCTGGCGGCTGGCGGGCCCTGCCGCTGGGCACGCTACGCTTTGCCCAGCCTACGAAAGGCGCCTTGCCCGACCGCGCTTCCCTTGTCCCCTAGTCCTATGTGAGATTATTGGGTTCGACCATAGAGCCAGGATGATCCCGCCATGTTCTCCAACGATCGACAGACCTATCGCAGCGCCTTCGTGACCGCCTGGCGCAAGGCCGCCGAGGAGCAGCCGCTCGACCCCACCGAGGCGCAGATCGTCACCGTCGCACGCAACCACCCCGAGTACCACACCCTGCTCGAGGCCGGCGACGACGCGCTCGATCGCGACTTCCTCCCCGAGCACGGACAGACCAACCCCTTCCTCCACATGGGACTGCACATGGCGGTGCTCGATCAGTTGAGCACCGACCAGCCGCGCGGCATCCGCGCGCGCTACCAGACGCTGGTCGCTAGGCTCGGCGACACCCACGCCGCTGAGCACCGCATCATGGAGTGTCTGGCGCAGACGATGTGGCGGTTGCAGCACGAGCCCGGCGCCACCTTCGACGAGACGGCCTATCTCGACTGCATCGGCAGGTCGCCCAAGCCTGGCAAGTCGCGGAAATCCCGCAAGTCCCGTAAGTCCCGCTGAACCCTCGCGCAAGGACGCGCCGGCCCGCCCTCGATTTCCTCGAAATCCATGCGTTGAATTCGCGTTCAGCGCAGCCATCCTCTCAATTCCGACTACAAAGGTCGGATATGACGGTCGTCCCCGGTGCGACAGGCGCCCGACCATGCCCCCATGTGACGCTCCCCCCTATCGAGGATCGAGACCATGTCAGACATCAAGACCAAGACCACGCTCACTACCGCCACCGGACTGCTCGGCGCCGCCCTGATCGGCAACCTCGCCGCCATCGCCCCGGCCAGTGCCGAACAAAACCCCTTCGCCGCCACCGTGGTCGAGAGCGGCCATCTGCAACTGGCCTCATCCGAGACCGAGGGCAAGTGCGGCGGTGCCGGCGGTGACAAGGACAGCGAGGGTAACTGCGGCGGCATGGAGGGCAAGTGCGGTGAGGGCAAGTGTGGCGGCGCGAGCTAGCCGATGACTACCGGACCCGCGAGCCTCCACGGCGCCGGTCTGGGGCTGCGGCGCGCCTTCGTGCGCGCCCTGCTCGACACCCCTCCGGCGGCGGTCGAGTTCTACGAGATCGCCCCCGAGAACTGGATCGGCATGGGCGGGGCCAACGCCCGGCGGCTGCGCGCCCTGACCGAACGTCACCCCTTCGTCTGTCACGGCCTGTCGCTCTCGCTCGGCGGCCCGGCGCCGCTCGACCTGGAGCTGGTACGCGCGATCGGCGACTTCCTTGATGTCCACGGCATCGCGATCTACTCCGAGCACCTGAGCTACTGCAGTGACGACGGTCAGCTCTATGACCTGCTGCCGATCCCCTTCACCGAGGCGGCCATCGCTCACGTCGTTGCCCGCATCGGCCAGGTGCAGGACCTCCTCGGGCGGCGCATCGCCGTCGAGAACGTCTCCTACTACGCCGCGCCGGGCCAGGAGATGACCGAACTCGACTTCATCGACGCGGTGCTCGAACGTGCCGACTGCGAGCTGCTGCTCGACGTCAACAACCTCCACGTCAACGCCGTCAATCACGGCTACGACGCCCTCGACTTCCTCCGCGCCCTGCCCGGCGAGCGCATCCGCTACGGCCACGTCGCCGGACACCGGGAGGTCTCCCCGGAGCTGTGCATCGACACCCACGGCAGCGCGGTGATCGACCCGGTGTGGTCGCTGCTGGCTGCGGCCTATGAGCACTTCGGCGTCTTCCCCACCCTGCTCGAGCGCGACTTCGACATCCCACCGCTGGCACAACTCGTCGAAGAGGTCGAGCAGATCGCCCTGATCCAGCACCGCGCCCTGCCGGAGCAACGCGCCCATGGCTGAGTTCGCGGTCCAGCAACAGGCCTTCTGCGCCCATCTGCGCGACCCCGCGCGGGCAGACGCGCCGACCGACGTCGCCGCCGAGCGGATGCGCGTCTATCGCGAGCTGATCTTCAACAACCTCGACGCACTGCTCGCCGGCAGCTTCCCGGTGCTCCATCGCCTCCTCGACCCGGCGCGCTGGCGCGCGCTGGTGCGCGACTTCCTCGTCGCACACCGCGCCCGTACGCCTCTGTTCCACCGTCTCCCCGGCGAGTTCGTCGACTTCCTCGGCCAGCACCCGGCCAACGCCGGCGACCCGCCCTTCCTGCTCGAACTAGCGCACTACGAGTGGATCGAGATCGCGCTGTACAACAGCGAGATCGAGCCCGACCTCGACGGCCTCGACCCCAACGGCGACCTGCTCGCCGCCACCCCGGTACGCAGCCCGCTGGCCTGGCCGTTGAGCTACCGCTTTCCCGTCCATCGCATCGCCCCGGATCACCAGCCCGCGACCCCCGCCCCCGAACCGGCGCAGCTGGTGCTGTTGCGTGACCGTCATCAGCGAGTGCGCACCATCGAGATCAACGCCATCACCCAGCGCCTACTGCAACTCATCGAGACCAGCCCCGCGCCCAGCGGACGCGCGGCCTTGCTACGCATCGCCGCAGAACTGCGCCACCCCGAGCCCGCGCGGGTGGTCGGGTTCGGCAACGAGATCCTCGCCCGGCTCCAGGCCCAGGGCGTACTGCTCGGCACTCGCCCTGTCGCCGACTGAACCGACGTGTCGCGCGTCGTCGATGACAGAGCTGTTACACTCAGTGCCGACGGGATGGCGTATCTGGCAAGCAGCGCCCGGCGTGATTCGGTAGCCAACGCATTCGCGCACGCCCCCGTCCTCACCCGCCGCCGATGCCGGGCAACAACCTGGAGGAAGGTGACACCATGCCAACTTGGGTTCTGGTCGCTGACACGAGCCGCGCTCGAATCTTCCAAGCCGAAAAGGCCGCAAGCCCCATCGAAGAGGTCCACACCCTGGCCTTTCCCGAGGCCCGCCTGCGCCAGGGGGACCTGAACACCGACCGGGGCGGACGCGGACACGACCCCAGCACCGGAGGACATGGCATCAACGGTGAAGGCGGACTCAAGCAGGAGCACGCCGAACGCTTCGCCAACCTGATCTGCAACGCACTGGAGAAGGCTCGACTCGAAGGCGCCTTCAGGAAACTCTATGTGATCGCCGCCCCCAGCTTCCTCGGCGTATTGCGCAAGCAACTGTCGGCCTCGCTGCGTCAGCTCGTCGCCGGCGAGGTCGACAAGAACCTCACCACTCAGACCCCGACCAACATCCGCAAGAGCCTGCCCGACTTCCTCTGACCCCGGGCATCCCTCCTTCACCTTGAGTGACGCGGCGTACCCGGAGGTACGCCGCGCGCGCCGCTCCGGCTGTGCTACCCTTTAGCCCCCCTGCCAGAAGACACAGCCGGAGCCAGCAAGCTATGACCACGCGCGAGTTCGATACCATCGTCATCGGGGCCGGTCCCGGGGGCGAGGGCGCAGCCATGAAACTGGCCAAGACCGGCCAGCGCATCGCCGTGGTCGAGGCCCATCAACGCGTCGGTGGCGGTTGCACCCACTGGGGCACCATCCCCAGCAAGGCGTTGCGCCACGCCATCCAGATGCTCGCCGACTATCGTCGTAACCCGCTGTTCCAGCACACCCAGCATCAGATCGAGATCGAGTTCCCCGACCTGCTGCGCGCCGCCGACGGTGCCATCGACGACCAGGTCCGCACCCGTTTCCGTTACTACCGGCGCAATCGCGTCGAGGTGGTATTCGGCCGCGCGGTGTTTCTCGAACCCAACCTGATCGAGGTGCGCCGCGCCCGTGGCCCGAGCGAGCGGCTGCGCGCCAAGCACTTCGTCATCGCCACCGGCTCGCGCCCCTATCACCCACCGGACATCGACTTCTCACACCCCCGGGTACTCGACAGCGATTCGGTGCTCGGGCTGCAGCAGACACCGCGCTCGCTGACGATCTACGGGGCCGGCGTCATCGGCTGTGAGTACGCCTCGATCATGGGTGCGCTCGACGTCAAGGTGAACCTGGTCAATACCCGCGATCGCCTGCTCTCCTTCCTCGATGACGAGATTACCGACGCGCTGAGCTATCACCTGCGCCAACAGGGCGTGGTGATCCGTCACGACGAGGTCTACGAGCACGTCGAGCCAGAGGCCGATGGGGTGGTGCTGCACTGCCGCTCGGGCAAGAAGTTCAAGACCGATTATCTGCTGTGGGCCAACGGGCGCGCCGGCAACACCCAGGACATGGGACTCGAGGAGATCGGCCTGGCGCCCAACCGCCGCGGCCAACTCGAGGTCAACGCCAGCTACCAGACCGCGCTACCGCACATCTATGCCGTCGGTGACGTCGCCGGACCACCGGCGCTGGCCAGCGCCAGCTACGATCAGGGCCGCTTCGTCGGCGCCCACATCGCCGACGGCGAGTGCGGCTGGTCGTTGATCGAGGAGTTCCCCACCGGCATCTACACCGTCCCCGAGATCAGCTCGGTGGGGCGCACCGAACGCGAGTTGACCGCCGCGCAGATCCCCTACGAGGTCGCTCAGGCCGACTTCAAGAGCATCGCCCGCGCCCAGATCACCGGTCACACCGTCGGCATGCTCAAGCTGCTGTTCCATCGCGAGACCCTGGAGATCCTCGGCATCCACTGCTTCGGCGAGCAGGCCGCCGAGATCGTCCACATCGGACAGGCGATCATGTCGCAGCAGGGCTCGGCCAATAACATCCGTTATTTCACCGAGACCACCTTCAACTACCCGACCATGGCCGAGGCCTATCGCGTCGCCGCGCTCAACGGACTCAATCGACTGTTCTGAGAGCAACGCACCGCCCCCGACGAGATCGGGGCGGTGCGTCCAGAAGCCGGCTTGATACTTTAGAAAACGCTTATATAATCAATGCCTGATCCGATCGACTCCCTGGCGTTGCGCCGGTGTGACAGGCGACCGAGACCGCGCTGCGCGGCCCTGGGCGCGGACCGGATGACGGCGCGCCTCGCGCCGCGGCCCCGCGCGACCGGGATGAGGCGCGCCAGCAGATTCAACCCGACAGGGACGTCCGCACCGGCCCCACGACCAGGCGTCGAGCCGGTGATGGCCGGCGCTGAACGCGCCCCGGAGCCTCCTGTCATCGACTCACCCCAACCCCTCGAAACCACAAGGTGTGTTCAATGTCCAGACTCGTCACCGCAGCCTCAGCCCTCCTCCTCGGCGCCACGGCCACCGCCGCCAACGCCTGGTATGGCGCGCCCTACGCCCCCGCGCCCATGACCCCGGAGCAACACCAGGCCTTCGCCGCGCAGCAGCAAGCCTTCGCCGAGCGCCGCGCCCAGGCGATCGAGCAGGCGATGGAGGCACAGCGACGCTTCATGGAACAGCAGGCGGGGGCCTTCGCCATGCCGCAGCAGCCGCCGGCCTTCCCCGAGCGTCCGGCGATGCCCGCCTTCGGCGCCCCCCCGGAGCTGCCCGCCATGCCAGCGATGCCGGAGATCCCCGGCATCGCCGATCTGCCCGAGCCACCTGCCTTCGGCCAGCGTCCGACCCCGCCGGCTTATGGCCAGCGCCACGAGATGCCGGCACCCGCGGTCGACATCGAGACCCGTCGCCAGGCGCTCGAGACCTACCGCACCAAGATGCGTGAGGCGATGGAGGCCCGCCGCGCCGCGATCGAGGCGATGATGTCGGTCTACCCCCAGCGCGCCCCGCTCCCCGCCACAGCGCCCGAGCAGGACACCGCGGCGGCGGCCGCGGCGGACTGACCCCCGCCTCGGGGCCCCTCAGCCTCGACGACCCCGGCTCGCGCCGAGGCCTCGGGGCTCAGGCCGCCCCGGCCTCTCCCTCGCCCTGGGCGAAGTAGCGCGCCAGGAAGTCATCGAAGCCCTCCGTCTCGCTGCGCTCGAGTGCCTGCTGCTGCTGGTGCGAGTCGCGCGCCAAGCGCTCGAACAGCACCTGATGGCTGGCGCTCGGTCGACGCCCCTGGAAGTAGGCGCGATGCGCGCTCGACATCCGCTGGGCGAAGGCGAAGAAACCCTCGCCGTGGGCGCGCATCTCGGCGAGCACCCGCGCTGAGGGCGTGGCCGTGGCATCGGCTACCTTGTCGCGCTGTATCCGCAGGCTCGCTGCCCGTGGTCCGTCGCTACCACCGTCGAGCAATTCGGCGAGCACCGCAAAGCGATCGAGCAACTCCTCGGCCCAGTCACGCAAGGCGATCTCGCGCCCGGCACGCACCAGGGTCAACCCCGGTTCGCGTCCGCGGTGCGCGGTGCGCACCAGGTTGGTATCGATGGCGCGCCGCTCGGCGGCATCGACCAACGGGCTGTCGGCGAGCAAGCAGTGGAGCATCATCAGCTCGAGGAAGTGGAGCTGCTCGAGGCTGGTCCCGGTCGGCTCGAAGACATCGATATCGGGTGAGCGCAGCTCGACATAGCGGATGCCGCGACGGGCGAGCGCCAGGGTCGGGCGTTCCATCCACTCGGTGAGCTGCTTGGGGCGCACCGTGCTGTAGTACTCATTCTCGATCTGCAACACGTTGGCGTTGAGCTGTTCGTAGCGCTCACCGACCTTGACACCGAGGCGCTGGTACTCGGGACAGGGGGTCTCGATCGCCCAGGTGAGGGTGCGTACATAGTCGGCGAGGCTGTCATAGCTCGCCTTGATGCCGGTGCCCTCCTCCTGCTGGTTCTGGTAACCGATGTCGCCCATACGCAGCGAGGTGGCGTACGGATAGTAGAGGGTGGTGTCGTCGAAGTGTTCGAGATCGGTCTCCTGCCCCTGCACAAAACTCGCGCAGATCGCCGGCGAGGCCCCGAACAGATAGGGCACCAGCCAGCCGATGCGCTGCAGGTTGCGCAGCATCCCCATCTGCATGCGATCGCGAAAGGCGCGGGCCGCGCCACGGTCGCCCTCGATCGCTTGGAGCCGCACCCAGAACCCCTCGCCGAAGGAGAAGTTGTAGTGGATCCCGGCGATCACCTGCATGGTGCGCCCGTAGCGGTTACCCAACCCACGGCGGTAGACGGTCTTCATCCGCCCGGCATTGGAACAACCGTAGCGCGCCAGTGGGATCTGCCGCCCCCCTTTGAGCACGCAGGGCATACTCGTCGCCCACAACAGCTCGTCGTCGAGGTGGTGGTGGACATGGGCATGGAGATCGGTGAGAAAGGCGAGTGCCTCCTCGGCGCGGGTAAGCGCCGGGGTGATCAGCTCGAGCAGGGCCTCAGAGAAGTCGGTGGTGATGTAGGGATGGGTGAGCGCGGCACCGAGCGCGGACGGGTGTGGGGTAGTGGCGAGCTGGCCGGTGGGGGAGACGCGTAGCCCCTCCTTTTCCAGGCCGATGCGATTGCCGGCGAAGAGGTCGTCGGTGGCGGTGGCGAGCTGCTCGACACGGCGCGCGTAGGTCGATCGGGGGTCGTTCAAAGGGGGTGTCCTTGAGTCTTGCGGAGAGCGGCCGGATGCGATGATCGCAGCCGGCCGGGAGGGTCAGTGGGTCATCGCCGCACGCGGCGGCGCCTGGCGGCCGAGCACGATCGCATCGGCGAGGATACGTGCGGCTTCCTCGACCTGGATGCGTGAGATCGCCTCGCGCTGGGCCTCGAGCGCCTCCTCGTCGATGGGGTCTGCGTCCTCGTCGACCGGGGTGATGCCATGGGCACGCAGGAAGCGATCCTGATGGGCCTTGAAGGCCGACTCCAGGCGCTCGTCCTCGGCACGACGTGCGCGCTCGTTGAGCGAGACCAGGGTGCGTTCCTTCATCTCGGCCAGCAACTTGCCGCGCTCGGTGAGCATGCGGAAACCGGGGTCATCGGCGATGCGCGCCTGCGATCTGTCGATCAGCGTCTCGACATCGCCGGCCATGTCGAGGTGGCGGTAGGTCGCCGGCGAGATCCGCGTCCACGGCAACGGGTTGTCGAGGGCACGCTCACCGTGATCGATGACGGTATCGGCGGTGGGGAAACGGATGTCGGGCTCGACGCCACGCAACTGGGTACTGCCACCACTGATGCGGAAGAACTCGGCCATGGTCAGACGCAGCCGACCGAGGTCGGTCTGCTCACCGGGGACATAGCGGTTGAGATCGATCAGGGTCTGTACCGTCCCCTTACCGAAGGTCGGCTCGCCGATCACCCAACCGCGCCCGTGGTCCTGGATGGCGGCGGCGAAGATCTCCGAGGCCGAGGCGCTGTCACGATCGACCAGCACCGCCAGCGGCCCGGTGTAGAGCACCCCGGGCTCGGGGTCGGACTCGACCTCGACGCGACCGAAGGCATCCTTGACCTGGACCACCGGCCCGGTGTCGATGAACAGCCCGGTGAGCGCGGTGGCCTCGGCCAGCGAGCCACCGCCGTTGGCACGCAGGTCGATCAGCAGGCCATTGACGCCCTGCATCACCAGATCGTCGATCAACGCGCGGACATCACGGGTGGTGCTGCGGAAGTCACGCCGCCCCTCGCCTTCGGCCTGGAAGTCACGATAGAAGGCGGGGATCTCGATCACCCCGACGCGTACCCCGGCGGCGCTCTCGAGGTCGTCGATGACATAACTCTTGGCCGCCTGGTCCTCGAGCTTGATCTCGTTGCGCACCAGCGCGACCTCGCGGGTCCGTGCACTCACCCCAGCGCCCTTGGAGAGCAGCTGCAGGCGCACCACCGAGCCCTTGGGACCGCGGATCTTCTCGACCACGTCCTCCAGTCGCCACCCGACCACGTCCTCGAAGGGGCCGTCGAGCCCCTGACCGACGCCGACGATCTGGTCGCCGGTGTGCACCTGGCCCGACTCGCGGGCCGGACCACCGGGCACCGTGCTTTGCACCACGGTGTACTCATTGTCGGCACGCAGCACCGCACCGATGCCCTCGAGCGAGAGCTTCATGCTGATGTCGAAGTTCTCCGAGGTGCTCGGCGACATATAGCTGGTGTGGGGCTCGAGCGCCAGGGTGTAGGCGTTCATGAAGGTCTGGAAGACATCATCGCGGTCGAACTGCTCGATGCGCCGCGCCAACCCCTCGTAGCGCTTGCGCAGCCGCTCGCGGATGTCCTCATCGCTACGATCGGCCAGACGCAGCACCAGGAAGTCGTTCTTCACCCGCTTGCGCCAACGCTCGTCGAGCGCGGCGCCGTCCTCGGCCCAGGCGTCCTCGGCCGGCTCGAGCGCATAGTGCTCGTCGCGGGAGAAGTCGAACTCGCCCTGCAGCAATTGCAAGGCATAGTCGACACGGTCGTCGACCCGCATGCGATAGAGACGGAAGATGTCGAAGGCGGTATCGAGTTCACCGCGCCGCAGCCGCTCGTCGAGACGACGACCACCGTCCTCGAAACGGCGCACGTCGCGGGCGAGGAAGAATGACTTGCTCGGATCGAGGGCATCGAGATAGTTCACCAGCACCGCCCGGGCGAAGGCCGGATCGAGCGAGAGCTTGCGATAGTGATAGCGCTCGAGCACCTGGTTGATGACCACCGCCGACTTGGTCTGCTCGGGGACCGGATAAAGGTCGGCGAGCGCCACCGGGCGCGGCGAGGCGACGGCCAGTCCGGCTACCAGCAGCAAGGCGAGTGAGGATAGATACCGTAGGGGACGCGGTCTCATGAGCGGTACTCGTGTTCGGACCCCCGGCTCGCGGGGGCTGACGGTTGGCGGAGGGTGGCGCAGCGCGTCGCGCCCGAAATGGCGCAGACGCCGCGGCGAGGGCTGCACGGGCAGCGCCCCGCAACCCGTCCATGGGGGCGAATTAAGGCCGATTATCGAGGGCTTCAACGCACCGGCGCAACGACGCCGCGCACACTCAGGCCGCCGACTTCGGGGATTTTTTCTTGGCGTAGGTCTTGCGCCGGTACAGATCGGTGCGCCGGCTCACCACCCGATCGACGAACAACATGCCATCAAGGTGGTCGATCTCGTGCTGTACCGCGCGCGCCTCGTAGCCCTCCATCTCGTACTCGTGGACCACGCCTTCGGGGTCCTGGGCACGCAGCCGGATCTGGGTGGCGCGGATCACGTTGCCGGTGTAATCAGGCACCGACAGACAGCCCTCACGCCCCATCGCATAGCCCTCCCAGTGGACGATCTCGGGATTGATCAACACCAGATTGCCATGGTTGGGGGTCTTCGGGCGCGAGGAGCAGTCGACGATCACGATGCGCTCGAAGTGTCCGACCTGGGGCGCGGCGATGCCGACGGCGGCGGGCCCGTCCTGGCGGGTCTCCTCGAGATCGGCGACGAAGTCACGCAAGGCCGCATCGAAGTGCTCGACCGGGGTCGAGACCTGCTTGAGCCGCGGGTCCGGGAGTTTGAGGATATCGAGTATGGCCATCGGTCAGCCGATCATCACGTCGATGGGCGCAACCTCGACCGAGACACCACGCCGGTCCAGTCCGGCGAGGGCCCCGGTCAGCGTCTCCAGCGAGCACTCGCTGTAGCCCTGGATGTTCATGATGTAGAGCGGACTGGCGCTGTCACCGGCAACGTCCGACTCCAGCTCGAGGATGTGGAAGCCCTGCTCGGCCAGCGCCTCGGTGACGTCGGCGACGATGCCGGTGCGATCGGCCCCGCTCACCCGGACCTGGACATTGGGCAGCAGATGTTGGTGCAGATCACCGTTGACGGTGTCGATGTGCAGCCGCAGCCCGAGCGTCTCGGCCACCGGCGCGAGCGCCTCGCGCAATGCCGACTCGGGCCGCTCGGTCGCCACCATCATCATGATGGTGAAGTTGCCACCGAGGCGCAGCATCGAGGCCTCACCGAGGTTGCAGCCGACGCCGCAAAGCGCGCGGGTGACGCGCGAGACGATCCCGGGCCGGTCGGCACCGACCAGGGTCAACATCATCCAGTCAGACATGTTCAGGGTCTCCAGGGGGCGCGGCGACGGCCGGGTCGAGCCAGATCAGACTGGCCATCCGTCCGGTGGTGCCGTCACGCCGATATGAAAAGAATCGTTGGGGATCGATATGGGTGCACTGTCCGCCGCCGTAAACCGCCGGGACCCCGGCGGCCACTAATCGTTGACGGGCCAGCATGAACAGATCGGCCAGCCAGCGCCCGGCCCGGCCAGGACGAAAGGCGTCAGCCGCGGCGACATCGAGATCGACGAAGCGCGCGCGCACCTCGGGGCCGACCTCGAAGGCCGAAGGACCGATGGCCGGTCCCAACCAGGCGAGCAGCCGCGAGGGCTCGAGCGCCAGCGCGGCCAGGGTGCGCTCGATCACCCCGCCGGCCAGCCCCCGCCAGCCGGCATGCACCGCCGCCACCCGGGTGCCTTCACGATCGCACAGCAGCAGCGGCAGGCAATCGGCGGTGAGCACCGCGCACACCCGCCCCGGCCAGGCGCTGACCGCGGCATCGGCCTGACAACCGAGCGCAGCGGCATCATCGGCGACGACACAGCCATGGACCTGATCGAGCCACAGCGGCTCGCTCGGCAGGCCCGCGTGCTGGCGCAGCAGGGCACGATTGCGTGCCACCCGCGCTGGGTCGTCCCCGACGTGGGTGGCGAGATTGAGGCTGGCATAAGGGCCCTGGCTGACACCACCGCTACGGGTGGTGACCAATGCACGGACCGCCGCGGGGGCCGGCCAGTCAGGTCGGATCGGCGTCATTCCCGCCCTCCTCGCGCAGCTGCGCGAGCAGTGCCTCCAGATCAGCAGCCATCGGCACCTCCCAGTGACAGACCCGGCCCTGCTCGGGGTGACGCAGGCCGAGCCGGATGGCGTGCAGCGCCTGGCGCGGGAAGTGTTGCAGTGCCTCGCGCACCGCCACACTGCAGCCGCGCGGCGGGCGCGGTCGGCCACCATAGACACGATCCCCGACCAGGGGATAGCGCAGGTGTGACATATGTACGCGGATCTGGTGGGTGCGCCCGGTCTCGAGCTCGACGGCAAGCAGGGTGTGACCGGGGAAGCGCTCGAGCACCCGGTAGTGAGTCACCGCCGGGCGCCCGCCGGCGACCACCGCCATGCGCGTGCGCTGGGTGGGATGGCGTCCCACCGGGGCCTCGACCCGACCACCGGCGACACACTCGCCGATCACCAGGGCACGATACTCGCGATGGACCTCGTGCAAGCGCAGCTGCTCGACCAGCGAGCGGTGGGCGGTGAGCGTCTTGGCCACCACCAGCAGCCCCGAGGTGTCCTTGTCGAGACGATGGACGATCCCGGCCCGCGGCAGTGCCGCCAACCCCGGATCGTGATGGAGCAGTGCGTTCTGCAGGGTGCCGTCGGGGTTGCCGGCGGCCGGGTGCACCACCAGCCCGGCGGGCTTGTTGACCACCAGCAGGGCCTCGTCCTCATGGACGATGTCGAGCGCGATCGGTTGCGCCAGACAACGCTCGTCGAGCGCCAGGGTGGCGGCAAGACGCACGCGCTCTCCCCCCCAGACCTTGTCGCGCGGACGCCGGCGCTGGTCGTCGACGAGCAGCTCGCCGGACTCGACCCACTGCTGCAAACGACTGCGCGAGAACTCCGGCAGCAGCTCGGCGAGCACCTGGTCGAGACGCCGCCCGGCGTGGCCGGCATCGAGCACCAGATCACGGTCGATGCGTTGGTGTACGACTCCGCTGTTCACGCCACCCCCACCCCGCTCCGGGGGGCCAAAGGGGGGGCGCTGGCGAAGACACCTTCGCGTATACTGGAATGATTTTCGAACAGGTATTCCACGGACATGCCAAGAACGTTAACACGACTTCCCGCGCTGCTGCTCGCCGCGCTGCTCGCCGGCTGTGGCGTGTTCGGCGAAGAGATCGACCAGACCGCGAACTGGGGCGCGTCCAAGCTCTACGCCGAGGCCGCCGCCGAACTCGACGCAGGCAACTACACACGGGCGATCGAATACTACGAAAAACTCGAGGCGCGCTATCCGTTCGGGCGTTATGCCATGCAGGCCCAGCTCGACGTCGCCTACGCCAATTATCGTGCCGACGAGCCGGAGGCGGCGCTGGCCGCGGCGGACCGCTTCATCAAGCTCTATCCGCAGAACCCCTTCGTCGACTACGCCTACTATCTCAAGGGGATCGTCAACTACAACCGCAGCGTCGGCTTCCTCGACCGCTACATCCCCACCGACCCGTCGCAGCGCGACCCGGGCTCGGCGCTCGACGCCTTCGAGGACTTCGCCATCCTCGTCGAACGCTTCCCGGAGAGCCGCTATGCCGCCGATGCCCGCCAGCGCATGCTCTACCTGCGCAACAACCTCGCCAAGCACGAGGTCAATGTCGCGCGCTATTACATGAAGCGGGGGGCCTATCTGGCCGCGGCCAATCGCGCTGAGTACGTCATCCACCGTTTCCAGCGCACCAGCGCGGTAGAGGATGCGCTGGAGGTGATGATCGACGCCTACGAGGCGCTCGGCAAGACGCAGCTGGCCGCCGCCGCGCGCCGGGTGCTCGAGGTCAACCGCGAGGCCGGGCGACTCGTCGACGACACGCCCAAGCCCGAGGAGATCAGCCTCGCGCGCAAGGTCTGGGACTATCTCAGCCTCGACGAGAACTGAGCCCGCGCCCCTCGGGGCGCCCGCCCCGCGCAGCGTCTGCGATCGGCCGTAACCCCGACGGTGCGCTGGGCGCGGCGCCCGATCGCGGCCTAGATCGCCGCCTCGTCCTCCTCACCGGTGCGGATGCGCACCACCCGCTGCACGTCGGAGACGAAGATCTTGCCGTCGCCGATCTTGCCGGTGCGCGCGGCGGTCATGATCGCACTGATACAGTCCTCGACCTGATCATCGCCGACGATCAGGTCGATCTTCACCTTGGGCAGGAAATCGACCACGTACTCGGCGCCGCGATAGAGTTCGGTATGACCCTTCTGGCGCCCGAACCCCTTGACCTCGATGGCGGTCATGCCGGTGATGCCGGCCGCCGACAGCGCCTCACGGACGTCGTCGAGCTTGAAGGGCTTGATGATCGCTTCGACCTTTTTCATGCAATCTCTCTCCAGTGTGGATCACGGCCTGGCCGTGAGTATACGTTTGCGTCCGGGCAAAAGACAGCGGCCCCCGGGCCGCGCCCAGGGTGCCTCGGCATCGGCTGCCGGGTTCAGAAGCCGCTGGTGATGGGATAGCGCCGATCGCGCCCGAAGGCCCGCGCGGAGATGCGCACCCCGGGCGCGGCCTGACGGCGCTTGTACTCGCTGCGATCGACCAGGCGCGCGACGCGCTCGACCTCCTCGCGCGCATAACCGGCGGCGACGATGGCCGCGACGCCCTCGTCACACTCGACATAACGGCGCAGGATCTCGTCGAGCCGGTCATAGGGCGGCAGGCTATCCTGGTCGGTTTGGTCGGGACGCAGCTCGGCCGAGGGGGCGCGGGTGATCACCCGCTCCGGGATCACCTCGGCCTCGCGGTTGCGGTAACGCGCGAGCCGGTAGACGAGCTGCTTGGGCACGTCCTTGATCGGCGCAAAACCGCCAGCCATGTCGCCGTAGAGGGTGGCGTAACCGACCGCCACCTCGCTCTTGTTACCGGTGGTGAGCAGCAGATAGCCGCGCTTGTTGCTGATGGCCATCAACAGCACCCCACGACAGCGCGCCTGGATGTTCTCCTCGGTGACATCGGCCGGGGCGCCGGCGAAGACCGGTTCGAGCAGTTCGAGAAAGGCGTCGAAGGCCGGACCGATGGGGACTTGGTGAGCCCGGACCCCGAGCCGACGCGCCTCCTCGAAGGCGTCCTCGTTGCTGATATCGGCGGTATAGCGCGAGGGCATCAGCACCGCCTCGACGTGCTCGGCACCGAGCGCATCGACCGCAATCGCCAGGGTCAGCGCCGAGTCGATCCCGCCCGAGAGTCCGAGCACCGCCCCCTTGAAGCCGTTCTTGCGCGCATAGTCACGTACCCCCAGCACCAGCGCGCGGTAGATCGCCGCCTCGTCATCGAGCGGTTGCGGCTGAGGCACATCGACGCACGCCGCACCGGGCACCCCGTCGGCATCGAGCACCAGATCGAGCTGTGCCGCGTCGAAACAAGGCGCCCGCGCAACCAGCTCGCCTGCGCCATCGACGGCAAAGGAGGCGCCGTCGAACACCAGCTCGTCCTGACCACCGACCAGGTTGACATAGAGGATCGGCAGCGCGTGCTCGCGCGCGCGGCGCGCCACCACTGCCTCGCGCTCGACGCGCTTGCCGGCGTGGAAGGGCGAGGCGTTGATGTTGACCAGCAGCTGGGCGCCGGCCTCGACCGCCTGGCGGGTCGGCGCCTCCTGCCAGATGTCCTCGCACACGCTCAACCCGACGCGCAGCCCGCGGTGCTCGAACACCCCGGCCAGGGTGCCGGGCCGGAAGTAGCGTTTCTCGTCGAACACGCCGTAGTTGGGCAGCGCCTGCTTGGCGTACTCGACGACCGTCTCGCCGTCGCGGATCACCCCGGCGACGTTGCACAACTCACCGCCGGCGGCACGCGGATAGCCGAGCACCAGGGTGATGCCGGCGCTCGCGGCGCGGATGCGCGCCAGCGCCGCCTCGACCCGCTCGGCGCACTCCGGGCGCAGCAGCAAGTCCTCGGGGGGGTAGCCGGTGAGCATCAGCTCGGGGAAGACCGCTAGATCGATGCCCTCGGCACGGGCGGTGGCGAGCGCGGCGATCACCTGCTCGGTGTTACCGGCAATGTCGCCGACCAGCGGATTGCACTGCACGAGCCGCACCCGGCTCGGCGACGGCATTGTCTTCGTCACGGCACCCATCACGGCTTCAACAGCTCGGCGATCCGCGCGCCCATCAGCGCCGGCGAGCGCACCACCGCCACCCCGGCGGCATCGAGCGCGGCGAACTTGCCCTCGGCGGTGCCCTGCCCGCCGGTGACGATCGCCCCGGCATGGCCCATGCGCTTGCCCGGGGGCGCGGTCACCCCGGCGATGTAGGCCACCACCGGCTTGCTCATGCGCTGCTCGATGAAACGCGCCGCGGCCTCCTCGGCGCCACCGCCGATCTCGCCGACCAGGATCACGCCCTCGGTCTCGGGGTCGTCCTCGAACAACGCCAGACAGTCGACGAAGTCGAGCCCGTGGACGGGGTCGCCGCCGATACCGATACAGGTGCTCTGACCGAGCCCGACCTGGGTGGTCTGCCACACCGCCTCGTAGGTGAGCGTCCCCGAGCGCGAGACGATCCCGACCCGGCCCCGGCTGTGGATGTCAGCGGGCATGATGCCGATTTTGCACGCCTCCGGGGTGATCACCCCGGGGCAGTTGGGGCCGATCAGACAGACCCCGGTACCGGCGAGCGCCGTCTTGACCCGCAACATGTCGTGCACCGGAATGCCCTCGGTGATGCACACGATCACCCGGATACCGGCATCGGCGGCCTCGAGGATGGCATCGGCGGCAAAGGGCGCGGGCACGTAGATCATGCTCGCATCGGCCCCGGTGGCGGCCACCGCCTCGTGGACGGTATCGAACACCGGGCGGTCGAGATGACGCTGCCCCCCCTTGCCCGGGGTCACGCCGCCGACCAGGTTGGTGCCGTAGGCGATCGCCTGTTCACTGTGAAAGGTGCCCTGACGGCCGGTGAAGCCCTGGCAGATCACCCGGGTATCGGCATCGATCAGTACGCTCATCGCCCCTGCTCCTCGCGGGCACCGCCCGCCAAGGCGACCACCCGGGCCGCCGCATCGTTGAGACTGCTCGCCGGCTCCAGCGCCAGCCCACTGGCGGCGAGCAGCGCACGCCCTTGGGCGGCGTTGGTGCCCTCCAGACGCACCACCACCGGGACGGCGACCTGGACCTCGCGCACCGCTTGCATGATGCCCTCGGCGATCAGGTCACAGCGCACGATGCCGCCGAAGATATTGACCAGCACAGCTTCAACCTTGGGGTCGGACAGGATCAGCTTGAAGGCCTCGGCCACCCGCTCGGCGGTGGCGCCGCCACCGACGTCGAGGAAGTTGGCCGGGGTGCCGCCGTGGAGCTTGACCAGGTCCATGGTCGCCATCGCCAGCCCGGCACCGTTGACCATGCAGCCGATGTTGCCCTCGAGGCTGATGTAGTTGAGCGCATGGCCGCGCGCGGTGGCCTCGCGGTCGTCCTCCTGACCGAGATCACGCAATGCGCTCAGCTCGGGGTGGCGATAGAGCGCGTTGTCGTCGAGTTCGATCTTGGCATCGAGCGCGACCAACTCACCGCCTTCGGTGACCACCAGCGGGTTCATCTCGATCAGGGTGGCATCGTGCTCGAGGGCGAGCGCATAGAGCGCGGCGAGCAGTCGCCCGAGCGCCTCGATCTGCGCGCGCTCGAGCCCCAGCCCGTAGCCGAGACGGCGCGCATGATAGGGCCGTAGCCCGGGGGCCGGGTGCACGGCGATGCGCAGGATGCGCTCGGGGGTGGCCGCGGCCACCGCCTCGATGTCGACCCCGCCGGCATCGCTGGCCATGAACACCACCCGCTCGCTGGCACGATCGACCAACACCCCGAGATAGAGTTCACGGGCGATCGCCGTCGGGCGCTCGATCAACAGGGTCTCGACCGGCAGCCCGCGCGGGCCGGTCTGCGCGGTGACCAGATGGCTGCCGAGCAGTCGCCGCGCCTCGCGCTCGACCGCCTCGGGGTCGTCGCACAGCACCACGCCTCCGGCCTTGCCCCGGGCGCCGGCATGGATCTGCGCCTTGACCGCCCAGCGCGTGCCGCCGAGTCGTTCGCAGGCCGCCCTGGCCTGCTGCGGGGTCCTCACCTCGCAGCCCTCGGGCACCGGGATTGCGCGCTCCCGCAAGAGCCGCTTCGCTTGGTATTCGTGTAGATTCATCGAAACTCGTCGTCACGCTGATGACAGAAGACGCCCCCGCCCCGGGGCGCCGCGATGACAGGGGGACGCGACCGATGGTGGCGGACGCCGCAGCGGGCGCGCCATCCTGCCAACCATGTTCGCAACGCGATAATTCTGGTCTAATTCCAGCGCCTTTGGCAAAGCACCGTCAGCGTCTCGACAACGTCCCCGATGTCTCAGCAGCCCCAGTCACACGTCTCCACCACCCCGCTGGACCCGGCATCCTATCCCACCTGGGGGGCGCTGCGCTGGTTGTTACTGATCCGGCTGCTGCTGGTCGTCGGGCTGACCCTGGTGTTCTCGCCCAACGCGGTCGACCCTCTGCTCGCCGGCGCCGACACCGAGCTGGCCTGGTCGGTGCTCCTGGTCTACACCCTGTTGGTGCTGCTCAGCGGGCTGAGTCTCTACGGTCGGTGGCCAACACGCAAGCACCAGGTCTACCTGGCGATCCTGGTCGACATCGTCGTCTTCACCCTGCTGATGCACGCCGCCGGCGGGGTGGCTAGCGGCCTGGGGATCCTGCTGACGGTGACGGTGGCCGCCGGGGCGCTGAGCATGGAGGGACGGCTGACACTGCTGTTCGCCGCGCTCGCCGCCATCGCGGTGATCACCCAACAAGGCTATCAGGCACTGCAGGGCCAGTCCCCCGCCTTCACCCAGGCCGGGCTGCTCGGCATCCTCTTCTTCGCCGTGGCGCTGCTCTCGCAGATGCTCTATCGCCGGGCGCGCACCGCCGAGGCGTTGGCGGCACGGCGCCAGGTCGATCTCGACGACCTCTCCAAACTCAACGCCTTCATCATCCACAACATGGCCACCGGCATCCTGGTGGTCGACGGTGAACGTCGGCTGCGGCTGATGAATCAGGCCGCACACGACCTGCTCGGCACCGCTCGACAGCACCGTGGAAGGGCACTCGCGACCGTCAGTCGCGCACTCGCCGATGCACTCGAACGCCTCGTCCAACCCGGCGCCGTCCGGCAGACGGTGATCAACCACCAAGACCGCGCCCTGCGTGCCAGCGTCAAGCTGCTCGGCGCCGATCGCGCCAGCGGCGTGATCGTCTATCTGCGCGACGACCGCGAGGCCACCGCCGAGGCGCAGCGGATCAAGCTCGCCGCACTCGGCACCCTCACCGCCAGCATCGCCCACAACATCCGCAACCCCTTGAGCGCCATCTCCCACGCCGCCGAGCTGTGCGCCGAGTCGCCAGGGCTCGGCGACGACGAGCAGCAGTTGCTCGCCATCGTCCACCGCAACAGCGCCCGGATCGACGAGATCGTCAGCAGCGTGCTCGAACTCTCGCGACGCGATCAGATCCAGCGCCATCCCCTCGAACTCTACGAGTGGCTGCGCGGCTTCGTCGACGAGTTCAACCAGACCCGCCAACTCCAGCCACGTCGCGTGCACCTGCACCTCGAACGCGACCCCGGCGTCGTCGAGGCCGATCCCAGGCACCTTCACCAGATCCTCGCCAACCTCTGCGAGAACGCCCTGGTGCACGGCGGTGAGGGCGTCATCACCCTGGTGCTCGATCGCGACCTCCATACCCGCCGCCCGCTCGTCGAGGTCATCGATCAGGGCCCCGGGATCCCCGCCGCGATCGCCGACACCATCTTCGACCCCTTCTTCACCACTCGCCACGGCGGCACCGGGCTCGGCCTCTACATCGCCCGCGAGCTGGCCGAGAGCAACGCCATGAGCCTCGCGCTGCTGCCCAACCGCCCCAGCGGCTGCCGCTTCCGTCTACTGTTCGCGACCACGACGAACGAGGACCGGGCGGATTGAGGCCAGCGGCCAGCGGGTTGAACCGCAAAGCCGCGAAGAACGCGAAGGGAAAAGCAATCAGCTACCAGCTGTCAGCCTCCAGTGGGCGTTCCTCCTCCAGCCGTCGTCGCAAGACATCGGCCACTGCCGCCATCATGGACGCCACCCTCCCCACTGGCGGCTGACGGCTGAAGGCGCGAAGAAAGCGACCGACCTCCAGCAAGCAGCCTCCAGTCTCGGGTTGCAGTCAACCTTGACGGTACGACAAGCCTGCTCCGCTCGCTGCAGGCTGACGCTAGGAGGTCTTTTCCTGCTTCGCGTTCTTCGCGCCTTCATGCATCGAAGCTCTGCGGTCGGCGCCCCGATGTTGGGTTAACCGTCGACGAGCGCCGCAGATTCGTCGATGCCATGGTGGGCGGACGGTTAACCCAACCGACTGAGACTGTTCGCGACCACGACGAACGAGGACCGGGCGGATTGAACCCAGCAGCCAGCCGGAAAGATTGAACGACAAAGGGCGCGAAGGGGGGATTGAGCGGTCAGCCACCTGCGACCAGCCACCACTGGGCGCGATCGCCCGACGGCGGCGCAGGCCCGCACCGTCCGCGACCTCACGCCGACATCACGCATCATCCCCTTTGCGCACTTCGCGGCTTTGCGGTTCAATCCTGGCGGCTGGCGGCTGGCGGCTGGCGGCTGGCGGCTGGCGGCTGGCGGCTGGCGGCTGGCGGCTGGCGACCGAAAACCTTATCTCTATCTTCGCGCTCTTCGCGCCTTCGCGGTTCATCTTCGCGGTTCATCTCTTCGCGGTTCATCTCTCTGACCGCTGATCGCTGGCGACCGGTCGACGCTCCGCGCTATCCTTGATGCAGCGCATGCCCTACCACCGACGGACCCAGACCGACCCGATGCCGACCGACAAGGCCCAGGCGCTCGTCGTCGACGACGAGACCGATATCCTCGAGCTGTTGCGAATCACCCTCGCGCGCATGGAGATCCACGCCGTAACCGCAACCAGCGTGGCCGAGGCGCGCGCCCGCCTCACCGAGCAGTCCTTCGACCTCTGTCTGACCGACATGAAGCTGCCCGACGGCAACGGCATCGAGCTGATCCGCCACATCGGCGCCCGTCACCCGGAGCTGCCGGTGGCGATGATCACCGCCTACGGCAACATGGACTCGGCGGTCGAGGCGATGAAGGCCGGGGCCTTCGATTTCGTCTCCAAGCCGGTGGAGCTGCAGCGGCTGCGTCAACTCGTCGCAGCCGCGCTCAAGCTCAGCCACCGCCCCGGTGGCGAATCCGACGCCGCCGCGCCCCAGCTACTCGGCGCCTCGCCCGCGATGGCGCGTATCCGCCAACTCATCGCCAAGCTCGCACGCAGCCAGGCGCCGGTGTTCGTCACCGGCGAGAGCGGCACCGGTAAGGAGCTGGCCGCGCGGCTGATCCACGCCCAGGGACCACGGTGCGACGGTCCCTTCGTCGCGCTCAACTGCGGCGCCATCCCCCACGACCTGGTCGAGAGCGAGCTGTTTGGCCACAAGAAGGGCAGCTTCACCGGCGCCAGCAGCGACAAACAGGGGCTGTTCCAGGCCGCCGAGGGCGGCACCCTGTTTCTCGACGAGGTCGCCGAGCTACCGCTACAGACCCAGGTCAAGCTGCTGCGTGCGATCCAGGAAAAGGCAGTGCGCCCGATCGGCACCCAGCGCGAGCAACCGGTCGACGTGCGCCTGATCAGCGCCAGCCACCGCGACCTCAACGCCGAGGTCGAACGCGGGCGCTTCCGCCAGGACCTGTTCTACCGCATCAACGTCATCGAGCTGCGCATGCCACCGCTGCGTGAGCGCAGCGAGGACATCCCCGCGCTGGCCGACTGGCTGCTCGCACGCATCGCCGACAAGACCGCCACCGCCCCCCTGCCGCTCTCACCCGAGGCACTGGCGACACTCGCGCGCCACCCCTTTCCCGGTAATGTGCGCGAACTCGAGAACATCCTCGAGCGCGCCACGGCATTGTGCGAGCACAGCCGGATCGAGGCCGCTGACCTCTATCTTCCCGAGACCACGCCGGTGACCACCGCGCCCGCCCCGCCCCCCGACAGCGCGCCCGTCCCGCCCGATCCGATGCAGTGGGACCACGCCGCCGCGGCACGGCGGCTGGGGATGTCACAGCGCTCGTTGCACTACCGACTCACCCGGCTCGGGATCGAGTAGCGATTCGTCGTAGCCACAGCCGAGGACCCGTGCTTGTCCACCTCATCCACCTCGCCGCGCGACCCCTTCGTCGACTGGGTCCGCCAGGTCACCCCCTATATCCACGCCCATCGCGGCAAGACCTTCGTCATCGCCATCGGTGGTGAGGCACTGACCGATGCCCGCTTCCCCGACCTGGTGCACGACATCGCCATGCTCCACGGGCTCGGCATCCGCTTGGTGCTGGTCCACGGCGCACGGCCCCAGATCGAGGCGCGCCTGGCCGAGCGCGGCGCCGAGCTGCGCTATGTCAACGGTCTGCGCATCACCGACGACACCGCGCTGGCCTGCGTCAAGGAGGCCGCCGGGGTGGTGCGGGTGGAGATCGAGGCGTTGCTCTCACTAGGGCTGGCCAACTCGCCGATGGCCGGGGTACGTATCCCGGTGGTCTCGGGCAACTTCGTCACCGCCCGACCGATCGGGGTGCTCGACGGCGTCGACTACGCCCACACCGGCACGGTGCGCCGGGTCGACCGCCACACCCTGCGCGCGCTGCTCGACCAGGGCGCGGTGGCACTGATGCCACCGCTCGGCTACTCGCCCACCGGCGAGGTGTTCAACCTCAGCGCCGCCGACGTCGCCCGTAGCACCGCCGAGGCACTGCAGGCCGACAAGCTGGTGTTCTTGCTCGAGGATGCCGAGGTCCGCACTGCGGCCCTGCCCGCGACCCTGCTTACCGGCGAGGTCGACGCCCTGCTCGGCGGCGACACGCCGTTGCCCGAGGGCCTAGGCAAGTGTCTGCGCGCCAGCGCCGAGGCCTGTCGCCACGGCATCCCTCGCGTCCATCTGGTCGGGCGCAGCGGCGACGGCGCACTGCTGCGCGAGCTGTTCACCCGCGACGGCAGCGGCACCCTGGTCTCGGCCGAACCGTTCGAGGAGCTGCGCGCGGCGCGTATCGACGACGTCGCCGGCATCCTCGAACTGCTGCGACCGCTCGAGGAGCGCGGCATCCTGGTACGACGCTCGCGCGAGCGCCTCGAGACCGAGATCGAGCGCTTCGTGGTCGCCGAGCGCGACGGCCTGATCACCGCCTGCGCCGCACTCTACCCCTATGCCGAGGAGGCCATGGCCGAACTCGCCTGTGTCGCCGTGCACACCCAGTACCGCGCCGGTGGCCGCGGCGATCGGCTGCTCGAGTACATGGAACGACTGGCGCGCACCCAGGGGATCGCGCAACTGTTCGTGCTCACCACCCAGACCGCGCACTGGTTCCAGGAGCGCGGTTTCGCCCCGGCCGGGCGGGAGGCGCTTCCCATGGCCCGACAGGCGCTTTACAATTTTCAGCGCAATTCCAAGGTCTTCATCAAGCGACTCTGACCCAACCTACCCCGCGGCAACTCCCCAGGAGCGATGAACCACGCCCCCTGTGCGGTCGCCGCAGACCGCCAGCGACCACCCCAGCGCTGAGCGGTCACCGACACCCAGCTCGACAGAGCCAACACCCGCCCACCGAGATTGGTGCCCGACGTGCTCCCCGATACCCGCGCTCCTCAGATCCCCCGCCCCTGGCCCGTGCTGCTGCTGTGCCTTGCGCTGCTCTTCGCCCCCCCACTGCTGGCCGACACCACCGCCAATCAGCCCACGGTGTCCCAGATCGAGGCGCGCACCGCCGAGGTCGAGAACTCGACCACGCTCGACGAGGCGGACAAGGCCACGCTGCTCGAACTCTACCGCCGTGCCCGCGCCAACCTCGAGGACACCCGCAACTTCGAACTCAAGGCCGATGAGTTCGCCCACACCCTCGAGACCGCGCCCCGCCAACGCAAGAGCGCCGAGCGCGAACTCGAGGCCGCGCGCGGCGCCTCGACCACCCCGGCGGAGGTGATCCCGACGGGGCTCGGCAGCGAGGCCATCGCCCAGCGCCTCAACAAGGCCCTGGCCGACATCGCCGTCGAGGAGACCCGTCTCAGCGAACTCGAGAAGCTGACCCAGATCACCGGCAGCCGTCCGACCAGCGCTCGCGCGCGTCTCGCCGAGGTCAAGCAGGCGCTCGACCAGCTCGGCGACCCGCCCGGCGCCGACAGCGTCGTCGAGGGCCAGCCCGGCGAGCTGCTGCAGGCCCAGCGTTGGGCCCACCAGACCCGGCGCCAGGCGCTGTGGTCGGAGGCGCGGATGCTCGAACAGGAGCTGCTCAGTCAGCCGGCGCGGCTCGCCCTCTACCAGATCAGACGAGACCTCGCCGCGCTGCGGTTGAAGCGGCTGCGGACCTATCAACGCGCGCTCGAAGAGCTGCAGAACCAACGCCGCAACGCCGAGGCCGAGGCCGCGCAACGCGCCTCCGAGCAGACCCAGCGCGAGGTCGCCGACAAACACCCGGTGGTCCAACAACAGGCCCAGCTCAACGCCGAGATCAGCGCCTCGCTGACGCGCATCGCCCGCCAGCTCGAGACCCTTGGCGACCACCAGGTGCGCATCGACGGTGAACGCAAACGCATCGAGGAGGACTTCCGCGGCGCCCAGCAACGGCTCGAGGCCGCCGGACTGAGCCGGGCGCTCGGCCAGGTGCTGCTCGACCGTCGCACCCGCCTGCCCGACCTGCGCCAGTACCGCAAGGACATCGACAACCGCGAGGACGAGATCGCCGAGGCCTCGTTGCGCCAGATCCGCTACCGCGAGGAGCAGCGCCGGCTGCGCGATCGCGAGCGCTATGTCGACGAACTCACCCTCGACGTCCCCGAGGGCGAACGCGCCCAGGTGCGCGCACAGCTCGACCCGGTCCTCGACCAGCGTCGGCGGTTGCTCGCGCAGAGCCTCGACATCGAGGACGACTACATCCGCCAGCTCACCGAACTCAACTACGCCACCGACCAGGTGGTAAGCCTGGCCGAGTCCTACGACGACTTCCTCGCCGAGCGCCTGCTGTGGGTGCGCAGCTCACCCCCGGTCGGGCTCGAGACCCTGACCTCGCTGCCGGCGGCAACCACCTGGCTGCTGTCCTGGGAGGGCGCCTGGGAGGCGGTGGTCGACATCCTCCACGAGCGCTTGCGACACGCCTGGGGGTTGTGGATCTGGCTGTTCACGGTCAGCCTCTTGCTGTGGCGCCTGACGGCGCTGCGCCGCGCCATCCGCGCCAGCGCCGAACCGTTGCGCCGGGTGCGCACCGACAGCATCCGTCACACCGTCAAGGCTATCGCCCTGACCCTGCTGATGGCGTTACCGATCCCGTTGCTGATGTGGCTGCTCGGCCAGCAGCTACAGGCCTCGACCGAGGCAACTGCCTTCACCCGCGCCTTCGCCAGCGCACTCATCGAGGTCTCCAGCGGGCTCTACTTCCTGCTCGCCTTCCGTGGGCTGTGCATCACCGGAGGCGTCGCCGACCGGCACTTCCGCTGGAGCACCGCGACCCTGGCGCGAATCCGTCACGCCATCGACTGGTTCTCGGGCTATATCGTGCCGATCGCGCTGGTGACCATCGCCGCCTACGACTACAACAACCCGGCACACACCGGCGACCTGATGCGCCTGACCCTGGTCGCCTGCATGATCGGCTTCACCGCCTTCTTCTGGCACCTGCTCAGCCCCTCCAAGGGGCTGTTCAAGGGCATCCTCGCCGAGCACCCGCAGGGCTGGCTCAATCGGCTGCGGCTGCTGTGGTTCCCTCTGGTGGTGGGCGCACCGCTGGCGTTGGCCGGGTTGGCACTGGCCGGTTACGTCTATACCGCCGGCATCCTCTTCCGCTCACTGGTCGGCCAGACCTGGTTGGTGCTCACGCTGCTGGTGGTCCACCAGACGATCGTGCGCTGGCTGATCGTCACCCGCCGGCGTCTGGCGCTGCAGGCCGCCCTCGAGCGCCAGGCGGCACGCCGCGCCCAGAGCAACGAACCGAGCGTCCCCACCGAGGTCCTCCAGCTCGAGGAGGCCGAGCCCGATCTGGCGGCGATGGACGAGCAAACCCGACGCCTGATCAACGCCTCGATCTTCTTCGCCGCGGTGGTCGGGCTGTGGATCACCTGGTCGGACGTGTTACCGGCCTTCTCGATGTTCGAGCGCTTCGCCCTCTGGCACTATGAGGGCACGATCGACGGCGTCTCCCAGATGGTCCCGGTGACCGCCGCCGATATCGGCCTGGTGCTGGTAATCATCTTCGTCACCATGGTCGCGGCCAAGAACCTACCGGCGCTGATCGAAATCCTGTTGCTGCAAAGCGACGTGGTCTCAGCCGGCGGGCGCTATGCGATCAAGACCCTGGCGAGCTATACCATCACCGCCGTGGCCTTCCTCCTCGCCTTCTCCACCCTCGGGCTGAGCTGGTCGCAGGTGCAATGGCTGGTGGCCGCGCTCAGTGTCGGCATCGGCTTCGGACTGCAGGAGATCGTGGCCAACTTCATCAGCGGCCTGATCATCCTCTTCGAGCGCCCGGTACGCGTCGGCGACATCGTCACCATCGGCGAGACCACCGGCGTGGTGACCAACATCCAGATCCGCGCCACCACCATCCGCAACTGGGACAAGCAGGAGCTGCTGGTGCCGAACAAGGAGTTCATCACCGAGCGCCTGCTCAACTGGTCGCTCACCGATCAACAAAACCGGGTGACCATCCCGGTCGGCATCGCCTACGGCAGCGACACCCGCCAGGCCCTCGAGATCCTCACCCAGGTCGCCGAGCAGCACGAGAAGGTGCTCGAGGACCCGGCGCCGCTGATCAGCTTCGAGGGCTTCGGCGACGATGCCCTGACCCTGGTGATGCGCTGCTATCTCGACTCGCTCGACGGGCGCATCGCAATCATCACCGAGCTACACCAAGCGATCTACGACCGCTTCAACGAGGCCGGGATCGAGATCGCCTTCCCGCAGCGCGACGTCCACCTCTCGGCCCATACACCGCTGGACGTGCGGCTGCACCGGGCCGTGCGGGCGGCTCGCGACTCGGGCGACGAGTCGTCGAAGGCGACACAGACGGACTGAAGGGATCGGGGGAGAGAAGGAAGGGGCGGCGACGGCATTGCCGTCGCCCGGAGCGGACGGACCCGGGCGCTCGCGGCCCGGGACGACGGCCTCAGATCTGCTCGTCGAAGTCCGGATCCTCCAGCAGTTCGCGCAGCCGCTTGAGTTCGCGCATCTGCTCGATGCGTCGGCGCGCTGCCAGCGAGTCGTCCACCTGGACGGTCTCGCCCTGGCTCATCAAGTGCGGGCTGCGATCGAGCACATCATCGCCATAACCGCTGTCGGGTTCCAACATTTCTCCGTTACCTCTGGATTGCCGTCAAACCACAGCCGGCTATCTACTCCAAAGTTCGACGCTCAGAAAGAGAATTTTTTTGATCGTCAGGATCAACGTTGGCGATCGACGGCCGCGACGGCGCATCACGCCTGATGTTCGACCCGCACCCGCTTGAGATTGGTGAACAACTGATAGGCGATGGTGTCGCTCGCGCGGGCCAGCGCGCCGGCGTCGACCCGCGTCCCCCACAGCTCGACGCGATCGCCGACGACGGCCTCGGGGAGGTCGGTGAGATCGACCGTGATCATGTCCATCGACACCCGCCCGGCGAGCGGCGCGCACTGCCCGCGCACCATCACCGCCACCCCGTCCGGGGCGTGGCGCGGATAGCCGTCGGCGTAGCCGATCGCCACCACCCCGATGCGGCTCGGACGGCGACAGACAAAGCGCCCGCCATAGCCGACCGGCTCCCCGGCGGGCAGCGTGCGGATGGCGATCAGCGCCGACTCCAGGGTCATCGCCGGGCGTAGCGCGGCGGCATTGGGATGGGCCGTATCGAAGGGCGAGACGCCATAGAGCATGATCCCCGGGCGCACCCAGTCGCGATGCGCCGCCGGCAGATCGAGCACCGCCGCCGAGTTGGCCAGGCTCGCCGGCACGACACCCGCGACCGCATCGTCGAAGGCGGCGAGCTGGCGCGCGCTATAGGGCTCGCCCGGCTCGTCGGCACGCGCCAGATGGCTGATCGCGCGCAGCCGCCCGACCTGGGGGCACGCACGCAACCGCGCCAACGCCGCGGCAACATCCGGCGGCGCAAACCCCACCCGGTGCATCCCCGAGTCGACCTTGAGCCAGCAGCCGAAGGGGCGCTCGGGACGGGCCGCCGCGATCCACTCGAGCTGGTGCTCGGCGTGCACCACCATGTCCAGCCCGGCGCGATCGACCGCCGCCAGCTCATCGGGCGCGAACACCCCCTCGAGCAGTAGGATCGGCCCCTCGACGCCCGACTCGCGCAGCTCCAGCGCCTCCTCCAGGAAGGCCACCGCAAAGCCGTCGGCCACTGGCGCCAGCGCCCGCGCCACCGCCACCGCGCCATGCCCGTAGGCATCGGCCTTGACCACCGCCCACGCCCGCGCCGAGGGCGCGCAGGACTTGGCGTGCAGATAATTGTGGCGTATCGCTGCGAGATCGATACGAGCACGAGCCGGACGTGACATCTGGGAACATCTCCTGGGTTGCAAGACGACCCAAGATACAACGAGCCGTCAGCGACCAGCTACCAGCTATCAGCCGCCAGCCGCCAGCCGCCAGCGGGCGACCGGACCGTGGGTCGGACGACGCGCAGCCATGCAGACGCCGGAAACCGTCATCGCATGACGGCGGTCAGCAGATTGAACCGCCAAGACACAAAGAACGCGAAGATAGAGAAGGGGACAGGGTGAATAAACGTAGGGTGGGCAAAGCGCAGCGTGCCCACCGCAGGCGGTGACCAGGGTGATGGGTCGGGTTGCCCGGCGACCTCTGGCGCGGGCCTGACGAGTCCTCGCTGTTGGGTGACCCGTCCGGGCAGCTTGGCGGTCTACCGCTAGCGCCAAGGGTGGACGGCTCACCCAACCTACACGGCAGATTCGAATTCCCCTGCCCCCTTTCGCCAAAGGGGGAGACGGCTGGCGGCCAGCCGATACGTCTCTTGCTTCGCGTCCTTCGCGTCTTTGCGGTTCGAATCAGCCTCCAGCCTCCAGCCTCCAGTGGGGAAGACTGGCGTGCATGGTCGGCGGTTGGCGGGAAAGACGGTGTCTTTGCGGTTCAACTCTCCCAGACCGTCAACGCCGGACGCCTTGCCCGGTCTACGGGGCGGCTTGTTCTCTCGCCCGCGCCACGCACAGTTGTCCCAGCGCCAGTCCGCCGTCGTTGGCGGGGACGCGGCGGTGGAGGAGGACTTGGAGGCCCCGGGCCTCCAGGGCGGTGGCGAGGGGTTCGACGAGGCGGCGATTCTGCATGACGCCGCCGCTGAGGGCGACGGTGTCGAGCCGGTGGCTGGCGCAGAGCCGGGTGGCGCATGCGACCAGGGCGTGGATCAGGCCGTCGTGGAAGCGCGCGGCGGCGCGCGCCGGGGTGGTCCCGGCGGCGAGATCGTCGAACAGCGCGGGCCACAGCGGCGCGGGGTCGATCATCAGCCGACCGTCGGCGGCGGTGTCGAGGGCGAAGGGGTAGCCCTCGGGCGCGGGGGGCACGGTGGCGGCCAGGGTCTCGACGGCGATCGCGGCCTCGCCCTCGTAGCCGAGCCGGGCCGGGGCGAGGCCGAGCGCGGCGGCGACGGCGTCGAACAGCCGCCCCGCCGAACTCGACGACGGGGCGTTGAGCCCGCGCGCGATCAGGGTGCGTAGCGCCTCGAGCGGTTGCGCGGCGAGCGCGCGTACCGCCTCGAGCGCGGCCCAGCGGCGCAGCGCGGCATCGAGCAGCCCGGCGCGTTCGAGCTGGGCGAGCAGGTTGCGCCAGGGCTCGACCATCGCCCGCGCCCCGCCCGGCAGCGCCGCCGGGCACAGCCCGCCGAGCCGTCGCGACCCGCGATAGTCGACCTGCAGCAGCTCGCCGCCCCAGAGGGTGCCGCCCTCCCCCCAGCCGAGCCCGTCGAGGGCGATGCCGAGCACCGGCCCGGCCTCGGGCGGGCGGCCGTGCTCGGCGAGCAGCGCGGCGATATGGGCGTGGTGGTGTTGCACCTCGACCAGCGCCAGCCCGGCGCGCGCGGCCCAGTCGCGACCGTACTGGCTGGCGCGATAGTCGGGGTGGGCGTCGATCGCGATGCGTGTGGGCCGGTGCTCGAACAGCGCCAGATAGCGCGCCAGGGTGGCCACCCAGGCGCGCGCGCTGCCCGCCTCTTCGAGATCACCGAGGTGTTGGCTGAGGATCACCCGCTCACCGTCACCGAGACACAAGGTGTTCTTCAGCTCGCCGCCGAGCGCGACCGTCGCCGCGCCCTGCGCCAGCCCCGGCGGCAGGACGAGCGCGCCGGGGGCGTGGCCACGGGCGCGGCGCAGCAGCCGGGGGCGCGCGGCGATGGTGCGCACCACCGAGTCGTCGACGCGGTTGCGGATGTCGCGGTCGTGCAGCAGCCAAGCGTCGGCGATCCCGGCGAGCGCCTGCAGCGCCTCGTCGTTGTCGATGCACTGCGGCGCGCCGGCGCGGTTGCCGCTGGTCATCACCAACGGGCGCGTCCACTCGGCGAGCAGCAGCAGGTGCAGCGGGCTGTAGGGCAGCAGCATCCCCAGGGTCGACTGGCCGGGCGCGACCGCCTCGGCGAGCGGGGCGCCGTCGGCGCGACGCGCCAGCAGCACGATGGGTGCGGCGGGGCTGGCGAGGGTCTCGGCCTCGCCGGGGGCGAGCAGGCAGTGGCGGCGCACCACCGCAAGATCGCGCGCCATCAGCGCGAAGGGCTTGCCCGGGCGCCGCTTGCGCCGACGCAGCTCGGCCACCGCCCGATCATTGCCGGCGTCGCAGGCGAGATGGAAGCCGCCGATGCCCTTGATGGCGAGGATCTCGCCCGCGGCGAGCCGGGCGCTGGCGGCGGCGATGGGGTCGGCCCCGGTCTCCTCCAGCGCCCGACCGTCGGCCCCGGCGAGCCAGACCCGCGGGCCGCACACCGGGCAGGCGTTGGGCTGGGCGTGGAAGCGCCGGTCGGCGGGGTCGGCGTACTCGCGCGCGCACGCCGGGCACAGCGGGAAGCGCGCCATGCTGGTGTTGGCCCGATCGTAGGGGATGGACTCGACGATCGACAGCCGTGGCCCGCAGTGGGTGCAGTTGGTGAAGGGGTAGCGATGACGGCGGTTCGCCGGGTCCCGCACCTCGGCGGCGCAGGCGCTGCAGGTGGCGGCATCGGGGACGATGGCGGTGTGCACCGGGGTGTCGGCGCTGGCGACGATGACGAAATCGCCGACCCCGGCGAGCGCGGCGGGGTCGGCGAGCGGCGCGCGCTCGATGCGCTCGATCTGCGCCAGCGGCGGGCACTCGGCGCGCAGCCGGGCGCAGAAGCGCGCGATCGCCTCGGGCGGCGCACCGGCGCCGGGACGGACGCGGATCAGCACGCCCTCGCCGTCGTTGCGGACATCGCCGACCAGGGCGCAGTCGCGCGCCAGCCGCCACACCGTCGGGCGGAAGCCGACGCCCTGCACCTGACCGCGCACCCGGATCGACTCGGCCGGTGCGCCGCTCCCGTCCGCCCTCGACACCCTAGCCGCGCCCTCGCCCCGCACGCCGGGCCATGCCCCTCATGGCCGTCCGGCCAGCGCGGCGTGCGCCGCCGCCAGCCGCGCCACCGGCACCCGCGGGCCGGAGCAACTGACGTAGTCGAGCCCGGCCTGATGGCAGAAGGCGATGGAGTCGGGGTGGCCGCCGTGCTCGCCGCAGATGCCGACGTGCAGGTTGGGCTTGACCCGCCGCCCCCACTCCACCGCCAGCTCCATGAGCTTGCCGACGCCCTTGCGGTCGAGCACGTCGAAGGGGTTGTCCTGGAGGATGCCGGACTGGTTGTAGAGCGGCAGGAACTTGTTCTCGGCGTCCTCGCGCGAGAACGAGAAGGTCGCCTGGGTGAGGTCGTTGGTGCCGAAGGAGAAGAAGTCGGCCTCCTCGGCGAGCGACTCGGCGCGCATGCAGGCGCGCACCACCTCGATCATGGTGCCGAAGCGGAAAGCGACCGGCGCGCCGTAGCGCTCGGCGACCTCGGCGTGGATGGTCTCGACCGAGGCGCGGACCATGCGCAGCTCCTGCGCGGTGCAGACCTGCGGCACCTTGATCTGGGGATGGACCTCGATGCCGGCCTTGGCGCACTCGGCGGCGGCCTCGAGGATGGCGCGCACCTGCATCTGGTAGATCTCGGGGAAGGTGATGCCGAGCCGCACGCCGCGATGGCCGAGCATGGGGTTGGTCTCGTAGAGCAGGCGCACCTTGCGCAGCATCGCCTCCTTCTTGGCGATCGCCTCCTCGACCAGCGCCGGCTCGACCAGCCGCCGGGCGCGGTCGACCTCGTGGCGCAGGGTGTCCTCGGCGTGCAGCAGGCCCATCGCCCCGGCGAGCACGCCGAGCCCGCGCGCGCCGCACTCGAGCGCGCGCAGGTCGGCGATCTCGCGTTCGAGCACCTGGGCGTCGGGGAGGAACTCGTGGATCGGCGGGTCGAGCAGACGGATGGTCACCGGGTTGGGCGACATCACCTCGAACAGCGACTGGAAGTCGGCGCGTTGCAGCGGCAGCAGCCGGTCGAGCGCGTCCTGACGCTGCTCCGGGGTCTCGGCGACGATCATCTCGATGACGATCGGCAACCGCTCGACGTCGTTGAACATCCGCTCGGTACGCGCCAGCCCGATGCCGACGGCGCCATAGCGGCGCGCCCGACGGGCGTCGTCCGGGGTGTCGGCGTTAGCAAGCACGCGCAGCCGGGCGTGCGCGTCGGCCCAGCCGAGCAGGGTGCTGAGTTCGGTGGTGAACTCCGGTTCGACGGTGGCGATGGCGCCGATGTAGACCTTGCCCGAGGTGCCGTCGATGGTGATGGTCTCGCCCTCGCGAAAGCGGGTCAGCCCGACCCGCGCCTCGCGCCGCTCGACATCGACGCTGATGCCCTCGGCCCCGGCCACACAGGGCTTGCCCATGCCACGCGCGACCACCGCCGCGTGCGAGGTCTTGCCGCCGCGCGAGGTGAGGATGCCGGCGGCGGCGAAGAAGCCGTGGATGTCCTCGGGCTTGGTCTCCTCGCGCACCAGGATCACCTTCAGCCCCTGTTCGCGCCCGAGCTGCTCGGCGCGATCGGCGTCGAACACCGCGATCCCCGAGGCCGCCCCCGGCGAGGCCGGCAGCCCCTGGGCGACGGACTCGGCCACCACCCCGGGGTCGAGCCGGGGGAAGAGCATCTGTTCGAGCAGGTCGGGGGCGATGCGCAACAACGCGCGCTCGCGCTCGATCAGCCCCGCCTCGACCATCTCCACCGAGGTGCGCACCATCGCCGTGGCGTTCATCTTGCCGTTGCGCGTCTGCAGGCAGTAGAGCTGGCCGCGCTCGATGGTGAACTCGAAGTCCTGCACCTCGCGGTAATGGCGTTCGAGCTTGTCGCGCAGCTCAGCGAGCGCGGTGGCCATCTCCGGCATCTCGTCGGCGAGACGGTCGATCGGCTTGGGGGTGCGGATGCCGGCGACCACGTCCTCGCCCTGGGCGTTGACCAGGTACTCGCCGTAGAGCCGGTTCTCACCGGTGCCCGGGTTGCGGGTGAAGGCCACGCCGGTGGCCGAGTCCTCTCCGCGATTGCCGAAGACCATGGTGACGACGTTGACGGCGGTGCCGTTGGCCATCTCCGGGGTGATGTGGAACTGACGCCGGTAGTCGACCGCGCGCTTGCCCTGCCAGCTGTTGAACACCGCCTGGATGGCGAGTTCGAGCTGTTGGTAGGGGTCCTCGGGGAAGGGCTGGCCGGTGTGCTCGCGCACCAGCGCGAGGAAGCGCTCGCAGACCTGTTCGAGTTCGCGCGCCGAGAGGTCGACGTCCTGGCGAGCGTGGGCGGCGCGCTTGATCTCGTCGAAGGCGGTGTCGAAGACCGCGTCGTCGATGCCGAGCGCGACCTTGCCGAAGAGCTGGATGAAGCGGCGATAGGCGTCGTAGCCGAAGCGCGCGTCACCGGTGGCGCGGATCTCGCCCTGCAGGGTGGCGGCGTTGAGCCCGAGGTTGAGGATGGTGTCCATCATCCCCGGCATCGACATCGCCGAGCCCGAGCGCACCGAGACCAGCAGCGGGTTGTCGGGGTCGCCGAAGCCCTTGCCGGTCTTCTCCTCGACCGCGCGCATCTGTGCGCGCACCTCCTCCATCAGCGCCGCCGGCAGCCCCTGCTCGGGCGCGGCCAGATAGTCGAGACAGGCGCTGGTGGCGATCACGAAGCCGGGCGGGACGTTGAGCCCGATCTGGGTCATCTCGCAGAGATTCGCCCCCTTGCCGCCGAGCAGCTGCTTGTCCTTGCCATCGCCTTCCTCGAATGCGAACACGGACTGGGTGGTCGTCGCCATCATCATCGGTCCTCTCGTTCGTGTGCGAATGGATGCCGGCCACGCCGGCGGCGTCGGTTCGAGTCTATCGTGTCGGCGGGGAGGCTTGAACCGCAAAGCCGCGAAGCGCGCGAAGGGGGATTGAGCCGACAGCCGCCAGCGATCAGCCACCAGTGGGCACAATCACCCGACGGTGGTGCGGACCCGCGCCGTCCATGGCCTCGCCCCGGCATCATGCATCATCCCCTTTGCGCGCTTCGCGGCTTTGCGGTTCAATCCTGGCGACTGGTGGCTGGTCGCCTTCCTCGCTCCATCTCGCAGGTCATCACTCGCACCCGGTGGGCACGCTGCGCTTTGCCCACCCTACGGGTTGCATACGCCTCATCTCCTTTGCGACTTTGCGGTTCGACCCTCCTGGTCGCTGGCGAGCGCCCTCGTCCGTCATTTTCAGGCCCTTTGCATCGGGTATACTGACAGGTTTCGCATTCGCACCATCAACGAGCCCTAAACCGACATGCTGGACAAGAATTACGACCCGCAGAACCTGGAGAAGACCTGGTACAGCCACTGGGAGGAGCAAGGCTACTTCGTCCCGCGGACGCAGCAGGGCGAGTCGGGTGCCTACTGCGTGATGATCCCGCCGCCGAACGTCACCGGCAGCCTGCACATGGGGCACGCCTTCCAGGACACCATCATGGACGCGCTGATCCGCTACCAGCGGATGCAGGGCAAGCAGACGCTGTGGCAGCCGGGCAGCGACCATGCCGGTATCGCCACCCAGATGGTGGTCGAGCGGCTGCTCGACGCCGAGGGCAAGACCCGTCACGACCTCGGTCGCGAGGCCTTCACCGACCGGGTGTGGCAGTGGAAGGCCGAGTCCGGCGGCAACATCACCCGTCAGCTGCGCCGCATGGGCGCCTCGCTCGACTGGGAGCACGAGCGCTTCACCATGGACGAGGGGCTGTCCGAGGCGGTGCGCGAGGTCTTCGTGCGGCTCTACGAGGAGGGGCTGATCTACCGCGGCAAGCGCCTGGTCAACTGGGACCCGGTGCTGCACACCGCCGTCTCCGACCTGGAGGTACTCTCCGAGGAGGAGCAGGGCCACATGTGGGAGATGCGCTATCCGCTGGTGCGGCCGATGCGCATGGCCAAGGTGCGTTACCTGGTGGTCTCGACCACCCGTCCCGAGACCCTGCTCGGTGACTGCGCGGTGGCGGTCAACCCGGAGGACCACCGCTACAGCCACCTGATCGGCGAGTATGTCGAGCTGCCGCTGACCGGACGGCGCATCCCGATCGTCGCCGACGAGCACGCCGACCCCGAGTTCGGCACCGGCTGCGTGAAGATCACCCCGGCGCACGACTTCAACGACCACCAGGTATGGCTGCGTCACCGCGACGAGTCGGCGATCGCCGACCAGCCCCACGGCGGCCTGATCAACATCTTCACCCCGGATGCGGCGATCCGCGCCAACGAGCCCGATGAGGGCAAGCTGATCCCCGAGGCCTATGTCGGGCTCGACCGCTACGAAGCGCGCAAGCGCATCGTCGCCGATCTCGAGGCCCAGGGTCTGTTGGTGGCGGTGCGCGACCACAAGCTGCAGCAGCCGCGCGGCGACCGCTCCGGGGCGGTGATCGAGCCCTATCTCACCGACCAGTGGTACGTGCGCGTACAGCCGCTGGCGGAACCGGCGATCGCCGCGGTGGAGAACGGCGACATCCGCTTCGTCCCCGACAACTGGAAGAACACCTATTTCGAGTGGATGCGCAACATCCAGGACTGGTGCATCAGCCGCCAGATCTGGTGGGGACACCGCATCCCGGCCTGGTACGACAGCGAGGGCAACGTCTATGTCGGACGCTCCGAGGCGGAGGTGCGCGAGCGCCACGGCTTCGGCCCCGAGATCGAGCTGCGCCAGGACGACGACGTGCTCGACACCTGGTTCAGCTCCGCGCTGTGGCCCTTCAGCACCCTCGGCTGGCCCGAGGACACCGAGCGTCTCAAGACCTTCTACCCGACCTCGGTACTGGTCACCGGCTTCGACATCATCTTCTTCTGGGTCGCGCGGATGATCATGATGGGCCTCAAGTTCATGGGCGAGGTGCCCTTCCACGAGGTCTACATCCACGGCCTGGTGCGCGACGCCCACGGCGACAAGATGTCGAAGTCCAAGGGTAACGTGCTCGACCCCATCGACCTGATCGACGGCATCGACCTGGAGGCGCTGGTCGAGAAGCGCACCAAGGGGATGATGCAGCCGCACCTGGCCGAGAAGATCACCAAGGCCACCCGCAAGGACTTCCCCGAGGGCATCGCCGGCTACGGCACCGACGCGCTGCGCTTCACCTTCGCCGCGCTCGCCTCGACCGGCCGCGACATCAAGTTCGACCTCGGGCGCATCGAGGGCTACCGCAACTTCTGCAACAAGCTGTGGAACGCCTCGCGCTACGTGCTGATGAACACCGAGGGCGAGGACTGTGGCGCCGGCGGCGGCGCGCTCGAACTGAGCGCCGCCGATCGCTGGATCCGCGCGCGGTTGGCCGAGACCACCGCCACGGTGACCGACGCCATCGATCACTACCGCTTCGACCACGCCGCCCAGGCGATCTACGAGTTCACCTGGAACGCCTTCTGCGACTGGTACCTGGAGCTGTGCAAGCCGGTGCTCACCGGCGCCGAGGCGAGCGACGCGGCCAAGCGCGGCACCCGTCACACCCTGGTCCACACGCTGGAGACGCTGCTGCGTCTGGCCCATCCGATCATGCCCTTCATCACCGAGGAGATCTGGCAGAAGGTGCGCCCGCTCGCCGGCGTCGAGGGCGAGACCATCATGCTCGCACCCTACCCCAAGGTCGACGCCGCGGCGGCCGACCCCGAGGCGGTCGCCGAGATCGAGTGGGTGCAGCAGTTCGTGCTCGGGGTGCGACGGATCAAGGGCGAGATGAACATCGCCCCCGGCAAGCAGCTGCCGGTGCTGGTGACCAACGCCTCGGCGCAGGATCGGGCACGGCTGGAGAGCGCGCGCCACTATCTCGACTTCCTCGCCCGCACCGAATCGGTCACCGTGCTCGACGACCCGGCGGCGGCGCCGGAATCGGCCATCGCCCTGGTCGGCGAGATGAAGGTGTTGATCCCGATGGCGGGGCTGATCGACAAGGCGGCCGAGCTAAAGCGACTCGACAAGGAGATCGAGCGTCTGGAGAACGACGTCAAGCGCACCGAGGGCAAGCTCGCCAACCCCAACTTCGTCGACAAGGCACCGGCGGCGGTGGTGGACAAGGAGCGCGCCAAGCTCGAGGACCACAGCCGCGCGATCGCCGAGCTGCGCGCCCAGCGCGCGCGTATCGCCGCACTCTGAGCCGAGCGGGTCGCTGGCCGGGGCAACCCCGGCCAAGACCACGCCGGGCGTGCAAACACACGCCCGGCCACCCTCCCCCCCGACGAACCCTGTCCGGCGCGCCCGCGCCGCGCTCAACCGAAGGTACGACTCATGTCGTGGAGGCGCTGCAACTGTCTGAGCGCCTCCTCGGCGACCTCGGCCAGCTCGCGGCTCTTCTCCAGGGTGCTGCGCGCGGCATCGTCGACGCGATGACTGTTGCGGCTAATCTCCTCGGCCACCGCGCCCTGCTCCTCGGTCGCCGAGGCGACACGGTGGATATAGTCGAGCACCTGATCGAGCTGACTGGCGATCTCCTCGACCAGGGTGATCGACTCGCGACTATCGGCCGAGCACACCTTGGCGCCCTCGACGCTGTCGCCGAGCGACTGCACCAGCGAGGTGATATAGGCGTTCATCTGCTCGATGTTGGCACGGATCTCACCGGTGAAGCGCTGGGTGCGCTTGGAGAGGTTGCGCACCTCGTCGGCCACCACCGAGAAGCCGCGCCCGTGCTCGCCGGCGCGCGCCGCCTCGATCGCGGCGTTGAGCGCGAGCAGGTTGGTCTGCTCGGCCAGCCCGTTGATCTCCTGCATCGCCCCGCCGACCTTGTCGGCGGCTTGGCGTAGGTCCTCCGATTGTCCGGCCACCGTCTCCATGGTGCCGGCCAACCGCAGGGTACGCTGGGCACTGTCGTGGATACGATCGCGGGCACTGCCACAGTTGCTATTGGTACGCTGCAGTAGCTGTTCGGACTCGTGGGTGATATTGGCGATGTCGGTGATGGTGGTGCTCATCTGGGTCATCGCGGTGGCGATCTGGGAGAGTTCGTTGCGCTGGGTCTCGACCTCGCCGAGGGTCTCTGCCGAGGCCTCGGCGGTGCGCTGGGCGAGCAGCTTGAGCTTGTCGGCACGATCGCTCACCCGCCCGAGGATGGTACGCACCCGCGCCTCCAGCAGACCCACCCGGAAACGCACGACGTCGGCGATGGTGTCACCAGCATAGACCTGACGGCTGATGCTGTCGTACTCGCGACGCATCCGTGCCAGCAGGCGCAGGCAGCCGACCAGCTCCGCCCCGCCGACGAGTACCGTCGCGGTGGCGATCAGCGCGCCGGCCAACACCGCCACGGGCGAGAGCAACCAGGCGGCGGCGCCGAGGGCGAGCGTCCCCACCACCCAAGGCGTGATCAGCCGCGCCAGGCGCAGCAGGTCGAACCGCTGACCGCGCCGCATCCGCGCATAGAGCCGCGCAGCGCGCTCGACCAAGCGGCGCTCAGCCGGGCAGGTCCGCACCGACTGATAACCCGTGCGCTCACCACGCTCGAAGATGGGCGTGACATAGGCGTCGACCCAGTAGTAACGGCCATCCTTGCAGCGGTTCTTGACCAGCCCGCGCCAACTCTCCCCGGCCTTGAGCTTCTCCCACATGTCGCGGAAGGCCTCGGCGGGCATGTCGGGATGACGCACGATGTTGTGTGGTCGCCCAACCAGCTCGTCGAGGGTAAAGCCGCTGACCTCGACGAAGGCGTCGTTGGCATAGGTGATGATGCCGCGCAGGTCGGTCGTCGAGACCAGCTGCCGCTCGCGGTCGAAGGTCACCTCCTCGTCGAGGATCGTCCGATCGGCCCTACGCCCCTGGCTACCCCGGCCCGCTTGCACACGTCTGTCCACCATCCAAGCCCCCTTGTGCTGGTCGATCCCATGGCCCTTCCCGTCCCTACCGGGTCACGCGCTCGCCACGAACACGGCCGATGCCGGTGACGCGGCCAATCCCGGATGATGGCGCCGACCACAGCCCGTTGCTCCGTTTGCCAATTTCAAGTCGATTGCATCCCATGTAATGGCCCCCATCGAAGGGATTTCAAGACACGAAACGTGAAAGAAGACCAGGAGGAGGCGAGCCCTCCAGACATTGGGGGAGGGAGAAACCCGAGCCCTTGGGTTTCAAGGGTGCACCTCTGGACAGGGAGCCGTATCAACCGGCAAGACGCCAAGGGCACGAAGCAAGAGACGTGTCGTCTGGCCGTCAGCTATCTCCCTCCTTTTGGCGAAAGGGGAGCAGGGAATTCGAAGCCGAGCGGCATCATGCACGCAGCAGCCCCGTGGGTCGGGCAAGGCGCAGCGTGCCCGGCGGCGTTGACGGTTCGGGGACTTGAACCGCAAAGACACCATGGCAACGGGGCGTGAACAGCCGCACGCCTTGGATCAGGGGTGCGGATGACCGGACCGACGAGTCGACAGGCGGGCGTACAAACCGCAATTGCTCGCAGAAACAGGCACGGGACTTGCCAGAGACCTGAGCCAGACGGCATCCTAAAGTGTTTTTCGTTGACGAAAACCCGTGCTCCACGACGCCTCGACCGAGCCGGTCGACCTGCCCGCGGCGTGGGCATCAGCATCCTCATCCACAAGGAAACCCAATGCACCATCCCCTCACCAGGGGGCTGCTCACGGCCCTCTTGTTCATCTCACCGACCTTGGCCATGGCCTCGGAGTCGGTCGTCGAGCACTTCGACCTGACCACGACCTGGGTTGGTTTCGCAGCGCTGGCGATCTTCGTCGGCGCCTACTCCCTGGTCATGGCAGAAGAGTTCACCCATCTGCGCAAGTCCAAGCCGGTGGTGCTCGCCGCCGGTGTGATCTGGCTGCTCATCGCCATCTACTACACCACTCATCACGGCGCCCCCCATGCCGCCGCCGAGTCGGTGCGACACAACATCATGGAGTTCGGCGAGCTGTTCCTGTTCCTGCTCGCGGCGATGACCTACATCAACGCCATGGAAGAGCGACGGGTGTTCGACGCGCTGCGCTCCTGGCTGATCCGCATGGGCTTCAGCTACCGCACCCTGTTCTGGACCACCGGCTTCCTCGCCTTCTTCATCTCGCCGGTGGCCGACAACCTCACCACCGCGCTGCTGATGTGCGCCGTGGTCATGGCCGTCGGCGCCGACAGCCCGCGTTTCGTCGGCCTGGCCTGCATCAACATCGTGGTTGCGGCCAACGCCGGCGGCGCCTTCAGCCCGTTCGGCGACATCACCACGCTGATGGTGTGGCAGAAGGGCCTGATCGACTTCCAGACCTTCTTTGCGCTGTTCATCCCCTCGGTGCTCAACTTCGCCGTCCCGGCCGCCTTCATGCACCGTGCCATCCCCAACGAAACCCCGCCGCCGAGCGACGAGCGTGTGCGGATGAAGCGTGGCGCGGTGCGTATCGTACTGCTGTTCCTGGCGACCATCGCCACCGCGGTGAGCTTCCACAACTTCTACCACCTGCCGCCGGTGCTCGGCATGATGACCGGTCTGGCCTATCTCAAGTTCTTCGGCTTCTATCTCAAGATCACCGGTGAGCAGGCCACCATCAAGCGTGGCGAGATCGAGGACACCCTCCCCTTCGACATCTTCACCGGTGTGGCGCGCGCCGAGTGGGACACCCTGCTGTTCTTCTACGGTGTCATCCTCTGTGTCGGTGGTCTCGGTTTCATCGGCTATCTCGAGCTGGTCTCGCAGTTCGCCTACGGTGACCTCGGCCCGACCATCGCCAACACCATGGTCGGCCTACTCTCGGCGATCGTCGACAACATCCCGGTGATGTTCGCGGTACTGACCATGAACCCCGACATGACCCAGGGCCAGTGGCTGCTGGTCACCCTCACCGCCGGCGTCGGCGGCAGCCTGCTGTCGATCGGCTCGGCCGCGGGCGTGGCGCTGATGGGGCAGTCGAAGGGCATGTACACCTTCTTCGGCCACCTGCGCTGGACCCCGGTGATCGCGCTCGGCTACGTAGTGAGCATCCTTGCCCACTTCATCATCAACCACCGCTACTTCTCGATGCCGGTGGGTGGCTGATCGCGCCGGTCCACGCCGCCCGGCGTGGACCGACCACGCCGGCCCCGCCCGGGGCCGGCACTCAGAGCAGCAACAGGGTCGCCAGTCCGAGGAAGATGAAGAACCCGCCGGAGTCGGTCAGCGCGGTGATCAGCACCGAGCTACCCAGCGCCGGATCGCCACCGAAACGCTCGCGCAGCAGCGGGATCAGCACCCCGGCGGTGGCCGCCAACAACAGGTTGAGGGTCATCGCAGCGGTCATCACCAAGCCCAGCCCGGGACTGCCATAGAGCACCCCGGCGAGCACCCCGACCACCCCGCCCCACACCAGGCCGTTGATCAGCGCCACCCCCAACTCCTTGCGTAACAACCGTCCCAACGCCGCCGATTCGACCTGCCCCATGGCGATCGCGCGCACGATCATGGTGATGGTCTGGTTGCCGGCATTGCCGCCAATCCCGGCGACGATCGGCATCAGCGCGGCGAGCGCCACCAGCTGACCGATCGAGTCCTCGAACAGGTCGATCACCCGCGAGGCGACGAAGGCGGTGATCAGGTTGATCGCCAACCAGGCCCAGCGGTTCTTCACCGAGCGGATCACCGGCGCGAACAGATCCTCCTCCTCACGCAGACCGACGTTGCCAAGGATCTCGGCCTCGGAGGCCTCGCGGATGTAGTCGACCATGTCGTCGATCGTCAGGCGCCCGATCACCCGGTCGCGCTCCGAGACCACCGGCACCGAGACCAGGTCGTAGCGCTCGAAGGCGCCGGCCGCGGCGCGGGCGTCGTCATCGGGCCGGAAGGTGACCACTGCGCGCGACTTCATCACCTCGGAGACGGTGCGCTCGGGGGCGTTGACCAGCAGGGATTCGAGCGTCAGCAGGCCGCGGAAGCGCTCCTCGCGATCGACCACGAAGAGCTTGTCGGTATGGTCGGGGAGCGCGCCGAAACGACGCAGGTAACGCAACACCGCGCCCAGGGTGACCTGCTCGCGGACCTTGATCAGGTCGAAGTCCATCAGCGCCCCGACCGTGCCCTCGGGGTAGGACATCGCCGCGCGCACGTGCGCCTGCTCGTCCTGGTCGAGCGCGGCGAGCACCGCCTGCACCACCTCGGCCGGCAGATCGGGGGCGAGGTCGGCCAGCTCGTCGGCGTCAAGCCCCAGCGCCATCGCCTTGAGCGCATAGTGATCCATGGTCTCGAGCAGGCTCGCGCGCACCGCGTCGGAGACCTCGAGGAGGATGTCGCCGTCCTTGTCGGCGCGCACCAACTCCCACACAAACAGCCGGTCGGCGAGCGGCAGGGTCTCGAGGATCCAGGCGATATCGGCCGGGTGGAGACGATCGAGCTTGCGCTGCAACCGCGCCAGGTTCTGCTTGTGGGTGATCGACTCGACCAGGTCGCGGTGCGGCATCTGCTGACGGTGCACCAGCTCGTCGACCAGACGCTGACGTGACAACAGCTCCTGCACATCGCGCAGATGGCGGTGGAGGACGTCGGGATCGCGGGATTTCGACAGTGACATGCGCGTGACGCCGGGCTGAGGGGGGATGGGGTGCGACGCGCGGGCGGGTCCGAGCCCCGTCTGCCGCGCGACCACGGACCCGAGCGATTATACCCATCCGGGCGCCGGGGGCAGCGCGAGGGAGTCCCCTCGGCGACGCGCCACCGGCGTGGCCTGCGCCCCTACAGCGACTCGGCGACTGACGTCGGGGAGAGCGGACGCACCACGCAGCCGATACTCACGGCCGCCACTCCCGCAGCCGGGCGACCCCGGGACGATCGACCCGATTGTGTAACGCGATCAGGGTACGCGGCCCGGCCAGGCCATCGGCCGCCAGTCCCTGACTGCGCTGGAAGCGCTCCAGCGCCTTGCGCAACATCGGATCGAAGCCAGGGGCATCATGGTCACTGAGACCGAGTTCGGGCAGCTTGGCGAGTTGCTGGCGCAACCAGCGGATCGCCTCCGGGGGATCACCAGGGCCGATCACCGCCCCGCCAACCGGGGGCAGCTTCCACAGCAGCACGAAACGCCCCGACCAGAGCCGATCGAGGACCTCCGCCTGCACCGCCAGCACCCCCTCGGGACGGTCGATCAGCGCCTGGCGACCGGTCAGGCCGGTGAGCACCAGATACCCGGGGGTCGTGGTCTCGGCGCCGTCGAGCCTCAACAGCGCCGGCCGATCGAGCCGACGCAGGGTCGCCAACGACCCCTGTCCCGACTCACAGCGCAGCCCGAACGCACCGACCTGCCCACAGGGCGCACCCTCGCCAAGGCCGTCGCGGTCGATGCCCCAGCGCCGCAACAGCCGTAGCATCGCCTCGGGTTCGGGCACCACCGCCGCGCGCAGCCGCTCGGGCGTCCCGGCCAACGACGAGCCCAGCGACAGGCCAGCGCTGGACGGGGTGAACGGAGTCCTCGGACCGAGCCACCCCATGCCCCAGCCGCCGATACCGAGCGCCAGCGCCAGTACCGTGGTGACGATCAGCGCCGGGCGCGCGCCATAGGAGCGGTCGTGACCGGGCTCGCCACCGAGTTCGCGCGCGGCGTGCGCGACGACCCGGGCATCGACCCAGGGGCGATGGCCGACATAGGCACCGAGCAGCGAACGATCACAGAGGACATTGATCAGCCGCGGCAGTCCACGGCTCCAGCGATGGATGCGCCACAGCGCCGGGGCGGTGAACAGCGCCCGGTCGCAGCCGGCCACGGCGAGCCGGTGACGGATATAGGCCGTGGTCTCGGTCCGATCGAAGGGGCGCAAGTGAACCCGCGCGGTGATGCGTTGATCGACCTGACGCAGCGCGGGCCGCGCCAGCATCTGTCGCAACTCGGGCTGACCGAGCAGGAAGACCCGCAGCAGTTTGTGGGTGTTGGTCTCGAGGTTGGTGAGCAGGCGGATCTGTTCGAGCACGCGCGGGCGCAGGTTCTGCGCCTCGTCGACGATCAGCAACGCCCGTCGCCCCTGGGCATGGAGCGTGAGCAGGTGGTGACCGAGGGCGTCGATCAGCCGCCGCAGCGAACGCTCCTGGCCATCGAAGGCGACACCGAACGCCTCGCACACCGCGACTAGCAGCTCACGCGCGGTGAGATAGGGGTTGAGGATCAGGGCGACCTCGACGCCCTCGGGCAACTGCTCGAGAAAGGCGCGACAGACCGTGGTCTTGCCGGTGCCGACCTCGCCGGTGAGCAGCACGAAACCTCCCTGTTCACTGGCCCCATGGACGAGGTGCGCGAGCGCCTCGCGATGCTGCGCGCTGAGGAACAGATAGCGCGGATCGGGCGCGATCGAGAAACAGGGTTCGAAAAGGCCGAAATAACTAGGATACACGGCTGTCGCTCGCGGCGGCTGCCGGCTTACTGGATGATGAAGCTACCGAAATAAAGACCATCGACGGCGAACACGCCGGCTCGCTCGAGCAGGACCTCCTGGACCGCCTTGAGCGCCCCCAGGCGCAGCGCATCACGCTCCTCGACCGCGCTCACCTCCTCGACTGAACGCCCGGCGAAGTAGGTAATCAGTCGATCACGGACCAGTGGCATGTGGGTGTTGACCACCTCGGCGGCCTCGGCGGTACGCACATAGAGTTCGATGCCTACCTTGAGGAAGCGAGTGCGGCGCTCACTGGCGAGATTGACGATCAGCGCCGGATCGATGGCGATATAGTTCTCGGTAAAGGGCTCGTCCTGGGCAACGGCCGACTGGAGCGGCGCCAGCCCGAGCACCAAGGCCAAGACCAGCACGAGCTGAGTGACTGCATTCTTCATCGCGTTCCACTGTGTACAAATGACGCCCCGCCTGGGGCCGGAAGGTGCCGTCCTTGCGTCCGGCGTCCAACCGCTGACTCTAACCCAGGCGGGCGGCCGGGCAAAGGGTCAGACCCAGGCGGGCAGCCTCAATCGCCACGACGCGGTAGATCGTGTTCGATGATCGCCATCGCACGACGGCAGATCTCGCGCCCATAGTCGGTCCACTCGCCCTGCCCCCAGTAGCGATAGCAGCTCGTCTGCGAGCACAGCAGATGGAAGAGCGCGTTGCGGTAGTGCGGATCATCGCTGTCGACCCCAGGCACCAGCACGCGCTCGTTGAACAGCGCGCTGGCCTCCTCCATCGGCCCGAGCACATTGTCGTAGCCAGCCACCCAGGACAGATCACTGGTCCAGCTGCCGCCGTCCATGTGGAAGCGGTCGTCCTCGCGCTGGAGCGTCTCGATCACCTTGGCCAGCCGCTGCGGGCCGTCGCCGGGCTGCATCCGCGCCCAGATCCGATCCTGGAACAGCGGCTGCACCTCGGGCAGCGCCGACTCGCGCACGCCGAGCGCGAACAGGTGCTCGAGATACTCGCTGACGTTCATCAACGGGGTGTCGGAACCACTGGCCGCGCGCACCACCTCGATGAACTTGGGCGGGAACTCGTTCATCATCACCCCGCCGTTCTCACCGTCGGCGATCTGGGTGACCAGCGGCGGCACGGTGTGGCCGTCGAGGGTCAGCGGCGCGAGCCCCTGGGCCTCGTACCAGGGTTGCATCTGCGCCACCAGTTTGGTGTCTGACCCCTGGGTCTTGACGATGGCGATGATGCTCGCCTGCTCGCCCTTGGAGTTGGTGCACACCAGCCGGTGCGGCAGGTGCGGTTGGCGCGGGTGACCACCGGTCTCGGGCTCGATCACGGTATGTTCCTGCACCAGCACCCACTGATAGCCGCAGTCGACCAGGGTCTTGACGAACTCGTAGGCGACATCGGGGTGGTTGGGCAGGGCCATCTCCGAGGGCGAGAAGCCGCGTACCCGCTCCAACGCCTCCCAGCCGAAGAGGGCGGCGAAGTGGTGCTGGAAGGCGCGCACGTGCAACCGGTAATCCTGCACCGGGGTGGAGGGCGCCACCGCGTGCCCCCAGGGCATGCCGAGCCACTCCACCGCGGGGCTGTAGTCGGGGTTGCAGGTGATCGTCCGCAGCGCCTCGATCACCCCGTGCTCGCCCATCCGCCGCAGCCCGTGCAACAGGGTGCCGGAGTACTCGAGCATGCAGCGCGGCGCGTGGCCCTCGCCGATCAGCTGGGGGATGAACTCGCCCATGCGCTTGTAGCACCAGACGAACACCGGGGCGTTGTGGTTATCGCCGATGTCCTGGTGCTCCATCATGTACTGCAGGTTGCTGATGATGGCGGCGCTGCGCAGGTCCGCCCCGCCGGCCGGGATCAGCGGCTGGTGCTGGTGCAGCGCGATGGCGGTGGCCGCACGCACCCGCGGAAAGTCGATGCCGCCGGGCGCGGCGAACAGCGCGCGCGCGCGCGCCGCCTCCACCACCCGCGCGACCTCGGTCTCGTGGCCGCTGATATTAGGCAATTCATCGATATATTCGGGTAATTGATCCACAGCGCTGCTCCTCTGTGACTGGTGATGCACGAGCGGGCACGGCAACACGCCGCACCCGTGGATCCTGCGCAGCGGTGATACCACCACGCCACCCCGGGACTCAACCGCCCGGGACGGGGTCGGGCGACGACTCGGTCGGCACCGCAGGCTCGATACCAAGGGTGGCCAGGGTTGCGCGCGCCGCCGCCACATCGGCCTCGGCCCGTTCCACCCAGTCCTCGCCCCAATAGAAATTGCAGCTGGTCTCGGCGCGCAACAAGGCATTCAGTGCCTGTTCCAGCACCGGCAGGGCCTCACCGTCATCGCGCTCGCCGGCGGCCCAGCGGGCTTGGTGCAGCGCTGTGCTGACACAGGCACAGTCGGCGAGCGCCGCACGCTGACGCGCCGAGCCGGTCCACTGGGTGAAGTCGCGACCATGGTGCCAGCCGGTGTTCCAGGCCCCGGTACGCACCCGCACCTCGCCGTGGAAGCCGTGATGTTCGAGGTAATCGCCGATGAAGGTCGGCACCAGTGCGGCATCCCCGGCGCCGACGCGCTCGAGCAGCGGCAGGTAGAAGGCGCTCCAGAAGTTCGCGCCAGGGGTGACGTTGCGGAACCAGCCACCGTTCTCGCCGTCGGTGGCGGTGGTCACCAACGGCTCGAAGTCGCACCACTTGGTGCGCTCGGCCACCTCGCGCAGGAACCAGTCGACCTCCATCCCCGACTCCTGGGCATCGGAGAGTTCGCGGTCGCGCACCACCACCACGATCTCGGCGCCACCGTAACGGGCGATGTGCGGGCGGTAACGCAGCGCCTGCCAGCTCATCGGCGTGACCGGCTCGACGTGCTCGCTGTCGACCAGCACATAGCGATAACCGGCGGCGCGCAGCTGCGGGATCAGCGCCATCGAGAAGCCCATCTCCGGCGGCCAGAAGCCGTCGAAGCGTGGGCGCCAGAACAGATGGCGCGCTAGTCCTAGCCAGCGCTCGAGGTGCTCCAGACGATCGGCCTCGGGGATCAGCGGCAGCACCGGGTGGTAATAGCCGGTGCCGAGGATCTCGAACAGCCGCTGGTTTTGCAGGTGCCAGAGCAGCGAGCCGCAGTCGACGACGCCGTAGACACGCTGCTGGAAAGCGGGGTCAGAGAGGGTCGCGAGCAGGGAGCCAGAGAGCGCCAGGTGTACCCGCGCCAGCGCCTCGTGTCCCCACAGAGTACGCGGGATGCGATCGAGCGCGAAGAGGATCTCACGCGCCTCCCAGGGCTGGCGCTCGAGCAGCTGCTCGAGGTTGCCGGTGGGCTGGTGCAGGTTGAGCACGAGCGCATGGTGCACAGTCATGACGAGCGACCCCGCGACGGGTGATGGGCGACCGACGGCATCCGGCCGTGGTGTCCGGCGCGTCCCGGACGATACCGGGCGACCTTCCCTAGAGCATAACAGAGGGTCCGGGGCAGACATACTACGCGCGGATGACGACCGCTCGTGCCCCATTTCATCCAACCCCATCGATAGAGCCGCTCCACCCCCTTGTGCCGGCGTCTCGCACCCACCATCTCGCCGGGAGACAGCCGACCAGCGATCAGCTCGAGACGCCATGTCCGACACCAGCCCCCAGCTGTGCGCCCACGACCTGTACCGTCACTACCGCGAGGCCGGCGGTCACGGTGAGCGGCGGGTGCTCGAGGGCGTCGCCCTCAGCGCCCGTGCCGGCGAGTGCGTGGCCTTGCTCGGGCGCAGCGGCTCGGGCAAGTCGACGCTGCTCAACCTGCTCGCCGGCATCGACCGTCCCGATCGCGGCTGGGTGGAGGTCGCCGGCACACGGCTCTCGACCCTCGGCGAACCGGCGTTGACCCGGCTGCGCCGCCGCCGCATCGGCTTCATCTACCAGTCGTTTAATCTGATCGACGAACTGACCGTGGCCGAGAACATCGCCCTGCCGCTGGCGCTCGACGGCGTCCGCGCCCGCGACGCCCGCCCCCGCATCGCCGCGATGCTCGAGCGACTCGGTCTCGGTGGGCGCGCCAACGCCTTCCCCGACCAGCTCTCCGGCGGCGAACAGCAACGCGTGGCGATCGGTCGCGCACTGATCCACGAACCGGCGCTGATCCTCGCCGACGAGCCCACCGGCAACCTCGACGCCGACACCGGCGCACGGGTGCTGGAGCTGCTCGCAGCACTGTTCCGCGAGCACGGCCGCACCCTGGTGCTGGTCACCCACAGCCGCGCGGTGGCGGCAATCGCCGACCGCGTACTGACCCTCGAGCGCGGCCGGCTGCGCGCCGACGACACGGCACTGTCCTGGTGAGCCCGATCCTCATCCATCTCGGTCTGCGCCAGCTCTCGCGCCAGCCCTGGCAGGCCGGACTCACGGTCCTGGGCATCGCCCTCGGGGTCGCGGTGGTGGTCGCGGTGGGTCTGGCCAACGACAGCGCGCGCCGTGCCATCACGCTCTCGGTCGAGCAGCTCGACGGCCGTGCCAGCCATCGTATCGAGCCGCGCGGCGCGGGCGAAGGCATCACCGATGCCACCGCCGCACGATTGCTGCAGCGTCTCGGTCCCTACCCGGCCACGGCGGTGATCGAGCAGCCGCTGCGCCTCGAGGGAGAGGGTTTCACCCTGCTCGGCATCGACCTGCTCCAGGCCGACGCGCTACGCGGCGCGGCGCTCGCCACCACGCCACGCCCCGACCCGGCGCGGCTCGTCACCCTACTCACCGAGCCCGGCGCACTGCTGCTCGGCGCCACCGATGCCCGCCGTCTCGGTGTAGCCCCCGGCGACCGGCTGCGGCTGCGCCATGGCGGGCAGCTATACCAGGCGCACCTGGCCGGGGTACTGGATCAAGGGCTCGAGGGTATCGCGCTGGCCGATCTCGCCACCGCCCAGACACTCGCCGCGCGCCCTGGCCGGGTCGATCGGATCGATCTGGTACTACCGCCCGAGGCCGGCGCCGAGATCGCCGCCACCCTGCCCCCCGAACTCCAGCTACGGGCCACCGCCGGCCGTGGCGCGGCACTCCACGAGATGACCCGCGCCTTTCGCATCAACCTGCTGGCGATGAGCCTGATCGCACTACTGGTCGGTGGTTTCATCGTCTATAGCACCCAAACCTTCGCGGTGGTGCGCCGCCGCCCCCAGCTCGGCATGCTGCGCGCGCTCGGCGCCACCCGCGCGCGGGTGGCCGCACTGATCCTCGTCGAGACCCTGGGACTGGCGCTGATCGGCGCCGTGCTCGGGATTGGGCTCGGGCTGCTCGCCGGTCAGGGACTGGTGCAACTGGTCGCACGCACCATCGATGACCTGTACTTCCGCCTCGAGGTCACCCGGCTCGCGCTCGACCCCGAGACCCTGCTGCTCGGCGTCGCGATGGCATTGCTCGTCGCCCTGGGCGCGGCACTCGCCCCGGCACTCGAGGCCGCCGCCGTCACCCCTCGGGAGGCGATGCGCGCCCAGGGGCTGGAGCGACGCGCCCACGGCTGGGCCGGACCACTCGCCGGTCTCGGCGGGGTGATCGCTCTCGGCGGCTGGCTCGCCACCCTCGTACCCGGGACATCGCTGGCGCAAGGTTTCGCGCTGCTGTTGCTGGTGGTCCTTGGGTCGGTGTTGTGCGTCCCGGCACTGCTGCGGGTGACGGCCACGGCGCTCGCCGAAGTGGGCACCCGGCTCGCCGCGCCCCTGGCGTTGGTGCTGGCCGCGCGCGCGGTGGCCGGATCGGTCGCCCGCACCGGCATCGCCGCCGCGGCCCTGACCCTGGCCGTTGCCACCAGTGTCGGCATCGGGGTGATGATCGAGAGCTTCCGTCACAGCGTGATCGACTGGCTCGATCACACCCTGGAGGGCGAACTCTATGTCACCACCGACACCCGCGACGCGGTGCTCCCCGCCGGGCTCGACGACGCGCTCGGCGCCACCGGCGACCTTGCCTCGGTGATCCGCGCGCGCCGCATGGCGGTCACCACCGGCACGGGCGAGGCAACCCTACTGGTGCGCGACCGCCCCGCCCCCGACGCCACCGGCCCAATGCTGCTCGCGCAACTCGACGGCGACCCCTGGGCGGCTGGACGCATCCTCGTCTCCGAGCCCTATGCCCATCATCACCGTCTCGCCCCTGGCGACCACATCGAACTGGCCACGCCCGTCGGCTGGCGCCGCTTCAACCTCGGCGCAATATTTCGCGACTACGGCTCGGATCGCGGCCTACTCATGCTCGATTACCGCGAGGCGCACGCGTACTGGGACGAGATCGGGTTCGGCTCGCTCGCCTTGAGCCTCACCCCCGACGGCGATCCGCAACGGGTGCGCGAGCGCGTACGGACGCTCGCCGAGGCCCACGACCGCACCTTGCTGCTGACTGCCAGCGGTGAGATCCGCACGCTCACCCTGGAGATCTTCGATCGCACCTTCGCCATCACCGAGGTCCTACGCCTGCTCGCGCTCGCTGTCGCCTTCGTCGGCGTGCTCAGCGCCCTGCTCGCGCTCCAGCTCGAGCGTCGTCGCACCCATGCGCTGTTGCGCGCCACCGGAATGAGCCGACGCTCCCTGACCCTGACCTTACTCACACAAGGCTCGATCCTCGGACTGACGGCCGGGTTGCTCGCGATCCCGCTTGGGCTGGTGATGGGCGAACTGCTGATCCGCATCATCAACGTCCGCGCCTTCGGCTGGAGCATGGCCCTGCAGATCCCGGCCTCGGCTCTCCTCTCCGGCCCCTTGCTCGCGTGGGGCGCGGCCCTCTTCGCGGCCCTGCCCCCGGCGCTGCGCGCAGGTCGCGAGCCACCAGCACGTGGCCTGCGCGGCGACTGATCCAGGGCCGGTGCGCACGCCTATCGCCAGCGCCCTGGACGTCCTCCGGCCAGGGGTCGATTATGTGTATTCTATGGAGGTCTCGAGGCGATGTCGGTCGTCATCGGCCAGGCCGCGGCAACCGCTCCGACCTCGCCCCGGACCCGCTCCACTGCGACGGGTGAACGCCTTGCCGGTGCCCACCCGTTCAGCTAAACCGAAAGGGTGCGGCCCCAAAGGTCGAACCGAGAAGGAATCCACAAGCGAGTGTGAGATATGGCTGAAGAGAAAAAGATCGTGACCAAGAAGACCGCTCCCAAGCGGGCCGCGAGCACCGACAAGGCTGCGGCCAAGAAGACCGCGGCCAAGCCGGCAACCCCGCGCAAGAAACGCGCTAGCGCCGCGAGCACGACCAAGACGCCTGCCACCCGCGCGCGCACCACGACCAAGCCCAAGACCACCCCGCCGCCACCTGCTCGCCCGAGCGCGGTGCCGACGCCCCCACCAAGCTACACCCCGCCAACCCAGTTCCTCACCATCGATCCCGAGCACCGCCAGGCGATGATCCGCGAGGCGGCCTACTACAAGGCCGAACACCGTGGCTTCGCACCAGGGCACGAAGGCGAGGACTGGGCGGAGGCCGAACGCGAGATCGACGCCATGCTCGCCCACGCCCAGATCACCGGGCGCGGCTGAGCCATCACCGACGCGGTGCAGGGATGCACCGGGCGCCAGCTCGGATCGAGGCCGAACGGACTGCGGGCAGAGGCCGGTGGACCCACCGGTGCGACGAGCGCGACACGCCCGCCCGGCACCGGAGTCACCAAAACGCGAAGGAAGGGGGTTAGAGGCCGAGTTCCTCGAGCAGGTCGGTATCGACCAGCGCCGACTGCTGAGGAGCACCCTGAGCAGCCGCACCGCTGCTTTGTTTCTGCTCGGCGAGGATGCGGTCGGGATCGACCTCCTCGCGCTCGAACTCGTGGAGCTTGAGGAATTCGGTCTTGTCCATCGCCAACTCCATGTAGAAGACGTTGCGACGGGCGGTGGTGAAGGCGACGCGACGCGCCTGCGGGCGATCGAGGTTGGTGTCGATACTGACCATCACCTCCTTGTTGATGGTGAGCATCTTCGGCTGGTTCTGGTTGATCGAGACCTGCAGATCACGACCGACGTTACCGGTGAAGTCACCGACGATCTGGTTCATCAGCTCACCGAGCATGTTGGCCACCTCGTCGGAGGTGTGCACGGTGGCCAGTTCCGACTCGGAGATCCCCATGTTGGTCATGTAGGAGCGGTAGATCTCCATCGCCGCCTGCGACGAGAAGTTGATGATGACCAATCCCGAGAATCCACCGTCGAACAACACGAAACAGCCGATGTCCGGACGCAGACAGGTGCGGGTGATCTTCTGCACCATGGGTGAGTAGGCAATCTGGTTGCCCGTGGCGGTGGAGAGCACCTTCGTGACCGAACTGCACAACATCACCAGGACGTCGTCTGTCGAAATAGTCTTTGGTTTTGCCACCAGAATCGTCTCAAGCTGGGTGGGCGACCCCGGATCATCCGCACCGAGGTCTGAGGTGTGGTCTCCCCCAAGGTTGGGGCAGACCGGCTGGCTCGAAAGCCGGTGCGCGGCGCCGCACACCGAGCGGTCGCGCGTGGGGGGAACGGCTTCCATCCACCCGGCGCGTGATCCGTCATTGCTTGGAACTATAGTGGAGCGCGGCAAGGGCTCCAAGCCTGGCGGCGAACCCACACGGTCCTCGGCTGTCGGAATCAGGTGGAGCGTATGGCGCGAGCACTTGCGCCGCCGCCACCCTGGCACCAAGCTAGCGACCAGGGACACGGTGACTCGCAAGGGTCACACTCCCACTCCCCAAATCACTTGCAAAGGAAGACCCCAAATGTACCGCTATGCGTTGATCCCGACCGCACTCATCGCCGCGCTCGCCCTCGGGGCCTGCGGTACCACCACGACCTCGCGCACCGGCAGCGGTGCCGCACTCGGCGCCGCCACCGGGGCCGCCATCGGCTCGTTCGGCGGCGACGCCGGCAAGGGTGCCCTGATCGGCGCCGGCGCCGGCGCGCTCGGCGGCTATCTCTACGATCGCGATCAGAAATCACAGGGACGCTGACTCTGCCGTCGGCCGCCGACCTCTGCCCGGGTCACGTCGATCACTCCCGACACGGCGACAGGCAGGGGACCGGCGGCCGGTGGTTGGCAGCCGATCACCGGCCGGGTTGCGGCAACCCGGACATCGACCCGACGATTTCGATATTCTTAGAGGTCTATGGACCTCACCAATCAGATCATCCTTCTCGGCTCGGCCGTCCTGCTGGCCAGCGTGCTCGCTGGCGTCCTCTCCAACCGTATCGGCGCGCCACTGCTGCTGGTCTTCCTGCTCATCGGCATGCTCCTCGGCGAGGAGGGACCGGGCGGGATCGCCTTCGACGACGTGCAAACAGCCCACCTGTTCGGCAGCCTGGCGCTGGCCATCATCCTCTTCGACGGCGGGCTGGCGACCCCGATCAAGCACTTCCGGGTAGGACTGCGCCCAGCCCTGGTGCTAGCCACCCTGGGGGTGGCGATCACCGCGACCCTCACCGGACTGTTCGCCGCCTGGTGGCTGGAACTGAACTGGCTCGAGGGGCTGTTGCTGGGGGCCATCGTCGGCTCGACCGACGCTGCAGCGGTGTTCTCGTTGCTGCGCTCGCGCGGGCTCGAACTCAAGCAGCGTGTTGGCGCCACCCTGGAGATCGAGTCGGGTAGCAACGACCCGATGGCGGTCTTTCTCACCATCGCCCTGATCGAGCTGATCGTCGGTGGCGACGAACAGGGCTTCGGGCTGGTCATGCTCACCGAGTTCGCCCGCCAGATGGGGCTGGGGGCGCTGATCGGTCTGGCCGGCGGCTTCGCCCTCACCGCGCTGATCAACCGCCTGGCGATGTCACCCGGGCTACATCCGTTGGCGGTGATGGCCGGCGGGCTGACCCTGTTCGGCCTGACCGCGGTACTCGGCGGCAGCGGCTTCCTCGCCATCTATCTCGCCGGACTGGTGATCGGCAACCGCCCACTGGAATCGACCCAGAACATCAAGCGCTTCCACGACGGTGTCGCCCGGCTCGCGCAGATCGGCATGTTCCTGATGCTCGGTCTACTGGTCACGCCCTCGCACCTGTTGCCGGTCGCCGGCGACGCCCTACTGTTCGCGGCGGTGCTGATCCTCGTCGCCCGCCCGCTGGCGGTGTGGTTGTGCCTGCTGCCCTTCCGCTTCCCGTGGCGGGAACAGACCTTTATCGGTTGGGTGGGGCTGCGCGGCGCAGTGCCCATCATCCTCGCCCTGTTCCCGCTGCTCGCCGGGGTCGAACACGCCGACACCTACTTCAACATCGTCTTCTTCGTGGTGCTGGTGTCGCTGCTGGTCCAGGGGTGGACGGTAGCCAGCGCGGCCCGCACGCTGGGGTTGGAGGTGCCGCCCACCACGCATGTGGTGCAGCGCGTCGAACTCGACATCCCTGGCCAACAGGAGCTGGAGCTGGTCGGCTACCGCCTTGCCGCCGACGCCCCGGTACTACTCGAACGCCGCGCCCCGCACCTCCCCGCCGGGGTACGTCCGGTGGCGGTGGTACGCGAGCGCCAGCTGATCGAGGCCGATGGCCTGGCCGACCTCAAGGCCGGCGATTATCTCTATCTGATGGCCGAGGCCAGGGCCTTGCCCGGGCTCGATCATCTGTTTGTCGCCACCCCGGTGCCCGAGCGACTCACCGAACGGGCCTTCTTCGGTGACTTCGTACTCGATGGCGAGGCACAGCTCGGCGCGGTCTCGGCGGTCTATGGCATGGCCATCGACCCGGCCGATCGTGAACTCTCCCTCGATGCCCTGATCCGCCGCAGTCATGAGCATCCGGTGGTCGGTGACCGACTGGAGCTTGGCCAGATGGCACTGGTCGTTCGCGAGGTCGAGGGCGACCGCGTGACCAAGGTGGGTCTCAAGCTCGCGCGCACGGGTTGAACGGCAGATTGACGCCACACTTGCCGAGACTCAGCTCACGTAACATCAGATTGGTATTGATCGGCGACGAGCGGAGTCTTAGGTTAACGGGCTGACATCGGCCAGTCCCAACCGCCCCGGCCCTAGCCGATACGCCTGTCGATCAGGCCGGAGCGCCATCTCCTGTCCGGGGCGATCCCCAAACCGTTATGAAAGGAAGCGATCAGGAATTCGCTATGTTCGATGCCCCCTTCGACCGCGTCGAGGCCAGCGCCCCCTTTGCCGACAGCGACTGGTTCCACGCCTGTCGTCAGACCCAGACGCCCTATGTGGTGATCCGCTACAGCGAACAGCGGGCCGACGTGCTGTGGGACTTCGTCACCCTGCCCGAGTGCTGCGACGCAGTCATCCGCGCCCACCTCGATGAGCTGGAGCAGTCCGCACGCGCGATCTTCCTGCGCCACGCCGACGCCGAGTCGCACCTGCGCGTCAAGCCGACCCTGATCGGCCTCGACCGACTGCCGATCGAGCAGGCCGAGGCCGCCGCCGACGCGCTCTATGCCCTGGTCGCGACCTATCTGCCCGGTGCCCGCCGCCCCCCTCCGGCCTCCCTCCCCGAGACCTCCGCGCCCCCCGCCCCAGCAGTCCGGCAGCGCGAACGGCCACTCCCGGAAGCCGCCCACTAACACTACATATAGTGTCAAATAGAGATTATCTATCTCAACATATTGTGATAACGATTTGACAGAGGCATTCGTCTCAGGGATTCTGCGCGGCTTCCGAGAACCCTTGGCACGCCCCGCCGTGCCCCTGCAGACAACAGGAAGGCCCGCCATGCTCAACTGGGACGACCCGCTCGCCGCCGCCCGCAATGCCACTCCCCGAGAGGAGATCCCGCCCACGCCAGAGGTCGGGCAGCCCACGCGCGCGCGCCCCGGCAGCGGCCTGCTCGACAACGCCACCCTGATGTCGAGCGCCGGCGCCGCGCCGGTGGTCAGCCCCGAGCCCTTCGCCGCACACCACGCCCGCCAGCCCGAGCTGCCGATCGACGAGCGCCCCGCCGTCGCGCCTGCCGGTGCCGGCGCCACCGGGCTGGAATCGATCGATCGCGGCGCCGGACGCATCCGCGTCGACGACAAGCGCATCATCAACTGTCACGCCGATCTCAACCAGCTGGTGCCCTTCAAGTACGACTGGGCCTGGCAGAAATACCTCGACGCCTGCGCCAACCACTGGATGCCGCAGGAGATCAACATGAACGCCGACATCGCCCTGTGGAAGGACCCCAAGGGTCTGACCGAGGACGAGCGCACCATCATCAAGCGCAACCTCGGCTTCTTCTCCACCGCCGACTCGCTGGTGGCCAACAACCTGGTGCTCGCCGTCTATCGCCACATCACCAACCCCGAGTGCCGCCAGTACCTGCTGCGCCAGGCCTTCGAGGAGGCGCTGCACACCCACGCCTACCAGTACGTGGTCGAGAGTCTGGGGCTCGACGAGGGCGAGATCTTCAACATGTACCGCGAGCTGCCGGCGGTGGCGCGCAAGGCCGAGTGGGCGCTGCCCTACACCCGCCACCTCGCCGACCCGCACTTCGTCACCGGCACCACCACCAACGACCAGCAGCTGTTGCGCGAGCTGATCGCCTTCTACGTCATCTTCGAGGGCATCTTCTTCTACGTCGGCTTCGTCCAGGTGCTGAGCATGGGACGGCGCAACAAGATGACCGGCACCGCCGAGCAGTTCCAGTACATCCTCCGCGACGAGTCGATGCACATGAACTTCGGCATCGACGTGATCAACCAGATCAAGCTGGAGAACCCGCACCTCTGGACCCCGGAGTTCCGCGACGAGCTGGTCGCAATGATCCGCGAGGCCGTCGAGCTGGAGTCGCAGTACGCCCGCGACACCATGCCGCGCGGCGTGCTCGGGCTCAACGCGCCGATGTTCGAGGAATACCTGCGCTTCATCGCCAACCGCCGCTGCGCCCAGATCGGCCTGCCCGAGCAGTACCCCGGCGTCACCAACCCCTTCCCGTGGATGTCCGAGGTGCTCGACCTGAAGAAGGAGAAGAACTTCTTCGAGACCCGGGTCACCGAGTACCAGACCGGCGGCGCGCTGAGCTGGGACGACTGAGCGCGGCGCGGGCGCGATGCGGGCGCTCACCCTGGCCTGGATCGGCTACGCCCTGGCGATCCTCTACGCCAGCCTGATCCCCTTCGATTTGCAACCGCTCGCGCCCGCCGAGGCGCTCGCCCGGCTCGCCGACATCGGCTGGCTCACCCTCACCCCGGGACGGCGCGCCGACTGGATCGCCAACCTGCTCCTCTACCTGCCCTGGGCGGCGCTCGGCATGGCCGCCTCGGCGCCGCGCCTCGGCACGACGCGCGCCGCGCTCCTCGTCGCCCTCGCCGCCACCCTGCTGGCGCTCGGCATCGAGGCGCTGCAGGTCTACTTCCCGCCGCGCACCGTCTCGCTCAACGACCCCGTCGCCGAGTTGCTCGGCACCGCCCTCGGGGTCCTGCTGTGGACGCTCGTCGGACATCGGCTGGCACGGCTCGGCGCGCGGCTGCGCCACCCCGGCGCGGGCGCCGTCGACGCCGCGCTCGGCCTCTTCCTGCTCGCCTATCTCGGCTTCGTCCTGTTCCCCTTCGATCTGGTGCTGGGCGTCGACGAGATCCTCGACAAGGCCGCCGCCGGACGGCTCGGCTGGCTGTGGGCGCCGGTCTCCGACCAGGGCGCGGTCTGGGCCCTGGCCCGCAGCCTCGCCGAGATCCTCACCGCGCTGCCGCTCGGCATCCTCCTCGCCCGTCACCGGCGTGGCCCCGGCACCCACGCCGCCGCCGTGGTGCTCGGGCTCGCCCTCGGGCTGGCGATCGAACTGGTTCAGGTGCTGCTCGTCTCCGGCGTCTCCCAGGGCGTCTCGGTGCTCACCCGCGCCCTCGGGGCCGGACTCGGCGCCGGGCTCGTCATCACCCTGCGCGGTCTCGCCCCCGCCACCCGCGCCGCGCTCCCGCGTCATGCCCGCTGGGCCTCGCTCGCCCTGCTCGGCCCCTACCTGCTGCTGCTCGTCGAACTCCAGCTCGGCGGTCTCCCGACCCCCGACCGTTGGCGCAACCCCGAGACCATCCTCACCGACCTCCAGCAACTCCGCTTCCTGCCCTTCTACTACCACTACTACAGCAGCGAGAGCGGCGCCCTGGTCAGCCTGGTGCTCAACCTCGGGCTCTATGGGATGGCCGGGGTGTTGCTGGTGCCGTGGACCTCGGATCGATGGGGAGCGTACACTTGGGGTGGCTGGGTTGCGGTAATCGTCGGGGGCGGGTTGGCGTTCGCGGTCGAGGGGCTGCGGTTGGTGATGGGGTTGGGGGTCGATCCGACGAATGTTTGGGTTGGGGGTGGTGGGGCGTGGATTGGATGGGGGGTGGTTCGGGCTCGATGGGTGCGGGACGGGCGGGGCTGATCGACAGGGCTATCGCATCAAGCGCCCTAATACTCGATTACGCTAATATTCAATATAATTCAAAGCGATAGGGCGGGGCGGCACTCGTTGCTCAAGACGAGGTTTCGCCGAGAGCTCACTTCTTGGCGCCATGATCAAGACGAAGCCTCGCTCCAGGGCTATCGCATCAAGCACCTCTAATATTCGATTACGCTAATATTGCATATAATTCAAAGCGATAGGGGGTTCTGCACTCGTTGCTTAAGACGAGGTTTCGCCGAGGGCTCGCTTCTTGGCGCCATGATCAAGACGAAGCCTCGCTCCAGTTGCGGATCTTGTCTTGCACAGTCCGAGATCTTTCGTGGGAATAAGGACGGAGTTTCGATGCACGATGGCGACAATAGACTGATATCAAAAGATATTGGCATCTTATAATATTAGAGATCCTTGATGCGATAGCCCTGAGCCTCGCTCCAGTTGTGGATCTGGTCTTGCACAGCCCGAGATCTTTGAACTAAGGCGGTGAACTAATGGACACCGTGACACCCATTTATCAAGAAGAAAATTTAGACCCGAAATCGGTATTTTACGAACTAGTGCAGCTATTCACCGAAGCCAAATCGCATTGCTAGGTGATCATGGTCACGCACAATGCTAACCTGGTAATAAATACTGACGCGGACCAAATCATCATTGCCGAAGCCGGCCCGCATCCTCACAATGCGCTCCCGCCGACCACCTATGTTTCCGGGCGATTGAAGAATGCGAGATTAGAAAAATGGTGTGCGATATTCTCGAAGGCGGCGCAGAGGCTTTTCAGGAGCGTGCCAGACGTTTGCGTGTGAGGCTCGACCGATGATCGTTGCGGATAATGAGACTGCGGTCGATCTTCTGTACTATGAAGCGATCGCCAAGACGGTAGTCCGTCTGGTCGGCGAGAAGTCGGATGAACCCCTGAGCGTAGGCGTCCACGGTGATTGGGGCGCCGGCAAGTCCAGTGTCCTCATGATAGTCGAGGAGGCCTTTTCTGAAAACGACCGCGTGCTCTGTGTGCGGTTCAACGGCTGGCTGTTCCAGGGCTTCGAGGACGCAAAGGCGGTCCTGATCGAAACGATCGTCGAGGAACTACTCCGCAAGCGGCCCATGTCTCAGAAAGTTGCTGAGCAGGCCAAGAAGGTCTTGAAGCGGGTCGACTGGATGAAGCTCGCGCGCAAGGCGGGAGCGTATGGCTTGACGCTGGCCACCGGGATACCCCATCCCGACACGATTAAGGATCTTGGTGAAGCCGCACGAACTCTCCTCGGGAAGGGCGCCGAGGACGTATCGCCGGAGAATCTGGCCGCGCTCGTCAAGGGTTCCGACGAGTACTTGCGCGAAGTCGCTGAAGACAGCGCGCCGGAACAGATGCACGCTTTCCGGGAGGAGTTCGCCAAACTCTTACAGGACGCCGAGATCGATCGCCTGGTGGTCCTTGTCGACGACCTCGACCGCTGTCTCCCGAAAATTGCGATCGAGACGCTGGAGGCGATCAGGTTGTTTCTGTTCGTACCACGAGCGGCCTTCGTCATCGGGGCGGATGAGGGGATGATCGAATACGCTGTGCGGCAACATTTCCCGGACCTGCCCGTGGCTACCGGTCCGGCCTCCTATGCTCGCAACTACTTGGAGAAGCTGATCCAGGTCCCGTTCCGTCTGCCCTCGCTCGGATATGCCGAGACGCGGATCTATGTAACGCTGCTCTTGGTGCTGAACGCCTTCGGTGAGGAATCCGACGAGTTCCAGAAATTGACCGCACTGGCGCGCGAGGTATTGCGCCGCCCGTGGAAAGGCCCTGGCCTCGACCGGAAGGCGGTCGAGCAGGCCTTAGGCGGCGTGCCGGTCGAGGTAGAGCGAGCGATGGAGTTGGCCGGGCGGATCGCTCCGATCCTGGCGGACGGCGCGCGGGGTAATCCGAGGCAGATAAAGCGCTTCATCAACACGATGATGCTTCGTCTGGCTATCGCGGAGGAACGCGGCTTCCGCGATGAACTGAACATCTCGGTACTCGCCAAGATCATGCTCGCAGAACGCTTCGCCCCCGAGCTTTACGACGCTATGGCGCGCGGTTCTGCGAACACCGGGGCGTCGGAGGAACTCGCGGCGCTCGAAGCCGTGGTCGCGGCCCCTCACTCCGACCTGGAGACGAAGTCGGCGGACGGGAAAGCGACTGGTCCGTCCACGGAGACTTCGTTGCCCGATTGGCCAAACATCGAATGGGCGAAGCAGTGGGCGGCCATTGATCCGCCGCTCGCCGAAAACGATCTCAGACCATACGTCTTCGTAACCCGAGACAGGCGAAGCGTTTTTGGCGCGGTCACATCCCTGGGCGAACTGGACGAACTCGTCGCCAAGCTTCAGGGCTCGCCGCTACAGGTGAAGCAGGCTGCGGCGGAAGTTGCTCGGCTTCAGTCGATTGAAGCGGAACAGGTCTTCGATGCGCTGCGCGCCAAAGTGCGAGATGCAGAAGACTTAGCCCAGGAGCCCGCGGGCGTGAAGGGGCTGGCCGAGATGGCGCGTCAGCATCCCTTCCTTCAGAGGCCGTTGCTCTCTTTCGTGCAGGATCTTCCGGTCTCCAAACTCGGCCCTTGGGCGGTCAGCGGCTGGGCGTCAGTCTTCAGCGAAGCCGACGTAGCTTCGGACTTTGCGACGACGCTCAAGGGATGGGCCGATCAGGACGATAACAAGCCGCTAAACGCTGCAGCGAGCGCGGCGATGAAACTCTCCAGCAAGCGGAGGCGTAGCTGATGGGGACGTCCGGAACATTCGGCGGCTCCAAAAACGGGCTGGTTCCGAGTTGGGTCGACGAGCCCGCGTCGCCGCCCGCGGCCGCACCCGACAATGCCGAGCCGGAATCCACAGATGGCGACGGGAACGGCGGACCGGATCAAAACGGCGAGGCACCGGCCGGGCCGACACCGGCTCAGGCATACCCACCGATACCTGCCGTTCCAGAGCGTTCGGCTCTCGGTGGCGCTCGCGGGAACATGACGAGGGGTGCGCGAACATCCGATGAGCGAGCCCTGCGGCGTGGCGCGAGCCGATATGTAGGTGCGAGCGGTGGCGGACGCGCTGCGGCGAGCCGTATGCCGAACTCCCGCGCCGTGGCAGGCGGCGTGGCCGGCCTCGCGAGGAACTTCGTCAATCAGGGTCCGGCAGAGGCGCTGAGGCGGTTCAATCTTGAGGGCATGGCGGGGGCTCCCGCCGAGGACGTGTTCGTCGCTTTGACGGATATGCTGTGTCCTGCGGGCGGCACCATTGACGAAGCGATCGCGAGGGACGCGATGCTTGAGACGGTCGCCGACCTGGCCGCCGCGGGTGTCAGGAACTTCGATGAGCTCTCCGCAGACGATTTGCGCGAGTTCTTCATCGGTGTGGTGAGCCGCTCGATCGAAGGCAAAATTCTCAATGAGGTAGGGACTAATGCCATCGCGGCGCCTTCGGATATCGGCGGGGTCGAACGCGCACAAGCCATGTTGCATGACTTCGTCGAAGGTTGTGTGCGCGATGAGTTCGATGTGCTCGGAACCGATCTGAGCGACCTGGATGCGGCGGCTATCGATAGCTTCGTCGACGATCTCTACAGCGCAGCACTCGATCTGGTCGAGGCCTTGGGAGACGACGGATGAGAAGGTTCAGTCTGATCGGTCGGCTCGGTCCCGACGACAAGGGCAAGATCAACCTGGTCCAGTCCGACTCCGACGTATTCGAGATCGATTTCCTGGATGGTGACCTGCGCATGGGCTTCGGCATCGGTCACGCGTTGGACCAGCTCGCCTCCCTCGGGCTGCAACCTTCGGAGAGGGGCATTGACCTTGTCGTCCTCGCGGCGCTCGTCAACGCTGGAGACACGAGAGTTTCCCGAAAGTTGAACGCACAAGATGGCTGGACCCGCGAGATCGATCTCTACATCCCGGTGTCCACCTCTTCGGCCTGGACGGCGAGCACGAGATCGATTGAGTCGATGTTGCGCTTTCTCTCCGGAGACCGGTGGCGTGTCTTCTTCCGCGACCGGACGAAGAGGACCAGAACCCTCGCTGTCGCACCGAAACGCTTGGCGATTGACGGGCTAACAAAGGTCAGCCTCCTGTCCGGTGGTTTGGACAGTCTCATCGGCGCAGTCGATCTTCTGAGCGGCAGTGAACGCCCGCTGTTCGTCAGTCACTACTGGGACAGCGAGACTGCCAAAGCCCAAGCCTATATCCTCGACCGGTTGGAAAACCGGTTCGGGAAAGAGGCCTTCAAGAGCCTCCGGGTGCGGCTGGGGTTCGACAAGCACAATCTCACCACCGGGGAGACGGAGAACACCCAGCGGGGACGGTCCTTCCTCTTCTACTCACTGGCGACGCTGGCAGCATCGGCGATAGATGGACGGACCACGGTCGACATACCGGAGAACGGCCTCATCGCGCTCAACGTACCCCTTGACCCGTTGCGATTTGGGGCCCTGAGCACGCGGACGGCGCATCCGCACTTCATCGCAAGCATGCAGAGGTTAATCGATGCTCTCACCCTTGATGTCGAACTGAACAATCCATACAGGCACATGACGAAGGGCGAGATGGTTACGAACTGCGCCGACAAATCTTTTCTTGAGAAGATCGTGGCTAACTCTATGTCTTGCTCGTCGCCGGCGAAGGCGCGTTACAAGAAGCTCTCCCCTCGGCACTGCGGGTACTGCGTGCCGTGCCTGATCCGTAGAGCTTCGCTCGAAGTCGGTCTCGATGGAGACGATGAGACGCTCTACATGGTTGAGGATCTAAAGGGACATATCTTGGCGTCCGACCAGCCCGAAGGGGAGCACGTCCGGTCCTTCCATCTGATGGCCAGGCGGATCAGGGCGCAGCCGGATCTCGCGAAGATACTGGTCCACAAGCCCGGTCCGCTCCATGACAAGCCGGATGAGATACCGGATTATGCCGACGTATTTCGACGTGGCGTCCTTGAAGTCGCCGAGCTCCTGAAAGGTGTTCGGGCGCGGCCGGGCGGGTGACTATGCGGCCTGACTACGTTGATTTCCATACGCATCTCGACCTCTATCCCGACCTCGCGCGAGCGATTGCGACCTGTGATCGCAAGCGCGTAGCGACCTTGGCGGTCACGACGACCCCGAAGGCTTTTGAAAGGAATGTCGAACTGTCTGCGAACAGCGACTTCGTAAGGGTTGGACTCGGCCTGCATCCGCAGCTCGTCGCTGATCGGCATCTTGAGATCGACCTGTTCGAGAAGCTCTTGCCACGGACACGTTACGTCGGGGAGATCGGGCTTGATCGCGGACCCGCTCATTATCGATCTTTCGAGATGCAACAGTCGGTCTTCGGCAGAATTCTCCGAGCCTGCTCTGAACAAGGCGATAAGATCCTGAGTCTACACAGCGTCAGGGCGACAAAGCCGGTCCTGGACATGCTCGATGAGCATCTTCCCCCAGATCGTGCGAGCGTCGTCTTGCATTGGTTCACTGGCAGCAAGGCTGATGTGCGCAGGGCTGTTGATCGCGGCTGCTATTTCTCCGTTAACGAGGACATGCTCGCTTCTGCGGCCGGATTGCGCGTGATGCGCGAAATACCAATCGACCGTGTTCTGACCGAGACGGACGGACCCTTCTTCTCTCGCGGTAACGAGCCGATCGAACCCGGCGAAGTTGGCCGCGCGGTCGAAATGGTCGCCTCTTCGGTGGGGTCGTCGGTCGAGAATTCCCGCTCGCAGATTCTATCAAATCTCAAGAGGCTCCTGCAGGGCGACTAGGCGACGGGCGACGTCTTTTATGGCAATGGTGATCCGCAATCACAATCAAAGAGGCACCCCAACGCCCAGATAAGGGACACCCATTTATTGCATTTATTGTTGACGCTCCCAAGGCCCTCTCCTACGCTTCTCTCAACACCCCCTGCGGAGATGCCCCATGACTCGTCCCCGCGCTTCGCTCGTCTCCCTCTCCGATACGCTCTGGTATCACGTCGTCACGCGGTGCGAGATAAAGGGACACCCATTTATCGTTGACGCTCCCAAGGCCCTCTCCTACGCTTCTCCCAACACC
>NZ_JAAXKX010000016.1 GCF_012276755.1 Marichromatium bheemlicum | reverse complement strand
TGGCCTGCGCTCGATTCCTGCCCCGGCGCCGATCGCCGTTCCTCAGCAGACGTTGACGCTGGTAAAAGCCGGCAACCCAAACGACGGCGCTGTTAGCCGGACGTCGACCGCCTCCCACATTCAAAACCCTTCGCGCCCTTCGCGTCTTTGCGGTTCAATCTTCTGGCCGCTGGCCGCTGGCCGCTGGCCGCTGGCCGCTGGCCGCTGGCCGCTGGCCGCTGGCCGCTGGCCGCTGGCCGCTCGTTACCCTCGTCACGCAATTGGGTTAGGATTCAAGCACAACGATCAATCGTCCGTGCCGCGAGGCTTAACGCTGTCGTGCAGCTCATGCGTGGGCTGATATTGGCGCGGAGAACTGGTCCTTCTGCACCCGAAATCAAAGGCGAGTTGAATGCAATTCATCGATCTGAAAACGCAGCATGCACGAATCGAGCAGGACGTTCGGAGCCGTATCGACGCGGTTCTGAGCCATGGTCAGTACATCATGGGCCCTGAGGTCCAGGCGCTCGAGGAGGAGCTTGCGGCCTTCGTCGGGGTCGAACACTGCGTCGGAGTGTCGAGTGGGACCGATGCGTTGCTCGCGGCGATGATGGCGCTCGAGGTCGGCCGCGGTGACGAGGTGATCACTACGCCCTTCACCTTCATCGCCACCGCTGAGATGATCGCGTTGCTCGGTGCTCGTCCGGTGTTCGTCGATATCGATCCGGTGACCTACAACATCGATCCTAATGCGCTGGAGGATGCGATCACCGGGCGTACCCGTGCGATCATGCCGGTCTCGCTCTATGGCCAGTGCGCCGACATGGATGCAGTCAATGCCGTGGCCGAGGCACACAACCTGGCGGTGATCGAGGATGCGGCGCAGAGCTTCGGCGCGACCTACAAGGGCAAGCGCTCCTGTGGGCTCTCGACCATCGGCTGCACCTCCTTCTTCCCGGCCAAACCGCTCGGTGCCTATGGTGATGCAGGCGCTTGCTTCACCAATGATTCCGAGCTGGCACGTCAGCTGCGGGAGGTGCGCAATCACGGCCAATCGCGTCGGTACTACCATCCGCGTCTCGGCATCAATGGCCGTCTCGATACCATGCAGGCGGCGGTGTTGCAGTCGAAGCTGACGATCTTCCCCGATGAGGTCGAGGCCCGTGGTCGTCTGGGTGCACGCTACAGCGAACTGCTGTGCGCGCGTGGCGCGGGAACGACCGCCGAGCCGGGCGAGAGCGGTGTGCTGACCCCCTCGATCGTTCCCGGTAATACCTCGGTCTATGCCCAGTACACCCTGCAGGTGCCGGATCGCGAGACGGTGGCCGCGGCGCTCAAGGCGCGTGATATCCCCACCGCGGTGCACTATCCGGTGCCGCTCAACGAGCAGCCGGTGTTCCATGTCCCGGGAGCGCCGGCGACACCGGTCAGTGCGGAGGTCGCGGCACATGTGATCAGCCTGCCGATGCACCCTTACCTCACCGATGAGGTGCAGCGCGAGGTGGTCGATGCAGTGGCCGAGGCCTGCGGGCTCGACGGCTGAGTCGAACCAAGCCCCGGCGAGGACCGCCGGGGTGGAAGGAACCCCGGCCCGCAGCACGCGGGCCGCAGGGCGCCCGCCCCGCAATCGGGCGGGCAGACGTCGTGCTCAGACCTCCTTGTAGAGCTCGGCGCCGGACTCACGGAACTCGCGGGCCTTCTCTTGCAGGCCGCTCTCGACCGCCTGGTCGAGGTCCTCGATCTGCTGTCTATTGGCGTATTCCCGCACGTCCTGGGTGATCTTCATTGAACAGAAGTGCGGTCCGCACATCGAGCAGAAATGGGCGACCTTGTGCGAGTCGTGTGGCAGGGTGTGGTCGTGGAACTCGCGCGCGCGCTCGGGGTCGAGCGAGAGGTTGAACTGATCCTCCCAGCGGAATTCGAAGCGCGCCTTGCTCAAGGCGTTGTCGCGGATCTGCGCGCCCGGTAGGCCCTTGCCGAGATCGGCGCCGTGGGCAGCGATCTTGTAGGTGATGATGCCGCTGCGCACGTCCTCCTTGTCGGGCAGGCCGAGGTGCTCCTTGGGGGTGACGTAGCAGAGCATGGCGGTGCCGTACCAGCCGATGTTGGCCGCGCCGATGCCCGAGGTGATGTGGTCGTAGGCCGGGGCGATGTCGGTGATCAGCGGGCCGAGGGTGTAGAAGGGGGCTTCGAAGCAGTCGGCCAACTCCTTGGTGACGTTCTCCTGGATCATCTGCAGCGGCACGTGACCGGGGCCCTCGATCATCACCTGCACGTCGTGTTCCCAGGCGCGCTTGGTCAGCTCGCCGAGGGTCTCGAGTTCGGCGAATTGGGCGCGATCGTTGGCGTCGGCGAGCGAGCCCGGACGCAGTCCGTCGCCGAGGCTGACGGCGACGTCATAGGCGCGCAGGATCTCGCACAGCTCCTCGAAGTTGGTGTAGAGGAAATTCTCCTGGTGATGCGCCAGGCACCACTTGGCGAGGATCGAGCCACCGCGCGAGACGATGCCGGTGACCCGGTCGGCGGTCAGCGGGATGTAGCGCAGCAGCAGTCCTGCATGGAGGGTGAAGTAGTCGACGCCCTGCTCGGCCTGCTCGATCAGGGTGTCGCGCACCAGCTCCCAGGTCAGCTCCTCGGGACGGCCATCGACCTTCTCCAGCGCCTGGTAGATGGGGACGGTGCCGATCGGCACCGGCGAGTTGCGCAGGATCCACTCGCGGGTCTCGTGGATGTTCTTGCCGGTCGACAGATCCATCAGGGTGTCGCCACCCCAGCGCGCCGACCACACCATCTTCTCGACCTCCTCCTCGATCGATGAGGTGGTGGCGGAGTTACCGATGTTGGTGTTGATCTTTACCCGGAAGTTGCGACCGATGATCATCGGCTCCACCTCAGGGTGGTTGATGTTGGCCGGGAGTACTGCACGTCCGCGTGCCACCTCGTCGCGCACGAATTCCGGGGTGATCTGCTCGGGCAGCGGCTGACCGAAGGCATTGCCAGGGTGCTGGCGCAGCAGCTTGGCGTAACGCGGGTCGGCGCGCAGCTCGTCGAGCCGCATATTCTCGCGGATGGCGACGAACTCCATCTCCGGGGTGATGATGCCACGTCGGGCATAGGCCATCTGGGTGACGCCCTGGCCGGGCTTGGCGCGGCGTGGCGTGCGTAGGTGCTCGAAGCGCAGGTGGGCCAGCGCGGGATCGTTCTGCCGGGTGCGCCCGAACGCCGAGGTCGGGCCGTCGAGCTGTTCGGTGTCGCCGCGGGCCTCGATCCATCCCGAGCGCAGATCCGGCAGACCGGCCATCAGGTCGATCTTGGCGTCTGGGTCGGTGTAAGGGCCCGAGGTGTCGTAGACCAGGATCGGTGGGTTCTCTTCCGGTTCGCCGTTGGTGAGCGTCGGGCTCTGGGCGACCTCGCGCATGGGCACGCGTAGATCGGGACGCGAGCCGGTGACATAGACCTTGCGCGCGCTCGGGAAGGGGCGGGTCGCGGCCTCGGAGAGCTGCGCGGTCTTGTGGACGAAGTCTTCTGGAATGGCGCTCATGGGTTACCTCAGGACTGGAGCGGGGCGCTGGGCTCCGCGCGATCGCTGGTTCGGCCAGCTCGGGCTGTGGGTTGACCTTGATGCGCCGTCGCGTGGTTGGTGGCGAGCGCCGTCGGGCAGGTGCGCGGCATGAGTCGGAGCTTGGCGGGGACGGGGTACCGGTCAGGCACCGCAGGATCGCCGTCGGCTCCATTGCCTGCTTTCCTGCGCCGGCATGATCCGGGTCAGGTTCGAAGGGTCTCTTCTCAGCCCGTTCCGGCCCTGGTGCGCCAGCCGTGGATCCCGGGCTCGTGTGTCCGGGTTCCGTGGTCGACGCCCGCGAAGCGGTGCGGACACCCCCAGCAGTGAATGTGACTCGAAGCTATAGAAAGGACGCAATGATTTCAACCACGAATCCTCGCGATCAACGTGATGTCGACCGCCTAGCGGAGGCCGTAACCATGCTCGACCGAGATCCTGTCGTTGTCCATCGTGTTCCCGTGCAAGGTGCCGAGTCGCGTGTCGATTTCGGTGGCGATCGGTTGGTGCTGACCCCGACCGATCCGCATGCCCGCCCCGGGGTACGGTTGCTGATCAGTCAACTGACCCAGTGCGGTTTCATCGGCGCCCCGACACGGCGCGGAGGGGGCGTCTACCAGGTCGGCGACGCCTTCTTGTCGTTGGTCAGCTTCATCGGTTGTGCGGTGCGTATCGATGCGACGGGGCAGGGGCAGGGCCCCTGGTGTCGGGTGGGAATCTCTCGCCCGAGTTCGCGAACACGCCCCTGTCTCGGGCGCAACACCCGAGCACCGCGTTGCCACAGTTGTCGCGAACGGCTCGAGGACTGGGCGCGGCGGCTCGAGTTGTGGCACGACCAGCCGCGTAGCGGTTGGCGTTGTGTGGGGTGTGGCGTGGTTCGCCCCCCTTGGAGTTGGGACTGGGGACGAGGCGGCGGGTTCGGTCGCAGCTTCGTGGAGATCACCGGGGTCTTCCCGGGCGAGGCGGTACCGACCCCGGCGTTGCTCGATCTGCTGACCCGTGCCAGCGGATTGAATTGGCGCTATTTCTACGTCCAGGGTTGAATCAGTCGCCAATCGCGGGATTGAACCGCAAGGCCCCAAAGTACGCGAAGGGGAGTGGCCGATGTGCGGCTGATGCCGGGGCGTGCGTGCGAGTCCATTGGTGTTTGCTCCGGCGCCTTCAGTAGGCGCTGACGCTGGTGTTGGGTTGCCGAAAGGCGGCAACCCAACCTACTGCACGCTAGTCGCCCGCCACCACAGGCCCCCTTCGGAACCGGGGGCCTGAGGCGCTCGCTGGCGGTGAGTCAGGTGCGGGCGTTCAGCCATTCCCCGATCGCCGGGGTCACCTCCTTTTGTGCCCTGCCACTGACATAGATACCGATATGACCGCCGGGGAAGGCCAGCTCGGTGTAGTCCTTGCTGCCGACTAGCCCCTTGAGCGGACGCGAGGCGTCCGGCGGCACCAGGTGATCCTGCAAGGCATAGATGTTGAGCACCGGGCAGGTGATCCGGCCGAGATCGATCTCGTGCTCGCCGATTTGTACGCCGCCGTTGATGAAGCCGTTGCGCTGGTAGAAGTCCTTGATGAATTGGCGGAAGGTCTCGCCGGCCTGGTCCGGGCTGTCGAAGATCCACTTCTCCATGCGCAGGAAGTTCTTCACCTTGCGCGGGTCGTCGAGCAGATCAACCATGTTGACGTATTTCTGCCCGGTCAGGCTGAACGGTTTGAGCGAGAGGAAGGTCCAGTTGAGCAGCTCGCCGGGGATGTTGCCCATGGTGTCGACGGCGAGGTCGACGTCGACGTCCTGCGCCCAGGCCGAGAGCAGGTTGTCCGGGGTCTGGAAGTCGACCGGGGTGACCATGGTCACCAGGTTGTTGACCTTGTCCTGGTGCAGCGAGGTGTACATCAGGCTGAAGGCGCCACCCTGGCAGATGCCGAGGATGTTGACGCGGTCGATGTCGTGGGTCTCGCGGATGTGGTCGACACAGCGATCGATATAGCCGTTGATGTAGTCATCGAGGGTCAGCGCACGATCGGCCTGATCGGGGTAGCCCCAGTCGATCAAGTAGACGTCCTGTCCGGTGGCCAGCAACCCCTTGATGGTTGAGCGGTCCTCCTGGATGTCGGTCATGTAGGGGCGGTTGACCAGGGCATAGACCACCAACAGCGGGATCGGCTGGCGCTCCACGTCCTCGGCACCCTGGTAGCGGTAGAGGACCAACTTGTCCTCGCGATAGACCGCCTCCTTGGGGGTGACTCCGGTGTCGATCTCGCCGGCGCTGACCAGGTTCTCCATGCCCTGGCCCAGCTTGCGGTTGTAGTCGAGCATCTCCTGGGTGAGCTTGTCAGGTCGAATATCGATGGGGATCACGATCTCGTTCCTCTCGGTATGCGGCGGATGCGCGCAGATGCGGCGACGGGCCGATTGACTCAGCTGTCGCTCGGCGTCGACTTGGCGGTGGTCTTCTTGCGCGTCGTGGTCTTGCGTGTGGTTGGGGCACGCTTGAGGGCGGTGGCCGGTTCCTTGGCCGCCGTACCGTGTGCCGCCTCGACTCGCTTCTCGAGCTGGTAGAGTCGGCAGCGCAGTTGCTTGTTCTCGCGTCGGGTCTCCTGCAGCCGATCCTGCAGGGTGCGCAGTTCACTGCGGGTGGGCATGTTCAGTGCGCCGAGGTTTTCATCGACGATCACCGACATCCGCTTCTTGAGCCGCATCTGGGCATTGATCAGGCGACCGTGGAGACGGGCGTACTCGGGGGTGGCGACCTCCTCGGCATAAACGCTCTCGCAGCAGCTCACCCAGTTGTCATAGAGCGCTCGGGCCGAATCGATGGTCTTGCCCGAGTCGACCACGCCTTGGAGGAAGCTGGCCATGCGCTCGACCGACTTCATCCCGAGCCGACTGTAGAAGCCGGTGTATTCCTGTAGCGCCGCCTGATACTCCATGGAACCGCGTAGCAGATCCTGGTATTGCGCCTGCTCTTCGCGGGTATAGCCGAGCCCCGGTGCCGAGAGTGCCTGGTCGAGACGGTCCTTGAGCTGGTCGTGCGGCATGTTGCGCAGGAAATCGCCGGGCACCGGCGAGAGTGACGACATCATCCGCTGCCAGTTGTCGAGGGGCAGCTCCCAGAATGCCGTCATGCGCTTGAGCGCTTCGTTGTCGCTCTCTCCCGAGCCGGTGAAGCGGCGCTGCATCTCCTCCACGGCCTTGAACCAGGCGCCGACCGGGTCCTTGGGGTCGGGGCCACCGTTGACGAATTGTTCACCCATGCCGAACAGGGTACGGCCCTGCTCGATGAGCTTATCCATGAAGGCTCGGCCGCTGTCTGGGGCGGCTGGCGACAGCGCTCGCCACCACTGCTCCATCGCCTCTGACCAGGCGTTTGTCGGCTTGTCGTGTTCAGGCATGCCCATCGCCTTGCGACTCATCTCGGTCCAGTCGTCCCAGTACTTGCGCTGCAGTTCGAGCCAGTCATCATTGAAAAAGATGCCCTTACTCATGCGATTGCCATCCTCAGGGTCGGGTTTGAATGAACGTTAGCATGTCGATTTGTGCGCTGCAACAAAGGCGCGTAGAATCCCTTTTGAAACGGTCGCCGTTCGTCATATCGTGTGCCTTGCGGGTGACGCGGCTTGCAATCTCTCGGGTGTTGCGCAACCGTGCCGCAGACCGGCGTCTGCCGGCGTTTTGCGAATCATTCTCCCGATCATCGAATCATCCAAGTGAGAGAGCATATACACGATGAGTGAAGAAATCGTCATTGTCGACGCTGGGCGTACCGCTGTTGGCAACTTCGGTGGCAGTCTCTCCTCCCTGTCGGCCGTGGAGCTGGGGACGATCGTGCTCAAGACCCTGCTGACGCGTACCGGTCTCGATCCGCAACGGGTCGACGAGGTGGTGCTCGGTCAGGTGCTGACCGCTGGGGTCGGTCAGAATCCGGCGCGCCAGACCGCGCTCAACGCCGGGCTGCCCCATCAGGTGCCGGCGATGACCATCAACAAGGTCTGCGGCAGCGGGCTCAAGGCGGTGCATCTGGCGATGCAGGCCATTGCCTGTGGCGACGCCGAGATCGTGATCGCCGGTGGTCAGGAGAGCATGAGTCAGTCGCCGCACGTGCTGCCCCGCTCGCGTGACGGTCAGCGCATGGGCGACTGGACGCTCAAGGACTCGATGCTGGTCGACGGGTTGACCGATGCCTTCGATCACTGCCACATGGGGATGACCGCGGAGAATATCGCTGAGCAATACGGCTTTACCCGCGAGGCCCAGGATGCCTTCGCCGCCGAGTCGCAGCGGCGTGCCGAGGCGGCCATCATCGCCGGGCGCTTCGCCGATGAAGTCATTCCGGTGACCATCCCGCAGCGCAAGGGTGAACCGCTGGTCTTCGATCGGGATGAGTTCCCGCGTGCCGGGACCACCGCCGAGAAGCTCGCCCGGCTGCGTCCGGCCTTCGTGCGCGAGGGGACGGTGACTGCCGGTAACGCCTCCGGTCTCAACGATGGTGCCGCCATGGCGGTGGTGATGCGGGCCTCGACCGCGGCGGCGTTGGGGCTGACCCCGATGGCGCGGTTGGTGGCCTTCGCCAGCGCCGGTGTCGACCCCAAAATCATGGGGACGGGCCCTATCCCGGCCTCGACAAAATGCCTGGAAAAGGCCGGCTGGAGTCCCGCCGAACTCGACCTGATCGAGGCCAACGAGGCCTTTGCCGCCCAAGCGATGTCGGTCAATCAGGAGATGGGTTGGGACCTCGACAAGGTCAACGTCAACGGTGGGGCGATCGCGCTCGGTCACCCGATCGGTGCCTCTGGCGCCCGCGTGCTGGTCAGCCTGCTCTACGAGATGCGGCGGCGTGAGGCCCGCAAGGGGCTGGCGACACTGTGCATTGGTGGTGGTCAGGGGGTCGCCTTGGCCGTCGAGCGCTGCTGAGGGCGCCGCCCGTCGCGCGGTGAGGCGTGGCGGGTGGTGGCGCCGGGGTGGCAGCCAGTCGTGGTCGACTGGGGTACACTGCGCCCAGGGCCGAGGGTGCCGGTGCGCCGGTGTCCGTCCCGATAGTCGGGCACGGTGTCGTCTGGCAGCATCCATGACGAGCCGCCCCGGCACCCTTCCAACCCGCAGACCGTCGAGCGAGCGACAGGTGTCAATGGATAAACCGCGCATCATCAAGAAGTACCCCAACCGGCGCCTGTACGACACCGAGATCAGTCGCTACATCACCTTGGTTGACGTGCGCGACCTGGTGATGGATGCCGTTCCCTTCAAGGTGTTCGACACCGCTAATGACACCGACATCACCCGGGCGATCCTGTTGCAGATCATGCTCGAGGAGGAGAGCGGTGGCGAACCGCTGTTTAGCGCCAACATGCTCGCGCAGATCATCCGTTTCTATGGCGGTACGCTGCAGGGCGCCTTCGCGCGCTATCTCGAGACCGCCCTCGATCTGTTTGCCAGACAGCAGCAGGAGCTGACCCAGTCCTGGAGCGACACCACCCCGCTCGAGACCATGACGCGGATGGCGCAGCAGAACGTCGAGCTGTGGGGCGAGTTGCAGCGTGAGTTCATGCGTGCTGCCGGCTTCGACATCGAGCACGATCGGGGTAAGCCCTCCGCCGACGACGGCGACTGACCCCACCCTCGTTCCGCCCCTCCCGCCTTCGTTTGCCGAGTCCACGGGCAACGTCATCGCGTCCCCGGCGTGATGGCGTGCCGTCCGTTCGAGACTGAGTTTCTTCAATGTTGAGGATTACAAAAAACGCCGTTGACGGTTCCGTGTACGGGTACTATTGTGCAGTGCAACAAATGTTGCAGCGCACAAAACTGCGGAGAAGCCCCATGAGTACCAACGATACCCTCAAGACCTTCAATGACATGACCACCAAGGGCCTGGAGCGCGCGAGCAGTCTCGGCGAGCTCAACCTCAGCGTCTTCGAACGCCTGGCCAACCGTCAGATGGACGCCCTGGGCCTGTACCTCGATCACTCGATGCGGCTGATGACCCTCGCCACCGAGTCGAAGGGGTACAATGAGTTCTTCAAGGGCCAGGTCGAGGCGACCAAGACCCTCACCGAGCGGATGATGGATGAGAGCAAGGCGACCATGCAGGTGCTCGGCGAGACCCGTGACGAGTATCGCGCCTGGCTGGAGAAGAACATGGCCGAGATCAGCGCCGACGTGCGCAAGGGTGTGTCCGCGAACTGACACCCGTAATCCCGCGCGGTCCAGCGATGGACCGCCATTGACAGCGACCCCGGCCGGAGTGCCGGGGTGCTGTGGATGAAGCGACGGGCCCGCCTCGATCTGGGGCGCGGGCCCCATGACGATGACAAGACCTGAGGAGGAAACAGCGATGTCTCGTATTGCGCTCGTCACCGGCGGTATCGGCGGTATCGGTACCGCCATCTGCAAGCGGCTCGCCACCACTGGCTGTGTGGTGATCGCCAACCACCACCCCGCCGAGGCCGAGGCGGCCGCGACCTGGAAGCGCGAGCGCGCGGCTGAAGGGTTGGAGTTCGACACCATTGCCGCCGACGTGGCCGACCCCGAGGATTGTGCGCGGATGGCTGCCGCCATCGCCGAGCGTCACGGTCCGGTCGACATCCTCGTCAACTGCGCTGGCATCACCCGCGACAAGACCTTCAAGCGGATGGAGCCCGAGCACTGGAACGCGGTCATCGACATCAACCTCAAGAGCGTCTTCAATGTCACCAAGCCGCTCTGGGAGGGCATGCTCGAGCGTGGTTTCGGGCGTATCATCAACATCGCGTCGGTGAACGGCCAGAAGGGTCAGTTTGGTCAGACCAACTACTCCGCAGCCAAGGCCGGCATGCACGGTTTCACCATGGCGCTGGCCCAGGAAGGTGCAGCCAAGGGGGTCACGGTCAACACCGTCTCGCCCGGTTATGTCGAGACGGCCATGACCCTAGCGATGAAGGATGAGGTGCGCGAGGGCATCATCTCCGGGATCCCGATGCGTCGCATGGCGCAGCCCGATGAGATCGCCGCGGCGGTGGCCTTCCTCGCCAGCGACGAGACCGCCTATGTCACCGGTGCCAACCTGCCGGTCAATGGTGGGCTCTTCATCCACTGAGTTTGGACGGGGCGAGGCCGCGGACACGGCCGGCCCCAGGATTCCTACCGAGTCCTCCTCGTCTCTCTCACTATGAGACGTTTGCAGCCCGGCGCCCGCCGGGCTTTTTTTTGCCTGGTGGATCAGCGGGCCCGGTAGCGCAGCCCTAACAACCGCTTGAGCGCGGCAAGCGCCGGGGTGGTGTTGATCAGCACCGGCAGTGCGCCCTTGAGGTTGCCGCGGTTGACCAGTCGGAGGAAATCGCTTGGTGGCAGCGCCTCCCCGGCAAGCCGACGGCGTAGGACCTCGAGCGAGTCGAGATGGCGTGGGGCGAGCAGGTCGCGGTGCTTGGCGAGGAAGCGCTCCAGTCCGGCGAGCACCCGGGTACGATCCCCGGAGATGCGTGCCAGCTCATGGTCCTTGAACTGCACATAGCTGGCCTCGCGTAGCCGGTAGGCATCGCCCCGCGCCGCCACCAGGCGCACCCAGGTGTCGTAGTCCTGGAGTGCGGGCAGCGTCGGGTCGAAACCGCCGATCTCGCGCAGCCACGTGGTGCGGGTGAGGACCTGGTTGCCGAGACGGTTGTAATGGAGCATCGCCTCGAGATCGATCCGCCCGACATCGACCCGCCGGGTGATGTCACCGCGCGGGGTTCGTTCGCAGATACTGCTGCTGACACATGACCAGCGCCCGCTGGTGAAACGCGCCAGCAGCCCACTCAAGCGTCGCGGCAGGAAGGCATCGTCGTCGTCGAGCCCGGTGATCAGTGCACCGTGCGCCTCGGCGATGGCACGATTGCGTGCGGCGCAGGCCCCGCCCGGCTCGGGTTGGCGCAGATAGCGCAGCCGCGTGCGGGCCGGGTGTGCCGCGATCCGCGCTGCGGTGTCGTCGGTCGAGGCGTCGTCGACCACGATCAGCTCCAGGTGTGGGTAGTCCTGGGTGAGGACCGAATCGATTGCGCGCATCAGCAGCGCGGCGCGATTGCGGGTCGGCAGATAGACGCTGATCAGCGGGTGTTCGACGAGGATCTCGGGCATCGTTCAGGGCATGGGTTGGTCGCGCCAGGCGTCGAGCCCGGCGGCGCCGCGCGCCGGGTCGATCAGGGTGGCGAGGTTGAGCAGGGCGAGCAGCTGGGTCCGGGGGCGTCGGTCGGCGTCGGCCAGCAGCGGTTGCCAGACACCGGGATCGAGTGCCGGGCTGTGCGCGAGTTGGTGACGTAACAGCGTCAGGACCGGGGCGTCAGACGAGAGCCCGCGCGGGCGTCTGAGTCGCTGCTGGAGCCAGCGCGCCGGGCGGGGGTGGGCCTTGGCGAAGGTGGTGAGGCGGTGCTGCAGGACGAAGCGCGGTGAGCCGAGTGCGCCGGGGATGCCGGCACGCGGCAGCCGCGCCAGCGTCGGGTCGAGTCGTTCGAGTAGGGCGCGATAGAGCCGATAGTCGCGCTTGAGTGCGCGCGGGCAGGCCAAGGCCGCGCGGACGAAGGGTAAGGAGTAAAAGGGGGTGGCGCTGGTGAACCAGTGGCGGTTGCGGTCCTCGCCCTCGAACAACCAGCGCCGGGCGCGCTCTTCGATGAGAAAGCGGGTGTAGAGGGCGTTACCGTCGTCCTCGGCATAGGCGGCGAAGTGTGCCTGCAGGGCATGCTCGAGACGCCGGCGCTCCAGCCCCAACAGGGCGGCGCACTCGTCGAGGGTGAAGCGCCCGCGCCGTGCCACGGCATAGTCACAGGCCGCCGGCGCATCGCGTAGCGCCAGCCCGGCACCGAGATCGGGTAGCAGCTTGTCGCCACCATCACCGGTGAGATAGACCACCGAGGTCTCGTGCTGGGCGCGGAGGTGGTCGAAGAAGGGTAGGTGGAAGGCCAGGTCGAGGTCGTTGAGGCCCTGTTTGAGTCGGAGCAGTCGCAGGTAATCGGCGCCGCGACTCGGTGGGACCTCGTAGCACTCCCAGGGGCTGCCGAGATGGCGTGCGACCATCGCCGCGAGCTGGTGCTCCTGAGGGTTGTACCAACCGGCGCGGGCCATGGTCGCAGCGCTGAAGGGGGTGCCGGTGGCAGCGAGACCGGCGGCGACGGCGCGTGAGTCGAGCCCGCCGCTGAGCGCCAGGATTGCCGTCTCGCCGCGTGTGACCAGACGCTCACAGGCGGTGACGAGGTGGTCGCCGAGTATGGCGGCGTGGTGCGCCAGGCCACCGTCGCTGGCGTCGGGTACGAGGTCGAGCCGGGCCAGGGTGCGGCGTGTGGCGAGGGCATCGGGTTCGATCTGCAACAGGGTCGCTGGCGGCAGCAGGCTGATGGCGCGCCACGGCGTGCGTGCCCCCAGCCCATGGCCGAACAGCAACATCTCGGCGGCCCCTAGGGTGTCGGTGCGAGGCGCGGGATCGGCGGCGACGGCACGGGCGATGTCACGGGTGACGAGGATGGCGCCAGGGTGTTCGAGCAGATAGAGCGGGCGACGTCCCAGGAGGTCGTTGATGATCAGCCAGCGCGCGCTCGCCTTGTCGTGGATGAACAGGACGAAGTCGCCGTCGAGCCCCGTCAGCACCGTCTCGGCGCGGCTCCAGTCCTGGTCGAGTAGCGCTTCCACCAAGCGACGGGGCGGTTCGCGCTCACAGCCCTCGATCCAGCCGTCGAGCAGCACCAGGGCGCGGCGGTCCTCCCAGCTACGCGCCGGTTCGCGCGCTACCGGGTCGAGGTCGAGCGTCAGCCCGGGACGGGTGACGACCGTCTCACGCAGAGTCAGGGGGGTGAGTTGCTGCGCCGGGTCGATGCTCAGGGTCAGTCCGGACATGGTGTCGCTCCGGGTCGAGTGGCGGCGAGCTGTGCGGCCAGGTAAGCGCCGAGACGGCTGGCCGGTGCCTGCTCCGGCAGGCTGAGCATGAAGCCGGGGATCTCACCGAGGTTCTCGGCAAGCAGTGTCGAGAGCTCGGGGGGCGCCGTCTCGGGGGCGGCGTAGCGGCTCATCGCATCGAGCGGACCCATGCCGGCGAGATAGAGCTGCTCGATGGCGACGAGTTGGGACAACTGTGTGGCCGGTGCAAGTGGCACACAGTCGAGGTCTACGCCTGGGGCCAGAATGAAGAGGGCATCGGGACGGGCGCTGGAGAGGATGCGATTGTCGGGGAAGACCTGGCTCAGGTCGCAGGTCGCGGCCGGATCGAGCAGGGGTTGCAAGCGTGGTTGCAGCTTCTCGTCGATGTGCCGCGCGGCCTGGTGCTGGAGGCGTTCGAGGAGCCGGCGCAGGCGGTGCGAGCGCACCATCAGGGGGGCAGACGGGTGATCGAGCCGAGTGGCCAGCCAGGGCAGGGCGCCGAGGTGGTGGCGGCGGATGATGAGCCGGCGTTCGAACAGATGGGCGCGGCGATCGAGCAGCAGCAGCTTGTCGTCGGCGAGATAGTCCCAACCCTGGTGCAGCAGCTGTAGCGTCAGGTGGGTCTTACGGCTGCGCCTGGGGCCGAGTACCAGTGCGGTACGGCCCGCCGGGTCGCGCAGCGCTGCGGCATGCAGCAGCAGCCCGCCGTGTCGGGTCGCGCTAAGATGGATGGCGAACAACAGGGCGTTGTAAAAGCGCTTGACGACCCCGGCACGGCGCGCGACGAAGAGACGGATCGGCGTGCCTGGATCCAGGATCAGGTCGGGATCGCCGCGATGGCTGTAGAACAGTACCCGGCGTCCCTCGAACCAGACCGTGGTGACCTGTTGGGGCGCGACCTTGGGGGCGAGGTGCCGCAGTACCGCGGCGCCTTCCGGCATGGGGGCGCAGAGGACGTCGGCGGGATGGTGGCCGGGGGCGACGAGGAAGTGGCCGAGCCGGGCACAGACCACGGAGTTATGGCTGGTGGGCAGGTGCTGTAGCCGGATATGGACCCGTTGATACAGTGCGAGCTCGAGATCGGTCATGCGAGGATATCCGCGACAAACTGGACGCAGCATAACATCAGCGCGTCACCGATCAGGCCTCGACCTTGCCGGGTGGTGGGTGGCGCCGAGCGAAAGGCGATAGAACGATGCGTATATCCTGGCCGCGCCGGGCGCGGATGCTGACCGTGGGAGGGGCGCCATGGAACGGTTGAACGCCCGCACCGAGTCGAGTCCGCTGTGGCTCGGTCTGATCGTGCTGATGGTGATTGCCACCCTGGTGCCGCTGTGGACCCCCTGGCCGGCGCTCGCGTTGCTCCCCGGGCTGCTGCTCGGGTCCCTGGTGCTGATCGGACGGGGGCCGAGCTGGGGGCTCTATGCGATCATCTTCCTCATCCCCTTCGGCCATTTCCGTCAGTTCGGTGGGCCGTTGCCGGACATCAAGATCCACTGGGTGCTGGCTGCGGTCTTGCTGTTGGTGTTGCTGCTGCGCTTGGTGCGCGATCAGCGCACGGTGCGTCAGCTGAGCTCCAACCTCTGGCCCTGGTGGTGGTTGTTCCTGGCGGTGAGCCTGTTCTCGACCCTGTGGTCGGCGTTTCCGGGCCAGGCCATCCAACAAGTGCTGCTGACCCTGGTGGCGATGGCCTTCTTCGCCCTGGTGTTGGTGTTTCTCGATGGTCGCGCGCTGATGCGCCAGCTGCCGTTGGTGATCGTCTCATCGGTCTCGCTCGGCTCGGTGTTCGCACTGATCGGCTATCTGTTCGATGTTCCCTGGTTCGCAGTCGAGGTCAGCAGTGAATTCACCCGTAGCACCGGGGTGACGAGCGATCCCAACAATCTGGCGATGCTGATCATCTTCGCACTGCCCTTCGTGGTGTTCTGGTTGGTCCATGGTCAGCGCCCCTTGGTGCGGCTGGCGGCGCTGCTGCTGTTGGCGATCAATCTCGGTGCCCTGGTGGTGAGCTTCTCGCGCAGTGGCGCTTTGGTCACGGCGTTGCTGCTGGCGACCTTGCTGGTGGTCAATGCGCGCGGTCTGCGGCCACGTCATCTCGGTCTGGTCTTCGCGGGGGGCGCGATGGCCCTGCTGGTGGCGCTGATGTTGGTGCCGCAGGGGTACTGGGAACGCCAGGCGACGCTCACCGCCTCGGATACCGACCGCTCGATTAACCGGCGTGCCTCCTATCTGGTGGTAGCCGGTGATGCCTTCGAGCAGCGCCCGCTGATCGGGCACGGGCCGGGCACCTTCCGCGAGCTTTACGCCAAGACCGACTGGGCGCAGCGCTTCGATCGCGAGGGCGCGACCAATCGTCGCTTTGCCCACAACACCTATCTCGAGGTGGTGGTCGGCACCGGGGTGTTGGGGGCGATCTGCTTCCTCGGTCTGCTGGCGGTGGCGGCGCGTAACCTCTGGCTGGCGCGTCGGCTGCTGCTGGCGCGCGGCGATCGTCATCATGCCGATCAGGTGTTGCACTATCTGCTCGCCTTCCTCTTCCTGTTGCTCTACATGACCATGTTCAGCGATGTGTTCCAGAAGCACATGTTGCTCTCGCTCGGGGTCTCGCAGTTGTGGCTGCGCTTCGCGCTCGAGGCCGAGGCCGCGCCCGTTGCGGAGACGGTTGGATGACGTCACTACTGGAATTGCTGCTGGGGCTCGCACTGGTGCTCGCCCTCGCCGCGCTGTGGGCACTGCCGTTGCTGTTGCGGCTGCTGTCGGTGCGGCGCCCGCTCGCGGGGGGGGGCGCATCTCCTGCAACGGTCTCGCTGATCGTTCCGGTGCACGGCTCGGGCGCGGCGCTCGCGGCCAAGCTCGACTCGCTGCGCGGCCAGCGCTGGGGTGCGGGTCGGCTGGAGTTGATCCTCTCGCTCGACGGCCCGGTCGAAGACCTGCCGGCGCTGCCTGAGCTGCCGGGGGCCGATTGCCGGGTGCTCCGTAACCCGCGCCGCGGCAAGTACGGTGCGCTCAACGCCGCGGTCGCAGCGAGCGCGGGCGAGCTGCTGCTGTTCTCCGATCTCGACGCCCGACTCGCCCCGGGGGCGCTGGCGGCGATGGTTGCGGTCTTCGCCGAGGCCGACGTCGGCGCCGCCTGCGCGCGTGTCGTGGTCGATCGCGAGGACGGGCTGATGCAGGCGCGCTACTGGGACCACGAGAGCCGGCTCAAGGCACGCGAGATGGCCCGGCTGGGCTCGATCACCGCGAGCAATGGCACCCTGCTGGCGATCCGGCGTGGGCTGTTCCGACCGATTCCGGCGGGGGTGGTCGACGACCTCTTCGTCGGGCTGTGCGCCGTGGTCGCCGGGCGGCGCTTCGTCTTCGTGCCCGAGGCGGTGGCGCTGATGCCGCCGCCGGCGCGCACCCTGCGCCGGGTGTTCGCGCGCCAGCGGCGCATCGTCTGTCGCGGGCTCAACGCATTGCGCCACTGTCCACAGGCGCTCTCGGTGCGCCGTCACGGTCGTTATGCGCTGGCGCTGATCGCGCACAAGGTGCTGCGCCGCGCCTTCCCGCTGGCGTTGGTGTTGGGGCTCGCGGCGGTGCTCGCGCTGGCGCTGCTTGAGGGTGAGGCCTGGCTGGCGCTGGCGCTGGCGGCGTTGGCCGGGCTCGGTGGCGCGCTCGGGCTGATCGCGGCGCTCGGGCTCGATCGTGACCCCGGGCGCTGGCCGCGGGTGCTGACGCTCGCTCCCTGGGCGCTGTGCGTCAATGCCGGGATTGCGATGGGGTGGTACGACTTTCTGCGCGGACGGCGGGTGACCCAATGGTGAGGGTCGGTTATCTGGTCTCGCGCTTCCCCACCTTCACCGAGACCTTCGTGCTCGACGAGATGCTCGCGCTGGAGGCGCTGGGCGCCGAGATCACCCTCTTCCCGCTGCTGCGCGAGCGCCCACGCGCCACCCATCCGCAGCTGGCGCGATTACGCGCCGAGGTGGTCTACAGCCGCTTCGTCTCGGCCCCGATCCTGCGCGCCAACCTGGCGCTGGCGTCGCGCCACCCCTGGCGCTATCTACGCACCCTGGTCGAGACCTTCGTGCGGGTCGCGCCCAGCCCCAACTTCACCCTGGGTGCGGCCGGGATCTTCCTCAAGTCCGTCTATATCGCCCGCGAGGCCGAGCGTCGCGGCATCGGCCGGTTGCACGCGCACTTCTGTACCCACCCCGCGCTCGCCGCCTGGATCGCGCACCGGCTCACCGGGGTGCGCTACAGCTTCACCGCACACGGCAGTGATCTCCATGTCGATCAGACCATGCTCGCCGAGAAGCTGCGCCGCGCCGACTTCGCGGTGATGATCTCGCGCTACAACCGCGACTTCACCCTGGCGCGGGTGGGCGCGCGCTGGGCCGAGCGGCTGCGGGTGATCCATTGCGGCATCGACACCGGCGCCTTCGCCCCGCTGCCACCGCGCGCCGACGCCGACGACGGGGTGTTACGCATCCTCTGCATCGCCTCGCTGCGCCGGGTCAAGGGACATGTCCATCTGTTGCGCGCCTGCGCCCTGCTCGCCGCCGAGGGGCGGGACTGGGCCCTGACCCTGGTCGGCGACGGTCGACTGCGCGCCGAGCTTGAGACCGAGTGCCGGGCGTTGGGGATCGCCGCGCGCGTGCGCTTCTGCGGCCAGCTCACCCGGCCCGAGGTCACCGCCTGTCTGCGCGACTGCGATGTGGTGGCGCTGACCAGCGTGCAAGACGCCCGGGGGCGGCGTGAGGGCATCCCGGTGTCGCTGATGGAGGCGCTGGCCGTCGAGCGCCCGGTGGTGGCCAGCCGGCTCTCGGGGATTCCCGAACTAGTCGAGCACGGGCGCACCGGGTTGCTGGCCGCGCCGGGCGAGCCGGCCGCGATCGCTGCGGCCCTGGCCCGGGTGGCCGATCGGCCAGAGGAGGCGCAAGCGCTGGCGCGCGCCGGGCGCGAGCGGGTGCTCGCCGAGTTCGACCTGTCCGACAATGCCGCGCGGCTCCATGCCGCGCTGGCAGCCTCACCCGGCTAGTCGGTCGGCGCCCAGCCGGCGTGGGTCCAGTCGGTGTAGCCGATGTTCTTGCCCGGCCGGCTCGGGATCGGGGCGGGGAAGTCGCGATGATAGAAGTGATTGATCAGGTGCGGCTGCCAGGTGTCGTCGCCCTCGGCGGGGAAGTCGGCCTGCTGGTGCAGCCACTCGAAGGCGCGCAGCAGGGCCTGGTCCTGCCAGGCGAAGGCGTCGTAGCCGGCGCGCTCGAGGATCACCGCCTGGGCCAGCGCGCCCTGTAGGGTGGAGTAGATGTAGTTCTCGTGCGGCGGCGGCCAGTCGAAGGGGCCGCTGCGTCTCAGCCCCTCGGCGATCGCGCCGTCGATGCTGTGGCCCGCACGCTGCGCGCCCGACGGGTTGATGCCGACCGGGCGGCGCGGATCGGCCTGCCAGTCGAGGTCGCCGTAGCGGAAGTCGGCATAGGCGCTACGGTCACCGAGCCAGCCGCGGAAGATACGCGCGACCTCGGCGATCTCCTCGGGTTCGTCGAGATAGACGGCGATCGCCAGCCGGGTGGCACCGGCATAGGTGCCCCAGCCATTGGGGCGGCGCTCGTGGGTCTGGCGCAGGGTCCGTCCCTCCGACATCGGGGTGTCACGCACCCGTGCCAGCCAGTCGCGAAACAGCGCGTCCTGCTCGGGAGGGAGGCCGACCAGGTCGGCGGCGAGGACATAGGCCATCAGCTCGCGTCCGAGCGCGAGCGAGCTGGCGCCACGTTCGCTGCCGATGATGTCGAGACAAGCGTAGCGCACCGCTGCGGCCATCAGCGGGTCGCCGGTGCGGGCATGGACCAGCGCCTTGGCGAAGACCCGCACGTTGCTGGGGTCGTTCTGGTCGGCGAGATCGGGGTCGAGCACCAGGCGTTCGGCGTCATCGCGTACCGCCTCCCAGGCCGCCCCCGTGGTCGGTAGCTCGGCCAGGCGCGCGCGCGCGATCCAGGGGCCGGTGGCGAGGCGCTCCATGTCGGGCGGTGGCGCGGCCCGGGGCAGGGCGGGGACGAGCAGCACGGATGCCAGCAGCAGGCGATGGACGAGGCGTGACATGGGGCTCCCTCTCGGGTTCGGTGGATCAGCGCCTGAGCCGCAACAGCCGTCGCCAGGGCAGCGGCGAGAGCAGCGCGAGCCGGGTGCGCGTGAGCCGGTGGAGCAGCAGGAACAGGGTGACGTGGACGAGGATGCGCAGCGCCGTCGCCACCGGGCCATGCCCCAAGGGTAGCAGCGACAGCGCCCAGATCAGTGTGGCATTGAGGGCGAACAGCGGCCACACCCAGTCGAGTTGACGGCGCTCGTCGTGGCCGAGACGGGCGAGCTGTGGGCGCAGGGTGTGCCGAAACAGTATGAACAGTAGTGCGAGACCGAACACGCTCGCCGTTGCGATCCCCTCCAGCCCCCAACCCAGCTCGACGGCCAGCCAGGCGACCAGCACCTCGGCGGCGAGCACCGCCGGGGTCAGTCGTGCGGCACGACGTTGTTGTTCGAAGGCGACCACTAGGCTGCGCAGCACCAGCGCGAGGGCGAGAAAGTGGACCCCACAGGCGAGGATCTGGGTGGGGACGATCGCCTCCTGATAGCGCGGCAGCAGCAAGTCGATCGCCAGCGGGGTGGCGAGCGCTACCGGGCCGATCAGCAGGGGCATCAGGAAGGCGGCGTTGAGTGCCGGGCGCAGCAGGTGCTCGCGCAGCAGCTGGTCGTGATCGCTGGCGGCGAGTTCACCCATCAGTCGGGGTTCGAGGATCTCACGGGCGGTGCCGGGGATGTTGCGCAGGAAGCCGATGATCATCACCGCCACCCCGTAGTGGCCGAGTGCGCTGGCGCCGAGCAGTACCCAGGCCATCACCCGGTCGGCGGTGACCACCAGCATCATTGCCAGCTCCAGGCTCATGATCGGCCAGCCGCGCCGGATCATCTCGCCCCCGAGCCGAAGGGCTCGCCTGGGCCAGCGCGGGACGATCCCGGCCTGGTGCCAGAGTAGCAGCCCGACGCTCGCCTCGGTGATCAGCAATGACCACAGGACCCCGTAGAAGCCGAACGTGGGCAGCAGCGCCAGGGTGGTCGCCAGCAGTAGCACCGACTCGAGATAGTTGGCGCGGCCGATCAGGTCGAAGCGGTGGCGCGCCTTGAGTGCGGCGAAGGCGGTGTGGTGCCAGGCCTGGAGCAGGACGACCCCGGCCATCGCCACCAGTCCCAGGCGTAGCGCGTCGCCTTGGCCGTCGTGCAGCGCGATCAGTATCAGCGCAGCGGCCACCAGGAGATCGAGTAGCAGGGTGGTGAGGATGGCCCCGGAGACCAGTGTCTCGGCGCGTGCCTGTTCGCCACGGGCGATGTGCCAGGGGTAGTAGACGCGCAGCGTGGTGCGCGCGCCGAGGTGGGCGTAGCTGGCGTACTGCGGGATGAGTTTGAGTAGGGTCCAGACCCCGAACAGCTCGGGGGTGAGCAGCCGGGGTCTGAGGAAGGCGGTGATGGCGCCGATCAGCTGGCGGGTGATCTTGCTCGAGAGATAACGGGCCAGGGTGGTGCTGAAGTCGGCGCGGCGCGGCTCCATCGCGGGTTAGCGCGGTGGTTGGTGGGGTGGCTCGGGTGGCGGGGCGTTGACCGCGGGGATCGAGAACAGCAGTGGCAGGCCGGAGAACTGCTCGACGTCGCGGGCGGTCTTGAAGGTATGGTCGAAGAACTCGCGCACGAATCCCAGGCTGAAGCCGGTGACGAAACCGGCGAGCAGACCGACGAGTAGCAGCACCGGCCGGTTGGGGAAGACCTGCTCGCCGGTGGAGAAGGCGGGGCTGAGGATGCTGACGAAGAACAGCGACAGCGTGGAGTCGACCCCGGCGTTGATCTCCGCCTCCTCGCGGCGCTTGAAGAAGGTGCCGAAGGACTGGCGCAACAGCTCGGCCTCGCGGCTCAGCCGCTCGCTCTCGATGCCCTGACGTTGCAGCTCGAGGTTGCGGGTCTCGATCTCGCTGAGGCGACGCTGCAGGATGAGCTGCTGCTCGCGTAGTGCGCTGAGTTCGCTGTCGAGCTGATCGCGATAGTCGGCCACCTCCTGCTTGAGCTGCTTCATGGTGCTGGCGATCTGGGCGTCGATGGCCGCGACCGCGTGGGCGTCGTTCTCGTAGTGGCGCGCGGTGCGCCCGCGCTCGATGCGCAGGTCGATGATCCGAGCGGCGATCTCGGCCACGGTCGGGTTGCTGATGAAGGCGTAGTTGCGCAGCTGCTCCGTGGTCAGGGTGCGGTCGAGGTGCTCGAGTTGCTCGCGCAGGGTCACCCCTCGGGTGTCGAGATCGAGCAAGCGTTCCTCGATGTTCTGCTTGATCAGCAGGTTGAGCTCGATCTCCTTGGCCGGGTCAGGGGTGCCGGTGGTGTTGGCCAGCTCGATCAGTGCCTGCTCGGTATTGCTGATCTGATCGCGGAAGCGCTCGACCTGGTCGACGAAGAAGTCGACCGTGCCCTCGGGGTAGAGGATCTCGGCGCGGCGCTCGATATAGGCATCGAGGATGGCGTCGAGGATAGTGACCGCCTCGGTGGCGTCGCCGTGCTGGAAGGCGACATTGATCACCCGCGAGTCGGGGACCAGTTCGATCTGCAGGCGACCACCCACCCGGTGCCAGTCGAGGGTATCGGCCAGCTCGGGGTGTTCCTGCTGGAGTCGGGCGATCGCCCCCTGCAGCACCGCTGGCGAGCGCAACAGCTCACGCTCGGAGCGTAGGTCCTCCTCGCTGACCTTGAACGAGCGCACCTGCGTCTCCTCGAGCGATTGCGGGGTGCGCTGGAGTTCGCTGGCGCGTAGCAGGATGGCGCCCTGCGCCGAGTAGATCGGCGGGGCGAGGAAGGCGATCGCCGCAGCGGCGAGAAAGACCGCCAGGGTGGTGAGCAGGATCAGTCGCTGTTGGGCGAAGTAGATCTGCAGCAGCTCACGCAGATAGTTTTCGGTACGAAGGAGGGGACGTTCCACGTCAATGCATCCAGGTCAGAGTTCGTCGATCGAGATGCTGTCGACGGTGATGTGCCAGCCGCGGAACATCAGCGCCTCGCTCACCTGTCTGGCGATCTGCGCGGTCTCGCTGAGGCGGGTCCGGGGCACGAACACCAGGTCGTCGGGCATCAGATAGAACATCGCCCCACGCCCACCGAGGGCCCCGGAGCGGCTGAGGTCGATACGGGTGGCGATCACCTTGCCTTGATGGTGGCGGGCGACGATCACCGAGTCGAGCTGGGCATCATCGCCATAGCTGCCAGCCAGTGCCAGTGCCTGGGCCACCGAGATCGGCTTGACGATGGTGAAGGCGCCGGGCTCCTTGACCGCGCCGAGCACATAGACCAGCGAACCGGAGTGACGCTCGAGGAAGAGGTCGACGTGCAGCCCGGAGATGAGCTTTTCGTAGTCGCGGTTGAGCTCGGTATTGAGTTCCTTGATGGTGCGTCCGGCGGCCATCACCTCGCCGACCATCGGGAAGGTCACATAGCCGTCGGGTCGGACGGTCACCAGGCGGCTGAGCCCACGCGGGGCGGTGTGCAGGTCGCGCTTGAGTTCCTTGATGGCGGACTGGAACTCGGGGACCTGGACGTAGATCTCGGGCTCCTTGAGGATGCCGGCGTAGGCCTTTTTCAGTTCCTGCTCGACCTGCTTCGGGCTCTTGCCGACGACATAGTACTCGCCGATGTAGGGCAGGCTGATCATGCCGTTGGGGCGGACCAGCTGTTCCTCGTTGAGCTCGGGGGTGTAGATGAATTTGACCGCAACGGTGTGGTCGACCGAGATACGGAAGGTGTCCTTCTCCAGCCAGGTGCGGATCTGAAAGAGGACATCGAGGGTGTCGCCGGGGGAGATGGTGTACTTCGGCATCAGGTCGAAGTTCTCGCCTTCGGAGAAGGAGAAGGATTGACGCGCGACCACTACCTCCTCGTCGATGTCGAGGGTGGTCTGCTGCTGGGCACAGCCAGTGAGCAGCGCCAGGACCGCTAGGAGCAGGAGCGACAGGGCTTGCGCTGCGCGGTGTTGGGATCTGGAGTCAGGCATACAGCCCCCTGGGGATGTAGTACTTGCGCTTGTTCAGTACCGCGCCGAGCAGTCTGGCGCCGGCCGACTGCAACCTGTCCTGTGCATATTGCATCACCTCCCAGCGGGTGCGCTCGCTCTCGATCACCAGGACCACGCCGTCGAAGGCGGTTGCTCCGATCGCCAGGTCCTGATCGCCGAGGCTACTGGGGCCATCGACCAGGAGCAGATCGTAGCGCTCGGTGCTGGCGTTGCGCAACGCATCGAGGCGAGCGCGCAGCCGCTGTGGGTCCTGTCGCACCAGCATGTCGCGCTGGTGCAGCCCCAGGGTGACGAGGTCGAGGCCTGGGGTCTGGGTGGGGCGGATGACCTCGTCAGGCTCGGCTTGACCGGCGAAGAACTCGCACAGCCCAGGGCCCTCGTCGGTGTCGAACAGCCTGGCGAGCTGGGGGTTGGTGGGGTTGGCATCGATCAGCAGGATGCGCAGACCGATGTCGTGGACCCCGGCATAGGCCAGTTGCAGGGCGACCGTCGTCTTGCCGGCGCCGTCGTTGCAGCTGCTCACCAGCAGGGAGTCGAGCGGTGGCTGTTGGCGCAGCCGGATCAGGCTCGAGGCGACGGCGTTGCGATTGAGCGTGCGCGCGAGCTGTAAGGGGGTGAGTGGCTCAGGTGCGGTGGCGCCGGCGCTGCGCGCGGCGTTGTCCTCGGCGGCTGGCGACCTCGTGGGTGGGGTTGGCTCCACGCGGCGCGCGGTGGTCTGCTGGGTCGAGGTGTCGGGGCGTCGGCGGCGGGCGACGAAGCATTCGGGATGCTCGCGGTGCCACTTGCTGAGCGCCTGGGTCGGGGTGTGTTCACCGAGGATCGGTTGTGGTTGTCGATGATTGTAGTCGCGCGCGACCTGACGCAGCGCCTGTTTGAGTGTCTGGGCAGCGTGTGCGTCGCCGGCGCTCTCGTCGCCCAGGTGCGCCTCGAGCAGGGCGTCGAAGGCGTGCATTAGCACTGTTGTCTGTGGTGGTTCGGCGGTATCGACGTGGTGGTCGATGTCGAGGTTGGCGCACAGCCGCGCGAGTGCCTCGGGGCCGGGGAGCGCTGCGGCCTCGGATGGTTCGTCCTGCTCCGATGGCGTCGCAGCGACCAGCTCGCGGATGAGGATCGGGCTGGTCTTGAGCAGGGTCTTGAGGAAGGCGCGGGTGGCCGCCGGACTAATCTCGTGGGTGACGCGGACGAACACCCAGCGGGTGGCCTGGTCGATGGCGATGAACAGGAACCAGGGACGCGAGTCGTCCTCGGGTTGAGGCAGGCGGCGGGTGTCGAGGTGTAACCGCCCGGGCATGACATGCTGTGGGGTGGTGGGTACCGTGGCCTCGTCTGGTGTGGCCTCAGGTGTGGCTTCCGCTGCGCTTGGTTGTGCCTGCAGTGGCTCGGTCGGCGTGGCTGCGCTGTCCTCGTCGACGGCGCTGCCCGGGGCTTCGGGGATGGATGGGGTCGATGCGTCCTGCGTCTTGGGATCGGCCGTCATGGCGGCGTTCGGGAGCGTTTGCGATTCCGTTTCGAGAAGACCCGGCGCGCGTTCGTCGGGGGCGGAGGCTTCAACGCTCAATGGTGAGTGGGGAGGGGTCATGGATGCATCCATCTCCAAGGTGCGTCCGCTATCGGTCAATGATAGCGGAGGGCCTGCCTGAGGTTCGGGTTGAGGTCGATACCGCAATTTAGCAGAGGCTCGAGAGTAGGAAGTATTTTTGCAGCTTGAACGCGTTCAGCGGCGTCACCGGCTGGATCTGTAACACGCAGTCATGATAACCCGCCAGCCCTGGGCTGGGGCGACGCATGGTCAACTCACCCCGGCAGTGCACGATGCGACGCTTCACGGCGCCGCTGCCGTGGTGATCGGCCTCGCGTTCGAGCTGTAGCTGCAGTGTCCCGCTCGGTAGTTGGTGCCCAGGCGGGCAGCGCACCAGTACCGCCTCGTCATTGAGGTCGAGCAGCGTGCAACGACAGTCCTGGCGGCCCTCGAGTCGCACCAGGGCATCGCTCGGGGCAATGCGCTCACGTAGACGGCGCTCCTCGTGGACGCGGTCGCGGCTGAGTCGCTGCCGCACCGCCCCGAACAGCGCGCGTAGAAAGCGCAGTCCCAGTGTCCACAGGGCATAGAGCAGCAGTTGCAGGTCGTTGCCGATGCGCTGGTTGCGAATCAGGTAGAAGCTGTCGATCAGCGAGCGGATGCGCTTGGGGCTGCCGTGCGGGGTGAACAGCTGGGCGTAGCCGATCAACCCCGGGCGGGTCTGGAAGCGTAGGTCGTAGCCGGGGATGTCGCGGCACAGTCGTTCGTAGATCTCCGGGCGCTCGGGGCGAGGGCCGATGAGGTCCATGTCGCCCTTGATGACGTTGATGAGCTGCGGTAGCTCGTCGATCCGGGTCTCGCGCAGGAAGTGGCCGATCGGGGTCTCAAGCTGCTGTCCGCGCCCGAGCAGGGTGGCGCCGATGACGCGATCGGCGTCGGGCTTGAGGGTCCGGAACTTGTACATCGCGAAGCGGCGCTTGTGGCGGCCGAGACGGATGCTGGAGTAGAACACCGGGCCGCCGTCGGCGAGCTTGATCGCGATCGGTATCAGGATCAGTAGCGGTGCGGTGCAGAGCAGTAACAGCGCGGCGACGGTGATGTTGAGTGTCAGGCTGACGGCGGCGTTGATCTTGCGATAGCCACCGCGGGCGTGAGGCGGGGGGAAGGCCTGTTCGGCCGACGAGCGGGGGACCTGTGCGTGCATGGTCTGCGGACTGCTGTCTGTGCGGCGTTCAGCGTCCCATGCACGATCGCCTGATTTTTGGTTGTCTTGGACGACGTCAGGGTACTTCCTGGGACTACGGGCGTCGTCGTTGTCGACGTTCGAGGCGGTCGTGGCCGCTTCGTGCGTCTCGTTGTTATCTGGGCAGATCCTTAGGGCCGAGATTCTACCAGTACGGGAGCAAAAAATACGCCCAAAATAGCGCGGTAATGTTATGGTTTAGGGGTTCCTGCCCCTATCGGCCGTGAGCGGTCGTGTCCGTATCGCTGTAGCGCTTGTTGGTGACGGTGTCTGCCAGTCCGTGCCAGGCGCGTCTGCCGGGTGTCTGCCGATCGTCGGGGCGTCGCTGCGCGTCGCTGCGCGTCGCTGCGCGTCGCTGGCGTCGCTGCGCGTCGCTGGCGCCGCTGCCGGTCCGTAGCAACGAACCTCATGAGGTGTGCGTGATGTGCAAGCCACGCGAGCTGGTCGCCTTCTGCGATCAGCTGCTCGATGCGTCGGCCTTTGCCGACTACTGTCCCAATGGATTACAGGTCGAGGGGGAGCGCGAGATCGAGCTCCTGGTGAGCGGAGTGACCGCGAGCGCGGCGTTGATCGAGGCCGCCTGCGACCTCGGTGCCGACGCCATCCTGGTCCATCACGGCTGGTTCTGGAAGAATGAGCCGCCCTGCTTGACCGGAATCAAGGCGCGTCGCGCAAGGACGCTGCTCAAGGCAGGGATGAGTCTGATCGCCTATCATCTGCCGCTCGATGCCCATGCCGAGGTCGGTAATAACGCCACCCTGGGTAATGAACTGGGGTTCCTGGAGGCGTCGCCGACGGCCGCCGGCGGGCTGTTGTGGAGTGGTCGTCTGGCCGCGCCGCTCGCGCCCGAGGCCGTTGCTGCACGGGTCGCCGAGCGGCTCGGGCGTGCGCCACTGTTGGTCGGCGAGACGGCGCGACAGGTCACTCGCGTGGCTTGGTGCAGCGGCGGTGGCCAGGGCCATATTGAACTGGCGGCGGAGTTGGGGGTCGATCTGTTCTTGAGTGGCGAGATCTCAGAACAGACCACGCACCTGGCCCGTGAACTCGGTCTCTCATATTTGGCGGCCGGTCATCACGCGACCGAACGCTATGGGGTCCAGGCGCTCGGTGAGCGGGTCGCCGCGCACCTCGGGTTGCGTCATCAATTCGTCGAAATCGCCAACCCGGCCTGAGTCTCGGTTGCATCGAATGTGGTAAAATGGCGACTTTTTCGAGTTTTTCTTGACCCGTCGCGTCAAGTTCGAAGAAAATGCGCGGTCGGTTTTGTAGCCAATCGTCACATTCTTATCTTCCATCTAAACCTTTCGTCCAATCTGCGTGTGGTGTCTGCCTGAAGCTGTTGGCAGCCTCCGCACCAGTCGGGGGTAGCTAGCCTATGAGCGCGCAAGGCGTGAATAAACTGAGGCGACGAGTACTCGTCGCTGCGACCAGCGCGGTCGGTGCCGTCGGTGCCGGCTTCGCTCTCGTCCCGTTCGTCTCATCCATGAATCCGAGCGCACGCGCTCGGGCCGCGGGTGCGCCGGTCGAGGCCGATGTCAGCAAGCTTGAACCTGGCGCGCTGCTGCGCGTCAAGTGGCGCGGCAAGCCGGTGTGGGTGGTGCACCGCACGCCGAAGATGCTCGAGGCGCTGGCGAGCAACGACCCCAAGCTGGTCGATCCCGCCTCCGAGGTGCCCCAGCAGCCTGAGTACTGCCAGAACGCGACCCGCTCGATCAAGCCCGAGTATCTGGTCGCCATCGGGATCTGCACCCACCTCGGCTGCTCGCCGACCTACCGCCCCGAGTTCGCCCCCGAAGACCTCGGCGCCGACTGGAAGGGTGGCTTCTTCTGCCCCTGCCACGGCTCGCGCTTCGACCTCGCGGCACGCGTCTTCAAGGGTGTGCCGGCCCCGACCAACCTGGTCATCCCCAAGCACACCTACCTCAACGACACCACCATCCTCATCGGTGAGGATGGAGGAGCTGCCTGATGAGCGCGGAAAAGACTGAAAACCTCGACTGGCTGAACCAGCGTTTCCCGCTGGCCAAGACCTGGCGTGCGCACGTTGCCGAGTACTACGCGCCGAAGAACATGGGCTTCTGGTCCATCTTCGGCTCGCTGGCGCTGCTCACCCTGGTGCTCCAGATCGTCACCGGCATCTGGCTGGCGATGAGCTACAAGCCCTCTTCGGCCGAGGCCTTTGCCTCGATCGAGTACATCATGCGTGATGTCGACTGGGGCTGGCTGATCCGTTACATGCACTCCACCGGTGCCTCGGCCTTCTTCATCCTCATCTACCTGCACATGTTCCGCGGGTTGATGTGGGGCTCCTACCGCAAGCCGCGCGAGCTGCTGTGGATGATCGGCCTGGTGCTCTACCTGGTGATGATGGCGACCGCCTTCTTCGGTTATCTGCTGCCCTGGGGCCAGATGTCCTACTGGGGTGCACAGGTCATTGTCAACCTCTTCGCCGCCGTGCCTGGCATCGGCGAGGACCTCTCGGTGTGGGTGCGTGGTGACTATGTGATCTCCGACGCTACCCTCAACCGCTTCTTCGCCTTCCACTTCCTGCTACCCTTCGTGCTCGCCGCGTTGGTGTTCCTGCACATCGTCGCGCTGCATCACGTCGGCTCCAGCAACCCCGACGGTATCGAGATCAAGAAGGGCCCCAAGGGCAACCGCTGGGACGAAAAGGCCCCGGCCGATGGCATCCCCTTCCACCCCTACTACACGGTCAAGGACCTGGTCGGCGTCGCTGTCTTCCTGGCCCTGTTCTCGCTAGTGGTGTTCTACGCGCCGACCATGGGCGGGCTGTTCCTTGAGGCCCCGAACTTCCAGCCGGCCAATCCGCTGCAGACCCCGGCGCACATCGCCCCGGTGTGGTACTTCACCCCCTACTACGCGATGCTGCGTGCGGTGCCGCCGATGTGGGGTTCGCAGTTCCCCGGCGTGGTGGTGATGTTCGGTGCCATCCTGATCATGTTCCTGCTGCCCTGGCTCGATCGTAGCCCGGTCAAGTCGATCCGCTACAAGGGGCCGATCTTCAAGGTCGCCCTGGGCATCTTCGCGGTGTCCTTCGTGGTGCTGGCATGGCTCGGTATGCGCCCGGCCTCGGATCTCTCCACGCTGCTGTCGCAGATCTTCACCGTGCTGTACTTCGCCTTCTTCCTGTTGATGCCGATCTACAGCTCGCTGGACAAGACCAAGCCCGTTCCTGAGAGGGTGACCTCATGAGAAAACTGATCATCGCCACCCTGCTGCTGCTCTCGCCGGCCATGCTCATGGCCTCCGAGACTGCGCACCTGGAAGATGCCGATATCGATCTGCACGACACCGCTTCGCTGCAGCGTGGTGCCAAGTACTTCATGAACTACTGCATGGGGTGTCACTCGCTGCAGTACATGCGCTACAACCGCATGGCCGCGGACCTGGACATCGACGAGATCTCGCTGCGCGAGAACCTGCTCTTCGGTGACGCCAAGCCCGGCGATCTGATGACCAACTCGATGCGTCCCGAGGACGGCGAGAAGTGGTTCGGTACCGCAATCCCGGACCTCACCCTGGTGACGCGCTGGCGTTCGCCCGATTGGGTCTACACCTATCTGAAGAGCTTCTACGTCGATGACACCCGTCCCTACGGCGTCAACAACGTGCTCTTCCCGCTGGTCGGCATGCCGCACGTCCTCGGCGGTCTCCAGGGGGTGCAGCAGCCGGTGATGTCCGAGCCGCACGACGGCGGCGAGGCGGTTCCGGTTGGTGTCGAGCTGGTCGAGGAGGGCTCGCTCTCGCCCGAGGAATACGACACCATGGTGCGCGACATCACCGCCTTCCTGACCTATGCCGGGGAGCCGATGAAGCTCGAGCGTCAGCGTCTGGGGCTCTATGTCCTGCTGTTCTTCGGCGTGTTCTTCCTCATCGCCTACTTCCTGAAGAAGGAATACTGGAAGGACATCCACTAGTCTTCGACCAGTGGAACTCGACCACGCGACTCTCGGTCGCGTGATCGACGAGGCCCGCCACTCGCAGGGGTGGCGGGCCTCGTCGTTTGCGCATAGCATGCCGAGAGGGTGTTGTCGAGCCGTCAGTACGAAAAAACACCCCGGCACTACCCGGTCGGAGTATACTGATTTGATTGGTGTGCGTTTGCAGGTGCCGCTGGGCACGGTGCGCGCGCCATGACGGTGTCGCGTGGATACGCGCGCATGGCGCGGTCTTCGCGCGGGGCTGGCGGTTGTCGCTGCCAGGGACTTGGCTGGCGACATTGACACTTTGGAGCCCTGCCGGGCTCAGCCGATGCGCTGGAGAAGGGAAGAATGGCAGTGGCTGCGAGCAGACGAGCTGTGATGACGCTATATTCGGATCCTGTTTGTCCCTATTGCCACCGGGTGAGAATGGTCCTCGCCGAGAAGGGAATCAGCGTCGACGTGGTCGACGTCGACGCCCACGACTTGCCCGACGAGGTCATGGATTTCAACCCCTATGGCACGGTCCCGACCCTGGTCGATCGCGACCTGCGTCTCTACGAGTCGCAGATCATCATGGAGTATCTCGACGAGCGTTTCCCCCACCCGCCGTTGCTGCCGGTCGATCCGGTCTCGCGGGCTAATGCACGCCTGTTCATGTACCGCATCGATCGCGATTGGTATTCGCTGATGCGACGTATCGCGATGGGTGAGCAAAAGGAGGCGACGCAGGCGCGCAAGGAGCTGCTCGAGAGCTTGATCGTGACCGCTCCGGTGTTCGCCGCCCATCCCTACTTCATGAGCGACGAATTCTCCATCGTCGACTGCTGCGTGGCCCCGTTGCTGTGGCGCCTGCCGCGTCTCGGTATCGAGCTGCCGGCGCAGTGTGCCCCGATCCGTGCCTATATGCAGCGGATCTTCTCTACCGATGCCTTCCGCCAGAGCCTCAGTGAGGCCGAGAAGGAGATGGTCACCCGGGCCGCCTGAGCCGACCGTCGGTCGCCCGTCGAGCCACCCCGGCCCGGTGGTGGCTGCTACCCTTGTCGGTGGTCGGGGCGTGGCGCTAAACTGGAGGCCCCGTCCGGCCTCGCAGGCGTGCGGCCTCGCGCGCCGGGTCTCCACTCCGTCATCGGGTCCCCCGACCCCGCTCCTCATCGGCAAGACCAGCTCTCCAAGACCAGATCGATACCTATGACCTCGACCAAACCCTATCTGATCCGCGCTATCTACGAGTGGATCCTCGACAACGACATGACCCCGCACCTGGTCGTCGATGTCAGCTATCCGGGGATGCGCGTCCCCATGGAGTTCGCCGAGGACGGCCGTCTCGTCCTCAATATCTCCCCCTCGGCGACGCGCAACCTGCTGATCGGCAACGAGTGGATCGAGTTCAATGCGCGCTTCGGCGGTGTTGCTCGCGATCTGCTGATCCCGGCCGATGCGGTGATCGGGATCTTCACTCGCGAGAACGGTCAGGGCATGGTGTTCCCCGAGCCCGAGGAGCCTGATGAGGAGCTGCTGCTCGAGGATGAGCAGCCGTCAACGAGCGGGCCGAGCCTGCGCCCGGTGGCGAGCAGCGATGGCGCTGGTGACGAGACGCCGCCGCGTCCCACCAAGGGCAAGGGCGGTCCGACCCTCAAGATCGTCAAGTGAGGCGGCCTTGGTCTCAGGCGTCCTCCGCGCGCGCCGGCAGGCCGAAGCTCAGCTCCTCGAGGGCGATCCCGCGCAGCACCAGATAGCCGCTGCGCCGGACTTCGCCCACCTCGGTGAACTCAAACCGATAGACACGCCGCAGGCGCAGCCCGCCGGCCCCCCAGCACAGTCGGATCCGGCGCAACGCCACGGTCTGATCGAGCAATTGCAGGTGGCGCTGATCGCAGCCCCGGGCACAGAGCATGAGTGCACGCTCGCGCGCGCGCAGCCCGTCGACCCAGAGCCCGGCGAGGGTGCCCAGCAGCACCAGCGTCAACAGCGCGTCCATCCCACCCCCTGGTCGATCACCACCCGGTCACGCTGCTGCTGGGTGCTGCTGTCGAGCCTGTTGCTCGGTGGCTGCGGTGAGTCGTCGGGTCCCGCCGATGCCGCACAGCTACGCGAGTTGCATGCGCGGATGGTACAGGTTCGCGCCGATGTCGCCGCCGCGCGCCTTGCCGAGGCCCACGCCGGGGCAGCGGCGCTGCAGCGGCTGTGCCCCGGGTTGACCCCGGCGCAGCGGCTCGCTGTCGAACGCCTGGTGGTCCTGGTCGAGACCGAGTGGCGCTGCGTGCGTCGAGGGCGTTGCGGTTGAGGTAGGTTCATGGGGTGTGCGTATGGGGATCTAGGCTGCTGTTGGTGACCTCGGGGCCGAGCAGGATCGCGATCGGACGGGTCTGTGGGTTGGCGTCGAGCGCGATCTTCAGCGACATGGTCAGCGGCACCGAGAGGAACATCCCGACTGGCCCCAGCACCCAGCCCCAGAACACCAAGGAGACGAACACCACCAGGGTCGAGAGCCCGAGCCCGCGACCCATGATCCGGGGCTCGAGGATGTTGCCGACGAGGGTGTTGATCAGCACGTAACCGAGTGCCACCAGGAGCGCACTCTGCAGGTCGAGCTGGACCAGTGCCAGCAGCACCGCCGGGATCGCTGCCAGGATCGAGCCGATGGTCGGCACGAAGTTGAGCAAGAAAGCGACCGCCGCCCACAGCACCGCAAAGTCGACCCCGAGCGCCGCCAACCAGACCCAGACCGCCACCCCGGTGCCGAGGCTGGTGACGGTCTTCAACCCCATGTAGTGATTGACACTGTCGAGCACGTGCTTGAGTCGTGCGATCGAGGCCTCCGGGGTCTTGAGCGCGAGGGTGAGTTTTGCCGGCAGGTTGGTGGCCTCGAGCAGGATGAAGACCACGGTGAGCAGGATTAGCAGGGTGTTGGTCAGTGCCCCGCTGAGGCCCGAGATCAGCTCGCCGGCGAACCCCAGGGCTCGGGCCGGGTCGATATAGGTCTGCAGTGCCTCGCGCGAGGTGTGGATGCCGATGCCGTGGAGCCAGCCGACGAGTTCACCGGTGAGCTGTTTGAGTCGCTCCTGATATTCGGGCAGGCTGGCCTCGAAACCGCCGAGCGAACCGGCCACCAGCAGCCCGACGATCCCCCCGATCCCGACCAGGCCGAGCATCACCGCGATCAGTGCCAACCCGTTGGGCAGGCCGCGGCGGCGTAGATAGCCGAGCGGTGCGCTGGCGATCACCGCGATGAACACCGCCAGCAGGAAGGGGGCGATCAGCGACGAGGCCGCCTGCATCCCGGCGATCACCACCACGAAGGCGCCGGCGACCAACAGTAGTCGGGCGGCGGGGTTGAAGCTCAGCTCCTCACTCATCGTATGGCACTGGCCGGTCGCTCGAAGTCTGGCAATCCGGAGTGCAGCCACCAGGTCTCGCGCTCGGCGTCCCAGCGCCAGGTCTGGGCATCGCTGACCTGGCGCAGTACCTGGGTGTCCTCGTGCAGATAATCGATCAGCACCAGCTGTTCGGCGCTGTTCTCGTCGGGGAGGGTCAGCGGGCGTATGACCTCATAGCCGGTGACGCGGATGCCGGAGAGATCGGGCATCGGCTCCTCGGCGCGCAGCTCGGGGTCGAGTAGACCATAGGCGGTATCGAAATAGCTCCAGCGAATGGCGGTGTGGTAGCGGTAAGTGGCCGCCTGCAAGGCGTTGTGACGCTTGTCCTTCTCGACCGAGGCACAGCCACTGGTGAGAGCGGCCAGGGTGACCCCGACGAGGATCAGCGCGATGAGATGGAGACGCGAGGGGCGAGGCAGCATGTGGACTCCGGGCTCGATGACTGCACCGTTGAGCGATGATAAGCCATCGGGCGCGTTCGACCAATCCGCGAGCGCGGGGGTATGATGCCGCCCCTCGCCGGTGCAGTGGGCTGCGGTACCCGCGCCGATCGTTTGCGCCACCCCGGGGTGGGGATGGTGCCGATGGCCCTGCGACACCGAGCCGCGCGCCGCGGGTGTCCACGTCCGCCGTATCACCCGAATATGCCCGAGTTCCGTGCCGATATCGCCCAGGGAGTGGCTGGTGTCGGCGTCCTTACTTGTTTCCAGCCTGCGGTGAACCCCTGATGCCCGAGATCGCCGAACCCAATCACGAAATCGTCCGAGACGGGGTCCACTACACCCTACTTGGCACCGCCCATGTCTCGCGGGTGAGCGCCGAGCAGGTGCGTCGTCTGATCCGCAGCGGTGACTATGACGCCGTTGCCGTGGAGCTCTGTCGTAGTCGACACAAGGCGGTGCTCGATCCCAAGTCGCTCTCGCGCATGGATCTGTTCTCGGTGATCCGCCAGAACCGGGTCTATATGGTGGTCGCCAACCTCGCGCTCTCGGCCTATCAACAGCGTCTCGCCGACCAGTTCGGCATCGAGCCCGGTGCCGAGCAGCGTATGGCGCTGCGTCTGGCCGCTGAACGTGATCTGCCGGTGTTGTTGATCGATCGCGAGATCGGGACGACGTTGCGACGGATCTCGGCCAACCTCAGCTGGTGGCGTCGTTATACCCTGTTCACCGGGCTGTTGGCGGCGATGGTGACCTCGGAGCAGGTCACCGAGGACGAGGTCGAACGACTCAAGGAGGGCGATGTCCTCGAGACTACCTTCGCCGAGTTCGCCAGCGATCGTCGCGATCTCTACCAGCCGTTGATCGAGGAGCGCGATCGCTACATGGCCGCCAAGCTGCGGCGCGAGGCCGAGCGCACCGGCGCCACACGGGTGCTGGCGGTGATCGGGGTCGGACACCTGCGTGGTATCGGTCGCTGCCTGAGCGAGGAGACGGAGCCGCCAGAACGTGTGACCGCCACGCTCGAGCAGTTGCCGCCGCCCAACCCCTGGCCGCGCCGCCTGCCCTGGGTGCTGGTGGCGCTGATCCTCGCCGGTTTCGGCTATGGCTTCGCGGTGAGCCCGGAGCTCGGCTGGGAGCTGGTGGCCAGTTGGGTGGTGATCAACGGCGGGCTCTCGGCACTCGGCGCGCTGCTCGCCGCCGCGCACCCGCTGACCGTACTCTCGGCCTTTGTCGCCGCTCCCCTGACCTCGCTCAATCCTACCATCGGCGCCGGCATGGTCACGGGCGCGGTGGAGTTGTCGGTGCGTAACCCCAGCGTCGGTGATTTCAGTCGGTTACGCGACGACGTCGCCTCGCTTCGTGGCTGGTGGCGCAACCGGGTCTCGCGGGTGTTCCTGGTGTTCCTACTCAGCTCCCTGGGCTCGGCGCTCGGGACCTATATCGCCGGGTTGCGCATCGTCGGTCAGCTCGTCGAGGCGCACTGAGCGCGGCTCAGTCGGATTGGCTGGCGTCGAGCTGGGCGCGGATCAGCGTCACCGCCGCCTCGAGGTGCTGAAAGGCGTGATCGCCGCCGTCCCAGGCCAATACCCGGGCGTTGCCACCGCAGGCCCCGTAGCGACGCTCGGCGATGCGGTGGTCGATGACCTCGTCGCCACGATCGAGGAAGACCGTGGTCGGAACCCCGTCGCAGGGGCAATCGATGCCATAGCGGCGGGTCTGCTCGGTCTGCTCGCGGGTGACCTGATAACGCTCGCCGGTGGCGGTGGTCATGGTCTGGCCGGCGTACTCATCGAAGAAGTCCCAGGGGGTGAGCGCGGGGTTGATCAGATAGAGGTGCGAGAAACGGAAACGTCGCGCCAGATACTGCCCGTAGAAGCCGCCCATGGAACTGCCGACGACCGCTGGTGCCGGATGATCGAGGTTGCTGAAAAAGTGGGCGAGGCGGGTCACCGCCGCATCGGGGCGATGAGCGGGGTAGTCGATCGCTACGACCCGATGGGGGGCGAGTCGTTGGCGCAGGAAATCGGCCTTGAACGAACGACTGGAACTGTTGAGACCGTGAAGATAAACGAGCATGGGGCAGGATCGGCTCAGTGGGTGGTGCTTGGGCTCTTGCGCTCGTCCGCAGTCGGACCGAAGAAGGTCTGGCGGAACTGGACGCAGCGGTCGATGTACTCGTGGGTGCTCTTGGGCATGGGGACGCGCGCGCGGACAATGAAGCGGATCAGCTCGGCGCCCTCGCACAGCAGTCGCGAGCCCTCGAGTGCCTCGCGGATGGCTAGGGTGCCGGCGTTTGCCGGAATCTGGGGCTCGAGTTCGCAGAGCCGGTCACTGGCGACGGCGAAGGCCGGCCAGACCTCGAAGATGCTCGGATCGGTGCGTAGGATCTCGCACTTGCGCTTGGCCGTCTCGGCCAGTGGGTCGATGCGCGCGCCAATATCCGGGAACTGACGGCTGGCAGCGAAGCCCGACCGGATCGCGGTGGCGATGCGGTCGATGTCGCGCATGGTCATGGCGATCTTGATGTAGCGGCTCTCGTAGAAGGTGGCGATCGGCATCGAGAAGGCCTTGAATGGCTCGCCCCAGAGTTCGTCAATCCCCTCGTCACCGCCGCGGTGACGGACGATCTTGCCGAGTTCGAGGGCCTCGAGCAGGTAGTGCCCGCACTCGCGCATCAGGCTGTTGTCGGGGCCGATCTCGACCCCGGTGGCCTGGAGTTCGACCAGACAGCTGAAGATATCGGCGGCACGGTTGAATAGGGCGCCGGCGAGCATGGCGCCATTGACGCGTTTGCGTGCCGGGTCGTCCTCGGCCTCATAGGCCGCACGCGCCTCGTCGAGCCGCGCGCCTGGGATGTTGATACCGTGCTCGACGTGGTTGAACAGCCGTCGGGTCAGCGCCTGGATCAGCTGGCGCTTGGTCTCGAGGGTGTCGGCGGGCGGCTCGTAGTACTTGATCCAGTAGCCGTCGTAGTGCACCCGGGTGTCGCCGTCGATCTCGCGTCTGGTGCCGTTGGCGGTGGTTTGGGACATGCGTCGCTGGGGGATCGAAATGACCGCAATGGGGCGCAGTTTAGAGAAGAGCAGACGCCTCGTCAGCCCTTGACGCGGCGCTGGGCTCAGACACCGGGGCGAGGGTTACGGCCGTTGCCCGGAGGGGGCGGCGCCAGTGGCGCCCGTTCGCATCCAGCTCGTTGAGAGGGCGTCAATGCGAGATCAGGACAAGGCCACGGCCATCTTCATGGGATTGTTCGTCTGGGGGCTCGCCGGGGCGCTGTTCGGCGCCCTGTTTGCGGGGCTGCATCAATTGTTGCTCGGCGTCGGGGACAGTGCGTGGCTGGCGTTGGTGGTCGCCACGACCATCGCCGCGACGACCACGACGGCCTTCTACAGCGCCATGCCGGTGGCTTTGGCCGGTGCCATGGCCGGGGTGCTGGCCTCGATCGCCTATCTGATCGCGACCGGGCACCAGGTCCGGTTGCCGTTGATCGCCGGCCTCGCCGGTCTCGCCGGGGTGCTGGTCGGGGTCTTCTATGCCTGGGCGATCGGTCGTGGCGCACGGCCACTGGCGCAGACCTTCAGCGGCTTGCTGGCCGGGTTGCTGGCTGGCGCGGGGTTGGCGCTGGTGCTGGATCTCACTGGTGTGGAGGTCGGCATGTTCGCGCTTGCCGCTGCCGTGGTGGCGCTGGTCGGATCTATCTATCAATTCTCGGTGCGGCGGCTGGTGGGGGCCTCGGCCTGGTTGCCGCCCGGGCTCTCGGCGCCGGTGGTGGCGGGGTTGATCGCCGCCGTGGTCGGGGCCAGCGTCTGGATCGTCGGTGGCACCACCGCAGGGCTGCATGCCGCCCCCGGTGCCGCCTTCGAGGCCATCCTCGCCGAGGTCCCGGCGGGACTGCTTGGCGGCGCCTGCGGGGGAGCGCTCACCGGGCTGCTGCTGGAGTCGCTTGGTGTCGAGCTGAAGATGCTCGCCTGATCGACTGAGCGAAGCGGGAGCTTTTAGGCTAATCTCAGGTCTACAACCTTGCTAAAAGAGTGGTTGTATTTCATCCATTGTGTTGCATGTCACTGATGGGGAGAGCTTCATCATGTTGTATGCCCTGTTATTCCTGGTTGTCGGCATCATCATCGGCTGGAACTGGCAGCAGCCGCCATGGGCGCGCGAGCTGCAGGAGCGTGTGGTCGGGACGGTGCGCTCGTTCACCAACAAGACCAAGGAAAATCGCTGAGTGCTGAGGTGATGGCCGGGGCGGGGCGCGCCTGCTGCGTCTCGTCCCGGCGTCGTCTTCAATCGCAGGGGTGGGGAGGCTAGACTGCCTGGGTTCACCGTGGCCCCGTGGCCACGGATCATTCCGGTCCAGTCTTGCCAACCATGAGGAGCCCCATGCGCAGTACTCCGTCGCGTCTCGCCATCCTGTCCGCAATCCTCTGTCTGGTGGTGCTCGGTGCGCCGGTGCACGCCGCGTCGGCCACGGTCGAGCGTGGGCAGGTTGCACTCCAGGAGCTCGGTTACCGCCCCGGCCCCGCAGACGGGGTCTATGGTCCTGCCACTCGAGCTGCGCTCAAGCGCTTCCAACGTCATCACGGTTTGGCGGTGACCGGTCGTTTCAACCAGGCCACCATGACACGACTGCGTTATCTGATGAAGCGCCGCCATTTCCGTCGCTGATCCTGTCGCCACCTCGGAGGTCCTTGTGCTATGTCTGCTCGAATCGGTGTTTCCGCGTTATCGATCCTCGCCGTGCTCTGCCTGGCTGGCTGCGCCAACCAGCCGGGTCGCGCCACCACGGGTGGCGCACTGATGGGGGCGGCCACCGGCGCGGCGATCGGTTCGCTGAGTGCCGATGCCGGTAAGGGTGCGCTGATCGGCGCCGGCGCCGGTGCCCTCGGCGGCTATCTGATCGATGCCGAGAACGCTGCCCGTCGTCCGCCGCCACCGCGTCGTTATGCCCCGCCCGCCGAGGGACGCCCCTGTCCTCCGGGGTTGGCGCTGGGCCAGCGCGGGCGCTGCGTGCGTTACTGATCCGATAGCGCGCTTCGGCGTGGCCGGGGGCGAGGTTGCGGTCACGGTGGTGCATGTCGCGCGTTGCGCCGGTCTCGACCGGCTGCGCTGAACGGGTGCCGCCACTGGCAAGTGGCCGGGGTCGTGCTCTGGCGACTGATCCTTAGATCGTGGCGTGGTGGTCGGCTTGCTTTTGCCCGCGCCTGTTGGCAACCTCGGGCAGGGCGCTTGGCCCGTCTCATTCACGCGCGAAGGGAGGATCGACATGTCGTGCGCACATCGATGGTTGTTGGTCCCGTCCCCGGATGTTGGGCCGCCGTCGCTGGCCTCGCGTGGCGGCGGGGCGGTCGGATGCCGGTGGGTGTGCCGCTGAGGCGCCCGCCTGACTCGATCCCCAGATCCCGTGTCCTCCTCCCGGCCCTCGGATACTGATGTCACGAGCCGATGAGCAGCCCCAGCGCATCGGCCGGGTGATGCTGTTGGCCGCCTGGGTGGTCGCGCTCGGGCTGCTGGCGCTGTTGTTCGGTGGTCTGCTCGAGCATGATCGGGCACCGCCGCCGCGGCTCTTCGTCGACTCGGACGGCACTCCCGGCGTGGTGCTCGAGCGCAATCGTGCCGGGCACTATGTCGCCGATGGCCGGATCGATGGTGAGCCGGTGCGCTTCCTGGTCGATACTGGAGCCACCGCCGTCGCCTTGCCGCTGGCATTGGCGCAACGTCTGGGGCTGGAGCTGCGTCCCGGGGGGATCAGTCGGACCGCCAATGGCGAGGTGCGGGTCTGGCGTACGCGCTTGGCTCGCGTCGAACTCGGCGGCCTGATCGCGCACGACGTGCGTGCCGCCGTGTTGCCGAACATGTCCGGCAACGAGGTGTTGCTGGGGATGAGTTTCCTCGGGCGTCTCGAACTCGTCCAGCGTGGCGAGACCCTGACCCTGAGACCGCCGCCGGGTTGAGTCGCGGCGCCCTGTCCTGCCGAGACGCCGCCGATCGGTGGCGTGCTCGACCGTGGGCCGGCCTGGATGGGCTGGCACGGGCAGCGAACGCTGCACCAATCCGGGGCCGCGTGGCGCATCCGCCGCGGTCCCCGAACCCTGATGTCGAGCGCCCCGTGAGCGGGGGCTCGGTTTGGCCTTTTCCATCGAGATGACAACGTGAGCCAGAAACCATCCCTGATCGTTTCAGAAACCGACTTCGAGCGTCTGCAGCGGCTGCTCGACTCCCTGCCCAGCGACGGCGTGCCCGGGCGTGACAACCTCGAGGAAGAACTCGAGCGCGCCGAGATCATCGACTCGGAGCAGATGCCCGCGACCGTGGTGACCATGAACTCCAAGGTTCGGGTGCGGGTCTCCTCTTCCAACGAGACCTTCGTGTTGACCCTGGTCTACCCCAAGGACGTCGACCCCGAGGGCGGCACCGTCTCGATCCTCGCCCCGGTCGGCAGCGCGCTGCTCGGTCTCTCCGAGGGCGATGAGATCGATTGGCCGCGGCCCGGCGGCAATCTGATGCGGGTCTGTATCGAGGAGGTGCTCTACCAGCCCGAGCGTAGTGGCGAATACCACCGCTGAGGGCGTCCGTCGCGCGCTTGCGCTACACTCCAGCCCCGGCCGCGTCCGCCTCGGGCGAGACGCTGCAGTCCGGGGCCGATCCCGGTCCGGACGTCGGCGAGGTCGCGCCTCGCAGCCCTCAGTTCGTCCAGGGACATGCTCGTGATGAAATCTTCGCTCGTCTCCATCGCCACCCCCGTGCGCCTGCGTCAGCGGTTCGGGTCGCTGCTGCTACTGGTCGCGGTGCTGACCCTCGTTGGTCTGATCGGAGCCCAGCTCGGTCAGCGCCACAATCCCAATCCAAAACCAGTCGCCTATCTCGGCCCCGACGGGGTGCCTGAGGTGGTGCTCCAGCCCAACCAGGTTGATCAATACGTCACCACTGGCCGGATCAACGGTCAGGCGGTCGATTTCCTCGTCGACACCGGTTCGGCCGATGTCGCCATGCCCTATATGCTCGCTCAGCGCTTGGGGTTGAGGCTCAAGCGCGGCGGTTACAGCAAGACCGGCAACGGCAATGTCGCAACCTGGCATGCGACCCTCGATCAGGTCGAGGTCGGTGGTTTGGTGGTGACCGATGTCAAGGCCACGGTGCTGCCCAACATGCAGGGCGAGGAGGCGCTGCTCGGCATGTCCTACCTCAAGCACATGGAGGTGGTCCTGCGCGGTGGCACCCTGTCGCTGCGCCCGCTGCTCGCCGCCGCCGATTCCTGAATTATCGCGAACCCTGCTCAGTGACCGTTGAGCAGGCGTTGTTTCATGCGCTTGAGTCCGAGCCAGGCGGCACCGACCACGATCGGCACCGACAGGCCCATGCCGAGGCTGGCATCAATCGGCAGCAGCCCCTGCGCCTCCAGCCCCTTGAGGGCATAGCCGACCAGACCGACGCCGTAGTAACCGATGGCGATCACCGAGAGCCCCTCGACCGTCTCCTGCAGTCGTAGCTGGATCCGGGCGCGTCGGTCCATCGACTCGAGCAGCCCGCGGTTCTGGTGCTGCAGGTCGACCTCGACGCGTGCGCGCAGCAGGCTCGCCAGTCGTGCTGCACGCTTGGCCAGGTCCTGCTGACGCTCGCGGGTGGAGTCGCAGGTGGCGATTGCCGGGGCCAGCCGTGCCTCGAGGAACTCGGTGAAGGTCTGCAGTCCCTCGATCCGGCGCTGGCGCAGCTGTTCGAGCCGTTGCTGGACGATGCGGTAGTAGGCGCGCGAGGCCTCGAAGCGATAGATGGTGCGCGCGGCGATGGTCTCGATCTCGGTGGCCAGGGTGGTGAGCTCGGCGAGCAGCTCGCTCTCGCTGGCGCCGCGGGTGTGATCGTTGCCTTCGGTCATGCGTGCTGCCAGCGCCACCAGACGCCGCTCGGCCTCGCTCAGCGCGCGCGTGGCCTCGCGCGCCGCCGGCAGCCCGAGCAGTGCCATTGCGCGGTAGGCGTCGATCTCGAGGATGCGCTTGGCCAGGCGCCCGGCCTGATTCTCCGACAGTCCGCAGTCGCGCAGCAGGATGCGCGAATAGCCGTCGCTGTGGATGCGCAGGTCCGACCAGGCGCGGCTCGCGCCACCGACGACCTCGGAACCGATGAAGGGGTTGCCCTCGAACAACGCCAGCAGCTCGTTGCTGCCGCGCTCGGGCATCTCGCACGACTCCAGCGCCAGCGCGGTGGCGGTGACCACCTGTCCCGGGATCTCGCGCAGCCAGTCCTGTGGCAGCTCGTTGATCAGCGGGTCGGTGAAGGGGTGGTTGAAGCGTTCGTGACGGCTGATGGTATAGGTCACGAATTCGGTGTGACGCTCCCAGCGTAGCCGCAGCCCGTCGGCGAGATCGACTGCATAATACTGACCGACCCGCTCGGGCCGGCGGACACCGAAGTAATCGAGCAGTCGCAATAGGTGCTCGACGTTCTCGCCGCTGCCACGCTCGCCACAGATGGCGGCGAGGTGGAAGACGCGAGCGGGGGAGGGCAGCGGGTCGAAGGTGCGCGCGTGCAACTCGGCGGTCACCGAATGACGCAGCGGGTGTTCCTTGAAGGCCGGGGACATCACTTGAAACAGGCTCGTTGTTGACACGGAGGCTCAGAGTAGCGGAAAAGGATGACCAACGCGCGAGGGCAAGGTTCCTTCGTCCATCTGGTAAAACCGGGTGGGTGCCCGGACAATGGGTGTCCGGTGGCGTTCGCCGTTCCCGATACCGGGGCCGGTGGGCGCATTGCTCAAGAACGACGACGATTCACTCATGTCCGAACCAACCGAGGAGAGCGGAGCCGGCGAGGCCCGGGGTTTGCGTAACTCGCTCGAGCAGATGCGCGAACAGGCCGCTCGTGAGATCGAACGACTCAACCGCCGTCTGGCCGCCCGCGAGCAGGCCGTTGAGGAGAGCATTGCCTCAGAGACCGAGCGCCTGGCGCTACAGCAAGAGCTAACCCTGTTGCGCCAGACGCTGAGCGTGAAGGAGCAGGCGCTCGGGCGCATCACCGACGAGTGCCAACGTCTCGAGGACCAGCTCGAGGACCGCAACCTCGCCTTTGACGGGTTGCAGCAGGCCTTCGAGCAGCGGGACAGCTCGCTACGCCAGACCCAGCTCGAACTCGAGCGCATGCGTCGCGAGATGGCCTGGCTGCAGAAGCGCGCCTATGGCGCCGCATCGCCCCCGCCGCCCCCGCCGCCCCCGCCGCCGGTCAGTCCCTCGCCGACTGCGGCGGCGACGGCGCCGCCAACCCCGCCCCCACCGCCGCCGCGCGTGCCGGCAGGCCCGGCGCCGACACTGCCCCCCGAGCTGCAGGGGTATTCGCGTCGCCCGCGCGAGGGGCGGCTGGTGATCGGGCTGGTATTGCTGGTGCTGGCGCTGGTCAGCTTCGCGGTGTTCCTACCGCAGTTGCGTTACTGGTTCTCGGGGATGTCGTTCTCGGATCAGCCCGCCGAGCTGATCTGGGCCGAGCCGCCACGCTCGCTCAAGGCGCCCCCGCCCGAGCGGCGCGTGGCCCCGGTCGAGGAGCCGGCGCCGCTTGCGACCGAGGTGCCGCGTGCGGCGCAGATGCCGCTGCTGCGCCGGGACCGCTTGAGCGATGGCAGCTTCGGGCCCGAACTGGTGGAGCTGCCGGGGGGCAGCTTCCGCATGGGCTACAACTCGCTCGCGCGGACCGACTATATGCCGGCCCATCAGGTGACGCTGCGGCCCTTCCTGATCGGTGCCTACGAGGTGACCTTCGCCGAGTACGACCGCTTCGCCCAGGCTACCGGACGGCGTCTGCCGGACGACCAGGGCTGGGGACGGGGCACGCGTCCGGTGGTCGATGTTAGCTGGGAGGACGCCCGCGCCTACGCCGCCTGGCTCTCGCGCGAGAGCGGCTATCATTATCGTCTGCCGAGTGAGGCCGAATGGGAGTATGCGGCTCGGGCCGGTGGGCGCGGCTCCTATTGGTGGGGCTTCGGGAAGGAGCCGGGACGGGCGGTGTGCTTCGATTGCGGCAGCCGCTGGGACCGGCGCTCGACCGCCCCCGTGGGTAGCCTGCAGCCCAGTCCCTTCGGGCTTTTCGATACCGCAGGAAATGCCATGGAATGGGTCCTCGACTGCTATGTGGCCGGCTATCAGGGTGCGCCGAACAACGGGCGTCCGCGCCTCGATGGCGGCTGTGTTGAGCGGGTGGCGCGTGGCGGTGCCTTCAATCAGCCGGCGACGGCGATGCGTACCTATGCGCGCCAGCACTTCGCCCCTGAGACCCAACTCAATATGCTCGGTTTCCGCATCGTCCGTGATCTCTGAGTTCGGCGCGCGGGTGCTCGCCGTTGGCGTGGCCACGCTCGACCTGATCAACGAGGTGGCCGCCTATCCCAGCGAGGACGCCGAGGTGCGCGCCCTGGCACAGCGCCAGGCGCGTGGTGGCAATGCCCCCAATACCCTGGCGGTGCTGGCGCAGCTCGGCCATCGTTGCGTCTGGTGCGGCACCCTGGCCGACGATGCCGGGGGGCGCTTCATCGCCGCCGACCTGGCGCGGCGCGGGATCGCGCTCGCCGCGGTGGAACGGATCACCGGGGCCGCCACCCCGACCTCCTACGTTACCCTCAGCCGCGTCAGCGGCAGTCGCACCATCGTCCATCATCGCGATCTCCCCGAGCTCAATGTCGCCGGTTTTGCCCGAGTCGGGCTCGACGGGTTCGATTGGGTGCACTTCGAGGGCCGCAACCCCGCCGAGACCGCCGAGATGATGCGTCGGGTGCGACGCCTGCGTCCGCAGGCGCGGGTCTCGGTCGAGCTGGAGAAAGCGCGCCCCGGGATCGAGTCGTTGGCCGCGTTGGCCGACCTGGTACTGGTCGGGCGCGACTATGTATGCGCCGACGGTGGTGACGAGCCGCCGGCGCGGGCGCTTGCGCGTCTGGCCACGCTGGCGCCACGGGCCTGCTGGGTGCTCGGCTGGGGCGAGGGCGGTGCCTGGAGCCAGGTGCCCGGCGCCGCGCCGCGTCATCACCCGGCCTGGCCGCTGGCGCGGGTCGTCGACAGCCTGGGCGCCGGCGACTGTCTCAACGCCGCAGTGATCGACGGCCTGCTGCGTGGGCACGCGCTGGCGGAGGCGAGCGCGCGGGCGGTGCGGCTGGCTGGGTTCAAGTGCACCCGGGTCGGTGTCGACGACCTGATCGAGGCGGCGTGCGCCACCGCCGGGGTGCTCGACTGAGCCCGGATTCGACTCAGGGGGCCGGGTTGGGCTGGCGGGTCTGGATCGCCTCGATCTCGGCGAGCAGCGCGGCGTCGAGTTCGACTGCGAGGCTACCGATGTTGTGCTCGAGCTGTGCAAGCGTGGTGGCACCGATGATGGTGCTGGTGACGAAGGGGCGGGTGTTGACCCAGGCCAGCGCCATCTGTGCCGGATCGAGACCGTGGCGACGGGCGAGGGCGACGTACTCGGCGGTGGCCGTCTCGGCCTGGGGGTTGTTGTAGCGCTTGAAGCGCGAGAAGCGGCTGATCCGTGCCCCGGCCGGGCGCTGGCCGTCGAGATACTTGCCCGTGAGCACGCCGAAGGCCAGCGGCGAGTAGGCGAGCAGACCGCAGTCCTCGCGCAGCGCGATCTCCGCGAGTCCGATCTCGAAGGTGCGGTTGAGCAGGTTGTAGGGGTTCTGGATGCTCACCACCCGGGGTAGGCCGTGCTGCTCGGCGAGCGCCAGGGCGTGCATCAGCCCCCAGGGGGTCTCGTTGGAGAGGCCGACATGGCGGATCTTGCCGGCGCGTACCAGCTCGGCGAGCGCCTCCAGGCTCTCGCGCAGCGGTACGCTGTCGTCGATCTCGGCGGGGCTGTAGCCGAGCCGGCCGAAAAAGTTGGTCCGGCGATCCGGCCAGTGCAGCTGGTAGAGATCGATCGTCTCGGTCTGCAGGCGGCGCAGGCTGTCCTCGACGGCGGTGACGATGTGACGTCGGTCGAGTCGCCGGGGTAGGTGCGCCAGCCAGTCGCCGGGGCCGGCGACCTTGGTGGCGAGCACCACCTGATCGCGACAGCCGCGCTGCTTGAGCCAGTTGCCGATATAGGTTTCGGTACGCCCCTGGGTCTCGCCGCAGGGCGGCACCGGATAGACCTCGGCGGTGTCGATGAGGTTGATCCCGGCGGCGCGGGCCCGGTCGAGCTGGGCGTGCGCCTCGGCCTCGCTGTTCTGTTCGCCGAAGGTCATGGTACCGAGACAGAGCGCGCTGACCTCAAGGTCGGTGCGGCCGAGTCGTCTGTAGTGCATCTGGGTCTCCTGTGGCTGACCCGGGGCGGCCCGGGTGGATGACGGCCCATCTTAGCAACCCGGCGTGGATGGGCCGATCGCGTCGGTCGTATCATGCTAGGCTTGCCTGCTTGCGCCGGGACCTTGCGATCACGTAGGGGTCGGCCCGATATTCTGATCTCGTCATCGTCAATCTACGGAGTGCATGCATGCGCTGGTTCGGTACGGCCGTCGCCGGCGGTCTCGGGTTGGTGTTCGGCGGCCCGCTCGGTGCCCTGTTCGGCGCCGCCCTCGGCCGCGGGGTCGAGCGTAGCTGGGCCAACAAGGGCGGGGATCGACTGACCCTGGAGCAGCGCTCGCGTATCCAACAGCGCTTCTTCGAGGCGGGCTTTCGGGTCATGGGGCATGTGGCCAAGGCCGATGGTCGGGTAAGCGAGGCCGAGATCGCCTATGCCGAATCGGTGATGACTCGGATGGGGTTGGGCGCACCACAGCGCCAGCAAGCGATCGGCCTGTTCAGTGCCGGCAAGGCCCCGGAGTTCGCCCTGGCCGCCGAGATCGGGGCGCTGCACGAGGTTGCCGCCGGCCAGGGGCCTCTGCTGCATCTGCTGCTCGAGGTGGCGTTGTCGATGGCCTATGTCGACGGGCCTCCGTCGCGTGCCCAGCGCGCCGCGCTCGAGGCCATCCGCCGTGGACTCGAGGTCTCCAACGGCGCCTATCGGCGCATCGAGCTGCTGGTCTCGCTACAGCGACGGGTCCGTGATGCCGGTGGCGCCTCCGCAGGGCCGGGTGCGGCGCCGCGGCGCGAGCTACCGCTCTCGCGTGCCTATGCCGTGCTCGGCGTCCGTGCCCGGGCCAGCGACGCCGAGGTCAAGCGCGCCTATCGGCGGCTGATGAGCCAGCACCACCCCGACAAGCTGGTCTCGCAAGGGGTGAGCGAGGCGCAGATCCAGGCCGCCTCGCAGAAGACCCAGGAGATCCGCCGCGCCTACGAGACCATCACCCGCGCCCGCGGATGAGTGCCGCCGCTTGGCGCTTGCCAGCCGCCAGGTAGTTTGAACCGCAAAGCTGCAAAGGGCGCGAAGGGATTCAAGCCATCAGCCGCCAGCCGCCAGCCGCCAGCCGCCAGCCGCCAGCCGGGAGGATTGAACCGCCAAGTCGCAAAGGGTGCGAAGGTGTTCAAGTTTCAGTGATCAGCGGCCAGTGGTCGCTGGTCCTCTAACACCGGCGCCAAGGTGATGGCAGGCCGTGCTGCTGCCGAGGATGCACATCCACTGGTGACTGGAGGCTGGTCGCTGGAGGCTCTACCTCTCCTTTGCGTGCTTTGCGGCTTTGCGGTTCGAATCAGCATCCAGCCTCCAGTCGGCGAGGCTGGTGTGCATGATCGGCGATTGACGGGCAAGACGGTATCTTGGCGGTTCAATGCCCTGGTCGCTGGTCGCTGGTCGCTGGTCGCTGGTCGCTGGTCGCTGGTCGCTGACGCCGGTCCGTCATTGCACCCGCGCGCGGGCTCTGCCTATACTCGGGCGCTGCTGAAGAGACGACCAACGGTGGTGACGAGGATGCGCGGTGGGGCGAGATGGCAGGGATTGATGGTGGCGCTGGCGTTGCTCTGTAGCGGGCAGACGCTTGCCACCGGGCTTGATCTGGCGCGCGGTGACCTGGATTGGGGCGATGCCCGTCCGGTCGGACTCGAGGTGTTGCATGAGGAGCAATTCCGCGGGCGTGCCTTCACCATCTGTGCCGATCCCGGGGTCGCGCCGGTGCTCGGTGAGGTGGATTTCGATCAGCGCCTCTATCGCTTCGTCGACGGTCGTCTGACGGCGATTTCCTTCATCAAGGAAGATGCCGGCCTCGACTGGTACCGTGCCAGTCGTGACCAGCTCGAGGCGGTGCTCGGTGCCCCTGCCCAGGTGCTCGACAACCCTATGCTCGAGCTCTATCAGACCTACTGGCGCGACGCGCACAGTATGGGCTCCTTGGAGTGGGACGAGGGCGATGTCGATTACGACGAGTCGCCGAGCGTCTCCTTCACCCTGTCGCCGCCGTTGGCGCTCTAGTCCTGGCCGTTTCGCGCCCGGACGACTCGACTCATCCTGCGTGCCTCGCCGTGCCCCCGGGGGGCGGTGGGGTGACGCCATAACATTCCTAGGGGGACCCTGCCATGACGCGCGATCTGATTGCGCCATCGATCCTCTCGGCCGATTTCGCCCGTCTCGGCGAGGAGGTCGACCAGGTGCTGGCCGCCGGGGCCGACATCGTGCACTTCGATGTCATGGACAACCATTACGTGCCGAATCTCACCATCGGTCCGCTGGTGTGCGAGGCGCTGCGCAAGCACGGGGTCGAGGCCCCGATCGACGTGCACCTGATGGTCAAGCCGGTCGATCGCATCATCCCTGACTTCGCCGCCGCCGGGGCGACCTACATCACCTTCCACCCCGAAGCCAGCGAGCACATCGATCGCAGCCTGCAGCTGATCCGCGATCAGGGCTGCAAGTCGGGGCTGGTGTTCAACCCGGCCACGCCGCTGAGCTATCTCGATTATGTGATGGACAAGGTCGACATGGTGTTGCTGATGTCGGTCAATCCCGGTTTCGGTGGGCAGAGCTTCATCCCCGCAACGCTCGACAAGCTGCGCGAGGTGCGCCGCCGCATTGATGCCAGCGGTCGAGACATCCGTCTCGAGGTCGACGGCGGGGTCAAGGTCGACAACATCGCCACGATCAAGGCCGCCGGCGCCGACACCTTCGTCTCCGGCTCCGGCGTCTTCGGCAAGGGGCGGGCCGAGGATCCCAACCGCTACGACACCATCATCGGCCAGATGCGCGAGGCGCTGGCCGGGGCGGGGTGCTGATGAACGCCATGGCTCCGCTCCGTCGCCCACAGATGGTGCTGTGCGACCTCGATGGCACCCTGGTCGACAGCGTCCCCGATCTCACCTACTGCGTCGATACCATGCTCGAGCGTCTGGGGCGCGGGCCCCGTGGCGAGGCGGCGGTGCGCACCTGGGTGGGGAACGGGCTCGAGCGCTTGGTGCGTCGCGCCCTGGTCGGGGCGCTCGAGGGTGAGCCCGAGGCGAGCGAGTTCGATCGCGCCTATCCGATCTTCCTCGAACTCTATGCCGAGCACACCTTCGAGCGTGCCACGCTCTATCCCGGAGTACGCGAGGGGCTCGATTTCCTCAAGGCCGCAGGTTATCCCCTCGGCTTGGTGACCAACAAGGCGGCCCGCTTCACCGGGCCACTGCTACGTCATCTCGGGCTCTACGAGGACTTTGGTATCGTCATCAGTGGTGATACCCTGGTTGCGTGTAAGCCCGATCCGCTGCCGCTGCTGCACGCGGCGCGCCATTTCGGCGTCGATCCGACCGCGTCGCTGATGATCGGCGACTCGGTCAGTGACGTGCGAGCGGCGCGGGCGGCAAAATTCGGTATCATTTGTACCAGTTATGGGTACAATCACGGCCTGGACATCCGCGACAGTGCGCCCGATGCGGTCATCGACTCGCTGAGCGAACTTGCCGGAATGCTGGCTGCGGCCCGCTGAGGAGCGGGCTGGCTAGACACACAACGAGATCATCTGACACATCATGTGGATCGACGCAGCTCGAGTGACGGTAGGGTGGCGATGGCGACGCTAAGTCGCCTTCGTCTGACCCCTATCGTCCAAACGCTGCAGTCAGGAGATCCACATGACTCCCGCGACCTTCCGTGCCCTCGCTGGGCAGGGTTATAACCGTATTCCGCTCGTCAGCGAGGTCCTCGCCGACCTTGAGACCCCGCTGAGCGTCTATCTCAAGCTCGCCGCCGGGCCTAACTCCTACCTTTTCGAGTCTGTCCAGGGCGGCGAGAAATGGGGCCGTTACTCGATCATCGGTCTGCCCTGCCGCACCCTGCTGCGGGTGCGTGGTCACGAGGTCACCCTGGAGCGCGACGGCGCGGTGATCGAGTCGCACCAGGTCGCCGACCCACTGGCCTGGATCGAGTCCTACCAGGCCCGGTTCGAGGCCTTCGACGTCGAAGGGCTGCCGCGTTTCACCGGCGGCCTGGTTGGCTATTTCGGTTACGACACCGTGCGCTACATCGAGCCGCGGCTGGGGACCTCGCCCAATCCCGACCTGCTCGACACCGCCGACATCCAGCTGATGGTCTCCGACGAGGTGGTGGTGTTCGACAATCTCAGCGGGCGGCTCTATATCGTCCTCCATCTCGACCCCACCGCCGGCGACACCCTGGAATCGGGGCAGGCGCGGATCACCGCGCTCACCGAACGCATGTGCCGGCCCCTGGTGCCACATCAGGCCGGCGAGCGGCGTCGCGTCGACGAGGACGACTTCGTCTCCGGTTTCACCGAGCAGGGCTTCAAGGACGCGGTCGAGCGCAGTAAGGACTACATCCTCGCCGGCGACTGCATGCAGGTGGTGCTCTCGCAGCGGCTGTCGATCCCCTTCCAGGCCCCACCCCTCGATCTCTATCGCGCGCTGCGTGGGCTCAATCCCTCGCCCTATATGTACTTCCTCGATTTCGGTGAGTTTCAGATCGTCGGCTCCTCGCCCGAGATCCTCACCCGGCTCGAGGATGGGGTGGTGACCGTGCGTCCGATTGCCGGGACGCGCAGGCGTGGCGCCAACGAGGTCGAGGATCAGGCGCTCGAGCGCGAGTTGCTCGCCGACCCCAAGGAGTTGGCCGAACATCTGATGTTGATCGATCTTGGCCGCAACGACGCCGGTCGGGTCGCCGAGGTCGGTAGTGTGCGTCTGACCGAGAAGATGGTCATCGAGCGCTATTCACACGTCATGCACATCGTCTCCAACGTCACCGGCCGGCTGCGCGAGGGGATGAGTGCGATCGACGTGCTGCGTGCGACCTTCCCGGCGGGGACCGTCTCCGGGGCACCGAAGGTGCGCGCTATGGAGATCATCGACGAACTCGAACCGGTCAAGCGCGGCATCTATTCCGGCGCGGTGGGCTATCTCTCCTGGAACGGCAACATGGATACCGCCATCGCCATCCGCACCGCAGTGATCCGCGACGCCACCCTGCACATCCAGGCCGGCGCCGGGATCGTCGCCGACTCCCAGCCTGAGCTGGAGTGGCAGGAGACCATGAACAAGGGGCGCGCCATCTTCCGCGCGGTGAGTGCCGCCGAGATGGGTATCGATCGTTACGGCTGCGGGCTGAAGGGGGAATGACCATGTTGCTGATGCTCGACAACTACGACTCCTTCACCTACAACCTGGTGCAATACTTCGGTGAACTCGGCGCCGAGGTACGGGTGGTGCGTAACGACGAGTGCACGGTCGACGAGGTGATGGCGATGCGCCCCGAGCGTATCGTCATCTCCCCCGGTCCCTGTACCCCCAACGAGGCCGGGATCTCGATGGCGCTGATCGATGCCATGGCCGGGCGGGTGCCGATCCTCGGCGTCTGTCTCGGTCATCAGTCAATCGGTCAGGTCTTCGGGGCGCGCATCGTCCGTGCCCGCGAGGTCATGCACGGCAAGACCTCGCCGGTGTATCACCGCGCCTGTGGCGTGTTCGCCGGGCTCGCCGATCCCTTCGTGGCGACCCGCTATCATTCACTGGTCATCGACCCCGAGACCCTGCCAGAGTGTCTCGAGGTCACGGCCTGGACCCAGACCAAGGACGGTGCACTCGATGCGATCATGGGGGTACGTCATCGCACCCTGCCGATCCAGGGGGTGCAGTTCCATCCCGAATCCATCCTGAGTCAGCACGGCCACGACCTGCTGCGCAACTTCATCGAGGATCGCGACTGATGGACATCAAGGACGCCATTACACACTGCATCGACGGCCGGGATCTCAACGAGACCCAGATGCGCTCGGTGATGCACACCATCATGACCGGGGGCGCGAGTGCGGCACAGATCGCCGGCTTCCTAGTCGCACTGCGGATGAAGGGCGAATCGGTGACCGAGATCGCCACCGCCGCGGCGGTGATGCGCGACCTCGCCACCGGGGTCGAGCTCGACGGCCTCGAACATGCCGTCGACATCGTCGGGACCGGAGGGGATGCCTCGGGGACCTTCAACGTCTCCACCACCAGCATGTTCGTCGCCGCCGCGGCCGGTTGTCGGGTGGCCAAGCACGGCAACCGCTCGGTGTCGAGCAAGTCCGGTGCGGCCGATGTGCTCGAGGCCGCCGGGGTCAGACTCGATCTCGGTCCGACAGAGGTGGCGCGCTGTGTCCATGAGATCGGGGTCGGTTTTATGTTTGCTCCCGGTCATCACAGCGCGATGAAGCACGCGGTCGAGCCCCGGCGCGCGCTCGGGGTCCGCACGCTGTTCAACGTCCTCGGACCCCTGACCAACCCGGCGCGGGTCTCCAACCAGGTGCTCGGGGTGTTCTCCGACCACCTGCTCGAACCCCTGGCCGAGGTGCTGCACCGGCTCGGTTGCCGCCATGTCATGGTGGTGCACGCGCGCGATGGTCTCGACGAGATCAGTATCGGCGACAGCACCGATATCGCCGAACTCAAGGGCGGCGAGATCCATCGCTACAGCGTGCGCCCGGAGGACTTCGGCCTCACCCGTGCACCGCTCGATGCAGTACGGGTCTCGGGGCCGCAGGAGAGCCTGCGGGTATTGCGCGGAGTGCTCGGTGGCGAGCCAGGGGCGGCGCGCGAGATGGTGCTGCTCAATGCCGGCGCAGCGATCTACGTCGCCGGCCGTGCACCCTCGCTGGCCACTGGTGTGACCCGTGCCGCCGAGGTGATCGATTCGGGCGAGGCGTTGCGTCGGCTCGAACGATTGCGGGAGCTGACCGGCGGCCTCGGTCGTCCGCTGGCAGCGGCAAGCTGAGGATCAAGAGATGCGTGAGACGCCGGACATCCTGAAGAAGATCGTCTACCGCAAGTCCGAGGAGGTGAGCGCGCGTGCCGCGCGTCGCCCCCTCGCCGAGTTGCGCGCCGCCGCCGCCGAGCAAGCGCCCGCGCGCGGTTTTGCGCGGGCGTTGCGCGCGCGCGTCGCCGCCGGCGACCCGGCGGTGATCGCTGAGGTGAAGAAGGCCAGTCCGAGCAAGGGGGTGCTGCGCGAGCACTTCGTCCCGGCCGAGATCGCCGCGCGCTACGCCGCCGCCGGCGCCGCCTGTCTCTCGGTGCTCACCGACGCCGACTTCTTCCAGGGCAGCGAGGCCTATCTGCGCGAGGCGCGCGCGGCCTGTGCGCTGCCGGTGATCCGCAAGGACTTCATCATCGACCCCTATCAGGTCGTTGAGGCGCGTGCCATCGGTGCCGACGCCATCCTGCTGATCGCCGCCTGTCTCGACGACGCCCAGCTCCGTGATCTCGGTGCCTTGGCCGGCGAACTCGGGCTCGACGTGCTCGTCGAGGTTCACGACGGCGAGGAGCTCGATCGCGCCCTGGCCTGTCCCGGTGAGTTGATCGGTATCAACAACCGTGACCTGCGCAGCTTCGAGGTCGGCCTCGAGACCACCCTGGGGTTGATCGACCGGGTGCCGGAGACGCGGTTGCTGGTGACCGAAAGCGGCATCTTGGCGCGCGCCGATGTCACCCGAATGCGCGCGCATGGGGTCAACGCCTTCCTCGTCGGCGAGGCCTTCATGCGCGCTGAGGACCCCGGCGCCGCGCTGCGTGCCTTATTCTTCGCCGACTAGATCCCTGTTGATGAATCGCCGCGCTGCGCGGGCCTCATGTGAGGCGGGCCGCCCCGTACGCGGACGGGGCCGGTGCGGCGGTGGCTCCAAGATCAAGGGGCGGTGCGGTCGGGTGGTGCGGGGTAGGGGGCTGCGCTCGAGGCGTTGCAGGGCTAACGGGTGCCGAACACCACGATGGTCTTGCCCTTGACGCTGACCAGCCCCTGCTCCTCGAGGTTCTTGAGCACCCGCCCGGCCATCTCGCGCGAGCAGCCGACGATACGCCCGAGCTCCTGACGGGTGACGCGGATCTGCATCCCGTCGGGATGGGTCATGGCGTCGGGTTGCTTGCAGAGGTCCAGTAGCGTGCCGGCGATACGACCGGTGACGTCGAGGAAGGCCAGGTGGCTGACCTTGCGACTGGTCTGGCGCAGCCGGGTCGAGAGCTGATAGCCGACGCTGTAGAGGAAGTCCTTGGCATAGCCCTTGAACTCGTTCTCGAGCAGCCGGTCGAGTCGCTGGTAGCCGATCTCGGCGACCTTGCATTTGGTGCGGGTGCGCACGATCACGCTGCGCGTGTTCTGTGGCACGAACAGCCCCATCTCGCCGATGAACTCGCCCTTGTTGATATAGGCGAGCATGATCGTGCGCCGCTCGTCGGCGTCATCGATCAATGCGGCAGCCGACCCCTCGATCAGATAGTAGAGGCTCTCCGCTGGCTGGCCCTGGCGAATGAAGTCCACATTCTTGTCGTAGGTCTTGGTATGACACTGCGACAGAAAGGGCTGGAGCCAGGGTGGGTCCTTTTTCGGTGGTGTCAGAATGCTCATGGGATGCTTGCCAGAGCGCCTTGTCGTGACTCGATTCTATGCATGCTGCTGTCCATTGTCGAACTGTGTTAGCCTTCGCCCGGTTCGAGGCCGGGGCCAGTTGGGCGGTGCCCGAGTGACTGCGGTGGAGCAGATAGGAGCATAAGTGTATGAAGGCGCGGGTGAAGTGGCTCGAGGGTGCGGCGATGGTCGGCAGCGCTGGTGAGGCGGGGGCCGAACACGCGGTGGTGATGGATGGGCCGGCCGAGTACGGGGGTCGTAACCTCGGGCCTCGGCCGATGGAACTGCTGCTGATCGGCATGGGTGGTTGCACCCAGTTCGACGTGTTGCAGATCCTGCGCAAGGCCCGCCAGCCGGTCACGGACTGCGTGGTCGAACTCTCGGCCGAGCGTGCCGAAACCGACCCCAAGGTCTTCACCCGGATCCATGCGCACTTCATCGTCAGCGGAGCGGGACTCGACCCCAAGCGGGTCGAACGCGCCATCGCGCTCAGTGCCGAGAAGTACTGTTCGGCCTCGATCATGCTCGGCGCCACCGCCGAGATCACCCACGACTTCGAGCTGCGTGATACAGCCGGTTCCGTTGCGGATGCGCCACCACGTTAGCGCCCGCGCCTTCGTTGTTTCCGAGGTTCCTGAGGAATGCCCAATCCGTTGAAGAAGCTGCGCCTGGAAGGGTTCAACAACCTGACCAAGACGCTCAGTTTCAATATCTACGATGTCTGCTACGCCGACTCGGACGAGCAGCGCGAGGCCTACATCGAGTATATCGACGAGGCCTACAACGCCGAACGCCTGACCGCGATCCTGACCGATGTCACCGAGATCATCGGTGCCAACATCCTCAATATCGCACATCAGGACTATGACCCCCAGGGCGCCTCGGTGACCATGTTGATCTCGGAGGAGCCGATCGCCGCCGAGGCGCTGTCGAACAATGCCACCCCGGGGCCGTTGCCAGAGGCCGTGGTCGCGCACCTCGACAAGAGCCACATCACCGTCCACACCTATCCCGAGACCAATCCCCAGACCGGGATCAGCACCTTCCGCGCCGATATCGACGTCTCCACCTGTGGTCGGATCTCACCGCTGCGCGCGCTCAACTACCTGATCCATTCCTTCGAGTCGGACGTGGTCACCATCGATTACCGGGTGCGTGGCTTTACCCGCGACGTGCGTGGCAAGAAGCACTTCATCGACCACAACATCAGCTCGATCCAGAACTATCTCTCACGCGACACCAAGCGCAAGTTCCAGATGATGGACGTCAACGTCTATCAGGAGAACCTGTTCCACACCAAGATGGTCCTCAAGCACTTCCGCCTCGACGACTATCTCTTCTGTATCAAGGCCAAGGACCTCTCCGAGCGCGAGTACAAGCGTATCCACAAGCTGCTGCGTCGCGAGCTCAGCGAGATCTTCTACGGCCGCAACCTCGGCCGCGAACTCGAGTTCATGGACCCGTGACGGTGGCGTAGCCGTCGGTCGGCGTGGTGGGTCGAGAAAAGACCTGAACCACGAAGGCGCGAAGGACGCAAAGCGTGTCATGAGAGACTGCGGTGGGCTGATCGTCCCCGGCCCACCACTCCCGCCCGTGCCCGCGAATGCCTTCCGACCTGAGCGATTCAGCCGCCTGTTGTCAGTGCGTCCGTCGTCGAGGTTGTGCGCCCACTGGAGGCCGGTGGCTGGTTGCTATTCATCCCTTGGCGTTCTTTGCGGCTTTGCGTTTCAGGTCGGGATAAGACCTGAACCACGAAGGCGCGAAGGACGCAAAGAGCGTCATGAGAGACCGCGGTGGGCTGATCGTCCACGGTCCACCGCTCCCGCTCCCGCTCCCGCTCCCGCTCCCGCTCGCGCCTGCGAATGCCTTCCGACCTGAGCGATTCAGCCGCCTGTTGTCAGTGCGTCCGTCGTCGAGGTTGTGCGCCCACTGGAGGCCGGTGGCTGGTTGCTATTCATCCCTTGGCGTTCTTTGCGGCTTTGCGTTTCAGGTCGGGATAAGACCTGAACCACGAAGGCGCGAAGGACGCAAAGAGCGTCATGAGAGACCGCGGTGGGCTGATCGTCCACGGTCCACCGCTCCCGCTCCCGCTCCCGCTCCCGCTCGCGCCTGCGAATGCCTTCCGACCTGAGCGATTCAGCCGCCTGTTGTCAGTGCGTCCGTCGTCGAGGTCGTGCGCCCACTGGAGGCCGGTGGCTGGTTGCTATTCATCCCTTGGCGTTCTTTGCGGCTTTGCGGTTCAATCTGCTGGCCGCTGGCCGCTGGCCGCTGGCCGCTGGCCGCTGGCCGCTGGCCGCTGGCCGCTGGCCGCTCTAAACTGTCGCGATGCGTTGTCAGTTGCAGAGTCAAGGGAGGGAGGGATGCTGATCGACGAGTTGATGACGACCTCGGGGGTCAAGTTCGGGACCAGCGGGGCGCGTGGGTTGGCGACGGCGATGACCGATCGGGTCTGTTATGCCTACGCCCATGCCTTTCTCCGCTATGTCCGAGACCAGGGGGGGCTCGCGGTTGGCGCCGAGGTCGGGCTCGCCGGCGATCTGCGCCCGAGCACCGAGCGTATCCTCCGTGCCTGTGCCCGCGCTGCGCGTGACCTCGGGCTGGAGCCGCGCGATCACGGGCGCATCCCCACCCCGGCGCTCGCCGCCCACGGGATCGCCCGGGGCATACCGACACTGATGGTCACCGGTAGCCATATCCCGGATGACCGCAACGGTATCAAGTTCAATCTGCCCTGTGGCGAGATCCTCAAGGACGACGAGGCGGCGATCCGCGCCCTGCCGGTGATCGCGCCCGAGGAGTTGTTCACCGCCGCGGGGGGCTTCGTCGAGGCCGCCGTCGCGCCGCTACCGCCGGCGAGTGATGCGGCCCGCAGTGCCTATCTGCGGCGCTATCTCGATTTCTTCCCCGAGGGCTGTCTGCGCGGGCTGCGGGTCGGGGTCTACGAGCACTCGAGCGTGGCGCGCGACTGTCTCGCCGAGCTGCTCGAGGCGCTCGGCGCTGAGGTGCGACGGTTGGCGCGCGCCGATCGTTTCGTGCCGGTCGACACCGAGGCGATTCGCCCCGAGGATGTCGCGCTGGCGCGTGAGTGGTGCGCCGATGGCGCGCTCGATGCGCTGGTCTCGGCCGATGGCGACGGCGATCGACCGCTGGTCGCCGATGCTCGGGGCGAGTGGCTGCGCGGGGACATCGCCGGCATCCTCTGTGCGCGTCAGCTCGGTGCGGCGGCAGTGGTCACTCCGGTGAGCAGCAATACTGCGGTCGAGCGCTGTGGGGCCTTCACCGAGGTGCTGCGCACCCGCATTGGCTCGCCCTATGTGATCGCCGGGATGAGCCATCTGCTCGAGCGTGGGTTGGCGCCGGTGGTCGGTTACGAGGCCAATGGTGGCTTTTTGCTCGGCAGTACCGTCGTGTGCGACGGGCGCGAGCTGCCGGCACTGCCGACCCGCGATGCGGTGATCGTCGCCCTCGCACTGCTGCAGGCGAGCGCCGCGCGTGGTCTGCCGCTCGCCGCGCTCGCCGCCGAGCTGCCGCCGCGCTTCACCGCGAGTGATCGGTTGCGTGACTTTCCCTCAGCGCTGGCCGCCGAGCGCATCGCCGCGCTCGGTGCCGATCCTGCGGCGATCGGTGCGCTGTTCGGTGAGGCGCTCGGCGCTGTCGCGGGGGTCGATCGGACCGACGGGCTGCGTCTCACCTTCGCCGCGGGCGAGATCGTCCATCTGCGCCCCTCAGGTAATGCGCCGGAGCTGCGCGTCTATGCCGAGGCCGACAGCGCCGAGCGGGCGCGGGCGCGGGTCGCGGCGACCCTCGCCCTGCTCGAGGGCTGGCGCGCCTGAGCCAGGGTCAGACCAGGAACAGGGTGGCGAGTCCGAGGAAGGCGAGGAAGCCGACCACGTCGGTGACGGTGGTGAGGATCACCCCGCCGGCGAGCGCCGGGTCGATGCCGAAGCGCTCCAGCGCCATCGGTAGCAGCGCCCCGGCGAGTGCGGCGGCGAGTAGGTTGATGGTGATCGCGGCGCCGATCACCAGGGCGATCTGCGGGTCACCGAACCAGTAGGCGGCGATCGCCGCCACCACCACCGCCCAGACCACGCTGTTGATCGCTGCCACCGCCAGCTCCTTCCACAGCAGCCAGCGGGCGTTCTTGGTCGAGAGCTGGCCGACTGCGAGGCCCCGAATCGCCAGGGTCAGGGTCTGGGTACCGGCGATACCGCCCATGCTGGCGACCACCGGCATCAATACCGCCAGCGCCACCACCTGTTGGATGGTGTCCTCGAAGCGACCGATCACCCAGGCGGCGAGGAAGGCGGTGAGCAGGTTCACGCCCAGCCACAGCGCACGGCGGCGTGCGCTGAGCAGTACCGGGGCGAACATGTCCTCGGTCTCGGAGAGACCGGCCTGGCCGAGGAACTGGTGCTCGGCCTCCTCGCGGATGACGTCCATCACATCGTCGACGGTGATACGACCGAGCAACTGTCCGGTCTCGTCGACCACCGGCGCGGTGACCAGGTCGTGCTGCTCGAAGCGGGTGGCCACCTCGCGCGCGCCCCAAGTCGCCGGGATCGCCTGCACCGCCAGGGTCATCGCCTCGGCCACGGTCTCGTCGGGGTCGTGGGTGAGCAGGTCGGTGAGATAGAGCACGCCGAGGTAGTAGCCCTCGCGGTTGACCACGATGAGGTTGTCGGTGATGTCGGGCAGCCCGTCCTTGAGTCGGCGCAGATAGCGCATCACCACATCGAGCGTGACCTCGGGGCGGACGGTGACGGTGTCGGTGTTCATCAACCCACCGGCGCTGTCCTCGGGAAAGGCGAGCGCGGTGCGAAGCCGTTCGCGCCGTTGCTGGTCGAGCGACTTGAGCACCTCGCTGGTAATGGCGACCGGCAGGTCCTGGATGAGGTCGGCGAGGTCGTCGGTGTCGAGTCCGCCGACGGCGGCGACCAGCTCGCCGGCGTCCATCTGGCTGATCAGCTGCTCGCGCACGTCGTCGTTGAGATAGGTGAGGATCTCGCCGTCGTACTCGGCATCGACCAGGCCCCACACCAGCTCGCGCTCCTTGGGCGGCTGCGATTCCAGGAGGTGGGCGATCTCGGCCGGCTGCAGCGCGTTGAGCATGCGCGCGGCCTTGCGCATGGCGCCTTGTTCGAGGACCTGGTGGAGATCGGCGAAGCGCTGGTCGTCGGTGGTGCTGGAAGCTGCGGCTGTCATGGGTGACCGTGGCTGGCTGTGGTGGATGAGGGCTCCTGGGCCCGGGCGGGCCGACGCTCGGGATGCCTATCCTAACAGAGCCGTGGGGCTGCGCTGAGGCGGGGTTCAGTCGGCGTTGAGCGCTGCCAGCAGGTCCGCGGGATCGGCCTCGTCGAGATGGGCGAAGAGGGCGGTGGTGCGTTGCTGCAGGATGGTGGTGTCGGCCGCGAGCACCACCTCCTTGACGTCGAGCAGGGCGCCGGGCTGCATGCTGAATTCGCGCAGCCCGAGCCCCAGCAGCAGCCGGGTGAAACGTGCGTCACCGGCCATCTCGCCACACATTCCGACCGGGATGCCGTGGCTGAGGCCGGCTGCGATGGTCATCCGCAGCAGGCGCAGGATCGCCGGGTGGGTGGGGTCGTAGAGGTCGTTGACGGCGTCGTCGAGGCGGTCGATGGCGAGGGTGTACTGGATGAGGTCATTGGTCCCGATCGAGAGGAAGTCGCAGTGGCGGGCGATGGCCCCAGCGGCGAGTGCTGCGGCCGGTACCTCGATCATGGCGCCGAGCGGGAGGGCCGGGTCGTAGGCCAGCCCCTGGTCGCTGAGTTCGCGCTTGAGCTGTTCGATCAGCTGACGGACCGCGATCACCTCGCGTACGTTCGAGATCATCGGCAGCATCAGCCGTACCGGGCCGAGCGCCGAGGCGCGCAGGATGGCGCGCAACTGGGGGCGGAACAGTGCCGGCTCCTTGAGACAGAGCCGGATCGCACGCAGTCCCAGCGCCGGGTTGCCGCTGGGCTCGATGGGCTGGGCGGGGCTGTCCTTGTCGGCGCCGAGATCGAGGGTGCGGATGGTGGTGGGGATGCCGTCGAGCCCGGTGATCATCGCCGCGTAGCTGGCGTACTGCTCCTCCTCGTCGGGGAGGTCGGCGCGGTTCATGTAGAGGAACTCGGTACGATAGAGCCCGACCCCAGAAGCGCCGTTGGCGCGCGCCGCGGCCACGTCCTCGGGTAGCTCGAGGTTGGCCTGGAGACCGATGGCGACACCGTCGCGGGTGCGGGTGGCGCGTCCGATCAGTCGGCGCAGCCGACGCTGGCGTGTCTCGGCGGCGCGCAGACGCGTACGGAAGTGGGCGATGGTGAGATCGTCGGTATCGCACAGCACGGTGCCGTTGTCACCGTCGATCACCAGGAACTCGCCCGGTTCGATATAACGGGTGATGTGACGTACCCCGACCACCGCAGGGACCCCGAGGCTGCGCGCGAGAATGGCGGTGTGCGACATCGGCCCGCCGAACTCGGTGACGAAGCCGGTGACGCCGCGATGATGGAGCAAGATGGTGTCGGCCGGGGTGAGGTCGCGGGCGACCACCACGTGACCGTCGAGGTCGTGCTCGGGTAGGCGGGGTTCCGGGGAGTCACCAGCGAGGAAGGTCTGGATCTGGTGGACGACGTGCTCGACGTCGTCGCGGCGGGTGCGCAGATAGGGGTCGTCCATCTCGTCGAAGATTCGCACCAGGGTGTCGCGCTGTTGCTGCAGCGCCCACTCGGCGCTGCAGCGCTGGTCGCTGACGATGCGTCTGACCTCCTCGACCAGGGCCGCGTCCTCGAGCATCAGTAGGTGGGTGTCGATGAACTCGGCGATGTTCTGTGGGGTTTGAGTGGGGATCTGTCCACGCACTGCCTCGAGTGCCGCGCGTGCCGAGGCGATCGCTTCCTCCAGCCGCGCGAGCTCGGCCGGAACCTGCTCGATCTCGATCTCGGCGTGGCCGATGGTGCCCAGGGCGCGGGTATCGATCAGCGCCGGCCCGAGCGCGATGGCGCGCGTCGAGCGGATCCCGATGCCCTGGTAGGCGATCGTCACTCACCCTCCCCGAAGCGGTCGCCGATGAGTTGCTCGATCGCCGCCAGCGCTGCCGTCTCATCCTCGCCCTCGGCGCTGACGGTGATCCAGGTGCCCTGGCTCGCGGCCAGCATCATTACCCCCATGATGCTCTTGCCGTTGACGCGCTGCCCGCGTCGTTCGACCTCGACGCGGCTGGTAAAGCCGTTGGCGCACTGCACCAGCTTGGCCGCGGCCCGGGCGTGGAGGCCGAGTTTGTTGATGATCTCGAGGTCCTTGCTGGTCATGCGCCCTGCTCCTGGCAACAGATCACCCCCTCGCGTCCCCCTTCGAGCGCCTTCTCGGCGACGCTGTCGAGGTCGAGATCGGCATAGTTGAGCGCCCGCAGCAGCATCGGCAGGTTGACTCCGGAGATGACCCGGACGCGGCGTTGTTGTTGGTTGCAGAGCGCCCGGGCGATGTTGGCCGGGGTCGAGCCATAGAGGTCGGTGAGCACCAACACGCCGTTGCCGCGATCGAGCCGGTCGACGCAGTCGAGTGCCTCACGCAGCATACAGTCGCAGGGACGGTCGTTGACCAGCTCGAGCGCCTCGGTGGCGTGTGGCTCGGTGCCGAGGATGGCGCCGGCTATGCGTAGCAGGTCGCCGCCGAGTGGTTGATGGGTGATGAGTAACAGTCCGATGCTCACGGTAACTCCCGGTGTCTGACCAGCACCTTGTGACCGGCCTGCTCGAAGTGGTGGCGCAGCGCCTCGGTCATGTAGACCGAGCGGTGCTGGCCGCCGGTGCAGCCGATGGCGATGGTGAGATAACTGCGCCCGTCGGTCTCGAAGCGCGGGATCCAACGATCGAAGAAGGTGCGCATGTCGTCACGCATCTCGCGGACCTCGGCGCTGGCGTCGAGGAACTCGACCACCGGGCGGTCGAGTCCGGTCAAGGGCCTGAGCCCGGGTTGCCAGTGTGGGTTGGGCAGACAGCGCATGTCGAAGATGAAATCGACGTCCCTGGGGACGCCGTGTTTGAAGCCGAAGGATTGCAGCAGGATCGAGACCTTGGGCGAGTCGCTGCCGACGAGGTGGGCACGCACCAGGTCGCGCAGCTCGTGCACATTGGTGTGGGTGGTGTCGATGCGGATCTCGGCGCAGCGGCCGATGGCCTCGAGCAACCGGCGTTCGAGCCGGATGGCCTCGTCGAGCGAGCGGTCCCCGCTGGTGAGGGGATGGCGACGCCGGGTCTCGCTGAAGCGCCGCTTGAGGGTGTCGGTGTCGGCATCGATGAACATCACCCGGCAGTCGATGCCCTGGGCGCGGGCATCGGCGATCAGTTCGGCGAGCTGACTGAGTGCACGCGGGCTGGTGCGCGCGTCGATGCCCACCGCCGTGTTGGAGAAGCCGTTGTCGGGGGCCTTGTGCAGCCCGGCGACCAGGTCCTTGAGTAGGAACAAGGGCAGGTTGTCGATGCAGTAATAGCCCAGGTCCTCGAGCGTGTGTAGGGCGACGCTCTTGCCCGAGCCTGAAAGGCCACTGAGGATGACGAGTTTCATGGACTGCGGGTTGCTCCGGGCCGATCCCGAGGGGACGGCGCTAGGGTCTTGGGCCAGGACCGGGCGGGTCGGGGCGGTCGAGACGGATCGCCCGGGCCTGCCGATCGATGAAGTCGACGCCGGCGTCGTAACCGCGGATACGCAGGATCTGATGGCGCACCGCCGCCTCCACCAGGATGGCCAGGTTGCGTCCCGGTGCCACCGGCATGGTGATGGTGGGGATTGCCACGCCCAGCACATCGGTCGCCGAGAGGCTGCCGGTGAGCCGATCGAGTCCGGCGATCTGCTGTTGGTCGAGCGGTTGCAGGTCGATGATCAGATTCAGGGTCTTGCTGCGCTGGACCGCCCCCTCGCCGAACATCGCACGGATGTTGAGGATACCCAGCCCACGCACCTCGAGGAAGTCCCGCAGGGTCTCGGGGCAGGTGCCCTCGATGGTCTCCGGGGCGATACGGGCGAAGCGTGGGGCGTCGTCGGCGATGAGCCGATGACCGCGGGTGATTAGGTCGAGCGCCAGCTCGCTCTTGCCCACGGCCGGATCACCGACCAGCAACACCCCCATCCCCAGCACCTCGATGAAGACCCCGTGTAGGGTCTGGCGTTCGGCCAGGGCGTGGGTGAGGAAATAACGCAGGTGGTTGATCAGCTCCTCGTCGCCGAGTGGCGAACCGAGCAGCGGGGTGCGGTGCTTGGCGGCGAAGGTGAAGAAGGCGGGGTGGGGGGCGAGATTGTCGGCGAACAGGATCGCTGCCGGCTGCTCGGTGAACAGCTGCTCCAGGGTCTCCTCGAAGGCGGTCTGTCCCAGGGCCTGCAGATAGCGTTGCTCGGCCGTGCCGATCACCTGTAGACAATTGGGGTGGATGCAGTTGAGCGAGCCGATCAGCGATTCGCGTGAGCGCGCGCGTTCGGGCCGACGCAATGGGGAGTGCTGCTCGGGTTCGCCATTGAGCCAGCGCAGCTGTAGCCGCGGGCCGGTCTGATCGAGGAGTGACTGGAGGCTGTCGAGCATGGCCCGGCGCAGGCGCTAGCGCGCCTCGCTCGCCTCGATCAGTTGCAATACGGTGCCGGCCGTGGCGGCCTCGCGCAGCGCGGCGCGGGTGGTCGGTTCGCTGAACATCCCGGCGAGCCGTGCGAGCAGCTGCAGGTGTTCCTCGGTGGCGCTCTCCGGGACCAGCAGGGCGAAGGCCAGGTCGACCGGTTCTCCGTCGATCGCGTCGTAGTCGACCCCGGTGCTGGTGCTGACGAAGGCCCCGAGTACCTCGTTGATCTCCTTGATGCGGGCGTGCGGCAGCGCCACGCCGTGACCGAGCCCGGTACTGCCGAGGCGCTCACGCTCGAGCAGTCGCTCGAAGACGAGTTCGGTGTTGAGTCGGGGATGATCGTTGGCCAGTAGCTCGGCGAGCGTCTCGAGCAGCCGCTTCTTGCTGGCGATCTCGACGCTGCACCCGATGCGGGCCTCGCTGATCAGGTCTGGACTGAACATCGGTCAAGGCTCCTGGTGATCGCGGCGACAGGGGCGCAGGGCGGTGACGGTGTCCGGTGTCCGTACCGGCGGGTGATCAGGGCGAGTGGTCGTGGTCATGGGTTTGGATATCCTTCGAGTCATCGGAGCCTGCTGCTGTCGATATCGGCTCGGATCTCAGGGTCTCAATGCAAAACACCCCGAACGGTGCGATCGCAGATCCGTTCGAGGTGTCAGTGCGTCGGTCCGGCAGGGCGTCGAGTGTCCTCGGTGTCCTGCCGGCGCATGGGCCATCAGGCCGCCGCCAGGCTATTCGGTCTCGGTTTCGGTCTCAGCCTCGGCATCGGCCGCCTTCGGCACGGGGGCGCTACGAACGTCGTTCTTCTTCTCCTTGTGACGCACGATCTGACGATCGAGTTTGTCGATCAGGCCGTCGATGGCGGCATACATGTCTTGATGCACGGAGTCGGCGAAGAGCTTCCCACCATTGATGTGGAGCGTGGCCTCGGCCTTGCGGTCGAGCTTCTCCACGCTGAGGATGACGTGGGCATTGGTGACGTGGTCGAAGTGACGCGCCAGGCGGGCGAATTTGCTGTCGACGTAGTCGCGCAGTGCCTCGGTGATGTCGACGTGATGACCCGTCAGATTGATTTGCATCATTGGACTCCTTACAGGGGTTCCAAACGGCCTGTTCATGCCAGGCGTTTGCGCTCGTTCGAGGGTGGGATACCCATTGCCTCGCGGTACTTGGCGACGGTTCGACGCGCGACCTGGATGCCGCGTTCAGCTAGTTCGGCCGCGATCTTACTGTCGCTCAAGGGTTTTCTGGCGGGTTCGGCGGCGATCAGCTTACGAATGAGCGCGCGGATCGCGGTCGACGAACACTCCCCACCAGAAGTGGTGCTGACGTGGGACGAGAAGAAGTACTTGAACTCCAGGGTCCCCCTGGGGGTGTGCATGTACTTCTGTGTGGTGACTCGGGAGACGGTCGACTCGTGCAGCTCGAGTGCCTCGGCGACGTCGCGCAGCACCATCGGCCGCATCGCCTCCTCGCCATGGTCGAAGAATGCCTGCTGCATCTCCACGATCTTGGCCCCCACGCGTAGCACGGTGTCGTTACGGCTCGCCAGGCTCTTGATGAACCAGCGCGCCTCTTGCAAGTGATTCCTCAGGGTGACGCCGTCGGTACTGGTGTCGGCACGTCGGATCAACCTGGCGTAGTCTGCATTCACCCTCAGTTTGGGCGTGGATTCGGGATTGAGTTCCACCGACCAGCGACCGTTCTGTTTGCGGACGAAGATGTCGGGTACAACGTACTCCGGCGGCTCCTGCGCGATCAAGTCGCCGGGGTGTGGGTGCAGTCGGCAGATCAGTGCCAGGGCGTTGCGGATCTCGGCCTCGCCCTGCTTGAAACGGCGCATCAGCGCGGCGATGTCCTTGCGCGGCAGGTATTCGAAGCCGTCGCGACAGATCGCCAGCGCGAGGTCGCGCTGCGGGGTCTCGGTGGGGAGCTGGCGCAGCTGGATCTGCAGGCATTCGGCGAGGTCACGGGCACCGACCCCGGGTGGGTCGAACGACTGCACCCGATGCACCATGGTGGCGACCTCCTCGGCGCTGATCTGGTCGTCGCCGAGGGTGGCCAGCAGCTCCTCGAGGTCGGCGCGGAGATAGCCGCGCGCGTCGATGGCGTCGATCACCGCCTCGGCGATCATCTCATCGCGCTCGCTCAGTCGGGTGAGGTTGAGCTGCCAGATGAGGTGGTCGTGGAGGGTCTGGGGGCGGCTCTGGTGGAGGAAGGGATCGAAGTCGGCGTTCTCGGTGCCGCCCTGACTGCTCGGTGGCAGATAGCTGTCGTAGACGTCGGTCCACTGGGTGTCGACCGGCAGCTCCTCGGGGATCTGGTTGGTCTCGCTCTGGAGTTCGCGCTCGGCGCTGCCCTGATCGTTGGCGTGCAGCTCCTCGGGGCCGTGCTCGCCATTGGCGGTGTCCTCGCCGTTACCGGCGAAGCGATCGGCCTCCTCGGCCTCCTCGAGCATCAGGTTGGAGTCCAGCGCCTCCTGGATCTCCTTCTGCAACTCGAGCGTAGACAGCTGCAGCAGGCGGATCGCCTGCTGCAGCTGTGGCGTCATCGTCAGGTGTTGGCCGAGGCGAAGCTGGATGGTTTGCTTCATGGATCGCCGATGCGTCTTGCGTCTGTCTCTATGCCGGGTCGATGACCGTCCTATGACGATTATAGGTCGGGTGGCAACAAAGGTGCCTGAGTCACGTCAAGCACGCTGCGTTCGTGAGCGTGCGCGTTCCATCTTACCCCTCATATGTAGCAGGAGGGCATGGAGGCTGCAGTCTACATGGCGAAGTCGGCGCCGAGATAGACGTCACGGACCTGCTGATCGGCGAGTAGCTGATCGGGACGGCCGGCGGCGATCACCGTGCCGGTGCTGATGATGTAGCCGCGATCGCAGATGTCGAGCGTCTCGCGCACGTTGTGGTCGGTGATCAGCACGCCGATGTCGCGCTCGCGCAGGTGCGAGACGATCGCCTTGATGTCGCCGACGGCGATCGGGTCGACGCCGGCGAAGGGCTCGTCGAGCAGCATCACCTTGGGATCGACGGCCAGGGCGCGGGCGATCTCGAGGCGCCTGCGTTCCCCGCCGGAGAGGCTGAGCGCCAGCGACTCCCCGATATGGGCGATGCCGAGTTCCTCGAGCAGTTGCTCGCAGCGCTGCTCGCGCTGGTCGCGGTCGAGGTCGCGGCGGGTCTCGAGGATGGCAAGGATGTTGTCGCGCGCGCTGAGCTTGCGAAACACCGACGGCTCCTGTGCCAGATAGCTCAACCCGGCGCGGGCGCGCCCGTGCATCGGCATCAGGGTGACATCCTGGCCGTCGAGGGTGATCAGGCCCTGGTCGGCGGGGATCAGGCCGACGATCAGATAGAAGCAGGTGGTCTTGCCGGCACCGTTGGGGCCGAGCAGACCGACGACCTCGCCGGCGTCGACCTCGACGCTCACCCCCTGCAGGACCTCACGGCTGCGATAGCGCTTCTTGAGCTGTTCGGCGCGCAGTACGCTCATCCTTCGGCCCCTGTCATGACTCATCCTCCGGGGTGATGGTGATCCGCACCCGGCCGCTGCCGCCGGCGCGGAAGTGGGCGCGGGTGCGATCGTAGACGATGCGCTCACTGGTCACGCGGTCCTCCCCCTGGATCAGCACCGCCTCGTCGATCAGCACCAGCTCGTCGCGCGTGGTGTCGAACTCCATCCGTTTGGCAAAGGCGCGAACCTCGCCCTGATCATCCTCGAGCAGTTGGCGAAAGCGCGCTGGGTTGCCGATGGCGATGATCTGGCGCGGACGGCGGTCATCACGATGGTAGACGGTCATGTGGTCGGCGTGCAGCTGCATACTGCCCTGGGTAACCTCGACGTTACCGACATAGATGCTGGTGCCCTCGGCCTCGCGCACCTCGACGTCGTCGGCCTCGATGTACATCGGTTGCTGGGGGTCGTCGTCGAGCGCGCTGGCCGGTCCCCAGCCGAGTACCAGCAGTAGTGCGAGCAGGGGCAGTGAACGGCTCATGGTTGAGTCTCCTGGGACGGGACGAGCAGCATCCTGGTACGACCGTGGAAGGTGGCGCGCGCCGGTTCGTCGTACCACAGCTGCATGCCGCTGGCGCTCAGCCAGTCCTCGCCGCTGGCCACCTGTACCGGTAGATCGGTGCGGGCGTAGGCGCGCTGGTGCCAGACGTTGAGCTGCTCGGTCTCGATGTGCGTGGGTGGGGCGTCGGCGGTGGCGTCACGGTCGAGTTCGACCGCACCGATCAGTCGCACCTCCTCGCCGCCGCCGAGCACCAGCCCGTGCTTGGCGCGCACGCGCCACGGCGGCCCATCGGATTGGAACAGACGCATGCGCGGGTGGTCGAGTTCGGAGAGGTCCTCGGCGACGAACTGGCGCAACTCGGCGGCGCTCAGGCGCCGGCTCGGGGCGCCGCTGGCATCGGTCTCGAGCGCGGTGAAGTCATGGACCACATAGTCGGGGAACCGCGGGCGCTCAGCGGTGGGGTTCTCGGGGAGGTCGACGCGCTGGAGCTGCCACCAGCCCGCGAGTCCGCTGAGCGCGAAGAAGGCGGCGAGCAGATAGTAGCGTCGTGGCCAGTGCGCGCGGCTGCTCATGGTCGATGTCCGGCGAGCCGTGCGAGCGTCCCCTGGGCGTCCATGATCAGCTCGCAGAACTCGCGCGCGGCGCCGCGTCCGCCGCCTGCGGTGGTGTGCCAGTGCGCCTCGGCGCGCACCATCGGGTGGGCATCGGCCACCGCCGCGGCGAAGCCGACCTGACGCATCACCGGCAGGTCGATGACGTCGTCGCCGAGATAGGCCACGGCGGTGTCCTCGACCCCCAGTCGTTCGCGCAGTTCGAGATAAGCGGCGAGCTTATCACGCTGGCCCTGGTAGACATGGTTCACCCCGAGACTCTTCATCCGCATACTGACGACACGCGAGCTACGTCCGGTGATCACCGCGAGGGTCACGCCCGAGTCGCGCAGCATCACCATGCCGTGACCGTCGCGGGCATTGAACGCCTTGTACTCCTGGCCATCGTCGCCGAGATAGAGACTGCCGTCGGTGAGCACGCCGTCGACGTCGAAGATCGCCAGACGAATGGCGGCGGCACGATTGCGAATCTCTTGCATCTCTGGTGACTCCCTGGAGGAGAAGAATGGGGGTTGGATCGCTGCGCGGCGCATTGTCGGGCGCCGTGGCGGTTTTGACCAGTGCCTTGCCTCAGACCACGCCGGCGCGTAGCAGATCGTGCATGTTGAGTGCGCCGACCGGGCGTCGCTCGGCGTCGACCACCAGTAGGGCGTTGATCGAGCGCGACTCCATCAGCTGCAGCGCCTCGGCGGCCAGCGCGCCTGGGGCGATGGTTACACAGGATCGGGTCATCACCGCATCGATGCGGGTGTGGTGGACATCAACACCACGATCGAGCGCACGGCGCAGGTCGCCGTCGGTGAAGATGCCGCACAGCCGACCCGTGTCGTCGACGACCGCGCTCATCCCCAGGCCCTTGTGCGAGATCTCCTCGAGGGTGGCCAGCAGGCTTGCCGCACAGTCGACCCGTGGTAGCTGCGCATCCCGGTGCATGATGTCGTCGACGTGTAGCAGCAGGCGTCGCCCGAGACTGCCGGCCGGGTGCGAACGGGCGAAGTCCTCGGCGGTGAAGCCGCGCGCCTCGAGCAACGCCACGGCCAGCGCATCGCCCATCGCCAGTGCCGCGGTGGTGCTGGTGGTCGGCGCCAGGCCGAGTGGACAGGCCTCGGCCGAGACGCTGACGTCGATGCTGACGTCGGCCTTACGTGCCAACGTTGAGTCGCGTCGCCCGGTCATCGCGATCATCGGTACCCCGAGCCGCTTGAGCACCGGCAGGATGGTGAGCAGCTCGGCGGTCTCGCCGGAGTTGGAGATCGCCACCACCACATCGAGTGGGGTGATCATCCCCAGGTCACCGTGGCTGGCCTCACCGGGATGGACGAAGAAGGCTGGGCTGCCGGTGCTCGCCAGGGTGGCGGCGATCTTGCTGGCGATATGGCCCGATTTCCCCATCCCGGTGACCACGATGCGTCCGGCGCAGGCGAGCATGTAGCGGCAGGCGGTGACGAAGGGGGTGTCGATCCGCTCGGCGAGTGCTGTTACCGCCTGCGCCTCGGTCTCGAGAACGGCTCGGGCGAGCTGGAGGATGCGCTCGTGCTCGCCCGCGTCGAGCGGCGCCAGTCGGGCGCCGAGTTGTCGTCGTTCGGTCATGGTCTTGGGGATGGGCCAGAGGTGTGGTCGGTCAAACGAGAAAAAATACACCATGCCACGCGGACGTGTCGCATCGAGCAAGGGCGTCAGTCGCTAGCTGTCAGCCGCCAGGCTGGGAAGACTGAACCAGCCAGGCCGGGAAGGGCTGGGAAGATTGAACCGCTAAGTCGCAAAGAACGCAAAGAGGCGTTCAAGCGACCAGCGACCAGCGACCAGCGACCAGCGACCAGCTGCCACTGGCTGTCTGTCTTTAAGCACAGGCACCAAGGTGGTGGCGAGCCGTGTTGTTGTCGAGGGTCCACTCCCACTGGCGGCTGGCGGCTGGCGGCTGGCGGCTGGCGGCTGATCGCTGGAAGCTCTCTTCTCCTTTGCGCCCTTCGCGGCTTGGCGGTTCAATTTTCTCGGTAGCTGCCCTTTGCTTGACGCCCCGCGCCGGGGCCGCGAGAATTGCCTGCTTTGGCCGACCGATGCGCCGATAGCGACATTTCACCATGATGCCAAGCCAGGGCCCAGGCGATGCGCCGGGCGTCCGCGGTGAGGACGTGTCTGCGGGCCCGAGTGGAGGCGCGCGCGCATCCGCCACCGATGACGTACTGGTACGAATCCGCGACCTGACCTTCCGCCGCGGCGAGCGGACCATCTTCGACGGGCTCGATCTCGACATCCGCCGTGGCGCCGTGACTGCGGTGATGGGGCCGAGCGGGACCGGCAAGACCACGCTGCTCAAACTGATCACCGGACAACTGCGTCCCGACGCCGGTCGCATCGAGGTCGACGGCGTGGCGGTGCACGAACTCGACAAGGCCGCGCTCTATCGGTTGCGGCGGCGCATGGGCATGCTGTTCCAGAGCGGCGCGCTGCTGACCGATCTCAACGTCTTCGACAACGTCGCCTATCCGTTGCGCGAGCACACCGACCTCTCGCCCTCGCTGCTACGCAAGCTGGTGCTGCTGAAGCTCGAGGCGGTGGGGCTGCGTGGTGCTCGTGCGTTGCGCCCGAGTGAACTCTCCGGCGGCATGGCGCGTCGGGTGGCCTTGGCGCGGGCGATCGCGCTCGACCCCGAGATCATCCTCTATGATGAGCCCTTCACCGGTCAGGACCCGATCTCCATGGGGGCGCTGGTGTCGCTGATCCGTCAGCTCAACGATGCCTCGAACCTCACCAGTGTGCTGGTGTCGCACGATGTGGCCGAGGCCACCCGGATCGCCGATCATATCTATCTGATCTCGCAGGGGCGGGTCGTCGCCCAGGGGTCTCCGACCGAGATCGCCGCCGAGCGCTCGACCTGGGTGCGTCAGTTCATGGATGGTCAGCCCGACGGGCCGGTGCACTTCCACTACCCGGGACCGGCGCTGGCGGCAGACCTGCTCAACCGGGGAGGACGCTGAGATGTTGCTCGATCCCCTGGCGCGGCTCGGTCGCAGTGGTCTCGACGTGCTGGCCCGCTTCGGGCGCGGCCACCAGTTGCTGCTGGCGATGGTGCTCGGCGTCGGTGAGGTGTTGCGGCGGCCGCGGCTGCTGATCGCCCAGGTCTACAACGTCGGCGTACTCTCAATGCTGATCGTCGGCGTTTCCGGCTTGTTCGTCGGGATGGTGCTGGCGCTCCAGGGCCACTATGTGCTGGCCCGCTTCGGTGCTGCCGAGAGCCTGGGGTTGATGGTCGCCGCCTCCTTGGTGCGCGAGCTCGGTCCGGTGGTCACCGCGCTATTGGTGGCCGGGCGGGCGGGGTCGGCGCTGACCGCCGAGATCGGCCTGATGAAGGCTACCGAGCAGCTCGCCGGGCTGGAACTGATGGCCGTCGATCCGGTGCGCCGGATCCTGGTGCCGCGGTTGTTCGGCGGGGTGTTGGCGATGCCGCTGCTGGCGGCGATCTTCAGCGCCGTCGGGGTGCTCGGTGGCTATTTCGTCGGTGTCGGCTTGCTCGGTGTCGACGCCGGCGCCTTCTGGAGCCAGATGCAAGCGGCGATGGATGTCCGCGAGGATGTGGTCAACGGTGTCATCAAGTCGCTGGTGTTCGGTGTGGTGGTGACCTGGATCGCGTTGTTCCAGGGCTATGACTGCAGCCCGACCTCCGCGGGCGTGAGTCGCGCGACTACCCGTACCGTGGTGCATGGTGCCCTGGCCGTACTTGGGCTCGACTTTGTCCTGACCGCGTTGATGTTCGGAGGCTGATGAGATGGCAAAACAACGCAACATCGAGATCCTGGTCGGGGCCTTCATGGCGGCCGGCTTCGTCGCCCTGTTCTTCCTCGCGATGCAGGTCAGCAACCTCAGTCTCGCCGGGATGGACGAGGGCTATCGGCTCACCGCGCGCTTTGCCAACGTCGGCAGCCTCAAGGCGCGTGCCCCGGTGACCATGGCCGGGGTCCGTATCGGCCGGGTCGAGGCGGTGGACTTCGATCCACGCGCCTTCGAAGCGGTGGTGACCCTGCGCATCGATCCGGCGGTCGACAGCATCCCCATGGACACCTTCGCCAACGTCTTCACCTCGGGGCTGCTCGGCGAGCAGTACATCGCCCTCGACCCCGGCGGCAGTCCCGATGTGCTCGTCGATGGTGATGAGATCATGCACACCCAGTCGGCGATGATCCTCGAGCAGATGATCGGGCAATTCCTATTCAGTAAGGCAAGCGGAGACGGCTGATGTTGCGGCAACGTCATTTTCTATTGCTGGTGACCCTGGTGCTGGCGAGTCTTGGCAGTGGTCTGGCGAGTGCGGCCCAGGAGTCGGCCACCGCCCTGGTCGAGCGCACCACCGCGCGCATGCTCGACACCCTCGAGCAGCGTCGCGCCGAGATCGAGCGCGATCCGAGCCTGATCTATGGTCTGCTCGAGGACCAGGTTGCGCCTCACTTCGACTTCGTGCGCATCACCCAGGGCGCGGTCGGTCGTTACTGGCGCGAGGCCAGTCAAGCGCAGCGCCAGCGCCTGGTCGACAGCTTCAAGCAGGTGCTGATCCGCACCTATGCCCGTTCACTGTTGAGCTATTCGGGTGAGGAGATCCGTTATCTGCCGGTGCGCCCGAGTTCGCGTCCGAACCGGGTCACCGTCGCCACCGAGGTGCAGCAGTCGGGCGGTTCGCCGATCCCGGTCGATTACCGCATGTACGACGGCGGTTCCGGCTGGAAGGTCTATGACGTGGTGATCAGCAATGCCAGCCTGGTCGGCAACTATCGCAGCGACTTTGCCACCGAGATCCAGCGTTCCGGGATCGACGGGCTGATCGCGCGCCTCGAGGATATGAACCTCAAGGGGCAGGAATGAGTGCCACCCGGCTCAGTCCGGACGGACCGGGGCGGTGGCGCCTCGACGGCGTACTCGACCTCACCACGGTCAATCGACTGGCGCGCGAGGGCGAGACGCTGCTGCGTGGCGCCACGGCGATCGAGATCGACCTGGTCGGGGTCAGTGCGGCCAATAGTGCCGGGCTGGCGCTGTTGCTCGAGTGGCTCGACCTCGCCGGGGCGCGAGGCGTGGCCCTGCGTTATGCCAATCTTCCCGATTCGCTGCGGCGGATCGCGGCCTTTTCGAACATCCTGGAGCTGTTGCCGGTCTCGACCACCCCGGCGATGGCGGCACGATCGAGCTGACGGAGAGCCTGTGGTGGATGCTGGAGTAGTGCTCGAGCGTGAGCCGGTGGCGGCGTGTCCGTCGCAATCGAAACAGACAGCGGGCGTGGCTACCAGTGCCTTCGTCCCCGAGGGGTTCGCCGAGACCATGGACAAGTTGCTGATCACCGGTGGTGTCAGACTCGATGGCGTGGTGCAGGCCTCGGGGGCGAAGAATGCGGCGCTGCCGATCCTCGCCGCTACCCTGCTGGCCGACGCGCCGGTGACCCTGACCAATGTGCCGCGGCTGCGCGACATCGCCACCACCCTGGAGCTGCTCGGGCGGATGGGCGCCGCGTTGCGCCGCGAGGGCGACCGGATCGAGGTCGAGCCGCGTACCCTGCATGACTTCGCCGCGCCCTACGAGTTGGTCAAGACCATGCGCGCCTCGATCCTGGTGCTCGGGCCGCTGCTCGCGCGCTATGGTCGTGCCGATGTCTCCCTGCCCGGCGGTTGCGCCATCGGCGCCCGCCCGGTCAACCTGCACATCGAGGGGCTGCGCGCGATGGGCGCCGAGATCGCCGTCGAGGGCGGTTACATCCGTGCCCGCGCGTCTCGGTTGCGCGGGGCGCGGTTGGTGATGGAGATGGTCTCGGTCACTGGCACCGAGAACCTGATGATGGCCGCGGCCTTGGCCGAGGGCGAGACGGTCATCGAGAACGCCGCACGCGAGCCCGAGGTGGCCGATCTCGGCGACTTCCTCAACACCCTGGGGGCGCGTATCGAGGGCGCCGGCAGTGATCGCATCCATATCCACGGCGTCGAGCGCCTCGGCGGTGGCTGCCATCGGGTGATGCCCGATCGTATCGAGACCGGCACCTTCCTGGTCGCCGGCGCCATGACCGGCGGCCGGGTACGGGTCGAGCAGACCTGTCCGGAGTGCCTCGACGTGGTGGTGCAGAAGCTGCGCGAGGCCGGTGCCGAGGTCGCGACCGGCGACGACTGGATCGCTCTCGACATGCACGGTCGTCGTCCGCGCGCGGTCGACCTCCATACCGCCCCGCACCCCGGTTTCCCGACCGACATGCAGGCCCAGTTCTGCGCCCTCAACAGCATCGCCGAGGGCGTCGGCACGGTCACCGAGACCATCTTCGAGAACCGCTTCATGCACGTACCCGAGCTCGAGCGCATGGGCGCCGAGATCCGTATCGAGGGCAACACCGCCATCTGTCGTGGGGTCGAGCGACTGACCGCCGCGCCGGTGATGGCCACCGACCTGCGCGCCTCGGCCGGCCTGGTGCTGGCCGGTCTGGTGGCCGAGGGCGAGACCCTGGTCGATCGCCTCTACCACCTCGACCGCGGGTATGACAACATCGAAGCCAAGCTGCACGCCCTGGGCGCCGATCTGCGGCGGACCTCGGGCGCGGATTAGGACCGCGATATCATGACAGCGAACACCCCCCTGACCATCGCCCTCTCCAAGGGCCGTATCTTCGAGCAGACGCTGCCGCTGTTGGCCCATGCCGGGATCCATCCGCTCGATGACCCGGAGCGCAGCCGCAAGCTGATCCTCGAGACCACGGACGCGCGGGTGAAGTTCGTCATCATCCGCGCCAGTGACGTCCCCACCTATGTGCAATACGGTGCCGCCGATCTCGGCGTCGCCGGTAAGGACGTGCTGCTCGAGCATGGTGGCGAGGGGCTCTACGAGCCACTCGATCTGCGTATCGCCCGTTGTCGGCTAATGGTCGCCGGGCTGCCCGACAGCGTGCCGCCGACCAACCGGCGCATGCGCATCGCCACCAAGTATGTGCGTAGCGCCGAACGCTATTACGCTGCCAAGGGCGAGCAGGTCGATATCATCAAGCTCTATGGCTCGATGGAGCTGGCTCCGCTGGTCGGGCTGGCCGATCGTATCGTCGACCTCGTCGAGAGCGGCAATACGCTCAAGGCCAACGGTCTGGTGCCGCTCGAGCACATCACCGACATCAGCTCGCGGCTGGTGGTCAACAAGGCCGCTTGGAAGATGAAGCACGCCGCCGTCAACGAACTGCTCGAGAGCTTGCGCGCTGCCCTGGCGCCCAATCAGAACTGAATTCTAAGGGTCCGTGGGGACGGACCGGGAGTGACATCCGTGACCGAGATCCAACGTCTTGACACCACCGCCGCCGACTTCCAGGAGCGGCTCGACGGCCTCCTGGCCTGGGAGTCGGTCTCCGACGATCGCGTCCAGCAGACGGTCGCCGAGATCATCCGTGAGGTGCGCGCGCGTGGTGACGCGGCGCTGATCGACTACACCGCCCGCTTCGATCGCTGGACGCCGGCTACCGCTGCCGATCTGGAGATCCCTCGCGCGCGTCTGGCCACTGCCTGGGAGCGTATCCCCGCCGCACAGCGCGAGGCGCTGGAGCTGGCCGCCGCGCGTATCCGCGCCTACGCCGAGCACCAGCGCGGCGAGTCGTGGAGCTTCGAGGAGGCCGACGGCACCCTGCTCGGTCAGCAGGTCACGCCGCTCGACCGTGCCGGGCTCTATGTGCCCGGTGGCAAGGCGGCTTATCCCTCCTCGGTGCTGATGAACGCCATCCCGGCCAAGGTCGCCGGGGTCGCCGAGCTGATCATGGTGGTGCCGACCCCGGACGGCGAACTCAACGAGCTGGTGCTCGCTGCCGCCCACATCGCTGGGGTCGACCGCGCCTTTGCCGTCGGTGGCGCCCAGGCGGTGGCCGCGCTGGCCTACGGTACCGAGTCGGTGCCGCCGGTCGACAAGGTCGTCGGTCCCGGCAACATCTATGTCGCCACCGCCAAGCGTGCGGTGTTCGGCCAGGTCGGCATCGACATGGTCGCCGGCCCCTCCGAGATCCTGGTGGTGTGCGACGGTCAGACCGATCCCGACTGGATCGCCATGGACCTCTTCTCCCAGGCCGAGCACGATCAGGACGCGCAGTCGATCCTGGTGAGCTGGGACCACGACTTCCTCGACCGGGTGACGGCGAGCATCGAGCGCTTGCTGCCGAGCATGGAGCGCGCCGAGATCATCGCCACCGCGCTGCGTGCCCGGGGCGCGCTGATCGCCGCGCGCGATCTCGACGACGCCATCGCGGTGGCCAACCAGATCGCCCCTGAGCACCTCGAGCTGTCGGTGGCCGATCCCCAGGCGGTGGTCGGGCGCATCCGTCACGCCGGTGCCATCTTCATGGGGCGCTATACTGCCGAGGCCCTGGGTGACTACTGCGCCGGCCCCAACCACGTGCTGCCGACCTCGCGCACCGCGCGCTTCTCCTCGCCACTGGGGGTCTACGACTTCCAGAAGCGTTCGAGCCTGATCATGGCCTCGGCGGCCGGTGCCGCCGCGCTCGCCAGCACTGCCGCAGAGTTGGCGCGAGGCGAGGGTCTGACCGCGCACGCCCGCTCGGCCGAGTATCGTGGTGAGGCGCACGTCGAATAACCCCGGCGATGCGATCATGACCACGGTGATCGACGCACTGGTCCGCCCCGAGATCCAGGCCATGCCTGCCTACCGGGTCGCGGCGGCGGACGGGATGATCAAGCTCGACGCGATGGAAAACCCCTACAGCTGGCCCGACGAGTTGAAGGCGGAGTGGCTCGAGGCCCTGCGCGGGCTCGATCTCAACCGCTACCCCGACCCCAATGGCGAGGCGCTGCACGCGGCGCTGCGCGAGACCATGGGGATCGGCCCCGAGTTCGAGCTGTTGCTCGGCAACGGCTCGGACGAACTCATCCAGATGCTGGCGATGACCGTCGGCGGCCCTGGACGGCGGCTGCTGTCGCTCGATCCGGGGTTCGTGATGTACCGTCAGATCGCCCAGTGCGCGGGCATGGAGTACGTCGGCGTGCCGCTGCGCGCCGACTTTGCCATCGACCTGCCGGCGGTGCTCGCAGCGATCGAGCGCGAGCGCCCGGCGCTGATCTTCCTCGCCTATCCCAACAACCCCACCGGCAATCGCTTCGACTCCGAGGACATGGTGCGCATCATCGAGGCCGCCCCCGGTCTGGTGGTGGTCGACGAGGCCTATGCGCCCTTCACCGACACCAGCTTCCTCGGCCTGCTCGGCGACTGGCCCAACCTGCTGGTGATGCGTACCGTCTCGAAGATGGGGCTGGCGGGGTTGCGCCTGGGGTATCTGGTCGGGCCGCGCGAGTGGTTGGCGCAGATCGACAAGACCCGGTTGCCCTACAACGTCAATGTCCTCACCCAGGTCTCGGCGGTGTTCGCGCTGCGTCACAAGGCGCTGCTCGACGCCCAGACCCGGGCGATCCGGGAGGAGCGCGCGCGGCTGTTCGCGGCGCTTGATGCGCTCGACGGCCTGCACCCCTACCCGAGCGAGGCCAACTTCATCCTCGTGCGCACCCCCAGGGGGCGCGCCGGTGGTCTGTTCTCGGCGCTGTGCGAGCGTGGCGTGCTGGTGAAGAACCTCGACGGCAGCGATCCGGCCCTCGCCGACTGTCTGCGCATCACCGTCGGCACCCCGGAGGAGAACGCGGTGCTCGTCGATGCGCTGCGGGCGGCCTTGTGCGCGAGCGGCTGATCGACGACTTCGGCGCCGCCGATGGCCGCTCGTGTCTCGGCACCCGCTGGCGGCTGGTCGCCGACCAGGTGATGGGCGGGCGCTCGCAGGGCGCTCACTGGTACGGCGAGGCGGACGGTCGGCGGGTGCTGTGCATGCGCGGCACGGTGAGCCTGGCCGAGGGTGGCGGCTTCCTCCAGCTGCTGCTGCCGCTCGCCGAGTCTGGGACCCTCGATGCCGGCGACTTCACCGGGGTCTGGCTGCGGGTGCGCGGCAACGGTGAGGACTACAACCTCCATCTCAAGAGCGACGCGCTGCATCACCCCTGGCAGTCCTATCGCGTGGGGTTCACCGCATCCCCGGCGTGGCACACCTGCCATCTGCCCTTCGCCGCGTTCAGGCCGCATCGTGTCGATCGTCCGCTCGACCCGCGCCGCCTGACCCGCCTCGGCGTGGTCGCCATCGGTCGCGCCTTCGAGGCTGAACTCTGTCTCGACGCCATCGGGCTCTATCGCGACTGATCGCGTCGTGCTCGCTGGCTATCTGCTGCTCTTTGTCTCGGCCTTTCTCGCCGCGACCCTGTTGCCGGCCTCCTCCGAGGTCGCCCTCTATGCACTGTTGCAGGCCGGGGCCATGCCCTGGTTGCTGCTGCTCGTCGCCACCCTCGGCAATACCCTGGGCGCGCTGTTCAACTGGTGGCTGGGGCGGGCACTGCTGCGCTTCCAGGGGCGGCGCTGGTTCCGCTTCACCCCGGCGCAGATCGCCGCCGCGCAGACACGCTTCGCCCGCTACGGGGTATGGACCCTGTTGTTCGCCTGGGCGCCGCTGATCGGTGACGCCCTGACCCTGATCGCCGGGGTGATGCGGGTGCCGCTGCGCCTGTTCCTGCCGCTGGTCGCCCTCGGCAAGGGCGCACGCTATGCGCTGATCCTGTGGCTGGCGGGCTGAGCGTCTGTCGCTACCACAGCCGTAGCAGGAAATAGAGCGCCATGCTCAGGGTGACGGTGAGCAGCACGCGGTGGGTGCGCCAGGCGAGCAGCGCGGCCAGGGTGGCGGCGGCGAGTTCGGGGAGGGCGAGGGCGAACCGGCCGGGCTCGCCGTGGATGAATACCACCGGGCCCCAGATCGCGGTGAGCACCGCCGGGCCGGCATAGCGCAGCATGCCGCGCAGATGGCGGTTGAGCCGCAGTGGCAGCGCCGGTTCGAGGAACAGATAGCGGCTGGCGAAGATCACCAGGGTGAGGGTGAGCAGCTCGAACAGGCTCATGGCGCCACCTGCTCGGTGACATAGCCCGCGCCCATCCCCGCCAGCGCGGCGAGCACCAGTCCACCGGGGATCCCCAGATGGGCGGCGAGCACCGCCACCACCAGTGCGCTCAGTGCCGCGACCCACAGTGCTCGGTCGATCAGGTTGGGCACGACGATGGCGATGAAGGTCGCTGCCACCGCGAACTCCAACCCCAGCGCCTCGATCCCAGGCAGGGTCTCGCCCATCACCACCCCGACCAGGGTCGCCAGGTTCCACACCAGATAGAAGACCAGCCCGGCGCCGAGCATGTACCAGCGGTCGAAGGCGGGGGCGTCGTGACGGGTGCAGACGGCAAACAGCTCGTCGGTGAGGAGAAAGCCCAGCGGCAGGCGCCAGCGCAGCGGCAGCGCGCCGACCCGGTCACGCAGGCTGAGGCCGTAGAGCAGGTGCCGGGCGGTGATGAAGGCGGTGGCCAGCAGCATGGCGGCGAGCGAGGCGCCATCCTGACCCATGCCGATCACCACCAGCTGGACCGCGCCGGCGAACAGGATCAGCGACAGCGCCTGGCCCTCGAGCGGCGAGAGCCCGGCGCTGACGGCATAGGAGCCGGCGAGTAGCCCCCAGGGGACGACCGCCAGACAGAGTGGCGCGATCGCTACCGCGCCGCGCGCGAGGCGTCTGCCGGGATGGGGGAGTGGTGCTGCGTTCATCGATCTCTGGCGCTGTTAGGGTGCGCTCGAGCCTAGCGCTTGCGGGGGCACGGCGTCTTGTACGTTCTTGAGCGGTACTGGGTGAGATACTGCCCCGGGGTGATGCCCAGGGCGCGTTTGAAGTGACGGTGCAGATGGCTCTGGTCGTGGAAGCCGGCGGCGCAGGCCGCCGCGCCGATCGGCGTGCCCTGGCGCAGCAGCGCGGCGGCCCGTCTGAGCCGGACCTGGACCTGGTAGGCGTGCGGTGGCAGGCCGTAGCGACGGTGGAAGGCGCGCACCAGGTGCGCCGGGCTGCAACCGGCGAGTCGCGCCAGCGCGGCGAGCGGGATCTCGTCCTCGGGGGTTTGTTCGAGCCGGTCGCGTACGCGTTCCAGCCGGGGATCGAGGTGGGCCACCTCCGGGGTGAGCCGCATCCCGGCATGTCGCCGCATCAGTTGTGCCAGGACGGCATGGAGTGCGGTGTCGCGCGCGAGCCGGTCACCGGGGTGGGCGAGCAGGCTGAAGAGCGCGCGCAGCCGACGGGCGAGGGCCGGATCGTGCACCACTGGCGAGCGGAACCAGGGGGCGCGGCGAGCGGGCTGGCCGAGTGCGTGCCACACCTGCTCGAACTGCTCGGGAGTGGGGTAGAGCGCGCGATAGGCCCAGCCACCGGTGCTGGCGGCGTGTCCGGTGTGGATGGTGTCGGCGTTGACGAGGATGAGGCTGTCGGGCGGGGCGAGGTGATCGGCGCCAGCGTTGAAGAAGCCCTGGGTGCCGCGCTCGATCAGGGCGATGCTGTAGCCGGCGTGGGCATGGCGCGAGAAGCGCTGGTGGACATAGCTCGCGCTCAGCCATTCGAGGCCTCCGAGTGCATCGCCGAGATGGAAGTGGACATGCTCTGTGGCCGATGCGGTGTCCATGTGTGCTGGGACGGGTGGTGATGGGGGCGCGTCGGTCGCTGTGCCGGTGTCGCGTCGGCGCCTGGATCGCGTCCTTGGGACCCGCGCCATCGTTGGGGGGGATGGCGCGACGATGACGCCGCGCGCCAGGCGTATCTTGGGGCGGGTTGGGTGCCCGCTCAGCCCTTCATCGAGGAGAAGAACTCGTCGTTGGTCTTGGTCGCCTTGAGCTTGTCGAAGAGAAACTCCATGGCCGCCAATTCGTCCATCGGGTGCAGGATCTTGCGCAGGATCCACATCTTTTGCAGCTCCGCCGGGCCCATCAGCAGCTCCTCGCGGCGGGTGCCGGAGCGGTTGATGTTGATCGCCGGGAAGATGCGGCGCTCGGCGATGCGGCGATCCATGTGGATCTCCATGTTGCCGGTGCCCTTGAACTCCTCGTAGATGACGTCGTCCATGCGCGAGCCGGTGTCGACCAGCGCGGTGGCGATGATGGTGAGGCTGCCGCCCTCCTCGACGTTGCGCGCGGCACCAAAGAAGCGCTTGGGACGCTGCAGTGCGTTGGCGTCGACACCACCGGTGAGCACCTTGCCCGAGGAGGGCACCACGGTGTTGTAGGCGCGTGCCAGACGGGTGATGGAGTCGAGCAGGATGACCACGTCCTTCTTGTGCTCGACCAGGCGCTTGGCCTTCTCGATCACCATCTCGGCGACCTGGACGTGACGGGTGGCCGGTTCGTCGAAGGTCGAGGAGATGACCTCGCCGCGCACCGAACGGGCCATCTCGGTGACCTCTTCCGGACGCTCGTCGATGAGCAGCACGATCAGGTAGCAGTCGGGGTGGTTGTGACCGATCGACTGGGCGATGTTCTGCAGCATCATGGTCTTACCGGCCTTCGGCGGCGAGACGATGAGGCCGCGCTGGCCCTTGCCGATGGGGGCGACCAGGTCGATGGTGCGGGCGGTGATGTCCTCGGTGCTGCCGTTACCGACCTCGAGGGTGAGCCGCTCCTGGGCGAACAGCGGGGTGAAGTTCTCGAACAGGATCTTCGACTTGGCGTTCTCGGGGCGGTCGAAGTTGATGTCCGAGACCTTGAGCAGGGCGAAGTAGCGCTCGCCGTCCTTGGGCGGACGGATCTTGCCTGAGATGGTATCGCCGGTGCGCAGCGCGAAGCGCCGGATCTGGCTGGGGGAGACATAGATGTCGTCGGGGCCGGCGAGATAGGAGGCGTCGGCCGAGCGCAGGAACCCGAATCCGTCCTGCAGGATCTCGAGCACGCCGTCGCCGTAGATGTCCTCGCCACGCTTGGCCTGTGCCTTGAGGATGGCGAAGATCAGGTCCTGTTTGCGAGAGCGTCCGACACCTTCGATGTCCATCGATTGGGCAAGGGCAACCAGCTCGGGTACAGGCGTCTTCTTGAGTTCGGTTAGATTCATCACGGTTATCGTTAAAGACAGAGGTCGTGGCTGGTGGGCAGCGCCCCGCGAGAAGGTCGGTGTCGCGAGAGGATGCGGCTGCAGGACGGCAGCCCACCGGAGAGGGGGCGTCCGGGCGGACGCCCCGTGGAAAAAATTAGAAAATCGATCGCCTCGAACGCGCGGGTGTCCCCGGGCGTGCTGGTTGGGTGCCGGGTGTCAGAGGTTGCTGTCGATGAATGCGGTCAGTTGTGACTTGGAGACGGCGCCTACCTTGGTCGCCTCGACCTCGCCGGCGCGGAACAGCATCAACGTGGGGATGCCGCGAATGCCGTAACGGGGTGGGGTGTTGGGATTGTCGTCGATGTTGAGCTTGGCGACCTTGAGGCGGCCGTCGTATTCGGCGGCGATCTCGTCGAGGACCGGGGCGATCATCTTACAGGGGCCGCACCAGTCGGCCCAGTAGTCTACGAGCACCGGCTTGGAGGATTTCAGCACCTCTTCCTCGAAGGTCTCATCGGTCACGTGGACGATGCTGTCGCTCACTGAAGTCGTCTCCCGTTGATTTCGTGTGGGTGAAGGGCGTGAGAACTCGCCGTTGAGGCGTCGCGCGGGTCGGCTGTGGAGCGGGCGGGCGAATTGGCGTTGATATGGGCCCTTGGGTAAGATGCTATTTGATCCAAAGCGAAGAGAATTTGCAAGCCTTGCCCGCCCGCGAGGTCAGTAGCTCAGGGATACTCGAAACGTCATGACAGACACACACCTCTCCCAGACGCGCCTCGACTCGCTGGCGCTCGATCCGCGGATCCTCGCGGGTCTCGCCGAGACCGGTTTCACCCACTGTACACCGATTCAGGCCGAGACCCTGCCGATCGCGCTGGAGGGGCATGACATCGCCGGCCAGGCACAGACCGGCACCGGCAAGACCGCGGCCTTCCTGCTGGCGACCATGCAGCGGCTGCTCGGCCATCCTGCCGAGCCGCGCGATGCCGCCGACACCATCTGTCGGCCGCGGGCGCTGATCCTCGCCCCGACCCGCGAGCTGGCGGTGCAGATCCACAAGGATGCGCTCGCCCTCGGCGCCCACACCGGGTTGCGCCTGGGGCTGGCCTACGGTGGCACCGGCTACCAACGGCAGCGCGATGAGCTGGCCGCCGGGGTCGATATCCTCATCGGTACCCCGGGGCGGTTGATCGACTACTTCAAGCAGCGGGTGTTCGACCTGCGTGGCATCGAGGTGGTGGTGCTCGACGAGGCCGATCGCATGTTCGACCTCGGCTTCATCAAGGACATCCGCTACCTACTGCGGCGGATGCCGCCGCCCGAGTCGCGCCAGGGACTGCTGTTCTCGGCCACGCTCTCCTACCGGGTCACCGAGTTGGCCTACGAGCACATGAACCAGCCGCGCCTGATCAAGATCGAGACCGAGCAGGTCACCGCCGATCGGGTGCGCCAATGCTGCTACATGACCGCTAACGAGGAGAAGATCCCGCTGCTGGTCGGACTGGTGCGTGGCTGGCTCGAGGGCGATGCGCGGATCATGGTCTTCGTCAACACCAAGCGGGCGGCCGATCGTGTCTGGGGCTATCTGCAGGGCAATGGCGTCAACACCGGCGTGCTCTCGGGGGATGTCCCGCAGAAACAGCGGTTGCGCCTGCTGCGCGAGTTCACCGAGGGCTCGCTACCGGTGTTGGTCGGCACCGACGTGGCCGCGCGTGGGCTGCATATCCCCGACGTTACCCACGTGGTCAATTTCGACCTGCCCGAGGACCCGGAGGACTACGTCCACCGCGTCGGGCGCACCGCACGTGCCGGTGCCGCGGGCGATGCCGTGGGTTTCGTCTGCGAGACCTATGCCTTCTGCCTGCCCGACATCGAGTCCTTCATTGGTGCCAAGATCCCGGTCGAGCCGGTCGATCCGGCGCTGCTCGCCGCGGTCGATCCCGGCAGTCGGTTGCGTCCCGAGCGGGTGCGCCGCGACACGCGTCGTAGCGACGAGCGTTCCTCAGGTGACCGCGCCCGGCGGCCGCGTGGCTCCGAGACCACGACCTCGACCGGGCAACCGTCGCGCTCGCGCCGTCCGCGTCCCGCCAAGCCGTCTCCTGCCGAGTCCCCCGCGTCTGCGGCCTCGACCGATCCCGCCGCTGCTCCCGCCCCCCAGTCTCCCGCCCCCGAGCTCGCCGTGACCGAGGCGCCGCGTAAGAAGCGTCGGCGACGTCGACGCAAGCCGGCCGCCAACCGTGGCGACGGTGTTCAGTCGCCGCGTCCCGTGGAGGTCGAGCCGGTCGACTGAGCCGCCGTCAGCCCTGGGATCAATTCACCGAAGCCGGTGATGGTGGTAAAGCCATCGACCGGGCGCGGCGTGTGCCGCGAGTCCGGTGCGCCGACGGCGAGCAGCCAGTCGAAGCCGTAGTCGCGCGCGGCGCGCAACACTCGTGGATTGTCGTCGACGAACAGGGTGCGTGTGGCGTCGAAGGGCTCGATCGCCTGTAGCCGCGACCAGAATCCCGGCGTCTCCTTGACCGCGCCGAGGTCATGGGCGCAGATGATGTGCTCGAAGTGACCGGCGAGACGGGTGCGCTCGAGCTTGAGCGCGAGCGCGCGCTGATGGGCGTTGGTCACTAACACCCGGCGCCTGCCGCGCGCGCCGAGCAGTTCGAGGAACTCGATCACCCGTGGATGGACGGCGATCAGGTGCTCGACCTCGCGCTTGAGCAGGGCGACGTCGAAGCCGAGTTCGCGGCTCCAGTGATCGAGACAGTACCACTCGATGGTACCGGTGAGATCGTGATAGCGGGCGTGCAGTTCGGCCTTGGCCGTGGCCACCGGGATGCCGCGCGCCTCGGCGTAGCGCCGGGGCATGTGCTCGAGCCAGAAGTGGTTGTCGAAGTGCAGATCGAGCAGGGTGCCGTCCATGTCGAGGAAGACGGCGTCGATCCGCGTCCAGTCGATGTCGATGCGGTCCTGGTAGGTCATGTGTCGTGCCGGCGGTTGGGATGCGATGGGGTGCCGCGACCCCTCGCGGGGGGCGGCCACGCGACAGAGCATGCCCGATGGCCGGGCACGGTGCCAACCCCGCTCGCCCGTGCAGGATGGCGCCATGTCGGTCGCCGGTATGGTGTTTGGTGGTGTGCGTCCGATCGTGGGGCGCACCCACCCCTTGTCCCTGTGAAGGAGTCCCTGATGCGGTCCAAACCCAAGATCCTCGCCCGCCGGCTGGTCGCCGAGAGTCGACTGTTCCGGGTCGAGCAGATCGATCTGGAGTTCGCCAATGGCGCGCGGCGTACCTATGAGCGGGTGCCCGGTAGTGGCAACGACTCGGTGATGATCGTGCCGATGCTCGATGCCGAGACGGTGTTGCTGATCCGCGAGTACGGCGCCGGCAGCGAGCGCTATGAACTCGGCCTGCCCAAAGGGGTGGTGGAGCCCGACGAGCATCCACTCGCTGCCGCCAACCGTGAACTCCAGGAGGAGGTCGGGCATGGGGCGCGGACGCTGCGGATCATCGATCGGGTCTCGCTGGTGCCCGGCTATATCGCCCATCGCAGCCTGATCGTACTCGCCCAGGACCTTTACCCGAGTCGCCTGCCGGGCGACGAGCCCGAGGAGATTGAGGTGGTACCCTGGCGCCTGGACGCGCTCGACGCGCTGCTGGCGCGTGAGGACTTCGACGAGGCGCGCGCCATCGCCGCACTCTTCCTCGCGCAGCGCGCGCTCGCCGCCGGGGACTGAGCGTCGCGCCGCCACCGCTGAGGTCGATATCGGGAGGGATCCGCATGACCATCATTCGTGTATTGCTGGCCTCGCTGCTGGTGGTGGCAATGGTCGCTGCGGTGGCAGAGGAGGGCGGCGAGGCCTTCGACGACCGTCCGCGCGCGACCCTGTTGGCGCATCCCGATTGGTTCACCGAGACCCTGTTCGATCTCCCCGATGACCTGGCCGGGGCGGTGGCGGCGGGCAAGCGCGGGCTGATGGTCTATTTCGGTCAGCGCCGCTGTGCCTATTGTCACCTGTTGATGGAGGAGGTGTTTGGGCGCGCTGATATCCGTGACTACACCCGCCGTCATTTCGACGTGGTCGCGCTCGATGCCTGGGGTGTGGCTGAGGTCACCGCGATCGATGGTACGGTGCTCAGCGAACGCGCGCTGGCACTGCGCGAGCAGGCCGACTTCACCCCCGCGATCCTGTTCTACGCCGCCGATGGCCGCCTGGCGTTGCGCCTGCGTGGCTATTACCCGCCCTATCAGTTCCGCGCCGCGCTCGAATACGTCGCCGATGGTCACTATCGACGCGAGTCCTTCCGGGATTACCTCGCCCGGGGGGACAATCGTCTGGTGTTCGAACTCGACGCGCTCAACGAGGCCGATTTCTTCCATGCGCCACCGCACAATCTCGATCGCCGTTTCCCCAGCGATCGACCACTGGCGGTGTTCTTCGAGCGCGGTGAGTGTCATGCCTGCGACGTGCTCCACGGCCAGGTGTTGCGCGCCTCCGGGCTGGATGCCTATTTCACCCGGATCGATGCGGTGCAACTCGACATCGACAGCGCCACCCCGGTGATCACCCCCGAGGGTCGGCGCCGACTGGCGCGTGACTGGGCCGCCGAGTTGGGGGTGTTCTACGCCCCCTCGCTGTTGTTCTTCGACGAGCGCGGGCGGGAGCTGCTGCGAGTCGATTCGGTGGCGAGCTTCTACCGCCTCGGGCGGGTGCTCGAATATATCGACAGTCGCGCCTATCGCACTGTCTCCTATGGTGTTTGGCGCAGCCGCCCAGGGGGGATGATGGACTGAGAGTTGGTCTTTCGTGTACGGCGCGAGTGTTGAAAAAAACAGGGGGTCCGGCGCTACGTCATTGAAATAGCGCGCTCCCAGTATGGGTATTATCTGTTATTTTTCCGCGTCGCTGTTTTTGACGGTCTGACGATTCGCCTCGCGATCGCCATGCCCCGTAAGAGGAAGAATAATGCAAAGCGTCTATATCGCCGGCGCCGGACGTGGTAGCGGTAAATCCGTGGTCGTGCTCGGCTTCATGGAGATGCTCTCATCGGTCAAGCAGAAGGTCGGATTCTTTCGTCCCTTTGCCCCGCAGGGGGCCGCCGAGGACAATCTGACCGCGCTGATCCGCAGTCGCTACGACCTGCCGTTCCCGTCGGAGATGCTCTATGGCTGCACGGTCGAGACCGCGCGTCAGTTGATCGGTAGTGGTCGTTACGACGAACTGCTGAAGCTGATCCTCAACAAGTTCAAGATGCTCGAGGAGCGCTGCGATCTGGTGGTCTGCGCCGGGACCGATTACAACGGTCTGATCCCGTCGCTCGAACTCGGTTTCAACGCCGACCTGGCGAGCCACTTCGGCTGTGGCCTGGTGGCGGTGGTCAAAGGGTTCGGCCGTACCCCGCAGGAGGCGCAGGATGCGCTGCACATCGCCCACGAGCTGATGCGCGAGCGTGGCGGCGACTTCCTGGTGAGCATCGTCAACGGCGTCGAGCCCGACTGTGTCGAGACGGTCAAGGAACGGGCTCGCGATCTGCTCACCGACAAGGAGAACGTCTGCGTCATCCCCGAGGATCGTGAACTCGGCAGACCGACCATGGGCGAGATCTGTCAGGCGCTGGGCGCCGATCGTCTCTATGGTGATGACGACGCCATGAACCAGCTGGTCTCCAGCTACAAGATCGCCGCCATGGCGGTGCCCGACTTCCTCGGCTATGTCGAGGACGGGAGCCTGATCATCACCCCGGGCGATCGCGCCGACATCATCCTCGCAAGCCTTGCCGCCGATGCCTCGACCGCCTTCCCGCGGGTAGCCGGGTTGCTGCTCACCGGTGGCATGGCGCCCTCGGAGAAGGTCCGTCAACTCATCGAGGGGTTGCGCCGCACCAAGGTCGCCATCCTCCAGGTGCCGGCCGATACCTTCACCACGGCGATGAACCTGCACGCCATCGAGTCGACCATCCTCCCCGGCGACGCGCGCAAGATCGCTGCTGCGCTGGGGTTGTTCGAGGCGCATGTCGATGTCGACGACCTGCGCACTCGGCTCACCGGGCGGCGCTCTGAGCGGGTTACCCCGCTGATGTTCGAGTACGAGCTGATCCAGCGTGCCAAGTCGCGGCGTCAGCGCATCGTGTTACCCGAGGGCAACGACGAGCGGGTGCTGCGTGCCGCCGAGATCCTGATGCTGCGTCAGGTCGCCGACCTCACGCTGCTCGGCAATCCCGACGAGATCCAGCACAGCATCGACGAACTCGGGCTCAAGCTCGAGGGGATCCGTATCCTCGATCCGACCGCCGCGCCCGAGCGTGAACGCTATGCCAAGGCCTACTACGAGCTGCGCCGGCACAAGGGGATCTCCGAGCAGATGGCGCTCGACGTGCTCGAGGATGTCAGCTACTTCGGCACCATGATGGTGCACATGGGGGATGCCGACGGCATGGTCTCGGGCGCGGTCCACACCACCCAGCACACCATCCGGCCGGCCTTCGAGACGGTCAAGACCAAGCCCGGTGTCGAGTTGGTCTCGAGCGTGTTCTTCATGTGTCTGCCCGACCGGGTGCTGGTCTATGGCGATTGCGCGGTCAACCCCAACCCGACCGCCGAGCAGCTCGCTGAGATCGCGGTGACCTCGGCCGAGACCGCTGCGGCCTTCGGCATCGAGCCGCGGGTGGCGATGCTCTCCTATTCGAGCGGCAGCTCGGGCAAGGGCGAGGACGTCGAGCGGGTGCGCGAGGCGGCGCGACTCGCCCGCGAGCGTCGCCCCGAACTCAAGCTCGAGGGCCCGATCCAGTACGACGCCGCCGTCGACGTCAATGTCGCGCGCTCGAAGATGCCCGACAGCGAGGTCGCCGGCCATGCCTCGGTGCTGGTGTTCCCCGATCTCAACACCGGCAACAACACCTACAAGGCAGTGCAGCGCAGCGCCGGGGCGGTGGCCATCGGTCCGGTGCTCCAGGGGCTCAACAAACCGGTCAACGATCTCAGCCGTGGTTGTACCGTGACCGATATCATCAATACTGTCGCCATTACCGCCATCCAGGCGCAGACCCAACAGGAGACCCTGGCATGAAGGTGCTGGTCCTCAATTCGGGAAGTTCCTCGATCAAATATCAGCTCTTCCGTAGCGCCGACTGGGCGACCATCGCCTCGGGACTGGTGGCGCGTATCGGTGAGACCGAGGGTGAGCTGCGTCTCGAATGGCTCGATGCCGATGGTGTGATGCAGCGCGCCCAGGACGATCTCGCCGTACCCTCGCACCAGGAGGGCATCGACTTCATCGTCGAGACGCTGCAGTCGCACGGCGTGCTCGGCGACGTCTCCGAACTCAGCGCCATCGGCCACCGGGTGGTCCACGGCGGACCGCACTTCAAGCACCCGGTGATCGTCGATGCCGACGTCCTCGCCGAACTGCACGAGGTGATCCCGCTGGCCCCGCTGCACAACCCCGGTCATCTCGCCGGGATCGAGGTCGCGCGCAAGCACTTCCCGAGCGTCCCATCGGTGGTGGTGTTCGATACCGCCTTCCATCAGACCATGCCGCCGACGGCCTACCGTTATGCGATCCCGGAGTATCTCTACACCGAGCATCGTATCCGTCGCTACGGCTTCCATGGCACCTCGCACCACTATGTCGCCAAGCGTGCCGCCGAGCTGCTCGGCAAGCCGCTGACACAGTGCAACCTGATCACCATGCACCTCGGCAACGGCGCCAGCGCCAGCGCCATCCGCAACGGTCGCTGTGTCGATACCTCGATGGGGCTGACCCCGCTCGAGGGGTTGATGATGGGCACGCGTTGCGGCGACATGGACCCGGCGGTGCCGATCTATCTGAGCAAGCACCTCGGGCTCAACGCCGAGGCGATCGATCACATGCTCAATCGCCAGAGCGGCCTGGTCGGGATCTGTGGCGTCAACGACATGCGTGAGGTGGTGCGCCTGGCCGAGCGTGGCAACGAGCGCGCCGAGCTGGCGTTGGGGATGGTCACCCATCGTCTGAAGAAGTACATCGGTGCCTATTACGCCGAACTCGGCGCGGTCGACGCCATCATCTTCACCGGTGGCATCGGTGAGAACTCCGCCGAAGTCCGCGCCGGTGCCTGCGAGGGGCTCGAGCGGTTGGGGATCGTCCTCGACACTGCGGCCAACGCCGGGCGCGCCAGTGACGCCGGGCTGCGTATCAGTGCCGCCGAGAGCCAGGTGCAGATGTGGGTGATCCCCACCAACGAGGAGTTGGAGATTGCCCAGCAGACGCTGGCCACGGTGCAGCGCAAGCGGCGCTGATTGCAGTCTCGACAATCGTGACGGCCAGGGTGACCTAGCCCCGGTGCCGACCGATCGGTGCGCGGCGCGTCGGGGAGACCCACGCGCCGCGTGCGTTTCGGTAGGGGGCTGTCCGGCACGCTGGTGCGGCGGGTGTGCGGTGGGTGCCGCAAATGCGGGATAATCGTCGTTCCAACCGTGGTCCGTTTGGGGTTTTCCCGTCGGCCGCGCACGAGAACAACGACCGAACGAGCCACCCCAAGGAGGTGACGATGTCCGATACCAGCTCCACGTTCTGGAGGCCGGTTGCGCTGTTCCTGCTGGTCGCCCTGATCGGCGTGTATCTGCTCTATGAGTGGTATGATGACCGGCTCTACGAACAGCTCGATACCCAAGAGCAGGCGCTCGCCGAGGCCGCTGGCCATGCCCGTCAGCTCGACGTCGAGTTGGCAGAGGCGGTGTCGCGTCGCGATGCGCTGAGCCTCGAACTCGAGCAGTTGCGCCTCGATCACGACACCACGCTCGCCGCACTCGAGCAGCGCCTGGCAACGCTGCGAGCCGACAAGGAGGCCTTGGAACAGCGTTATCAGACGTTGCACGAGCGTCATCAGTCGATGGCGGCCGATCTCGACTCCGAACGTGCCCAGGCCAGTGGTGCCTATGCTGAACTCGAGGCGCGTTACCAACAGGCCGAGGCGACCATCGCGACCTTGCGTGACGATCTCTCCCGGGTCCATGAGGCGATCGCCGCCACCGCGGCCGAGCATCGCGCCCACATCGAGACCCTGGAGCGTCATCTCAACGAGCGCATCCACCTCTCCACCACCACCCCGATGGACGCCGAGCTGCTGCGTCTGGCACAGAACCTCGGGGTCGTACCCTCGGAGGCCGACCGGCAGGCCATCGCCGAACTCAAGACCAAGCTCGAGCTGCTGCAAGAGGACTATGCCGCCGCCCGCGCCAAGCACGAGGCCGACCGAGCCCATCTGCAGCAGGCGCTGGAACAGGCCGAGGCCCGTGCCGCGGCACGAGAGGCCGAGCTCGATGAGCTCAAGCGCGCCTATGGCGAGGCCTTGGCGGCGCTCGAGGCCCGTCCGAGCGAGGACGGTGACGATGACGCGGTGGCCCGGCTCGCCGAGCTGAACCGGACCCTGGCCGAGCGTGAGGCGCGCATCGCCGAACTCGAAGAGCGTTTGGTCGCCGTCGGGCAGCAGCGCGCCGAGGCCAGCGCCGCCCTGGCCGCGCGCCCGAGTGCACAGCAGCTGACCGAACTCGAGACCGCCCTGGCCGCGGCACGGACCCGGATCGAGGGGCTTGAGGCCGAGCTGACGAGCGCTGCCGCTGGCGCCGCTGACGAGGCCGTGCTGCGCGAGCAGCTGATGGCGCGCGAGGCGCGGGTCGTCGAGCTGGAGTCCACCCTTGCCGAACTCGAGGCTGACCACCAGGCGTTACGCGCCGAGCTCGCCGCGCAGCAGGCGCGCTTGGTCGAGGACGATGCCGCGCTCGCCGCGCAGGCCGACGACATCGAGATCGACGCGCAGGTCGAGACGCTGACCACGGCTCTCGCCGCCGAGCGCGAGCGGACCGCCCAGGTGCGTGCGCTCTATCAGCGTCTCGCCGAGCTGGGCGCGAGCTACAGCGAACAAGGGATGCGGCTGCGTCTGGCCAACGACACCCTGCGCTTCCCCACTGGCGCGGCGACCCTGCCGGCCGACGAGTTGCCGGTGCTCGACCAGATCGTTGCGCTGCTCGCCGACAATCCGGGGCTGACCCTGCGCATCGTCGGCCACACCGATAGCGCTGGCAGCGATGCCCTCAACCTCGAACTCTCGCGCCAGCGGGCCGAGGCCGTCCGCGCCGGCCTGATCGAGCGTGGTCTCGATCCCGAGCGGGTCGAGGCCGAGGGGGTCGGTGAGGCCGGACCGATCGCCAGCAATGCCACTGCGCGTGGTCGTGCCAGCAACCGTCGGGTCGAGGTCTATGTGATCGAGTGATCCGCTGGCGCCGCCCGTCGCGGTGGCGCACGGCACGGGCCCGGGTCAACCGGGCCCGCGCCCTCCTGCCTCAGTCGGTGAGTTCCTCGCCGACCGCCAGCCGGGCATCGAGCCAGGCGTGCACGTCCTCCACGCCCTGGCGTTCGAGCGACGAGAAGCGCTGTACCGTGATCAGGTCGCCGGCCTCGCGCAGCTCCCTGGCCACCGCCAGCTCGGCGGCGCGTGCCGCGCCCTTGCGGTACTTGTCGGCCTTGGTCAGCAGCAGCAACAGCGGCAGCTCGGCCTCCAGCCCCCAGGTGATCATCTGCCGGTCGAAGGCCGAGAGCGGGTGACGGATGTCCATCACCACCACCAGCCCGGCGAGCGCGCGTCGCTCGATCAGATAGGTGGCCAGGTGTTGCTGCCACTGGCGCTTGACCGATTCGGCGACCTTGGCGTAGCCGTAACCGGGCAGGTCGACCAGCCGGCGTTGCTCGTCGAGTTCGAAGAACACCAGGTGCTGGGTGCGACCCGGGGTCTTGCTGGTACGTGCCAGGGCCTTCTGGTGACAGAGGGCGTTGATGGCACTCGACTTGCCCGCGTTGGAACGGCCGGCGAAGGCGACCTCGCGGCCCTGATCGGCCGGTGCCTGATCGATCCGCGGGACCGAGGTGAGGAAGTGAGCGCGTTGATAGAAGGGATTCATCGGATGCGTGCCGGGTTGGTCGCCGTCTGCGCGGCGAGGATGGCGTCTGGCGCCGGGATGGATAGGGATGCCGCAGCGGTGCGGCGGCGTCAAGCCTGATCGGGGCGCCGCCAGTGGCCGGAACGTCCGCCATGCTTTTCGAGCAGGCGCACCTGCTCGATGGACATGGCGCGATCGCGCGCCTTGCACATGTCGTAGATGGTCAGCAGCGCGACCTGGACGGCGCACAACGCCTCCATCTCCACCCCGGTGGGCGCGGTGGTCTCGACCCGGGCCTGGCAGTCGATGGCGCTGGCCTCGAGGTCGGGGGCGAAGGCGATCTCCACCCGCGAGAGCGCGAGCGGATGACAGAGCGGGATCAGGTCGGCGGTCCGTTTGGCACCCATGATCCCGGCAATCCGTGCGACCCCGAGCACATCGCCCTTGTCGGCGCCGCCCTGGCGGATGCGCGCGAGGGTGGCGGGGTGCATGCGAATACGGCCGGCGGCGAGTGCGCTGCGGCGAGTTGCCGGTTTGTCGCCGACATCGACCATGCGCGCCGCGCCCTGCTCGTCGAAGTGGGTCAACTCGTCCATCGCCAGGGCTCCATGGGGCCGCGGGGGGGGGGGGGGGGGGGGGGGGGGGGGGGGGGGGGGGG
>NZ_JAAXKX010000015.1 GCF_012276755.1 Marichromatium bheemlicum | reverse complement strand
TCAGGCTCTCGACACTCAATGGATCGGCATAGGTTCGGCTGTCGACGACCAGGCGCGAACCCGGCACCCGCTCGAGGATCTCGGACCACACCCGGATGGTGCGGTGGTTGACACGCACCCCACGGGTCAGCGTACCGAAGGTGATGTATCCCCGCTCCAGCGCCGGCAACACGTTCACCGCCCCCACCCCCTCGCTCGGACGATACATGCCGGCAGGCGCGGCAATCCGCCAGGGCCGCTCGCTGAACAACTCCTCAGCACCCTCGGGCACCAGGACCTCGTCGCACAGGAAGTAGTCGATCGCGCTCAACCCCGAGGTGTAGCCATAACCGACCCAGAGACTCACCGACACCGGCGCCGGCTTGCGCGTGAAGACCCTCAGCCGATTGCCCGCCGTATGTCCGGCCAGGTCCACCAGGATATCGATACCATCGGCACGGATGCGCGTATCGAGTTCGGCATCGCTCAGACCACGGGTCGGTACCCAATGATCGACCAACCCCTGGTAGCGCGCCGTCTGCGCGTCCTGACGCGTCAACTCGGCATAGGCGTACAGCTCGAATTGCGTCTGGTCATGGCATTCGAGCAGTGGCTCGAGCATGTAGCGGATCGCATGTGATCGAAAGTCCGGGGAGACATAGCCCACACGTAACCGACGTTCGGGGTCAGGAGGGTTGGCATATGCACGCCGATGCACGCGTGCAGGAGCGGCATGACGGTATTCGAAGTCCTGATAGGCCGCACGGATCGCCTCGACCGATCGATCCGGATGATAGTTCAGTGTGAAGAGCAGACTACTGTCAGCCCCGAAGGGATCCTCGGCCAGTTCCCGGGCCCGAAGGCGCACGGCGATCGAGGCATCGAGATCGCCTAGATCCTGGAGCACACACCCCAGATTGTGCAGGGCGCCGGGGTAGTCTGGATGAAGCTCAAGGGCCTGCTCGTAGCAGGCGCGCGCCTCACCGAGACGATCGAGATCGCGCAAGCTGTTACCCAGATTCAGATGGGCCTCAATCAGGTCGGGCTTGAGGACGAGCGCCTGCCGATAACAGTCGATCGCCTGCTGGGACTTGCGCTCCAGTTCAAAGGTGTTGCCCAGGTTGCAATAGGCCTCGGCATAATCCGGACGGATCCGAATCGCAGCAAGATAGCTCTGCTGCGCGGCGCCGAGTCGATCCAAGGCCGCAAACGCGTTGCCGCGATTGTTCAACGCCTCGACGTGATCCGGATCGAGCGCCAGGACACGCTCCAGGGTTTCCAGCGCGGTCTCGAACAGGCGGGCGCGGAGCTGGACGCTGGCGAGGTTGTTGAGACTCTGTACGTTGCAAGGGTCTCGTGCCAGCACCCGATTGAACCAATCGGTGGCCTGCGGCAACCGACCGAGCTGGAGACAGGCATTGCCGGCGTTGTTACATGCCAGGAGGAGCCCGGGGGCGATCGCATGGGCGCGGGCATAACACGCCAGGGCCTCGTCGAATCGGCCAAGCTCGTGCAATGCGAGCCCGAGGTTGTAATGAATCTTGGCTTGGTCCGGGGCGATCTCCAGGGCACGTCGGTAGTGTCTCAGCGCATCCTCGACCCGCCCCAGACGCAACAATGCTGTCGCAATACCGTCATGGATCTCGGGATCGGCGGCATCGAATACCAACGCCCGTTCGAGTACGGCGAGCGCCTCGGCATGATGCCGCCGCCGCACCAGAATCAGGCCCAGCGCCTTGTGGGCGAAGACATCGCCCGGGTAGCAGACGACGAACCGCCGCGCCTCGCGCTCCGCCGCTTCGAGGTCGGCACCAGCCGCCCGCGCGACCCATGCTTCGCGCAAGGACGGTGGTACCCGTTCGTCAAGACGGGGGCCAGTCTCGCCCAATTGGCGCAAGATCGCCTGGGCCTCGGTCTGATCGGGGTCGATGGCAAGCACGGCGCGACAGAGCGCCACGGCCACATCGTGCCGTCCGGCGACGAGATGTTCGTGAGCTTGAGTGAGCAGACTGTCGTTCATACCGAGGTCAGGGTCCCCACATCGTCATCGAGCACCCCGGCGACAGACCGGGTAGGTCGTACAAGATCGCATCATTCAAGCAACGCGCTTGAGAAAACCTCCCCGCGCAACCGTCAGCAACAGCTTGTCGGAGATCGATGCGTCGATCTCGAAACGTGAGTCCCTTGCAAGGAAATCGCGAACGGCCGTCATCGGATTGTCCCCCTGACTCCAGGGCCGCCCGGGAAAGACCGCGGTCTCGAATTCCTCGATCACCGTATCGAAGACGGTGCAGTAACACCCCGGGGTCACCAAGGGCGCATACAGATCCAACTCCTTCACGACATGGTCATGGGTGTGGCTCGAATCCAGACAGACCATCACCCGCTGCTCGCTGCGGATGGAACGGCGGACCTCGTCGAGGACGGCCGGATCCGTACTGTCGCCCTCGACCATCTCGATCCGCCCGGCCAGCGGATGGCTCTCGACGGCCTGGCGATTGTGCGCGCGGATATCGAGATCGATGCCGACGACCCGTCGCCGATCGGCGACCGGCACGCCCGCGCGCTCGGCATCGGTCAGATCGAGCAGCGCCAGCATGGAGGCGCTGAAGATCAGTGAGCCCCCGCGCGCGATCCCGGTCTCGATGATGACGTCCGGACGCGTCGTCCAGATGATCTCCTGCAGCGCGAAGACGTCCTGGGGATACTGGATGATCGGCAGACCGAGCCAGTCGAATTGATACGAGTAACGCGCCCGCAAACTCTCGCGCATGAACCCCTCGGCGGCCTCCTGCAGGGGGCCATCGTCACGATAGTCCTCGACCCGGGCCGCACGTTCGGCAATGAAACTCTCGCGGTCATCTTTCATAGTGAAGTGGCCATAGCAGCAAAACTCCGTGGATTTTGGTGAGAACGGGCGCGAACCCCGTTCACGTCTCGTCCAGCACCCCGATGATGCACGGCGGGTCCTGCGGATTATCGGGCCGCGACCCGAAGCGCAAGAGATCGCGACGACCATAACCGTCGGCGACCCGCTCGGCGATCTGGCGTACGCTCTGGCCCCTGCCGGAGCAGATGTTGAACGCACCGCATCGCCCGCCCAGCGCGACCTCGGCGATCATCTCACCGGCCCGCTCGACATCGAGATAGTCGCGAACCTGCTCCCCCCCACCGAGATCGACAGGCTCTCCGGCAGCAAGCCGGGCATGGAGATAGGCCACGAGCCGGCGCGGATCCTCGCCCTCGCCATACAGATAGAAGGGACGGCACCAGGCGAACTCGACGCCCGCCACTCGCAGCAACTGCTCGAGGACCTGATAGGTCGATGCCTTGCATGCGCCATAGAGGGTCCGGGGCCTCAGTGGCGTGTGGATACCGAGAGCCCCCGGCGTCGGGTCGTACTCGGCACAGCTGCCGACACCGACGAAGCGCCGACCGCCAGCGGCGACGAACGCCTCGGCCAGATGCAACGATCCGGTCAGACAGACAAGATTGCGCGTGGAGTCCAGATACTGACCGGGCTCGGCATACCAGGCCGCATGCACCAACATCTCCCCCCCGGCCAGCGCGGTCTGCAGCGTTTCCACCGAAGCGGTGAAGAGATCCTCGATCTCGACCAGCTCGACACCGCGGGCCGGGAACAAGGCCGCGGCACGCGCAGGATCACGCACCAGCAGGCGCACCCCGACACCTCGCACGAGCAACGCCTTGACGATGCGGCGTCCGACAAACCCGCTCGCCCCCGTCACGATGACCCGTTCATTCATGGTCTGTCGCCTCAACACTCGCAGAGTCGGGGCACCGAGACAACGAAGCGCGCGCCCCACTCGCGGACATAGTCGAGCTGCGCGGTGAGTTCATCGCGCAGGTTCCAGGGCAGCAGCAGCACCCGGTCGGGGCGGGTCTCGCGCAGGCGCGACTCGGCGACGATGGGGATGCGGCTGCCGGGGAGATGGCGGCCCAGCTTGCCGGGGCTGCGGTCGACCACATAGTGCAGCAGATCGGGACGCACCCCGGCGAAGTTGAGCAGGGTGTTGCCCTTGGCCGCGGCGCCGTAGCCGACCACCTGGAGCCCCTGGCGCCGCGCCTGGATGAGATAGTCGAGCAGGTCGAGACGCAGCCGCTCGGCGCGCGCCTGCAGCCCCTGGTAGGTCGCCGCCCGCTCCAGCCCGGCGGCCAGCTCCTCGGCGCGCAGCGCCGCCACCCGGGGCGTGGTCGGACGCGCGCCGTGGTCGGCACGCTGGGCGAACACCCGCAGGCTGCCGCCGTGGGTCGGCAGGGTCTCGACGTCGAACACCGCCAGGCCGTTGGCCGCGCACACCCGCGCCACCGCACCCAGCGACAGATAGGAGTAGTGCTCGTGATAAAGGGTATCGAACTGGTTGCCCGCGATCAGCCGCAGCAGGTGCGGGAACTCGAAGGTCGCCACCCCGTCCGGGCGCAGCAGCAGGGCGATGCCGGCGACGAAATCGTTGATCGCCGGGACATGGGCGAGGACGTTGTTGGCGATCACCAGATCCGCACCCCAGCCCTCGGCGAGCAGCCGCGCGGCGAGCGCGCGGTCGAAGAAGGCCTCGACGATCTCCAGCCCGCGCTCGCGCGCTGCGGCGGCGACCGCCGCGGTCGGCTCGACCCCCAGACAGGGGATGGCTCGTGCGCGCAGGTGCTGGAGCAGATAGCCGTCGTTGGCCGCCAGCTCCACCACCCGCGAGTCGCCGTCGAGCCCGAGACGCTCGACCATGGTCGCGACATAGCGCTCGGCATGGGCCACCCAGCTCGTCGAGACGCTGCTGAAATAGGCGTAGTCGGCGTCGAACAGGGTCTCGGGGCGGGCGAAGTCCTCGGTCTGCACCAGCCAGCAGCGCTCGCACACCAGCACCCGCAGCGGGTACCAGGACTCGGGGCGGTGCAGCGCCGCAGCGCCCAGATAAGCGTTGGAGGGCGGCGCGCTGCCGAGATCGACGAAGGGCAGGCGCAGCGGCGCGCCGCAGTGGCGGCAGTGCATCACGCAATCCCCCGAAAGTCGTCGTCGAGCAGCGCCAAGGCGCGATCGCGCGCCGAGCGCTCGCCGAGCGGCAACGGCCAGGGGATGGCCAGGCTCGGGTCGTCTGCGCGCACCCCGCCCTCGGCCTCGGGGACATGAGGCGCGGTGTGCAGATAGAGCAGCTCGCAGTCGTCCGTCAGCGCCTGGAAGCCGTGGGCACACCCCTCGGGGATCACCAGGGTGGTCGGGCGCTCGGCCTCCAACCGCTCGGCGTGCCACTGCAGGAAGGTCGGCGAGCCGGCGCGCAGGTCGAGCGCCAGGTCCCAGACTGCGCCGCGCAGACAGGTGACGAACTTGGTCTCGGCGTGCGGCGGGCGCTGGTAGTGGAGCCCGCGCACCGTGCCGCGCGCACGCGTCAGCGAGCGGTTGATCTGGACGATCGGGCGCCCCCCGCCAAGCGCCGCCAGATCCGCCGCGCAGTAGAGCCGCTCGAAGACGCCGCGCGCATCGGCGAGCGGCGCCCGCTCGATCACCTCGACCCCGGCGATCGCGGTCGGGTGACGCACCAGGCGCGCGCTCATCGCGGTGGCTCCGTAGCCATGTAGTCGGCGATCTGCGCCAGGGTGCGGACCTGCATGTCCTCGCCGGCGCGCCAGGCGCGGTGCCAGTCGAGGGTGCGCGCCAGCGCCTGCTCCAGCGGCCAGCGCGGACGCCAACCGAGCGCGGCGCGCGCCTTGCTGCTGTCGAGTCGCAGCACCGCCGCCTCGCGCGGCTGAGGGCTGTCATCGAGCCGCCACTGCGCCCCCGGCACGGCGGCACACAGCCACTCGACCAGCCAGCGCACCGGGCGCGCGTCCGCGGCCTCGGGGCCGAAGTTCCAGGCGCCGATGTACTCACCCTCGTCCGCGCACAGCCGCTCGGCGAGATCGAGATAACCGGCGAGCGGTTCGAGCACGTGCTGCCAGGGCCGGATCGCCCCGGGCGCGCGCAGCACCACCGGCTCGCCGGCGTCGATCGCGCGCAGCACGTCGGGGACCAGCCGCTCGGCGGCCCAGTCGCCGCCGCCGATGACGTTGCCCGCACGCGCGGTGGCGAGCGCCGTGCCGGCCTCCTCGAGGAAGGCGCGACGATAGCTCGCGCTGACCAGCTCAGCGCAGGCCTTGCTGCTCGAATAGGGGTCGTGACCGCCGAGGGCGTCGTCCTCGCGATAGGGCCAGACCCAGTCGTGGTTCTCGTAGCACTTGTCGCTGGTCACCACCACCACGGCGCGCACCCCGGGATGCTGGCGCACGGTCTCGAGCAGGTCGACGGTGCCCATCAGGTTGACCGCATAGGTCTCGACCGGATCGCGATAGGCCGCGCGCACCAAGGGTTGAGCGGCGAGGTGGAACACCACCTCGGGCGCGGCGGTATCGAAGGCGGCGGCGAGCGCGGCGCGATCGCGCAGGTCGGCGATGTGCTCGCCGGCGAGGCGCTCACCGACCCGCGCCGCCTGGTACAGGCTCGGGGTGGTCGGCGGCGCCAGTGCATAGCCGTGCACTCGGGCACCGAGCCGTGCCAACCAGAGCGTGAGCCAGCCGCCCTTGAACCCGGTGTGACCGGTGATGAGCACCCGCCGTCCCGACCAGAATTGCCGTTCCATCGTCGTCACCAGGTCTTCCAGGGCGCCGTCCCAGAGCGCCACAGTGCCTCGAGCTGGGTGCGGTCGCGCAGGGTGTCCATCGGTCGCCAGAAGCCCTGGTGTTCGAAGGCCATCAGCTCGCCCATGGCACTGAGCTGCGTCAGCGGTTCGCCCTCCCAACCGGTCTCGTCACCGGCGATCAGCTCGAGACAGGCCGGCGAGAGCACAAAGAAGCCGCCGTTGATCAGCCCGCCGTCGCCGCGCGGCTTCTCGGTGAAGGCGGCCACCCGCGCGCCCTCGCGCTTGATCGCGCCATAGCGCCCGGGGGCCTGTACTGCGGTGACCGTGGCGAGATGGCCGTGATCGTGGTGGAAGGCGACCAGCGCACCGATGTCGACATCGCTCAGGCCGTCGCCATAGGTGAAGCAGAAGGGCGCCTCGGTGTCGAGATACTCGCCCACCCGCTTGAGCCGACCACCGGTCTGGGTGTGCAACCCGGTGTCGACCAGGGTCACGCGCCAGGGTTCGGCCTTGCGCTCATGGACCTCCATGCGGTTGTTGGCGATGTCGAAGGTGACGTCGGACATGTGCAGGAAGTAGTTGGCGAAGTACTCCTTGATGACATAGCCCTTGTAGCCGCAGCAGATCACGAAGTCGTTGATACCGTGAGCTGAGTAGTGCTTCATGATGTGCCAGATGATCGGCATGCCGCCGATCTCGATCATCGGCTTGGGGCGCAGGTGCGACTCCTCCGAGATCCGCGTCCCGAAACCGCCTGCCAGAATGACCGCCTTCATCAGTGCTCCTCAATCAGGGTATCGATTGCGATCGGCGTCTGCAGCAATTACGGCACGACCAGCAACGAGATGAACAAAACCGTTCACGCCCACCTTTGTCTGTCCCTTATGATAAACAGCACGACTGAGATCGCACAGCACCGCACGCCAACTCACTCCAACCGCAGTAGCTGCTCACGATAATAGCGCAGCTCCTCGATCGACTCGCGAATGTCGTCGAGGGCAAGGTGGCGCGAGGCCTTGCGCACCCCGGCGGCGACCTCCGGGGCCCAGCGCTGGGCGAGGATCTTGAGGGTGCTGACATCGAGGTTGCGATAGTGACAGAACCCTTCGAGCCGGGGCATCCAGCGGGCGAGGAAGCGCCGGTCCTGACAGATGCTGTTGCCGCACAGCGGCGAGGTCCCAGCCGGCACCAGGTCGGCGAGGAACTCGAGGGTGGCGCGCTCGGCGGCAGCCTCGTCTTGCGCGCTCAGCCGCACCCGCTCGATCAGCCCGGAGGCACCGTGGTGCTCGCGATTCCACTCGTCCATGGTGGCGAGCTGCGCCTCGGATTGGTGGATCGCGATCACCGGTCCCTCGGCCAACACCTCGAGTTGGGTGTCGGTGACGATGGTGGCGATCTCGAGGATACGGTCGGTGTCGGGGTCGAGTCCGGTCATCTCCAGGTCGATCCAGATCAGGTTCTGCGGGCTCTTGGTCATGAGCGCTCCTTGAGCGATGGGGCCTGTCGCGAGGCCGAGTGGCGGAATCAGGGCGCAGTGTACTGCAAGGAGCGACGCCGTGCGGAGCGCCGGCGCTTTCCCTAGAATAGCCGCACCCCAGCCAGGAGCCCGAGCATGCACACCGACCACCCGCGCCGCCCCCACTCCACCCCGCCCCAGTCCCGCCGGAGCGCCCGATGAACCGGCGGCGGCTGTCGAAGCGACAGATCGAGCGCATCCGCGCGATCCAGGAGCGCCGGCGCGAGCGCCTCGCCAACCGCCCCGAACAGGCGCTCGCCGACTGCGAGGCCGAGACCCCGCCCGAGGAGGGGCTGGTGGTGGTGCGCCACGGCGCGAGCCTGGTGGTCGAGGACCACGACGGCACGCTGCACCTTTGTGTCGCGCGCCAGCACATCGGCCACCCGGTGTGCGGTGACCGGGTGGTGTGGCAGCGCGGCGAGCCCGGTCGTGGGCTGGTTAGTGCCATCCTCGAGCGCCAGACGGTGCTCAGCCGCCCCGACTACAGTGGTCGCGACAAGCCGATCGCAGCGAACCTCACCCGACTGGCGGTGCTGATCGCCCCCGAGCCCGAACCGAGCGGCTATCTGGTCGACCAGTATCTGGTCGCCGCCGAGGGCATCGGCGTCGAACCGATGCTGGTGGCCACCAAGATGGACCTGCTCGACGCCCCGGCGCGCGCGGCCTTCGAGCAGCGCTACGCGCACTATTGCGCGATCGGCTATCGCACCCTGTGGATCAGTCTGGAACAACCCGAGACGCTGGCCCCGTTGGTCGAGGCACTGCACGACCAGACCAGCATCCTCGTCGGTCAGTCCGGGGTGGGCAAGTCGTCGCTGGTCAAGGCGCTGCTGCCCGATCGCGACATCCAGGTCGGGCGCCTCTCGGCGGCCACCGGGCTGGGGCGTCACACCACCTCGGCGGCGAGCTGCTACCGCCTGCCCGGCGGCGGCGTGCTGATCGACTCGCCCGGGGTGCGCAGCTTCCGCCTCGGCGCCATCGGCCTGGCCGAGCTGCAGTGGGGCTTTCGCGAGTTCCGCCCGTACCTCGGCGGCTGTCGCTTCGCCAACTGCCGTCACGATCAGGAGCCGGGCTGCGCCATCCGCGCCGCGGTCGAGCGCGGCGAGATCGCAGCCGCGCGACTGGCCAACTTCCATCATCTGGCGCAAGGGGCGGGCGCATGACCCACTGGCTGTTCAAGTCCGAGCCCGGGGTGTTCGGCATCGACGACCTGGCCGCGCGCGGGGTCGAGCCCTGGGACGGGGTACGCAACTATCAGGCGCGCAACCTGCTGCGCGACCGTACTGCCGTCGGCGACCCGGTGTTCTTCTATCACTCCAACTGTGCCCGCCCGGCGATCGTCGGACTGGCCGAGATCGCCAGCAGCCCGCGCCCCGACCCTACCGCCTTCGATCCCGCCTCGCCCCATCACGACCCCAAGGGCGACCCGGCGACACCGCGCTGGTATCTGGTCGACGTACGCTATCGCCGTCATCTCGCCCGCCCGATCGAGCTAGCCGAACTCAAGACCCACGCCGAGGGCGCGCTCGCCGAGTTGCCACTGGTGCGCCGCGGCAACCGCCTCTCGGTGATGCCGCTGAGCCCGGCGCAGTTCGACTTCATCCTCGCGCTCGAACACCGCCCGGCGCCCTGAGCCCCGGACCACCGGACGGCGGCGGCTCAGATCACCCCGCGTGCGGCGAGCAGCTCGACGACCTGCTCGGCCAGGGTCTCGGGGTCGGAGCCGTTGGCATCGAGGCGCAGCTCCGGGGCCTCGGGCGGCTCGTAGGGGCTGCCGATCCCGGTGAAGTTGGGGATCTCGCCGGCGCGCGCCTTCTTGTAGAGGCCCTTGGGGTCACGCGCCTCGCAGGTCTCGAGCGTGGCATCGACGAAGACCTCCAAGAACTCGCCGTCGGCGAGCCGCTCGCGCGCTAGGCGCCGTTCGCTGCGGAACGGCGAGATGAAGCTGACACAGACGATCAGCCCGGCCTCGACCATCAGCCGCGCCACCTCGGCCACTCGACGGATGTTCTCGACCCGGTCCTCGGCGGTGAAACCGAGATCGCGGTTGAGCCCGTGACGGACGTTGTCGCCGTCGAGCGTCATGGTGTGGCGTCCCATGGCGTGAAGGCGCTGCTCGACGAGATCGGCCACCGTCGATTTACCCGCGCCCGACAGCCCGGTGAACCAGAGCACGCAGGGCTTCTGTCCCTTGGCCGCGGCGCGCGCCGCCTTGTCGATCTCCATCGCGTGGTGATGGATGTTGGCCGCGCGGCGTAGCGCGAAGTCGACCATGCCGCAGCCGACGGTGGCATTGGTGATGCGATCGACGAGGATGAAGGCACCGGTCTCGCGATTGTCGACATAGGGGTCGAAGGGCACCGCGCGATCGAGTGCGAGGTTACACACCGCGACATCATTGAGTTCGAGGTGCTTGGCGGCGGTCTGCTCCAGGGTGTTGACGTTGACCTTGTGCTTGATCTCGGTGACCTGGGCGTTGACCGTGGCGGTGGCGGTGCGCAACAGATAGGGTCGACCGGGCAGCAGCGGCTGCTCGTCCATCCACACCAGGTGCGCGGCGAACTGATCGGCAACCTCGGGGCGCGATTCAGCACCGGCGATCAGGTCGCCGCGCGAGACGTCGATCTCGTCGTCGAGCACCAGGGTCACCGCCTCGCCGGCACCGGCCTGCTCGCGATCCCCGTCCATGGTGACGATCCGCGCGAGCGTCGAGCGCTTGCCTGCCGGCAGCACCACCAGCGGCTCGCCGACACGCACCCGACCACCGGCGATGGTACCGCTGAAGCCACGGAAGTCGAGATTGGGTCGGTTGACCCACTGCACCGGCATGCGGAAGGGCCCGGCACGCAGGTCACGCTCGACGTCGACCCCCTCCAGGTAGTCGAGCAGGGTCGGCCCCGTATACCAAGGCATCCGCTCGGAGGCGGTGGTGACGTTGTCGCCGGTGAGCGCCGAGACCGGGATACAGGTCACCGCCTCGACCCCAAGCTCGGTGGCAAAGGCGCGATAGTCGGCGCTGATGCGCTCGAAGGTCTCGCGGTCCCAGTCGACCAGATCCATCTTGTTGATCGCCAGCACCAGGTGGCGGATGCCGAGCAGCGAGACGATATAGCTGTGACGCCGGGTCTGGGTGAGTACCCCCTTGCGCGCGTCAGCGAGCAGCACCGCGGCCTCGGCGGTGGAGGCGCCGGTGACCATGTTGCGGGTGTACTGCTCGTGCCCGGGGGTGTCGGCGACGATGAACTTACGCCGATCGGTGGTAAAGAAGCGGTAGGCAACATCGATGGTGATGCCCTGCTCGCGCTCGGCGGCCAGGCCGTCGACCAGCAGCGCCAGGTCGAGGTTACCGCTGCCGGTGGTGCCGAAGCGCGCCGAGTCGTTCTCGAGGCTCGCGAGCTGGTCCTCGAACAACAGCTGGCAGTCGTAGAGCAGCCGCCCGAGCAGGGTCGACTTACCGTCGTCGACCGAACCGCAGGTGATGAAGCGCAGCAGCGTCTTGTCCTCCTGGGCGCGCAGATAGGCCTCAACCTCGGCGGTGGCGCTGGCGTGTTCCGGTGTCTGGGTCATCAGAAATACCCCTCCTGCTTCTTGGCTTCCATGGAGGCGCCGGCATCCTGGTCGATGACCCGGCCCTGTCGCTCGCTGGTGCGCGCCAGCAGCATCTCGCGGATGATCTCGGGGAGCGTCTGCGCACGGCTCTCCACCGCGCCGGTGAGCGGGTAGCAACCGAGGGTACGAAAGCGCACCATGCGCGCCTCGGGCGTCTCGCCCGGGGCCAGCGGCATGCGTTCGTCGTCGACCATGATCAGGGTACCGTCGCGCTCGACCACCGGGCGCGGCGCGGCGAAGTACAGCGGCACCACCGGGATCTGCTCCTGGTAGATGTACTGCCAGATGTCGAGCTCGGTCCAGTTCGACAGCGGGAAGACGCGGATGCTCTCGCCCTTGTTGATGCGACCGTTGTAGAGATTCCACAGCTCCGGGCGCTGGTTCTTGGGGTCCCAGCGATGGCTGCGGGTGCGAAAGGAGAACACCCGCTCCTTGGCCCGGCTCTTCTCCTCATCGCGGCGCGCACCGCCGAAGGCGGCGTCGAAGCCGTAGAGATCGAGCGCCTGCTTGAGCGACTGGGTCTTCATCACGTCGGTGTGGACCGCCGAGCCATGGGTGAAGGGCCCGATACCCTGCGCCACCCCCTCCTGGTTGATATGCACCAGCAAATCGAGCCCGAGTTCGGCGGCACGCCGGTCGCGGAAGGCGACCATCTCGCGGAACTTCCAGGTGGTGTCGACATGCAGCAGTGGGAAGGGTGGCTTGGAGGGATAGAAGGCCTTGAGGGCCAGATGCAGCATCACGCTGCTGTCCTTGCCGATGGAGTAGAGCATCACCGGGTTGCGGAACTGGGCCGCGACCTCGCGCATGATGTGGATGCTCTCGGCCTCGAGGCGTTGCAGATGCGTCTGATATGACATGGCTTCCCTGATCTCGTACACGGGCGACGCGCCGCCAACGGGACGCGCGCATAGATGCCCAATGGTAATGGCAAACGATGAGGCGATGAAAATCGTAGGCGATCGCAAGACACCACGAGCACGAGGGCCAGGGCCGCGCGACCCGATGCTAGCGCAAGCGCTGCGCCTCGACGCCGCCCAGCCCAAGCACCTCGGCCCCGAGTGCCAGCGCCTGCGCGGCGAAGTCGTCGGCGTCTTCCCAGGCCAGCCCCTCGGCCACCACCTCGTCGAACACGGCCCCGACCACCCGCAACCGATCACCGCCCGGTTCACGCTCGGCGCAGACATAGAGGCTCGGTTCCCCCTGCCCCGCAGGGACGAAGGCGAGGATGAAGCGATAGGACCGCGGATCGGCGCTATCGATCTCGCCGAGCAGGGTCGCCTCGCAGCCCCCGAGTCGATAGCGCCGCTTGGGGATCGCGGTGCGGATGTGCGGTCGGTGCACCATCGTCGCTGCTCCTGATCTCGGATGACTGGGCTCAGCGCCCCCGGTGATAGAAGCGATTGGGGCGGACCATCACGGTTTCGATACGGCGACTGATATCACGCAGACTCAACCGACGCACCGGCTGACGACTGGCGGTACGCGCCGCCTCGGCGGTATCGAGTCGTTCCTTGACCACCCCGGCGAGACGCTCGGAGAGTTCCGGGCGCGCGGCGACGATGCGTCGCACGCAGTCGAGATCGATGCGGATCAGGCTGACATCGCTCTTGGCGGTGAACTCGATGAACGAGGGATCGGTGGTCAGCATCGCGGTGATGCCGAAGTGCTTGCCCGGCCCCAGCGTCTCGGTGACCTTGCGGGTGTGGTCCGGGAGGGTGACCGTGGCCTCCACCAGACCGCCGGCGACGACATAGAAGGCGTCGCTCTGCGCCCCCTCGGCGAGGATCACGTGACCGCTGTCGTAGTGACAATAGACCCCGCGTGCAGCGACCTCCTCGAGTTCATCGGCGGTGAGCAGGCCGCTCACATCCAGCCCCTTGAGCGCGAGCAGGATGCTCGGCGGCTCGGCGTGACTGATATGGGCTCGACGGGTGCGCATCTCGCGCACCTCCGGGGCCATCTCGATGCCCGCCTCCTGGAGGCTGCGGTGGATCTCGCGAAACAGCTCCTCGCGGGCACGGAACATCGCCGGATAGTTCTTCAGGTGCACCCAGACCATGTAGACATAGGGCACGGTCGTGGCCTCGCTCAGACGCACGATCGGATAGGGAAACTTGAGCACGCTCTCGCAGCGCATCGCCGCATCCAGCAACAGCGCGGTGGCGAAGCGTGGATCGACCTCGGCGGGTAGCTTGACGAAGTACCAGGGGGCATAGAGGTGCTGGTCGTCGTGCAGGTTCTTGATCGGTTGTCCGGCCATCTGCGAGTTGGGGATGATGTGGGTGGAGTTGTCCCAGCCGCGCAGCCGGGTCGAGCGCCAGTTGAGATCGATCACCTGACCGACGATACCGCTGTTGAGTTCGACCCAGTCACCGAGGCGAAACGGACGCTCGACACCGAGGGCGATGCCCGAGAAGAGGTCGCCCAGGGTCTTCTGCAGCGCCAGACCGAGCACCGCCGCGGCGACACCGGTCGAGACCCAGATACCGGTGAAGGAATAGCCGCGCTGCCACAGATAGACGGCCAACGCGAAGAGCATCACCGCGACATAGATCAGACCGACGACCAGCTTGGGCACGCGCTCGGAGAGATCGTCGTCGGCGCGCACCAACAACACCACCTCGATCAGTCGCGCCACCGCCCAACCGGCGGCCAGGTGCGCCACCAGCAGGGTCAACGAGCGAATCCCGGCATCGACATCAGGGACCTCGAGCACCCGGGCGCCGAGCCTGAGCAGGGTCCCGGCGACGAGGACCATCCCCGGCAACACCAGCAGGTCGAGCAGCGCCACCAGTCCGGGGAAACGACTGGCGACGGGACGATTGTCGATCCGCCAGGTAATGAAACGGATCACCAGGAAGGCGAGTAGCACGCCGAGAAACAGGTGCCAGTTGTCCTGGGCCAGGGAGTCGAACAGTGCGGTCATGTCGTTGATCAGCCTGGGTCTTGCATGGGGTCGGACCGATCGACGTGCCGCCACCGGGCGGACCCGGCAACCGACGGCGCATCCGACCGGCGGGATCGTGCATCAGGGCGGTGAGGCCAAGCGCTGGCAACACCGCCGCGAGCGCCCCGGCGCGGGCGCTCGCCTGGGCGCGCTCAGCCCTTGCGGGCCTTGGCGAAGGCCTCGGCCATGGCGCCACCGAGCGCGGCGGCGCCCTGCCCGGCACCGGCACCTCGCTGACGGCGCTCCCCCTGGCGCGGCTTGCTCGACTTGGCCTTGGGCCGGGCCGGGCGCTGGCCCGACTTGGCCGCCTCGCCCGCGGCACGCGCCGGGGCCTTGCCGCGCCCGCTCGCCCCGCCCTTGGTGCCATCCTCGTCGCCGAGGCGCCGGGTGAGGGCGATGCGCTTGCGCTCGAGATCGACCTCGAGCACCTTGACCTTGACCAGATCGCCCGACTTGACCACCGCATGCGGATCCTTGACGAAGCGATCGGCGAGCGCCGAGATGTGCACCAGACCGTCCTGGTGCACGCCAATGTCGACGAAGGCGCCGAAGTTGGTGACATTGGTCACCGTGCCCTCGAGCACCATCCCCGGCTTGAGGTCGGCCAGGGTCTCGACGCCCTCCTTGAACTGCGCGGTCTTGAACTCGGGGCGCGGGTCGCGACCGGGCTTCTCCAGCTCGGCGAGGATGTCGCGCACCGTCGGCAGCCCGAAGCGCTCGTCGGTGAACGCCGCCGGGTCGAGCGCGCGCAGCGTCGCGGTATCGCCGATCAGCGCCCCGATCTCCTTGCCGGTGTGCGCGACGATGCGCCGCACCAGCGGATAGGCCTCGGGATGCACCGCCGAGGCGTCGAGCGGCTCGTCGCCGTCGGGCACCCGGAGGAAGCCGGCGCTCTGCTGGAAGGTCTTGTCGCCGAAGCGCGACACCGCCATCAGCGCCTTGCGATTGGCGAAGGCGCCGTGGTCCTCGCGGAACTGGACGATGTTCTCAGCCAGCCCGCGGTTGAGTCCCGAGACCTGGGCGAGCAGCGGCACCGAGGCGGTGTTGAGGTCGACGCCGACGGCGTTGACGCAGTCCTCGACCACCGCATCCAGGGTGCGCGCGAGCTGCCCCTGGTTGACGTCGTGCTGGTACTGGCCGACGCCGATCGCCTTGGGCTCGATCTTGACCAGCTCGGCGAGCGGGTCCTGCAGCCGGCGTGCGATCGACACCGCACCGCGCAACGAGACGTCCAGCAGCGGCAGCTCCTTGGAGGCGAACTCCGAGGCCGAGTAGACCGAGGCGCCGGCCTCGCTGACCACCAGCGAGCGCAGCCCCAGCTCGGGGTGGCGCGTGATCAGCTCGCGCACCAGCCGGTCGGTCTCGCGCGAGGCGGTACCATTGCCGATGCTCACCAGCTTGACCCCATGCAACCGCGCCAGCTCGGCGAGCCGGGCGATGCCGTGATCCCACTGGTTGCGCGGCACATGTGGATAGATGGTGTCGGTATCGACCACCCGCCCGGTGGCATCGACCACCGCGACCTTGACCCCGGTGCGCAGCCCCGGGTCGAGCCCGAGGGTCGGCAGCCGCCCGGCCGGCGCGGCCAGCAGCAGCGCCTTGAGGTTGAGACCGAAGACGCGGATCGCCTCACCCTCGGCCGCCTCCAGCAACCGCCCCTTGAGTTCCAGGTCGAGCCGGGTGAGGAGTTTGACACGCCAGCACTTGCGCACCGTCTCGAGCAGCCAGTCGTCGGCCGCGCGGCCCTGTTGGGCGATGCCGAAGCGCGCGGCGATGCGCGCCCGACAGGGGGCATCGGGGTCCTCACCGGGACCGGCCAACAGCTCCAGCGCGAGCACCCCCTGATTACGCCCCCGGAACAGCGCCAGGGCGCGGTGCGAGGGGATCTTGGCGATCGGCTCGCGATAGTCAAAATAGTCGGCGAACTTGTTGCCTTCCTGCTCCTTGCCCTCGAGCACGCGCGAGACCAGGATGCCCTGCTCCCACAACCGGTCGCGCAGCTCGCCGGCGAGCGCCGCATCCTCGGCGAAGCGCTCCATGAGGATCTGACGCGCACCCTCGAGCGCCGCCTCGGCATCGGCCACCCCGCGCTCGGCCTCGACATAGGCCACGGCGCACTGCTCAGGCACCTGGGTGGGGTCGTCGAGCAACGCGTCGGCCAGCGGCTCGAGCCCGGCCTCACGGGCGATCTGCGCCTTGGTACGGCGCTTCGGCTTGTGCGGCAGATAGAGGTCCTCGAGCCGCTGCTTGGTCTCGGCCGCGGCGATCTCGGCGTGCAACTCGGCGGTGAGCTTGCCCTGCTCCTCGATGCTCTTGAGCACGGTGGCGCGACGCTCGTCGAGTTCGCGCAGATAGACCAACCGTTCCTGCAGATGACGCAGCTGGACGTCATCGAGACCGCCGGTGACCTCCTTGCGATAGCGCGCGATGAAGGGCACGGTGGCACCCTCGTCGAGCAGCCGCACGGCCGCCTCCACCTGCGCGGGTCGGACCGCGAGTTCCTGGCTGATGGTCTCGGTGATGCTGATCATTGACTCTCGTTCATGGTTGCGAAATGGGAAAACCGGGCATGGCGCCACGCTCACGCGCCGGACGCGCCCGTGGCATCATACCCGAGCGTTGGGGCGGCGACCGCCCCGGCGCCGATCGACAAGGACAGCCCCGTACCCATGAACGAAGAACACATCCATTGGCAAGCGGTCAACACCGCCCCCTCACTCGCCACCGACGCTCTCCACCTGTGGCGCATCGATACCGGCGAGCACCACGGTCAACCCCTGGCGACGGCCAGCGCCGCGCTCGATCAGGCGCAATTGACACGACTCGAACGCATCCGCGACCCGGCCCTACGCGCCCGAGCCATCCGCGCCCAGGCTGGGCTGCGGCGCATCCTCGGGCACTACCTGGGCGAGGCGCCACGACTGGTCAAGGGCGCCAACGGCAAGCCCTATCTCGACGCGGGGCAGGCGGCGCTGGCCTTCAACCTCACCACCAGCGGCGAACTGGCGCTGCTCGGCGTGCGACACGGGCGCGGGCCAGCGGTCGAGCTCGGCGTCGACTGTGAGTGGATTCGCCCGCGCAGCCGCCTCGCGGCGGTGGCACGGCGGATGTTCGATCCTGCCACCTGCGCCGCGATCCTCGCCCACCCCGAGCACCAGCGGCTCGCCCCCTTCTGCCGCGCCTGGACCGCGCTCGAGGCCGATGCCAAGTGCGACGGTCGCGGGCTGATGCGCCCACGCCCGCCGGCCAGCCCATTGCCGCAGATCGCTCACTGTTGCCCGGCCCCGGGTTATATCGCCGCCGTGGCCAGCCCGACCTTGCCACCACGGGCACACTGGCACACCCTTGCGCTCGCGCACGACTGAGCGGCAACAACCACCCTCGCCCCCTATCCAGGAGTTACCCCTTGGTGGACACCCTAGAGATCATCCTGCTCGCCCTGGTCCAGGGCATCACTGAATTCCTCCCCATCTCCAGCTCCGGGCACCTGATCCTCACCCCGCTGCTGTTCGGCTTCGAGCTACAGGAGCTGGCCTTCGACGTCGCCTTGCACCTCGGCACCCTCGGTGCGGTGACCCTCTATTTCCGCCACGAGATCGCGCGCATGACCCGCGCCGTCCTCGGTTCGCTGCGCCACCGCCGACTCGACGATCCCGACGCCCGGCTCGGTTGGATGATCGTGCTCGCCACCGTGCCGGTGGTGGTGCTCGGGCTGCCGCTCAAGCTGCTGCTGGAGTTCTTCCGCGATGACCCGACGCTGATCGCCACGGTGATCGCCGCCACCAGCATCGGCTTCGGCCTGCTGCTGTGGTGGAGCGACTGGCGCAGTCGGCGCACGCGTGACGAGTACAGCCTGGGCTGGCGCGGGGCGCTCATGGTGGGGCTGATGCAGGCGCTGGCGATCATCCCCGGCACCTCGCGCTCGGGGATCACCATCACCGCGGGGTTACTGCTGGGGTTGACCCGACGGGCCGCCTCGCGCTTCTCCTTCCTGCTGGCGATCCCCACCATCCTGATGGCGGGCACGGTCGAGGGCATCGAGCTGGCCGGACAGGGTGCGGCGGTCGACTGGATGGGATTAGCCCTCGGCGCGGTGTGGTCGATGCTCTTCGCCTATCTCACCATCCATCTGTTCCTGCGCTTCATCGAGCGCGTCAGCATGCTGCCCTTCGTGCTCTATCGCATCGCACTGGGTGGCGTCATCCTGTTACTGGTGTGGTGACCACCAGGCCGCCGGAATCGCCCAACCGATCGCCGGCAGCACCCCCAGCCGTCCACAGGAGGAGGCATGACCCGATCCGAGTCCCAGTCGTTGCTCGAGCAATACCGCCCCGATTACAGCGGCGGCGGCATCGTCAACCTGATGAGCACCCTGATCAGCGCGCGCGGCGGCCAGGCCGAGGCCGCGCCACTGACCGCGTTGCCCCCGACACGGCTTGCCGACACCCGCAACCTGCTACTGCTGGTGATCGACGGGCTGGGGGCCGATTGGCTGCAACGCCACGCCCCCGACGGGCTGCTCGCGCGTCACCGGATCGCCACCCTGAGCACGGTCTTTCCCTCGACCACCACCGCAGCCATCACCACCTATCTCACCGGCGACGCCCCACTGCGCCACGGCCTCACCGGCTGGTACACCTATCTGCGCGAACTCGGCTGCGTGATCGCGCCACTCCCGGGCACGCCCCGCTACGGCGGCGTGCCCTATGGTCGCGCCGGCCTCGATCCGGTCGAATTGCTCGGCACCCGCCCGCTGTTCGATCGCATCGCCACCCGCGCCAGCGTGATCGCGCCACAGTTCATCGTCGAATCGGACTTCAATCGCGCCCACAGCGACAGCGCCGAACGGCTCGGTTTCGAGGGACTCGACGACATGTTCGGTCAGGCCGCGCGGGTGATCCGGGGCACGCCCTGGCGCCCCAGCCGGCGGCGCCAGGACGACGCCCCCCGTTATCTCTACCTCTATTGGCCGAGGCTCGACACCATCGGCCATCAGCAAGGCATCGAGAGCGCCGCAGCAGTGGCCCATCTGCAACGCATCGAGGCGGCACTCGAGCGTTTTCTCGAGTTGATCAAGGGAACCGATACCCAGGTGCTGGTGTGCGCCGATCACGGCCAGGTCGACAGCAGCGCCACCACCCGGGTCGATCTCGATGATCATCCGGAGCTGGCCGAATGCCTGACGCTGCCGTTGTGCGGCGAGCCGCGCGCGGCCTTCTGCTATCTGCGAGCGGGGTACGAGACGCAGTTCCTACGCTACTGCGAAACGCACCTGGCCGAGCGCGTGGAGGTGGTCCCAAGCGAACGCTTGCTCGAGGCGGGGATGTTCGGCACCGGCCAGATGCACCCGCGCCTACCCGAGCGGATCGGCGACTACTGTCTGCTCGGGCGCGACAACGCGGTCGTCGTCGACCACCTGCCGAACGAGCGTGGCCACCCGATGATCGGGGTCCACGGCGGGCTGAGTCGTGCCGAGCTGGAGGTGCCGCTGGCGTTGCTGCGCCCGGACTGAACACCGCACGCGGGCGAAATCACATCAGCCCGAGCTGGAGCCGGGCCTCGTCGCTCATCCGCTCCTGGGTCCAGGGCGGATCCCACACCAACGCGACCTCGACCTCGCCCACGCCCTCGACGCGGGCGACCGCGTCCTTGACCATCACCGGCATCATCCCGGCGACCGGACAGCCGGGAGCGGTGAGGGTCATCTCCACGGCTACCGCGCCATCGGCGGCAACGTCGATGCCATAGATCAGGCCGAGATCATAGATGTTGACCGGGATCTCCGGGTCGTGGACGCCACGCAGGGCGGTGACGATCGACTCGCGCAGGGCCTCGGCATCGACCGCCGGCGACTCGGCGACGACATCGCGAGCATCGTCGGCGGCGAGTGTCGCTACCTCGTCCTGGTGATCACGCTCGCGTTTGCCGAATCCGGCGAGGCGGGCCAGTCTGTTCATGGATTCGAACCTCTTCGACTGCAACTGAAGGATACCGACGGGCCAGGCCGGCGCCTGTCGTGGCGCCGGTTACGCTCAGTCCAGCGGCGCGGCCTCGAGCCGGTCGCCGACCAGGGTCGCGACCTGGGCGCGCAGCGCCTCGTCGCCGAGTCGAGCGATGATCTCCTCGGCGAAACCGAGACAGAGCATGCGCCGGGCAGTGGCCTCGGGGATGCCGCGCGCGCGCAGATAAAACAGCATCTGCGGGTCGATCTGGCCGACCGTGGTGCCGTGGCTGCACTTGACGTCGTCGGCGTTGATCTCGAGCTGGGGCTTGCTATCGACCTCGGCGCGCTCGGAGAGCATCAGGTTGCGATTGGTCATCGCCGCGTCGGTGCGCTGGGCGTCCTGGGCCACGAACACCCGACCATCGAACACCGCGCGCCCCTGCCCATAGAGGATGCCCTTGAACAGCTCGACGCTGTTGCAATCGGGCACGCCGTGGTCGACATCGAGATGATAATCGATGAGCTGACCGTCCCCCGAGAGATAGAGGCCGTGGAGCACGCACTCGGCCGCCGGCGCCGCAAAACGGGCCTTGATATCGGTACGCGCCCAGCGTCCACCGAGCCCGATATTGACCCCCTGGTAGTGACTGCGGGCCTGCTGACACAGATAGAGCGTGCTGAGATGGAAGGACTCGGGCGCCTCGCGCTGGAGCCGCTCGTGCTCGAGGCGTGCTCCGGCGCCGAGACTGATCTCGAGCACACCGTTGGTGCAATGCGCGGTCGCGGTATCGAGCCCGACATAGCGCTCGATGAGCCGCGCCTCGGCATCCTCCCCGAGCACGATCAGGTGGCGCGGCTGGGCCAGCGTCGGGGTCTCGCCAGTGGTGACGTGGAGCAATTCGAGCGGGCGTTCGAGCCGGGCGCCGGGGGCGAGCAGCAATACCAGTCCGTCGGCGCCGCCGGCGGCGTTGAGCGCCGGGAAGAGCGCCGTGGCATCGTCGGCGAGCGCGCCGAGATGGGGACGCACCGCCGCCGGGTCCTCGGCCAGCAGCCGCGCCAGCGAACCGATCCGCACACCCTCGGGGAGCGCGCCGAGACGGCTGTGCTCGGGGGCGTAACGGCCATTGACCAGCACCACCCGGTCGGCCTCGAGACCAGGGATCAGCAGCGGCGCCAAGGCCTCGGTGGCGAGGCGTGCCGCGCCGTCACCATAGGGTTGCTCGAACAAGCGACGCGGGTTGGTGTAGCGCCAGGCCTCCTGTTTGCTCCCCGGGACACCGAGTGCCCTCGCCCGCTCGCGCGCACTCGCACGCCAGGCGTCGAGCCACGCCGGGCCGTCGCTCGGGGTCATGTCCCCGAGCCAGGTCGCCAGGTCTTCACTCATGCCGCCGCGTCCTCGTCGGTGATCCAGCCGTAGCCGTGTTGCTCCAGCTCGAGCGCCAGCTCCTTACCACCGGAACGAATGATCCGCCCCTTGTAGAGGACGTGGACGAAGTCCGGCTCGATGTAGTCGAGCAGGCGCTGGTAGTGGGTGACCACGATCATCGAGCGCTCGGGGCTACGCAGCGCGTTGACGCCCTCGGAGACCACCCGCAGCGCGTCGATGTCGAGCCCGGAGTCGGTCTCATCGAGGATCGCCAGCTTGGGCTCCAGGAGCGCCATCTGGAAGATCTCGTTGCGCTTCTTCTCACCGCCGGAGAAACCGGCATTGACCGCGCGTTTGAGCAACGAGTCGTCGAGGTGAAGGATTTTGAGCTTGTCACGGATCAGCCGCATGAACGAGACCGCGTCGAGCTCGTCCTCGCCACGCGCCTTGCGGATGCTGTTGAGCGCCGATTTGAGGAAGTAGGTGTTGTTCACCCCGGGCAGCTCGACCGGGTACTGGAAGGCGAGGAACAGCCCCAGTTGGGCGCGCTCCTCGGGGGCGAGCGCGAGCAGGTCCTGACCCGCGAAGGTCGCCGTGCCGCCGGTGACGGCATAGCCATCACGACCCGAGAGCACATGCGCAAGCGTGCTCTTGCCCGAGCCGTTGGGACCCATGATGGCATGCACCTCACCGGGGCCGATGCGCAGGTCCAACCCGCGCAGGATCTCTTTGTCGCCGACGTTGGCCCGCAGGCCACTGACAGATAGCATCGTCCTCTCCCAATCGTCCGGAACCCGTGGGTTCCCTGTCCGAATCTTGCGTGTTGTTTCGCCGAGCCCGCGCGGCGCTAGCCGACCGCACCTTCCAGGCTGATGCTGAGCAGCTTCTGCGCCTCGACCGCGAACTCCATCGGGAGCTCGTTGAAGACTTCCTTGCAGAACCCGTTGACGATCATCGACACCGCATCCTCCTCGTCGAGCCCACGCGCGCGGCAGTAGAAGAGTTGGTCGTCGCTGATCTTGGAGGTGGTCGCCTCGTGCTCCATGTTCGCCGAGGGGTGTTTGACCTCGATATAGGGCACGGTATTGGCGGTACAGCGATCGCCGATCAACAGCGAATCGCACTGGGTGTAGTTACGGGCATTGGCCGCGCGCTGCCCGATGCGCACCAGCCCGCGATAGGTCTGGCGCCCCTCGCCCGCCGAGATGCCCTTGGAGACGATCGTCGAGCTGGTATTGGGGCCGAGATGGATCATCTTGGTGCCGGTATCGGCCTGCTGGCGTCCCCGGGTCACGGCCACCGAGTAGAACTCGCCGACCGCCCCCTCGCCGCGCAGCAGACAGCTCGGATACTTCCAGGTGATCGCCGAGCCGGTCTCGACCTGGGTCCAGGAGATCTTCGAGCGCGCGCCGCGACAGTCACCGCGCTTGGTGACGAAGTTGTAGATGCCACCGCGCCCCTGGGCGTCGCCCGGGTACCAGTTCTGTACCGTCGAGTACTTGATCTCGGCGTCATCGAGTACGACCAGCTCGACGACCGCGGCGTGGAGCTGGTTCTCGTCGCGCTGTGGCGCGGTACAGCCCTCCAGATAGCTGACGTAGCTGCCGGCCTCGGCGACGATCAGGGTGCGCTCGAACTGCCCGGTGTTGCGGGCGTTGATGCGGAAGTAGGTGCTCAGCTCCATCGGGCAGCGCACCCCCTCAGGGATATAGACGAAGGTGCCGTCACTGAACACCGCCGCGTTGAGGCAGGCGAAGTAGTTGTCGGTGTGGGGTACCACCGAGCCGAGGTATTGCTTGACCAACTCCGGGTAGGCATGCACCGCCTCGGAGATCGAGCAGAAGATCACCCCGGCCTCGGCCAGGGTCTCGCGGAAGGTGGTGGCCACCGAGACGCTGTCGAACACCGCATCGACCGCCACCCCGGCGAGGGCCTTCTGCTCCTCGATGGGGATGCCGAGCTTCTCGTAGGTCTCGAGCAGCGCCGGGTCGACCTCGTCGAGGCTCTTGGGTCCGTCCTCGGGGCGCTTGGGCGCGGAGTAGTACGAGATCGCCTGGAAGTCGATCGGCGGATGGTCGACCTCGCCCCACTGTGGAGGGGTCATGGTCAACCAGTGCCGATAGGCCTTGAGCCGCCACTCGGTCATGAACTCGGGCTCGCCCTTGCGCGCCGAGATGGCGCGAATCACGTCCTCGTCCAGACCCGGCGGCAGGGTATCGGACTCGATGTCGGTGGTGAAACCGTGCTCGTACTCGGATCCGACGATGTCTTCGACGGCGGGGGTTGAGGTCATCGCTCCAGGCTCCGCTCTATTCTCAGTAAATTGCTCAGTTTTTAATATACGCCGCCAAGGGCACGAATCAACACCCCGCGCAACGCGGCAGTTACTCGACCTCGGGAGGCAGGACGGTGCCGGACATCGCCCCGCATGCGGTAATGTCCACCGAAAATCGCAGACAAACGGCGATTATATTCCAATTCGAGGGCTGCTTTCACATCGACCTTGCAACAACGAGGCGTGCGCGTGGCAGCGTCTTCCACGGTGGGGCGAGCGCCCCGGGCCGGATACTAACCCTTAACCATACCGCGCAGCGCAGCGCCCTGTCTCGCTCGTCTTGCACCACGACAGGGCCGAGAGGCCTACTGCTGGTGCAAGACGATCCCCCGGTGTGGAGCAAACCCAACACATGGCGCCCTCGACGGAGAACTCAAGCAATCACCGAGCCAACACCGACACAACCGCTCAGGTCGCGAGCAGATCTCCGAGGTGGGCAACGATGCGCTCACCGGCACGCCCGTCCCAGCGCTCTGGGATACCGCCGCGCGGCCAACGTCCGTCGAACAGCCGCGCCAGCGCCGGAGCGAGGCGCTCGGGATCGGTGCCGACGAGCAGGTTGGTGCCGATCTCGACCGTCTCGGGACGCTCGGTGCTGTCGCGCAGGGTCAGACAGGGCACCCCGAGTACCGTGGCCTCCTCGGTGATACCGCCAGAGTCGGTGATCACCGCGCGGGCGTGGCGCACCAGGTGATTGAACTCTAGATAGGGCTGGGGCTCGATCAGGTGCAGCGACTCGGGTACCGCCTCGAGCCGCTCCAGGGTACGCGCGGTGCGCGGATGAACTGGAAAGACCACCGGCAGCCCCCGGGTGTGCTCGGCCACCGCCCGGAGCATGCGCGCGAAGGCGCCGTCGGCGTCGACATTGGCCGGGCGGTGCAGGGTAAGCACGAAATAGCCGCCCGGTGTCAGCCCCAGGCCCTCCCAGCACGACGGCGGGCGCAGCCGGTCGAGGTTGGCCAGTAAGGTATCGATCATGGTGTTGCCGACGAAGAAGATCCGCTCCTCGCCCACCCCGGCGCCGCGCAGGTTGGCATTGGCGTGTGCGCTGGTGGTGAAGAACCAGTTGGTGATGGCATCGGTCACCATACGGTTGATCTCCTCGGGCATCCCCCAGTCGCCGGAGCGGATGCCGCCCTCGACATGGGCCACCGGCACCCCGAGCTTCTGTGCGGCGATGGCACAGGCCATGGTCGAGGTCACGTCTCCGACCACCAGACAGAGCGCGGCGGGGTGCTCGAGCAGCAGCCGCTCATAGCGGACCATGATCGCTGCGGTCTGCTCGGCCTGGGTGCCGGAGCCGACCTCGAGATTGATATCCGGCGCGGGGATCCCGAGTTGGTCGAAGAAGTCACCCGACATCCGCCGATCGTAATGCTGTCCGGTGTGCACCAGTCGATACTCGAGCCCGCCGCCGGCCTCGCGCTGCCGCCCCAGGGCCTGGATGATGGGCGCAATCTTCATGAAGTTCGGGCGTGCGCCCGCGATGATATCGATCAGGGGCATGGGTCCGGTCCCTCGTAGGCGATGGGCGCGGCGACGGGCCGCGCGCGCACAGCCTAACGCGCCGTCTCGGCTCCGTCACCCGCCGTCGGACGGGGTGGACGGTGCGCCTCACCGGACAATGCTTGCTCACTCCAGAAAGACTCCAACGACAGTCGACACTTATCGACTTCGCGCACAGGTTATCCACAGATGGAACCACAGCAACTGTGGATAACCCCCTCATCCACACCCAGCGCCCGCCGGCGCCTACCACCACAGGAGCGAGCCATGTGCCCAAACCCAGCCACCGCCCTGCTGATCGACATGGACGGCGTGCTCTACCAAGGTGAACAGAGCATCGCCGGCGCCGCCGACGCCCTCGCCTGGCTACGCGCCAACACCGTGGCCCACCGCTTCGTCACCAACGCCAGCTCGCGCCCGCGCGCGCAGCTGGTCGCGCGCCTCGCCGGTCACGGCATCACGGTCGCCGAGGGCGACATCCTCACCCCGCTGGTGGCCGCCGCCGACTGGCTGCGCGAGCACGCCGACGGCCCGGTCGCGGCCTTCGTCCCCGAGCCGACCCTGGCCGATCTCGACGGGCTACCCCTCGCCCACGACCCCGGGCACGAACGCGCGAGCGCCGTGGTCGTCGGCGACCTCGGCGCGGCCTGGGACTTCGCCACCCTTAATCGCGCCTTTCGCTTCCTCATGCAGCCCGACGCCCCGCCGCTGCTCGCCCTCGGCATGACCCGCTACTGGCGTGCCGAGGACGGGTTGCGACTCGACACTGCGCCCTTCGTGATGGCGCTGGCGCATGCCAGCGGGCGCGCACCCCAGGTCTTTGGCAAGCCCGCCGCGGCCTTCTTCGAACGCGCCCTCGCGGCGCTCGGCACCAGCCCCGCGACCACCTGGATGATCGGCGACGACCTGCGCGGCGACATCGGCGGCGCCCAGGCCGCCGGCCTGCGCGGCCTGCTGGTACGCACCGGCAAGTTCCGCGCCGCCGAGCTGGCGACGAGCGACATCCGCCCCGCGGCGGTGCTCGACTCGATCGCCGACCTGCCGCACTGGTGGCAGGCGAACGGCTGAGGCGGTTTGCCTGCGGGCGATTTTGTGCGATGGTCGGGATAACAACGGGCTCCGTCCCCATCGCCTACTCAACGAGTCTGACTCCATGACTTCGTCTGCGCCGCCACGCCCCCTCGCCAATCCACACTTTCGCCGGCTATTCACCGCTCAGATCATCGCCCTGGTCGGCACCGGCATGAGCACGGTGGCGCTCAGCCTGCTCGCCTTCGCCCTCGGCGGCACCCAGGCCGCGGCCATCCTCGGTGCCGCACTGGCGCTGAAGATGGTCGCCTATGTCTGCTTCGCCCCGGTGTTCGGGGGACTGGCGCACCGCCTGCCGCGCCGTCCCTTCCTGGTGACCATGGACCTGGTCCGCGCCGCGGTGCTGCTCGCCCTGCCCTGGGTCGATGCGCTGTGGCAGGTGCTGGCGCTGATCTTCCTGCTCAATCTCTGCGCCGCGGGCTTCAAGCCGGTGTTCTCCGCGACCATCGCCGACCTGCTCCCCGACGAGGCCGAGTACACCCGCGCCCTGGCACTCTCGCGCCTGGCCTACGACCTCGAGGCGCTGCTCAGCCCGGTGCTCGCCGGGGCGGCGCTGCTGCTGATCAGCTACGACGGGCTGTTCGCGCTCAACGCCCTCGCCTTCCTCGTCTCGGCAGTGCTGGTGGCGCGCACCCTGTTACCCGCGGCCAGAGCGCCGGAGCGCGCCGGCACGCTCGGCGCCGAGATCCTCTTCGGCGTGCGCGCCTATCTCGCCACCCCGCGACTGCGCGGGCTGCTCGCGCTCTATTTGGCAGTGGCCGGCGCCAGTGCCATGGTGATCGTCAACACCGTGGTCTATGTACGCGACACCCTCGGCGCCGGCGAGTCGATGGTGGCCATCGCCCTGGGCGCGGCCGGCGCCGGCTCGATGCTCACCGCGCTGGCGGTACCGCGACTGCTCGCGCACATCAGTGAGCGACGGCTGATGCTCGGCGGCGCGACGTTGCTCGGCGCCGGCCTGCTGCTCGTCGCCACCGCGCCCGGCCTCGGCGGGCTGCTCGCCATCTGGCTGCTGGTCGGCGCAGGTCTCTCACTGGTGCAGACCCCCGCCGGTCGGGTGGTCAACCGCTCGGCCGCCGCCAGCGATCGCGCCGCCTATTTCTCGGCGCACTTCTCGCTCTCGCACGCCTGCTGGCTGGTGTTCTATCTGCTCGCCGGCGCGCTCGGCACCGCGCTCGGCACGCCCGCCACCGCGCTGCTGCTGGGACTGGCCGCGCTCGCCTGCACCGTACTCGCTGCCCGGCTGTGGCCGCGCGACGAGCGCGTGGTGCTCGAGCACCAGCACCACGCGCTCGACCACGACCACCTCCACACCCACGACAGTCACCACGACCACCCGCACGCGGGCTGGGAGGGACCGGAGCCGCATCGCCACCCGCACCACCACCGGGCGTTGCGCCACGCCCACGACTTCGTCATCGACACCCATCACCCGGTCTGGCCCGACGCGCGCCCGGCCTGACCTGCAGCGGAGAGAGACCCATGCTCCACCCTCACACCATCGGCATCGTCGGCACCGGCCAGGTCGGCATGGCCACCGCCTACGCCCTGTTCCAGCAACGCATCGCCAACGAGCTGATCCTGATCGACCGCGATCGGGCCCGCGCCGAGGGCGAGGCGATGGACCTGATGCACGCCCAGGGCTATGTCGGGCGCCGGCGGGTGCGCGCCGGCGACTACAGCGACCTGGCGCGGGCGCAGATCGTCATCGTCACCGCCGGGGTCGCCCAACGCCCCGGCGAGAGCCGGCTGGAGCTGCTGCAACGCAATGTCGCGGTGTTCCACGAGATCGCCGAGCAGCTCGACCGCCACGCCCCCGAGGCGCTGCTGTTGATCGCCTCCAACCCGGTCGACCTGCTCACCTACGCCATGGAGCAGCTCTCCAGCCGTCCGCGCCATCGTGTCATCGGCACCGGCACCATGCTCGACACCACCCGGCTGCGCACCCTGCTCGCCGAGCACTTCCAGGTCGACCCGCGCTCGGTCCACGCGCTGATCCTCGGCGAGCACGGCGACTCCGAGTTCGCGGTGTGGAGCCAGGCCAACATCGGCGGCACTCCGATCCGCGGTCACACCATCCTCGGTAAGCGCTGCGACCGCTCCTGCCGCGACGCCCTGCTCGCCCAGGTGCGCGGCGCGGCGGGCGCGATCATCGAGTGCAAGGGCTACACCAACTGGGCCATCGGTCTGGTCATCGCCCACCTGGTGCGCACCATCCAGGAGGACCAGGGCAGCGTGCTCCCGATCACCTCCCGGCTCGACGGCGCCTACGGCCTCCACGACATCTGTCTGAGCATCCCGGTGCGGGTCGGCATCGAGGGCGCCGGCGCACCGCTGCCGCTCCCGCTCGACGACGAGGAACGGGCGGCGCTGGCGCATTCGGCGGAGGTATTGCGGGGGTTTATCGAGGGGTTGGGGCTGGGGTGAGCCCCCTCCATCCAATAGCGCCGACGAGACGCCAGGGCCGTGTATCGCCACATCTGCCCGCGCCGGAAGGCGTATTCGAGCTAGCGCTCGCGCCAGTCGCGGGAGAAGACCGGGGCGGCCCTGCCTGCCAGCGGGGTTCAACCCGTGGGTGTCGATCAGGGTGGCGGCGCCTCGAAGGCGAGGGTCTGGGTCATGACCGTCTCCATGAGGAATGGGGCAATGCTCACACAGCGCCCACCGGACCGAAAAAGACGTTAGCAAAGCCCAGTCAATGACATACCGCGCCTCGCCCCACGGCGCCTTCCTCATGGTGCTGCTCGCCAACGTCGGCTTCGCCTTCAAGGGCATCTTCGCCAAGCTCGCGCTGGCCACCGGGATCACCCTTGGCGGGATGCTGATGCTGCGCATCGCGCTGGCCATGCCGCTCTACTGGATCGCCGCGCGCACGCTCTCGCCCGCCGCCGCCCCGCTCACCGGGCGCGACTGGCGTGACGGGCTGCTCATCGGGCTGCTGTTCACCCTGGCGACGGTGGCCGACTTCGTCGCCATCGACCGGCTCGGCGCCGGGCCCTCGCGGATGCTGCTGTTCACCTATCCGCTGATGGTGCAGCTGCTCGTCGCCTGGCGCGCGCGGCGCTGGCCCACCCGGCGCGAGCTGGCGGTGTTCGTGGTCTGCTACAGCGGGTTGGCGCTGCTGTTCGCGCCCCGGGGGCTCGGCGGCGATCTCGGCCCGGCCGGGTGGATCGGCATCGCCTGCGGGCTCGTCTCGGCGGCGAGCTATGCCTGCTTCCTGGTGTGGGTCCAGGACACCGCCCGACGCATCGGCTCGGCGCGCTGCACCGCGCTCACCAACACCAGCACCTTCCTGGTGTTCTGTGGCTATGCGCTGCTCGGCGCCGCGCCCGCGGACTTCGCCATCCCGGCCGAGGGCCTCGGCTGGGTCGCGTTGATGGTGGTGATCGCCACCGTGCTCCCCTTCCTGCTGCTGTTCGAGGGCATCCGCCACACCGGCGCGGCGCGCGCCAGCCTGATCGCGCTGAGCGGCCCGGTGATCACCCTGATCGCCGCCTGGGCGATCCTCGACGAACGCCTGCAGCCGCTCCAGGGCCTCGGTCTGGTGCTGATCATCGGCGCCATCGGCTCTCTCCAGCTCGGCGGCGACGCGCTCGCGTGGCTCGTCCGTCGCCTGCGACCGTCGTCGCGCCCTGACGGCGGGCGAGCGATACGATAGGGACGCACCCGATCAGCCGGACCACACCGAGGACGACAGCCATGAAGGCGCCCGCGACACCCATCAGACAGGCATCGGCCAGCGACTGCGAGGACCTCGCCAGAGTGCACATCGCGTCCATCCAGGGGCTGTGCGCCGGGCACTACGAGGCCACGGCGCTGCGCGCCTGGACCGCCTTGCTCACCCCGTCCGTCTATGACCAGGCGTTGGCGGAAAAGCTGGTGCTGATCGCCGAGCAGCCCGGACACGGAGCGGTCGGGCTGGCGATCCTCGATCCCGAGGCGGCGGAGATCAGCACCCTCTACGTCCACCCCGAGGCCGTCGGCAAGGGGGTCGGCACGGCACTGCTCGAGGCGCTGGAGCAGCACGCCAGGGCGACCGACATTCTCACCCTGACGACCCGGGCGACGCTGAACGCACGGGACTTCTACGCCGCGCGCGGTTATCTCGACATCGGCCCCGGCCACCATCGACTGCCGGGCGGCGTGCGACTCCCCTGCGTCGCCATGACCAAGACGCTCGGCTGAAACCGGACCCTGCCCGGGGCGGCGGGTCCAGGCGCATCTGCTAAGGTTCAGGGGCGTGCCCCCACATTCCATACCCATTGAACCGGCACGCGCATCCATCGCCCGCCAATTCAGGAGCAGGAATCCAGCCATGATGAGCCAGATGAAGATGCTTGCCGTTGCACTCACCCTGTCGCTGAGCGCACCGACGCTGGTCGCGGCCGACGATCAGGCGCTGCGCGCCAAGGCGCAGACGGCCAGGTTGCAACCCATCCCCGAGGTCATCGAGGACCCGGTGGACAACCCGGTGACGCCGGAGAAGGTCGCGCTGGGCAAGCTGCTGTTCTTCGATCCGCGGCTCTCGGCGAGCGGGCTGATCAGCTGCAACACCTGTCACAACCTGGGGATGGGCGGCGACGACAACCTGCCGACCTCGGTCGGTCACGGCTGGCAGCGCGGGCCGCGCAACGCACCGACGGTGCTCAACGCCATCTTCAACGTCGCGCAGTTCTGGGACGGACGCGCCGCCGACCTCAAGGCCCAGGCCAAGGGACCGATCCAGGCCGCCGTCGAGATGGCCAACGAACCCGCACAGGTGGTCGCCACACTGCAGAGCATGCCCGAGTACGTCGAGCACTTCGCCGCCGCCTTCCCGGAGGCCACCGAGCCGGTCACCTTCGACAACACTGCCAAGGCGATCGAGGCGTTCGAGACCACGCTGGTGACGCCCAACGCCCCCTTCGACCGCTTCATGCGCGGCGAGGACGACGCGCTGAGCGCCGAGCAGAAGGAGGGGCTGGCGCTCTTCATCGACCGCGGCTGCACCGCCTGTCACAGCGGCGTCAACCTCGGCGGCCAGGGTTACTTCCCGTTCGGTCTGCTCGAGCGCCCGGGGGCCGACATCCTGCCGCCGACGGACAAGGGACGCTTCGAAGTCACCCGCTCGGCGACCGATGAATACGTCTTCCGCGCCGCGCCGCTGCGCAACATTGCACTCACCGCGCCCTACTTCCACTCCGGCGCGATCTGGGACCTGAAACAGGCCGTCGCGGTGATGGGCACGGCGCAGCTCGGCAGCGAGATCGGCGAGGGCGAGGCGACCAAGATCGCCGCCTTCCTCGAGGCCCTGACCGGCGAGGTCCCCACGATCACCTATCCGATCCTGCCGGCCGAGACCGAGACCACGCCCCGGCCCCAGCCCTGAGCCGGCGTGCCCCCATCCACGCAGTAGGACGGCACATCGCCCCCGGTCGGCGCGACCGGGGGCGATGTGCGCTGACCCACAGCCCACGATTGATGTCGGACGAGACGGGCACGATCACACCCGGAACTTCTGCATGACCTGCGTCATCGCGCTGTGGGAGGCCTCCAGATCGGCGATCAGCGAACGTAGATCGGCCATCGCGGTGGAGATCTCGCTCGACTCACCCTTGACCGTCTCGACCTCGCTGGCAATCCCCTCGGCGGCGATATGCTGGCGCTGCGCGGCAGCCGAGACCTGTTCTATCTGCTGACGAATGGCCTGGATCTGCGCATAGAGATCGTCGATGTTGCCAAGCGATTGGGTGCTGCTCTCCGAGGTGCGGTGGCTGGTGGCGCGGATATCCTCCATGATCCGGCGCAGCGCCTCGGCCTCGCTCTTGATCGCGGCCAGCACTTGACCGATCTCGCCGGTTGCACCCTGGGTGCGGATCGCTAGCTGCCGCACCTCGTCGGCGACCACCGCGAAACCGCGCCCACTCTCGCCGGCGCGTGCGGCCTCGATCGCGGCGTTGAGCGCAAGCAGGTTGGTCTGCTCGGAGATGGCATTGACGCTGTCGAGGATCTGCACGATCGACTGGGTCTTGTCGTTGAGACTCTCGGTCGAGCCGAAGGCACGCTCGTTCATCCCCGCCAGCGCCTCGATCGCCTGCTGGGTCCCCTGGGTCATCTCTCGTGCCTGCGCCGACAACTGGGTGAACTGCAGGGTGCTGTCGAGCGCGCTCGCGGCGACCTCGGTGATCTGTCCCGAGGTCTCACTGAGCGACTGGCTCACTGCGGCGATCTCATGCACCGCCTGATCGGCGCTGGCCACCTGCTGCACGACATGATCAGAGACGCTCTCGACCTTGTGGATGCTCGCGCTGGTCGAGCGATCGCTGATCACCAGCTGTTCGACCACCTCGCGCAGATTGGCCACCATGCGATCGACCGCACGCAAGATCACCCCCAACTCGTCACCTGAGTCATCCCCCAAGGTCAGCGACAGGTCCCCGGTCGAGGTGATGCGATCGAGCGCTTGTCGGGCATGATCGATCTTTCCGGTGAGTCGACGTGCCACCGCCACCGAGATCAACGCGACCAATGCCAGCAATACGCTAAAGACCGTCAAGGAGACGGCCACCGTCACCTGGGCCCGTGATTGACGCTGCTCCATGGCGGCGACGATACCGGCCTTGACCCCATCCATCAGTGCCTTGACCTCGCCGATATAACGCGTCGCCGCAGCGAACCACTCCGACGGCGGCGGATAGTCGCCAGCGAGGGGGCCCGATTCGATCAGTAGCCGGTTCAACACCCGATCCATCATCTGCGCGGTGTCCGAACGCACGACCGCCCTGAATTGGTGCAACAGCTCGGGGTCGGTCTCACTGCCGAACTGGCCGATTGCGCGTTGCAGGTCGGCGACATAGAAACGCAGCGCCTGTTGGGCCGCTGGGGCAATCTCCCCGGCCGAGAGCACGCCATTGACCTTGCCCCGGATCTGACCGAGCTTCTCCTTGACCCAGGCTAGATGCCAGGACATCAACAGCTGGCGACGGGCCAGGTCGTCACCGACATGGCCGATGCATTTGACGAAGAGGTCGAGGGCATTGGCGTTGAGGCTGGAGTAGAAACCAAAGGCCTCGCCCCCGTGACGCGTATCGACCTGGGTGCGGATACGCGAACGCGCACCGGCAAGCTCCACCAACCGCTGCAGCCCCTCGACCAGATCGCTATAACCAAGCCCCTCGCGATCGATCAACGCCTCGACCTGGGCAAGCGCGGCGTCGGCGCGTTCGCGCTGGGCCTCGATCTTTTGGTGAAGGGCGGCATCACCTGAGCCGATGTAGCCAGCCGAGAGACCACGCTCGACGGCGAAATTGTGCGCGATCGCCTCGACGGCATAGGCGACATTGACGAGATGCTGATTGTGCCGGGCCTGAGCGGCCTGTTCGAACTGGCGTGAGATCACCAACCCGGAGAGCGACAGCAACGACAGCAGTGCGATGATGAGGATGACGGCCAGGGCGAGCTTCAGGCTGAGGTGCTTGAACATGGAGCGATCCATCCCTTGACTGGTGCGGCTGGGCGCGACCGCGACAACCCGCCGAACATGCCCCGCCCCATCGCCGACAAGCGGCGACACGGGCACGAGAGGGGCATCCGGTAACACCTAACTGTGTACGGCCAGCAAGACTCACAAGGCGAGGGCGGATGGCGGCCACGAGATCACAGCAATCAGTCCCTATCGCTTCGAGTCACACGAACAAAGGCCGAGCACAGGGATTCCCTGTCCGGGGAGGCGACGGTGCACGGCGCCGGACCCGCCGGCCGTCAGCCCTGCAAGGAGGCGGCGGTCAGGAACGCAAGCGGCCTCACCGTCGAGACCAGGCACCACGGTTCGCGCGCCTAGTCCCCGGCAGTCAACTCGAGCATGACCTCGTTACGACGGAGGAAACCGGGGGTGAGCGGATCATTGTAGTAGGCATAGGTCGGGGCCCCGACCACGGCGAGACCGCGGGCATCGATCCAGGCACGCAGCCTCGCCTCCTGTTCGGCAAGCAATGCATCGGTGGCACGCCCGGAAAAGCGAACCGCGACCACGCGACGTGGCTCCAGCGCATGCAACCGTACCGTCTCGCCCGCCGGCGCCGGCAGGCTGTCGAGATCGTAGCGCGCCGGCATGATGAAGCGCACCGCCCACTGACCCGCCGCGTCGGTCGGGGTCTGGGTGACCGGGGCGGTCATCGCGATCGGCTCGGCGGCGCGCGTCTGGGTCACCGGGGCGGTCATCGACACCGACTCGCCCTCGCGCTCCTTGGCGAAGATATAGCCGGCCAGCGGCCCGAAACCGGCGCTCAGCGCAGCGCGCCGGTCGCCCTCGCGGCGCACCTCAGCGACGATCAGCGCCGGGTAGTCACGGATCTCGATCGCACCGTCGTGCTCGACGACCCGGTAATCCGGGGTCTCGACGTTCTGCACCACGAATACGAATACCGCCATGGCAACCACGCCGAGCGCGGCCAGGCCACCGATCAGGATCAGGACGAGCTTCATCGAGCGTACCTCCGGGAGACTGGATCGACAGGGTGACACAACGGTACTCAGCGCTCACCCTCACCATTGTTCAGCCCGCCGATACGCAACAGCTGATTGACCATCTCGCCGGTGTCGTCACCGACATCGAGGCGCTCGGCCGGGGTCCAGGAGTAGTCGGTCTCGAGCCGATAGGAGCCGACGAACGCGTGCGGCGCCGCGCCGCCCCAGTCCTCGGGTGAGAGCATCGAGAAGAAGGTGCGACCATCGGCGCGGCGATAGAGGTGATAGGTCTTGCCGGGGATGCGCTTGAAGGCGCACTGGGCCTGGTTGAGCGCCTGCTCGGCCTGGGCGTCGGCCAGCACCTTGCGCGCCTCTTGCTGGAGCAGCTTGATCTGATCGGCGATGACGCGCAGCTTGGCCCCGGTACGGGCACCGAGCATGGCCTCGGCCCGCTCGACCTCAGCGCTGAGTTCACGGGTATCGAAGGCTGGGGCCAGCCGGCTGACCGGATAGGGGGCGCTGCGCTCGTCTCCGGTATGCAGCATCGGCTTGTGGTCGTCGCTCATGCAATCTCCTGGTTTTCTCGCTTACCCCAGAGCAGATGGCGCTGGTGCCCGAGAACTCCAGCCTCACCCGGCATCCGGTGGTGCACATCACGGGTCGATGCCGGGTATTCTACCCAGCAATCTAGCCCCATCGCTTCGATCCGACCATGCCTCATCGCGCAGACATCACCCACGCCCAACAGGTCAGCACCGCGCTCACCGCCCGCATCACCGCAGAGATCGCCGCCAGCGCCGACACCTTGCTGCCCTTCGACCGTTTCATGGAACTGGCGCTCTACGCGCCTGGACTCGGCTACTACGTCGCCGGCGCGCCCAAGTTCGGTCCTGGCGGCGATTTCATCACCGCCCCCGAGTACTCGCCGCTGTTCGGCCAGTGCCTCGCCGCGCAGTGTGCCGAGGCGCGCGCGCGCCTCGGCGGCGGCGACGTGTTGGAGTTCGGCGCCGGCAGCGGCGCGCTCGCCGCCCAGGTCCTCGAGCGCCTTGCCGCGCTCGACCAGTTGCCCGAACGCTATCTCATCCTCGAACCCAGCCCCGACCTGCAGGCCGCCCAGCGCGAGCGCCTCGCCACCCTGCCCGCGCCGCTGGCCGCGCGCTGCCACTGGCTCGAGCGACTGCCCGAGGGATTCAACGGGGTGGTCATCGGCAACGAGGTGCTCGACGCCATGCCGGTACACCGCTTCGCCATCGGCGCCACAGGCGAGGTGCTCGAGGTCTTCGTCACCCGCGAGGACGGCCAGTTCCGCGAGGTCAAGGCCGCGGCGCGCTCGCCGGGACTGGTCGAGGCGGTCGAGGCACTTCAGGCGGCGGGGTTGGCCCGCACCCCGGGCTACAGCTCCGAGATCAACCTTCGGCTCGGCCCCTGGTTCGCGGCGCTCGACGGCGCGCTCGAACGCGCCCTGGTGTTGCTCGCCGACTACGGCTATCCGCGCCCGCTCTACTACCACCCCGAGCGCGACATGGGCACGCTGATGTGTCACCACCGCCACCAGGCACATGACGATCCCTACCGTCACCCCGGGCTGCAGGACATCACCGCCCATGTCGACTTCAGCGCCGTGGCCGAGGCCGCGACGCGCGCCGGCTTCGAGCTGGCCGGCTTCACCACCCAGGCGCACTTCCTCATCGGTTGCGGCATCGACGCCCTGCTCGCCGCCGCCCCCGACCCGCTCGATCTCGCCCAGCAGGCCAAACAGCTGCTGCTGCCCGACGCCATGGGCGAGCGTTTCAAGGTGATCGGGCTGACGCGCGGGCTCGATGGCCCGTGGCGCGGCTTCGCCGAGCGCGATCTCGGCGATCGACTCTGACCCACACCACCGGTGCAGGCTATGATGGCGGCTTTGCCGCTGTCACAGGATTCGCATCATGCCCCTCGTCGAAGTCATCGCCCTGATCGCCCTCGGTCTCTGCTCCGGCCTGCTCGCCGGACTCTTCGGGGTCGGTGGCGGGGCGGTGATCGTCCCCGCGCTGATGCTGCTCTTCCCGCTGTTCGACCTCGGCGGCCCCTGGCTCGCGCACCTGGCCGTCGGCACCTCGCTGGCGACCATCATCGGCACCGGGATCGCCTCTACCCTCGCCCACCACGGGCGCGGTGGGGTGCGCTGGGAGCTGGTCGCGCGCCTGGCCCCGGGGATCGTGCTCGGCGCCTGGATCGGCGCGGCACTCGCCGGGGTGCTGCCCGAGGTCTGGCTGCGGCGGCTGTTCGCCGTCTTCCTCGCGGTGATGGGGCTGCGCATGGTGCTGCGCGCACGTGCGCCGGCGGGCGATCGCCCGCTGCCGGGTTGGCGCGGCATGCTCGGCGCCGGCGGCGGCATCGGTGGGCTCTCGGCACTGGTCGGGATCGGCGGCGGCACCCTCACCGTGCCCTTCCTCGGCGCCCACGGGGTGGAGATGCGCCAGGCCGTGGGCACCTCGGCCGCCTGCGGGCTGCCGATCGCCCTCGCCGGGATGATCGGCTTCGTGGTGGTGGGCTGGGGCCGCGAAGGCCTGCCGGTCGGCAGCACCGGCTTCGTCTACTGGCCTGCGGTGCTCGCCATCCTGCTGGCGAGCATCCCCAGCGCCCCGCTCGGGGCGCGGCTCGCCCACACCCTACCGGTCGCCACCCTCAAGCGCTTCTTCGGCATCTTGCTGCTACTGCTCGCCACCCGGCTCGCGCTCGGCGCCTGAGCCCCACTCAGCGCCCGGGACCGAGCACCAGACGACGGTAGAGAAAGACCTGCCCGTTGGCATCGCGTAGCGCCAACCGCCCACGGTCGAGGGCGAACTCGAAGCGGTGATCGAACTGGGCGCGTGGGTTGGTCAGCTCCAGCCAGCGCTCGGCGATCCGTAGCTCACCATCGATATAGCCACCGTGGGCCGAGTAAAGGCGATAGAAACCCGCCTGCACGATCAGCAGACTGCCGTCGCTGCCCTCCCATTCACCATCGAGCGACACCGCCCCCGCCGCTTCTCCCAGCGACCGCGCAAACTGCTCCATGCCCCCGGTGCCCGGCACCCCCAGCCCATCGAAGGCCGAGGGCCAGCCCGGCACCCCGGCCTGCCCCGACCAACCACCGCGCTGCGGCGCGAACAACCCCATCGCCTCCATCATCTGCGCCATGGCATCGGCCATCGCCTCGCGCGAAATCCCCCCCGAGGCCAGCGCCAGCGGCGCAACGAGCAGCGACACGCACAGCGCGAAGACCCACGAGCAACGACGGAGGGACAGCATGGACATGAACAGAGGAAAACGGCAGTGACCACGGAAGGCGCGCTAGTGTAGCAGACGGGACCGGCGCGGCGGTCTCTTCAGCCGCCAGCCAGAAAGATTGAACCGCCAAGGCGCCAAGAGCGCGAAGATGAAGAAAGGCTTACAGCTGCCAGCCTCCAGTGAGGGGCTGGGTTATCTCGTCGCGTCGCGGTCGACCGCACACCGATACTGGGGGCTGTTTGCTGAAGGCTGGTCACTTTCTTCGCGTCCTTTGGGCCTTTGCGGTTCAATCTCTTGGCAGCTGGCAGCTGGCAGCTGGCAGCTGGCAGCTGGCGGCTGGCGGCTGGCAGCAACCCGTCTCACTCCCCCGCCGGCGCGACCCGGGGCGCCAGCCAGTCACGGACCCGGGGACGGTCAGTGTCGAGCCGGGCGGCGTAGATGGCACGGTAGGTGAGCACCCGTTCGACATAGCCACGGGTCTCGATGAAGGGGATGGTGGCGATCCAGCGATCGGTGGCGAGCGCACGCGCCGGGCGCCACTGCGCGACCCGCGTCGGGCCGGCGTTGTAGGCGGCGGTGGCCAGGGCGACATGCTCGAAACGTGCCTGCATCCGCGCCAGGTAGGCACTGCCGAGGCGGATGTTGCGCCCAGGGTCGAGCAGCGCCCAGCGCGAATCGAGTGGCTCGCCGAGCGCCTCGGCCATGTCGCGCGCGGTGCTCGGCAACAGCTGCATCAACCCGACGGCGCCGGCATGCGAGGCGAGCGTGCGCGCGAACACGCTCTCCTGACGGATCACCGCAAACACCCACTCGGGAGCGAGCCCCTGGGCACGGGCTTCGCGCGCGACCTCGGCGCGATGGGCGAGCGGAAAGCGCAGCGCCAGGTCGTCCCAGTAGTCGGTGCGCGCCAGGGTGCGAATCGCCTGGTCGTGCCAACCAAAGACATCGGCGACATAGGCCGCAGCGAGCAGGTCGGCGCGATCGAGGTCGCGGGTCAGCGCACGCCACTCGCGGCGCATCTCGGTATCGCGCCCGAGGGCGTCGAGTTCACGCATCCGGCGCACCGGCGCCAGGGTGACGATACGAGCGATGCGGGCGGGCACGGCCGGGGTCACCCGATGGTTCATGCGATACGGCAGGTCGAGTCGGTCGGCGGCCATGAAGCCCCACAGGCTGCGCGCCTCGGCGGCCTGCGCGAACAGCGCTCGCGCCGCCTCCGGGTGCCCCAGCTCGGCCTCGGCGCGGGCCTGCCAGTAGACCCAGCGATCGGCCTTGACCTCGCTCTCGGGCATGCGTTCGACCCAGCGCGCTACCCAGGCCCACTCCCCACGTTCGAGCGCCGCGCGCAGCCGCCGCTCCTGCGCATCGAGCGTCGCGGGCACGGCGCGCACGCCGTCCCACAGGGCAAACCCGGAGCCAAGGTCGCCGGCGGCCACCAACGCCTCGCCGAGCGCGGCCTGGACCCGATCGGCGGCCTCGGCATCGACACGGATTTGCGCCTGCAACCGTCCGAAGGCGGCACGCGCAGCCTCCGCATCACGCCTAGCCAGCCGCGTCAACACATCGGCGAGGATCGCCGCCCGCAGCGGCTGCTCGGGGAGCACGGCCCGCTCGTCGAGCAACCGCTCAGGGGCCGCGCGCAGCGCCAGCCAGCGTGCGAGCCAGAGACGCTCGCGCGCCGGCAGGTCGGTGCCGAGATGACGCGCGAGCCCGTCCTGACCGGCGTCGAGCGCGAGCCGGATACGCATCCACACCCGTTCTGGACTCAAGCCGCCGGCGGCGCGCCAGGCGTCGAACACCGGATCGCAGGCGCTCGGACGCGAGCGCCCGGAGCGCCATAACGGCTCGACCTCGGCGAGCGCGCGCTCGGTTTCGCCGGTCTCGATCAATGCGCGCAGATACAGACAACGGCGCTCGACATCGGCCTCGGGGCGATAAAACTGACGATAGTCGGCCCAGCGTCCAGCCGCAGCGAGCCGTTGCAGGTAGGCACGACGCAGCCGCCAAGCGAGCTGGCTATCGGGCTCGATGCCGAGGAAACGTTCGATGGCCGCGTCCGGGGTGCGCTCGAGGTCGGCAGTCAGTTGCGCGAAGCGCAGATAGGGGTGGAGCGGATAATGACGTAACCGCGATTCGAGCCGCGCGAAGCCCTCCTCATCACCCTGCTCGAGCGCGCGCTCGGCGGCGAGGAAATCGGCCCGCGCCTGGGCGACAGGGGGGGCGGCGCTTCCCGCCGCCCCCGCCACCAGCGGCAACCCGAGCAGCCCCCATAGGGCGCAACGGCGGACGAACGCAAACAGCGGCATCGGACTCACTTGTTGAACCAGGTTGACGAGACGGTCAGGGCGTTGCCCTCTCGCCAACAGCGTCGATAATGGAGTCAGGGACACGCCCATGCGTAGGCAACCATGCCGACCAGCGTCTCCCGATACGCGACTAGCATAACCAGCCACACCAGCAGCGTCGATGTGTCCCCGACCGGGAGAAACCGACATGCAGCAGATCCGACCACCCGCCGTTGCCGGGCGTTTCTATCCAGCCACCGCCGAGGCACTCGGCGCCGAGATCGATGGCTATCTTGCCGGTGCTGTCACCGGAGCACCACCCAAGGCGCTCATCGTCCCCCACGCCGGCTACCGCTACAGCGGTGCGATCGCCGCTCACGCCTATGCGACGCTGGTCCGGGCACGCACGCTGATCGACCGCGTGGTGCTGCTCGGACCGGCGCACCGGGTAGCATTACGCGGTGCCGCCACCAGTGCGGCGACGGCCTTCGCCACCCCGCTCGGTGAGATCCCACTCGATCAGGTCGCCATCGCCCGGGTGCTGGCCTTCGACGGGGTGCGCACTCTGGAGGAGGCGCACGCCGAGGAGCACAGCCTGGAGGTCCAGCTCCCCTTCTTGCAACGCACGCTCGACGACTTCTCGCTGATACCGCTGGTGGTCGGCGAGACCCCCACGGCCGATCTCGTGACCCTGCTCGAGACCCTGTGGGGTGGCGAGGAGACGCTGATCGTGGTCAGCTCCGATCTCAGCCACTATCACCGACGTGCCGAGGCCCAGGCGCTCGATCGCGCCACCTCGATGGCAATCGAACGACTCGACGTCGAGGCCATCACCCCGGATCACGCCTGCGGCTGCTATCCACTACGCGGCCTGCTGGCCCTGGCCCGGCGCCACGGGCTCAGCGCCCACACCCTGGCACTGAGCAACTCAGGGGCGGTCCCCGGGACCCCGCAACAGGTCGTCGGCTATGGCGCCTATGCCTTCCACTGACTCGACACTCGATGCCAGCAGTCGCGACCTGCTGCTGCGGCTCGCGCTGCAGGCCATCGACCACGGACTCGAACGGGGCACGCGACTCACCCCCGATCCCGCACGTTATCCGCTGCCACTGCGTGCCGTGGGCGCCTGTTTCGTCACCCTCGAGCACGCCGGTGCACTGCGCGGCTGTGTCGGGACCCTTGAGCCCCATCGCGCGCTGGTGTGCGATGTTGCCGCCAACGCCTTCGCCGCGGCCTTCGACGACCCGCGCTTCACACCACTGTGCGACACCGAGCTGGGTGGGCTCCACCTGGAGGTCTCGGTACTCTCGTCCCGGGAGGCGATCGACTGTGCCAACGAGGCCGCCTGCTGTGCCGCGCTGCGCCCCGGCATCGATGGTGTGGTGCTGCGCGCAGGGCGGCGGCGCGCGACCTTCCTGCCTGCGGTGTGGGCACAGTTGCCCGAACCCGTCGCCTTCCTCGCCGCGCTCCGTGTCAAGGCCGGGCTCGACCCCGAGCACTGGCCACCCGAGCTGCGCCTGGAGCGTTACACCACCGAGCACTTCGGCGCGACCGTCGCCGCGCTACGCCAGCCCCTCGAACCGGGGTCGTAATGCGCGCCTCAGTGGCCAGCGGTGCGCGAGAACAGGTTGATCACCAGCACCCCGGCGAGGATCAACCCCATACCGATAACCGCTGGCCAGTCCGGGACCTGGCCGAACACCAGGATACCGATCAGCGCGATCAGCACGATTCCCATCCCCGCCCAGATGGCATAGGCGACACCGATCGGAATGGTGCGTAGCACCAGCGCCAGACAATAGAAGGCGGCGGCATAGCCGATCACTACCACCAGGCTCGGCACCAGCCGGGTGAAACCGTCAGAGAACTTCAGCGCCGAGGTCGCGATCACCTCGGCGAGGATCGCCAACCCGAGATAGACATAACCCATACGTGGACCCAAGAGCATGGTGCCGTACCGACGCCGCCGCGCGACACCCCGGTTCGGCAACCGGTTCGATGGATCGGGACCCGGTTCGGCACCGGCCCCCGGCGAACAAGCCGCCGCGCGCGGGCGTTCAACCCGGCTGCAGCATCTGCAGGCGCATGCGGTCCTCGAGCAGGATCGGGCGCGCGCGGCATTCCGGGCCGAGCAGCGCGTCGATACGCGCCACCGTCGCCGGATCCTCGGGCAGCGCATAATGATCGAACACCGCACCGATCAGATCGGCATGATCATCAAAGCGCCAGCAGCCGTTGAATCCAGCGTCGTAGGCCAGGCGCAGCGGACAGCGCGCCACCGCGCGTTGGGCCGCGGCGACAGCGCTCCCCTCGTCGACGAGCTGGGCGAACACCCGCTCGAGCAGCCCGCTCTCATCGGGTTCGATCACCAGGACCCGCCCCCCAGGCACCAAGACCCGCGCCGCCTCGGACAACGCCGAGGCGGCATCGCGATGATGGTGCAGCGACAGGGTGAAGACCACCACGTCGAAGCACGCGGGGGCGAACGGCAGCATCTCGCCACGGGCAGCCACTAACGCCTGACCGGGGAGTCGGTCGCCGACCACGCGCAACGCCGACTGCACCGGGTCGAGCGCGACCAGTCCGGCGGCGCGAGCCGCTAGCCGCGCGGTGACTCGACCGCGACCACAGCCGATCTCCAGCACCCGTGAGGACGCAAGATCGACCTGTTGCTCGATCTGCTCGAGCATGCGCCGATCGGTATCTCTCTGCATCGATTCCCCCCACTCAGAACCGCATCAGTTGGGCCCCACCCGGGTCTCGATCCAGTCTCGCGCCTGTTCTCGCAGCGCAACCGCGGCGTCCCAGCCCCGACCCGGGGGGACGAATGGCGGCCCAATATACACGCACACCTGCCCGCGGCGCGGTGAGAAAAGGCGGGCACCGGCCAGCAGCTCGCGGGTACCGTCGAGTGCCACCGGCACCAGCTGCGTACCACTGTCGGCGGCCAGCGCGAAGGCCCCCATGCGGAAGGGCAACAGCCCGGGGCGGACGCGGAAGGTCGCCTCGGGGAACAGCGCCAGCGGACACCCGGCGGCGAGCCGTGCGCGCAGCTCGGCGAGCGCCATGCCCCCGGCGCGCACGTCGAAGCGATCGACCAGCACGCAGTCGAGGCGGCGCAGGAAATAGGCGGCCAACCGGCTGTGACCCAGCTCACGCTTGGCGACGAAGCACAGCGGACGACCGATCGCCTCGATCAGCACCAGGGCGTCGACATAACTCTGGTGGTTGGCCACCAAGATCCAGGGCGCCCCCGTTGAGGGCAGCCGCTCACGCCCCTCGACCACCAGCCGTACCCCGACGAGTCGGCGCAACAGCCTGGCGGCACGGCGCACCACCGCCCAACGTAGCCCACGCCCCGGCAACAACGCCACCGCCAGCCAACACGGCGGCGCGATCAGCGCCAGCATCAACCACACGTGGGCGGCATAGAGGCGCTGCGGCAGTGCGCCGAGATCGGCCAACATCCGTCCACGCAGTCCGGCAAGTGTGACCCGCGCCAGCTGCCACCACGGTGGTGCGGGCGTGGTGTGGATGCGTCCGGCGAGATAACGGGCGCGGGTGTCGCCGCGTCGGAGCTTGCCACTAGAGGTCTTGAGCACCGCGCGCGGCGGTGCGAGCACGATCTCGTCCGGCGGCGCGCCCAGCACCTCGCCGGCGCGCGCGAGGATGCGCTGGCGCAGCAGCGCGCGGCGCCCGGGGTCGCGTTCCTTGGTCTCGGCGACCACCACCAGGCGCTCGCTGCCCTGCCCCGGGTCACGCGCGGCGAAGGCCACCACGCAGCCCTGACGCACCCCGCGCAGGGCGCCGATGGCCTGTTCCAGTTCGTAGGGATAGAGGTTGCGCCCGCCACGGATGATCAGGTCCTTGACCCGGCCAGTGAGATGGATCTCGCCGTCGGCGAGATAGCCGCGATCGCCGGTCTCGTGCCAACCCTCATGGATCAGCTCGGCGCTCGCCTCGGGGTTGCGGTAGTAGCCCCGGGTGGCCGAGGGTCCCTGGAACTGCACCAGCCCCTCGTGACGCTCGGGCAGCGGCGCGCGCCGGGCGTCGACCACCCGCAGTCGATAGCCCGGCAGCGGCTGGCCGCAACCGACCACGCGTTGCGCGCCGGGATCGGCACAATCGACACGCAGCGCATAACCGTCCTCGGCAAGACGATCCCGATCGATGCAGTCGATCCTCGGCCCCCGGGTCGGCGGCGGGAAGCACAGCCCCACCGCCGCCTCAGCCAGCCCATAGACCGGGGCGAGCGCCTCGGCGCGCAACCCGCAGCGGGCAAAGCGCGCGGCGAAGCGCTCCAGGGTCTCGGCGCTTACCGGCTCGGCACCGTTGAAGGCACGGCGCCAACTGCTGAGATCGAGCCCGGCGAGCTGCCGCTCGCCGATACGACTGAGACAGAGCTCGTAGGCGAAGTTGGGCGCCGCAGAGAGGGTGGCGCGATGATGATCGATCGCCTGCAGCCAGCGCCGGGGGCGGGCGAGGAAGGTCAGCGGTGAGAACGAGATCAGCGGGATGGCGAAGTAGAGGCTGCCGAGCCAGGCGCCGATCAGCCCCATGTCGTGATACAGCGGCAACCAGCTGACGAAGCGATCCTCCGGGGTGATCGCCACCGCTGCACCCATGGCGCGGATGTTGGCCAGTAGCTCGGCGTGGCTGAGCATCACCCCCTTGGGCGCACCGGTACTGCCCGAGGTGTACTGCAGGAAGGCGATATCGTCGGCCCTTGCAGGCGGGGCCACCGGGGCGCTCGACTCGATGTCGAGCCCGTCGAGGGTGAGCACCGCACTGAGCGCCGGTAGCTGCAACCGCAGCAGCGCCACGACCCGCGCCGCCGCGCCCTCGGTGAGCATCGCCACGCAGCCGGCGTTGGCGAGGATGCGGGCATGGCGGCGCAGGTGATCCTCGAGGAGCTGGGGGCGCGCCGGCGGATAGATCGGCACGGGGATGGCCCCGGCACGCAGCACCCCGAAGAAGCTGAAGAAATACCCCGGCCCGCTCGGCAGCATCAGCGCCACCGTCTCACCAGGGCGTACCCCGGCACCATGCAGCCGGTTGGCCACCCGCGCCGCACCCTCGGCGAGGGTGCGATAGCGGATCGTTTGGACCTGGTCGTCGCTGTCGTAGTAGTGGATGTGGACCCGCTCGCCCTGGCGGGCAACGTGCCAGTCGAGCACCTCGAGCAGGGTCGCGGCCTCCTCGGGCACACCGGCGTGGGCGGTCGGGTCGGGCACCAGGCGCAGCCTCGGCCCCTCACCCACCCCGCCCCGCTCACGCACCAGGGTCAGCAGCTCGGCGACGGTGGTGGCCAGCAATGCACGGTCGGGCAACTCGACCCCGAAGCCCTGTTCGAGCCGGGCGTTGAGCTCGGCGCGACTGAGGCTGTCGAGCCCGAGATCGGTCTCGAGTCGGGTATCGAGACCGATGGTCTCCAGGGCGATGGGCAATTGCGACTCGCGGGCGAAGGCACGTACCAGCGCCAGCAGGCGATCGGCGGGATCGGGCATGATGGGTCTCTCACTCCGGGTGGCGCGCATGGCCCCGGCATCAGTCAGTCGTGGTCGGACAGCGGGGCCACCAGGCCGTTACGCGCGAGCACCGCGTGCACCCGGCGCGCGCTGCGCGCGAGCGCCGAGAACTCGGCGAGCCCCGGTCGCGCGCCGCGCGCCAGGTGCCACTCCCAATCATCGAGCTGCTGTTCGAGAAAGTCGAGCAGCCGAGGCACACAGCCGGCGGCGCAGTTGCCGTGACAGGCCCGCGCGCTGGGGTCGTCGAACGGCAGCTCGCGGCGGATACGCTCGATCAGCGCACGCAGCGCCGTGGTGCTATCGGGCGTCATCAGCGCGCCGCCAACCGGCACCCTTGAGCCACTCACGCGCGCCCTGCACCACGAAGTAGGTCACCGGGATCAACAGGATACCGATCAGGGTGGCGGCGAGCATGCCACCGAACACCGCCGTGCCCAGCGCCACCCGCGAGCCCGCCCCGGCCCCCGAGGCGAACACCAGCGGGAGGATGCCAAGGAGGAAGGAGAGCGCGGTCATCATCACCGCGCGAAAACGCAGCCGCGCGGCCTTGACCGCGGCATCGTAGATCGACAGCCCCTCGCCCTCGCGCAGCTCCTTGGCGAACTCGACGATGAGGATGGCGTTCTTCGCCGCCAGCCCGATCAGCATCACCAGTCCGATCTGGGTGTAGAGGTTGACGTCGAGCCCGGCGGCGCCGACCGTGGCGAGGGCGCCGAACACCGCCACCGGCACCGCCAACAGCACCGCCAGCGGGATCGACCAGCTCTCGTACTGGGCGACCAGGAAGAGATAGACGAACAGCAACGCCAGGGCGAAGATCAGCGGCGCCTGCCCGGCGGCCTCGATCTCCTGATAGGACATGCTGGTCCACTCGTAACCGAAACCGCTCGGCAGGGTCTCGTCGGCGGTGCGTTCCATCGCCGCGATCGCCTGCCCCGAGCTGTAGCCCGGGGCGGCCGCGCCGGAGATGTCGGCCGAGCGAAAGAGGTTGTAACGGGCCATGATCTGCGGCCCGGTGATGGTCTCGACCTCGGCCAGGGTGGCCACCGGCACCATCTCGCCACCGGCACTTCGCACGAACAGACGGAGGATGTCGCTGGGGGTGTCGCGGAACTCGCCCTCGGCCTGGGCCATGACCCGCCAGGTGCGGCCGAATTTGTTGAAATCGTTGATGTAGACCGAGCCGAGCTGGGCCTGGAGGGTGGCGAACAGCTCGTTGAGCGGCACCTGCAGGGTCTCGACCTTGTCGCGATTGACCTGGAGGAAGAGCATCGGCACGTCGGCGCGAAAGGTACTGAAGGCATTGCCGATCTCGGGCTGACCGTTGGCCGCGACGATGAAGCCGCGCATCGCCGCGGCGAACGCCTGCAGGTCGCCGCCGCTGTAGTCCTGGAGCACGAAAGAGAAACCGCCGGAGCTGCCGAGCCCGGGGATCGCCGGCGGGACGAAGGGGATGACGTTGGCGTCGATGGTGCGCGCGGCCACGCCCTGGGCGGCGGCGACGATCGCCGGCAGGCGCAGCCCGGGGTCCTGACGCTCGTCCCAGGGCGCGAGCACCGGGATCACCAACGCACTGTTGGAGCCGAAGGCGCTGTTGAGCAGCGAGAACCCGGACACCGAGATAACGTTGGTCACCCCGGGGATCTCGAGCAACTGCTGCTCGACGCGCCCGAGCACGGTCTCGGTGCGGGTGAGCGAGGCGGCGTCGGGGAGCTGCACCTCGATGAAGAAGTAGCCCTGATCCTCCTCGGGCAGGAAACCGGTGGGCAGGTGGGTGAACAGCCAGCCGGTGGCGGCGATCAGCCCGACGTAGAGCAACGAGATCAGCGCGGCGCGACGCACCGTCAGCTTGACCGTGGCGGTGTAGCCGGCGGTAAGCCGACCGAACAACCGCTCGAACCAGTTGAGCCAACGCAGCGGCTCGCGCCCCGGACGCAGCAACACCGCGCACAGCGCCGGACTCAGGGTCAGGGCGTTGATCGAGGAGATCGACACCGCCACCGCGATGGTCACCGCGAACTGCTGGTAGAGCTGGCCGGTGATCCCGGGCATGAAGCCGACCGGCACGAACACCGCCAGCAGCACCAGGGTGGTGGCGACCACCGCGCCGCCGACCTGGTCCATCGCCTTGGCCGTCGCCACCTTCTGGTCGAGCCCCTCCTCGGCCATCAGCCGCTGCACGTTCTCGACCACGATGATGGCATCGTCGACGACGATGCCGATGGCCAGGATCAGCGCGAACAGCACGATGGTGTTGAGGGTGAAGCCGAGCACCGCCAGCACCACGAAGGTGCCGATCAGCGACACCGGGATGGCGATACCGGGGATCAGCGTGGTACGCCAGTCGCCGAGGAACAGGAACACCACCAGCACCACCAGGCCGACGGCCTGGTAGAGCGTCACCTTGACCTCGTCGATCGAGGCCGAGATGAAGTTGGTGGTGTCGTAGAGGATGGCCTGCTCCAGGCCCTCGGGGAAACGCTCGGCGAGTTCATCGAGCTGCGCGCGCACCGCCGTAGCGGTAGCCAGGGCGTTGGCGTCCGGGGTCTGGTAGACGGCAAGCACCACCGAGGGGCGCCCGTCGAGCCGCCCTGAGGCCGAATAGGCCTGGGCGCCGAGTTCCACCCGGGCGACGTCGCTGACGCGGATCGCCGAGCCGTCTGGGTTCATGCGGATGATGATGTCGGCGAACTCCTCGGGCTCGGTCAGCCGCCCCTTGGTGGTCACCGTGTACTGGAACTGCTGATCGGCCGGTGCCGGCGGCGCGCCGATCTGACCGGCCGGCACCTGCACGTTCTGCGTCGCCACCGCATTCTGGAGATCGGCGACGCTGACCCCCAGCGCGGTCATCCGATCGGGCTTGAGCCAGAAGCGCATGCCGTAGTCCATCACCCCGAGGATCTCGGCCTTGCCGACCCCGTTGACGCGCCCGAGCGCATCCTTGATGTTGATGGTGGCGTAGTTGTTGAGGTAGAGCGCATCGAGGCTCTCGTCGGGCGAGTAGAGGTTGACGATCAGCAGCATGTTGGTCGACTGCTTCTCGGTCTTCACCCCCTGGCGGCGCACCTCCTCGGGCAGCTTGGGCTCGGCCTGGGCGACGCGGTTCTGCACCTTGACCTGGGCCATGTCGGCGTCGGTGCCGATCTCGAAGGTGACGGTGAGGCTGTAGCGCCCGTCGTTGTCGGACTTCGAGGCCATGTAGATCATGCCCTCGATACCGTTGACCTCCTGCTCGATGGGGGCGGCGACCGTCTCCTCGACGACCTCGGCGCTGGCCCCGGCGTACTGGGTGCTGACGCTCACCGTCGGCGGGGTGATCTCGGGGAACTGCGCCACCGGCAGCGCCAGCAGCGCGAGCAACCCGGCCAGCGAGATCACGATGGAGATGACGAAGGCGAACTTCGGCCGGTTGATGAAGAACTTGGACAGCGTCATCGCGGTGCTCCGGTCGGTTCGCCCACAGGGTCAATCGCGCACGGCGGGCTCGGCATCACCGCCGCCAGCGTCGCCGCTCGAACTCGGTCCGGTGGCGGCGAGCGGGTCGCCGGGCGGCGTGGCGGTCTCCGGGCGCACTTGGATACCCGGGCGCACCTTCTGGATGCCGTAGAGCACGATCCGCTCGCCGGACTCGAGTCCCTCCTCGATCGCCTGACGGGTGCCGAAACGCTGCCCGGTCCGGACCCGACGGCGATCGACCTTGTCGTCCTCGCCGACCACCAGCACGTAACTGCCGCCCTGGTCGGTGAGCAGTGCCGCCTGCGGCACCACCACCGCCGAGACCGCCTCGCGCCGCTCGATCACCACGGTGACGAACTGCCCCGGCAACAATAGCCGGTCGGGGTTGGGGAACTCGGCGCGCACCAGCACCGTGCCGGTGGTCTCGTCGACCTTGTTGTCGAAGAAGTCGAACCAGCCGTCGTGGGGATAGAGCGAACCGTCGGGCAGGCGGATCTGGGGGACGAAGTGCTGCTCGTCGGGGGCGGACAACTCCGCCTGATCCTGGCCCTGACGCGCCCGCGCCCCGGCCTGGGCCAGCTCCAGGTACCAGGTCTCGGCGATCGAGAAGGCGACCTTGATCGGCTCCATCCGATTGATGGTGGCTAGGACGCCCGAAGCGGGCTCGACCAGGTTGCCGACATCGAAGGCGGCCAGATCGATACGCCCGGCGATCGGCGCACGGATCTCGGTGTAGTCGACGTTGAGCTGGGCCTTCTGGATGTCGGCCTGGGCGGTCTCGACCGCCGCCTCCTGCACCAGCACCTCGGCCTGGGCCTCGTCGACCTTCTGTTGACTGACGTTGTTGGCCTTGGCCAGCTCCTGGTAGCGCGCGAGATCGACCTGAGCGCGGTTGAGCGAGGCCTCGGCGGCGCTCAGTTGCGCCTGGGCCTGGGCGAGGCTCGCCAGATACTGCTCGGGCTCGATGCGAAAGAGCAGCTCGTCGGCCTCGACCTGGCTGCCCTCCTGGAAGGCGCGCTCGAGCAAGAAGCCGGTCACCCGCGCGCGCAGCGCCACGGTATCGGCCGCGCGGGTCTTGCCGACGAACTCGAAATAGGGATTGACCCGCTCCTCGGTGACGGCGATCACCCCGACCGAGGGCGGCTCGGCGGCGGGCGGTGCATCACCGCCGGGGACACAGCCGACGATCGACAGCGAACACAGCGATAACAACCCCACCGCCCCCGAGCGACGGGCTGACCGGAGCGGCGCGGCGCCGCGCGGCATCGAGACCATGGAACATCCTCCGCGCGAGGTGGCATCGGGGCGTTCTCGGTAAGCACCGAGGCGAACCGAGGACTCGCAGACCCAAGTGAGGACAAAGGTAGCCGACCCCCGACGCAACGCAACTGCCCGCCCCTGCCATACAGGCATGCCCGGGGACGCGGCCTACATCGAGCCCTTATGAAAACAACCGCTTAGCATCCGTAACGGCACACGCCAAGCTCGGACGGACGTGACCGCGCCCGCCCCGGACACCGCGCCACCGTCGCCGCTCACCACCCCCGGCGCCAATCTCGAAGCGGTTTTGCTAGACTGGATCGACCTTGAAGCCAACCCATGCAGATTGCTGAGACCATGCGCTTGCTGACCCTGCTGCTCGTCGCCCTGTTCGCGCTCTCGACCACCGCCTGCGGTGGTGCCGCGCGAGCCCAGAAACGCGCCTACAAGGCCCAGGAGACCGTTGCCAAGGAACGACTGCGACTAATCGACGAGTACCAACGCTGTGTCGACCAGGCCGGGGCCGATCACCTCGAACGCGAGGGCTGCGAGAGCTACCTCAAGGCCGCTCAGGCACTCGACTGAGCCGAACCCGGCGGGACGCCCCAAAAACCATCGAAGTAGTATTTAACAACCTTGATGGTTTGCTGTCCGACAACTTCGGTTGTACGCTTGCGCGGATGCACTGGAGCAAACGACTTCGCCAACGTCGGCTCGCACTCGGATTGACCCAACGTGAACTGGCCACCCGGAGTGGCATGTCGCAACAGATGATCTCGCGGCTCGAATCGGGCCGCGCCGAGTCGACCGGCGATATCGTCGCCCTAGCCCAGGCATTGACGGTCAGCGCCGAGTGGCTCTTGACCGGCGCCGAACCAGCGCGCCAAGTCGAGCCCCGCCCAGCGCCCGCCACGCCTCCCTCGTCGCCGCCCAGCGCCACCGCCACCGCGATGCCCTGGTCCTCGGGACGACCGCCGCACGTTGCGCTCGCGCGCATCGCCGCGGCGGCCGACGCCGGGCGACTGAGCGCGGCCGATCTCGAACTACTGAACCAGATTGCGGACCACCTGGCCCGCAAGGAGTGAGCCCCCTCATGCAGGGACGCCTGTGGCCCTTGGAAATCGTGCGTCTCGACCCCGTCGATCTGGGTGAGAACGACCTGCGCGCGATCGGCGTCGGCATCGACGGCCTGACCTACGCCATCAAGCGCAGCAGTGACGCCGCGCTGCTCCCCGCCACCGAGCTGATCTGCACCCGCCTGGCACTGGCCTGCGATCTGCCCGTGCTCGGCGGCGAGATCGCACAACTGCCCGACGCCACCATGGCCTTCGCCTCGCCCTGGGAGGGCGGCACCCTCGCCTCCCAGGAGGCACGGGTGCTGCTGATGACCAAGGGCGGGGTATCGAGCCAGGTACTCTCGGCGATCCTCGCCTTCGACCTCTTCGTCGGTAACCAGAACCGCCATCTCGGCAACTTCCTGGTGCGGCGCGACCCCAACCACAGCGTCGCTGCGGTGGTCGCCACCGACTTCAGCCGCGCCTTGCTGATGGCCGGCTGGCCGGTGCCGATGCTCTCGCCGACCTGCAACACCCTGGTGGTGGCGCACGCGCTGATGCGCCTGCACGGCTTCGACCGCGATGCCGCGCTGCGCGTCACCGGCCGGCTCTACTCACTCCCCAACGATACCCTCGAACGCTGCTGTCGTGACCTGCCGCCGCACTGGCTGCCGCACGGCATCGCGGTCAAGCTCGACGACTGGTGGCGCAACCAGCGCATCGCTCGTCTCGAGCAGGTCGCCACGGTGATCGATCATGCCTTCTGAACGTCTCAAGTACGCCGTCATCCGCGTCGTCCCCGACACCCGCCGCGGCGAGACCGTCAACATCGGCGTGGTGGTGTTCCGCCCCGCGGGGCTCGACGTGCGCCTGCTGCCCTCGCTGCACAAGGTGCGCGCGCTCGATCCCAGGTTCGACGAGCAGATGCTGCGCGACTACCCGCCCTACTTCTCCACCCTGATCCAGGGCATCGAGCGCCCCGAGCAGCAACACCAGGTGCTCGCCAACCTCGGCAGCATCCGCCTCTCGGCGCTCGGCGAGTTCTATCTCGAACAGGGTCAGGACTACGAACAGCAGGTGCAGTCGATCCTCTCCGACCTGGTCAAGCCGCCGCTCAAGCACAAGCGCGTCGAGCCCGTCACCCGGCTCGAGACCGTCATCCGCCAGCAGTTCGAGGTGCTGCAACTGCTCGCCAAGCAGGACGAGGACATCGACCGTGGCATGGTGGTGGCCAAGTACCCGATCGAGGGCCACGGCAACCTCTATGTCGACTTCGCGCTGCGCAAGGAGCGCTGGATCGTCACCGAGACGATCGACTTCAGCGGCTCGCCGAGCACCCTGCGCGGGGCCAAGTTCAAGGCCTCGGCGCTCAAGGCACTGACCCTCGACGCCGCCGCGCGCAAGCTCAAGGGCGAGACCGTACCGCTGGTCGTCTACCAAGCGGCCACCGACGAGATCCTCGAGGCGGTGCAGCCGAGCATCGACCTGCTCTCGGACTACGCCCAGCAGCTCTACAACTACGCCGACGCCGACGAGCGCGCCGCCTACTTCGACCGCATCGCCTACGCCGCCGGCCAGATCAAGGCCCCGCCCTACTGAGCGCCGCCACCCTCAGTCGGCACCGCCAGCCTTGAACTCGGCCTGTGCCTGCTGCTGCTCACGCAGCAGGTGCGCCAGCTCGTCATCGAGCGCCGCCTTGCGCTCGGCCTGCTGCGCCGCGCCCTCACGCCTTACCGCCTGATCCAGCACCATGGTCGTCTCGGTCGAGGACCGGTGGTCCAGGGCGCGCGACTGCGCAATCAAACGATCCAGCTCCAGGTCTCCGGTCTCGGGCACCCGCAACAGGATGCAGGCCAGCTCGTGCCGGGAAAAAAGCTCATTCATACCTCTACCTCGTTAGCAACCGCGCCGCCCCGTGCGCCACCGTCGACGGGCATCGCACGACACCCGAGCGGGGCATTCTAACCGCTGGCGCCGGGGGGGAATGCAATCGGCTTCCAGCGATCAGCCATCAGCACTGGCGGCTGGCGGCTGATCGCTGGAGGCTGATTCGAACCGCAAAGACACAGAGGACACGAAGGGGGAGCGAGATCGTAGGATGGGTTGAGTGACCATGCAAAGACACCGAAGACCCGCGTCGACGCTCACCTGGTCACTCACCCCATCAACGCGGTGGCCTACGGCAACCTAGGCCTCATCTACCACTCCCGGGGCGACCTCGACCGGGCCGAGGCGATATTCAAGCAATGTCTGACACTGTTCCAGGAGATCGGTGCCCGTCCCCGAATCGAGCAGACTCAAGCACGGCTCGACGCGCTGCGCGAACAGCGCCGACAGCAGGCCTTCACCTCCCTCAGCGAGACCCACTGAGGTGCTCTGGGCCGTGCCGGAAACAACCCTCGTTCATCGCCGAAACGGCTCGATGGCGCGGGATCTCCCCCACGTCATCACGTCTGTCCCCCTGCCGAGTCGCACCGAACTGATCGAGGTCGATCAGGGCAACGCGACGCCGTGCGCGCCGAGCGAGCGGGATCGGCGCTGATCGGGCGAGAGGCGCTTGCGGATTTCTCGGGAGCGAGCGATGGCAGGTGGCGCTGGCATCACCGCAGACGAAGCGCAGCGAGTTCAGCCCGACGCGGGCCAGCCATCAGTAGACGCGAACTGCGAACGATGGCGAAAGCGCATCGGGGCTACGCAGGCCGCAAGCAGCGCGTGGTCGAACCGCAATGATGCGAGGAGAAAGAGAGCAATAGCTTGAGTACTCGCGCATATCCCTGGGGACATATCAACGATAGGGGGATGAGCGAACAACCCAACCCACAAGATCGCAGGTGAAATGACGAGTGACGCCAGAAATTTTCTGCGCGCTGGCACCGGGCTGGCGCAAACACGGTCACCGGATGGCGGGACGGCAGGCCCTTGCTCGTCAGCTTATCCCGCTGCGGCAGCGTAGGCCTCGGCCAGCGAGGATGCCGTATTCGCCGAACGCCCTGGGCCTTTTTGCCCGGTCGACAGGGCTGGTGGCTGGAAATCGCGACATGCGATCGCAGGCAATAAAAAAGGCCCCTCCGCGAACGGAAGGGCCTTTTTTGTATTTGGTGGGCCGTGTAGGATTCGAACCTACGACCAATGGATTAAGAGTCCACTGCTCTACCAGCTGAGCTAACGGCCCGTTTTTCTAGAGCCGTTAAGCTTAAAGGACTTTGTTTGCCTTGTCAACTCACGTACTCTCTAAATTTTGGGGTGGACGATGGGGATCGAACCCACGACCACAGGAACCACAATCCTGCGCTCTACCAACTGAGCTACGTCCACCATAGCTACTTCGCATTCGTCGATGCGATGAGCTGTGCATTATAATCTGTCCCTGAAGATATGCAAGCCCTTTTTTCACCAAGCCCGATCTCGTTGCCGTGCGGCTTGCGTGTGGCACGCCCGGCAGGATTCGAACCTGCGACCCACGGCTTAGAAGGCCGTTGCTCTATCCAACTGAGCTACGGGCGCTCGTGGCGGCGCAGTGAACGAGCCGGAAATCCGTGCCCGAGACCTGGCGGCTGTCTTTGGTCGGGGTAGAGGGATTCGAACCCCCGACATCCTGCTCCCAAAGCAGGCGCGCTACCAGACTGCGCTATACCCCGGTTTCGGCCAACAATGCTGACCCGAAATCGAAGAGCGCCTAATCTACGGCGCTCCACGATCGAAGTCAAGCACTAATTCCCTTACGACGGATTCCATCGCCACCGCCGCGCGCGATATCATGCGCTATTGACCCTGTATCACTAGGAAGACCATGACCGCACAACTCCTCGACGGCAAGTCGATCGCCGCAGACATCCGCCAGCAGATCAAGACCCGGGTCGACGCCCTGCTCGCCGCCGGCCAACGCGCCCCCGGGCTGGCGGTGGTACTGGTCGGCGAGAACCCCGCCTCCCAGGTCTATGTCCGCAACAAGCGCAAGGCCTGCGCCGAGGTCGGCTTCCGCTCCGAGCTGCACGAGCTGCCGGCCTCGACCACCCAGGACGAACTGCTGGCGCTGATCGATCGGCTCAACGCCGATCAGGACATCGACGGCATCCTGGTGCAGCTGCCGCTGCCCGAGCAGATCGACGAGACCCTGGTGACCGAGCGCATCCTGCCGACCAAGGACGTCGACGGCTTCCATCCCTATAACGTCGGTCGCTTGGTGCTGCGCATGCCGTTATTGCGCCCGTGCACGCCCAAGGGGGTGATGACCATGCTCGAGCGCACCGGTCAGCCGCTCGCCGGGCTCGACGCGGTGGTGATCGGCCAGTCGAACATCGTCGGCCGACCGATGGCCCTGGAGCTGCTGGCCGCCCGTTGCACCGTGACCATCTGCCACAGCCGCACCAAGGACCTCGCCGAGAAGGTACGCGGGGCCGACATCCTGGTCGCCGCCGTCGGCCGCCCGCGCTTCGTGCCCGGCGAGTGGATCAAAGAGGGTGCGACGGTCATCGATGTCGGCATCAATCGCAACGAGGACGGCAAGCTGGTCGGCGACGTCGACTTCGCCAGCTGCGCCGAGCGTGCCGCCTGGATCACCCCGGTGCCTGGCGGGGTCGGTCCGATGACCATCGCCAGCCTGCTCGAGAACACCCTCCAGGCCGCCGAACTGCACGCTGCCAGCCAGGCCCACTGAGGCCGCGGGGCGGACCGCACGGTGCGGCCCGCCCACTCCAGGAATCGCACCATCATGATCGAAACCGCACTGCACTGGGTGGCAACCCACCAGGCACTGAGTGCCTGGATCGCGGGCCTGTCCATCGCCGTGTTCCTGCTCTCGCTACTCTCGCTGCCGTGGCTGGTGGCACTGATCCCGACCGATTACTTCGCCGCGCGTACCCCGCGCCCGAGCCGGCTGCGGCGGTATCATCCCCTGGTGCATGCCCTGCTGCGCCTGCTCAAGAACCTCACCGGCGCCCTCCTACTGCTCTGTGGCCTGCTGATGCTGGTGCTACCGGGGCAAGGACTGCTGACCATCCTGATGGGGCTGATCTTGATCGATTTCCCTGGCAAGTACCGCCTCGAACGCCAGCTCGCCGCCAACCCTCACCTGCTCGGGGCGATCAACTGGCTGCGCCGCGTGCGCGGTATCGCGCCGGTCCAGCCGCCGCCATTGATGGCCGACGCGCAAGACGAGACCTGAACCGAGCGGACACGATGATCCCCACCCCATCCGTGTCCGCACTCCTCGCCGACTGGCTCACCGCCCCCTGGCGTCTGGCGCTCGAATCCCGAGCCGGGGCCGAATTCGTCGCCACCCTGATCAGCCGTCAATTGTGTCCCCATCCTCGCGGTGACGCTCATCCGGTCCTGATCTTTCCCCGCCTGTTCGGCGGCGCAGCCGGTACGGCACCGCTACGGCACGCCCTCGACGAACTGGGCTATACCTGTATCGATTGGGGCCAGGGCATCAACCGGGGACCGCGTCCTGGGGTGTTCGCCGCCTGTGCCGCACGACTCGATCGACTTCACCGTCATCACCGCCGGCGGGTGAGCCTGATCGGCTGGAGCCTCGGTGGACTCTATGCCCGCGAGCTGGCCAAGGCCCACCCCGAGCAGGTACGCCAGGTCATCACCCTCGCCACTCCCATCGCCGGTTACCCCGATCCGGCGCAGCTATGGCGACTGCACCAAGCACTCAGTGGCGAACCGATCGGTCTCGACCCGAGCCTGGGGCCACTGGCCACACCACCGCCGGTGCCGACCACGGCACTGATCAGCCGCAGCGACGGTATCGTCGCCTGGCACACCAGCCACCAACCGCCAGCACCGAATTTCGACCCCATCGAAATTCCCTCCAGCCATCTGGGCATGATCTACCACCCCCTCGCCCTCGACGTCATCGCCGATCGGTTGGCCCAACCCGAAGACGACTGGCGCCCCTTCGCACGCACTGGCGCACGTGCCTTGCTCTACCCTGCGCCATCGCCGCGCACCGTATCGGACATCCTAAGGCGCTAAATCGCACCATCGTGGAACAGGCCGGGTTCGAGCCGCCCCAGCCTCCCCCATCCGCCACGCAGAAAATGCCTTTTCCCGACAGGGGGCTGGGCCCGACGACGCGATATTCATAACGCGTGGCACTGATCCTGCTTGATGTACTGACACAGCATCACGAACACCGAAGGACGCCCGCGGCTTGCGCGCCTTGCGTTATATCCACGAAGACATAGCGCAACCCCGCGCCCCACCACCAGTCAAGGAGCACGGATGCCCACCCCAGCCCCGGAAATCGACCACGCCAGCACCGCATCAGGGATGGCGCCCCAGCGACACCAGCGAATCGGTCGAGTCGTTGGTCTGCACCCGTCATGGCTCCACCCGTTGCCACAGCCGTCCTCTGCCCCCTCGACTGGCGGCACGACGCGCGAGTGCGCGAGCACTCGACCGCAACCGCCCCGAGAGGAACCGGGGACACCCCTGGGATCGCCTCATCGAGACGCTCCATCCGCCCCCATCAATCTCCAGGAGATGCCGATGCGCTCACGCTCACTCAGGCTCGGCCTATTGCTCGGAATGCTCATCCCTGTCCCGCCAAGCGCCGCGCCCGCCCCAACGGTGCCGGTCGCCGTGGTCGGCGGGCTGGTGATGTGCGGGGTGTGGCCGGCGCTGGCCGAAGAGGCCGAGCAGGCCACCGGGCTGGCGATCGACACCGTCGCCGCCGCGCCCAAGGACCAGGTGGTGCCGCGCTTTGCCAGCGGCGAGGCCGACCTGCTGCTGATCCACGGCGGTGAGGCAACCTTCGACCTGGTCGCGCGCGGGCTGGCCGCGCCGCTCACCACCTGGGCGCACAACCGCTACGTCATCCTCGGCCCCGAGGCCGACCCGGCGGGGGTGGGCGAGGCGTCCGACGGCATCGAGGCGCTGCGCCGCATCGCCCGCGCCGACGCGCCGATGATCGGCTACCGCGACCCCGGCAGCTATCTCGTCGCCGCGCGGCTGTGGCGTGCCGGCGGGCTGCGCCCCGGGGCGCGCCAGCAACTCCCGAGCGGCGCCGAGACGCGCCACGCCGCGCTGATCGACGCCGGCGCGCGCGGCGCCTATGTGATCGCCGGCGAGATCCCGGTGGCCTTCGGCCGTCTCCCCCACCCCGGACTCGCCGTGCTGCTCGACGACGACCCGCAGATGCGCCGGCACTTCGTCCTCGTCCTCCCCGGCCCGACCCACCCCGCCGATGCCGCGCGGCGCGCACACGCCCACCGGCTCGCCGACTACCTGCTCGGCGCCGCGGGCCAGGCGGCGCTGCGCGCGGCCAACCGCGACGGCCCCTGGATCCACCCCAACCCGACGGCGCGACACTGAGGCGCGATCACCATGGACGAGCCCCCAAGGATGCGCACCCTCGGATGCTGCCTCGCCCCGTTGTGCTGGCCGCTCGCCGCCGGCGCCGAGCCCCCACTGATGCTGCCCGCGATCGAGGTCAGCGCGTCCCGGATCGCGCCGGGTGCGGGCGACTACGCCACCACCGAACTCGACGGCGCCACCCTGGAGGCGCGCGGCGGCGCCGCCCAGGTCAACCCCTACCGCGCGCTCGACCTCACCCCCTCGGTCAACCGCGCCGAGGCCGACCCCAACGCGCTCAGCACCGAGCAACAGACGCTGCGGCTGCGCGCCATCGCCGCCTCCACCGCCACCGGGCTGGCGGTGACGATCGAGGGCTCCCCCTCCTCGACCAGCGCCGGGCGCGGCGGCGTCGGCAACCTCTACGACCTGGAGAACCTCGAACGACTCACCCTGTGGCGCGGCCCACAACCGGCCGGGGTCGGCCTCGGGGTCGGCAACCTCGCCGGCAGCCTGGCGCTGGGGCTGCGCGCACCGCGCCAACAGCCGGGGGTGATGGCGCGGGTGGCGCGCGCCGATCACGACTTCCACCGACTGTTCGCGCGGCTCGACAGCGGCGCCATCGGCGCCGCCGCGAGCCGGCTGTTCCTCTCCGCCTCCAGCGCCGCCGGCGCGCAGTGGCGCGGCCCCGGCGGGCAGAGCCGCGACACCCTCAACCTCGGCTGGGCGCAACCGCTCGGCGCCGACCTGTCGCTCAGCCTCTACGGCGCCCACAACCGCTTCCACAGCGACGCCTATCGCCCACTGACTCATGCCGAGAGCCAGGACCTCGAGCGCTACGGCACGCTCGGCTACCACGCCACGCTCACCGGCTCGGCGCGCGAGGACGCCGACTACTACGCCTACAACACCCAGCACTACACCGAGGACAACCTGCTCGCCACCCTGAGCTGGCAGCTCGGGCCACGCGCCCGGCTGCAACTGCGCCCCTACTGGCTGGAGACCCGGGGCGAGCGGCTCACCGGCAAGCGCACCAGTATCGTTCGCGTCGAGGTCGACCAGCGCCAGTATGGCGCCGTCGCCGAGCTGCAGCTCGAACTCGACGACGCCACCCTCACCCTCGGTCACTGGAGCCAGCGCCTCAGCTCGATGCCGCCGCCGCTGAGCCAACGCCTCTACACCGTCGATGACGCCGGCGCGCTGCGCTTCTCGCGCTGGGGCATCCTCGCCGAGCAGGGCGAGCGCGCCTACGAGAGCCCCTTTGCCATGATCGAGGGCGAGCGGCGCGGCTGGCGCTACACCCTGGGGACGCGCTATCTACGCCTGCGCCTGCCGGCGATCACCGGTTACGACGCCAGCGCCCTGCCCGATCTCGACCACGGCGCGGCGCTCGACCTCGACCCGCCGGTCGACCCCGCGCTCGGCACCGCGCCCGTCACCCTCGCGGCCTGGCTGCCGAGCCTCAATCTGAGCCGTGAACTCACCCCGGGGCTGGAGGCCCGGCTCGCCCTCGGACGCACCATCGGCAACCCCTGGCTCGGCCCGCTCTACAGCGGTTACATGAACGCGCGCGAGCGGTTCGAGGCCGCCGGGATCGACCTCCAGTCGCTGTGGCAGCGGCTGCGCTTCGAGCGCGCCGAGACCATCGAGGCCGGGCTGAGCTGGCGCCACGGCAACCTCACCCTGACGCCGACGCTCTACTGGGGCCGGCTGCGCGACAAGCAGGTGATGGCCTACGACCCGGCGCTCGATCTCAGCTATCTCCAGGGTGGGGTACGCGCCCACACCCAGGGCGCCGAGCTCGAGGCGCGTTGGCGCGCCGACGCGCACTGGGACCTGGTGGCCAGCCTGTCGTGGAACCGCAGCCGTCTCGACACCGACATCCGCACCGCCGCCGACAGCCTGCTCGCCACCCGGGGCAACCAGGTCCCGGACGCCCCCGAGTGGCTCGCCAGCCTCGCCCTGGAGTACCGCCACGGTCCCTGGACCCTGACCCCGGTGATCCGTCACGTCGGACGACGCTACGGCGACGCGGCCAATACCGAGCCGGTCGATGCCCACACCCTGTTCGATCTCGGCCTCGGCTACCGCCACCGCGCCATAACTCTCTCGCTGGCCGTCGACAACCTCTTCGACACCCGCTATGTCGCCGTCATCGACGCCGGGCGCGACGACGCCCAGCCCGGCACCATCGGCTACTACCCGGGTGCGCCGCGCACCCTCTCGCTCACCCTGACGATGCAACGCTGACCCCGTGGACAAGGAGACCCCATCATGCCCCTGCTCATCGCCCTGCTGATGCTCTGCTGCGCCCTGCCGGCGCACGCGGCCACCGACGACGACGGTCTGCTGATCGCCGCCGGGGCCGGCTACAAGCGCCCGTTGCTCGCGCTCTACCAGGCCTTCGAGCGCGACAGCGGCATCGGCCTCGAGGCCGCCTTCGGCAACATGCGCCAGGTGCTCGCCCAGACCCGCGCCAGCGCGCGCGTGGCGCTGGTCGTCGGCGAGCGGCGCTTTCTCGCCGAGAGCGGGCTGTTCGCCCGCACCCAGCCCTTCGGGCGCGGCCGGCTGGTGCTGGTGCGCACCGCCGAGCTGGCCGATCGGCCGCTCACCGACCCGGCCTTTCGCCGCATCGCCCTGCCCGATCCGGCGCGGGCGATCTATGGCCGCGCCGCGCTCCAGTCACTCGCACACGACGGGCTGCGCGAGGCGCTCGCCGAGCGCCTCACCGTGCTCGCCACCGTCCCCCAGGTCGCCGCGCACCTGCGCGCCGGCAGCGTCGAGGCCGGCTTCATCAACGCCACCGAGGCGCGCGCGCTCGACCCCGAGCGGCTGGTGGTCGAGACCATCGAGCCGAGCCACTACGCGCCGCTCGAGATCGTCATCGGCGTGCCCACGCGCCGCGCCCCCGGGGCGGCGGCAGAGCGCTTCCTCGACTTCGTCACCACCCCCGCCGCCCGCGACCTGCTCGCCGAGTACGGGCTGTGAGGCTCAGTCACCACAGGGGCGCGCGCCTCGCCCCGAGGATCTTCGCCATGACCGATTCGACCAGGGTGCGCGCGCTCGCGCTGGGCGCCGCGCTGCTCGCCCCCGGGCTCGCCCAGGGGGCCAACTGGCTGCTCATCCAGGGCAGCGAACCCGAGCAGGGGACGCGCGCGCTGCGTCCCTGGGGCTTCGCCCAGCTCGCCTATCAACGGGGCGAGGACACCCCGATCCCGGTCGGCGGCTGGGCCGGCCAGGGGATGGCGGCCAACCGCCTGGGGCCGGACAAGCGCGCCGCCGAGCGCTGGCAGTTGCGCCGGTTGCGCCTCGGCGTGCGCGGGCGGGTGCCGGGCGGCGCGCCGCTCGACTATCTGGTCGCGGTGGAGGCCGGCGACAACGGCGCGACCCGCGAGGGCGACGAACTGCAGCTGATCGACGCCAGCCTCAGCTATCGCGTCGACCCGGCGCTGCGCCTGCGTCTCGGCCAGTTCAAGCCGCCGGGCAGCGAGGAGGCGCTGCGCCCGGCCCCGCGCCAGCCCTACTTCGCCGTCTCGACCGCGGTCGATCAGTTGCTCAACGAGACCTTCCTCGACCACGACGGCAGCGACCCGCTCGATGCCAACGCGCCGCGCGGCCCGCGCTCGCTCTATCACGACATCGGCGCACAGCTCTTCGGCGTGCTCCCCGGCGGCGGGCCCTGGGCGCACAGCTACGCGCTGATGCTCGGCAACGGCAACGGCGTCGCGCGTCTCGACAACGACGGCCACAAGGATCTCTATCTCTACTGGTCGAGCGAGCACGTCGAGGGCGGGCGCGGCGCCGCGCGCCAGGGCACCAAGCTGTTCGGCTGGTGGCAGCAGGGACGGCGCACACTCGACGGCGCCGACCTCGGCGGCCACCTGCGCACCCGCGCCGGCGCCGGGGTCATCCACCAGGCGGCGCGCTGGCGGCTGAGCGGCGAGTCCCTCGTCGGGCGCGGCATGATCCTCGCCGGCAGCGACGGCGGCGCGGTGCCCGGCAGTTGGAACAACGCCGCCACCCGCATCGCCGGGCGCAACCTGCTGCCCGAGGGCGAGGCGGCGGGTTGGTATCTCGAGGGCGGCTGGCGGCTGGCCCCGCGCACCTGGCTCGATCTGCGCTACGACCGTTATGACCGCGGCACCGAGTCGGCCGCCGACCATCGTCGCTTCACCACCTGGACGCTGGGATTGCGCTACCGCATCGACCGTCACTGGCAGGTGATGGCCAACTATCAGTGGCGCGAGGCCGAGGCCCCGGGGCTCGATGCGCGGGCCGACGCCAACCGGCTGCTCGCCGCGCTCGACGACCGGCTCGCGCTGCAGCTCCAGTTCGTCGACTGACGGGATCGGGGGATCATCGATGTCCGCGCTGCTCGCCTGCTCGCCCGACGCCCTGCTGCTGAGCCTGCGGGTGGTGGCGGTGACCCTGGCGCTGTTGCTCGTCGCCGGGGTCGGGCTGGGCTATCTGCTCAGCCTGTCGTTCCCGCTGCGCTGGCTGCTCGATGCGCTGGTGTCGCTGCCGCTGGTGTTCCCGCCGATCGCCATCGGCTTCTTCCTGCTGATGCTGTTCGGGCGCCACGGCGTGCTCGGCGCACCGCTCCACGCGCGCCTCGGCTGGGAGCTGGTGTTCTCCTTCCCGGCGCTGGTGCTCGCCGCCTTCATCGCCGGGCTGCCGCTGGTGGTCAAGCCGGTGCAGTCGGCGATCGAGGGCAGCGCGCGGGTGCTGGTCGAGGCCTCCTACACCCTCGGCAAGGGGCGCTTGGAGACGCTGTGGCGGGTGGTGATCCCGGCGGTGCGCCCGAGCCTCGCGGCGGGGCTGACGCTCGGCGCCGGGCGCGCCTTCGGCGAGGTCGGCATCACCCTGATGCTCGGCGGCAACCTCATTGGCTCGACCGAGACGCTGTCGCTGGCGATCTACAACCATGTGCTCGACGGCGACTTCACCTGCGCCACCCGGCTGTCGCTGCTGCTCGGGGGGATCTCGCTGGTGTTGTTCCTGCTCCTGCGCCGACTCGGACGACTGTGATGACCGAACTCTCCGCCCATCTCGCCTTCCGTCGCCCCGGCTTCGACCTGCGCCTGCGCCTGGCGCTGCCCGGCGCCGGGATCACCGCGCTGCTCGGCCCCTCGGGCGGCGGCAAGAGCACCCTGCTGCGGCTGCTCGCCGGGCTCGAGCGCCCGCGCGCCGGGCACATCCGTCACCGCCAGCGGCTGTGGTACGCGCGCGCCGCCGGCATCGACCTGGCGCCGCGCCGGCGCGACCTCGGCTTCATGTTCCAGGACCACGCCCTGTTCCCCCACCTCAGCGTCGCCGAGAACATCGGCTACGGGCTCGCGCGCGCGCCCGATCGTGCCGCGCGGGTGACGCACTGGATCGAGCGGGTCGGACTCGGCGGGCTGGCGCAACGCCGCCCCGGGCAGCTCTCCGGCGGCCAGCGCCAGCGCGTCGCCCTGGCGCGCGCGCTCGCCCCAGCCCCGGCGCTGCTGCTGCTCGACGAGCCCTTCTCGGCGCTCGACGCCAGTCTGCGCCAGTCGCTGCGGCTGCTGGTGCAGGAGCTGGTCGCCGAGACCGCCACCTGCGCCCTGCTGGTCAGCCACGACCTGGAGGACGCGCGCCAGTGCGCCGACCGGATCGGGGTGATGATCGACGGGCGGCTACGCCGGCTCGACGAGGCCGAGGCGCTGTTCGCCGCACCGGGCGATGCCGAGGTCGCGCGGGTGCTCGGCTGGCCCAACACCCTGGCGGTGACGCGCTGGGAGGGGCGCGCGGCCTGCGGCCCCTGGGGCCGGGTCGAGCTGGCGCGCGCGCCCCGGCGCGCAGACCGCGTGGTCGCGCTGCTGCCCGACGGCCCGCGCCCCGGCGCCCGCGCCGGGCTCGCCGTCGAGATCGCGCGGGTGATCGACATGGGCCCCTATCGCGCGCTGAGCTGTCGCCTGCCCGACCGCACGGCACTGCGCATCCACCTGCCGCGCGCCCTGCCCTGTCCGGCGCGCGGCGAGCGCACCCTGCTCGACGTCCCCCCGGGCTGCGCCATCGCGCTCCCGGCGGGGACCGCCAAAACCATCCAATCCACGAGGTATAGACCATGATCCGACCCCAACCCCTGGCGCTCGACGACCACCGCCTACAGCAGCTGCTCGCCGAGGACGTGCCCTACGGCGACCTCACCACCGAGGCGCTGGCGATCGACGCCCGCCCCGGCCAGATCCGCCTGTTCGCCCGCGACCCCATGGTGGTGTGCGGGATCGAGGAGGCGGCGCGGATGTTCACGCTGTGCGGTGCGCGCGCCACCCTCCACGCCGCCTCCGGCCAGCAGGCCGCGCCCGAGACCCTGCTGCTCGAGGCCAGCGCCGAGGCAGGCATCCTGCACCGCGCGTGGAAGAGCGCGCAGACCCTGGTCGAGTGGTGCTCGGGGGTGGCCAGCCGCGCCGCCGAGATCCAGGAGGCGGCGCGCCGCGGTCACCCCGAGGCGCTGGTCGCGCTCACCCGCAAGAACGTCCCCGGCACCCGCCGCCTGGCGGTCAAGGCGGCGCGCGCCGCCGGCGCGGCGATGCATCGCACCGGGCTCTCCGAGACCCTGCTGGTGTTCGCCGAGCACCGCCTCTTCCTCGACGAGGACGACCCCGCCGCGGCGATCGCGCGACTGCGCCGTCACTGCCCGGAGAAGCGGGTGGTGGTCGAGGTCGAGGACGTCGCCGAGGCGCTCGCCTGGGCCGCGGCCGATGTCATCCAACTGGAGAAGTTCAGCCCCGCGGCGGTCGCCGAGACGGTCGCCGCGCTCGCCGCCGCGGGCTCGACGGCACTGGTCGCCGCCGCCGGCGGGGTCAACGCCGCCAACGCCGAGGACTACGCGCGCGCCGGGGCGCGGCTGCTGGTAACCAGCGCGCCGCACCTGGCGCCGCCGCGCGACGTCCAGGTCCGCTTCGCGCGCGGGGTCTGAACGCCTCTGGAACACCAGCGCTTCGCCAATAACAAAGGGCTCGTGCCCCATCTTTATATAGATACCTGTCGGATGCTGCCCCTCAGGATCCGGCACGCGGCCGGTCTTCTCCGACCGGCCCGAACAGCGCCGTCCGGCGTCGGCAAGGACATCGGTCGTTGCGAAGGCGGCCCTTTTCTGGGCGTGAGGGATGGATACCGACGCCACTGGTCAGGGCCTGATCCGGGTTGGTATAACTAGCCGCCGAGCCGGCCGGCATCGCTGACTCGAGGAACCGTGAACGGCGCGCCGCGTCTGTCATGACCGGCTGCCGACGCATGCTCCTGGCCTGTCCGGAACGCGCCCCGAGCCACCCGGATCGCCCCGCAGCGCCGGCCCGCTCGCGACCCTGTCGCCGCGGCGACAGACCCAGCATCCCGATCGCGAGGTAACAACCCTTGGCCCAACCGCGTTATACCTTTACCCAACGCCTGCTGCACTGGCTCATCGCCGTGCTGGTGTTCGCCCTGCTCTGCTCCGGCACCCTGTTCTGGACCCTCGGCTCCGAGGGCATCGCCAACCTCCTCGGCGAGGACTTCGCGGGCACCCTGGTCACCACCCACAAGAGTGTCGGCGCCACCGTGCTGCTGCTGACCCTACTGCGTCTGGTGCTGCGCCGTCGCTCGCCGGCACCGGCCTATGAGCCGCCGATCAGCAAACTCGAGCAGTTCGTCGGCGGCGCGCTGCACGTGCTGCTCTACATCGCCTTGATCGCCGTGACCGTCGGTGCCGCCGTCGCCGTGGTCAGCGCCGGCTATCCGCTGGAGTTCTTCGGCCTCAGCCTCGAGCTGCCGCTGGCCGAGAACCCGGCACTGGCCCAGACCCTGTTCGGCTATCACGGTCTCGGTGCCCTGGCGATCTTCGTGCTGGTGGTGATCCACACCGCCGCCGGGATCAAGCACTGGCGCCTGAAGGACGGGGTGATGACCCGCATCAGCCTGCCCTGAGGCAACAGGCGCCCGGGACGGCCCGGGCGCCGCACGGCGGGGCGCGGCGACGCCCCGCCCTCACCCGCTCCAACGATGATCCTGCTCACCCTCTTGCTATTGCCCGCGACCCTGCTCGGCCTGCTCGCGCTCGGCGTGCAGCTTGGTTTCCGCGCGCCGCGTCGGCGCGAGCGCCAGACCCCGGCCACGCTCGGGCTCGATTTCGAGGTCTGCGCCATCCCCACCCGGCGTGGACGCCGGCTGTTCGCCTGGCTGTTGCCCGCGCCCGGCGCCGAGGCGACCCTGGTCATCCTTCACGGCTGGGGCGCCAATGCCGAGCTGATGCTACCGCTGGCCGCGCCCTTCCACCGCGCCGGGCTCAACGTGCTGCTGCTCGATGCACGCAACCACGGCAGCAGCGATGGCGACACCTTCTCCTCGCTGCCGCGCTTTGCCGAGGACCTGGAGGCGGCGGTCGACTGGCTGCGCCGCGTCCATCCCGCGCGCTGTCGTCGCCTCGCCCTGCTCGGGCACTCGGTGGGGGCCGGCGCGACCCTGTACTACGCCGCCGACAATCCGCTGCCCGACGCGGTGATCAGCATCGCCGCCTTCGCCGACCCGGCCGAGATCACCGAGGGCTATCTGCGTGCGCTGCGCCTGCCGCGCTGGCTGGCGCGACTGGCCACCCGACACGTCGAGTGGCGCATCGGTCACCGCTTCGCCGAGATCGCCCCGCTGCACACTGCCACACGGCTCGAGTGTCCCTTGCTGCTGGTCCACGGCACCGCCGACACCAGCGTGTCGCCGCACGATGCCCGGCGCATCCTCGCTCGCGTCCCCAGGGGGCGGGCGCGGCTACTCACGGTGCCCGGGGCCGGGCATGATTCAGTCGAGCACATCGAGCAGCATGTCGGCACGCTGATCGACTTCCTCGCCGCACACGGCGTGCACGGCGTGTATCATCCCGGTGCAGCGCAACCCAATGCCGCCCCGGCGCGGTGCATTCCTACCCCCTGAGCCGTGATCCGCACCACGCAACCGTGGCGCATCAACATTGGCACTGGATGTGCTTGAATGAGCTGGTCGTTATATCGCCCTCGATATAACCCAGGCACCGCGCAAGGAGAGGCCGCGATCATGTCCCAAACCGCAGACGCCCCCACCCGACTCGACACCTCGGGCGCGCTCCAACTCGATCTCGACACCCAGCGCTTCGCCGGACACGAGCGCATCGCGCTGCTGCGTCGCATCGACGAGACCGGCTCGATCTCGCAGGCCGCGCGTGCCCTGGGCATCTCCTACAAGCAGGCCTGGGACGCAGTCGACGCGATGAACAACCTCTCGGCCGCGCCCCTGGTGCAACGACGCACCGGTGGCCGCCACGGCGGCGGCACCCGGCTCACCGCCGAGGGGCGACGGCTGATCACGGTGTTCGAGACCGCCGAGCGCGAGCACCGGCGCTTTCTCGAACGACTCGGCGAGGGCGTGCGCGACTTCGACCATTTCCATCGTCTGTTAGGAGTCATCAACATGAAGGTCAGCGCAAGGAATCATCTGCACGGCGTGGTCACCGCGGTCCGCTCCGGAGCGGTCAACGCCGAGGTGGTGCTCGACCTCAAGGGCACGCCGCTGGTGGCGATCGTCACCAACGAGAGCGTCGAGGCGCTCGGCCTCGCGCCCGGGCGCGAGGCCTACGCCCTGATCAAGGCCTCCTTCGTGCTCATCACCACCGAGGACGGCGGGCTGCGCACCTCGGCGCGCAACCGTCTGTGCGGCACCGTCGAGCGGCTGATCGAGGGTGTGGTCAACACCGAGGTGGTGCTCGCGCTCGACGGCGGCGCGCGGGTCACCGCGATGATCACCGGCGAGAGCGCGCGTCAGCTCGAACTGGCCGAGGGCAAGCGCGCCTGCGCGCTGATCAAGGCCCCGCACATCATCCTCGCGGTCAGCGACTGAGACCCACCACGCCACCCATCCCCGTCAGCGACAAGGAGTATCGAAGGATGTCGACCCCATTGCGCTCACTCACCGCCGCCGCGCTCTTGCTCGGCGCCACCACCCTGGCCCAGGCCGAGGAGGTCCGGGTCGCGGTCGCGGCCAACTTCACCGCGGCGATGAAGGAGATCGCCACCGCCTTCGAGCAAGCCACCGGGCACAGCACCCGGATCAGCTACGGCTCGACCGGCAAGCTCTACACCCAGATCGTCAACGGCGCGCCCTTCGACGTCTTCCTCGCCGCCGACCAGCGCCGCCCGGCGCTGCTGGTCGAGGAGGGCCGCGCCAGCGCGCCCTTCACCTACGCCATCGGCGAGCTGGCGCTGTGGAGCGCCGACCCCGCGCTGATCACGGACGGCGCGGCACTGCTCGAATCGGGCGCGTTCGAGCGCCTGGCGATCGCCAACCCCAAGACCGCGCCCTATGGCGCCGCGGCGATGGAGGTGCTGGAGTCGTTGGGGCTGGCCGAGACCCTCGCGCCCAAGCTGGTGCGCGGCGACAACATCGCCCAGACCTACCAGTTCGTCGCCACCGGCAACGCCGAACTCGGCTTCGTCGCCCTGGCGCAGATCGCCCTCGACCCCAGCGGCTCGCGCTGGACGGTGGAGCCGTCGCACTACCGCCCGATCCGTCAGGACGCGGTGTTGCTCGACGGCGCCGGGTCCAACCCCGCCGCCCAGGCGCTGCTCGACTACCTCCAGGATGAGGCGGCGCGCGCGGTGATCACCCGCTACGGCTACGCCACCGACTGAGCGTGACGAGGCCCGGCGCGCGCCGGGCCTCACCGCCCCCGCCCCACACCCGGAGCACCGCCGTGTCACTCGATCTCACCCCGGTCTGGCTGACCCTCAAGCTCGCCACCCTCACCACCGCCGTGCTGCTGGTGGTGGGCACGCCGCTGGCCTGGTGGCTGTCGCAGACGCGCTCGCGCCTCAAGCAGATCGTCGCCACCCTGGTGGCGCTGCCGCTGGTGCTGCCGCCGACGGTGCTCGGCTTCTATCTGTTGCTGCTGCTCGGCCCGCACGGCCCGATCGGCGCGCTCACCGAACGGCTCGGGCTCGGCACCCTGCCCTTCACCTTCGCCGGGCTGGTGGTCGGCTCGGTGCTCTACTCGCTGCCCTTCATGGTGCAGCCGGTGCACAACGCCTTCGAGGCGATCGGCCAGCGCCCGCTGGAGGTCGCCGCCACCCTGCGCGCCTCGCCGCTGGCGCGCTTTCTCGACGTCGCCCTGCCGCTGGCGCTGCCCGGCCTGCTCACCGGCGCGGTGCTCGCCTTCGCCCACACCGTCGGCGAGTTCGGGGTGATCCTGATGATCGGCGGCAACATCCCCGGCGAGACCAAGGTGCTCTCGGTGGCGATCTACGACCACGTCGAGTCGCTGGAGTGGGCCCAGGCGCACTGGCTCGCCGGCGGCATGGTGCTGTTCTCCTTCCTGGTGGTGCTGATGATGAACCTGCTCGGCCAACGCATGCGGCGGATCGGTCATGGCTGACGTGCTCGACCTCGCCTTCCGGCTCGATCGCGGCGACTTCAGCCTCGACCTCGCCTGTCGCGTCCCGGCGCGCGGCGTCAGCGCTCTGTTCGGGCGCTCCGGCTGCGGCAAGACCACGGTGCTGCGCTGCGTCGCCGGGCTGGAGCGCGCCGCCGGCCACTGCCGGCTCGCCGACGCCTGCTGGCAGGACGACGCCAGCGGGCGCTTCCTGCCCACCCATCGCCGCCCGATCGGCTACGTCTTCCAGGAGCCGAGCCTGTTCCCGCACCGCTCGGTGCGCGCCAACCTCGACTACGGACGCCGCCGCATCCCGGCGCGCGAGCGGCGCGTCGACCTCGACGAGGTGGTCGAGCTGCTCGGCATCGCCCCGCTGCTCGGGCGCGACCCGGCGGGGCTCTCCGGCGGCGAGCGTCAGCGCGTGGCGATCGCCCGCGCCCTGCTCACCAGCCCCCGGCTGTTGCTGATGGACGAGCCACTGGCCGCGCTCGACCACACCAGCAAGCGCGACATCCTGCCCTATCTCGAACGTCTCCACGATCACCTGCAGATCCCCGTGCTCTACGTCAGCCACGACCCCGACGAGGTCGCGCGGCTGGCCGACCACATCCTGCTGATCGAGGCCGGGCGGCTGCGCGCCGCCGGCCCGGCGCCGCAGATGCTCACCCGTCTCGACCTGCCGCTGGCGCGCGAGGAGACCGCCAGCGCCCTGCTCAGCGGGCGGGTGCGCGCCCACGATCCGTGCTACGGCCTCACCCGCGTCGCCATCCCCGGCGCCTCGCTGATGCTCGAACGGCTCGACCGCGCGGTGGACGAGACCGTGCGCGTGCGCATCCACGCCCGCGACGTCAGCATCGCCCTCGACGATCCCGGCACCTCCAGCATCCTCAACGTCCTGCCCGCCCGCATCGTCGAGATGCACCCGCTCGGCGCGTCCCAGGTCCTCGTCGGCCTCGCCGTCGGCACCACCCCCGAGAGCCGCCTGCTCGCGCGCATCACCCGCCATTCCTGGGAACGCCTCCGCCTCCACCCCGGCCAGCAGGTCCATGCGCAGGTCAAGGCGGTGGCGGTGATGGATTGAGCCCCGCGGCTCGACTCATCACACTGTTGTCGCCGCCTTGTCGGCGATCTCGATGGGTGACAACGGGAGGCACGCATGCAACGCGTCAAGGTCTGCTGCATCGGCTCCAGTGAAGAGGCCGCCCTGGCCATCCGCTGCGGCGCCTCGGCGTTCGGGCTGGTTTCGGAGATGCCCAGCGGGCCCGGCGTCATCTCCGAGGCGGAGATCGCCGCACGCATCCCGCCGCCGATCGCCAGCGTCCTCCTCACCAGCCGCACCGACCCCGCCGAGGTCATCGCGCAGCAGAGGCGTTGCGGCGTCAATGCGCTGCAGTTGTGCGACCGGCTGCCACGCGGCGCGCACCAGACGATCCGCCGGGCGCTCCCCGGCGTGTCGCTGATCCAGGTCGTCCACGTCAAGGACGCGGCGTCGGTCGAAGAGGCGCAGACCCTCAGCCGCGAGGTCGATGCCATCCTGCTCGACTCCGGGAACCCATCGCTGCGGGTCAAGGAACTCGGCGGAACAGGCCGCACCCATGACTGGTCGCTGAGCGCCGAGATCGTCAAGAGATCCCACGCCCCTGTGTTCCTGGCGGGCGGCCTGAACCCCGAGAACGTGCGGCGGGCAATCGTCCAGGTCCAGCCCTTCGGCCTCGACATCTGCACCGGCGTGCGCACCGCCGGCGCATTGGACGAGGCGCGGCTTGGTGCGTTTATGGAGGCTGTCGGACGATGTCAATCCTTGGGGAGACGAAATTCCGGGAGAGCCTCAATGACGCGAACGCGCCCCGCCTGAGGACATCATCGCCTGGTCGGGTTGGCGACGACGACATCAGATGCGCGCCAGGGCCTGTCACTATCGAGCACGCGGGGTTCGGCCGCCGTGAAGATATGCGGCTGTAGTCGTAGAATTCCCCCAGGCAGACTACATACCAAGCAGATTGGCCACGAGGGAGAATCTAGGATGAGTGTTCACTGCAAAGGTGGTGCGGTGAGTGCCGAAGCACCGACGGCGGAAGCCACACAGACTATCTCGGTAACCGTGGACGAACGGGACATGCTTATCCAGTCTGGCCTCATGGACGGCTCAGAGCCGTTCAGGCCGGTCGACGGTCTCCCTAGGCTGGTGCGCGTCCAGTTCACACCACAGAAGGTGCCACCCGTCACCGAGGCGCTGCACGCGTATAGACGCCGCGCCCGTGCTAAACGCCGCATCATGCCGAATTAGTAACTGTCAAGTCCCCTGAGATTGTAAACCCGCTTATTGAATAGCTCCGGGCGTTTCTGCGCCCATTCCTTGAGCGCTTGAATCGGAGTGATATGCCCGAGCGCTTTCTGAGGGATATGCTGGTTGTAGACCTGGACGTAGCGGGTGATGGTCTGTTCCAGACTCAGGGCGGAGTCGAAGCGTGTGGTGGCCAGCACCTCGGCGATGCGCCCGTTGAAGCGCTCGACCAGGCCGTTGTTCTGCGGGGTTCTGGGTTTGATCAGACGATGCTCGATGGCGTGCTGGGCACAGAGCTGATCGAAGCGATGCAGTCCGGTCGGGGCACGCTCGCCGGTGGCGCAGAAACGGTCGGTGAATTCCTTGCCGTTATCGGTGAGGATCTTGGAGAGGGCGAACGGAGCCTTGGCGATCAAGCGCACGAGAAAGCCACTGGCCGAGGCTGCTGACTTGTCGTCGAGGATCTCGACATAGACCCAGCGGGTAGCGCAGTCGATGGCGGCGAAGAGATAGCGGCACCGGTCCTACGCCTCGATCTGCCGAACGATGGCGCTACTCGCCGGGGTGGTGCGAGCATTCTTGTGCAAGCGGATGTCCATCGACGATCAGGCCCCCGGGCTGTGGACTGTTGCGCGAGCGGTGGCTTCGTGAATCAGAAGCTCCAATACCTCGCGGGCTCGGAACAAAGGATCGCTTCGGTGGGCGATATGATCACACGGGACGCAGCAATTACAACACATACCACTACCCCTCCCCACTCTGCCAAGCCTGCCGCTTCCGATACAGCGTCGACGGGCTGACTTCGAGGAGGGCGGCGGCGCGGGGGATGTTGCCGTCGCAGTGGGCGATGGCGCGTTCGATGGCCTCGCGTTCGACGCGCCACAGGGGTTGGATGCCGGGGTCGGGCGTGGTGGGGGGGGCAGCGGCGGCGGGCGTCGGTTGGGCGGGTTCGGTGGGGGTGGCGCGTGATGGGGTGATGAGGTGTTCGGAGAGCGGCGGCGGCAGCATCTCGGGGTCGACGGTCTCGCCCTGGTGGAGCACGACGACGTTGCGGATGACGTTCTGTAGCTGGCGGACGTTGCCCGGCCAGTCGTAGTCGCGCAGCAGCGCGGCGGTGGCCGGGGCAAAGCGCTGGAACGCCTTGCCCTCCTCGGCGGCGAAGCCCTGGAGGAAGTGCTCGGCGAGCAGCAGGATGTCGTCCTGGCGGGCGCGCAGCGGCGGCAGTTCGATGGGGATGACGTGGAGACGGTAGTAGAGGTCCTCGCGGAAGCGCCCGGCGGCGACCTCCTTGAGCGGGTCGCGGTTGGTGGCGCAGACGAAGCGTACGTCGACCGCCTCCTGGCGGGTGGAGCCGACGCGCTGGAAGCTGCCGGTCTGGACGAAGCGCAGCAGCTTGGTCTGCAGATCGAGGTCCATCTCGCCGATCTCGTCGAGGAACAGGGTGCCGCCGTCTGCCTGTCCGGCGGCGCCGACGCGGTCGCGCGCCGCGCCGGTGAAGGCGCCGCGCACGTGACCGAAGATCTCCGACTCGATCAGGTCGTGCGGGATGGCGCCGCAGTTGAGGGCGATGAAGGGCGCCTCGCGGCGCGGTCCCTGGCGATGGATGGCCTCGGCGCAGACCTCCTTGCCGGTGCCGCTCTCGCCGGTGATGAAGATGGTGGCCTTGCTCGCCGCGGCGCTGTCGATCACCCGGTAGACGGCCTGCATCGCCAGCGAGGCGCCGATGAAGCCGTGGTAGCGGTCGCGGTCGAAGGTCTCCTGGATGGAGTCGAGCAGGCTGGAGAGACGCTGGCGCTCGAGCGCGTTGCGCAGGGTGACGCGCAGGCGCCGGGCATTGAAGGGCTTCTCGATGAAGTCGAAGGCGCCCTCGCGCATGGCGTCGACGGCAAGGTCGACCGAGCCGTGCCCGGTGATGATCACCACCGCCGTCGGCAGCCGCTGCGCGCCGACGTGACGGAGGATCTCCATGCCGTCCATGTCGGGCAGGCGCAGGTCGAGCAACAGCGCGTGCGGCGGGTGCCGGGCCAGCGCGGCGAGCGCCTCGGCGCCGGTCTCGACGGCCGCGACGCGGTAGGGTTCGGTGGCGAGGTAGCCGCTGTAGACCTCGCGCAGGACCTGACTGTCCTCGACGATCAGGATGCTGGGGGGTGTCTGCTCCATGGCGGGCGTCCTGGTCCGTTGGCGCGCCGGCGACCGCCCCCGCGCGGGGGCGGGGCGATCGCCTCTCCGATGTCCGAGCCTCAGATATAGGGATCGTGCGCGGCGGCTTCATCCGCCGCGCCGTCCGACGGTTCGAGCAGCGCCTGGGCGCGGTCGTCGCGCGGCGCCGTCGAGGGCGAGTTCAGTCCCGAGCAGGGTCGCGCCGACCGTCTTCATCCCCGGCAAGACGCTGTGCGAGCGCACCCAACGCCTGCTCGGCGCACTCGCGCAGCCGTGCGATCAACGGTGCCAGACGGTCGTGGTCCTGGGCCCGAGCGGCCTGTTCGCAGTCGAGGGCGAGCGCCTGCAGCACACGCGCGCCGAAGGTGCCGGAGGCACCCTTGAGGGTATGGGCCTCGTGCTCGAGCTGGGCGATCTCGCCGGCCTCCCAGGCCTGTTCAATGCGCGCCACCCGCCGCCGGGTCTCGACCTGGAAGGTCTGTAGCATGCTGGTGAGGAACGCCTCGCCGACATCCTCGGCGAGTTCATCGAGGACGGTCGCATCGAGCACCACGCTATCGGCCGCCTCGGGCGCGGGACGAATACGACCATCGCCGAGCCAGCGCGCAAGGGCGGCGAACAGCTCGGCGCGCACCACCGGCTTGCTGAGATAGTCGTCCATGCCGGCATCGAGACAGCGCTCGCGGTCCTCGCTAAAGGCGCCTGCGGTCATCGCCACGATCGGAACCCGGGCGCGCTCGTTGGGCAGCGCGCGGATCGCTCGGGTCGCCTCCAGGCCGTCCATCCCCGGCATCGACACGTCCATCAATACCAGCGCATAGGACCGCGCACGCAGCGCGGCGAGCGCCTGATGACCGTCGGTGGCGGTATCGACCCGGTAGCCGGCGCGCACGAGGATCGCCAGCGCCACCTGGCGGTTGGCCTCGCTGTCCTCGACTAGGAGGATCGGTGCCGCCGCCGACGTCGGGCTGGAGGCGATCACCGCCGCGCCCGGTGCCGAGGACAAGGTCTCGTCGGCAAAGGCCTCGGGTGCGCCGAGCGCGGTGGCGAGCAACCGACACAGGGCACGCGGCATCAGCGGCAGGGTGGCGGCACCGGGAGCGGCACCTGCCGCCGTGGCATCGACAGGATCACGGTAGAGCGGGATCTCGTGCGCCGGTGCCTCGTGCCCCGATGCCGGGAGTAGTTGCAGCCGCGCGGGAACGGCGACGGCCGCTTCGAGCCACGACGCCTCGCCATCGACCTCGACCGCAGCCTCGACCCCGAGCAGTCGCAACTGGCGCACCAGCCCGGCGGCGAGCGGCGCGCTGGCGCCCCACACCCGAACGCGCCAGCCAGCGGCCAGCTGCGCCAGACGTTGACGACGATCATCGGCCGGGAGGCGTGGACACAACGGCAATCGCACCCAGAAGTGCGAACCGGCACCAGGCTCGCTCGCACAACCGATCTCGCCGCCCATGATCCGCGCCAATCCACGACAAATCGCCAACCCCAGCCCGGTCCCGCCATAGCGGCGCTGACGCGAGTCATCGACCTGGACGAACTCGTTGAACAGCTCGGGCAGGCGCTCGCGGGCGATACCGATACCGGTGTCGACCACCTCGATCAGCAGGCGTTGATCGGGTCCGCCGCCGAGCACCTCGGCGCGCAGTTCGATGGCGCCGTGCTCGGTGAACTTGAGTGCGTTGCCGAGCAGGTTGAGCAGGATCTGGCGTAGCTGGCCGGGATCGAGGTCGAGCTGCTGCGGCAGTTGCGGGTCGAGGGTCAACACCAGCTCCACGCCCTTGGCGAAGGCCCGCGCGGCAAACAGCCCCAGCACCCCCTCGAGCAGGGGCTCGAGGGCACAGGGCTCGGGCCGGGTCTCCATCCGTCCGGCCTCGATCTTGGAGAAGTCGAGGATACTGTCGACCACCGACAGCAGCGCGCGCCCGGCCTCGCCGGCCACCCGCGCGTGGGCCGCCTGTTCGGGGTCGAGACCGCTGTCGAGCAGCAGCTCGTTCATGTTGAGGATGGCGTTGAGCGGGGTACGGATCTCATGGCTCATGGTGGCGAGGAAGCGTGACTTGGCCTCGCTGGCCTGTTCGGCACGGGCCCGGGCCTCGATCAATGCCGCCTCGCTACGCTTGCGCTCGCTGATATCGATGAAATGGGCGACATAATTGGTGGTCTTGCCGTGCTGATCACGCACCGCGCTGATGCTCAACCACTCGGGGAAGATCTCTCCGTCCTTGCGCCTGTTCTCGATCTCGCCCTCCCAGTGACCGTCACGTAACAGCCGCTCCCACATCTCCTGATAGAAGCGGCGTGACTGACGCCCGGACTTGAGCAGCCGCGGGGTCTGACCAACGGCCTCGTGCGCGGCATAGCCGGTGATCGCAGTGAAGGCGCGATTGACGCGCAGGATGCGGCTCTCGGCGTCGGTGACGCAGATCGCCTCCTGGGCCTCGAACGCTTGGGCGGCCAGGCGCAACTCCTCCTCGGTGCGGCGCCGCTCACTGATGTCACGCATGAAGGCGGTGAAATAGACCGTCTCATCGGCCTCGATCTCGGTGATGGCGATCTCGATCGGGAACTCGCGCCCCGCCTTGTGCATCGCCGACATCTCCAGGCGCTGACCGAGCGCCGGCCCAACCCCTTCGGCACGAAACCGCTCCATACCGCGACGGTGAGCCGCCCGATAGCGTTCGGGGATCATCAGCTGCTCGAGGCGCTGACCTCGTGCCTCTTCTCGCGAATGGCCGAAGATCTGCTCGGCAGAGGCGTTGAAGTCGACCACTCGACCGTCGATGTCGATGGTGACGATGGCATCGAGCGCCGCATCGAGCAGCGCCGCCTTCTGCGCCTCGCTGCTGCGGATACGCTCGGCGAGCCGCTGGGCGGCGCCGAGCGCATCGTTGAGGTCGGCATAGGTGATGGCCAGACGCGAGGACATCAGGTTGAAGGCGCGGATCGCCTGACCGATCTCATCGTTGCCACGCTGGGGGATCCGCACCCCTGGGCCCTCCTGAGCGATGCGATTGGAGGCATCGCGCAGACGCAGCAACTGACGACTGAGATAGGTCCCGAGCAGCAACGAGAACAGCGCCACCAGCACCATCTCGAGCAGCGCGATACCGATCGCCCCGGAGCGCGCCGAGCGCAGCAGTGAGAGGAAGGACTCGACCGAGACGCCGAGTTCGATGCGACCGAAATAGGCCCCGCCGGCATGGATCTCGGCCAGGGTGTCGAACACCCCGTCGCTGGCCCGGGTGGGATCCTGGTCCTCCATGAAGCGCCGTTCCAACGCGCTCGCCGCGCCGGCCTCGGCGAGGATCAGGCCATCACGATCACGCACCCGCGCATAGACGATATCGGCGTTGGTCAGCACCTCGGCGAGCAGGCTCTCGAGGGCGGCGAGATCGGTGGCCAGCACCGCGTCCTTGGCGTTGGTGGCGACCAGATGGGCGGCGGTGGAGGCGCGCTGGAGCAGCTGCGCTTCGTTGGAGTCCTGCAACCAGCGCAGCGCGCTGAACACCAACAGGGCGAGCAACACGGCCTCGATCAGGGCGATGCCGAGGATGGTCTTGAGCCGGAAGCTCACGGTGTCTCGCGCTGCAGATCGTCGAGCAGATCGATGCCGAGGGCGCGCACGTCGTCCCAGTCGGCATCGGTGGCGCGGACGAAGCCCGGTATCCCGAGCACATCGATCAGGGCCCGCCCTCCCGGATCTGCGGCGAGCCCGAGCATCGCCTCGGTCACCCGCTCGCGCATCGCCTGCTCGACCCGAGGATGGGCGGCGAAGGCGTGCGGGGTATAACCCTGAGTGGTCATCACCACCCGCAGCTCGGCACGCCGCGCCGGGGTGAGCGCCTCGAGGGTGCGCACCACCCCGCCGCCGGCTGGGTAGAGGCCGACACTGACGGTCCGATAGACCGAGTCGTGCGAGGCGACATAACGCGGGGTGAAGGCGATGCCGAGCTGGGCGAGTTCGGCGCGGATGAGCACGCTCGCGGCGAAGGCCGCCGGGGCCGGAAAGGCCAGGGTCGCGTCCTGCAGTTCATGGACATCGCGCAGCGGACTGTCGGCGCGTACCACCAGCACCCCACGCAACCGGGTGTCGGCATGGACCAGGGCACGATAGCCGGGGTCACGGGCGAACACCGTGTAATGATAGGGATTCATGTAGGCGAGGTCATACTCGCCCTGGGCCAGACGACGCTCGAAGGTGGGGATGTCGGTGGCCGTCTGGAAACGCAGCCGCACCCCGGCCTGCTCGCCGATGGCCTCGAGCAGCGGCACCCACACCCGTGCCAGCTTGCTCGCCGATTGCTGCGGGACGATACCGAAGCTCAACTCCGCCGGTGGCGCGGCCGAGGCCGCCAGCGGCACCATCAACCAGGCCAGCAGCAGTCCCCAGCCACGACGGCGCCGGTGACGACGGCTGTGCTCAGAAGCGGTGGCCGAAGAGGTCGATGTCGCGGCGGAAACGACGCGCGACCCAATCGCGGCTTTGTATGTCATAGAACTCCCGATAGTCGAGCCGGCCATGCCGGGAACGGTTGAGGTGTTCGGGCGCCGGGGGCGCAAGACCGAGATGGTCGCACGGTGCGGCCAGGTCCTCCTGATAGTGCTCGAAGCGGGCAAGGAAATCGATCTGCAGCCGGCCCCGTTGATCGGTCAGATAATCGCTCCGGGAACGACCGATCATGAGGCGGTAACCGCACCCCTTCGCCTGGCCCAGGCGAACCACTCACCAGGGGCGTGCGGGACCAGTGTACGGCGCAGGGACTGCTTGAGGCCGGGGGGCCGAGGAGCGCGCCGTCGCCCAGGTCTCGTCGGGGTGGTGCGAGCCAGCGCAGTGTACCAGGACAGGGCCAGATCCCAAGGGTTGCACACGAAGACGCAGCGAAGGTGGCCGGGGTACTTGGCCAACAATCGGGCGTTGTCGCGATAAGCGCTGTGTCGACGCCCGTCGAAATGAGAACGGTCCTGCCAACCCGGAGCGCGCGCATCGAGACCGGCGAGCAGGACCTGGGTATCGAGGTCATCGCACAACACCCAGGTCAGTGAAATCCCCCCGGTCCTGGATCACCACCGCCGGCAACCTCGCGTCATCGCGCGCTGCGCGCCAGGCCCCCGCCGACACGCGGCCAGCCAGCACAGCAGCAGCGGATAACCGAAATGATGGTAGACCACCAGGATCACGACGGCTCAGGGTGAGCACGGCGAGCCGTGCTGGCCCACATCGGGGTCACCTCGCAACGGGTTGACGGAGGGCGGCATAGGCCGCGGCCATCGCCCGCACCTCGGCACGGGCGAGGACATAGGGGCGCGGGTCGGACGGCAGGGCACGTGCGATGCCCGCGAGTTGCACCGCTAGCGCCGTACTCAGCGCCGCGACGTCGCCCGGCGGCACCACCCGGGCGGTGTCGGGGCAGGCGGTCTCGGCGACGCTGCCGGCGGCGGTGACCACCACCGGGATACCGCAGGCCTGGGCCTCCAGCGGCGCCAGCCGCAGCCCTTCGGCCAGCGCGGGCAGGCAGAACAGGTCGAGCGCTTGGTAGAAGGTCGGCATAGCATCAACCCAGCCCATGAAGTGCACGCGTTTGGCCAGCCCCAGCCGGGCAACCAGCCGGCGTAACGCGCCCTCCTCGGGGCCGCTGCCGGCGAGCGCCAGATGGGTGCTCGTGTCGAGCCCAAGCAGCGCCTCGATCAGCAGCCGCTGCCCCTTGACCGGGTGCAATCGTGCGACGCAGCCGATCAGCCGCACCTCGCGCGGGAGATCGAGCTGTTCGCGCGCCAGGGCGCGATCACCGGGCACGAAGTGATCGGTATCGACGCCATTGAGGACCACCCAGGGCCGCCAGCCCGGTAGGCGCGCGCGGATGCGCGCGGCGACGTGCTCGGCATCGGCGACCAGCCGCGGCCGGGTCAACGCCAGCGTCGCCCACTGCAGACAGCGTCGGCGCACACCCTCCAGGTGCCAGGCGTCGTGTTCGGTGTGCACCAGATGGCGCACCCCGGCCAGGCGCGCGGCCAGCCCCCCATAGATCAGCGGGCCGAGGTGATGGGTGTGCACCGCCACCGCGCCCTCGGCGCGCAGCAGGCGCGCCAGACGCGGGACCAGCGCTGGCGTCCAGCCGGCGGGCTTGGCGAGGAAGCGCAACCGATCGACATGGGTCTGCAACCGCGGCCAGGCGGCGACCGCCGCCGTGCCCTCGCCCTCCAGGCTCACCACCAGGTGGCGCTCGGAGGCGGCGCCGTGACGCGCCTGCTCCAGCACCATGTTCTCCAGCCCCCCGGGACGCAGGTGCTGCACGACATGAACGATGGTGGTCATCGGGATTCCTCCGCGAGCAGATGATCGACCGCGCGGTCCGCCGAGATGCCTTCGACGCCATACGGCTTGAGTGGTGGGATGCGGCTGAGCACCGGCACCCCGAACAGGGCCTCGAGCGCGCGGCGCTGGCGCACGCTGGTGTCGAGCAGTTCGAGCCGGATCGCCAACCCCGGGGTCTCGGTGCCGAGCCGGTGTGGCGCCGCGCCCTCGATCTCACCGGCGAAGCGGAACGGCGCCTCGCTCGGCCTCAGCCCGACCGGCATCGAGCCCGGCGCCACCAGTCCGAGCCCGTAGATCAGTGCCTGATGCCTGGGCGTGCGCATGGTCGCCATCTCACACCGCCTCGATCAGCGCCGAGAGCGCCCGCGCCTGACGCTCGGCGGTGAACAGCTCCAGCAACCGTCTGCGCCCAGCCTGCCCCATTGCCGCCAGCTGGCCGGAAGAGCAGATCGCCACCTGCTCGATGGCCCGGGCGAGCGCAGCACGATCGCCCGGCGTCACCCGCCAGCCGGTCTCGTCGGTCACCATCTCCTTGCAGCCCATCAGCCTGGTGGTGATCACCGGCAGCGCCATCGCCATCGCCTCCTTGACCACCACCGGGCCGGTATCGCGATCGCCGTTGGCTGCGATACGGAAGGGCGCGACCAGCGCCCGGTAGCCGGGACCGTGACGCGCCAGCCACTCGGCCGGACGGGCACCGAGGAACTCCACCCAATCCTCCAGCCCGAGCCGGGTACGCAGCGCCCGCAACGGCTCGCGCAGCGGACCGTCGCCGACCAGATCGAGCCGGGGGCGGTGCGCCGCCGGGACCAGCGCCAGCGCCTCGAGCAGATCCTCCACCCCCTTGGTCTCGCACAGCCGGCCGATGAACAGCAACCGCTCGGCGTCCGGGGTGCCGGTCACCACCGGCGCGAAGGTACGCGGATCGACCCCGCAGTAGACCACCCCGACGCGTGCGCACGGGGCCAGCACGGCGAAATCGCGGCGCATGTCCTCACACACGGCTACCGCGAAGTCCACCCGGTCGAGCTTGAGCGCGAGATCGGCGGGGGTAGCGTAGACGTCGTAGCCGTGACCGACGAAGGACACCCCGATGCCGAGCCAGCGGGCGGCGACGATCGCCGTGGCGGTGGTGGCCTGAGCGAAGTGGGCATGGATGTGGGTACAGCCCTCGTAGCGCATCACCGCCGCCACCCGTGCGGCGCTGTAGAGCAGCGCGGCGCGCGGCAGCCCGCGTTGGCGCAGCACGAAGCCGAGCCCGCGCAGCAGGCTCGGGCGGATCCCGCCAAGCGCCTCGCCGACATCGGCCGGACCGAGGTCGGAGAGATACCAGGTGCGTACCGCCAGGCGCTGGTCGCTGGTCTGGGCCGGGCCCGGATGACGGCGGAAGGCGATCGGCACCACCCGGTGGCCGAGCGACTCCATGGCGCGGATCTCGGTGCCGATGAAGGTCTCGGAGAGGACCGGGAAGGCGGGGATGAGATAGGCGATCGTCTTCATGGTGGAGACATTTCCGTTTGGCATGCGAACTGCTCGGCTTGGAGCAACATCAATGCCAGAGGACACGTCATGTCGACCCAGCTCCCCCAGGTCTCGATCATCATCCCTACCCGTGACTGTCTCGAACAGCTGCCGCGCGCGCTCGACAGCGTCCTCGCCCAGCAACTCGACGCCTTCGAGGTACTGGTCGTCGACGACGGCTCCGAGGACGGCACCTGGGACTGGCTGTGCGCCCGCGCCCGGCACGCACGCTGGTTGCGCCCGATCCGCCTCGGCGGCCAGGGGCCGGCGCACGCACGCAACCACGCCATCGCCGCGGCACGCGGCGAGCTGATCGCCTTTCTCGATGCCGACGACACCTGGTACCCGGGCAAGCTCGCCGCACAGCTCGCCTTCCACCGACGCGACCCCGAGTTGGTGATGAGCTTCACCAATTACCGCCATGTCGCTACCGACGGCGAGGACCGCGGCGACTGTTTCAGCCTCCGGCCCGGGTTCCGGCGGCTGCTCGAGGGCGACGATACCTTCCGCCGTCTCTCCCACCCGGCGGCATTGCTGTTCGCCGAGAACGTGGTCGGCACCTCGACGGTGGTGGCCAGACGCGATGCGTTGCAGAATGCGAAGGGATTCGATAGCGGGCTGCATTCTGCAGAGGGCTGGGACCTGTGGCTGCGCCTGGCCAGCACCGGGGCGGTCGGTTTCAGCCCGCGTGTCTACTGCGACTACGAGCGGCACGCCGAGGCCGAGACCAGCCGCACCGAGGCACGGCTCGCGGCGCTGGCACAGATCATCCAGCGCTACCGCCCCGAACTCGGCACCGCGCACCCGGCCGCGCTGCGCCGTGCCCGGGCCCGGCTGCTGGTCGGCGAGGCCGAGTGGCACCGCGCCCAGGGCCGCCCGGGGCGGGCCTGCGCCAGCCACCTGTTCGCGCTCTCGCTCAACCCGCAGTGGCGTATCCTGCGCGGCGCGCTCGCCGACGGTCGACGGCTGCTCGCACCGCGGCCCTCGCGCGGCTGAGGCGCCGCCCCGCTCAACGGTATGCAGATCGTTCGACCCGATCATAGAGCGCGAGCAGACACGGCAGCAGCACCATCGGGAGGATGGCCGGCGGCGATCCCGACACGCGCGCGGCCAGCGCGCCACACACCTCGGGTGCCAGCCGCGACCGTGCCAGCACCCGCGCGGCGAGTCCGTCGAGATCACCCGGCTCAGCCAGTCAGCCGTTGCCCCGGCTCGATCAGCTCGGGCAGCCCGCCGAAGGCGAAGGCGGCGGCCGCATAGGTGTTCGACGCGGCGCTTGCCCATGACGCATCGCGGCAGGTGGCACCATCACAGGGGATTGAACAATACGGCGGGGTCGATGCGATCGCCCCGCGTCTGACCCGCGACACCTGCGTGGACGGGAGAGGAAAATGATCGACTCATGCGCATGGACACGGGCCTGAGTCTGGATCACAGGATCCTGAGGAGATCGTCGAGCAAAGCCCTGAGGCCAGGGTCGCTGAAAACCCAGTCAGTCGATCGCAAGGAAGGCAGATATGCAGACAAAAAAATACCGCCTCGAGGGCGGTATTTTTTGCTGTGTGGCGGAGAGGGTGGGATTCGAACCCACGATAGGCTATTAACCTATACACACTTTCCAGGCGTGCTCCTTAAACCACTCGGACACCTCTCCGGAAACACGCTTGCAGGCTGCGCTGCAGCGCGTTTGAGCCGTGAACTTTAACCGAAACCCCAACGGCTTTCAACCCGTTTCTTCTCGCGTGCCCAGCGGGCATCATCACCCGACCCGTCCCAGCCAGATCATCCCCCATGCCCGATACCCGCGCCAGCACCGCCGACCGTCACCGTCTCTACGAACTCGCCGTCCAGGCCCCGGAGGCCGAGATCGACCTGCTCGACCAACTCGTCACCGACCTGCGCGGCCGCCCGGCGCGACGGCTGCGCGAGGACTTCTGCGGCAGCGCTGCGATCGCCGCGGCCTGGGTGCGCCGCCGCCCCGACAACCAGGCCCTCGGCATCGATCTCGACGCTGCGGTGCTCGATTGGGCGCACACCCACACCCTCGCCGGGCTCACGCCCGAGGCGCGCGCGCGGCTGGCGCTGCGCCAAGCCGACGTCCGTCACGCCACCACCGCGCCCGTCGACCTGGTGGTGGCGATGAACTTCAGCTACTGGCTGCTGCGCAGCCGCGAGACGCTCGGCGACTACTTCGGCGCGGTGCGCCGCGCACTCGCCCCCGACGGGGTCTTCCTGCTCGATGTCTACGGCGGCTACGATGCCCCGCGGGTGATCCGCGAGGAGCGCCGTGTCGCCGATCCCGAGCAGGGCGACTTCGACTACATCTGGGAGCAGGCGCACTTCGACCCGATCAGCAGCGAGCTGGAGTGTCACATCCACTTCGCCTTCGACGACGGCTCGTGGCTCGAACGCGCCTTCAGCTATCAGTGGCGGCTGTGGACCCTGCCCGAGTTGCGCGAGCTGCTCGCCGAGGCCGGCTTCGGTGAGATCAGCGTCTACTGGCAGGGCTGGGACGCCGAGGGTGAGCCCGACGGCGACTTCGTCGCGGTCGAGCGCGGCGAGCCCGACGCCGGCTGGATCGCCTATCTCGGCGCCACGCCGGCGCCGGCGCGCTGAGCGCGTCGCGCTCAGTCCTCGGGGTGCGGCAGCCGCCCGAACAGACGACTGAGCGCGCGCAGCCGTTCGGCGCTGCCGGTCTCGAGCATCTCCTCGCGAAAGCGCCACTCCCAGTTGCCCTCGGCGGTGCCGGGGCGGTTCATGCAGGCCTCGGCGCCGAGGCCAAGCACGTCCTGCAGCGGAAACAGCGCCATCTCCGCCACCGAGCCGAGGGCGCAGCGGATGAAGTCCCAGTGGATCTCGTGGCCGTCGGTGTTGAGATAGACCCGGGCGTGGCGGCGTACCGACTCGTCGCGACTGTCCCACCAGCCGCGCAGGGTGTTGTTGTCGTGGGTACCGGTGTAGACGGCCTGACGACGGCGGTGGTGATGGGGCAGGAAATAGGACCGGCCAAAGCCCTCGGGGACGTCCTCGAAGCCGAACTGGAGGATGGCCATCCCCGGCAGCCCCAACCCGTCACGCAACGCCTCGACGTCCTCGGTGATCACCCCAAGGTCCTCGGCGATCAGTGGTGGCTCGTCGCCGAGCGCATCGTGGAGCACGCCGAAGAGCTGCATCCCCGGCCCGGCGACCCAGCGCCCGTTGACCGCGGTCGGCTCGTCGGCGGGGATCTCCCAGTAACCGGCGAAGCCGCGGAAGTGATCGACCCGTACCAGATCGACCAGCTCGAGCACCTGGCGCAGCCGCGCCACCCAGAAGGCGTAGTCGTCGGCGGCCAGCGCCGACCAGCGATAGAGCGGGTTGCCCCAGCGCTGCCCGGTGTCACTGAAATAGTCCGGCGGCACCCCGGCGACCACCGTCGGCTCGCCCTCGGCGTCGAGTTCGAACCAGTGCGGGTGGGTCCACACCTCGCTCGAGTCGTGGGCGACGAAGATCGGCATGTCGCCGACCAACCGTACCCCGCGCGCACGGGCATAATCGCGCAGCGCCTGCCACTGCTCGAAGAAGCAGAACTGGACGAAGCGCTGCAGCGCCAGCACCTCACCGTGCTCGACCGCCCAGCGCGCCAGCGCGCCAGGATCGCGCAGGGCGTAGTCGCGCGCCCACTGCGTCCAGGGGCGCTGCTCGTGGAAGCCCTTGAGGCCGTTGTAGAGCACGAAGTCCTCGAGCCAGTCACGATGGCTCTCGCAGAAGGCGGCGTAGGCGGCGCGCTGCGGCGCCGTGGCGCGAGCCTCGAAGCCCTGCCAGGCCCGTTCGAGCAAGGCTCGCTTCCAGGCGCCGACGGCCTCGTACTCGACCCGGTCGGTGGCGAAATCGGGGACGGTGGCGAGATCCTCGGGGTCGAGCCAGCCGGCCTCGAGCAGGCGCTGCGGGCTGATCAGTAGCGGGTTGCCGGCGAAGGCCGAGGTGCACTGGTAGGGCGAGTCGTGATAACCGGTGGGGCCGAGCGGCAGCATCTGCCACAGCCCCTGGCCGGCGGCGGCGAGGAAGTCGACGAATCGGTAGGCACCCGTCCCCAGGTCGCCGATTCCGAACGGGCTCGGCAGCGAGGTCGGATGGAGCAAGATACCGCTGGTGCGGTGCATGAAGGGGTCCCCCCGGTCTGCAACTGGTGCGCGTTCGCATCCTAACGCCGATCACCCAGCGCCAGCGACCACGATCCGCATGGACGGGCCAGCCAACTCCACGCGCAGTGTCCGGCCCAACGCTCAACAACAGCCTGTCACTCCGCCATCGCGGGCTGTCCCCAACCATGAGGACGACAACAAGCCATTGAAAGTACGAACCCGGCCGCGTATCGACAGATTGCGTTTGCCCTCGTCGCCGCCATTGGTCTAGCGTGCAGCGGGGACACGTTGCAGCCGCCGAACGGCGACGCAGCGTAGATCACAGCCGATACAGGCGCACGCGCGGACAGCCATTACGTGACCGGGCGCACGCTTTCGAGGCGACGGTCGGCCTCGTCCCGACCGACCACACCCAGAGTCCGACACCGGACCGAGACCACCAGGAACCCACCGTCATGAGCAGTCGCAGTCCCGATACCTTCACCCAGTCCCTCAGCCGCGCCCGCGAGTACGGACTCGAGGAGTTCCTCGAGATCATCGGCGAACTCTCCCAAGAGAGCACCAAGAAGGGCCGTATCGACCGCGTCAGCAAGGAGCTGATCACCCTCGGCATCGCCCTGGCCAAGCAGTGCCGACGCTGCATCGACATCCACAGCGATGCAGCGCGCAGGCTCGGCGCCGACCTCGGCACCCTCAGCCAAGTGCGCAAGATCGCGCTGTTTCTCAAGGCCAGCCCGAGTGGCGGGGGTGAGATGTGGGATTCATGGGAGGACTCCTGGCGCGAGTACGTGCTCGGCCGTGGCCCGATCGAACATCACGTCCGTGAACTCATCGCCCTCGGTATCGCCCTGGTCGAACAGCGTCACGATCACATCCGCCTGCACGCACGCTCGGCGTTCGAGTTCGGAGCACCGCCCGAGGAGATCTTCGAGGTGGTCCCGATCGCCTTGCTGATGGACGGCGCCCCGGCGCTCTCCCAGATCCCCCACCTGGTCGAGGCGCTCGAGGGGCCGGCACTGCAGTTGAGCGCCTGAGCACCGCCCCGCCCGCCCGACCTCCACTCACCGGCATCGGGACACCCCTGCCCCGATGCCCTCCCCACCCAACCGCGCTCCCCGCCGGTCGTCTCGTCACGGCCCGAATGCCGTGTTGCGCAGCCCCAGGCGGACACGCCGCAAGGCGTGACACCACCACCCTCTGGGGGGGCTGGCGGTGCGGTTTTCCCCGGCTTTTCCCGGTCCTCCGAGTGCGCGAGAATGCCCCTTCGTCACCATGGTGGTCGTCGTCATGGAGCGGCTCACCCAATCGAGCTGCGTGAATAGAGCGGATGCACGACCATCGCCACAGAGGACACCCCGCATGCACATCCTGATCGTCGACGATGATCCCCTAACCGGTGAGTTCAGCGCGGCCATCCTGCAGCAGGCCGGCCATCACTGCGAGTTGGTCGAGCACGGCGTTGCGGCACTCGAGCGCTTACGCGCCGACGAGACCATCGCCTGCGTGGTCTCCGACCTACACATGCCGGGTCTCGACGGCTTGGAACTCCATCGCGAGATCCGCACTTTAGGGATCGCGGTGCCCTTCATCCTGCTCAGCGGCGACGACCTCTGCCGCACCCCGGACCAGCACCGGGACATCAGCGCCCATATCCACAAGGACGAGACCCTGGAGCAGGCCCTATTGCAGGCGGTGGCCCGGCTGTGAGGGCACCCCTGGCGCACAGCGAGTCCAGATCAGGCGCATGACGCAACACGACCCCCAAAACCTCCAGGCGCGCAAGGCGCGGCTACGCAACTCGTTCATCGCCCAGCTCCCCCACCGAGTGCGTGAGCTCCGCCAACACCTCTCACAGCTGGCCCCGGGGCAACAAGACGCCCCACACCTGCAGGAGATCCATCGCATCCTCCACACCCTCAAGGGCTCGGGGGCGACCTTTGGTGTCCCCGAGGTGATGAGCACCGCACGCGGCGCCGAACAGTCACTGAGCCGGGTACTCGACGGCGAGGCACCCATCACCAGCAAGCTGCTCGACGAGCTCGCCGCACAGCTCGAGACGCTCGAACGGCTCGAATTCGAGTACGCCCCGAGCCTCCCTCAGGAGCGTGCCCCCGAGGTCGATCTACCCGCCCAGCGCAGTGGCCGCGACATCGCCAGTTGCCGCGGCGAGCACAGCATCTACGTCTGCGACGACGACCCCGAGATGGCCGGCGCGCTGGCAATGCAGCTCGGCTGCTTCGGCTACCGGGTCACCCCCTTCACCTCGCTGACGCGTCTGTGCCAGGCGGTCACCACCGCGCCACCGGCGGCCGTGATCCTCGATGTGGTCTTCCCCGAGGGGCGCAACGCCGGACCCGATACCCTGGTCGAGATCAACCGCATCACCGGGCAGCGGGTCCCGACCATCTTCATGTCCAATCGCGAGGACTTCGCCGCCCGGCTGCACGCCGTCCAGGCCGGTGGCAGCGCCTATTGCACCAAGCCGGTGAAGACCGTGGAGATGGTCGAGATCCTCGATCTGATCACCGACACCACCCCGGCCGAACCCTTTCATATCCTCATCGTCGACGACGATCCCGACCTGGCGCAATACCACGCGCTGATCCTCGAGCAGGCCGGTATGGTCACCCGAGTCCTCAGCGACCCCGCCGAGGTACTTCAACAGCTCGAGACCTTCAAGGCCGACCTGGTGCTGATCGATCTCTACATGCCACGCTGCTCCGGGCTGGAGCTGGCCCAGGTGTTGCGCCAGGTCCCCAGGCATATCAGCCTGCCGATCATCTACGTCTCCTCCGAGACCGATGCCGCACGCCAGTTCAAGGCGCTCGCGGCCGGAGCCGATGGCTTTCTCACCAAACCACTCGAACCCCAACGCCTGGTCACCGAGATCCGGCTGCGCGCCGAGCGTATGCGCACCCTGCGCTCACTGATGGTGCGCGACAGCCTCACCGGACTATTCAACCACAACACCATCCTCCAGCTCCTCGAGATCGCCGTGGCCGCGGCGCTGCGCGGCAACACCCCGCTGAGCTTCGCGATGATCGACATCGATCGCTTCAAGCAGGTCAACGACGGTCATGGTCACAACATCGGCGATCAGGTGCTGATGGCCCTCGGACGCAGCCTAAGGTTACGCATGCGCGAGTCCGACGTCGTCGGGCGTTATGGCGGCGAGGAGTTCGCGGTAGTGATGCTCGGCGCCACCGCCGAGCGCGCGCAACAGGTCCTCGACACCCTACGTCTGAACTTCGCCGAGGTCACCTTCGTCGGCGCGGGCGGACAGCAGTTTCACTGCAGCTTCAGCGCCGGGCTCGCCGCCCTCCCCGACTTCACCGATGCCGCCACCTTGCAGGAGGCCGCCGACCGCGCCCTCTACCTGGCCAAGCGCCGTGGGCGCAACCGGGTCGAGTGCGCCCCCATCGCCTCGGCGACACCCCCACGATGACGACGCTCGCGAACACGCCCAGCCCCAGCCTCAGCGTCCGTGACCGGGACACCCGAGCGATTGCCTCGGCCAGGGCCTGTACAGCCCCCGCCACCAACCGATGCGACGCCCGGCGCCACTGTTCATCAATTTTGTGAAGGAGTCGACCTAACCCTGTGGAAAATTGGCAGACGCAGATGATAACTACGCCCCGATGGAGTGATCTGGTATCGTTTTACGCCTGCCAGCCGAGCGTGGCCTCGGGGCAACCCCGGGAGAGGATCGTCGCGCCATCGGACACCACCGGCCAGCCCCGATGGTCGCGCGATCGCCTCTTTCGTCACCGACGCTCCGAGCCCCGGTGTCGTCAACGCCAGCTGGCCCTCGTCGATCCGCACGAGCACGCGCAGGACTCGGATCGACGAGCCGATGTCGTTGTACCAACCGCAGGCCACCGACCTGCGTCCGCTGCCGACATGGCCGGCATCCCGCCCCGTGATCAGGCCACCAGCCACGCGGTCTGATCCAGGACACCACGCGGGATCGGCGCACCCGGCGGCAATACCGAGACCAAGGCGCCCGACCACGAACGGCGCCCCCGACAGGGCACTGGAGGAATCAAAGCGCAATGGCGGTATCGTTCCCGGACAGCGGTTGCCTCCCGACCATCACCACCGACCTGCTCCCCCGAGCACAGCAGCCGCGCCCACACGGTGGCGACCCCCACCCTCGTTTTCCCCGCTCGCTACCGCCCCATCGGACCCGTGTCTCAAGGAGGAACGGATGACGCCCAAGGATGCGCTCACCACCAACGACCAGCAGCTCCGCGAGCGCGCCAAGCAGATCCTGCGTGATGGTCACTTCAACGCCACCCTGAGCGAGGTCGGTCGCGGGCAGTTCGAACTCGAGTCATTGCTCGAGGAGCTGCACATCTACCATGCCGAGCTCGAACTCCAGCAGCAGGCCCTGCGCGAGAGCCAACACGCCAACGAGATCGCCCGCAGCCGCTTCATGCGGCTGTATTACGAACTCCCCATCCCGGCGTTACAGGTTGCCGAGGACGGTACCATCGGCGAGCACAACAGTGCCGCCACGGCGCTGCTGCACCTCGAGGGCACACCCTTCACGCGACTCGCCCACCCCAGACATCAGGCCTTCCTCCAGGCGGCGCTACAGCGCGCGCTGCGCGAGGGCAAGGCCAGGTGCAACGAGATCGAACTACACGGACGCGAGCGGACCCTGCTCGCCGACTTGGTGGTGATCCGACTGCCGGTCCCGGAGAGCGAGCGCAGCGAGTGTCTGTGCTGCGTCATCGACCAGACCGAGCAGATCGCCCAGCGCGAGGCCCTGCTCAACGCCAACGCCCGGCTGGCGATCGCCGCCGAGGTGGTCGATGCCAGCGGCACCGTCGCCTTCCGCTGGCGCCCCGAGCCCGGCTGGCCGATCATCTACGCCTCTCAGAACGTACGTCGCTGGGGCTATCCGCTCGAACGCCTCAGGTCCGGCGAACTGTCGTTCATGGAGCTGGTACACCCCGAGGACCGCGCCCGGGTCGAACAAGGATTCAGCGACTACCTCACCGCCAGCGGCGAGGTCTTCAACCTCAGCTATCGGGTGATCTGGGCCGACGGCTCGGTGCACTGTGTCGAGGAGGACACCAGTGTGGTGCATGACCCCTATGGTCAGGTGCGCTACTTCCAGGGGCTGGTGACCGACGTCACCGAACGCGAACAGACCCAACGCGCACTGCGCCGCCAGCTGCGCTTCCAGGCCCTGCTCACCGAACTCTCCACCCTGTTCGTCGAGGCCCGTCACGAGACCCCGCCACTCGGCCCCGTACTGGAGCGCATCGGCTATTTCTTCGAGGCCGACCGTTGTCTGTTCTCACGCCTCGAGGAGGACCCGACAGGCGCACCCTTGGCCTGCTGTCTCCAGCAGTGGCGCGCCCCAGGCGTCGCCGCAGCCCCCCCCTGCCGCCCCGCACCACTGACGGCAGGGATCGCCCCACGCCCTCTGAGACGTCAACCACTGCGTCTACCGACACCCACGATTCAAGGCGATGACGACGCCCACGCGCAGCAACTGCTCGAGCGACGCGGTATCGGCGCGCTGCTCTGCGCGCCCCTTCTCGACGCCACCCAGGCACCGGCACTACTCGAACTCGAACGCCTCGCCCGGGACCAACCCTGGAGCAGCGACGAGGCCCAGACCCTGCAACTGATCGCCGAGACCCTCTCCAACCTACTCGCGCGCCAGCACGCCCAACGCGAGCTGCGCGCCAGCGAGAGCCGCTACCGTCAGGTCGCCTCGGTAATGACCGATGTCGCCTACTCCATTCTCCGCCCGGAGCAGGGCGCGCCACAGATCGAGTGGATGACCGACTCGATCGCCGCGCTCAGCGGCTACGACCTCGAGGAGGTACGCGCCCACGGCTGCTGGGGGTTCCTGGTCCACGAGGACGACCGAGCCCACTTCACCGCACACGTCCTCGAACTGCCCCCGGGCAAGAGCATCACCTGCGAGCTGCGGCTGCGTCATCGTGACGGCAGCCTGCGCTGGGTGCGCGCCACCACCGAGTGCTGCAGCGACCCTGCGCACCCCGGTCTGCGCCGCCACTACGGCGGCCTAGTCAACATCAGCGACGAGAAGCGTCTGGCCTTCGTCTCCCATTATGATCCGCTCACCGGCCTACCCAACCGAGCGCTGATGCGCCAGCGTATCGAGACGGCGCTACACAACGCCACCGAGCACCACCAAGGCGTTGCCCTGCTCTCGATCGACCTCGACAACCTCAAACAGGTCAACGACTCGCTCGGCCATCGGCTCGGCGATCAGGTACTGCGCGAGGTCGCCCGACGGCTACTCGCCCAGCTCGGCGGCGAGGACACCCTGGCGCGGTTCGGCGGCGACAATTTCATCTGGCTCGCCACCCAGGACCGCTCGGCCCAGGCCTCCGGCGAACTCGCCGAGCGAATCCAACAAGCACTCAACACCCCGATCGAACTCGATGGCCACTCACTGCTGATCAGCGCCTCGATCGGCATCGCCCTGCACCCCGACGATGCGCGTAGTACCGACGCGCTGATCAGCCACGCCGACGCCGCGCTGCACACCGCCAAGGCCGAGGGGCGCGGCGCCTACCGCTTCTTCACCCCAGCGCTCAACGAGCAGATGCACCAACAGTTTCAGCTCGAACAGGACCTGCGCCACGCCCTGGAGCGCGAACAGCTCTCGTTGCACTACCAGCCCCGGGTCGACATGCGCAACGGGCGCATCCTTAGCCTTGAGGCGCTGGTGCGCTGGAACCATCCACGTCACGGCTGGATCCCACCGGGGCGCTTCATCCCGGTGGCCGAGGCCACCGGCCTGATCCTGCAGATCGGCCCACTGGTCCTGCGCCAGGCCGGCCAGCAGCTGGCACGTTGGCGTGATGCCGGGCTCGACCCCGTACCGGTGGCGGTCAATCTCTCGGCCAACGAGCTTTATCAGGATGCGCTCGTCGAGCGCATCGACGACATCATCAAACAACAGGACATCCCACCGCGCCTGCTCGAATTCGAGATCACTGAGAGCGCCACCATGCGTTCGATCGACTGCGCCGTCGACATCCTCACTGCGCTACGCGCGCGTGGCTTCTCGATCGCGCTCGACGATTTCGGCACCGGCTATGCCTCGCTCAACTATCTCAATCGGCTGCCGGTCAATGCGATCAAGATCGATCGCTCCTTCCTCGCCGACCTCGGTGCCACCGAGACCGCCCGCCACGAGCAGGCCGCAGCCATCGTCAAGGCGATCACCGGACTCGGTAACAGCCTCGGACTCGAAGGGATCGCCGAGGGGGTCGAGAACGCCCTGCAGCGTGACTTCCTCCTCGCCCATGGCTGTCACATCGCCCAGGGCTATCTCTACAGCCGTCCACAACCCGCGACGGCGATCGAGCCACTACTGCGCGCTGGGCGAATCATGCTACCGACCGAAGCCATGCGCGAGACATGAGCGTCCCTCTGCGCGGCGCCCCGATACCAACGACGAGGCCGCGACCAAGGGCCGCGGCCTCGTCATCCAGGTCGAACCGAATCCCATCACCCGCCGCCACGGCCGGTGATGGGCCCAGGGTGGATCAGAGCAGCACGCGATCGATCACGTGCACCACCCCGTTACGCGCGGCGATCGACTGCGAGACGGTGGCCTCGCCGACCTTGATCATCCCCGGCACGCTGATCGCGATACGATCACCCGAGAGCGTCGGCGCACTCTCCATCTGCATCAACTCGGTCGGGCTCAGGCGTCCCGGCACCACGTGTGCCGCGATCACCTGATTGAGCCGTTCCTTGTCGGAGAGCAGCGCCTGGAGCTGATCGGCGGGGATGCGCGAGAAGGCCTCGTTGCTCGGCGCAAACACCGTATAGGGCCCCTCCTCGGAGAGCATCGCCTCGGCGCCGGCGGCCTCGATCGCCGCCTGCAGCTTGGTGAACACGCCTGAACCCTGGGTGATGTCGTTGATCGACTTGTTCGCGGCGTAGGACGGACTGCGCAGGGCATCGTACTGGGCGAAGCGATCGGTCGGGGTGGCGTTCTGCAGCCCGGCGCGAGCACGTTCCAGGGTCTCCTCATCGGCGACCTTGCTACCGATCGACAAGGCCGCCAGTGGGCCCACCGCGGCAGCGAGCACGATGATGGCGGTCAGGGGGCTGATGGAGGTCACATTGTCGTTGCTCATGGGGCGATTCCTCTGGGCATGACGAAAAGAAATATGATGGTCAGGCATGAGCCGTCGGCCTCCATGCCGGAGCGATACGGCTAATTCCCTACCTTCGCTGTCAAGTATTAGTGCGCTTTCGGAAAAGGCAAGTAAAACCCGCCCCACTCCGCGGAATTACCGCCCCATACCAATCGTCAACGAATTGGCCCAGAATTAGGCTGACACCCCCATCGACGACCGGAGCCCGTTGACCATGCGTCCCTTGATCCGCCTTCTCACCCTTGGCCTGCTGCTCGGACTACTGCCCCCCGCACTCGCCGACGACCAGACCTATCGCCAGCAGGAGATCCTCGACAGCATCGAGACCTTCTTCGGCGACGGCGCCGAGAACCTCGGCACCGTGGTGCGCAAGGTCTTCCGCGAACAGGGCGAGCCCAACGGCTACATCACCGGCGAGGAGGTCGGCGCCGCACTCGGTATCGGCGTGCGCTATGGCAAGGGACGGCTGTACATGAAAAACGGCTACACCCGCCCGGTCTACTGGCAAGGGCCCTCGATCGGCCTCGACATCGGTGCCAACGCCGCCAAGGTGTTCGTGCTGGTCTACCGACTACCGAACGCCGATGCGCTGTTCCAGCGCTACCCCGGCGCCGAGGGCAGCCTCTACTTCGTCGGCGGGGTCGGGGTGAACTATCTGCAGTCGGGCGATACCGTGCTCGCGCCGATCCGCTTCGGCGCCGGCTGGCGCCAGGGGGTGAGCGCCGGCTACATGGACTTCACCCGCAAGGCCCGTCTCAACCCCTTCTGAGACCACGATGCCAAGCGCCGCCCCCAGCACCGTCCAGGCCATCCCGACGACCACGCCCCTAGGGACGCCGCTCGACGGGCTGCGCGCGCGGCTCGGGCGCACCCATTTGCGCCAGCGCCTGGGGCTCGAGCGCGACCATGAGGTGTTCGTGCTCAACCGCCCCGGCGCCCACTTCTTCTATCCCGAGAACTGGTACTCGGTGCACAGCGTCATCCGTCACTGTCTGCGGCTCAGCGGGCTCTACGGCCGCGCCCGGCGCAACGCCTGTCGTCACCGCATCGTCGAGCACCCGCTGGCGCTGCACGGACTACCGCCGGCCTTCCACGGGCTGCGCATCCTCCACCTCACCGACCTCCACGTCGACATGGCCGCAGCGAACACCCGCGCCATCGTCGAGACCGTCCGTCGGCTCGACTACGACCTCTGCGTGCTCACCGGCGACTACCGCGCCCGCACCTTCGGCCCGATCACCGCGACGATCGATGGCATGCGCGAGGTCGGCGAGGCGCTCAGCGGCCCGATCTACGCCGTACTCGGCAACCACGACAGCCTGCGTCTGGTGCCCGAACTCGAGTGCCTGGGCATCCGCTTCCTGCTCAACGAGACCGTCACCCTCGAGCGCGACGGCGCGCGGCTGCACATCGCCGGGGTCGACGACGCCCACTACTACCAGCTCCACAACCTCGACAAGGTCGCCGGCGCGATCCCCGAGGACGAGACCGCGATCCTCCTCTCCCACACCCCCGAGATCTATCGCCAGGCCGCCCACGCCGGCTTCGCCGCGATGCTCAGCGGTCACACCCACGGCGGCCAGATCTGTCTGCCCGGCGGCATCCCGCTGATCTGGGACGCCCACTGCCCGCGCCGGCTCGCCGCCGGCCCCTGGCGCCACGGCGCGCTCGTCGGCTACACCTCGGCCGGCGCCGGCACCTCAGTGGTCAACGCCCGGCTCAACTGCCCGCCCGAGATCACCATCCACACCCTCCAGCCCGGCTGAGTCGCCGGCTCAGCGTCGCCAGCGCCGCCACAACCGCGCGATCAGCGGGGTCAGCGCCAGATCGATCAGGGTGAAACCCGCGACCACCGCCGCCACCGTCGCCCAACCGCCCCCCAGCAGCGCTACCGCGAGCAGCGTCGGCAACAGCGCCTCGGCGAACTGATCGAGCCCCGGTCGTGCCGCGCTCGACCGATCCCCCAGGCGACGCTTGAGAAAGCTCGTCGCCAGGTCCCCGGTCATCGCCGCCGCGGCCACCCCCAGCCCGAGCAAGGGGGAGACCCCCAGCGCCCAGGCCACTACGGGCGTACTCGCCAGCGCCGTCCCCACCCCGCGCCAGGTCTTCGACGGCCCGAGCAGCGCCCGCCCGTCGCGCCAGCGCGCGCCGCCATCGAGCGCCCGACAACCCCGCCGCCCGAACACCAGCCGCGCCACCACCGGCGCGCCATTGGCCCAGGTCACCAGCACTAGGATCGACAGCCACGCCATCTCGCCCTCCGTCTCTACCACCTCTCGACACCCCACCTGGCCCGCACCGCGCGCCTGCGCCATGATCGCACGCACCGGCGACGACGCCACGCCCACATGGCCACGCGAGGAGGCAGCATCATGTGATGACGACGACACTCAACCACTACTGGGCCAAGGCCGACACCACCGCCGAACCCGACCCGCCCTGGCACCCCTTCGTCCATCACGCGCTCGACGTCTGCGCGGTCGCCGCCGAGCTGTGGGCGGCCTCACCGCGCACCCAGGCGGCCTTCGCGGCGGCCAGCGCCAGGGGCTGAGTGATGCGCAGTTAACGCTGCTGCTGCAGGCCATCCACGCCGAGAGCGGTGGCGCCTACGGCAGTCCGCGGATGGTGCGGGCGCTGCGCGCCCGTGGCCTGAGCGCGAGCAAGGCGCGCGTGGAACGGTTG
>NZ_JAAXKX010000014.1 GCF_012276755.1 Marichromatium bheemlicum | reverse complement strand
TTAGGGGGGATTTCCCATCAAAAAAGTAAGGATACCCCCGACCATCCCCTCAACCTCCGAGCATCAACACAAAACTGGATTTCACGCGACGAGCAACCACCTTCTCCACAGGCCATGAACTGACGCCTTATTCAGCTAAGGGGCAGGAAGGTCGAGCTTGCAACCCTACAACAAGTCGCTCAAGCCCTTCTCCCGTCACCTCCGCAGCAACATGACCGAGGCCGAACAGGCGCTCTGGCAGCGGCTGCGTCGCAAACAGGTCCACGGTCTGCAGTTCTACCGACAAAAACCGCTGCTCGGCTTCATCGTCGATTTCTACTGCCCCAAGGCCGCACTGGTGATCGAGATCGACGGCGGTCAGCACCAAGTCCCCGAGCACAGGGCCAAGGATGCGAGACGCGATCAGGCGCTGGCCGATATCGGTCTGACCGTGCTGCGATTCGACAGCCGTCAGGCCCTGAACGAGACCGACGTCGTGTTGGAGACGATCCATCGCGCCATCGACCACGGCCCGACCTGAAGGACCCGAAGCGCAGGATTCAACTCCAGAAAGGAGGAGCCCGAAACAACCCCAACTGAAACCAGGGGTTGGGTGATTGGTCGCGCTCAAGCCCCCTCGCGCAGCAGCGCGACACCCGATTCGATCGGCTCCGGCAACGACGCCAACGGCGGCGCACCCGGCCACAGACGCGCGACCAGGGGAGCGACCCGCGCCAGCTCGCCACTGGTCCAGAAGCGCTCGCCGCCGACCCGACCGGGCGGGGCAAGCAGAGCGGCCTCGGCGAGCCGGCGGCGTACCTGACGCGCCACACCGGCCCCGGAGTCGAGTACCGCGACCTCCGACCCGGCGAGGCGTTCGATCAGCGGGCGCAGGTGCGGATAGTGGGTGCAGCCGAGCACCAGGGTATCGACACCTCGCTCGAGCAACGGCGCCAAGTAGCCCTCGAGCAGGGCACGGGTCAGCGGACCGTCGAGATCCCCCTGCTCGATGCGCTCGACCAGCCCGGGACAGGGTTGGGGGAGGACCTCGGCCTGCTCAGCGACACGGGCACGCAGCCGTGCGAAGTTAGCGCTGGCCAGAGTCTGACGGGTGGCGAGCACGCCGACACGACCACTGCGGGTGCGCGCGGCGGCGGGTTTGACCGCCGGCTCCATCGCCACCACCGGCAGCGCATGACGCGCCCGCAGCACCCGCGCCGCCACCCCGGTGGCAGTGTTGCAGGCGATCACGATCGCCTTCGCCCCCTGCCCGATCAGGAACTCGGCGACCGCCAGCGAGCGGGCCTCGATCGTCTCGGTCGGCTTGTCGCCATAGGGGGCGTGGGCGGAGTCGGCGACATAGAGTAGGTCCTCCCCGGGCAGCTCGCGCCGGATCTCGCGCAGCACCGACAGCCCGCCGACGCCGGAGTCGAATACGCCGATCGGTTGCTGTCGGATCATCCTGGAGTGGCCTGAGGAAGCGAAGAGTTGGTCGAGACCCGCACGAGTTTAGGCCGCGCCCGACGGCCTGACAATCGGTTGCGGCGCCGACCGCCAGGGGATTGAACCGCGCAGGGGCGGCCAGCGGCCAAGATTGAACCGCGAAGGCGCAAAGGGGAATAAGCCGTCAGCCGTCAGCCGTCAGCCGTCAGCCGTCAGCCGTCAGCGATCAGCCACCAGTGGGTGCAGACTCGCGCCGTCCATGGCCTCACGCCGACATCACACAGCGCTCACTTTGCGCCCTTCGCGCCTTCGCGGTTCAAATTCCTGGCGGCTGAAAGCGACCGACCGCCTCTAGCCCTCGAAGCTCGCCCAGACCGGGCAGTGGTCGGAGGGCTTCTCCATGGCGCGGATCTGGTAGTCGATGCCGGTCTCGATCAGGCGTTCGCGCAAGGGCGCGGTCACCAGCAGCTGGTCGATACGCAGTCCGCGCCTGGGGTCGCGCTCGAAGCCGCGCGAGCGATAGTCGAACCAACTGAAGGTATCGGCACTGGCAGGATGGAGCACGCGGTGGGCGTCGTGGAGCCCCCAGTCGGTAAGGGCACGGTGCCACTCGCGCTCCTCGGGCAGGAAGCTGCACTTACCGCTGCGCAGCCAGCGCTTGGCGTTGTCGGCGCCGATGCCGATGTCGAGGTCCGAGGGGGCGACGTTCATGTCGCCGAGCACCACCACCAGGTCAGCCGGCGAGAACTGGCCGCGCAGATAGTCGAGCAGCCCGGCATAGAAGCGCTGCTTGGCCGGAAACTTCAGCGGGTGATCGCGCGACTCGCCCTGCGGGAAGTAGCCGTTGATGACCGTGATCGGGGTGCCGTCAGACAGCGCGTAGCGTCCGGTGATCAGCCGCCGCTGGGCGTCCGGGGCGTCGCCCGGCAGCCCCTTGACCACCGCCAGCGGCTCGGCCTTGCTGAGCAGGGCGACGCCATAGTGTCCCTTCTGGCCGTGGAAGCGGGCGTGATACCCCAACCCCTCGACCGCCGCGCGCGGGAACTGCTCGTCGGCGACCTTGCACTCCTGCACCCCGACGATGTCGGGGTCATGCGCGTCTCTGAGCGCCTCGAGCTGGTGCTGACGGGCGCGGATACCATTGATGTTGAAGGAGACGATCTTGAACATCTCAGGCACCTCCCAGCACGTCGCGGGTCTCGCGCCCGCCGACCTCGACCCCGTGGGCATGGGCTCGACCCCAGGGCGTCACCCGCTCGGTCGGCGCCAGCGGCTCGACCTCGGGCAACGGACGTGCGGCGAGCGCCGCGCCGTGACCGAGCGCGCCGAGTGCCGCCCGCATCCCGTCGGCATAGCCACGGTCGTACCAGCACTGGGCCTCGTCGCAGCGCGCGCGATAGTCGGCGGTGTCGCGATAGAGCCGTTCGAGCAACGGCAACAGACGGGCCAGGACCTGCTCAGGCGGCAGGGCGACGACGGCATCGGACATGGGGGCGGGGACTCTCGCTGAACGACGGTGACAGGAATGACGAGGCTAGCACGGGCAGCGCTCACACCCAAACACCCGCCAGAGGCCGACCGCGCCGGGGGCAATTTTTCATCGCCACGGCACTCACTTAGAATGCAGCACGAGCCCGCCACCGGGGCGTTCACCCCCGAGCGCCCCGCCCCGCCAACCGTCACCCGAGGTCCCGCCGATGCCCCCATCCCCGCCCTCTCGCTGGTCCTGGTTGGCGCCCTTCATGGCTTGGCTCCCCGGCGTCAGCCCGGCCGAACTGCGCGCCGATCTCGTCGCCGCGCTCACCGGCGCTATCGTGGTGCTCCCCCAGGGCGTGGCCTTCGCCACCATCGCCGGGATGCCGCCGGAGTACGGGCTCTACGCCGGCATGGTGCCGGCAATCATCGCCGCGCTGTTCGGCTCCTCGCGCCACCTAGTCTCGGGGCCGACCACCGCCGCCTCGGTGGTGGTGTTCTCCTCGCTCTCGGTGATGGCGGTGCCGGGCACGCCGGACTATGTCGCCCTGGCGCTGACCCTGACCTTGATGGTCGGGGTGCTGGAGCTGGCGCTCGGACTCGCGCGCATGGGTGCGCTGGTCAACTTCATCTCGCACTCGGTGGTGATCGGCTTCACCGCCGCCGCCGCGGTGCTGATCGCTGCCAAGCAGCTCAAGCACTTCTTCGGCATCGAAATGGACAGCAGCGGTCACCTCCACGAGATCCTCTTCGAGTTCGCCCGCCATCTGCCCGAGATCAACCCCGCTGCCACCATCGTCGGTCTCGCCACCGTGCTGCTCGGGCTGGCCTGCCGCCGCTGGCTACCACGCATTCCTTTCATGATCGCGGCCATGCTCGGCGGCAGCCTGGTAGCGTTGGGGCTCGATCAGCTGTTCGGCGCAGCGCGCACCGGCATCGTCACCGTCGGCGCCCTACCCTCGACCTTGCCGCCGCTCTCGGCGCCTTCGCTGACCCTCGACCACATCCGCGAACTGGCGCCGGTGGCGCTGGCGGTGACCCTGTTCGCGCTCACCGAGGCGGTATCGATCGGGCGGGCGCTGGCCGCGCGCGGCGGCTATCGCATCGACGGCAACCAGGAGTTCATCGGCCAGGGGTTGTCGAACATCGCCGGCTCCTTCTTCTCCGGCTATGTCGCCACCGGCTCGTTCAACCGCAGCGCGGTCAACTACGAGGCCGGCGCGCGCACCCCGCTGGCGGCGATCCTCGCCGGCGTGCTGCTGATGGTGATCGTGGTGCTGGTGGCGCCGCTGGCGAGCTATCTACCCAAGGCGGCGATGGCCGGGGTGTTGTTCCTGGTCGCCTGGGGACTGATCGATCGCGCCGAGATCCGTCATATCCTCCACGCCTCCAGGCGCGAGACCGCAGTGCTCGCCGTCACCTTCTTCTCGGCGATCCTGCTCGAATTGGAGTTCGCGATCTTCGCCGGGGTGCTGCTGTCGCTGGTGCTCTATCTCGATCGCACCTCCAAACCGCTGATCCATACCCGTGTTCCCGACCCGCGCCTGGCCCACCGCGCCTTCTCCAGCGATCCGGAGCTGCCGCGCTGCCCGCAGCTGCACATCATGCGCGTCGATGGGTCGCTGTTCTTTGGCTCGGTGGCGCATGTCGAACAGGCCTTCGAGCAGCTGCGCCACCAGCACCCGGAGCGCAAACATCTGGCGCTGGTCTGCACCGGCATCAACTTCGTCGATTACCAGGGAGGACAGGCGCTGTTGCTGGAGGCACGGCGGCGGCGCGCCAACGGCGGCGGCATGTATCTGATCCACGTCAAACAAGGGCTGTGGGATGCGCTCGAGCGCTACGGCTGCTTCGACGACACCGAGGCACGCAACGTCTTCCAGTCCAAGACCGCGGCCATCCACGCCATCTACCAGAAGCTCGACAAGCGCGTCTGCGCCAACTGCGAGCAACGTATCTTCCAGGAGTGTCACCAACGATGAAGGCGATGATCCTCGCCGCCGGGCGCGGCACCCGCATGCGCCCACTGACCGACCACACCCCCAAGCCGCTGCTCGTGGCAGACGATCGACCGCTGATCGTCCACCACATCGAGCGCCTGGCCACCGCCGGCGTCCGCAAGCTGGTGATCAACCACGCCCATCTCGGCGAGCAGATCGAGCAGGCACTCGGCGACGGCCATCGCTTCGGGGTGGAAATCCGCTATTCGCCCGAGGAGACGGCCTTGGAGACCGGCGGCGGCATCCGCCGCGCCCTGCCATTGCTCGGCGACGACCCCTTCCTGGTGGTCAACGGCGATGTCTGGTGCGATCTCGAACCAGGCGCGCTGCGCCTCACCCCGGGTGACCTGGCACAGCTCGCACTGGTCGACAACCCGCTGCACCATCCCGAGGGCGACTTCGTACTCGATCATGGACGGGTGCGTACGACCGGCGCACCGCGCCTGACCTTCGCCGGGATCGGGCTCTATCACCCGGCGCTGTTCGCCGACCAGCCCGAGGGCGCCTTCCGCCTCGCCCCCCTACTGCGCGCGGCGATGGCCGCCGATCGGGTCGGCGGACTGCACCATCGCGGCCGCTGGTTCGACATCGGCACCCCGGAGCGCCTCGCCGCGCTCGACGTGCTGCTGCGCGCGAGCCACTGAGACACCCCGAGACGAGTCCGCCCCTTACCAGGGCAGCATGCGATGCAGCCCGTTATCGCGCCGGATGTACTGGTGCCAGAGCGCGGCGAGCACGTGCAGGGCGATGAGTGCATAGAAGCACAGCTCCATCAGCTCGCCATGACCCCACACCTTGGCAAAGTCGTGCACCGCCGGCATCTCACCGATCAGCGAGGGAACGGCGGTACCGAAGAAATCGGCCGGCAGATCCTTGGAGGCGATGCGCAGATAGCCCGAGATCGGCACCAGCAGGGTGGCGAGGTTGAGCAGCAGGTGGCCCAGGGTGGCCGCGGCGCGGCTCCAGGCCGGGGCGTCGAGCAACGCCGGCGGCGGCACCAGGCGGCGCCAGGCGATGCGCGCCAGGGTCAGGCCGAAGACCAGGATGCCGAGCGACATGTGCAGGTTCAGCCACATCATCCGCAGCTCGGACTCGCGCGGGGTGATCTCACGCATGGCGTTGCTGAGGAAGAGGCCAAGCAGCAGGATGGCGATGGCCCAGTGAAAGGCCTGGGCGACCAGGCCATAGCGCTGGAAGTCGGATGATTGAGTCAAGGTTGGAATCCTCTTGCGATTTGCGGGGGTGGACGCCGGAGACGAACCGGCGCCGACCTGGCTGGGACTGCCGACGGCCCACCGAGGATGGGGCTCGGCAGCCGAAATTTTGGCACGCCTCGCGGCACGAGACCACGCACCACCAACCGCTGCGGTCGTCGGCGGTACTCAGCGCGCGTGCGCGAGGAAGAAGCGGAGCATCTCGACACTGGCATCGGGGCCACGCGGCTCGGTGTAACTGGCCCCAGCGACACCTCCCGACCAGCCATGACCGGCGCCGTGCACCAACCACAGCTCGGCCTCGGCGCGCTCCCCCGTCGCCGGATAGCGGGTCCGGCTGAAGGCCAGCCCGGCCGCGGCGCGACCGCGCTCGATCTCGACCGAGCCCGTCATCACCCCGGCGCGGGCCTGGGCGATCAGCGCCAGGGCATTGGCTGGACTGACACGGGTATCGCGATCGCCATGGAAGATGATACTCGGGCAGGCCGATACCGGCCCGTGCACCGGCGGCGAGGCCCCTTGGCGCATCACCGTCATCGCCGAGATCAGGTCATGGGCACAGCCGGCGGGCAGTCCCGAGTGCACCCCGAGCGCGACATAGCGCTCCGGGTAGGCCGCCGCCAGGGTCGCGGCCATCGCCCCCCCGGCCGAGAGTCCAGCGACATAGGTCCGGCGGTCATCGAGTCCGTGGGCCATCATCACCGCCTCGGTCATCCCCGCGAGGATGGCGCACTCGCCGCGGTCGCGTCCCTGATCGGCCGGCTCGTACCAGTTCCAGCAACTGGCACCATTGGCCTCCACGCTCTGCGCCGGATAGAGCGTCGCCAGCCCCTCGGCGGCGGCATACTGATGCATCCGGGTGCCGGCGGCGAAGTCCTCCGGGCCCTGGCCGCAACCGTGCAACATCACCACCAGGCCATCGGCGCACTCGGGCAGGTAGAGTCGATAGCGGCGCGCGCCGGCGGCATTGGCGAAGGTGTTCTCGATCCAGCGCCCTGCCACCGCTGTGGTGGGCGTGCGTTCGACCCGCTGAGACTCGGCCTCGATCACCCGTGGCGCATCGTCCCCGACCAACCCCATGGCGCGCTGAACCAATACGGTCGCCTCGGCCACTCGTCCGGCCTGGGTAAGACGCGCGGCCTCCTGCATCGCCGACTTGAAGGAATCTGACATAGAGTGAGTCACCTGCTCTGCTGCGTTCCACGCGCGCCACTCGCGTGACTGGATCGCCCCGTGCGGGGCACACAAACCGATCGAGGCTAGAGTAAGGCTGGCGCAACCGTCAACGCGTGCGGCCACGCCGTCTGCAAACCGCAGACCATCCCGACGCCTTGCCGAGGCAAGGCACCGATCCACTCGTCAAAGGCACACGAGCGAGACCCGGGCACGACGGCGCGCGCCGATCGCCGAGAAGCACCCTCGGCAGCACACATCAATCCCCCAAATGGCTGGGTTGCCGTACACGCCGTGAGCTGCAACAGTAGCCCCGCCCCGCTATGAGGGGTGTCGGATCCACGAGGAGGGCCGCATGAACCGATCGCACCCGCCCGAGACCACCGAACGCGCCATGCTCATCGATCCCTTCGGGCGGCGCATCGACTACGTCCGGCTCTCGATCACCGACCGCTGTAACCTGCGCTGCCTCTACTGCATGCCCGAGCGCCAGCGATTCCTGCCGCGCGCGCAATTGCTCACGCTCGAGGAGATCGCCCGACTGGGGCGCTGCTTCAGCGAGCTGGGCGTGACCCGGGTGCGGGTCACCGGGGGTGAGCCCTTGGTACGCCGCAACGCGCTGTGGTTGTTCGAACGTCTCGGCGAGCTAGCGGGGATACGCGACCTCACCCTCACCACCAACGCCACCCGGCTCGCCCCCCTCGCCCCGGCACTGGTCCGCGCCGGGGTGCGACGCGTCAACATCAGCCTCGACACCCTGCGACCGGCGCGCTTTCACCACCTCACTCGCGGCGGCCGACTCGACACCACGCTCGCCGGTATCGATGCGGCACTTGCCGCCGGTTTCCAGCGGGTGAGCCTCAACAGCGTGATCCTCACCGGCTACAACCACGACGAGGTCTGCGACCTGGTGGCCTTCGCCATCGATCGCGGCATCGACATCCGCTTCATCGAGGAGATGCCCCTCGGCGTACTCGCGGGGCGCGAGCGCGCCCCGCGACACTGCCCGAGCGAGACGATCCGCAATGCGCTGGAGCGCCATCACCGCCTGCTCCCCAGTACCGCGCACGAGGGCGGACCGGCCCGTTACTTCCTGATCGCCGGCACCGCCAGCCGGGTCGGTTTCATCTCGCCCCACAGCCACGACTTCTGCGCCGAGTGCAACCGGGTGCGGGTGACCACCGCCGGCCGGCTGCTGCTCTGCCTCGGTCAGACGCACTCGGTCGACCTGCGCCGGGTGCTGCGCGCGCACCCCGACGACGACCAACCGGTCAGGCGCGCGATCGTCGCGGCGATGGCGCTCAAGCCGCGAGGGCACGCCTTCTCCCTGGTCGAGCCACCACGGATCCTGCGCCACATGAATCACAGCGGCGGCTGAGCGACGGCGGCGCTCAGCCGGCCAGGTGATCGGACGCGGGGACGGCGACCTCGACCCGATCGCGACCCCCGTGCTTGGCCCGATAGAGCGCGGCATCGGCCTGGGCGATCAAGGTCTCCTGATCGGCGGCCAGTCGCGGAAAGGCCGCCACCCCGATCGAGAGGGTGATCGACGAGCCGCCCTCGTCGAGATCGAATGACTGGGCACCGACCCGACGCCGTAAGGTCTCGGCGCGCACCCGGCCCTGCTCGAGATCGGTGTTGGGCAGCACGATCAAGAACTCCTCCCCACCATAGCGACAGATCAGGTCGAACTCGCGAAAGCACTCGCGCAGGATCTCGGCCAGCGCGCTCAGCACCCGATCCCCGGCCGGATGCCCCCAGCCGTCGTTGATGCGTTTGAAGTGATCGATATCGACCATCAGCACCACGAGCGTGGCGCACTCGCGATCCATCCGCGCCAACTCGCGCCCCAGGGCATCGTCGAGATAGCGACGGTTGTAGAGCCCGGTGAGCGGATCACGCATCGCCTGTTCGGCCAGCTCGCGTTGCAGCGCACCGATCTTCTCGAGGTTCTCGCGCAGGCGCTGATTGGCCGCACGCAACGCCCGCTCCATCGCCCGCTGGGTGCTGATATCGCGCTTGATGGCGATGAACCGCTCGATCTCATCGTGCTCGTTGAGCACCGGCGAGATGGTCATCTCCTCCTCGTAGCACTCGCCATCGCGACGTCGGTTGACCAGCTCACCCCGCCACACCCGCCCGGCGCGAATGGTCTGCCACATCGCATCGTAGAAGGCCCGGTCGTGCTGACCGCTCTTGAGTACCCGCATATGCAACCGCTCACCGCGCTCCAGACGATAGCCGGTCTGACGGGTGAAGGCCGGGTTGGCGTAGAGCAGATAGCCCTCGGGGTCGGTGATCACGACCGCATCGGCGGCGGCCTCGATCGCCACGGCGCGGCTCCGCAACCGCGCCTCCAGGGTCTTGCGCGCGGTGATATCACGGGTGATACCGAGCACCTTGGCGGGACGCCCACTGGCGTCGAGCAGCAACGAGGTCACCACCTCGGTGCGCACGGTCGTGCCGTCCTTGCACGGCTGCTCGATCTCGGTGAGGGCAAACAGCCCCTCGCTGTCGCCGTCGGCAAGGCGCTGCACCCCTTCCTCCAACCGCCGCCGCAATCGCGCCGCCGAGGTCGCGGTGAGCGAGGCATCGATCGGCTGGGCCATCACCTCCTCCGGGGTGAAGCCACGCAAGCGTTGCACCGAGGGGCTGACATAGTCGAAGCGCCAGCGCTCGAGGTCGAGCATCCAGATCACATCGCCGCTGTTCTCGGTGAGTAGCCGATGCAGCGCCTCGCTCTCGGCCAGGCGCCGATGATCGGCCTTGCGTTGCGCGATCTCGCTGCGCAGCTGCCGGTTGAGGCTGTGCACCCGCCAGCTCAACAGCGCCAGCAGGGCGGCGACCAGGAGCGCCCCGGTCAGCGCCAGCACCACGCGGGGGTCGATATTGCGGATCTCGGGGGCATAGACGAAGCCGTCGAGCGAAACGTCCTCGGGCAGCATCCCCAAGGCCGCGTAGACACCGGCGATATGCTGCCAGCGACTGGGGTTGACGTGACCAAGCTCGATCACCTCGGGCTGGATCAGGCGCCGGGTCTCGCGCGCCTCGAAGCGATAGAAATCGGCATCGAAGCCCTGGGTGTTGTACTCGGCGAGGATCAGCGCGATCGCCTGCTCCGGGTCGCGCAGCGCCGCCTCCCAGCCAGCGAGACTGGCGGCGACGAAATCCCGTACCAGCTGCGGCCGGTCACGCACCAGCGCGGCGCTGGTGAAGAGCATGTCACCATAGAGATCGATCCCGTGATCGCGCGCCGAGAGCATGCGCGGCTCCACCCCGGCCCGGCGCAACCAATAGGGCTCGGTGGTGGAATAGGCCGCGATGGCCTCGACCTCGCCGGCGAGGAGGGCGGCGACGGCATCGTGATAATCACGGACCTCGAGCGCGGTGGCGGCGATCCCGAGGCGCTGGAAGAGCGCGCGGATCTCGGCGGCACCGGTATCGAGCATCACCGACGCGCGCGCCAGCCGTGCCGGCGATGAGACCTCGTCCAGGGTCAGCAACACATAGGGGGAGTGCTGGAAGATCGGCGCCAGCGCCACCACCGGCGCCTGCTGGCGCGCCAGCAGCAGGTCACTGGCCGCGACCCCGAAGTGCGCGCCACCGGAGACCACGGCGGCGATCGTGTCGACTGCGGGACCGCCCTCGAGGAACTGCACCTCGAGACCACGGTCTCGATAGAATCCGAGATGCTCGGCCATGTAATAGCCGGCGAACTGGAACTGGTGGCGCCACTTCAGTTGCAGCCTCACCGGTTCGGCGACGACCGACACCGGGCCGGCCATCAGCAGCACCAACAACAGCAGCACCGTACCGCCACCAGCGACCGGCGCACCACCCGCGGCTGACCGGCTGGCGCTCATGGACACCTCGTCGTTGTCGATCGGGCCGGTCGCGCACCCGGTTGCGGCATAGACTCCATCCAAGGACAGCAGCCATGCCCCACACTCACCCCGAGGTCACCGGGGTCATCCTCGCTGGCGGACGCGCGCGGCGCCTCGGCGGACAGGACAAGGGCCTGCTCGAGGTCGCCGGCCGGCCGCTGATCGCCTGGGCGATCACGGCGCTGCGCCCCCAGGTCGACCGATTGCTGATCTGCGCCAATCGCAACATCGAGCGCTATGCCGATTATGGTCACCCGGTGATCCGCGACCCCCTCCCCGATTATCCAGGACCGCTTGCCGGCATCCTCGGGGCGATGCGCGCGGTCTCGACCGACTGGATCCTCACCCTGCCCTGCGACGACCCGGCACCGCCGCCCGACCTACATGCACGACTGCGTATGGCGCTGGAGACACAGCACGCCACGCTCGCCTGCGCCAACGACGGGAGCCGCCTGCAACCGCTGCACGCACTCCTACCAGTGGCCCTGGCGACGGACCTGGAGGCATACCTCGACAGCGGTGAACGGCGACTCACCACCTGGCTGGCCAGACACCGGATCGCACACGCTGTCTACAATGCCGCCAGCTGGCCGGTTCTCAACATCAACACCCCACGACAGCGTGCCCAGGCCGAACACCATCTCCGCCATAGTCGACGGTCTCCATGACCGCCAGGACGGATGAATCCCGCCCTATTGGAACAATAGGCAACGGCCCCCAAATGATCGTCGCACCGGTCACTGGACAGCGAGGACGAGTTGACATAAAAAATCACTCATCCCCTCTTGACATCCCGACGACCTGATCCTACTTTACATAACGCAGGCGCTCATCAGAGGTCTGCAACGCCAGAACCGGGCGGTTCCACAGAACGCCCGATCCCATATTGCTCAACCAAGAGGATATGCACATGACGACCATCGACTTCTCCCCGCTGCTGCGTTCCATGATCGGCTTCGATCGCATGACCTCCGCGCTCGAGAACGCCTATCACTCGGAGCCCGGCGGCTATCCCCCCTACAACATCGAACGGCGCGGCGAAAACGACTACCGCATCACCATGGCGGTGGCCGGCTTCTCCGAGCAGGACCTCGGGCTCGAGGTCAAGGAGAACATCCTCACCGTCTCGGGATCGCGCCCGGAGCAGGCCGAAGAGCCCGGCGAGTACCTCTATCGCGGGATCGCCAACCGCAGCTTCGAGCGCAAGTTCCAGCTCGCCGAGTACGTGCGGGTGCTGGATGCACGACTGGAGAACGGCCTGCTCCACATCGAGCTGCGCCGTGAGATCCCCGAGGCGATGAAGCCGCGCAGGATCGCCATCCGTGGCGCCGAGGGCGAGCGCTATCTCGCCGACCAGGGGGCCGATAAGGTCGAGGCCGCCTGACACCGGTGATGGCCCGCCCGGGCCATGAGCCGGACCACGGACCGGGCACACGCCCGGTCCGTGCCGTTTCTCCAAGGCGCGCCCGGCCGGGTGTGTCCCCCGCTTCGCGTATCCCGAGGACTTCGAGGCAACCGATGAGGCGTTCCTCCGTATTCCCCCGTGTCGCGCTCGCGCTCGCGCTGCTCTGCGCCGCGCCACTCCCCCAGGCCGCACTACCGCTGGCCATTGACGGCCAGCCGCTGCCGAGCCTGGCGCCGATGCTCGAGCGGGTGCTGCCGGCGGTGGTCAACATCTCCACCGTCACCGAGATCGAGACCGCCGACCACCCGCTGCTGCGCGACCCCTTCTTCCGTCGCTTCTTCGACCTGCCGCGCGAGCGCAAGCGCGAGAGCAACAGCCTCGGCTCGGGGGTGATCGTCGACGCCCGCCGCGGGCTGGTACTGACCAACCACCACGTCATCGACAAGGCCGACCAGATCCGCGTCACCCTGCAGGACGGGCGCGCGCTCGAGGCCAGCCTGATCGGCACCGACCCCGAGACCGACATCGCGGTGCTGGAGATCCCCGCCGAGGGGCTCAGCGCCCTGCCCTTCGCCGCCGCCGACGCCCTCGCCGTCGGCGACTTCGTGGTCGCCATCGGCAACCCCTTCGGGCTGCGCCAGACGGTGACCTCGGGGATCGTCAGCGGGCTGGGGCGCTCCGGGCTCGGCATCGAGGGCTACGAGAACTTCATCCAGACCGATGCCTCGATCAACCCCGGCAACTCCGGCGGCCCCCTGGTCAACCTGCGTGGCGAGCTGATCGGCATCAACACCGCCATCCTCGCCCCCGGCGGCGGCAACATCGGCATCGGCTTCGCCATCCCGGTGGACATGGCGCGCGCGATCATGACCCAGCTCGTCGAGCACGGCGAGATGCGCCGCGGCCAATTCGGCGCGGCGGTGCAGAACCTCGATCACGCCCTGGCCGCCGCGCTCGGACTCGAGCGCCGTGCCGGCGCCGTGGTCACCCGCATCGAGCCCGATTCGGCCGCCGCCGCGGCCGGGCTGCAGGTCGGCGACGTCATCCTCGGCGTCAACGACGAGCCGATCGCCAACGCCAGCGACGTCCGCAACCGCTTCGGCGTACTGCGAGTCGGCAGCCGGGTCGCGCTCGACATCGTCCGCGACGGCCACGCGCTGCGCCTGAGCGGGCTGATCGCCGACCCCTACCGCGACTACCTCCCCGGCGCGCGCATCGACGAGGCCCTCGCCGGCGCACTGATCGGTGCCTTCGATCGCAGCGGCGGCGTCCCCGGGCTGCCGGTGGGCAGGGTCGAGCCCGACTCGCCGGCCTGGGCGGCGGGGCTGCGCGAGGGCGATCGCATCCTCAACGCCAACGGCGTGCGCATCGACGGACTGCGCACCCTGGCGCGAGCGCTACGCCGTGCCGGCGGGCTCTACAGCCTCGGCCTGCAACGCGGCGACGAGCTGGTGCGCCTGTCACGGCGCTGAGACCATGACCGAGCAGCTCGACCTGTTCGGCGCCCCGAACGCGGCCGAGAGCGTCGCCCCGGCCGCCCGGCCCCGACCCGCGCGGCCACTGCCGGCGGGGTTGCGCCTCGGCACCTCGTCCTGGTCCTTCCCCGGCTGGGACGGACTGGTCTATGCCGGCACCCACACCAGCAGCCGGCTCTCGCGCCACGGGCTCGGCGCCTATGCCGCCCACCCCTGGCATCGCACCGTCGGCGTCGACAGCGGCTATCACGCGCCACTGCCGAGTACGCGACTGGCAGGCTATGCCGAGCAGGTGCCAACCGACTTCCGCTTCCTGGTCAAGGCCCCGGCGCTGATCACCGACCCCTTCGAGCGTGGCAGCGGCGGGGTCCCCCAGGCCGCCAACCCCGGCTTCCTCGACCCGACGCGCACCACCGAGCTGGCCGTCGCCCCCTTCGTCGAGGGGCTCGGCGACCGCGCCGGGGTGCTGCTGTTCCAGTTCCCACCGCTCGGGCGCGCCCTCGCCGAGCAACCACGCCGCTTCGCCGAGGCGCTCTACCGCTTCCTCCACCGCCTGCCGCAGGGCCCCTGCTATGCCGTCGAGGTGCGCGATCGCGGCCTGCTCACCCGCGATCTCGCCGAGGCGCTGCGTCACGGCGGCGCCCGTCCGGTCCATGCCCTGCACCCGCGCCTCCCCGACCTCGCCGCGCAACAGCAATGCTTCGCCGACCAACCGCCAGGCCCGGTGGTGATCCGCTGGATGCTCCACACCGGGTTCGGCTACGAGGCCGCACGCCGGCGCTATGCCCCCTTCGACCGCCTGCATGATCCCGACCCGGCCAGCCGTGCCGCGATCGCCCGGCTGGCGCGCGCGGCACTCGACGCCGGCGAGTCGGTCTATGTGATCGTCAACAACAAGGCCGAGGGTTGCGCCCCGCTGAGCCTGGAGGCGCTGGGGGCGGAGATCCTGGGAGGGGAAGGATGAGAAGGCGACTTGACCCGATCCTGGTGGTACTGGCGCTCGGTCTCGGCGCCCCCAGCGCGATCGCCGGGGTGGACCCGCTGATCGAGGACGCGCCGGCGCCGCGACAGGACAAGCACTACAGCACCCGCCCGAGCCAGCGCCAGCCGGCACCGCCGCCGTTGATCATGCCGCCGCCGCAGATTGAGGTGCTGGTGCCGATGCGCCCACCGCCGCAGCCCTGGCCACCACGCCCCTGGCCCCGGCCCTGGCCGCCACGGCGCTGACCGCCCTCAGGCATAGCCCTCGGGGTTGTCGGACTGCCAGCGCCAGGCATCCCCGACCATGGCGTCGATATCGAGCGCGGCCTCCCAGTCGAGCAGCGCACGGGCGCGGCCGGGGTCGGCGTAACAGGTGGCGATGTCGCCGGGACGGCGGGCGACGATCTCGTAGGGCACCGCACGCCCGCTGACCCGCTCGAAGGCGGCGACCATCTCCAGCACGCTGTAGCCGCGTCCGGTGCCGAGGTTGATCGCCTCGACCCCGGGGCGCACCTCGCGCAACCGGCGCAGCGCGGCGAGATGACCGCGCGCGAGGTCGACGACATGGATGTAGTCGCGCACCCCGGTGCCATCGGCGGTGGGGTAATCGTCGCCGAACACCTGCAGCCGGGGGCGGCGCCCGATCGCGACCTGGGCGACATAGGGCATGAGGTTGTTGGGGATGCCGCGCGGGTCCTCGCCGATACGCCCGCTCGGGTGCGCCCCGACCGGATTGAAGTAGCGCAACAACGCCAGGTTCCAGCGCGGGTCGGCACGATGCAGGTCGCCGAGCATCTGCTCGATGAAGAGCTTGGAGCGCCCATAGGGGTTGGTCGCCGAGCACGGAAAGTCCTCGGTGATCGGCACCCGCTCCGGGTCGCCGTAGACGGTGGCCGAGGAGCTGAACACCAGGTCGCGCACCCCGGCCTCGGCCATCACCTCACAGAGCGTGAGGGTGGCGCCGAGGTTGTTGTCGTAGTAGCGCAGCGGCTGCTCGACCGACTCGCCGACGGCCTTGAGCCCGGCGAAGTGGATCACCGCCTCGATCGGCGCGGCGGCGAACACCGCGGCGAGCGCGGCGCGATCACGCAGATCGATGGCGTGAAACTCAACTGCGCGGCCGGTGATCTCCGCCACACGCTGCAGCGAGACCTCGCGACTGTTGCTGAGGTTGTCGACGACCACGACCTCGATGCCGGCTTCGAGCAGCTCGACACAGGTATGACTGCCGATATAACCGGCACCGCCGGTGACCAGAACACGCATCCGTGAATCTCCTTATAGGGCTGAAGTTCTCTCGGGCAGGAGGCGCAGTCTAGCGCACTCCCCCGCCCCGCTCAGCTCGCCCCTGCTGGCGCAGCCGCACCCGCAGACGACGCAGGGTATCGGCATCGAGGGCGTCGGCGAACAGCACCAGGGCACGGCGGCGCAACCAGCCGATGCGCCAGTGCAGCACCACCAAGCCGGGCGCCACGAAGCTCGCCGCACTGAGGCGCGCGTGCAATTCGCGCCCGTCGCGCAACCACAGCCGCCAGCCACCGTCGGCGTCCCAGCGCGCCACCACGATCGACCAGGGCAGTCGAGCATGGACCCGATCGAGCACCGCGACGAGCGCCGCGACCAGGATCAATACGGCCAGGCCCCAGCCCCAGCGACCGAGCGCCGGGGCCAGGCTGGCGGCGAGCAGGTGGGGGACGAGGATCCAGGTGAGCAACCGGCGCGAGCGCCGGGGCCGGATCGAGAGCGATGCAGCGGGGGACGGGGCGGGCATCGGCGGGCTCCGGATGACGGAGCCGACGCCTGCATCGGGATCAGCCGTGATCGGCGCCGCGATAGGCGCTGACCACCGCGCGGATCCGGTGCACCAGGGCGGCGATCTCCGGATCGGGCGCCTCGACGCCCATCATGAACCAGTCGTTGAGGACCTGATCCTGCGCACCGAGCAATCGCTGGAAGGCAGCGCGACCGGCGGCGTCGAGTTCATCGTAGCCGAGTTCGAGAAAGCGGGCGAAGAGGTCGTCGAGTTCCAGCAGACCCCGGCGGCACTGCCAGGCCAATCGCTGACGCTCGAGCGTAGGGGTGGAATCGGTCATGGTCGGGACTCCAGTGGACTGGGGGGATCCGGGACGGGTGCGCCGATCCCGAGGGCGACGACGCCACCGGGACCAGACGCACGCGCACCGATCAGGTCCCCTGATCGAGCATCAGGTCCTTGATGTGACCGATGGCGCGGGTCGGGTTCAGGCCCTTGGGGCAGACCTCGACGCAGTTCATGATGGTGTGACAGCGGAACAGCTTGTAGGGACCGGTGAGGGCGTCGAGCCGCTCCTCGGTGGCCTGGTCGCGACTGTCGGCGAGGAAGCGCCAGGACTGCAACAGCGCCGCCGGGCCGTGGAACTTCTCCGGGTTCCACCAGAACGAGGGACAGGCGGTCGAACAGCAGCCGCAGAGGATGCACTCGTAGAGCCCGTCGAGCTTATCGCGATCGGCCGGCGACTGCAGGATCTCCTGCTCCGGCAGCGGGTCCTTGCGCACCAGATAGGGCTTGACCGCGCGATACTGCTCGTAGAACTGGGTCATGTCGACGACCAGGTCACGGATGATCGGGCGACCCGGCAGCGGACGCACCTTGATCGACTTGCCCAGCTCGGCGACCGGGGTGACGCAGGCCAACATGTTGCGACCGTTGACGTTGACGGCATCCGATCCGCACACCCCCTCACCGCAGGAGTGACGGAAGCTGAAGCTCTCGTCCTGCTTCTTGATCTCCAGCAGGGCATCGCGAAGCATCATGCCCTGGAAGGGCTCGACCTCGAAGTCCTGCATCCACGGCCGTTCGTCGGTGTCCGGATTATAGCGATAGACGCTGATTTTCATGCTCGGTACCTGATGGGGTCGGGGCGGTGCGCGGCGCGCGCGCCACCCCGGCCTGAATGGGGTTCAACCAGGGCCACGGTGCGATCCGGGGACGGACCGCGACCGAGGCCTCGCGCAACGGGGCTCAGTACACCCGTTCCTTCGGCGGGAAGGACTCGACGGTGAGCGGCTTGGTGCGCACCGGCTTGTAGTCCAGACGATCGCCCTCGCGATAGTAGAGGCTGTGCTTGAGCCAGTTCTGGTCGTCACGCTTGGGGAAGTCGGGACGCGAGTGGGCGCCGCGGCTCTCCTGACGCTTGAGCGCGGAGACGGCGATCGCCATACCCACGTCCATCATGTTCTCGAGCTCGAGCGCCTCGATGCGCGCGGTGTTGAACACCTTGGAGTGGTCGTGCAGACGCACCTCGGGCAGGCGTTCACGCAGCTCGCAGAGACGCTCGTAGCCCTCGGTCATGATCTCCTCGGTACGGAACACCCCGGCGTGGTCCTCCATACACTTGCGGAACTCGGCGCGCAGCTTGGACACCGGGATGCCCTCGCCCTTCTGCTCCCAGCGGGTCAGGCGCGACATCGCCTGTTCCAGGCTGGCCGGATCGGTGGTGCGCTGATAGGGGTTCTCGCGCACGTAGTCGATGATGTTCTTGCCCGCCAGGCGGCCGAACACCAGGATGTCGAGCAGCGAGTTGCCACCGAGACGGTTGGCGCCGTGCACCGAGGCACAGGCACACTCACCGGCGGCGTAGAGCCCGGGCACGACCTCCTCGGCACCGTGACCGGCAGGCACCGCCACCCGACCGAAGCGGTCGGTGGGGATACCGCCCATGGCGTAGTGCGCGGTGGGGAAGACCGGGATCGGCTCGCGCACCGGGTCGGCACCGGCGAAGATCTTGCTCGACTCGCGGATGCTCGGCAACCGCTTGGAGATGATCTCCTCGCCGAGATGATCGACCTTGAGCAGCACGTGGTCACCCTTGGGACCACAACCACGTCCCTCCTTGACCTCGGTGACGATGGCGCGCGAGACCACGTCGCGACTGGCGAGGTCCTTGGCGCGCGGGGCGTAGCGCTCCATGAAGCGCTCGCCGTCCTTGTTGATCAGGTAGCCGCCCTCGCCGCGCACCCCCTCGGTGATCAGCATCCCCTTGCCGGCGATGCCGGTGGGATGGAACTGGAAGAATTCCATGTCCATCAGCGGGATGCCGGCACGCAGCGCCATCGCCACGCCGTCACCGGTGTTGATGTGGGCGTTGGAGGTGGTGCGGAACACCTGGCCGAAGCCGCCGGTGGCGAGCAGCGTCGCCTTGGCCTCGATCAGCATCGGCTCGCCGGTCTCGATCTCGAGCACCAGCGCACCACAGATCACGCCCTCGGCATCGCGCACCAGATCGAGCGCGAAGAACTCGTCGAAGAAGTGGGTGTGCGAACGGATGTTCTGCTGATAGAGGGTGTGGAGGATGGCGTGACCGGTGCGGTCGGCCGCGGCACAGGTGCGCGCGGCCTGGTCACCACCGAAGTTCTGGCTCTGACCACCGAAGGGGCGCTGATAGATCTTGCCGTTGTCGAGCCGCGAGAAGGGCACGCCGGCGTGTTCCAGCTCGTAGACGGTGGGGATGGCCTCGCGACACATGAACTCGATGGCATCCTGGTCACCGAGGTAGTCCGACCCCTTGACGGTATCGAACATGTGCCAGTGCCAGGAGTCGGGCATCACGTTGGCCAGCGCGGCGTTGACGCCACCCTGCGCGGCGACGGTGTGCGAGCGGGTCGGGAAGACCTTGGAGACCACGGCGACGCGCACGTCGGCGCTCGCCAGCTGCAGCGCGGCGTTGAGACCGGCGCCCCCGGCCCCGATGATCAGCGCGTCGAAATGGCGTGTTGGGATACTCATGCGTGATCTTACTCCCCGAGACCGGCGGTGAGGATCGCCTTGAAGGCCCACAGGCCCGAGGCGACGAAGACAAAGGCGAACAGGGTCAGCAGTGTGATCCGGGTGCCGAGGTGATGGACATAGTCGATCAGCACGTCGCGGATGCCGACCCAGGCGTGGGCGAGCAACAGCGGCAGGAACAGCAGCCAACCGAGTGCGACCCAGGGGTTGGTGATCCACTCACGCAGCGCGACGTGATCGGTCGGCGCGGCGAAGCTGAAGAACACCAGGACATAGCCCAGGAACAGGGCGAGATAGACGGCGGTGGCACGCTGGATCAGCCAGGCCATCAGGCCAGATGCTTGTCGGCTCATCGGAAGGTCCCTCCCAGTGCAATCACGGCAGCGAGCGCGGCCAGGGCGGCGAGCAGCGCGGTCCAGGCAGTGGCACGCGCCACCGGACGGTCGAGTCCCACGCCCAGGTCGAGCACCAGGAAGCGGATACCGGCGACGAGATGATGGAGCAGACTCCAGATCATCAGCCCCAGCGCCACCTTGACGAACCAGGTATCGAACAGCGCCGCGACGAAGGCGAAGCCCTCGGGCCCGGACAGCGCACGATCGAACAGAAAGGCGGCGACCGGGATCGCCAGGATCATCAGCACCCCACTGATACGATGCAGGATGGAGACGAATGCTGGAATCGGCAGCTTGATCCGCCACAGATCCAGAAAAACAGGTCTAGTGATGTGCATTCTCGAACCTTTGGTGATGCGCAGGGTGCACGCCGATCGTTCGACCACCGGCGTTTGCGCGGTTCCGGAAAGTTGTCAGCAAACGTGAAGAGGTTCCACCTGTGGGTTCGTCGCGGGTCGCGCATCCTGCGCATGATCCGCCACCGCAACTCGGTCGGGGACCGCTTCGGCGTCATCAATCGTTGTCGTCGATAACCGACCTCGGCAACAGTAGCGCGAGCGCCCCGAACAACAAGGTCGCTCCGAGCAAGAACAGGTGCAGGTTCACCGCACCACTCAGCGCCAGCCGTGGCTCCACGCCCAGGGGTACCAGCGCGGCCACGGCGGCGAGCTCATAACTACCACTGCCGGCAATGCCGTGAAACGGCAATACGCTCGAGAGTTCCGCCCCCATCACCCCGGCGAGCACGCGCCAGAAGTCGACCGCCATGAAGTGCTGGAGCACGCCGGCAAAGGCGGCGAACTTCAGCGACCAGCTCGCGGCGGTCCACAGATAGACACGCGCGATCACGCCGAGATCGCGGGGAGCGGCCTCGGCCACCCGCGCCAGGGCACGGCCTGGACGCGAGCGCGGCGCCCAGCGTGCGCCACCACGTCCCACCCAGGCGAGCAATGCGAGTGCGGCCAGCCAACAGCCGGCCAGTCCCCACCAGATCCAGGATGGATGACGCAGTGACAGGATCCACAGCCCGATCAACCCCAGAAAGTGCAGGTCGAGCACGCGGATCCACACCAGCGAGAAGGCGGCCCCGAGGAAATCGTGACCGAAATAGCGCCGCATCAGCCAAGGGAAGACCAGCTCACCGGCGCGCATCGGCAACAGATTATTCGCGACATTGTGCAGCACGCTCAGGCGCAACACCAACACGAAACGCCCTTCGAGGCGTCTAACATAATACTCGTAGACGCGGATCGCGCGCAGCACATAGCTCAATGCCAGCAGCGCGACCAGCCAGATCAGGGTCTGAGGCGGGAAGCTCGCCCAGGGCGCGAGCAGGGTCGACCAGCCCACCGCCAACTCGACCGTCACCAGCAGCGCGGCCAGCAACAGCGCCCCGATCACCCAATCGCGCACCCGCCCGATACGCAACGACACGACGGATTTCATCAGCGTCTGCGCTTACGTCTACGCTTCGGCGGATAGATCGGCGGTTCACCCGGGGGACGGGTCTTGAAGCGCCGGTGTACCCAGAAGTACTGCTCCGGCCTCGCCCGCACCTCGGCCTCGATCACCTGGTTCATGTGCGCGGCATCGGCCTCGCGGTCTCCCGACGGGAAGTCCTCCAGCGGCGGCGCGAAGCGCAGCTCGAGCCCCCTCCCCCAGGGCAGATAGCGCGCGAAGGTGGGGACCACCTGGGCATCGGCCATCGCCGCGAAGCGCCCGAGCATGGGCACGGTCGAGGCGGGCATGCCGCAGAAGGGGACGAACACCCCGTTGCGACCACCGTCCTGGTCGGGGAGATAGAAGAAGGGGATGGCCTCGCGCAGCGCACGGATCAGGCCGCGCAGGTCGTCATGTCGCTCGATCGAACGGCTGCCGTACTGACGCCGGGCGCGGCGCACCTGCCAGTCGATCACCGGGTTGCGGATCTTTTGGTACATGTAGACGCCGGGGTGGACCAGGGCGGTGAAGGCCGCGCCGCCGAGTTCGAGACCGACGAAGTGCGGCACCAGCACGATCGTCGCGCGCCCCTCGGCCACCGCGGTATCGATCCGCTCGCGCCCCTCGATACGCACCAGCCGCTGCAGGCGTTTGCGCGAGATGCCCCAGCCGACACCCTGGCTGAGCGCGGCCACGCCGAGCCAGCCGAAGTGGGCACGCAGCACCCGCTCACGCTCGGCCGGGGTGCGATCGGCGAGACAGAGGGCGAGGTTGCGCCGGGCCACCTCGCGCCGCTCGCGGGCGAGTACGTAACCGAGCCGCCCGGCCAGCGAACCGAGCGCCCAGAGCACAGGAAAGGGAAGACGCCCGAGGGCGTAGATCAGGCCCAGTAACAACCAGCTGGGCCAATGTTTGGGGTGCGCAAGCATCAGTTCTCGAACTTGAAGAAGATATCCGCACCCTGGCTCTCACCGGTCTCGGTCTGTAGCTCGATGCGACGCGAGAGATCGTACCGCAATCTGACCTTGTTCGGCTCATCGCCGAGACCGCTCTCGTATTCCATGTAGACCTTGGGGGCGACATAGGTCCCGACCGCGAGGCCGGTGTCATTGATCTGGTCATTGTCCTGCGGCGCGATGCCGGTGACCAGATACTTGATGATCTCCGACTGACTCATCTCCGGATCGGTATCGGAGAAGAAGGCCAGCCGCGGTTCGCGCAGGGTACCGAGCACACGCACCCCGGCGGAGGTGTCACCGCCCTCGCGCTGCGCCTGGAGCAACAGCCCGGGGTTGGCGATCGCACTCTTGGCATAGATCAGCCGCCCCTGCTCGATGGTCAGCGGCACCCCCAGCTCGGCGCCGAGCCCGAAACCGGCCGAGAAACGATACTGCCCGTCGATGATCTGCAGCTGGCCGTCGCCGAGCATGTCGCGACCGGGCCGCTGGCTCACCCCGAGCGCACCGGCGAGGCGGCCATTGACGCCGAAGGCATCGAGCGTCACCTCGTCACCGAGCACCAGGCGCAGGTCGATGTCGAGCGGATAGGGTGATCCCGCCTCGCTGCCATCGAGCACCACGTCGCCCGAGGGCGAGACCGTACCTGCGGGCACCGAACGTGGGCGGATCCGCGCCTCGGGCACGCGGATCTCACCGCGCAGCCGCGCCCCACTCGTGCCCGCCTCGAGGCGCAGCTCGGGCGAGACCAGGGCGAAGTACTCGGCGGTGTCAGCCACCCTCAGCCGCTCGCCGGCGAGGGTCATCCAGCCATCGAACGCAGCGCCGTCGAGACCGGCCCCGCCGTCGATTTCGAGCAGCCCATCACCGAGTCGAGCGGTGCCGGTGAGCGTAAATCGATCGCGCGAACTCGCCTCCAGTGTCAGCCCCAGGTCGTCGACCTCGAGCCCGACCAGCGGCACCTCGAAGCCGACCCCGGCCAGTCGCACCGTGCCCGCCACCCCGGGCGCGCCCAGGGTGCCGGCGAGCGCGAGACGCCCGCGCAGGGTGCCACGCATCGCAGCGATATCGGGCAACAGGTCGGGAACACGCGAGAAATCGTCGAGATCGACCCGCAATTCACCACCTAGCGATTGATCAGGACGGGCCGGGGCGTCGAGTCGCCAGTCCGACAGACGCACCTCGCCGGCGATAGTGCCGAGCCCGGTCAACGGCAGCTCGAGCCGTGCGGCGAGCGCCCCGGGACCGGCCTCGAGACGCAGCTCGCTGCCCGAGAACTCGACCAGCGCCTCCTCGCCCCGGGTCATCAGGGTACGCAGCCGCCCACCCTCGACCCGGGCCACCAGCCCGCCATCGAGTACCGTCGACTCGGCACGCAGCCGGCCGTCGACGGCGAGCGTCCCGACGAGATCGAGGGTGCCGCCGAGGGCCTGTTCGAGCAGACCGAGATCGAGCCTCAGTCCGTCGATCCCAGCCTCCCAGCCGGTCTCATGGAGCGCCGCGTCAAGACAGCCGCCCGAGCCGCCGCGCTCGCGCAGACACAACGGCCCCACCCCACCCTCGGGCAGGGCCAGGCGCAGCGGCGCCGGGCGCGTCAGCGACCAGTCGCCGAGTGCCTCGCCGGCCACCCGCAGCGCCGCCAGACGCCCATCGTAGCGACCCTCGGCATCGAGACCGCCGGCGAGGCCGAGACGGGCATCGAGCGGCTCACCGGCGAGTTCAGCGGCGAGCCGATGCGCCGCAGTAGTCCCGCTCCCGGTGAGCGTCAACCGCGACCAGGCGCCACCGAGGCTGAGGTCACGGGCGTCGAGCCGGATCTCCAGCGGCGCGGCGGGGTCGAGCCCGAGCGCGCCGTCGAGTTCGAGCCGTGCCACCCCCTGCCCCGCCACTAGCACATCGCGCGCCAGCGCGCGCAGCCTCAGGCGTGGGTCGGCGGCGCTGCCGCCGAGCCGACCGGAGACACGTAGCTGGCCGCGCGCCTCCGGCAGCAGGCTGCCAAGATCGGGCGAATCGAAACCGAGATCGAGCGCCAGTTGGTCGCGCGCCAGAGTGCCGGCGAGGCTGGCGCGGGTCGGCCCGGAGTCGAGCCGCAGCCCGTCGATCCGTAGCGCCTCACCGGCGAGCGCGAGCCTTCCGGCGAGCGCCACCGGGTAACCGCGCAGGGTGCCGGCGATGCGATCGAGCCGGGCATCGAGGCGCAGCCCGTCCGCGTCCAACCCGCCGTCGAGATCGATGGCGCCGTCGAGCCGGCCGCGCCAGGCCGGGGCGAGCACCCCGGGGTCGATCCCGGCAACCCGCACCGTGCCCCGCCAGGTCGTCTCAGGCGCCAGCCTTACCTCGGCCTCGCCACTGACCTGGCCATCGAGGCCGTCGAGGGTGAGCTGCTCGAGCGCGACCCGCTCGGCACTGCCGGTGCCCTCGCCGTGCAGCGCCAGCACCGGCAGCCCGGGCCCCTGAGTGCTCGCCTCCAGCAGGTAGTCGAAGGCCGCGAGGTCACCAGCGCTGGCCAGCGACAGCGCGACCCGATCGTCGAGCCCGTCGATCCACTGCCCCGGGTCCAGGCCCTCGCCGTCGAGCGCCAGACGCCAGCGCAGCGCCGGCACCCAGGCCAGCTCGCCCTCGCCGCTGATCGTCCCGTCGAGCGTCTCCAGACGCAGACTGTCGAGCGCGACCTGGGTCGAACTCCCCTGCCCCGACGCCCGCAGCTCGAGCGCGGGGAAGGACTCCCCCTCGATCGCCGCAGCAAGGCGGTAGGCGAAATCCTCCAGGGTGCCGTCGAGACGCAGCGAGCCCTCGGGGGCGCGCACCAGGGCCGCGCCGCTCAGCGGCCAGCGCAGCCGCGACCAATCGGCCTCGAGCTGCAGCGCCGGCGGCGCCGGGTCGAGCACCACCCGGCCGTTGGCGGCGAGCCGCGCCCCGGAGACCTGCTCGGTGAGCTCGAGCGCACGCAACTCCAGCGCCGGGGCCAGCCAGTCGCCGTCGAGCCGCAGCGCCAGATGACCGAAGTCGGGCAGCTCCGGTGCGCGGGCGTCGAGCTGTCCATCAAGGGTGGCGCGGTCGAGGTCACCGGCACTGCGCAGGCTGGCGGTGAGTTCGACCGCCGGCGCGTCGGGCTGGATGTCGGCCAGACGCACCCCGGCCAGCTCCAGCGTCGCCGACCAGCGCGGCGCCTCCAGCAAGTGCTCGAGGTCGGCCGCAAGCACCGCCTCGACCGTGCCGCTCAGACGCTGCTCGAGGGTGAGCCGGGCGAGATCGCCCCGCGCAAAGCCCTCGCCCCGGAGCGCGATCGCGGGCTCCAGCCCGAGGTGCCAGTCGAGGGCAAGATCGAGCGGATAGTCACCACTCAGGGTCGCCCCACCGGCAGCACTGAGCGCCGCGCGCGGCTCGCTCAGCTCGACCTCCAGCACCTCCAGCGTCAGCGCTCCCCGGGTCAGCGCGGCGCCCAGCTCGGCGCGTTCGAGCACCAGCCAGGGGGCTGTCTCCGGGGCGCGGAGCCGCAGTCGCTCGAGGGTCAGCGAATCGACCTCGACGGCCAGCGGCAGGCTCAGATCGGGCAGGGTCAGCGGCGCCGGGTCGGGCTCCTCCGGGCTCGGGGCGAGCACGAGATCGACCCCGGCGACGGTCAGCGTGCGCACCCGCAGCCGACCGCGCAGTAGCGCGCCGGGCGCCCAATCGAGCCGGGCGTGATCGACGTCGAGACTGATGCCCTCGAGGCGCAACGCCAGCCCGGTGAGATCGAGCGAGCCGAGCACCCGCCCCGCGGCACGCTCGACCTGCACCACCCCGGGGGCGAGGCGCTCGCCCAGCGCAAGCAGGGCGTGCAACCCGCGCTGGGTGCCGAGCAGCCAGCCGAGCAGCAGCACCAGGGCCAGCAGCAACGTCAGCAGCACGAGCAGCAGCCGGCGCGGCCAGCGACGAGGGCGCGGCGCGGGCGGCGTGGACGGCTCGGCGGGCGGCGCGGGCGGGGCGGCGTCGTTCATAGATCGGGACCGATCACGATGTGCAGCCGCGCCGGGGGCCAGCCGCCGTTGTCGTTGTCCTTGCTGAGCGCGAAGGCGAGATCGAGCCGGACCTGACCGATCGGCGAGGCCCAGCGCACCCCCACCCCGGCGCTGTAGGCGAGCTGCTGGTCGTAGTCGGGATCGAAGGCGTTGCCGACATCGGTGAACAGCGCCGCACTCCAGGGGCCGTGGATCTCGCGTTCGAGTTCGAGGCTGCCGACGGCGAGATAGCGCCCGCCGACGGTCTGCCCGTTGACCGGATCGGTCGGGCCCAGGGCATCGTAGTCCCAGCCCCGGACCGAGGCGTCACCACCGGCATAGAAGCGCCGGCTCGCCGGCAGGTCGTCGACCGACTCGGCGAGGGTGGCACCGAGATCGGTGCGGGTGATCAGGCGGTAGCGCTCGGCGAAGCGGCGCACCCACTTGAACTGGATCTGGCCACTCAGATAGGAGTGCTCGGCGAGCACCCCACCGAGGGTACCGAGCAGGGTGTATTTGATGCGATAGCCGCGATTGGTGTTGATCGGATCGTCGGAGACCGTCTTCGACCAAGAGATGTTGGGCACCAGCTCGCTGGTACGCTGCGACGGGCTCTCGTTGAGGGCGACGTCCTCGTAACGGAAATCGAACCCGCCGGTACGCCGCCAGCCGCCGCTGGTGAGCTGCGAGTGGGCGAGCTGTACCGTATGCACCCAGCCCTTGCGGCTGGCCGAGTCATCGTAGACCGACTGTGGCTTGATGGTGAGATAGTCGCGCGTCGGGTCCTGGACCGGGATGCGATAGTCGAGGTTCCACTCCGAGTGGCGCGGCGAGAGGCTCAGCTCGGTGCGGAATTTGTGCCCCCAACGATTGAGATAGCGCCGGCGCCAATCCGCGCTGAAACGCGGCCCGCTGTCGGTGGCGAAGCCGACACCGAGACGGTACTTGTTGGCCTTGTTGCGGGTAGCGATGACCTCGATGGGGATGCGCCCCTGGTCGTCGAGCGCCTCCTTGTGCGGCACGATCTCGACCTCGCTGTAGTATTCGCTGCCGAGCAGTCGGCTCTGCAGCTCGAGCAACAGGTCGGGATCGTAGACCGCCCCCGGGGCAAAGCGCAGATAGCGCCGCAGCAGCCCATCGTCGAGCAGATCCTGGTTGAAGGTCACCTCGCCGAGGTGGTACTGGGGACCGGTGTCGAGATGAAAATGGACCGCCGCGCTGTAGGCCTCGGGGTCGACCAGCACCCGGTGACGAGGCAGCCGGTAGTCGAGATAGCCGTTGGCCGAGGCGGTATAGCGCAGCTCCGACTTGGCGCGCTCGTAGTCGGCGTGCAGCAGCACGTCGCCGCGCTGCATCGGGAAGCGCTCGGGGAAGGCCGGGTCGTCCTCGCCGGGGCCGCGCACCTGGTAGTCGACCACGCCGATGCGCACTGGCTCGCCGGGGCTCACCCGATAGCGCGCCTGCCAGGGACCGGCGGGCGGAGCGGGCTGCTCGAGGGTGGCATCGATCGCGACCCGATACAGACCGAAGGGGGCCAGGGCGTCACGGATCTGCTGCGGGGCGAGGCGGTGCAAGGCCCGCACCCGCGGTAGCTCCAGGCCCGCGCTGCCCTGCTCCTGATAGATATCGAGCAGCGCCAGCACGTTGTCGCGCTGCTTGCCCTCGAGCCCGCTGACCTCGACCTTCAGCTCCAAGGCGAGCGCCGGCAGCACGCAACCGAGCAACGAGAGCGCCAGCCAGGGGCGAAGGCTGCTCACGGGACGCGGGGCGCGGCCGTCGACGGCCTGCCGAACTGGCTGTATCACGATCCACTCTCCCCTTTCTAGAGTCCCGCCGACGTACCGCCAGGCAGCCACTTAGCGGACATCTGTCCGCACGATCGCGGCCGATCATAGCAGACCGGCCACTCGGCCTCAGTCGCTCAACGGCCCAACGCCTCACGCAGGGCACGCACCTCGGCGCGCAGCGCCTGCAGTTCGTGTTCGAGCTGGGCGCTGTCACGATGCATCGAGCGCTCCAGGTCATCCCGTACCCCTTGGTGCTGGGCATCGTGCAGGTTCTGCATGGTATCGACGATGATACCGATGAACAGATTGAGCATGGTGAAGGTAGCAATCAGGATGAAGGGAATGAAGAACAACCAGGCCAACGGGTAGGCCGCCATCACCGGACGCACGATCCCCATCGACCAGCTCTCCAAGGTCATCACCTGGAACAGGGTGTACATGGAGGCACCGAGCCCACCGAACCACTCCGGGAAGCGCTCGCCGAACAGCCCGGTGGCCATCACCGCGAAGACATAGAACAGAATCAGCATCAGCAGCGCGATCGAAGAGATCCCGGGCAGCGCCTTGAGCAAGGCCTCGACCACGAAACGCAGCCGTGGCGCCATCGAGATCAATCGCAGCACCCGCAACACCCGTAGCGCGCGCAACACCGCCAGCGGCCCACTGGCTGGTACCAGGGCAACGGCCACCACCGCGAAGTCGAACAGGTTCCAGGCGTTGGTGAAGAAACGCAGCCCACGGGCATAGAGCTTGAGTAGGATCTCGACCACGAAGACGCTGAGCACCACCCGATCGACCAGGCGCAACACCCCACCATACTCGGCGACCAACTGTTGCGAGGTCTGTAACCCCAGGGTGATGGCGTTGAGGACGATCAGGGTGATGATGGTGCGTTGAATGGGACCGGACTCGATCCAGGCACCGATCCGTTCACGGCTCGACATACGACAGCTTCTCCAGGTTCTCCATGACGAACGACGCCCCCGCCGGCCTGACCGCGCGGGGGCGTGTCATACAATCAGTATCCAAGCGCGCCGGACAGGGCGCGCGGCGCGCGCCAGGCGCGGTCAGGACAGCTCGGCCTGATAGCCGAGCGCGGTCACTGCGGCGAGCAGCACGGCGGGGTCGACACGACCTCGCACCCGGGCGAGACCGCTGTCGAGATCGACACGCACCACCTCGACCCCGGCGACCGCGCCCAGCGCCTCATGAACGCGGCGCACACAGTGTTGGCAACGCATTCCTGTGATCTTCAGCACCTGATCCAAGGTCTTCTCCTCCCACGGCACATACGCGGCCGCCAGCGGTCATGCGACATCGCCTAGTCGGGCGCACGCCCGACGAGCCAGGCACGCGCGGCACCGAGCAGCGCCACCTGCGGCTGCAAGATCACCCGCACCGGCATGCGTTGCATCAGCCCGCGCATCCGGCCCTTGTCGAGAAAGGCGTCGAGGAAGGCACTGGCCCGCAGCGCCTCGAGATTGCGCGGGGCGATACCGCCACCGAGATAGACCCCGCCGAGGGCCATCTGCTTGAGCGCCAGATCGCCGGCCTCGCGCCCATAGAGCCGGAAAAACAACGCCATGGCCTCGGCGCAGCAGGCATCGCCACGCTGCGCCCCGGCGGCGATCTCGGCCGGGGTCGGGGACGGTTGCGGGAGCGGTTCACCGGCCCGCTCGCAGCAGAAGGCATGGATGGCGCCGATCCCCATCCCCGAGACCAGACGCTCCCAGCTCACCCGCCGATAGCGCCGTTGCAGGAACTGCAGCAGCGCCCACTCGCAACCGTCGCTCGGGGCGAAGCCGGCGTGCCCTCCCTCAGTGGCGAAGGGATGATGGCGCCGCCCGTCCCAGCACAGACCGGCCTCACCGAGGCCGGTTCCTGCGGCGATCACACAACGGTTGCCGAGCCCTCCGGGCTCGCCCGGCTGGAGTTCGCAGACATCCTCCGGCGCGAGCGCGTCGATGCCCCAGGCCACCGCCTCGAGATCATTGAGCAAGGTCACGGGCGCCAGCCCCAACTCGCGTTCGAGGACATCGGCATCGATCCGCCACGCCAGGTTGGTGGCCTGGCTGCAGCGCCCCGCCACCGGACCGGCGATGGCGAAGGCGGCCCCGACGCAGGGGGTGGCATGCATCCCGAGATAGGCCTGAACGATCGGGCCGAGCCCGGGATAGTCGGCGCTCGGATAACGTTGCGGGGCATGCAGGCGCAGCGCTCCCTCAGCAGTCAGCTCGACACTGGCGAGCGCCGTCTTGGTACCACCGATGTCCCCCACCAGCACACGCATGGCACAGACCTCCACAGACGACCGATCGGCGACCGCGCGGGGCGCCGTGGTGACAGGTGGCGGGGATGATAGCAGTCGGGTCGGTGACGACGACAGCGCCCCGCCGTGCGGCGGGGCGCGAGAGCACGCTCAGTCGGTGCTGGCCGTCGACGCGTTGGCGGCGGGATGGCCGTAGTAGGCGGGATAGCCATAGACCGGCGCACCCCAGGCATAGGGCGCGCCCCAGGTGCCATAGTAGGGGGCGTGATAGGGATAACCATAGCCATAAGGGTGGTGATAGCCGTAATACGGCGCCCCACCGTACCAGGGACCACCCCAGGGACCGCCCCAGCCACCCGGGAACATCCCGAACGGCCCCCAGCCCCAGAAGGCGTTGGCGGACATGGAACCGAGCGCGGAGACCCCCGCGACGGCGGCTGCAAGCATCAGTCGTTTCATGCGCGTCATCGCTCAACTCCCAGATGAATCAGGCGAAAACGCCGCCTCATCTCCATCCGTGGAGATGGCGGCCCGATCGCGAACATGGCGCGATCCCAAAGCCCCGGCGGCACCCGTCCCTGGGCATCGACCGGGATGATCGGGACGAGACAGGGCGGCCCGCCTCCGATCACCGCCTAGCCTATGTCGCGACCGCACCGACCGGATTGACGCCAATCAATATATCCTAATATTCGACTACATCAGTATCAGGGATGATAGGTATCAAGGATCTCACGCGCCGAGACCGGGCGGCCGTAGAGAAACCCCTGCCCGGCCCGACACCCCTCGCGGGTGAGGAACTCGACCTGATCGCTGCACTCGACCCCCTCGGCGATCACCTCCAGCCCCAGCGATCTGCCCAGTCCGATGATGGTGCGCACCGTGGTCTCGTCACCGCTGTCGCGCCCGATGTCGTCGACGAAGGAACGGTCGATCTTGAGTTGATCGATCGGCAGACGGGCGATGCGTCCGAGCGAGGAGTAGCCGGTCCCGAAGTCATCGACCGAGACCCCGACCCCGAGTCGGTGCAGACCGTGCAGATGCGCCAGTGCGCGCTCGGGCTGACGCATCAGCATCGCCTCGGTGACCTCAAGCAACAGCGCCGCCGGGGCGAGCTGATAGCGCTGCAACAACCCTTCGATGTAGTCGACGAAGTGCGCCTGCTCGAGCTGCTGCAAGACCAGATTGACCGCGACCCGCGGCACCTCGAGACCGTTGTTACGCCAAGCGGCGAGCTGCGCGCAGGCCGTCTCCAGCACCCAGCTGCCGACCTCGCCGAGCACCCCGACCTCCTCGGCGAGGGTGATGAAACGCGCCGGCGCCAGCAGGCCCTGACGCGGATGATGCCAGCGCAGCAGCGCCTCCACCCCGAGCAGACGGCCGTTACCGAGGTCGATCTGGGGCTGGAAGTAGAGCAGGAACTCGTGCCGCCGCAGCGCCCCGCGCAGCGCGTGCACCAGCTCGAGCTGTTCGACCACGCCGCTAGCCATCTCGGCGTGGAAGAACTGGAAGTCGTTACGCCCGCGCGACTTGGCCTCGTACATGGCGATATCGGCATGCCTGAGCAGGGTATCGGGCTCGGTGCCATCGGCCGGATAGAGACTGATGCCGATACTGGCACTGACCTGGAGACGCTCCTTGCCGATCTGGAAGGGGGGGCCGAAGACTTGCAACAGACGATTGGCCACCCGCCCGGCACGGCGAGCGCAGTCGGCATCCTCGAGCAATACCACGAACTCGTCGCCACCGACGCGCGCCAGGGTATCGCTGTCGCGCAACTGACCCTGCATCCGCTCGGCCACCTCACGCAGCAACTCGTCGCCGGCACCGTGTCCGAACCGGTCGTTGATGATCTTGAAGCGATCGAGGTCGACGAACAGCACCGCCATCACCCCGTGGTGACGATGGGCACGACTCACCCCTTGCGCCAGGCGATCGTTGAGCAGGGTGCGGTTGGGCAGATGGGTGAGGGTGTCGTGGTGGGCGAGGAACTCGAGCTTCTCCTCGGAGCGGCGCAGCGCCTCCTGCTGGCGCAGCAGCTTGCTCAGGTCGACCACCGCGCAGACGAACTGCACCTGGGTGTCGTCGTCGCCGACGAGCCGCGCCATGTGCAGCTCACCACCGAAGACCTCGCCGGAGTCGGTCTGGAAATGGATGCCCTCAACCACCTGACTACCGGTCTCGCGCGCCCGGTTCAGTGCTTCGGCCAAGCGCTCGCGATCGAGCGGGATCACCAATCGCTGGAGAAAGTGATGGCGCAGATAGCGATGCTCGAGACTGAACAACTGCTCGGCGAAGGCGTTGGCGTCGAGTACCAAGCCATTGCGATCGACGACCAGCTGTGCCAGCGGCATCGCCGAGAACAGGGTGTTATAGCGCAGCGCCATGCGCTCGGAGACCACCTGGGCCTCGCGCAGCTCGGCGTTCTGGACCTCGAGTTCGGCCTGGTAGACGCGCAGCTCCTCGGTCAGGGTGGCGAGGTCGATCTCGCCCTGTCCGAGCAATCGGCCGAGTCGATTGAAGTCGCCACGCTCCAGCGCCTGCTGGGCCTGGACATAAATATCGCGCTCTGGCTCCGGCTCATCCTGAGCGGGCACGTTCGGGTCCTCGGAACCTGTCATGCTTGGAAACTCCTGCGTCCGTCGAGGAGGATCCGGTCGCCGCCCGCCCGGTCGATGCCCGCCCCTCCCCTTGGATTGCACGGGAGGCCGCCTCATCTAGGTGCGCATCGGACGTCGCCGGAACCAGATCGGATGGTCTGTACCTGTGATGTGAACACAAGCGCTCGGGCGAGTGCCAGAACGAACCGAACGATCGCCTCAGACTATCAGATCAATTTTTATTATCCATTTCACGCATCGACCGTCAGCCTCTAATCTTAGCACCGTCGACACGCCATCCCCCGGGAGGCACGACGATCGCTCAAGACCTTTGACCCAAATCCCACAGCGACAACCATGGAGAATCGACACATGCTGCAAGATCGCACTGGAAGCCGCGTTCCTCAGGTCACCTTCCACACCCGCCGCGGACACGAGTGGGTGGACCTGACCACCGACGACATCTTCGCCGGCAAGACCGTGGTGGTGTTCTCGCTGCCGGGTGCCTTCACCCCCACCTGCTCGTCCTCGCATGTGCCGCGCTACAACCAGCTGGTGCCGATGTTCAAGGAGCATGGGGTCGACACCGTCGCCTGCGTCTCGGTCAACGACACCTTCGTGATGAACGAGTGGCAGAAGACCCAGCACGCCGAGGACCTGCTGTTCATCCCCGACGGCAACGGCGAGTTCACCGAGGGCATGGGGATGCTGGTCGAGAAGGATGACCTCGGCTTCGGCAAGCGTTCCTGGCGCTACTCGATGCTGGTGCGCGACGGCGTGGTGGAGAAGATGTTCATCGAGCCCGAGGTCGAGGGCGACCCCTACGAGGTCTCCGACGCCGACACCATGCTCGCCCACCTCGCCCCGAACGCGCCCAAGCCGATGGACGTGAGCGTGTTCACCCGCGACGGCTGCCCATTCTGCGTCAAGGCCAAGGAGGCCCTGCGCAACGCCGGCATCGACTTCGAGGAGTTGGTGCTCAACGAGGACTACACCGAGCAGACGCTGCGCGCCGTGGCCAACGCCCGCACCGTACCGCAGGTGTTCGTCAACGGTGAGCTGATCGGTGGCTCGGAGGCGGTCGAGGCCTGGATCAAGGAGCGCGCCAGCGCCTGATCCGGGGGCACGCCGGAGGACCACAGCTGCCGACGCCGGCCGGCGTCGGCGGATTCGAGGGGTCGGGCAACCCATGGGTTACCGACCCCTTTGCTATGGACAGGACCGCTCTCGGACCACCCGCTGCGCCCCATCCGGGCCACGGGTATGATCCTCGGTCACAGCATTATCAGGAAGCAGAATCATGACCCAGCATTTCGACCTGATCGCGATCGGCGGCGGCAGCGGCGGCCTGGCGGTGGCCGAGAAGGCCGCCGCCTTCGGCAAGCGCGTCGCCCTGATCGAGTCCAAGGCGCTCGGCGGCACCTGCGTCAACGTCGGCTGCGTGCCCAAGAAGGTGATGTGGTACGCCTCGCATCTCGCCGAGGCGGTGCGCGACGCCCCCGGCTTCGGCGTCCAGGCCAGCGGCGGCACACTCGACTGGCCCAAGCTGGTGGCCGGGCGCGACCGCTACATCGGCGCCATCAACAGCTTCTGGGACGGCTATGTCGAGCGCCTCGGCATCACCCGGGTCGATGGCCATGCCCGCTTCGTCGACGCCCATACCATAGAGGTCGAGGGTCAGCGCCTCAGCGCCGATCACATCGTCATCGCCACCGGCGGGCGCCCGATCGTGCCGCGTCTGCCCGGCGCCGAGCACGGCATCACCTCCGACGGCTTCTTCGCCCTGCAACAACAGCCCAAGCGCGTGGCCATCATCGGTGCCGGCTATATCGGCATCGAGCTAGCCGGGCTGCTGCGCAGCTTCGGCTCCGAGGTCACCGTGGTGGCGCTCGAGGACCGGTTGCTGTTCCAGTTCGACCCCCTGCTCAGCGCCACCCTGGCCGAGAACATGCACGCCCAGGGCATCGAGACCCATCTCGAGTTCGCCGTCGCCGCGCTCGAGCGCGACGCCCAGGGCACCACCCTGGTGGCCCAGGACGGCACCCGGCTCGAGGGCTTCGACAGCGTGATCTGGGCCGTCGGGCGCGCGCCCAACACCCGCGACCTCGGGCTCGAGGCCGCCGGCATCGAGGTCCAGCCCAACGGCATGGTGCCCACCGACGCCTATCAGAACACCAATGTCCCCGGCGTCTACGCGCTCGGCGACATCACCGGACGCGACCAGCTCACCCCGGTGGCGATCGCCGCCGGGCGCCGCCTTGCCGAGCGCCTGTTCGACGGCCAGAGCGAACGCAAGCTCGACTACGACAACATCCCCACCGTGGTCTTCGCCCACCCGCCGCTGTCCAAGGTCGGGCTGAGCGAGCCGGAGGCGCGCGAGCGCCTCGGTGACGTGCTCACCGTCTACGAGACCAGCTTCACCCCGATGCGCTACGCGCTCAACGAGCACGGCGCCAAGACCGCGATGAAGCTGGTCTGCGCCGGCCCCGAGCAGCGCGTGGTCGGCGTCCACGTCATCGGCGACGGCGCCGACGAGATGCTCCAGGGCTTCGCCGTAGCGGTGCGGATGGGCGCGACCAAGGCCGACTTCGACAACACTGTGGCCATCCACCCCGGCAGCGCCGAGGAGCTGGTCACCCTCAAGGAGCCGGTGCGCCGCCCCGGCGACCCGCTCCCCGAGGACGCGGCCTGAGGCTGTCCGCCCGCCGCCCGGCGGGCGGACCCCACCGCGACCGCGCCGGTGATGGAAAAAATCGGCCCGGTCGCGGACAATCCCCGCTCGAGATCAACGACCCGGCCCTCGCCTGCCGGCGTCCCCAGCCCGAGCCCGACCCGCGCCATGCCTGCACCGCTAGACCGTCGTCTGTCCATCGCCCCGATGTTGGACTGGACCGATCGCCACTGCCGTTATTTCCTCCGGCTGATCAGCCGTCACGCCCTGCTCTACACCGAGATGGTGACCACCGGCGCGCTGCTCCACGGCGACCGCGAGCGCTTCCTGCGCTTCGATCCGAGCGAGCACCCGGTGGCGCTGCAGCTCGGCGGCTCCGATCCCGCCGACATGGCCAGCTGCGCCCGACTCGGTGCCGAGTATGGCTACGACGAGATCAACATCAACGTCGGCTGCCCCTCCGACCGGGTGCAGAACGGGCGCTTCGGCGCCTGTCTGATGGCCGAGCCGGGGGTGGTGGCCGATTGCGTGCGGGCAATGAAGGACGCGGTGGCGGTCCCGGTGACGGTCAAGAGCCGCATCGGCATCGACGATCGCGACAGCTACGGCGAGCTGGTCGACTTCGTCGGTGCCCAGGTCGAGGCCGGCTGCGACGCGCTGATCGTGCACGCGCGCAAGGCGTGGCTCTCCGGGCTGAGTCCGAAGGAGAACCGCGACATCCCGCCGCTGCGCTACGACGTGGTGCTGCAGCTCAAGCGCGACTTCCCCACGCTCTCGATCAGCCTCAACGGCGGGGTGCAGGACCTCGATCAGGCCTGCGCCCTGCTCGAGACCCTCGACGGGGTGATGATCGGCCGTGAGGCCTACCACAACCCCTGGATCCTCGCCGCGGCCGACGCGCGCATCTTCGCCGACCCGACCCCGCCGCCGACCCGCCACCAGGTCATCGAGCGGATGCTGCCCTATATCCAGCGCGAACTCGACGCCGGGGTGCCGCTGACCGCGATCAGCCGTCACCTGCTCGGACTCTTCCAGGGCCGTCCCGGCGCCCGCCTCTGGCGCCGCTGGATCAGCGAGCACGCCCATCTCCCCGGCGCCGGCTGCGAGGTGCTGACCGAGGCGCTGCCGCGGCGCATGCGACCCGCCGCCGCCGACTGATCCGGCGCCGCGGCCATGGACTGGGTGAGCCTGTCGCTGCTCTGCGCCCTCGCCCTGGCCAGCGCCGATGCCGCCACCAAGGCCTGGCTCGGCGCGCTCTCGGCCGCCGAGCTGGCGCTGGTGCGCCTCACCCTGAGCGGCGTGCTGCTCGCCCCGCTGCTCACCGACCTGCCGCCACTCGACACCCTCGCGCCCGCCTTCTGGGGCTGGCTGGCGGCGCTGGTGCCGCTGGAGATCGCGGCGATGCTGCTCTACATGCGCGCCATCCGCGACCACCCGCTCTCGCTCACCCTGCCCTATCTCGCCTTCACCCCGGTGTTCGTGCTGCTGGTCGCCTGGCTGCTGCTCGACGAGACGGTGAGCGCGCGCGGCGCGCTCGGCGTGGTGCTGGTGGTGGCCGGGGCCTGGCTGCTCAACGTCGGCCATGCCCGGGCGCGCGACTGGCGCAGTTGGCTGCGTCCGCTCGGCGCCATCCTCGAGCAGCGCGGCGCGCGGCTGATGCTCGCAGTGGCGGCGATTTACGCCCTCACCGCCACCCTCGGCAAGGGCGCGATGCAGTACCTGCCGCCGGCGCAGTTCGGCGCCTTCTACTTCGCCCTGCTCGGGGTCACCGCGCTGCTGGTGCTGGCGCTGCCGCGCCCACGCCGGCTGCTCGCGCTGGCGCGCCACCCCTGGGCGGTGCTGGTGGTCGCGGCGCTGAGCGCGGTGATGGTCTACACCCACTTCCTCGCCATCGCCGCGACCGAGGTCGCCTACATGATCGCGCTCAAGCGCACCAGCCTGCTCTTCGGCATGCTCTACGGCGCGCTCTGCTTCGGCGAGCGCGGGCTGCGCGCGCGTCTGCCCGCCGGCGTGCTGATGCTCGCCGGCGCGGCGCTGGTGCTGCTGGGATGAGGCGGGTTCAGTGGGGCGGCGCGGCGAGATCGCAGGACTGGGTTTGTCCGGCGAACACGGTCTCGAGCTGCTCGATGACCTGTTCGAGGGCGGGCTCGGCGCTGGTGTCGACACGCACCAGCTGGGCGCACTCCTCGCCCTGCGGCGGCTCGCAACGCGCATGCTGGCGCTCGAGTACCGCCAGCGTCGCCTCGGAGGCGTCGTTGCCGGCAGCCAGACGCCGGGTGACGCGCTCGCGCAGCACCGCCAGCGGCGCCTCCAGCGCGAGGATGGCGAACCCGGCGCCGAGACGCCGTGCCAGCGCGGCGAATCCGGCGCGACGCTGGCGTGCGGTGAAGGTGGCGTCGACCAGCACGTCGTGACCACTGGCGAGGATGGTCTCGGTCAGCTGTAACAGGCGTGTATAGGTCCACTCGGTGGCCGAGGGGAAATAGATGCCCCCGTCGACCCCGGTGTTGGTGCGCGCCTGCGCCTCGAGCCCGAACAGCCGTTTGCGCTCGACGTCCGAGCGCAGGTGGACGAAGGGCTGGCGGTCGCAGAGCGCGCTGGCCATGTGGCTCTTGCCTGAACCCGAGAGCCCGCAGGCGATCAGCAGCCGGGGCCGACGCGCCCGGGTGTAGCCCTCGGCCAGCGCCAGGTAGCGTACGCACTCCCCCCAGGCGGCGGCACGCTCGGCCGCGGTCAGCCCCGCCTGTTCAGCACGGATCGCACCAACCTTAGCGCGCACCATCGCCCGGTAGCACTGATAGAGACGCAGCAGCGCCAGTAACCCGTAGTCGCCGCTACGCTCCAGATAGCCGTTGAGCAGGCGCTGCGCCAGCCCCGGTTCACCGGCGACCTGTAGGTCCATGACCAGGAAGGCGAGTTCGCTGGCGGTGTCGATCCAGCGCAGCTCCGGGGAGAAATCGATGCCGTCGAAGATCTGCGGCTCGCCGTCGATCAACGCGATGTTGCCACGATGCATATCACCATGACACTCGCGGATCCAACCCTCGGCACGGCGCTGTTCGAGCGCCGGACGCAGCGCCTGCCAGCGCGCCCGGGTCCAGTCCTCGATGCGTTGCAGCCGCGTCAGCAGCGCCGGCGCCTCGACCCGCGCACGGATCTGCTCGACGTTCTCGAGCATCGGCGCGAGCACCATGTCGGGCGCCCCCCAGGGGGCATCGGGCGCGGCGGCCGGGATGGCGGCGTGGAAATCGGCCACGCGCTCGGCCAGCCGGTCGATCAGGGGGGCGTCGAGGGGCTGGTGCGCGAGCAACGCCGACTGTGCGAAACGGCGCATCCGCACCGCGTACTCCAGCACCGCGCCCGCGGCACCGATGCGTGGGTGCACGGCGTCACCGCCGATCGCCACCACGTCGAGATAGATCGTCGGCGCGAGCCGGCTGTTGAGCCGGATCTCCTCTTCACAGCAGTGACGACGCAGCGCCAGAGTGGAGCAGTCGATGAAGCCGAGGTCGAGCGGCTTCTTGAGCTTGTAGGCAAAATCACCGGCAAGCAGCACGTGGGAGATGTGGGTCTCGATGTGCTCGACCCGGTCGACCGGGTGGGGATAGGCCTCGGGGCGCTGCAACGCCTCGATCAGCCGGGGAAACGCGTTGGCATCCATGACACCTCCTCCAGGGCGTTCGTCGACCACTGGGAAGCAGCGTGGTTGAATCCAGTATAAGCATTGGTTAATACTCCGCCGCTGACACCCATCGCAACCGAAGCGGAAGCTCCCATGTCCATCGAACGCATCGTTCTCGCCGTCGCCGGCGCCTTTGTGCTGCTCTCGACCATCCTCGCGGCCACCGTCAGCATCCATTTCCTGTGGTTCACCGGCTTCGTCGGCGCCAACCTGCTGCAGTCGGCCTTCACCGGCTTCTGCCCGCTGGCCACCATCCTCAAGAAGCTCGGCAAGAGCGCGGGCCCGGCCTTCTGAGCCAGCGCCGGGCGGCACCTCGCCGCCCACCGCACGGGCTCATGCCGGGTCGATCGGCCGTGCCCACAGGTCGTGCTCACCCGAGGCGGTGATCTCGACCTCGATGAAGTCGCCAGGGTCGATCTCCCAGGCACCCGGCACCAAGACGTTGCCGTCGATCTCGGGTGCGTCACCATAGCTGCGCGCCACCACCTCGTCCTCGTGCACTGCGTCGACCAGCACCGTCATGCGCTCGCCGACCCGTGCGGCGAGCTTGGCACGGCTGATCTCGGCCTGGACCTCCATGAAGCGCTCGCGCCGCGCCTCGCGCTCCTCGGCGGGCACCGCGCCGGCCAGGTCGTTGGCCGCCGCGCCCTCCACCGGCGAGTAGGGGAAGCAGCCGACGCGGTCGAGTTCGGCCTCGCGCAGGAAGTCCAGCAGCGACTCGAACTCGGCCTCGGTCTCACCGGGGAAGCCGACGATGAAGGTGCTGCGCAGCACCAGTTCGGGACACTGCGCGCGCCAGCGCGCGAGACGCTCGAGCACCCGCTCGGTGGCCGCCGGACGGCGCATCGCGCGCAGCACCCGAGGGTTGCCGTGCTGCAGCGGCATGTCGAGATAGGGCAGGATCAGCCCCTCGGCCATCAACGGGATCAGCTCGTCGACCTGCGGATAGGGATAGACGTAGTGCAGCCGGGTCCACGCCGGCAGCTGACCGAGTTCGCGGGCCAGGCTGGTGATGTCGGTGCGTAACGGTCGCCCACCGTGGAAACCCGGGGCATACTTGAGATCGCGACCATAGGCGCTGGTGTCCTGGGCAACCACCAGCAGCTCGCGCACCCCGGCCTCGACCAACCGCTCAGCCTCGCCGAGCACCTCACCGATACCACGACTGACCAGGTCACCGCGCAGGCTGGGGATGATGCAGAAGGTACAGCGATGGTCGCAGCCCTCGGAGATCTTGAGATAGGCGAAGTGGCGCGGGGTGAGCCGGATACCCTGAGGCGGCACCAGGCTGGTGAAGGGGTCGTGCGGGGCGGGCAACTCGTCGTGCACCACCGCCATCACCTCCTCGAGCGCATGCGGGCCGGTGATCGCCAGGACCTCGGGGTGGACGGCGCGGATGCGCTCGGCGCGCGCGCCGAGACAGCCGGTGACCACCACCCGATCGTTCTCCTCCAGGGCCTCGCCGATCACCTCCAGCGACTCACGCTCGGCGGCATCGATGAAGGCGCAGGTATTGATGATCACCAGCTCGGCATCGGCATAGTCATGCACCACCCGATAACCCTCGGCGCGCAGCCGGGTGAGGATGAGTTCGGAGTCGACCGTGGCCTTGGGGCAGCCGAGACTGACGAAGCCCACGGTCGGGGCGGCGGCGGATGGGGATGAGATGTCCAAATGAGGCTCGCTGATATGATTGACGGTTGGAGACGGACGGCCATTATCGCCCAGCCGAGACCGGGTGCGGGTCATCGCGGCGACGCGTCGTGCTTGATCGTCCCCTGTATATCGGTAACGATAGCGACGTTTGCCATCTAACGCGACGGCATGACGGGACACCCGAGAAGAGACGTGATACGGCCAGGACTCCGAGACGGGATCGATACTGGCAGCGATCGCCCCCCGCGCGCGCTTGCGGCGCGGCGCGAACACGGACAGGCCGGCGCCCGGGCGCATGGCAACAGGAGGGTCGAGACAGATGAGGCACTGCAAACTCTGCAGGTTCAGCGTGCTCTGCAACGACCTACCGGGCGTCTGCGTCCTCATCCCGTACGTCGCGATCGCGGTCGTCGCGACCTCGCTCGGTTACCTCTTCGTGACCCAGGAGCTGTTGTAGCGGCGCCCACCCTATCCGTAGCGGGGGCGGGAGACGTCGAGCCCTTGCGGGCCATCCGGTCCCGCCCTCGCCGTTGCAATGGACCCACTGCATCATGGTCACCAACGACACCCTGTCCACGCCCACCGAGACCGTCAGCGAACCCCCGCTCGCGGTCGCTGCGGGACGGCGCATCGCCTTCCACCTCCAGGTCCGCTTCCCGGACGGCTTCGTCGCCTTCTCCACCTTCGAGGAGGAGCCGATCCGCTGCACCGTCGGCGACGCCACCCTGACCCCGGCCCTGGAGGCGGCCATCGACGGACTGACCGCCGGCAGCGAGACCACCTTCGCCGGCGACGGCTCCGAGCTGTTCGCCGCCTATGACGAGAACAACGTCTTCTGGCTCGAACGCAGCGAGTTCCCGCCAGGGCTCGATCCTGAGCCGGGCAAGGTGATCGCCTTCGAGACCCCGACCGGGCAGGAGACCAGCGGCATGGTGCTGGAGACCGAGGGCAAGCGCGTCCGGGTCGACTTCAACCACCCCTTCGCCGGGCGGGCGCTGCAGCTGCGCATCGCCATCCTCACCGTCGAGGCCTGAGCCCAAGCGCGACCGGTGCGCCGGTCGCGTGCGATAACCCCGAACACCACCCGCTGTATTCAACCCCCGTCGATCGCCTATCCTGTTCCGAGCCATGACTATCCTGCTAGCCAATCCCCGCGGTTTCTGCGCCGGCGTCGACCGCGCCATCGCCATCGTCGAGCGCGTCCTCGAACGCTACGGCGCTCCTATCTACGTTCGTCACGAGGTGGTGCACAACCGCTTCGTGGTCGAGGGGCTGCGCGCGCGCGGCGCCATCTTCGTCGAGGAACTCGACGAGGTACCGGATGACGCCACCCTGGTGTTCAGCGCCCACGGCGTGCCGCAATCGGTGCGGCGCGAGGCCGAGGCACGCGGACTGCGGGTGTTCGACGCCACCTGCCCGCTGGTCACCAAGGTCCACCTCGAGGTCACCCGGCACTGCCGCAACGGTGTCGAGACGGTGCTCATCGGTCATCGTGGTCATCCCGAGGTCGACGGCACCCTCGGCCAGTGCGACCCCGATGGCGCCGCGGTACACCTGGTCGAACGCCCCGAGGACGTCGCCGGGCTCGAGGTCGCCGATCCCGAGCACATCGCCTATGTCACCCAGACCACGCTGTCGATGGACGACACCACCACCATCGTCGCGGCACTGCGCGAGCGCTTCCCGGCGATCCAGGGACCGAAGAAGAGCGACATCTGCTACGCCACCCAGAACCGTCAGGACGCGGTCAAGAGCCTGGCCGAGAGCTGCGACCTGCTGCTGGTGGTCGGCTCGCCCAACAGCTCCAACTCCAACCGGCTGCGCGAACTGGCCGAGAAGCGCGGCTGCCACGCCCACCTGATCGACGGCCCGGAAGACATCGACCGCGCCTGGCTCGAGGGGGTCTCGAAGATCGGGCTGACCGCCGGCGCCTCGGCCCCCGAGATCCTCGTCGAGCGGGTCATCACCCAACTGCGCGACTGGGGCGTGGCAGAGGTCGAGGAGCAGCCCGGCATCCGCGAGCAGGTGGTGTTCGCGCTGCCGCGTGAGCTGACCAGGGAACCGGCCGAGGACTGACCACGGCGCCCCACGCTTGTACCTCGACCCGCCAAACCGCATCTGATGATGTTGGAGGCGGCCGCGGCCGCCTCGATCCCTGATCGAGATGGCCCGGTACCGACCGGGTCGCGAGGAGAAGAGCGGTATGAGCGAGATCCTGGTCATCGGTGGCGGCGTCATCGGGCTATTGACGGCGCGTGAACTGGCGCGCGCCGGTGTCGACACCACCCTGGTCGAGATGGGCAAGACCGGCCAGCAATCGTCCTGGGCCGGCGGCGGTATCCTCTCGCCGCTCTACCCCTGGCGCTATCCCGACGCGGTCGGGCGGCTGGTCGCCTGGAGCCAGACGGTCTACCCGACGCTCACCACCGAACTGCTCGACGAGACCGGGATCGACCCCGAACTCACCGTCAACGGCATGCTGGTGCTCGACACCGAGGAGCGCCAGCGCGCGCTCGACTGGGCCGCACGTCACGACACCGCCATCGAGGTGCTCGACGCCCGCCAGCTCCACGCCAGCGAGCCCGAACTCGGCCCCCGCCCCGAGCAGGCGCTGCGCCTCCCCGGCGTCGGCCAGGTGCGCAACCCGCGCCTGACCCGCGCGCTGCGCCGCACCATCGAACGCAAGGTGCGGCTGCGCGAGCAGGAGGAGGTGCTGGAGCTGCTGATCGAGGGCGGGCGCGCGGTCGGGGTACGCACCCCCAAGGGCGAGATCCGCGCCGAGCGCGTCATCATCTGTGCCGGCGCCTGGACCGCCAAGCTGCTCGAACAGCTCGGCAACAGCCCCGAGATCCAGCCGGTGCGCGGCCAGATGATCCTCTTCTACGCCCAGCCCGGACAGGTCCACCACATCACCCTGCACCGCGAGCGCTACATCATCCCCCGGCGCGACGGTCGCATCCTCTTCGGCTCGACCCTGGAGCAGGCCGGCTTCGTCAAGCGCACCACCGCCGAGGCCAAGGAAGAACTCTATCGCGCCGCCGTCGAACTCTACCCGCTGCTCAAGCGCACCCCGATCGAGGACCATTGGTCCGGGCTGCGCCCCGGCTCGCCCAGCGGCATCCCCTATATCGGCGCCTACCCCGGCATCGACGGGCTCTATTTCAACGCCGGCCACTACCGTAACGGCCTGGTCACCGGCCCGGCCTCGGCCCGTCTGCTCACCGACCTGGTGCTCGAGCGCGACCCCATCCTCGACGCCGCGCCCTATGCGCTCGACGCCGCGCGGGACTGAGCGAGGGCGATCAGCCGACAGGGATGATGAACCGCGAAGACACAAAGCACGCAAAGGGGAGAAGAGCCTTCAGCGACCAGCCCGTAGGTTGGGTTGCCCATACACCACCGATCGACGAATCCTCGGGATGCCAGGACGGGCAACCCAACATCGCCATCAGGCAGCCGCCAGCGGGTTGAACCGCGAAGACACAAAGCACGCAAAGGGGAGAAAAGCCTTCAGCGACCAGCCTCCAGCCCGTAGGTTGGGTTGCCCATACACCACCGATCGACGAATCCTCGGGACTCCAGGACGGGCAACCCAACATCGCCACCAGGCGGCCGCCAGCGGGTTGAACCGCGAAGACACGAAGCGCGCAAAGGGGAGAAAAGCCTTCAGCAACCAGCCTCCAGCCCGTAGGTTGGGTTGCCCATACACCACCGATCGACGAATCGCCGGGATCCCAGGACGGGCAACCCAACATCGCCACCAGGCGGCCGCCAGCGGGTTGAACCGCGAAGACACGAAGCGCGCAAAGGGAAAAGCCTTCAGCAACCAGCCTCCAGCCCGTAGGTTGGGTTGCCCATACACCACCGATCGACGAATCCTCGGGACTCCAGGACGGGCAACCCAACATCGCCACCAGGCGGCCGCCAGCGGGTTGAACCGCGAAGCCGCAAAGAACACGAAGAGAAAAAAGGCTTCCTGCGGTCAGCCTCCAGCGAGAAGCGCAGGCTTAGCTCGTACCGCCAAGGTTGACTGCAAACCGACACTGGAGGCTGCTTGTTGAAGGCTGATCGCTTTCTTCGCGTCCTTAGCGGCTTCACGGTTCAATCTTCCGGCGGCGGATGGCTTTCTCCGCCAGGGATTGATGTCGAGCGGAAAGCTGGCTAGAATTCTCGGGCTTGAGTAGCCGATGTAGCTCAGTTGGTAGAGCAACGCATTCGTAATGCGTGGGTCAGCGGTTCGAATCCGCTCATCGGCTCCATCTCCCCAGGCGCCCGTCTCACTCCACCCCCAGGCGCGTTTTCACCCGTTCCCACAGCTCGATCACCGCACTCGATGCACCACCGCCGTCGTACTCGGCGAGGCTCTTGCGCGCGACCAGGGCGCGGGCGACCACGGGGTCGAAGGGCAGTTCACCGATCACCTCGATGTCGCGCGCACCACACCAGTCACGGATGGTCGCACCGTTCTCCGGGTTGAGATCGGCCTTGTTGATGCAGACGACCAGCGGGATGGCGAAGTGGACGCAGAGTTCGGCGACGCGCTGCAGGTCGTGCAGCCCGGAGAGGGTCGGCTCGGTGACGGCGAGCACCAGATCGACACCGGTGATGGCGGCGCTCACCGGACAGCCGATCCCGGGCGGGCCGTCGTTGAGGATCAGCGCCGCGCCCTCGGCCTCGGCCTGACGCCGCGCCTCGCGCCGCACCAGGGTGACGAGCTTGCCGGAGTTGTCCTCACCGACGCCGAGCTGGGCGTGGACCAGGGTGCCATGACGACTGTCGGAGACCATCCAGCGACCGCTCGGGCGGGTCTCCAGGACGATCGCCTCCTCGGGACAGACCCGTGCGCACAGCCCGCAGTGCTCGCAGGCGAAGGGGTTGATGCGATAGCCCGCGTCGAAGTCGAGCTCGATCGCCTCGAACCGGCACCAGGCGGCGCAGTCCCCGCACTCGGCGCACAGTTCGGGGTCGATCCGCGGTGTCGCGCCGCCGATGAAGTCGCCGCCGGCGCGCTCGCGCGGGTCGAGCAGCAGGTGCATGTCGGCGGCGTCGACATCGCAGTCGGCCACCACCTTGTGCTGAGCCAGGGTGGCGAAGGCGGCGCTCACCGTGGTCTTGCCGGTGCCGCCCTTGCCGCTGATGATGGTGAGTTCCTTCATGTGGTCTCGCGCGGGCGCGCTGACGGGTCACGACGACCCTCGCGCCCTCCTCCAGGATTAGGGGTTACGGGGTTCACCCCGGGGCACGGCGCGCCATGGCACCAGCCCGGGGCGCGGCGCGGATGCTCGCCCGCACCGACCTCAGAAGGTCAGCACCTTGTCGCTGCTCGCGACCCAGTCGGCGAGCACCGCCATGGTCGAGGTCTCGGCACCGGCGAAATAGGGCTGGTTCTTGTAGAGCCCACAGCGCGCCATGCACGAGCCGCAGACCTGCACCGGGACCTCGCGCGCGATCAGCGCCTTGAGCATGGCGCCGAGGTCCTGGTCGTAGCCCTCGGGCGGGCGACAGGCATCGCGTGCCAGATCGACCGCGTCGTTCATCAGGAACAGCCGCACCCGCTGGCCCTGGTCGAGCAGGGTGGCGGCCAGACGCAGCGCGTTCCAGGTCACGTCGGTGCTGTCGTAGGGGTGGTGGTTGAGGACGATCAGGATGGTCATACCGGCAGCAGTGCCTCGATCTGTGAGTAGAGCCGTTGGAAGCGTACGCGCCACTCGGGCGCGGTGTGCACCCAGGGTTCGCCACGCGCGTAGGCCTCGGCGAGGGCGCGGGTGAAGGGGATCTCGAGCAGCACCGGGATCGATTCGGCGCGACAGTACTCCTCCACGCCCTGATCGCCGATGTCGCAGCGGTTGATCACCACTCCACAGGGCACCCCGAGCGCGCGCGTCACCGCAACGGCGAGGCGCAGGTCGTGCAGGCCCGAGGGAGTGGGCTCGGTGACCAGCAGACAGAAGTCGACGCCGTCGAGGGTCTCGACCATCGGGCAGGCGGTGCCCGGCGGGGCGTCGAAGATGGTCGCCAGCCCCGGCTCCAGACGCCGCTTGAGCGCCTTGATCACCGGCACCGCCGAGCGCTCGCCGATGGCGAGTTCGCCCTGAAGCACCGGCAGGGTGTCGGCCTGACCGACGGCGATCTCGCCGATCGGGCGCTCGACCTCGCCGAGCGCGCCCTCGACACGGCAGACGTAGTCGCAGGCACCGCAACCGTGGCAGAGCTCGTCGAACACCATCAGCTCGTCGGGTGTGAGCGCCAGGGCGTTGAAGGCACAGGCCTCGACACAGTCGCCGCACAGGGTGCAGCGCTCGGGGTCGATGCGCGGGACGCGCACCCCAACCGGCTCGCGCCGGTCGAAGTGGGGGCGCAGGAACAGGTGTCCGTTGGGCGCCTCGACGTCGCAGTCGGCGTATTGCGCCCGTTCGAGCGCCAGCGCCAGGTTGGTCGCCACCGTGGTCTTGCCGGTGCCGCCCTTGCCGCTGGCCACGGCGATGGTCAGCGCCCGCATCGCTCAGCCCCGACCGCGGCCGTTGCCCAGGCCGCGGCCCACGCCCATGCCGCGACCACTGCCCATGGCCGCACCGTTGCCCCGGCCCCGACCACCGCCACAGCGGGCGATGCCGTCACAGGGCTCACGCCCGGCACCACGACCCGCACCGGCCGGCGCGAGTACGTTCCCCTGCCCAGCGTGACGTTCGACGGCCTCGGCGACACTCCCCGAGACCCCCTCGACGACCCGCACCCCGGCGCGCTCGAGCACCATCGCCGCCTTGGGGCCACAGCGCCCGGTGAGCAGCAGCTCGGCGCGCTGTCCGACGATCCACTGCGCGGTACGGGTACCGGCGCCGCCATTGGTCTCGAGGAAGGGGTTGGGCATGGCCTGGAAGTCACCGCTCTCGGTATCGACCACGGCGAAATAGGCACAGCGTCCGAGTCGGGCATCGACCGAGGCATCCTGACCCTGGGCGGTTGCGGAGATCACGATCTTCATGAGGCGATTCCTCGTGTTGTTGTCAGTGGGCGTGGGCGCACTGGGAGACGCCGCTCAGCTCGCCGGCGAGATAGGCGTTGAGGGTCTCCTCGACCCCGGGACGCGCACCGGTGACGACCTCGATACCGTTGCGCGCGAATAGCTCGATGGCCTTGGCGCCCATACCGCCGGCGAGCACCACGTCGGCACCGAGCGAGCGGATATAGGCCGGCAGTTGCCCCGGCTGATGGGCCTCGGCGAAGGGGTTGGCGATCACCTCGGCACCGACGAGCCGATTGGCCTCGTCGACCTGGGCGACCACGAAATGGCTGCAATGGCCGAAGTGCATCGACATCTCGCCGGCGAGACCGAGGGCGTCATTGGCGGTCATCACGATCTTTTTCATGGGTTTTCATCTCTCTGTTCAGTGCCCTCGGGCACTGAACGGGGTCGGTCGTTGTCAGAAGGCGAGACGCCATGCGGTTGGTCCTCCCCGTGTTCCGGGATCTGGATCACCAGGCGCTGCCCGACGAGCAAGGCGCCAGTGACCTTGGCTCGGGCTTGGGCGAGGGTGCGCGACAGCGTGGTCCGCGAGATACCCATGCGCCGAGCACTCTCTTCCTGGTAGAGCCGTTCGAGGTCACACAGGCGCAACGCCTCCATCTCGTCGGCGCGCAGCACCACCGTCTCTAGGGTGCTGCCCTGGCGACCGCAGGGCTTGAAACAGATCCGTCCGGGATCGAGTCCGATCCGGCGGACGCGACGTCGTCGACCGGGCACAGGGCCTCCGCTGGGGTGTCTCGGGTGGATTCTGGGAGCATATTCAAACGCACATATGTGCGTTTTGCATTGACAAATATCAGGGTGTTTTAGTCAAGAAAGACGAGACACTGAAATTCACCGTAGAGATTCTTTTTCGCAACGACACGCATCCCAAACGGACGCCGGGCGATTGCAGTTTGCCCCGGACGCCACCCGACATCCCCCAGGGATACGCATCAGACAAGGAGCCCTGAATCATGAGCGCTACAGCGGTCAACAAGACACGACGTCGCCTGCTGGTCGCCGCGACCAGTGCCGTCGGTGCCGTCGGTGCCGGCTTCGCACTGGTCCCCTTCGTCGCCTCGATGAACCCGAGCGCGCGTGCACGCGCCGCCGGCGCACCGGTCGAGGCCGATATCAGCAAGATCGAGCCCGGCGCGTTGCTGCGCGTCAAGTGGCGCGGCAAACCGGTGTGGGTGGTGCACCGCACGCCGAAGATGCTCGAGATGCTGGCGAGCAACGACCCCAAGCTGGTCGATCCCGCCTCCGAGGTGCCCCAGCAGCCCGAGTACTGCCAGAACCCGACCCGCTCGATCAAGCCCGAGTATCTGGTCGCCATCGGGATCTGCACCCACCTCGGCTGCTCGCCGACCTACCGCCCCGAGTTCGCCCCCGAAGACCTCGGCGCCGATTGGAAGGGTGGCTTCTTCTGCCCCTGCCACGGCTCGCGCTTCGACCTCGCCGCGCGCGTCTTCAAGGGTGTGCCGGCCCCGACCAACCTGGTCATCCCCAAGCACACCTATCTCAATGACACCACCCTGCTGATCGGCGAGGACGGCACCGCCTGAGGCCCGCTCGACAGCACCACGGGCTTGGCGTAGATTTTCGCCTTTGGGCCGACATCGACGCGTGTCGTGTCGGCCCGTCCATCGCCCTGGGGCCTACCCGGCCGACACCCCATCTCCCAGCGACCCTGAACCGACAAGAGGACTCGGCGTGAACCGACGTCTGGCAGCGCATCTCTTCGTGATCCCGCTCACCGCTTGGCTGCTCGGCGGCTGTGCGACCACCCCGGAACCGCCGCCGCAATCGTTGATCCCGGACGACCTCTCCGGCCTGCCGCAGATCCAGCTGGCGGCGCGTGAGCGTGACCAAGTCCGAGCACTGGCGATGGGCGCGGCCCGCAGCAAGGGCTGGCGGATCGTCCACAGCGACCCCGAGCGGTTGTTGCTCGAACGCCCGGTCCACCCCGACTCGGCGTTGGCCCGCGCCCTCGCCCCCGAGCAACTGCCCACGGGGAGCAGGCTCGAGGTCGCCAGCTACTTCATCGGTGAGGGCGCCCAGGTGCGGGTGGCCTCGGCCGCCAGCCTGATCCGCCCTCGCCCCGACCAAGCCGACCCGGAGCGGCTCGACGTCACCGCCCGGCTGCAACCGATGTTGGCCCAGTCACTCAGCGCGCTCGAGCAGAACTGGCAGACCCACCACCACCGTCTCGCTACGGCGGCACCGCCGCTACCGACGCCCGCCCCGACCGCACCAACCCCCGTGGCAGAAGCGGAGGCCAGCGGCGACACAGCCAGCGCCCCCGCGTCAGCCGACCGGCCGCCACTGGTGCCGAGACCGCAGACCGGCGCACCAATGCTCACCGAACGCCGGCGCGCTCGGCCGGACCCGGCACCCGTGGTCGACGCCACCCCGATGCTGCGACCGCAGCCACCCGCCGCGCCCGAACCACTACAGACACCCTCCCAGATGCTCAGCCTTACCCCCCAGCACCGTGACGTCACCTGGGCGGCCTATGCCGAGCAGTACGCACGGCTGCGTGGCTGCGTACTCACCGCCGAGGGCGCAGTACTCATCGACACCCGCACCGACGGCGAAATCCACAAGGTCCCCTGCGAGGGCACCGACAGCATCCTGGTGCAATGTCACGATGGGAGCTGTCGCGGGCTGCTGTAACCCTCGGCCACCCCTTTTCGTCACAAGTCGAGGGGTCGATACGACCTCTCGACACTCACCAACCTCTCAACCCGGAAGTGACCATGACACCCGCACGTACTCTCCTTCTCGTCACCCTGCTGCTCGTCGCCCTCACCGGCTGCGGCGGCCCCGACGATCAAGGCGCAGGCGACCCCGCCCTGCTCGAATTCGCCGCACAAGGCGACCTCGGCGCGCTCGACGGCCTGCTCTCGCGCACCGGTCAACCCGATGTGCGCGACAACTGCGATTGGACCCCGTTGATGAAGGCCGCGCTCAACGGCCACACCGCCGTGGTCGAACGCCTGCTCGCCGCCGGCGCCACCATCGATGCCGAGGACAAGGGCGGTTACACCGCGATGATGCTCGCCGCCTCCAACAATCACGCCGACATCGTCGACCTGCTGCTGCAGCACGGCGCGATGATCGATCATCAGGAGCAGACTCGGGGGTGGACCGCACTGATCTGGGCCACCAACCAGGGCCGTACCGCCGCCGTCGAGACCCTGTTGCAACACGGCGCCGATCGCACCCTCAAGGACTTCGAGGGCAAGACCGCCGCCGACTGGGCGCGCATTAACGACAAGCCCGAGATCCTCGCGCTGCTGCAGGCGGGTTGATCGAGTACGGCATTCAGGAGACTGAACCGCCAAGTCGCAAAGAACGCAAAGGTTTTTCGAGCGTTCGACCTCCGAGCGCCACCTTGCTCACCCCTTGGCAGCGGGGAGACAAGGTGGACGCATCAGCAAGACGATCGTGGACCGGCGTCAACCCTCAGTCCTCGGCCATGAGCGCCGCTCAATCCGAATGCGCTGACCGAGCATTTCCTTGGCGTCCTTCGCGTCTTTGAGGTTCGTACCCCCGACAGCCCCCCTGGAATTCCCCCCACCCCGCCGCCAGATAGACCACCGGGCCGTTTCGGGCCCGCTCGCGCATGCCCGTCCAGCGTCCGCCCGCGCACGGACGCGCCGACCCCAGCCACACGGCAGCCGATACCCATGGTCAGAACACAAGCGAGCACGCACATCGCCCGCCCGCCGGATCAGGTCTTCGCCTTCGTCGCCGTCGACTTCTTCGACAACTATCGCCGTTGGTCGCCCGAAGTGGTCTCGCTCGAGGCGCTCTCGCCCGGGCCGATTCGGCTGGGCAGCCGCGGCCGACAGGTGCGGGTCGATCACGGTCGCCGCACCGAGGCGACCTTCGAGGTCTGTGTCTTCGAGCAGGACCGCCGCATCGATTTCCAGGGGCTCAGCGCCCCGATCTACATCAGCTATCGCTTCGAGCCGAGCGCACACGGGACCCGCCTGACCTTCGTCTTCGAGCTGGCGCGGCTCGAGTTGTTCATGCGCCCCTTCGAGAAGCTGATCCGCGCGGCGATCCAGGAGGGCGGCGAGCGCGTCGTCGGCAACATCAGGGGGTTGCTCGAACAGGCCCCGGCGGCGATATCGCCGCGCTGAGGCAGCGCCGACGAAGCAGCCCCCATCACTCTTGCAGCGAGGTCACCACATGGAATTCGTCGTCGACAAAGATGCGGGGGTGATCCCCTTCGTGCTCTCGCAAATCCTCGACACCTGCGTCAACGGCATCACCCTCTCCGACCCCGACCAGGACGACAACCCCATCGTCTATGCCAATGCCGCCTTCGAGTTGATCACCGGTTACGGGCGCGAGGAGATCCTCGGTCGTAACTGCCGCTTCCTCCAAGGCGAGGACCACGACCAGGCAGGAGTGGCGCAGATCCGCGAGGCGATGCTCGGAAACCGGCCGGTGACCGTCACCCTGCGCAACTACCGCAAGGACGGCAGCCGCTTTTACAACCGCTTCACCATCCGCCCGCTGTTCGACCGCGAGGGACGGCTGATCTACTACCTCGGCATCCAGCACGACGTCACCAATCAGGTCGAGGCCGAGGCCGAGGTCGCGCGCCTCAACGCCCTGCTCGCCAAGGCTGACGCCGGCGGCTAGCCGGGTAGCCGGATTGAGCCGTTAATCAGCGCTGACGCCCCGCCCTCTGAACCGCAGGTGCGAGGCCCTCAGGCCCAGCGGTGACGACTGATGGCCGAACCTCCTTGGTGCCGCCCGAGCCCGAGCACCGCACCGCCCCTCCCTCATCCCGGCTCGGCCCACATCCGCAGCAGGTTGACATAGCTGCGGTCGACCCACTGGGTAGCGGGGTCGTCGGGGGCGCGCTCGAGCAGGGTCGCGCGGGCCTGGCCGAGTTCGTAGAGCAGCTCGCGGCGGGCGGGGTCGCGCACCAGGCTCTGGATCCAGGTCACCGCCACCAGCCGCTCGCCCCGGGTCACCGGGGCGACCTGGTGGAGGCTGGAGGCGGGGTAGAGCACCGCGTCACCGGCCTCACCCCGCACCCGCTGCGCGCCGAAGCTGGTACGGATCACCAGCTCGCCGCCGTCGTAATCGTCCGCCGGGCTGAGCCACAGGGTCAGCGCCAGGTCGCTGCGCATCCGTCCCCCGGACCCGCCCATGATCGGCTCGTCGACGTGCTCGCCATAGTGCATCCCCGCGCGGTAGCGGGCGAAGATCGGGTCGGCGACGCGTTCGGGCAGGGCGGCGGCACGGAACACCGGGTGATGGCCGAGCGCCGACATGATGATGCGCGCGAGTCGCTGCATCCGCTCGGGGTCGGGTTGCAGCTCCTGGTTATGCTTGACCCGCGCCGCGCTGCGCCCGGCGCTACGGGTGCCCGCGACCGCCGGCAGCTCGGCCAGGGTGGCGTGGACCTTGTCGAGTTGAGCCGGGCCGAGTAGCTGGGGGATGATCTGCAACATGGGATCTCCGTAATCGGGATCTCGGTGGAGGGCGCCCGTCCCCGGGCCGCCCGGATTAATCGAGGCACGAGGGAGGCGGCGACATGATCCTGCAGGTCTGCATCGATGACCGGGCCCATCGGCTCGAGGTACCCGAGGCGCTGCTCGAACAGGCGGCGGCGTTCTTCGCCCAGCTCGATCGCGACATGGACCGCGGCTGGCAGCTCGGGCGCACCTGGGTCGAGCACCCGGATCGCGAGCAGCGCTGCCGGATCGTCGCCGACAAGCTGCTCACCGCGATCGAGGACGGCAACACCCGGCTGGGGCTGCTGATGGCCGGCTACCTGCTCGATCGCCTGCCCGAACTCGAGTCCGTGGTACTTGCCCCCGATGGTGAGATCCACGACCACCGTTTCAATCTCCTCGGCGCGCCCTCGACCGAGACCCCGGTCGAGAGCGAGACCACCACCCCGGCGCTCGGGCTCGACAAGCTCGCGGCGCTGGCACGCGCCAGCGAGGAGGTCACAACGGTGTTCAAGGTCGGGCGTGGTTATCGCTTCGCGGTGTTCGACCACGCCAGTCGTGCCTGGCGTGACGGCCCACTGAGCGCCACCGCGACCGAGGCCGCACAGCTGCGGGAGAGGGCCCTCGAGGCGCGCTATCGAGCACTGCAACGACATCAGGACGACTGAACGGGACAGGGCCATGGAGGCGTTGGTTCAACTCGACTGGCAGGGCTGGTTCAGCCTGGCACTGGTAGCGCTCTGCTTCCTGCTATTCGCCTGCACCCAAGTCGCCCCCGACATCGTCACCAGTGGTGCGCTGACCCTGCTGCTGGTCAGCGGGGTACTCACCGCCGAGGAGGCCCTGGCCGGTTTCGCCAACCCCGGCATGCTCACCGTCGGGGTGCTCTACGTGGTGGTCAGCGGGCTGGCCGAGACCGGCGCCATCGGCTGGCTCGGTCCGCGCCTGCTCGGCCGTCCGCGCGGGCCGCGCGCGGCGCGGGCGCGGCTGATGGCACCGGTGGCCGCGCTCAGCGCGCTGCTCAACAACACCCCGGTGGTGGCGATCTTCATCCCCGCGGCGCAGGACTGGGCCAGACGGCACCGCCTGGAACTGTCGCGACTGCTCATCCCGCTGTCCTACGCCGGGATCGTCGGCGGGACCTGCACCCTGATCGGCACCAGTACCAATCTGGTGGTCAACGGGCTTTATGTCGAGCACCAGGGCGGCGCCGGGCTGGGGCTGTTCGAGCCGTTGTGGATCGGACTGCCGGTGACCCTGATCACCCTCGGCTTCCTGTTGCTCGCCGGCGACTGGCTGCTGCCGCGGCGCCAACCCCCGGCGGCCGGCTACGGCGACCTGCGCGAGTACGTCGCCGAGATGCTGGTCGAGCCGGGCAGCGCGCTGGTCGGGCGCTCGATCGAGGCCGCCGGGCTGCGCCAGCTCCCGGGGCTGTTCCTGGTCGAGATCGAGCGCGGCGCCCAGGTGTTGCCCGCCGTCTCCCCGCAGGCGGTGCTCCAGGCCGGCGACCGGCTGGTGTTCGTCGGGGCGATCGATTCGATGATGGAGCTGCAGCGCACCCGCGGGCTGATCCCGGCCACCGACCAGGTGTTCAAACTCGACTTGCCGCGCCCCGGGCGTTGCTTCGTCGAGGCGGTGCTCTCCGACAAGTCGCCGCTGATCGGGCTGAGCGTGCGCGACGGGCGCTTTCGCAATCGCTACGACGCGGTGATCATCGCGCTCTCGCGCAACGGCCGGCGGGTGCACGGCAAGATCGGCGACATCGTCCTCGCCCCCGGCGACACCCTGCTGCTGGAGACCCGCCCGGACTTCGTCGAGCGCCAGCGCAATGTCCGCGACTTCCTGCTGGTGAGCCAGATCGGCGACTCCCACCCGCTCGAGCACCGCCGCGCACCGCTGGCCATCGCCATCGTGCTGGCGATGGTCGCGGTGGTCGCGTTCGGCTGGCTGAGCATGCTCGAGGCGGCGCTGCTGGCCGCCGGCAGCATGATCCTCACCGGCTGCACCAGCGGGCGCATCGCCCGGCGCGCACCCGACTGGCAGGTACTGGTGGTGATCGCCACCTCCTTCGGCATCGGCGCGGCGCTGGAGAAGACCGGCGCCGCGGCACTGCTCGCCGGGGGCCTGATCGGGCTCGCCGACGGCCAGCCGTGGCCGGCGCTGGGCCTGGTGTTCGTCGCCACCGCGCTGCTCACCTCGCTGGCCACCAACAACGTCGCTGCGGTGCTGGTGTTCCCGATCGCGGTTGAGACCGCGCGCACCATGGGGGTGGCCCTCGAGCCCTTCGTGCTGACGCTGATGGTCGCCGCCTCGGCGAGCTTCGCCACCCCGATCGGCTATCAGACCAACCTGATGGTGTTCAACGTCGGCGGCTATCGCTTCGGCGACTTCGTCCGCATCGGCGTACCGCTGACCCTGCTGGTGGGCTTGGTGACCGTCATGCTGACGCCATTGGTGTGGCCCTTCCAGCCCTGAGTTAAGCTCGAGGCATCGTCCCGTCACTGGCCCGGAGGTCCGGATGTCGCCCTGGTGCTCACGCCCGTTGCGTCCCCTGTTGCTGTTGTCGCTGTCCCTGGGCTGGGGGGCCGGCGCCGGCGCCAACCCCTGGCCCGGGGTCGAGCGCCCGAGCATCGGCCCGGCGCGGGTCATCGGCGCCCCGGCCAATGGTTGTCTGGCTGGCGCCGAGGTGCTGCCCGGCGCCGGTCCCGGGTATCTCAGCGTGCGTCGTTGGCGTGGTCGCTACTACGGCCATCCGCGTCTGCTCGCGCTGATCGAGGCGCTCGGCCGGGCGCAGCAGGCGCGCGACGAGCGGCTGGTGCTGGTCGGCGATCTCTCGCAGCCGCGCGGCGGGCGGATGTCCGGCGGTCATCGCAGCCACCAGCACGGGCTCGACGTCGACCTGTGGCTGACCCTGGCGGCGTCGCCGGCGGATGCGCGAGCGTTGCTCGACGAGGGCGACCCACCGAGCCTGGTCAGCGACGATCGGGTCAACCGGCACTGGGGCGAGGATGCGCGCTTTCTCATCGAGTGGGCGGCGCGCCGCCCCGAGGTCGACCGTCTGTTCGTCAACCCGGCGATCAAGCGCACGCTCTGTGACGCCACCGGTGGCGCCGACTGGCTGCGCAAGGTACGGCCGTGGTGGGGACACGACGCCCACACGCATGTGCGTCTGGCCTGCCCGGAGGACAGCCCGGCCTGCGAGCCGCAGTCGCCGATCCCGGCGGGGCCAGGCTGTGGCGCCGAACTCGACTGGTGGTTCAGCGCCGAGGCGCGCCGCCCGGGCAGTGGGCGACGCGCCGCCGAGCCGACCCCGCCAGCGGCCTGCGCGCGGCTGTTGCACGCCCCCTGACCCGGTCTACGCGATGACGCGCCAGCCCGCATGGCCAGCGGGCTCGGCGCGTTTCGCTGTACCCGTTGCATGGCTTCCGGTATGTTTCTCGCATGCGTCTCGAAAAGATCAAACTCGCCGGCTTCAAGTCCTTCGTCGACCCCACCAGCGTCGCCTTCCCCAGCAACCTCGTCGGGGTGGTCGGCCCCAACGGCTGTGGCAAATCCAACGTGATCGACGCGGTGCGCTGGGTGATGGGTGAAAGCTCGGCGAAGATGCTGCGCGGCGAATCGATGGCCGACGTCATCTTCAACGGCAGCACCGGGCGCAAGCCGGTGGGCACGGCGAGCATCGAGCTGGTGTTCGACAACAGTGACGGTCGCGCCGGCGGCGAGTACGCGCGCTTTGCGCAGATCTCGGTCAAGCGTCAGGTCACCCGCGACGGCCAGTCGACCTATTTCCTCAACGGCGCGCGCTGTCGTCGGCGCGACATCCAGGACCTCTTCCTCGGCACCGGCCTGGGGCCGCGCTCCTACGCCATCATCGAGCAGGGGATGATCTCGCGGATCATCGAGGCCCGCCCCGAGGACCTGCGTCTATTCCTCGAGGAGGCCGCCGGCATCTCCAAGTACAAGGAGCGCCGCCGCGAGACCGAGAACCGGATGCGCCACACCCGCGAGAACCTGGAGCGGCTCGACGACCTGCGCGAGGAGGTCGGCAAGCAGCTCGAACACCTCGAGCGCCAGGCCGCCACCGCCGAGAAGTACACCCGGCTCAAGGCCGAGGAGCGTCAGCTCGGACTCGAGCTCAAGGCGCTGCGCTGGCGCGCGCTGGCCACCGAGATCGCCACCGACGACCGGCGCATCGCCGAGGCCGAGACCGGCGCCGAGGGCCATCTCGCCGAGCAGCGCCGGGTCGAGTCTGAACTCGAGCAACGGCGCGCGGCGCGCGCCGAGGCCGGCGAGGTCTTCAACAGGGTCCAGGAGCGCTTCTACGCGGTGGGCGCCGAGATCGCCCGCACCGAGCAGGCGATCGAGTTCGCCAGCCAGGCGCGCGCACGCACCGAGTCCGAGCTGGCGCGGCTCGACCAGGAGCAGGGCGACGCGGCGCGTCATCTCGAACGCGATCGCGCCCGTCTGGTCGAGCTGGAGCAGGCACTCGCCGCCGACGAGCCCGAGCTGGCCCGCGCCGAGCAGGCGCTCGCCGAGGTCGCCGGCTCGGTGATGACCGCCGAGGAGCAACTGCGGGTGTGGGAGGCTCAGTGGGACCGCTTCAACCGCGAGGCGGCGCAGCCGGCCGAGCAGGCACAGGTCGAGCGCGCGCAGATCAACGCCATCGAGCAGCGGATCGAGCGCGATCGCGAACGGTTGCGCCGGATCGAGGAGGAGGTCTCGCGGCTGCGCTCGGCCGACGTCCACGAGCGCATCGAGGTGCTGGAGGAACAGGAAGAGGTCTGTCTGGCGCGGATCGACGACTTTGAGCAACGCCAGCGCGACCACGGCGAGACGCTCGCCGAGCACGACCGAGCGCTGCGCACGCTCGCCGCCGAACTCGATCAGGTCCGCACCGAGCTGCAGCAGACCAAAGGGCGTCACGCCTCCCTGCAGGCGCTGCAGGAGGCGGCGCTGGCCGAGGCCGACGGCGCGCGCGCGCAGTGGCTCGCCGAGGCCGGACTGGGGGACGCGTCACGGCTGCTCGACGGGCTGACGGTCGAGCCGGGCTGGGAGCGGGCGATCGAGTGCGTGCTCGGCGAGCGTCTTGGCGCGCTCGGCTGCGCCCAGCCACAGCGCCTACTCGCGCGGCCCGAGTCGATCCCGCCGGGGATGATGCTGTTCGACACCGCGGCAGCGGCCGAGCCCGCGCCGGCCCATGCCCTGGCGGCGCGGGTGCGTGGCGGTGGCCCGCTGACCGCGCTGCTCGCCGGGGCATGGGTCGCCGAGGACCTGGAGCAGGCGCTCGCCGATCGCGCCGGGCTTGCCGCCGGCGCGTACTGGGTCACCCGCGAGGGGCTGCGCGTCGGGCGCGACTGGTGGTGCGCGCCGCCGAGCGGTGACGACGGCGTGCTGGCGCGCGCCGAGGCCATCCGCGGGCTCGAACAGCGGCTCGATGATCTGGCGGCACGTGAGCAGGCGCTGCTCGAGAACGACGAACAGCGCCGCGCCGCGCGCGCCGAGGCCGAGCAGGCGCGTACCGCGACCGCCGCCACCCTCGCCGAGTACCAGCGCGAGCTGTCCACGCTGCGCTCCGAGCTGGCCGGGCTGCGCACCCGGGACGAGCACCAGCGGGCGCGTCTGCAGGCACTCGCCGAGGAGCGGACCGAACTCGAGGAGCAGCGCGCCGAGGCGCTGCTGGAGATGGAGGACCGGCGCGAGCGCTTGCACGACCTGCTCGCCGAGGTCGACGCCCTGGCCGAGCGGCGCGAGGCGCTCGACGGCGAGCGCGAGCGGCTGCGCGCGGTGGTCGCCGAGGGGCGCGGGCGTGAGCGTAGCTGTCGCGAACAGGCACAGACGCTGCGGGTGCGGGTCGAGTCCAACCGCACCGCACAAACCGCCACCCGTCACAGCCTGGACCGCGCCGAGGAGCGCGGCGCCCAGCTCGCCGAGCGGCGCGAGACCCTGCTCGACAGCCTGGAATCCGGGGTCGAGCCGCTGGCCGAGCAGCGCGAGCGGCTGGAGGAGCAACTCGAACTACGTGTCGAGGTCGAGGCGCGGCTGGGCGAGGCGCGCGCCCGGGTCGAGACCCTCGAGGCCGAGCAGCGCGCGCTCGAACAGGAACGCCAGCGTCTCGAACAGCTGCTCGCCGGCGCCCATCAGGGGCTCGACGCGCTGCGCCTAGCGCGACAAGAACGGTTGGTACGCCAGCGCACCCTGGAGGAACAGCTCGCCGAGTCCGCCGCCAACGCCCCGGCGCTGCTCGAGGGTCTCGACCCCGAGGCCACCGAGGAGGTCTGGCAGCAACGCCTGACCCAGACCGGCAACCGCATCCAGCGGCTCGGCGCGATCAACCTCGCGGCCATCGATGAGTTCAAGGAGCAGTCGCAGCGCAAGACCTATCTCGACGCCCAGCACGCCGACATCTCCGACTCGCTCGAGACCCTGGAGCAGGCGATCCGCAAGATCGACCGCGAGACCCGCACCCGCTTCAAGGCGACCTACGAGCAGGTCAACAGCGGCTTCCAGACCCTCTTCCCGAGGTTGTTCGGCGGCGGTCACGCCTATCTGGAGCTGACCGACGACGACCTGCTGGAGACCGGGGTGAGCGTGATGGCGCGCCCGCCGGGTAAGCGCAACTCCAGCATCCATCTGCTCTCCGGCGGCGAGAAGGCGCTCACCGCGGTGGCCCTGGTGTTCGCCATCTTCGAGTTGAACCCGGCACCCTTCTGCATGCTCGACGAGGTCGACGCACCGCTCGACGACGCCAACGTCGGGCGCTTCTGCGACATGGTGCGCTCGATGTCCGACCGGGTGCAGTTCATCTTCATCAGCCACAACAAGGTGACCATGGAGATCGCCGACCACCTGATCGGCGTCACCATGCACGAACCCGGCGTCTCGCGCCTGGTCGCCGTCGACGTCGACGAGGCGGTGCGCCTGGCGGCGGTATAAGGGCGAGCGACCAGCGACCAGCGACCAGCGACCAGCGACCAGCGACCAGCGACCAGCGACCAGCGACCAGCGACCAAGGGATTGAACCGCCAAGGCGCGAAGGACGCAAAGAAAAGTCCATGCTTACCGCTTCAGCACTGGCGCCAATCCCCACTGGCGGCTGCTTGCTGGTAGCTGATCACTTTGTTCATCCTTTGCGCCCTTTGTGTCTTGGCGGTTCACCATTACTGGTCGCGCTTGCGCGGCGCTGCCCCTCTACAGCGCCGGGCCTCGGCATTGTTATACTCATGCGCACGAAAACGCGGGCCTGGGGCCGAGTTGCGCCTTGGCCGTCCGCTGGAATCCCGCGCTTCTGCGCGGGGCGAGATCCCGTTATCCGTGCAGCAACCGAGAGCCGAATGGACGCCGATACGCTTCGCCTGATTCTGTTGGTCGTAGGGGCCATCCTGATCCTCGCGCTCTATCTCTGGGAGCGAGGTCACGAGCTCGACGATCCGGGGCTCGATGACGACGATGCCGACTCACCACCCACGCGCACCGCGACCCGCTCCAAGCGCGAGCCGCCGCTCGGCGACGTCGATGCCGGCGACGAGCCACGCGAGCCTCACCGACTCGACCCCGAGGACCCACCCGAGCGCTTCGCCGAGGCGCTGGACACGGCCCAGCAGGAGGCGACCGAACCGCCGGCGCCGCTGCTGCTACAGGTCGGTGTGGTCACCGCGGACAAGCAGCGCTGGTTCAGTGGCGAGGTGTTGATGGACGTGGCCGAGACCTGCGGCCTGCACCCCGGCGAGATGGAGATCTTCCATTACACCGACACCCTCGCCGGCGAGCCGCGCGAGGCCTTCAGCATGGCCAACATGATCACGCCTGGCACCTTCCCCTTCGACGAGATGGCATCCTTCGCCACCCCCGGGCTGCTGCTGTTCACCCAGCTCGAGGGCGAGCCGGAGGACATGGCGGTGTTCGACGAGATGATCGCCACCGCGCGCAAGCTCGCCACCATGCTCGACGGCGAGGTCCACGACGACCAACGCCAGCCCTTGACGATCAAGAAAGAAGAACAAATGCGCCGCGCAGTGCGTGAGAACGAGCGCCTGTGGGCCGGAGTAACCCTGAGTTGAACCCTCCCGATTCGGCGCGCGCCCGTGCCGAGGCGCTGCGCGCCGAACTGCTCCACCACAATTACCGCTATTACGTGCTAGACGATCCGGAGATCCCGGACGACGCCTACGATCGTCTGTTGCGCGCGCTGCAGACGCTCGAGGCCGAATACCCCGAGCTGGTCAGCCCCGACTCGCCGACCCAGCGTGTCGGCGCCGAGCCGCTGGCGGCCTTCGCCGAGGTCGAGCACCGGGTACCGATGCTCTCGCTCGACAACGCCAAGAGCGCCGAGGAGCTGGCCGCCTTCGCCGTGCGTGTGGGCAGGGCGCTCGGGCGTGAGGCGGTCGACTTCGTCGCCGAGCCCAAGCTCGACGGGCTGGCGATCAACCTCACCTACGAGGACGGGGTGCTGCGGTGCGCCGCCACCCGCGGCGACGGTCGCCGGGGCGAGGACGTCACCGCCCAGGTGCGGACCGTGCGCAGCGTGCCGCTGCGGCTGCGCGGCAGCGACTGGCCGCGCCTGCTTGAGGTGCGCGGCGAGATCGTGCTGCCGACCGCAGGCTTCGCCCGGCTCAACGCGCGGATGCGCGAGAGCGGTCAGCGCACCTTCGCCAACCCGCGCAACGCCGCCGCCGGCAGCCTCCGTCAGCTCGACCCCGCAGTCACCGCGACCCGACCGCTGGCCTTCGTCTGCTACGGCTTCGGCGCGGTCGAGGGCGGGCCGGCGTGCGCGACCCAGTATGAGATGTTGCAAGCGCTGCGCGACTGGGGACTGCCGCTCTCACCCCAACTCGAACGGGTACGCGGGCTGGACGGTTGCGATGCCTACCAGCGCCGCATCGGCGCACTACGCGAGCAACTGCCCTATGACATCGACGGGGTGGTGTTCAAGGTCGACGCGCTGGCCGACCAGGAGACTCTCGGCTTCGTCGCCCGCGCGCCGCGCTGGGCGATCGCCTTCAAGTACCCGGCGCAGGAGGCGCTCACCCGGGTCGAGGCGGTCGAGTTCCAGGTCGGGCGCACCGGCGCCGTCACCCCGGTGGCGCGGCTCGCCCCGGTCCAGGTCGGCGGCGTCACGGTCGCCAACGCGACCCTGCACAACATGGACGAGGTGGTGCGCAAAGACGTGCGCATCGGTGACACCGTCTATGTACGGCGCGCCGGGGATGTCATCCCCGAGGTGGTGCGGGTGCTGGCCGAGCGCCGTCCCGCCGACGCCGAGGCGGTGGCGCTGCCCGCGCACTGTCCGGTGTGTGGCGCCGACGTCGTCCGCCCCGAGGGCGAGGCGGTAGCGCGTTGCTCCGGCGGGCTCTATTGCCCGGCGCAGCGCAAGGAGTCGCTCAAGCACTTCGCCTCGCGTCGCGCGCTCGACATCGAGGGGCTGGGCGACAAGCTGATCGATCAGCTCGTCGAGCGCGAGCTGGTGCACGGACCGGCCGATCTCTTCCGGCTCGATCAGGCGCAGCTCGCCGGACTCGAGCGCATGGGCGAGAAGTCGGCGGCGAACCTGATCGCCGCGCTCGATCGCGCCCGCTCGACCGATCTCGCCCGCTTCATCTACGCACTCGGCATCCGCGAGGTCGGCGAGAGCACGGCGCGCGCGCTGGCGCGTGGCTTCGGTTCGCTGGACGCGCTGATGGCGGCGCGCGAGGGCGACTTCGTGCAGCGGCGTGGGGTGAGCGGGATCGGTCCGGTGACCGCCGAGGCCCTGGCCGCGGCCCTGGCGGATGCTGCCGATCCCGCCCCGGACGCGCAACCGGTCGACTGGCTGCTCGGGCTCGGCGTACGCGGCCTGACCCGGCCCCGCGCCGAGACGCTGGTCGAGCACTTCGGCACCCTCGAGGCGCTGCGCGCGGCCGACGCCGAAGACTTGCGCGCCGAGACCCGGAGCCTGATCGAGGGTGTCGGCCCGGTGGTCGCGGCGCACCTCGTCGCCTTCTTCGCCCAGTCGCACAATCGCGAGGCGATCGCGGCCCTACGTGAGGTCGGCGTGCACTGGCCGGAGCAGAGCGCGGCGGCGGATGATGCCCCGGTCGAGCCCGAGGCGCGGCCGCTCGCCGGTCGCACCCTAGTCATCACCGGCACCCTGAGCCGCCCCCGGCCCGAGATCAAGGCCCGACTCGAGGCCCTGGGCGCACGGGTGAGCGGCAGCCTCTCGGGCAAGACCGACTATCTGCTCGCCGGCGAGGCCGCCGGCTCCAAGCTCACCCGCGCCCGCGATCTCGGCGTCGAGGTGCTCGACGAGGCCGGCCTCGAGGCGCTGATCGGCGGCGCTGGGTAGGGCCGCCAGCCGTCAGTGGGCGTGCACACCGGCGTCAGTGGCGACAGACAAGCCCGCCCGCCAACTGGTGACTGGCGGGCAGAGCCTCCCCCTGCTCGTCTCGATCGTCTTTACCGCTGTCGTCGAGTACCAGCTTCCACATGAAAACTGGCCGCTAAAGCGCTTTTAAAACGCTTTCTTTGCGCCCTTTGAGTCTTGGCGGTTCAATTTGCTGGCGGCTGGCGGCTGTCGCCCCTTCCCCCATTGCCCGGCGGCGGCGGCTGATGCAAGATTGGGGCGCGGGCTGGCGGTCTCGCCCGCGGGGTTTCACGGCGGCATGCCGCCCTCACCGCAGGGATCGATCATGAGCGAACTGTCCCCCGAGCAGCAGGTCCTGATCACCATGCGCAAGACGCTGACCGCGATTGTGCGCGACCTCACCCCACCACCTGGGATGCGTCATCCACTCTCGACCGCCACCATCGACGAGGTCCGTCACTGCCTCGGCGTAATCGCCGCACGAGAACGTGTACTCGCCGAGCAGGATGGGCGCGGCGGCGAGCGTCCGGCCTACGCCGATCAGCCTGGCACGGCACAGGTGGTGCCAATCGACAGCCTCAGATCACGCCAGGACTGAGCCGGTGACGGGCCGACACTGGCAGGCGCTCGGGCTGACCCTGTTACTGGCGTCCGGCGATGCCGCGGCGGGCGACGAGGCGACCGATATCACGATCGATCCGCCTTGGGGCTATGCCGATGGTACAGGGCCGGAACACTGGGGGGTACTCGACCCTGCCTTCGCCACCTGTACCGAAGGGCGATCGCAGTCGCCGATCGACATCCGAGGGGCGCGCCGGATCGGCTATATGCCGTTGCTGTTCCGTTACCGCTCGCACCTGCTCGAACTGGTCAACACCGGACGCGGCATCCGGCTGCTCACCCCGCCGGGGAGTGCATTGGTGATCCGCGGCAGCGCCTACGATCTTTCGCACATCGACTTCCACGTCCCCGGTGAACACCGCATCGAGGGGCGCTCTCACGACGCCGAGCTGCAGCTGGTTCATCGTGACCGCCAGGGTGGCTATGCCATCGTCGCGGTGGGGTTGCGGACGGCGGCGCGTGACAACAGGATCTTCGAGCGCATCCTCGATCATCTACCGACACGCCCCGGTGAACGCACGCGTCATCGTCAGATCGGGGTCAACCCACTCTTCCTGTTGCCGCTCGATCGCGGCTATTTCCGCTATCACGGCTCGCTCACCCAACCACCGTGCCGGGAGTCGGCGCTGTGGCTGGTGTTCCGGGAGCCACTCGAGGTCGGGGCAGGACAGTTGCAGCGGCTGCGGGCGGTGATCGGGGAGAATGCCCGTCCACCACAGCCGCGCAACGGGCGCGAGGTGCTGGCACTGCCGCGCTACTGAGGGTCGCGTCCCGCGCGGGCGGGACGCGGGCGCGGGTCAGTCCTCCTTGGGGGTGACCGTCACGATCTCCTCGTTGAGCTCGACCATGGCACCATCACGCATCTTGGTCAGGCGCTCGCCGAGTTCGCGGCGCTTGAGCATGGCGCTGAGTTGCGGCTTGGCGTCCTCGAAGCTCGGCGGCTCGGCTTGACGGGTCTCCTGCAGCTCGATGACGTGCCAGCCGAACTGGGTCTGCACCGGTTTCTCGGAGTGACTGCCGGGCTTCATCGCAGCGACCGCCTCGGCGAAGGGGGCGACCATCTGGCCGGCGTCGAACCAATCGAGTTCGCCTCCATTCTTGCCGGTCGGGCCGAGCGAGTGCTCCTTGGCCAGCTCGGCAAAGTCGGCGCCCTTGTCGAGCTGCTTGATCAGCTTCTTGGCCGCCGCCTCGTCCTTGACCAGGATGTGACGGGCCTTGTACTCGGTGCGGGCGGCACGTTCGACGACCTGATCATAGGCTTCCTTGAGCGCCTTCTCGCTGGGCTCGATCTCCTCGGCCATGGCCCCGAGCGCGGCGCTCGAGAGCACCTTCATGCGCTGCAGCTCCAGCGCTGCGGCGACCTCGCGGTTGTCCTCCAGATCACGCTGCTCGGCCTCCTGCGAGGCCACTACCAGGTTCATGAATTCATCGAAGGCACGCTGCTGCACCGCCTGGGTGTCGGCCTCAGGGTTCTGCTGCAGCCGCTCCACATAGAACAGCCGGAAGAGGTCGAGCGGGTACTCGACGCCATTGACGGTGGCAATGACGGTGTCGGCGTCCTGCTCGGCCAACGCGCTACCCGGTCCGGCGGCAAGCAGGGCGCAGACCAGGAGCGAGAGGGTGGATCTCTTCATGGTGAATGCTTCCTTGGGGTTGGAGTGAATGAGCTGATGCCTGGGCGCGTCGGGGCGCCGCGCGGACGTCCCAATGGGGATCGATGCATCCGCTGTCAGCGCCTTGTGCGACCCCGACGGCAAGCGTCGGTTCCACACCGATCAGTCGCCGGTGGGGGGAAAGACCTGCTTGAAGGGACGCACCTCGACCTCGGCGTAGACGCCGGCGGCGCAATAAGGATCGGCCTCGGCCCAGGCGCGGGCAGTGTCGAGATCGGGGAACTCGGCGACCACCAGCGAGCCACTGAAGCCGGCGCTGCCGGGGTCGGCGGCGTCGATCGCCGGGTGCGGCCCGGCGAGCACCAAACGCCCGGCGTCGTGCAGTGAACGCAGCCGCTCGAGGTGTGCCGGACGGGCCTGGAGCCGGCGCTCGAGGCTGTCCGGGGTGTCGACGGCGATGATGGCATAGAACACGTCAGTCGGCCTCCTGGGGACGAGGTTCGTCTTCGATGTGACGGGCGAGATAGAACGCCTGGAACAACACGAAGACCAGGGTCATGCCCATCATACCGAACAGCTTGAAGTTGACCCAGACCTCCTCCCCGGCCTGGGCCTCGGTGCAGAGGCCGAGCAGCTCGCCCTCGAACAGGGTGCTACAGCTGCCGAGATCGACGCTGGCCAACCCGGTGCTGGCGAGCAGTGCCTGATGGCTGGCGAAGAAGCCACTGGCGACATAGACCACGAACAGGTTGGTCAGTCCCAGCACCAGGAAGAAGGCGATCCACATCAGGTTGAGTCGACGCCAGACCGCCGACTCAACGCTGACCGCATGCCCCATGGTGCGTTCGACCAGGGTGCGCCGACCGATCAACTGGCTGGCGAGGAAGGCGGCGGCGAACAGCCAGTTGACGATGGTCGGCTTCCACATCACGAAGATCGGGTCGCGCAGGGCCAAGGTCATGCCACCGAACACCACCAGCAACCCCAGGGTGACCAGCTGCATGGTCTCGACCCGGCGCTGGCGCCACCAGGTCCAACCGAGCTGCGCCGCCGAGGCGAGGATCGCCACCGTGGTGGCCACATAGATGCCGGCGAGCTTGTAGGCGACGAAGAACAGCAGGATGGGAAAGAAATCGATCAGTAGTTTCATGGTGTGTGGTGATGTCCTTCGTTTGGCCTCTGACCGGCGCCCGACGCCGATCGGCATTCGCCGCCCCCGGCGGCATGCGACTCCTCATCAAGAGCATACGGGCAAGGGTCGGTCGTGGTAAATGGGGCCGACCCGGCGTTGTAAGGCCCCGGGCCCGGCGCTGTATAGTGCACCGCAGGTCCTGAAGGCATTGCATCGAGAGGAGGTGTGGATGGAGTCCATAACGACATGGATCGGGGTACTCAACGGCTGGGTGTGGGGACCACCGATGCTGGTGGTGATCCTCGGCACCGGGTTGTTCTTGCTGATCGGGTTGCGGTTGATGCCCTGGTTCCGGCTCGGCTACGGCCTGCGCATGCTGTGGTCGGGGCGGCGCGGACATGGTGAGGGGGACATCACCCCGTTCAACGCGCTGATGACCTCGCTATCGGCGACCGTGGGTACCGGTAACATCGCCGGTGTCGGCACGGCAATCGCGATCGGCGGTCCCGGGGCGCTGTTCTGGATGTGGTGCACCGCACTGGTGGGCATGGCGACCAAGTATGCCGAGGGCGTGCTGGCGGTGAAATACCGCGAGGTCGACGCCAAGGGCAACCATGTCGGCGGACCGATGTACTACATCAAGAACGGTCTCGGGCGGCGCTGGTTGTGGCTGGGCGCGGCCTTCGCGGTGTTCGGCGCCATGGCCGGGTTCGGTATCGGCAACATGGTGCAGGCCAACTCGGTGGCCGACGCACTCCATTCCAAGTTCGCCCTGCCCAAGGCCTGGGTCGGCGGGGTGATGGCGCTGCTGGTCGGGTTGGTGCTGATCGGCGGCATCCGCTGGATCGCCCAGGTCGCCGGCAAGCTGGTGCCCTTCATGGCGATCGCCTACGTACTCGGCGGGTTGGTGGTGCTGGGGCTCAACGCCGAGGCGCTGCCCGGCGCGATCGTGCAGATCGTCGAGTACGCCTTCTCACCCACCGCAGCGGTCGGCGGATTTGCTGGCGCGACCGTGATGATGGGGATCCAGATGGGGGTGGCACGCGGCATCTTCTCCAACGAGGCCGGGCTCGGCAGCGCGCCGATCGCACACGCCGCGGCGAAGAACGACAACCCGGTGCAGCAAGGCACCATCGCCATGCTCGGCACCTTCATCGACACCCTGATCATCTGCACCATCACCGGGCTGGTGATCATGGTCACCGGCGCCTGGACCAGCGGCGAGACCGGTGCCAGCCTCTCGGCAGCGGCCTTCGGCGCCGGACTACCCGGGGTCGGCGGTTATGTGGTGGCGCTGGGTCTGGCGCTGTTTGCCTTCACCACCATCCTCGGCTGGAGCGTCTATGGTGAGCGCTGCATCGAGTATCTGTTCGGGGTCCGCGCGATCCTGCCGTTCCGACTGGTGTGGGTCGCGGCGATCCCGGTCGGCGCCCTGGTCAAGCTGGAGTTCGTGTGGCTGGTGGCCGACACCCTCAACGCGATGATGGCGCTGCCCAACCTGCTGGCGCTGCTGTTGCTCAGCCCGGTGGTGTTCCGGCTGACGCGCGAGCACTTCGCCCGCGCCTGAGGCCGTGCTCCGGGGTCAGGCGGCCCCGGAGCCCCCCTGGCAGGGGGGCGATTGTGGCGCGACACCGCCCTTCTCGTGCCATTCCTCCGGGGTCCAGGTGTGCTGGCTGAGGGCGTGCAACCCCTGCTCGAATTCCTCGGCGAGTAGGGTGTTGATGGTACGGTGACGCTCGATGAGCGCCTGTCCGGCAAAGGCCTCGCTGACCACCAGCAGCTTGAAGTGCGACTCGGCATCAGGCGTCACCGCATGCATGTAACTCTCGTCGACCACGTCCAAATGGAGCGGCTCGAGGGCCTCGCGGAGGCGGTTCTCGATGCGGGTGCGTCGGTTCATCGGTCATCTCTCCCGTGGTTCGGGTTGCGGGTCGGTGGGGACACCACCGGTGATCTCGATGTGCTCGGTCTCGCGCAGGGCCTGCTGCATGCAGGTCAGCACATGATCGAGCGCGGTGTCGTGACGCGGATCGGCGAGCACGGCGTGATCGAGCCCCTCGACCCGACCGTAGAGGGCGCGTCGCAGGTGATCACGCGTATGGATCTGATGACGCAGATCCTCCACCAGGTGCTCGAATTCGCTGCGCGTCGGCGCCTGTCCCAGGGTCTGGAACAAGGCGGCCAAGGCGGCGAATAGCGCGCGGGCGCGCGCATCGAGCCCGAACTCGCGCGGGTCCCAATCGCGCAGCGCCGTGTCGCGCCCGACCCAGACCCGGTAGCTCTCCTTGTGCAGGGCGTGGTAGAGCGCCTCCTCCGAGACCAGGAACACCAGCAGGTGGCGTGGGTTGGCGTCGTAGGGGGCATCGCGTACCTGCCAGCGGCACTCGCGCACCAGGCGGTGGATGCGGATGTGCTCGCGGAAGTCGGCGGCCTGGAGCTGGTCGAGGATGAGCACCGTCGGCTCGCCCTCGCTCTGCGCGCAGGCCTCGCTGACGGCGAGGTCCAGAGGCGCGATCGGCGGCTCCTCGCGCCCGAGTTCGTCGCGACTCGGCGGCAGGATCACCTCGGGCTGGGGCGGCTGGGTGGCGGTGAAGTCGTGATAGACGATCTGTCCGATCCCCAAGGCACGCGCCAAGGCATTGGCGAAGGCGCTCTTGCGCCGCCCACCGTCGCCGGCGACGTTGAGCGCACGCAGCCCCCGCGGCCTGCTCTCGAGCAAGCAACGGACCTCGAATTCGTAGTCGTCGTTGGACTCGAACCCGTGCTCGGCCATGCGTTCGCGCAGACTGGACATGCACGGATGATAGCCGCTCGATCACAGCAGGAGCCAGTCCACCAGCGCCAGCGGCTGGCAACTAGCGGCTGACGACGGCTGACAACCGACGGCTGCTCGCTGAGGGCTGAGGGCTGGCAACTGGCGGCTGGCAGCTGATGGCTGAACACCCAAAGCCGGCCATTGGCGACGGCGCCACCACCCATAGGGGGTCGCCGAGACGCCATGCTACACTCAGCGATGTCTCCTCAACCCTCCATCGCGGCAAGGACATGACCAGGCAGAAGACCTACCTCGTGATCTCGGCGCTCGGCGAAGACCACCCCGGTATCGTCGATCAGATCTCCCGGACCGTGCTGGAGCACGGCTGCAATATCGAGGACAGCCGGATGAGCGTCCTGGGCGGCGAATTCGCCGCGATGCTGTTGGTGGAGGGGAAGTGGAACACCCTCGCCAAGATCGAGAACGCGCTGCCCGAACTCGAGCGTCAGCTCGGCATGACCATCGTCTCCAAGCGCACCGGCCAGCGTAACGCCGAGGCCAATCTGCTGCCCTACGCGGTCGACGTGGTGTCGATGGATCATCCGGGAATCGTCAACAACCTCGCCGCCTTCTTCGCCGAGCGCCGGATCAACATCGAGGACATGGCCACCAGCACCTATGCCGCGGCCCATACCGGTACCCCGATGTTCTCGGTGCACATCGCCGTGGGCATCCCCGCCGACATCCATATCGCCGGATTGCGCGACGAGTTCATGGACTACTGCGACGGGCTCAACCTCGATGCCGTGCTCGAGCCGCTCAAGGGTTGAGCCGACGCGGCGACGAGCGCTTCCAATCCCACGCCGGCGACCACACATCGACCGGTGTACCATCGGAACAGGGAGCAAGCTGTATGAGTATTGCCATCGGCGATCCGGTCCCAGACCTCGCACTGTCGGCCACCAATGATCAAGAGATCCGGTTGACGGATTATTGCGGGCGCAACCTGGTGCTCTATTTCTACCCCAAGGCGAGCACCCCGGGCTGCACCCAGGAGGGGCTGGACTTTGCCGCCGCCGAGGCCGCCTTCAACGCGGCCAACACCACCATCCTCGGCGTCTCGCGCGATGGGCTGCGTGCCCAGCAGAACTTCAAGACCAAGCAATCCTTCCCCTTCGAGCTGATCGCCGACACCGACGAGCAGCTCTGTCGTGCCTTCGACGTGATCAAGCCCAAGACGCTCTACGGTCGTGAGAGCCTCGGCATCGAGCGCAGTACCTTCCTCATCGACGCCACCGGCACCCTGGTGCGGGAGTGGCGTCAGGTGAAGGTCAAGGGCCACGTCGACGAGGTGCTGGAGGCCGTTCGCGGCCTGGCCCAATAACTCGACGAGGGCGTATCAGCACATCATGTCCGCTCACGCCCACCACCCGCCCCTTTCTTTCCCCCGCCAGACGGACCTCCAGGGAACCGCCAGGCGCGTCCCCGATCGGCCGCGCCCGGTCCCCGGGTCCGGCACGCGGGCGTCCGCAACGGCGCGACCGACGCCTCGCTGCGCGCCAGGCCCCGCCCCAACCGCTCCCTGCAGAATGTCATGATCAAACGCGAAAACGACACCACCTGCCTGTTCGTCCTCGACACCAACGTGCTGATGCACGATCCGACCGCGCTCTTCCGCTTCCAGGAGCATGACCTGTTCCTGCCAATGGTGGTGCTCGAAGAGCTCGACCGCGGCAAGAAGGGCATGTCCGAGGTCGCGCGCAACGTGCGTCAGGTCAGCCGCTTCCTCGACCAGCTGATGGCCGGGGCGGACAAGGCCGAGATCGACGCCGGACTGGCGATCGGCCCACTCGCCGACAACGGGGGAGGGCTCGAGGCGGCCAGCGGCCGGCTCTACTTCCAGACCACCGCCTTCGAGATCGACCTGCCCGAGGCCCTCCCCGGCACCGTCGCCGACAATCAGATCCTCGGCATCGCCCAGGTGCTCAGCCGCGAGCGCCCAGACCGCCAGGTGATCGTGGTCTCCAAGGACATCAACCTGCGTATCAAGGCGGCGGTGCTCGGTATCACCGCCGAGGACTACAGCAACGACCGCGTTCTCGACGACGCCGAGCTACTCTACAGCGGTCACGACGAGCTGCCCGCCGACTTCTGGGAGCGACACGAGAAGTCGCTCGATGCCTGGCAGGAAGAGGGGCGCACCTTCTACCGCGTCTCCGGGCCCGACATCGCCGACTGGTACCCGGCGCAGTGTCTCTCGCTCGAGCAGGACGACGGCTTCGAGGCAATCGTGCGCGAGAAGCGCTCGGCGACCGAGGCGGTCATCGAGCTGGTCGAGGACCATCGGGTGGCGCGTCACAACGTCTGGGGCATCACCGCGCGCAACCGCGAGCAGAACTTCGCGCTCAACATGTTGCTCGACCCCGACCTCGACTTCGTCACCCTGCTCGGTACCGCCGGCACCGGTAAGACGCTGCTGGCGCTCGCCGCCGGGCTGGCGCAGGTGCTCGACCAGAACCGTTATCGCGAGATCATCATGACCCGAGTGACGGTGCCGGTGGGCGAGGACATCGGCTTCCTACCCGGCACCGAGGAGGAGAAGATGACGCCCTGGATGGGCGCGCTGATGGACAACCTCGAGGTACTCACCCGCCCCGAGGGCGGCGGCGACTGGGGGCGCGAGGCGACCAACGACCTGCTGCGCAACCGCATCCGCATCAGCTCACTGAACTTCATGCGCGGGCGCACCTTCCTCGACAAGTACATCATCCTCGACGAGGCGCAGAACCTCACCGCCAAACAGATGAAGACCCTGATCACCCGCGCCGGCCCCGGCACCAAGGTGGTCTGCCTCGGCAACATCTCGCAGATCGACACCCCCTACTTGACCGAGACCACCTCGGGCCTGACCTACGTGGTGGATCGCTTCAAGCACTGGGAGCATGGCGGTCACATCACCCTGATGCGCGGCGAGCGCTCGCGCCTGGCCGACTTCGCCTCACAGACATTGTGAGCCCAACGGGCGGACCCCTCGGGTCCGTCCCTCCCGGTGCCCGCCGTCACCACGCCCGCACCGGGAGGAGCCCACCATGCACGCCACCCGTCTCACCTTCGCGCTGCTGTCCGCGTCCATCGCCACCGGCACGCTGGCCGAGGAGGCACCACTCGATGTCGTCTATCACGTCTCCGAGACCGACAAGGTCGCCTTCGTGCTCAACAACATGCAGAACCATATCGACGGTGTCGGCGGCCCCGACCAGGTCAACCTGGTGCTGGTCGCCCACGGACCGGCGATCCGCGCCCTCGACGAGATCGAGACCACCGACCGCATCCGCGACGCGATCGAGAGGCTGCGCGCGCAGGGCGTCGCCCTGGAGATCTGCGGCAATACCCTTGAGGGCTACGGCTATGGACTGGAGGATCTGGTGCAGGGCTTCAGCATCGTCGAGCAGGGTGGAGTGACCCGGATCGCCGAGTTGCAATCACGCGGCTATGTCTATCTGCGACCCTGAGCGACGACGGCCCCCGCCCGATCGGGCGAGGGCCGTCGTCAGCTATCAGCTATCGCTGATGGTAGCCCTCGATGCGCTCGATCTCGTTGCGTGAGCCGAGGATCACCGGCACCCGCTGGTGCAGCGCCTCGGGCTGCAGCGACATGATCCGTTCGCGTCCGGTGATCGCCGCGCCGCCGGCCTGCTCGACGATGAAGGCCATCGGGTTGGCCTCGTAGAGCAGACGCAGCTTGCCGCCCTGCCCCTTGGCGCGGATCTTCTCGTCCATCGGGTACATGAACACCCCACCACGGGTGAGGATGCGGTGCACCTCGGCGACCATCGAGGCGATCCAGCGCATGTTGAAGTCCTCGCCGCGCACCCCCTCACGCCCGGCCAGGCACTCGTCGACATAGCGCCGCACCGGCGGCTCCCAGAAGCGCATGTTGGAGGCGTTGATGGCGAACTCGCGGGTATCGGCGGGGATCGTCATCCCGGGGTGGGTGAGGATGAACTCACCGATGTTCTGGTCGAGGGTGAAGCCGTTGACCCCGTTACCGGTGGTCAACACCATCATCGTCGAGGGACCGTAGAGGGCGTAGCCAGCGGCGACCTGTTCGGTGCCGGGCTGGAGGAAGTCCTGCTCGGTCGGCTCGACGACGTCATCGGCGCAGCGCAGGATCGAGAAGATGGTACCGACCGAGACGTTGACGTCGGTGTTGGAGGACCCATCGAGCGGATCGAAGGTGAGCAAGTACTTGCCGCGCGGATAGCGCGCCGGAATCGGATAGATCTCCTCCATCTCCTCCGAGGCCATCGCCGCGAGGTGCCCGGCCCACTCGTTGGAGCGGATGAAGATGTCATTGGAGAGGACATCGAGCTTCTTCTGGGTCTCGCCCTGCACATTCTCCTGCCCGGCGCTACCCAGCACCCCGACCAGCGCACCGTGGTTGACCAGGTTACTGATGACCTTACAGGCGGTGACCACATCGTTGAGCAGCCCGCTGAAGTCGCCCGTGGCCCCGGCGACGTGACGCTGCTCCTCGATGATGTACTGGGTGATAGTGGTGCGGTTGTTGTGCATGACTTGTCCTCGTCTCCGCGTACATAAGCGTTATCGAATGGACGGCCAGTATAGGGGGTCGCCCAACCCGCATGAAGGGTATCCCCGGCACCCTCACGCCCCGAGAAACCGTGACCATGCCAGCATCCCGAGTCCGAATCCGGTTATCGGGGTCTTCCAGGTCGGTCTGTTCACCCCCATTGACTGAACTAGACTCCCCCTGACGGACAGGACGCCTGTCTGCCTCCCCCGCACGGACCCGCTATTGTCACCGCAGGGACTGCACTTCGCCCCGGGTGTGCATCTGGAACGGGCCGGATGCGGGACACTCGCCCGATGTCAGGTCGAGCGGCCCGTCGCCATCGCGCCGCAACCATGAGCGACCCACTGACATGCGCATCGCCCCCGTGCCAGCCATACGACTGCACCGCTGCTCGCGTCCCTACCGGCGCCCGGGCGGCTTCACCCTCATCGAGCTGCTGATGACCGTCGCCATCTCGGCGGTGGTGCTGATGCTCGGCGTCCCCTCCTTCACCAGCGTGATCCGCAACATGCAGATCTCGACCCATACCAATGATGTCCTCGCCGCCCTCCATCTCGCCCGCAGCGAGGCGATCAAGCGCGGCGAGCGGGTGGTGGTGTGCAAGAGCGCCGACGGCGCGAGCTGTACCACCAGCGACGGCTTCGAGCAGGGGTGGATCGTCTTCGTCGACGCCGACGACGACGCCACCGTCGATACCGATGAGACGGTGATCGCCGTCCACGACGGCTTCGCCGGCCAGGAAACCCTAGCGGGCAACACCCATGTAGCCACCTATGTCTCCTACGTCTCCGATGGCACCACCCAGCTGATCGGCGGCGGCTTCCAGGCCGGCACCCTGAGCTTCAGCCTCTGCAGCACCAAGGGTGAGCGCAACACCATCGTCATCAGCAAGACCGGCCGCGCGCGCGTTAAGAAGGTGACGAGTTCATGCAACTGATGACGCCCCTCCTCCGCCAACGCGGCTTCAGCCTGATCGAGAGCCTGGTCGCCATGGTGGTGCTGGCCATCGGGTTGCTCGGCATGGCCGAGTTGCAGAGCACGGCGATGCAGCTCAACAGCAGCGCCTATCAGCGCACCCAAGCAACCAACCTCGCCTACGACATCATCGATCGGATGCGCGCCAACCGTCAGGCGGCCTTGGCCGGCGCCTACGACGACCAGGGCCTCGCGACCGACCCCCAGTGCCCAACGGCCACCCCCGCCAGTGGTGACCTGGCCACCCGCGACATCCAGCACTGGCGCGCCGCGCTCGCCTGCACCCTGCCGCGTGGCACCGGCAGCATCGTGCGCAACGACGACAGCTTCACCGTCACCGTGCAGTGGGACGACAGCCGTGGCGAGGACCCCGCTCAGCAATTCACGATGACGAGCAGCCTATGAGCACGCCCCCCCGACAACGCGGTCTCTCACTCGTCGAGCTGATGATCGGCATGCTGATCGGGCTCTTCCTGATCGGCGGCATGGTCCAGCTGCTCGGTGCCAACCGGCAGGTCTACCGCTATCAAGAGGCGCTCTCACGCATCCAGGAGCATGCGCGTTTCGCACTCGAGACCCTGGGTTACGAGATCCGCATGGCCGGCTACACCGGCTGCCCGATCCGCAACGAGATCGCCAACGTCATCAATGGCGCGGGCACCACCTGGTGGCTGGACTTCAACACCGGCTCGGTGAGGGGCTATGACGGCAGCCAACACTTTCCCGGTCGGGCCATCGGCACCAACACCGGCGATCGGGTCGCGGGCACCGACGCGGCGACCTTCATCCACGGCGGCGGCGACAGCTACACGGTGGCCACCCACAACCCGACCGCGGCCGAGTTCAAGCTCAACACCACCCACGACCTCGACGACGGCAGCATCGTCCTGGTCTGCGACGCCACCCAAACCTCGATCCTGCAGCTCACCAACGTCAACAGCAGCAACGTCACCATCGTCCACAACACCGGTACCGCGACCCCCGGCAACTGCACCAAGGGGCTCGGCTCGCCGGTCGAGTGCACCGCCAACGGCACCCCCTACACCTTCGGCCCGGACTCCAGCATGGTCGACTTCGTCCCCACCGCCTTCTACATCGGGGTCAGCACCTCGGGTACCGGACGCTCGCTCTACCGCATCCGTTCGCAGGTGAGCGCGGCGACCACCTCGGTGGCGGTCGAAGAGCTGATCGAGGGGGTCGAGGACATGCAAATCTTCTACGGCATCGACGCCGACGGCGACCGTGTCGTCGACCCCGACTATGTCGATGCCAGCGCAATCACCGACTGGGAGCAGGTATTGAGCGTACGGCTCGAACTGTTGTTCGTCAGCCTCGAGGACCAGCTCAATATCGAGCCACAGTGGATCGCCTTCCCCAGCGCCGACACCGGGCGCGCCAACTTGATCGGAGACGGCTTCACCGCCGCTGATCGACGCCTCTACCAGGCCTTCGGGACGACCCTGGGGCTGCGCAACCGCCTTCCCTGAGACACACGCGATGACCATGACCGCGCCCTCCAGCTCACCGCCGTCACGCTTCCAAGGGGGCGTGGCCCTGATCGTCTCCCTCGTCTTCCTGCTGGTGATGACCCTGGCTGGAGTGACGGCGATGCGGGTCACCAGCCTGGAGGAGACCATGGCCAGCAACAGCCATCAGCGCACCCTCGCCTTCCAGGGTGCCGAGGCCTGTCTGCGCGAGGCCGAAGGCTTTCTCCAGGCCGCCACGCTGCCGCAGTTCGATGGCTCCACCACGGGTCTGATCCAGGCGGTCTCACCGGATCAGGAGGTCGGCCGGTTCTGGGTCGATGACTATTGCTGGGACGGCAGCAACGGCTGTGGGACCGCGGCGTCCAGAGGCTGCGCCGCCATCAGCGACCTCATCGAGCCCGCCCGCTATGTCATCGAGGAACTGGCCCCAGGCTCGGAGACCAGCGTCAAGTTCGGTCCATTGCCCGACATCCGCTATTACCGGGTCACCACGCGCAGCCTCGGCGGCACCAGCAATGCGCGCGTGGTCCTGCAAATCGTCTATCAACGCTAGGGAGGTCCTGGCCATGCGCCCCCCAACCCACGGCCCTCGACTGCCACTCATCGTCCTGACCTGCACCCTGGCGCTCGGCGCAAACAGCGTCCAGGCGGCGATCGCCTCCTATCCACTGTTCCTGGCGCTATCGGCCCACGCCAACATCCTGGTGGTGCTCGACAACTCCAACAGCATGGACGAGACCCCGAACGGTTCGGCCATCGGCAGCGACTCGCCACAGAGCAAGTCGGAGATCGCGCGCGAGGTCATCCGACACCTCATCACCAACTACACCGATGCGGTCAACATGGGGCTAATGGCCTACCAGCAGTCGAGCACCAGCGCCTGGTACCTGCACAACTCGCCCTACGACGTCAGCTACTACTGGGGCAACTACGACGACGCCTTCGACGGCCCCCGCGACTCGACCACCAAGCGCTTTCGCATCGCCAACCCGACCGACCCCGGCAACTTCATCTATTACAACGTCGCCCTGCCCTTCTATGCCGGCAGTAACACGGGCAACGCCTTCTGCTACAACGCCGACGCCGGCTTCCCGACGCTTCCCAGCGGCGGCAACAATCGCTATACCTGCTATCGCAGCAAGACCGGCCATAGTGTTGCCGCCGATGACCCGGACACCCTGTCGACAAGCGGCTACAGCGACAGATTCTTCGACTCCGTACTCGACCCCACCGATAGCGATCTGGCACAGGGCATTTCGAGCTTCGGCAAGCGCCTCGCCTGGTCCTATGTCGGCCGCACTTGGTATGCCAACACCTCCCCGGGGCGGGGCTATTTACATGTCCCAATCGACAAGCTCGATCGCACTCATGCCGACACCCTCAAGGCCAAGCTCGCCTGCAACATCCCCAATGCCTCATCCCCCTGCAGCAGTAGCGGCATCCGCAACGCCGGCCTGACCCCGATCGAGGGCACTCTGCTCACTGCCCACGACTACTTCGCCGGCCGCTGGAACAACAGCAGTGAAGGCTACACCTCCAGTGTCTACCCACTCCCCGAGTCCTGCGGGCGCGACTTCGTCATCCTGGTCAGCGACGGCCTGCCCTCGACCGCCGCCGACGGCACCAACCTCAGCGATCCGGCCGCCGCCATCGCCGAGGCGGCGGCTGCCGCCGAGGCCTTGCTCGACATCGGCATCAAGACCTATGTCGTCGGCTTCGCCCTACCCTATGGCGCCGCCCCCGAGACCCTCGACACCATCGCCGAGAGCGGCGGCACCAACCAGGCCTATCGCGCCACCGACGCCGGCAGCCTCACCGAGGCGCTGGAGACCATCTTCGCGGCCGCCGCCGAATCGGCCACCGCCGCAACCATTGCCACCAACTCGACCCGACTCAACACCGGCACCCTGATCTTCCAGGCTAAGTTCGACACCACCGACTGGACCGGACGCCTGCTCGCCTACAAGGTCGCCGAGGACGGCACCATCACCGACAGCGACCAGGACGGCATCCTCGAGGACGAGGCACTGTGGAGCACCACCGAGAGCGGCAAGATCCCCGGCCCATCGAGCCGCGCGATCTACAGCCTGATCGCGGGCGAGCGCGTAGCGCTGAAATGGAGCAGCCTGAACAATACCCAGCAGGAAACGCTGGTATCTTTCGGACTCGGCGAGAACATGCTCGCTTGGGTCCGCGGCGAGGACATTTTTCGTGAGCGCAGCACCCCCCTCGGCGACATCATCAATTCCAACCCGCTCTATGTCGGTCGCATGAACTTCGGTTATGAGCAGGTCACCTGCGGCGATCCCGACCCCGAGACCGGCAGCGACACCTATACCCCCTTTCGCATCGCCGCCGACGCCCGCACCAAGATGCTCTATGTCGGCGCCAACGACGGCATGCTGCACGCCTTCGAGGCCGAGACCGGGATCGAGCGCTTCGCGGTGGTCCCGGAGTCGCTGCTGCCAAGGCTCAATGCCCTCTCCGACCCCAGCTACACCCACAGATACCTGATGGACGGCTCACCCCAGGCCGCTGATGTCTGCATCGACGGCAGCTGGAGACGCGTACTGGTGGCCTCGACCGGCGCCGGGGGTCGTACCCTGCTGGCACTCGACATCACCGACCCCGACACCTTCACCGAGGCCGATATCCTCTGGGAGTACACCGGCGCCGAACTCGGCTATCCCATCAACCAGTTCATCCAACCGACGATTGGCCGTCTGGCCAGCGGCGACTGGGTCATCGTTGCCGGTAACGGTTACGAGAGTGACGGCGAGCGTGCCCAATTGTTGGTGATCGATATCGCCGACGGCACCCTGCTCGCCAACATCGATACCGGGGTCGGCGACAGCACCAACCCCAACGGGCTCGCCGGCCCCGTCCTGCTCGCCGATGAAACCCGCCTCATCACCACCGCCTATGCCGGTGATCAACAAGGCAACCTGTGGAAGTTCGACCTCTCGGCCAGCAACGCCAAGGGCTGGGCGGTCGCCTTCAAGCAGGGCAAGCCCCTGTTTCGGGCCACCGGCCCCTCGGGGACCCCGCAGCCCATCACCAGCCCGCCCGAGATCGCAGAACACCCCAACGGGGGGCTCATGATCCTGTTCGGCACCGGCCAGTATCACGAGGTCGGCGACAACGCCACCCTCGATGTCCAGAGCCTTTACGGGATCTGGGATCACGGCCCCTCCGATCTCGATCGCGACGACCTGCTCGAACAGCGCATCCTCGCCGAGCCCGCCCGCAACGGTCTCACCTGGCGCGTGGTCTCCAACAACGAACCGGACTGGACCAGCAACAATCCGGACCAGGGCTGGCGCCTGGACCTGCTCCCCCCCACCAACACCGCCCTGGGCGAACGCGTGGTCAGCGGCCTGCTACTGCGCCACGGCCGCGCCATCTTCACGACCCTGGTGCCCTCCGACCGACCCTGCGACGCCGGCGGGACCAGCTGGCTCATGGAACTCGATCTGCTGACCGGCGGCCGACTCGACGAATCGGTATTCGACGTCAACGGCGATGAACACTTCGATCAACACGACGAGGTCGCCGCCAGCAATGCCTTTGCGATCACCGAGGCCACCGTCGCCGTCTCCGGGCGAGGGTCCGAGGTCGGCATCACCGACACCCCGTCGGTGATCTCCGCCGGCGAGATCGAGTACAAGCACGCCGGCGGTTCGACCGGCGACCTCGCCGTGATCCGCGAGAAGGGCGACCTGTTCAGCGGTCGCCAGTCCTGGCGTCAACTCAGATAACCGAGGCATCGACGATGCGCACCAGAAGACCCGACTCCAGCGGCTTCTCCCTGATCGAGCTGCTGATCGCGGTGGCGATCGTCGGCATCCTCGCCGCGATCGCCTACCCCTCCTATCAGGACAGCGTCCGCAAGTCACGGCGCGCCGATGCGCGTGCCGTGCTACTCGAAGGTACCCAGTGGATGCAGCGCTTCTATACCGAGAACTATCGCTATGATCGGAACAAGGCGGGCAGCGCGGTTGCCGACCTGTTCCCGACGAGCCTCGAGCACGCCCCCCAGGATGGCAACGTCCGGTACTACACCATCGCCCTGACCACCACCCGAGACACCTTCTCCCTGACCGCAACACCGACGACCAGCGGCGGACAGCACAAAGACCGCTGCGGCGACCTCAGCATCAACCAGACCGGGGCCAAGGACGCCACGGGCGGTAGTGTCGAGCAGTGTTGGTGAGGCCACAGACCACCACACACGAGGGCAGACCCGAGGGGCGGAACCCAAAACCCGTTGGCGAAAACCGGCACGGATGTACACGAATCCGGACCCGAACTCTTATAATGACTGGGAATGACATCTTTACGGAAACGTAAACTTACGCAGCAGGACGCCCGCGTAGCCCTGCCTGCTCCCACGTACCCGACCCCTTGGCGGCACATCGAATCCCATGTCTCTGCTCTCAGCCATCCCGATGGGGGCGCTCCTGTTGGACCAGGGCCTGCGCATCATCGAAGTCAATCGCCCGTTGCTCGACCTGCTCGGCCGGACACCCCAGTCACTCCCCGGCACGGCCTTCGGCGAGCTACTCGCCCCAACCAGCCATGCCCGGCTCGCCGAACTCGATCCCGACGCCCCACCACGCCACCTCCGCGCCGCACTGATCACGGCCAGCGGCCCACTCGACGCGGCCCTGACCCTCTCGCCCTGTCAGGACCAGCAATCGCGCTGGTTGGTGATGGTCACCGAGACCTCGACCGTGCCCTCGCACCACCCCGTCGAAGAGGCCCAGGCCTTCGCCCGGGTCGCTAACTGGCAGCTCGAGGTCGCGACCGGACAGGTCCAGGTCACCCGCACCTGGTACGACATCTGGGGGTTGGCCCCGACCGAGACGCTGATGCTCGAGGACACGCTCAGACGTATCCACCCCGACGACCGCCCGCGGGTCGAGCAGGCACTCGAACAGGCGGCCGAATCGCACGCCCCGATCCAGGTCAGATTTCGGGTGCAGCGCCCCGATGGCAACGAGTGTTGGATCGAGGGCACCGGACACATCGACCCATGCGCCAGCGCACAGGCCCCCCAGGTCTGCGGGGTGGTGATGGACATCACCGAGCGCTACCGCGCCGAGCAGGCGCTGGCGCACTATGGCGAGATCGTCTCGGCCGCCTCCGAACGCCTCGCCTTCGTCGATACCGAACAGCGCGTTCGCGCCGCCAACCGCGCCTTTCTCAACGCCATCGAGCGCGACTACAACGCGGTCATCGACCAGCCGCTGGTGCAAGTGATCATCGACGCCGACCTCAGCGTCCTCCTGCAGCGGGCGCTGCAGTGCTGCTTCGAGGACCGTCATGAATACATCGAGGACCTGCGGCGCCCCGGTCCCGAGGGCGAACCGCGCGACCTCGAGATCCGCGTCACCCCGCATCACGACGACGACGGGCGTCTCGTCGGCGCGGTGATCAACGTCCGCGACGTCACCCTGGTACGCGAGGCCGAGCGCCGTCTGCTGCAATCGGCGGCGGTCTACGCCGCCACCTCCGAGGGGGTGCTGATCACCGACCCCGAGGGCTGCATCGTCGCCGTCAACGCCGCCTTCAGCCGTATCACCGGCTACACCGAGTCCGAGGTCGTCGGCCGCAACCCCAACCTGCTCAACTCGCACTGGCACCCGCGCAGCTTCTTCGTCGGCATGTGGCGCCACCTGCTCAAGCACGGCTCCTGGATCGGCGAGATCTGGAACCGCCGCAAGGACGGCGAGATCTATCTACAGCGACTGGCCATCCACCGCATCGTCGACGCCCGCGGCAACCTGCTCAACTATGTCGGCGTCTTCGCCGAGCACAGCGCTACCCTCGACACCCCACGTCGTGCCGAGTATCTGGCCCACTACGACCAGCTCACCAAGCTACCCAACCGGCTACTGTTCCACTCCCGGCTGGAGCATGCCATCGAGCTGCGCCAACGCAAACAGACCCCCCTGGCGCTGTTCCTGATCGACCTCGACCACTTTGCCAATATCAATACCCATCTCGGACCGCAGATCGGCGACGAGCTGCTGCGCTCGGTCGCGCTGCGACTGCGTAGTGAGATCCGCCCGGCCGACACCCTCGCCCGTCTCAGCGCCAACCAGTTCGGTCTGATCTTCGAGGAGATCCCCGGGGTCCCGGAGGCGGAGTCGATCGCCCAGCGCCTACAGCGCACCCTCGCCAGCCCCTTCAACATCCGCGAGCACGAGGTCTTCGTCACCGCCAGCATCGGCATCGCCTTCGACCCCAGCAGCGGGCGCGACCGCGACCTGCTGCTGGCCAAGGCTGAGTCGGCGTTACGCAGCATCAAGCAGGCGGGGCGCAACGCCTACCGCTGTCTCGCAATCCAGAGCGATGCCGCCGAGGCGGAGCGCCAACGCATCATCGGCCAGCTTCGCGCCGGCCTCGAACGCGGCGAGTTCCAACTCCACTACCAACCGCGCGTCGACATCGAGACCGGACAGTGGTTCGGCATCGAGGCGATGGTGCGCTGGAACCAACCCCAGCTCGGTCTGGTCGCCCCGGAACGCTTCCTGCCCCTGACCGATGACGGCGGCTTCTTGGTCGAACTCGGGCACTGGACACTCAACCGGGCCTGTGAGCAGTTCCGCCACTGGCACGATCGCGGCCTACCGGTCGGACGCCTGGCGCTGAACGTCTCCGAGGCGCTGCTGTTACGCCTCGATCTGGCCCGCACCATCGCCCGCGCACTCGACAGCCACGGACTCGTCGGCGAACAACTCGAACTCGAATTCAGCGAGGGGCTGTTGCTCAAGCACAGCGAGCAGGTCGTCGACCTGTTCAACACCCTGCACCAGCTCGGCGTGCACCTGACCCTACGCGACGTCGGGGCCGGTTGGATCGCGCCCTCGCTATTGCGCCGCCTGCCGGTTGGCACCCTGAAGATCCATCGAGGTTTCATCGAGAATCTGCCCGGCGCCCAAGAGGATCTCGACGTGGTGCACGCGGTCGTCGCCCTGGCCCAATCGTTCGAGATCGGGCTACTCGCCGATGGCGTACGCACCGAGGAACAGCGAGACATGCTGCTCACCATCGGCTGCCCGCACGCGCAGGGCGAACTTTATGCGCCGCCGCTCGCCATCGAGCAACTCGAGCACCGCCTCACCCGCCGGCCCGAACCCCAACCGCCCAAGCCGCGCGAGAGCTGAGTCAACCGCCCACACGCACCCAGAGACGATACATCCCGGCGAACATCAGCGGATCGGCCCGCTCGAAGGCATCGAGCCGCGTCAGATCGGCCACCACCGGATCCTCTGGAAAACGGGCGCGATAGCGCGCGCGCCGGGCAGGATCAAGCTCGACGCCGAGCAGCTCCAACCCGGCGGCGGCGAGCAGATCAACCAACCCGGCGGGCGTGAAGCAATGCTCCTGGACGTGGAACAGCAGGTCGCGACACCCGCTCATCGAGTGGAAATCCGGCGAATCGAGCAACGGACGCAGCACCTCATCGCTGCCAGCGGCATCGATCACACGCTGACGGGCCCAGCGGATGCGCGCCGGCCCGTCACCGGCCTCGGCATCACCGAACCGCACCCGCGCCCGCCGTACCGCCTCGCGCGCGCGCTGACTATAGAGCCCGAGCAACAGCACCCCACCGGGTCGCAAGCACTCGACGAGCGCCCGCGCGCCGGCAACCGGATCATCGAGATGGTGCAGTACCCCCACCGCCTCGATCAGATCGAAGCGCCGTCCGAGCCTCGGGAGTGCCAGCAGATCGGCCTGCGCATACCGCACCGCGACACCAAGGGCCTCGCTGCGCGCGCGGGCATGGCAGAGGCTGCGTAGCGACAGATCGACCGCCACTACCCGCGCCTCGCGCAACCGGCGTGCCGTGGCGATCGCGTGCTCGCCGGTACCGCAGCCGGCGACCAGCACCTCGGGACGCTCGGGACAGACCACGCCCTCCAGCTCGACACCGGGCAGGCGCTGGCGCAGCAGCGCCGGCAGGTCGGGCGCCGGCGTCAGCACCGGCTCGCTCACCCGCCAGCGCGGATAGGGATTGCGCTCGTACTGTGCGCGTACCCGCCGGCTCACCACGTCCTCGGTCAGCGCCCAGCGCTCGATGTGTTCGAGCTGGCGCCGCTCGGCCAGGGGCTCGACGAGCTGGCGCTCGAGCAGGGGACGCAACTCCTCCGGCCACTCCCGCTCGAGCAACCGTTCGGCAAAGGGGATGGAGCCGAGCGGCAGATAGGCGGCCACCGCCGCCACCCGCTCGGCGACGACGGGCGCGCGCCAGCGTAGCGCCTCGGCCAGCTCCGCGCGCAGCGCCGCGACCCGCGCGGCCTCGTCATCGGTCTGGTCGTGGACGAACTCGGCAAGCTCGCACTGCTGCGCGATCGCCACCAACAGCGCCAGCCCGGCGGCGTCGAGTCGTCCCTGCTCGACCTCGATGAGCAACGCCCGGCGCAGCAGGGTCAGCAACCGCTCGAGCCCGACATCGCCAAGGATCACCCGTGGCAGCAGCGCCATCATCAATGCGTCGGCGAGCAGGGCCGCAACCACCGGAGCACCGCCGAGCGCTGCCAGGGTCGGCGCCCCCGGCCAGTGCGCGGCGACACGCGCGAGCGCCGCGGCGATGACCGGCTCGGCGTGCAGCAGCGCACAACTGGGTACAAGCAGCCGCTGCGGCATGCACCAACACTCATCCAGCGCCCGTACCAACAGGCCGCGCAACGCCGGGGACGACGCGTCGGGACGCAGCGTCTCGACACTGCGCACCCAGTTGGCGCGCGCTTGCACCAGCTCGGGATCGAGCGCTAGCGCCCGTTCCAGCAAGGGGCGCGCGACAGCGGTGCGACCGAGCGCGAGCAACGCACCGGCCTGGTTGTTGAGCGCCGCCGCCGAATCGGGTGCCAGCGCCACGGCCCGACCCAGTGGCACGAGCGCCGCCTCGGTCCGGCCCAGCGCCTGCAGCGCGGCGCCGAGATTACCGAGCACCATGGGGTCTGCCGGGCGCAGCGCCCGAGCGCGCTCGAGCACCTCGAGGGCGCGCCCGGGCTCGCCCAGGTCGAGCAGCGCGCGGCCCAGGGTATTGCGACACTCGGGATCGTCCCCAGAAAGCGCCAGCGCCCGCTCCAGCGCAGCCACCGCCGCGCGCGGACGCCCCTCGGCGAGCAACACCGAGCCGAGCGCCTTCCAGCCGAAGGCCGCGCCCGGACGGGTCGCAGTGAGGCGTCGCGCCAGGGTTGCGGCGCGTGACAGATCACCACCGCGGAAGGCATCGACCAGGGCCGCCTGCGTACTCGCATCGCGCAACGCCGCCGGACGTCGTGTGCGCCGGCTCATTCGTCGACCTCGATCAAGGCGGCGCGATGGCGTGCGGCGAGCGCGACATAGTGCTCGGCCGAGTAATCGATCTGCGCCCGCTCGCGCTCGCTCAGCAGACGCACCGGACGCGCCGGCGCGCCCAGCCACAGCTGACCGCCGGCGAGTTCCTGCCCCGGGGTGACCAGGGCGCCGGCGCCGAGCAGGGTGTAGGGGTGGATCAGGGCGCCGTCGAGCACCCGTGCACCGCTGCCGATCAGACAGCACTCGCGGATCTCGCAACCGTGGAGCAACGCCTGATGACCGACGGTGACCCGCTCACCGATCAGCAGCGGCGCACCGCCCGGGCGGAAGGGCCCGTCGTGCGAGACGTGCAGCACGCAGCCGTCCTGGATGTTGCTGGCGGCGCCGATCTCGATGCGCTCGACATCGCCACGCACCACGCACCCCGGCCACACCGAGGCCGTGGCGGCGAGTCGTACCGCACCGATCAACACCGCGCTGGGATCGACCCAAGCGCCCGGGTCGATCTCCGGACGACGCCCCTCGAACGCACGGATCGGACACATCCTCACCTCCTCATCGTGGTGGCGGCAATCGCCCCGACAGGACGAACGACAGGGTTCGAGCATGACCGTGCCGGGCGGCTCGTGCAAGCAACGGGCTTGGCCCCACGCCGCACAGCCGCTACCCTGCCGGCCATGCGCCGCACAGGAATCCGCATCATGCATCTCATCGTCAAGGGACTCGGCTGGCTGGTCCTGTTGATCGTACTCGGTCTCGCCGGACTGGCACTCAAGGTCGCGCTCGACGGCCAGGCCGTGGTCCCGGAGCGCGCACCGCTCAGCACCGCCGATCACGCCTGGGCCGAGGACTGGCTGCACCGTAACCGCCCGCGCGATCGACTCGCCGGCATGCCGACCAGGGTCGCACTCAGCGCCGCGGAGGCCGAGCGGGTGGCCAATCACCTGATCGCCCGGGTCGGCGCCGAGGGCCGCGCTGCGGTACGACTCGGCGACGGACGGCTCGACCTGCAGGGCTCGATCGCCCTACCCTGGGGCGGCCCGGAGCGCTATCTCAATCTCGAACTCGGCCTGGTCGAGACCGACGGGGCGCTGCCCGAGGTCGCTCGCGCCCGCATCGCCGGGGTACCGCTGCCCACCGCACTCGTCGAGGGGTTGGCCGAGCGCACCCTCGCCGCCCTCGGACAGAGCCAGATGGTGCAGCGCACCCGGCTCGGTCCAGAGCGCATCAGCCTGATCTATACCTGGCAGACCGACGGGCTCGAGCGCCTGGCCAGCGGACTGATCGCCGAGACCGACCGCGCCGCCATGCTCACTGCCCAACGTCGACTCGGCGCCCACCTCGCCCAGCCTGGTGCGGCCACCGACCTTGCCGGCCTGCTCTCCACCCTCCTCGGCGCACCGAGCCAGGCCCCGCTCGCCGACAACCGCGCCGCGCTGTTGTTGCTCGCGCTCTATGTCAACGGCCAGCAGCTCCACGACCCCGAGGGCGCGCGGCTGCCACAGCGCACCGTGACCCTGCGCAAGCGTGAGGACCTCGCCCAGCACTTCACCGCCTCGGCGGCACTCGCGCTCGAGGGCGGCGACCTGCTCTCGACCCTGGTCGGCTGGTACAAGGAGCACAGCGACAGCGACGGCGGCAGCGGCTTCAGCTTCATCGACCTCGCCGCCAATCGCGCCGGGATCCGCTTCGCCGGGCTCGCCACCGCCACTCCGGCGCAAGCACGCTGGGTGCGCGAGCGGGCCCGCGCCGGGCTGGTCGAGGACGATTTCATGCCGCGCATCGCGGGGCTGCCGGAGGGGATGAACAAGACCGAGTTCGCCGCCCGTTTCGGCGACACCGAGGACCCGCGCTACCGACGCATCGCCGAGCACATCGAGCGCCGTCTCGACGCCCGACCGATCCATCGCGACGCGCCCTGATCAGAGCGCGTCGAGCGCCTCGCCGAGGGTGCGCACGGCGACGATCTCCAGGCCCTCGACACCCCCCTTGGGGACATTGCCCGCCGGGGCGATGACCCGGCGAAGCCCATGCTTGGCCGCCTCACGCAACCGATCGGGACCGTTGGGCACCGGGCGCACCTCGCCCGAGAGCCCGACCTCGCCGAACACCGCCAGCTCCAGCGGCAGCGGGCGATCACGATAGCTCGACAGCACCGCCATCAGCACCGGCAGGTCGGCAGCGGTCTCGCCGATCCGCACCCCGCCGACGACGTTGACGAAGACGTCCTGATTGAACATGCCGATGCCGCCGTGACGATGCAGCACCGCCAGCAGCATCGACAGGCGGTTCTGATCGAGCCCCAGCGCCACCCGGCGCGGGTTGGCCAGCGAGCTCTCGTCGACCAGCGCCTGGACCTCGACCAGCAACGGCCGGGTGCCCTCGCGGGTGACCATCACCAAGCTGCCGGGGGTCGGCTCGTCGTGACGCGAGAGGAAGATCGCCGAGGGGTTCTTGACCTCGCGCAGCCCCTGGTCGCCCATCAGGAAGACGCCGAGTTCGTTGACCGCGCCGAAGCGGTTCTTGATCGAGCGCACCAGACGGAAGGCGCCGCCCGACTCGCCCTCGAAATAGAGCACGGTGTCGACCATGTGTTCGAGCACCCGGGGACCGGCGAGTGCGCCCTCCTTGGTGACATGACCGACGAGGAAGACCACGGTGTCGCGCTGCTTGGCGAAGCGCACCAGCTGCGCGGCCGACTCGCGCACCTGCGACACCGAGCCCGGCGCCGACTGCAGCTGCTCGGTGAACAGGGTCTGGATCGAGTCGACCACCATCACCCGCGGCTGCTCGGCGGCGGCGTGATAGAGGATGCGTTCGACACAGGTCTCGGGCAGCAGGCGGATGTCCTCGCCGGCGAGCCCGAGCCGGCGCGCGCGCAGACTGATCTGTTGCGGCGACTCCTCGCCGCTGACATAGAGCACCCGGCGGCTACTGGCGAGCGCCGCGCAGGCCTGCAGCAGCAGGGTCGACTTGCCGATGCCGGGATCACCTCCGAGCAGGATCACCGAACCGCTGACCAGCCCACCGCCGAGCACCCGGTCGAGTTCACCGATACCACAAGCGGTGCGGGCGCGCTCCTCCGGGGCGACCTCGGCCAGGGTCTCGATCACGGCGCCGCCGGCGAGCCCGGCATAGCCGCCACCCCGTGCCGCCGCCGGACGCGCCGGCACGAGCTGCTCGTTGAGGCTGTTCCAGGCACCGCAGTCCGGACACTGCCCGGCCCACTTGGGCTGGCTCGCGCCGCACTCGCTGCATACATAGCTGGTCTTTGGCTTCTTCGGGGTGGTCGCCATCCGCGTTCAGTCTCCAGGGGTCAGCCGTCGTCGCCCTCGCCGTAGTAGCTGCCGATATAGTTCTCGAACTTGGTGTACTTGCCGAGGAAGGTCAGCCGGGTGGTGCCGATCGGGCCGTTACGCTGCTTACCGATGATGATCTCGGCGATACCCTTGTCGGGGGTGTCCTCGTGATAGACCTCGTCGCGATAGATGAACACGATGAGGTCGGCGTCTTGCTCGATGGCACCCGACTCACGCAGGTCGGACATCACCGGGCGCTTGTTGGGGCGCTGCTCGAGGCTGCGGTTGAGCTGCGAGAGCGCGATCACCGGGACATTGAGTTCCTTGGCCAGGGCCTTGAGCGAGCGCGAGATCGCCGAGATCTCGGTGGCACGGTTCTCACCCACCCCGGGCGCCTGCATCAGCTGCAGATAGTCGATCACGATCAGCGCCAGGTCGTCCTGTTCGCGCTTGAGCCGACGCGCGCGCGCGCGCACCTCGGTCGGCGACAGCGCCGGGGTGTCGTCGATGAACATCTTCGCCGAGGCAAGGATGTTGACCGCCGAGGTCAACCGCGGCCACTCGTCGTCCTCGAGCTTGCCGGTGCGCACCCGGTGCTGATCGATGCGCCCGAGCGAGGACATCATGCGCATCGCCAGCGAGTCGCCCGGCATCTCCATGCTGAACACCGCCACCGGGCGCTTCGACTGGATGGCGACGTGCTCGGCCATGTTCATCGCGAAGGTGGTCTTACCCATCGACGGACGCCCGGCGACGATTACCAGGTCCGAGGGCTGCAGCCCCGAGGTCATCTCATCGAAGTCGGTGAAACCGGTGGCCAGACCAGTGATCGGCTCATCTCGCTGATAGAGGGCATCGATGCGCTCGACGGCGAGGTTGAGCAGCGACTTGATCGGCTGGAAACCGCCACCGCCGCGCGACTGCTGCTCGGCGATCTCGAAGACCTGACGCTCGGCGTCGTCGAGCAGCTCGGTGACCGGACGGCCCTGGCTGTCGTAACCGCTGTCGGCGATCGCGGTGCCGGCGGCGATCATCTGGCGCAGCACCGAGGTGTCGCGCACGATCTGCGCATAGGCCTTGATGTTGGCCGCGCTCGGGGTCTCGTTGACCAGGGTGGTGAGATAGGACATCCCGCCGGCGGCATCGAGTTGCTCGGAGCGCTCCAAGGTCTCGGCGAGGGTGACGACGTCGAAGGGCTGGTCGGACTCGGCGAGTCGCTCGACCGACTGGAAGATCAGCCGGTGCTCGCGCCGATACAGATCACGCGCCGAGACAACGTCGGCGACGCGATCCCAGGCGGTGTTGTCGAGCATCAGACCACCGAGCAGCGACTGCTCGGCGTGGAGGTTGTGCGGCGGCACCCGCACCCGATCCATGCCGCCCTCGGCGGCGAGCGCGGCAAGCTCTGCGGTATCAGGGTCGAACATGAGGCCCCCGGTGGAAAGGATGACCGGCTCGGCGACGCTCGGGGTGGTCGGTCAGGGTCCGCTGGCGTGCCGTTCGAGCGGGGTTCGGACGCCCTGATTGTGGTGTCACGTACCCGACGTTGGCAAGCGTGGTCCGCGATGCTCGGACGTCGAGTGCAAGGGGCACGAGCAGGAAACGACAGCGCAGCGGCGCAGAGACAACACAGGGGCGCAAAGCGCCCCTGTATCCACGCACAGGCCCCGGTGAGGGCGGGGCGAGCGGCGGACTCAGTCTTCCGGGACGACGTCGACCATGATGGTGGTATCGACATCGGCGTGCAGGTGCACCGCGACCTCGTACTCACCGGTGGCGCGGAAGGCGCCGTTAGGCAGACGCACCTCGGACTTGTCGAGCGCGATACCGGCGGCAGTGACCGCCTCGGCGATGTCGGCGGTACCGACCGAGCCGAACAGACGACCCTCGTCACCAGCCTTGCGAGCGACGGTCACGCGCATCTCCTCGAGTTCGGCCTTGCGCGCCTCGGCAGCGGCGAGCTGCTCGGCGGCAAGACGCTCGAGCTCGGCGCGACGCTCCTCGAAGGCCTCCAGATTCTCGGCGGTCGCGACCACCGCAAAGCCGCGCGGCACCAGATAGTTACGACCGTAGCCCGGACGCACATTGACCTTGTCTCCGAGCGAGCCAAGACCACCAACGTTCTTCAGCAGGATGAGTTCCACGTGATATTTCCTCTTAAATCGTTCGTCGTCTGCATGCGATCCAGGTCGATCTCAACGCTGGGTCGGGGGCAAGCGCGCCGCCCGGGCACGGATATCGACCCAGACGTCGAGCAGGCCGAGACAGGCGATCACCACCGCCAGCTGGGGTAACAGCACCAGCAGCACATAGAGCAGTACCAGCCAGCCCGCGCCGCGACCACGCTGGGCGCGCAGCTGATGGACGACCGCCAGCCCCTGCAGCAACAACCCCACGCCGGCGACCAGCGCGAGATCGGCGAGCAACCCTGGACCACGCAACAGTGACCAGCCGGCGATCACCAGCAAGGCCAACAGCGCGAAGGGACGGTGCAACCGATAGGCCCTGAAGCCCTCGCCGAAACCGCCCGGGTTGTAGAGCTGCGCCTGCCACCAGCGGGCCAGGAACAAGGCGAGCACGACCTGGAAGGTCAGGGCCATGGCGAAGGCCCCGGTCATCCAGCGCGCCAGCTCACCGAACAGCGCCGCGTTCGCCATCGCGCCATCGGGTTGTGCCGCCAGCGCCGCCTCGCGCATCAGCTCGAGCAACCGCGTCCAGAAGGCAGCGGGATCGCCGATGACGGCATAGACCAGCACCAGCCCCAGCATCACCAGCAGGCTCGCGGCCTCGACCGTGAGCGCCAGCGAACGGCTGTAACGCAGCACCAGCGCCAACCCCCAGATCGGCACCCAGAACAGCAGCAGCACCCCCAGCACCAGCAGCGGGGCCCCGAACACGAGACCATAGAAGAGTCCCGCGCCAAGGGTCGCGATCAGTGCCACCAGGGCACCGCTACGCGCGCCGTTGCGCAAGGTCACCAGCCCCACGGCCGCTGCGGCGACGACCCCGAACAACGGGATCATCACCGAGAGCAGCGCCGAGGTGGCGGCCACCAGCGCGGCCTGCGAAGGGCCGCGCATGATGAAACTCGCCAGTGACTTCATCGCATCAGACCTGCGTCTGCGCCACCGCCGACCTCAGTCGCGCGGTGCCACAGCGCATCGGATCAATGACCGTCGGTGTAGGGCAGCAGGGCCAGGTAACGCGCACGCTTGACCGCCTGGGCGAGCTGGCGCTGGTACTTGGCCGAGGTGCCGGTGATACGGCTGGGCACGATCTTGCCGGACTCGCTGACATAGGCCTTCAGCATGTTGAGATCCTTGTAGTCGATCTCGGTGATGCCTTCAGCGGTGAACCGGCAGTAACGCTTGCGTCGAAAGAATCGGGACATGATGTTCTCCAGTGCCTAGTGATCAGTCGTCGCGCTTGTTGGAAGCGCCCTCGTCATCGCCCTCGGTCTTGGCCAGCGGCGAGGGTTCGGTGACGGCGTCATCGCGACGGATGATCATGTTGCGCAGCACTGCGTCGTTGAAACGGAAGGCGCTCTCGAGTTCGTCGATCGTGGCCTGATCGCACTCAACGTTCATCAGCACATAGTGTGCCTTGTGCACCTTGTTGATCGGGTAGGCCAGCGGACGACGCCCCCAGTCCTCGAGACGGTGGATCTGACCACCGCGCTTCTCGAGATTGGTCTTGTAACGCTCGACCATGCCGGGCACCTGCTCGCTCTGGCTCGGGTGCACCAGGAAAACCACTTCGTAGTGTCGCATCTTGGCTCCTTACGGATTGGACAGCCTCCCGCCGCGCAGACTCGGCGCCGAGACGGTGAGGCAAGGAGTATCTCCGAGGATTCGGAGAATCGATCATTGTACGCAAAATCAGGGGGCTTTGGAAACGAAAGATTGGGCCTCCAGCCTCCAGCCTCCAGCCTCCAGCGACCAGCGACCAGCGACCGGAAGACTGAACCGCCAAGGCGCGAAGGGCGCAAAGAAAAGCAGAGCCTCCAGCGATCAGCCTCCAGTCGCCAGTGGCTGTGCAACCTCGACAACAGCACGGTTTGCCGTCATCAACCGGTGCACACGTCCTTGGCCCAGCGCTTGAAGACAGGCGACCACCGGCGGCCGGTTGGTGACAACTTGACCCCCCTTTGCGTTCTTTGCGGCTTGGCGGTTAGTCTTCCGGTCGCTGGCCGCTACTCCTCGAGCAGTACCTGCTTGGCAGCGTTGATACGCGCGGCCAGGTAATCGGAGCCACCGCGGTCGGGGTGCAGGCGTTGCATCAGCCGGCGGTGGGCGGCACGGATCTCGTCCGGCCCCGCGTCCTCGCCGAGCCCGAGGATGGCACGCGCCTCGCTCGGGCTCGGTCGCCCCGAACCACCGCCACCACTGCCGTCGCTCGCCTCGCGCCAACCGCGAGCACGGGAGAGATAGGTCCCGAGCAGCCGCGCCGATTCCGCGTCGGACGCGCGATAGAACTCGAGCAGCCGCGCCAGCGCCTCGCGATCGAGCGCGCTCAGGCGCCGCCCGGCGAAGGGGCCGTCGAGCACCTGGCCGTCGAGCGCGCCACCACGGGCGTCGAGTTCGAGTTCGAGATAACGGCTACGCAACCGCGGCCCCTGACCAGCGCGTCCGCGTCCCAGGAAACGCTGCAACAACGGCAGCAGCTGCGCCAGATTGGCGATCCGCAACACCACCGGGACGGCGGCGCCGAGCGCGGCGAACAGCGGATTGAGCCGCCCGGTGGCCGCTGCCAGCACCAGCAGGCCAACCGCCCCCCACATCACCCAGCCACGCAGGGCGCGCGCGACCTCGGGCGCCGGGGTGCGCACGAACCAACGCCACACCCACCACAGCAGGACCAGCAGCGCGATCAGGACCAGCAGACGAGCCATGCATCCTCCTCGATCGTGGAGATCACCCGGACGCGCCGGGCATCAATCGGCAGCGGCGAAGAAGTCGCGCACATCGGCGATGTCGCGGGTACGCGCGGTACGCGGCAGGCTGTCGAGGAAGGCGTAGCCATAGGAGCGCGAGAGCAGCCGTGGGTCGCACACCACCAGCACCCCGCGATCCTCGCTGCCCCGGATCAGCCGCCCCGCCCCCTGCTTGAGTGCGATCACCGCCTGTGGCAGCTGATAGTCGCGGAAGGGGTTGCCACCACGTTGACGCAACGCCTCGATGCGCGCGGCGAGCACCGGATCACCCGGCGAGGCGAAGGGCAGTCGATCGATGAGCACGCAGGAGAGCGCCTCGCCGCGCACGTCCACCCCTTCCCAGAAACTCGAGGTCCCGAGCAACACCGCATTGCCCAGCTCGCGAAAGCGTTCGAGCAGCTCGCCGCGCGGCGCCTGTCCCTGGACCAGCAACGGGTAGTCGATCTGGCCGACCAACCCGGCGGCGACCTCGCGCAACGCCCGGTGACTGGTGAACAGCAGGAAGGCGCGCCCCCGGCTGTAGCCGACCACCTCGCGCGCGAGCGCCAACACCTGCTGGTTGTAATCCGGCTCGGAGGGCCTGGATAAGCCACGGGGGACGAACCAGAGCGCTTGGGAGGCATAGTCGAAAGGGCTCTCCCAGCGCGCGGTCTGGACCTCATCGAGCCCGAGCCGGCGGGTGAAGTGGCCGAAGTCATCCCCCACCGCCAGGGTCGCCGAGGTCAGCACCCAGGCGGTGCCGGGGCGCCCCAACTGGGCGCGGAACACCGTCGAGACCTCGAGCGGGGTCTGATGCAGCCGAAACCCCCGCCCCTGCACCTCGAACCAACGCACCACCCGTTCATCCGGGTCGCCGACCAGCGTCTGCAGTCGCGCCAACAGCTCATTGGCGCGCTCGGCGCAGGCATCGAGCCCCTTGCCCCGGCCGCCGAGCGCGCCGAGCGCCGTAGCGAACGAGGCCAAACGCTGCTCCAGGGTATCAAGGACGCGCATCACCGCCGGCTCTTCCTTGAGCGCCTCCCAAGGGCCACGCCGTTCGCCCCCGAGCGCCAGACGCAGGTCCTGCAATACACGACGCACCCGGGCGCAGTGCTCGAGCAGCTCGGGGACGTCGCCGGCCTCGCGCTGGTACTCCAGCTCGGTGTCGCGCAGCAGATCCAGCAACTGGCGGCTACTCAGGGTCATGCCGAAGAAATTCGAGGCGGTATCCGGTAGCTGGTGGGCCTCGTCGAGGATGAAGCAGTCGGCACCGGGCAAGATATCGCCGAAACCCTCGTCCTTGAGCGCCAGATCGGCACAGAACAGATGATGGTTGACGACCACCAGATCGGCGGCCTGGGCCTCGCGACGGGCGGCAAGCAGGTGACAGGACTGCCACTGCGGACACTCCTGACCGAGGCAGTTATCGGTGGTCGAGGTCACCAGCGGCCAGACCGGGCTGTCATCCGGGAGCGAGAGTTCAGCGATGTCGCCGCTGCGGGTACTGGCCGACCAGACACGCACCTGTTCGAGGTGCGCGCGCAATACCCGATCGTGCCGGCCCGGCTCATCGAGCGCGAGCCCCAAGCGGTGGGCACAGAGATAGTTCGCCCGCCCCTTGAGCAGCGCGGCGCGCAGCGGCAGGCCGAGGGCGTCGCGGATCAGCGGCAGGTCGCGATGAAAGAGCTGGTCCTGGAGGTTGCGAGTACCGGTGGAGATCAGCACCTTGCGCCCGGAGAGGATCGCCGGGACCAGGTAGGCGAAGGTCTTGCCGGTGCCGGTGCCGGCCTCGCACACCAAGACCCCGCCGGCACCGATCACCTCGCCGACCCGTTCGGCCATCTCGCACTGCGGCCGACGCGGCCGGAACCCCGGCACACGGGCGCTCAACGGCCCGCCGTCACCGAAGACCCGCGCAAGCTCCATACCATCCACCCTGGCCGTCGCCGTGCCCGTCGCGCTCAACCGCCGCTGGCGCGACGCTCGGCCTCGCTCGCCCCGGCGACATCACCAGCGCGCCGCCGGACATCGGCGATGATCAGCCAGTTGTCGCGACGGATGGCGACATCGCCACCGGCGAGGTTGTTGGAGCGCGAGGCGAGATTGCCGGCCTGTCCGGTCTGGCCCTGTTCGAGCCGAACCCGCGCCAACCGATTCCACAGATAGGCCTGCTGCGGGGCGATGCGCAGCGAACGCTCGAGCGAGGCGGCAGCGCCGGCATAGTCACCGGACTGACGCTGGCGCTCGGCCTGACGAGCCAGCGCTGCGGCGGCGGTGGGCAGATCGGGCTCGGTCACCGCCGGTGCCGGGGTCGGCGCCGGCGCCGGTTGCACCACCGGCTGCTGGGGCGTGATCACGGCCGCGGTGCGCGGTCCCTGCGGCGCGGGCGCGATACCCGGCGCGGGTGCACTCGGGCGCGACTCGGCCGGTGCCGGCGATGGCAATGGCGTAACCGTCGGCGCCTCGGAGACCAGCGCCGGCGCCCCTGGACCAGCCGAGGCTGGCGGGGCGACCGGTGTCTCGGGCGGTGGCAGCTGCGCCGGATCGCGATAGGCATAGACCTGGGCCTCGGGCTCGGCGGCGACCGACTGCTCGGTGCGCGGCTCGGCCGCTTGTGCGACCGGCGCCGGCTCGGGGCGCGGCGTCACCCGGACTACGGGCGCGGGGTCGCCCTGACGAGGTTGGCTGGCACAGGCACCGAGCACCAGTGCGGCGATCAGAATGATGAAGACACGCATCGTCAATTGTAGAAATCACTCATGAAGAGATTCTGTTCCCTGGCGGGCTGTTGGCGCTGGGGCGACTGCGCGGGCGGCTGCCCCTCACCCTCGACCACGGCCTCGCCCTCCTGCGCCTGGCCTGCCGCATCACCACCACAGCGCTCGGCGTCCGGGACGTAATCGGCCACATAGGGCATCTCCGGACCACCGCAGACCTGGGCCTGCACCACCCCTTCAGGCAGCAACGGGGTCAACGGCTCGTTCTCGAGCTTGAGCATGAAGTCCCCCCAAACCCGCAACGCACCACTACTACCGGTCAAACCCATCGGCTTGAAGTCGTCGCGACCCACCCAGACCACGGCGACCTTGTCGCCCGAGAAACCGGCGAACCAGCTATCGCGCAACCCATTGGTGGTGCCGGTCTTGCCGGCCATACGCTGCCCCTCGGGCAACTGGCGTCCGAGCCAACCGGCGGTACCACGCTCGACCACCCGCTGCATCGCCCAGGTGGTGAGATAGGCCGCGCGCGGATCGATCACCGCCTCGACGGCCAGGGGGTAGCGATTGAGCGGGCGCCCCTCGGCATCGACCACCTCGCGGATCGCCCGCAGCGGAGAGCGATAACCACCGGCGGCGATCGACTGATAGACCTGTGCCACCTCCAGTGGCGAGAGGTTGACCGCACCGAGCAGCATCGCCGGCACCTTGGCGATGCGCCGCTGCGCACCGAGCCGGTACAGGGTATCGACCACTTCATCGACCCCAAGATCCATGCCCAGATTGACGGTAGCGAGGTTGAGCGAGCGCACCAGCCCTTCGTAGAGCGGGATCTCACCATAGACCCGGTGGCTGTAGTTGCTCGGTTCCCAGCGCGCCCCGGTGCCATCGGGGATGCTGACCGCCTTGTCCTCGATGATGGTCGAGAGGCTATAGCGATCGGGATGGGTGAGCGCGGTGAGATAGACCGCCGGCTTGACCAGTGAGCCGATCGAGCGCACCGAGTCGAGCGCGCGGTTGAACCCGGCATAGGTCGAGTCGCGCCCACCGACCAGCGCCAGCACCTCGCCCTGGGCGACCGAGGTGACCACCGCCGCGGCCTCCAGCGAGCCCTTGCGCTTACCCCGTGCCGTCTCGATCGCCTCGAGGCGCTCCGGCACCGAGCGCTCGACGGTGGTCTGCACCAGGGGATCGAGGGTGGTGAAGATATTCAGTCCCTCGGAGCGCAGATCCTCATCGCGATAGTCGCGCTGCAGCTGACGCCGCACCAGGGTGATGAAGGCCGGGTACTCCCCAGCCGGACGACCACCACCATCGACGACCCCGAGCGACTCGGCCTTGGCCGCGACGGCGGTTGCAGCATCGACCACGCCATCGCGCACCATGATGTCGAGCACCAGGTTACGCCGCTTGAGCGCGGCCTCGGGGCGACGGCGCGGGTCCAGACTCGAGGGCGCTTGCACCATACCGACCAGCAGCGCGGTCTCGGCAACACTGAGATCGGCCAGCGACTTGTTGAAATAGAAGCGGCTGGCCAGACCGAAGCCGTGGATCGCGCGACTGCCGTCCTGGCCGAGGTAGATCTCGTTGGCATAGGCCTCGAGGATCTCACCCTTGGTGTAGCGACGCTCCAGCAGCACCGCCATGAACGCCTCCTTGAGCTTGCGCTCGAAGGTGCGATCGGCGGTGAGATAGAAGTTCTTCACCAGCTGCTGGGTCAGGGTACTGGCCCCCTCGACCACGCTACCGGCCATCAGGTTGCTATAGGCGGCACGGGCAATACCACGCGGGTCGACCCCGAAATGACGCTCGAAGCTACGATCCTCGACCGCGTAGAGGGTATGCACCAACAACTCGGGCAGATCCTTGCGCCGCACCAGGATGCGATCCTCGTTGTGGGTCGGGTAGATGCTCGCGATGAGCATGGCATCGAGCCGCACCAACGCCGGATCGGGGCCGCCGTCGACGGCCTCCACGGCACTGACCCGGTGGCCATCGAAGGACACTCGCAGGCCCCGGCTCGGCTCACGCCCGTCCCAGAAGCGGAAGGGCCGGGTACGCAGCACGATCTGCTCGCCATCGCGGTGATAACTGCCGGGGCTGGTGGGTTCGGTGAGACGCCGATAGTTGAGCCGCTGCAACTCCTGCTCGAGTTCGCCGGCGGTGAGCTGGCGCCCGGCATAGAGTTCCAACGGTCGGGCATAGACGCGCGCCGGCAGCGCCCAGCGTTGCCCCTCGAATTTGGCGCGCACGATGCGATCGAGGTGGATGCCATAGAGCGTGGCACCGAGCCCGATGGCGAGCGCGAGCAACAACCCCGCGCGGATCAGGAAACCGAGCACCTTGCCGCCATACCTGCGCGGCGGCCGACGGCGTACTTTGCGGGTGGTCGCCATGGGCTCAGCCCCGCCCCCGCGTCATCACGCGGGCGCTCGGTTGAGTGATTGCATGCTGGAATCGGGGCATCGCTGGCACGGGCCGTCCTGAGTCTCGCTGTATTCAGTCATTTATGGTCCCATTTGCGGCGGCGGCGCACAACTGCGCGCCGCCAGCCGCCAGCCGCCAGCCGCCAGCCGCCAGCCGCCAGCCGGAGAGATTGAACCGCCAAGGCACGAAGGACGCGAAGAGAAGAAGGGCTTCCAGCTGCCAGCCTCCAGGTGAGGAAGCTGGATTGCCTCGTACCGCCGCAGTTGACCGCAAACCGATACTGGAGGCTGCTTGCTGAAGGCTGGTCGCTTTCTTCGCGCCCTTCGCGCCTTGGCGGTTCAACCTGCTGACAGCTGCAAGCCGAGTCGCTCTCGACGACTCAGTTCTTGATCCCGATGCCGCGGCGCAGCAGGTGCAGGCTGTAGGCGGCGAGCGCGACGATGAAGGCGGCGATCATCGCGAAGCCGATGCCCAGCGGGATATCGCTGATGCCGAGCAGGCCGTAGCGGAAGGCATTGACCATGTAGAGCACCGGATTGACCATCGACACCCCCTGCCAGAACTCGGGCAACAACTCGATCGAGTAGAAGACGCCACCGAGATAGGTCAGCGGGGTGAGCACGAAGGTCGGCACGATCGAGATGTCGTCGAAGCTGTTGGCATAGACGGCATTGATGAAGCCACCGAGGGCAAAGAGCACCGCGGTCATCAGGAACACCAACAGGGTGACGCCGTAGCTGTGCACGCTGATGTCGGTGAACAGCATCGCCACCACCATCACCGCCGTCCCCACCAGCATGCCGCGCGCCGCGCCGCCGGCGACGTAACCGGCGAGGATCACCCAGTTGGGCGCCGGCGAGACCAGCAGCTCCTCGATATAGCGCGAGAACTTGCTGCTGTAGAAGGAGGAGACGACATTGGAGTAGGCGTTGGTGATCACGCTCATCAGCGCCAGCCCGGGGACGATGAACTCCAGGTACGAGACCCCGTCCATCTCGCCGATCCGCTCACCGATCAGCCGCCCGAAGATGACGAAATACAAGGTGATGGTGATCACCGAGGGCAGGATGGTCTGCACCCAGATGCGCGAGAAGCGCAGGATTTCCTTGGTGAAGATGGTCTGGAAGGTGACCCAGTAACGTCGTGTCTCGACCATCGTGTTCAAACCCCTTCACCGGCATCGGCGGGACGCTGCTCGACCATGTCGAGGAACAGCCGCTCGAGCCGATTCTGCTTGTTGCGTAGGCTGATCACCTCGATGCCATTGCGCGAGAGCGCCTCGAACAGCCCGTTGATGGTGTGCTCGCGATTCATCTCCACCTCCAGGGTGCAGTCGTCGAGGTGCTGGAGGACGAAACCGCCGAGTTCGGGCAGCTCGCTGACCTGCCCCTTGAGGTTGAGCACGAAGGTCTCGGTGTGCAGCTTGCCGAGCAGCGCCCCCATGGTCGAGCGCTCGACCAACTCGCCGTGCTGGATGATGGCAATGTTGCGACAGAGGCTCTCGGCCTCCTCCAGATAATGGGTGGTGAGGATGATGGTGGTGCCCTCGGCGTTGAGTTCGCGCAAGAAGGACCACATCGAGCGGCGGATCTCGATATCGACCCCGGCGGTCGGCTCGTCGAGGATCAGCAGCCGCGGCTGGTGCACCAACGCGCGGGCGATCATCAGCCGGCGCTTGAGGCCACCGGAGAGTCGGCGCATCTCGGTGTCGCGCCGGTCCCAGAGATCGAGCTGGCGCAGATAGCGCTCGGCGCGCACCTTGGCCTCGCGCCGCGGGATACCGTAATAGCCGGCTTGGTTGACCACCACCTCGAACACCGGCAGGAACAGATTGAAGTTGAACTCCTGCGGCACCAGACCGATGCACGACTTCACCCGCTCGGGTGCGCGATCGAGATCGTGACCGAAGACGCTGACCCGGCCACTGCTCTTGTTGACCAGCGACGAAAGGATGCCGATGAAGGTCGACTTACCCGCCCCGTTGGGGCCGAGCAGCGCGAAGAAGTCCCCCTCCTCGACCCTCAGATCGACCCCCTTGAGCGCTTGGAAGCCACCCTTGTAGGTCTTGGTGAGTTGCTGGACATCGAGTGCGAGCATGATGGAAGTCTGACGGATTGCGACCGATTGAGCGGCGGACCGACGGCCCGCGCGTAGCGGCCCGCCAACGACCGGGCCGGCGGATCTGGATAGCCGACTACTCTAGCGGCGCCGGCCGCGCGCTCGCAAGCGGCGCCGCCAGCCGCGAGGAGACCGAACCGCGAAGATACCGTCTTGCCCGTCAATCGCCGATCATGCACACCAGCCTCGCCGACTGGAGGCTGGATGCTGATCGCTGGAAGCTGATTCGAACCGCAAAGACACCAAGGGCGCAAAGGAGGAAAGTGCCCCCAGCGGTCAGCCGCCAGTGGCGGCCTCCCCTCAAACACCGCCGCCAGACACCTGCGCAACGGCGGGCGGCTGGAGAGGCTAGCGGCTGGCGGCTAAAAACCCTCAGCAACATCTTCGCGCTCTTGGCGCCTTCGCGGTTCAACCCGCTGGCGGCCGCCTGGTGACGATGTTGATGTTGGGTTGCCCGTCCTGAAGTCCCGAGGATTCGTCGATCGGTGGTGTATGGGCAACCCAACCTACGGGCTGGAGGCTGGTCGCTGAAGGCTTTTCTCCCCTTTGCGCCCTTGGTGTCTTCGCGGTTCAACCGCGCTGGCGGCCGCCTGGTGGCGATGTTGGGTTGCCCGTCCTGGAGTCCCGAGGATTCGTCGATCGGTGGTGTATGGGCAACCCAACCTACGGGCTGGAGGCTGATCGCTGAAGGCTTTTCCCTTTGCGCGCTTCGTGTCTTCGCGGTTCAAATACCCTGTTCGCTGGCAACTGGAAACCGGCAGCGTCGGCAACGGCTGACGCACGCTCGGCGAGCGCTGATAATGGGGCGTTTTTGCCTCGCCCCACGCCATGCTCGATACCGTACTCTGGCTGCTGCCGGTGGCGCTCGCCGCCGGCCTCGTCGACGCCGTCGCCGGTGGCGGCGGACTGATCACCCTCCCGGCACTGCTCTGGGCCGGACTCGGTCCGGTCGAGGCGCTGGCCACCAACAAGGCCCAGGCGGTCTTCGGCAGCGCCACGGCCACCGTCCATTTCATCCGTCGCGGTGCCATCGCGCTGCGCGAGGCGCTACCCGCGGTGCTCTTTACCTTCATCGGCGCCGCGACCGGGGCGGTGCTGGTACAGCACATCGACGCCGCCGCGCTCGAGCACGCCATCCCGCTGCTGCTAATCGGCTTCGCGCTCTATTTCTGGTTCTCGCCCCGGGTCAGCGACATCGACTCGCACCAGCGCATCGGTCACTGCGCCTTCGCACTCACCATCGGTCTCGGGGTCGGCTTCTACGACGGCGTCTTCGGGCCGGGTACCGGCACCTTCTTCGCCATCGCCTATGTCTCGCTGCTCGGCTACAACCTACGCCGGGCGACGGCACACACCAAGCTACTCAACTTCACCAGCAACCTCGCCGCGCTGCTCTTGTTCGTCAGCGGTGGCCACGTGCTCTGGGAGATCGCGTTGGTGATGGCCGGCGGACAGCTGGTCGGCGCCTGGATCGGCGCGCATCTGGTGCTGCGTCACGGCGCCGCGCTGGTGCGCCCGATCCTGGTGGTGGTCTCGATCGCGATCTCGGCGCGGCTGTTGTGGGAACAGCTGCTCGGCTGAGCGGGCTCAGGCCGCGTCGCCGCTCTTGATGTGGAGCGAATAGAGCATGTCCTCGTCGGCGATGTGGTCGATCAACCAGTCCTGGGTGATGTCGAGCGCGCGCTCGGCCAGATCCTGGGTGGGACCGAACATCTGCAGCTCCTGCTCGAGGGTGTCGAGCCGACGGAAGAAGGCCGCGTGCTGCTGCAGGTGCTCCTTGAGTTCGGGATAACCGTGCTCGGTCATGAACGCCTCCTCGGTGGAGAAGTGACGCTCGGCGTACTCGCGCATGAAGGACACCGCCCCCTCGACCGCCTCCTTGCCCTTACGGTCGAGGATCTCGTTGTAGAGCTGGTGGGAGGCGGCGAAGAAGCAGCGGTGCTGCTCGTCGATCTCGGGGATACCGATGGAATAGACGTCGGACCAATCTTTCAGCATGGGGTGATACCTGTGGGGTGGGACGGTGCGGGCGTGACCAGCGGTGACCACGCCGGAACGAACGGCGACTGTAGCCGAGGACGACGCCAGCCGCTAGCCGCAAGACGGGATCGTACCGACCGCAGCCCCGGGGAGGAGGGGGCGTCAGCGACGAGGTGACGTGTCCGGCGCCCGCGCCAGCGACGCATCGACGAGCCCATGGACGCGCACCCGGGCATTGGGCGACCGCGACCGCCCTACCCCTTCCCGCCCAACTCCAGCTCGACGCCGAGACGGTAGAGGGCGTTGGTCTTGGCGCCGGTGACCTGCGCGGCCAGCGCGGCGGCGCGACGCAGCGGCAGCGCCTCGGCGAGGATGCGTAGCACCCGTTCCTGCTCGGCGCGCTCGGGGGCAACATCGCCGCGCCGCCCCTCGACCAGGATCACCAGCTCGCCGAGCCGCTGCTCGGCATCGGCCTCCAGACGCTCGGCCAAGGCCGCCGGTGGCGCCGAGAGGAAGGTCTCGAAGCGCTTGGTCAGCTCGCGCCCGATCACCGCCCGGCGATCGCCGAGCACCGCGGCCAGGTCGCGCAGCGTCGCCACCGCGCGCTTGCCGCTCTCATAGAAGATCAGGGTGCCGGGCTCGGCGGCGAGTGACTCGAACAGCTCCACGCGCTGCGACTGACCGCGCGGCGGGAAACCGAGGAAGAGGAATCGATCGCTCGGCAGCCCGGCGGCCGAGAGCGCGCAGATCAAGGCGCTCGGTCCCGGCACCGGCACCACGGTGAACTCGCCCGCGCGCGCCGCGCGCACCAACTCGTAACCCGGATCGCTCACCAATGGGGTGCCGGCATCCGAGACCAGGGCGACATCACGCCCCTCGGCGAGCGCCTCGAGCACCCGCGCGCAACAGCCCTCGGCATTGTGCTCGTGACAGGACACCATGCGTGCCGAGATCCCCAGATGGGCGAGCAGCCTCCCCGTCTCTCGGGTATCCTCCGCGGCGATCAAATCGACCGTATTCAAGGTGTTACGCGCCCGCTCCGAGAGATCGGCAAGATTGCCGATCGGCGTGGCCACCACGTATAGTACTCCGCGACTGCTTTCCATCGTCCCCACCTCCGCCGGCCACCGAGCGCAACGGAATCATGCAAAAGAACAAGAATCGCGCCCCTTCATCCCCGCTGTCCACCCTGGGTTTCCTAACCCTCTTGATCCTGCCCCTGCTACTCACCGCCTGCGCGGTCGACCCGATCTGGGAGGAAGGACAGGCACTCGCCGAGGTCAGCGCCACCGAACTCGACCAGGCCGAGGCGCTGGCCGCCTCGGGACGCTCGGCCCAGGCCGCCGAACGCTATCTGGCGCTGGCCGCCGAGGCCGAGCCCCCGGCCCGCGCCCAGCTGCGCCTCAAGGCCGCACGCATCCTCCTCGCCGCCGGCGACACCAGCGCCGCACGCAAGGCGCTCGCCGCGATCCGCCAGGGCGAACTCAGCGCCGCCCAGCGCGAGCTGCTGTTGCTCACCGAGGCCGATCTGGAACTGCTCGAGGGCCGGCCGCGCGAGGCCGTCGCCCGGCTCGAACGGGTCCGTCACCACGCCCTGCCCGATGCGCTGCAGCTGCAATACCACGGGACCCTGGCCTCGGCCGAGCGGCTGCTCGACCACCCGGTCGCCGCGGCACGGGCACTCGACGTGATCGACACCCTGCTCGACCGACCGCAGGCCCGACTGGTCAATCAGGTCTCGCTGCTCTCGACCCTGTCGCAGGCCGATCCCGACCGGCTCGACACCCTCGCCGACGAGGGCAAGGGACGGATGCGCGGCTGGGTCGAGGTGCTGCGGCTGTGCCAGCGTTGGGGCAATGACCCGGTCGCCCTCGCCCGTGAGTATCGAGCCTGGCGCGGCGCCCACCCCAGACACCCGGCGCTGCCCGAACTGGCCCGCGCCTATACCAGCCAGCTGTCCAGCGGCTATGCCAAGGACGCGGTACTGACCGTGCTGCTGCCGCGCGGCGGGCGCTTCGCCGGGGCGGCCACCGCAGTACGCGACGGCATCGAGGCGGCACGCGCGGCCGACGACAGCGGCCACCGACCGGCGCTGCGCTTCATCAGCAGCACCGACCCCAAGGCGGTGCGCCGACTCCACGCCCGCGCCACCCAGGGCGGGGCCGACTATGTCATCGGCCCGCTGCAGAAGGCCGGTGTCGACGCGCTCTCGCGCGCCGGGCGACTCACCGTACCGACCCTCGCGCTCAACGAGACCACCCATCGCGAGGGCCATGCCGAGGGGCTCTACCAGTTCTCGCTCTCGCCCGACGACGAGGCCGCCGAGGTCGCGCACAAGGCGCGCGCCGCCGGTCTCAGGCGTGCCCTGATCCTGCGCCCCGAGGGACGCTGGGGCGAGCGGTTGGCACGCACCTTCAGCCACCACTGGCAGGGACTCGGCGGCATCATCGTCGCCGAGCGCACCGTCGATGCCAGCAACGCGGCCTATGCCCGCCAGGTCACCGAGCTGACCCGAAACACCGCCGCCGATCTGGTGTTCCTGATCGCCACCCCGGATCTGGCGCGACTGGTCAACCCGCTCATCAACAAGGCCAGCGCCGGGCGGCTGCCGGTGATCGCCACCTCGCACGTCTACTCCGGCGGCTTCGAGCGGGTGCGCGATCGCGACCTGGTCGGGCTCTATTTCGTCGACATCCCCTGGATGCTCGGCGTCGGCGGCCAAGGCCCGCTGTCGCGCTACCGGATGATGGCCGGACTCGACAACACCCCGGACCCGCTCGCCCGGCTCTATGCCATGGGCATCGACGCCTATCGCCTGGCGCCACGCATGGAGGATCTCGCCCGCCACCCCGGCAGCCTCTACCCGGGACAGACCGGCGGGCTCTCGGTCGACGCCTCGGGACAGATCCGCCGTCGTCTCAGCCTCGCGCACTTCACCGTCGACGGGCCGCGCCCGGTCGAGGTCGAGGCCCTGCGCGCGGCGCGCTGAGGCCCCGATGGCGCTGCTCCCGGGCAAGCTCGGCGCGGCCAAGGAGCGGCTCGCCGAGCGCTATCTGCGCGCCCACGGGCTCACCACCGAGGCGCGCAACCACCGTTGCCGCCAGGGCGAGATCGACCTGGTGATGCGCGACGGCGACACCCTGGTCTTCGTCGAGGTGCGCTATCGCCGCAGCGAGCGCTACGGCAGCCCGGCGGCGACCGTCGACGCGCGCAAGCAGCGCCGCCTGGCGGCAGCCGCCGCGCACTACCTGCAGCGTCATCCGACCATGCTATGCTGCCGCTTCGATGTGGTCGCCATCAGCGGCCAGGACCAGATTCAGTGGGTGAAACATGCCTTTTCGCTCGACGCCTGAGCGCGCGCGCACGAGGCGCGCGGCAACCCTAGCGCTCGTTCTCGCCAGCAGCCTGCTCGGCGGCTGCGGCGCACTGGTGGTCGGCGGCATCACCGTCGGCGCCGCCGCGCTCTACGACCGCCGCCCCTATTACGTGGTCATCGACGACCAACACATCGAGATGAACGCGATCAGCGCCATCCAACAGGATCGGGAGCTGCAGGACCACGCCCGCATCTCGGTCACCAGCTACAACTACAGGGTGCTGCTCACCGGCCAGGCCGAGCGCCCCGAACTCGCCCAGCGCGCAGTCGACAAGGTGCGCCGTCTGGCCAAGGTGCAGCAGGTAGTCGACGAGATCACCATCGGCCCGCGGGTGAGCCTGGCGCGCAAGTCCGAGGACGCCTACCTGACCTCGCGGGTCAAGCTAGCGCTGACCAAGGTCGATCTCGAAGACTTCGACGCCACCCGGGTGAAGGTCGTCAGCGAGGACGGCGTGGTCTACCTCATGGGACTGGTCAACCCCGCCGAGGCCGATGCCGCCGCCGAGAAGGCGCGCTATGTGCGTGGCGTCAAACGCGTGGTGAAGCTCTTTGAATACCGTCCCAGCAGCCGCTGAGCTGCCGCGCGCGCTGCGCGACCGACTCGCCGCGATCGCCGGTCCCGGCAACCTGCTCACCGCCCCGGCCGACTGCTGGCCCTACGGCTACGACAACAGCCGCCGCCACGCCCTGCCCCAGGCGGTGGTGTTCGCCACCGACGAGGCCCAGGTCGCCGCCCTCGCCGAGTGCTGTCACGACACCGGTACGGTGCTGACCGCACGCGGGCGCGGCACCGGCACCTCCGGGGCCACGGTGCCCGATCACGGCGGCGTGGTGCTGTCGTTCGAGCGCATGGACCGGATCCTGCAGATCGACCCCGACAACCGTCTCGCGGTAGTCCAGCCCGGGGTGACCAACGGCGCGCTACAGCAGGCGCTCGCCGCGTCCGGCTTCTTCTGGCCGCCGGACCCCTCCAGCGCCGCCACCTGCACCATCGGCGGCAACCTCGCCTACAACTCCGCCGGACCACGCGCGGTCAAGTACGGCACCCCACGCGACAACACCCTGGGGCTGCGCGCCGTCGACGGGCGCGGCCGGGTGCTGCGCACCGGCGTGCTGACCACCAAGGGCGTGGTCGGCTACGACCTCACCCGGCTGCTGATCGGCTCCGAGGGCACCCTGGGGCTGATCACCGAGGCGACGCTGCGCCTCACCCCGCTGCCCGAGACCAAGCGCACCCTGCGCGTCACCTATGGCGACATCCACGGCGCCGCGGCGGCGGTCTCGGCGATCATGGCGCAGCCGATCACCCCCTGCGCGCTGGAGTTCATGGACGCGCGCGCGCTGGAGATGGTCAGCCGCTATGCCGGGCTCGAACTGCCGGCGGGTGCCGGCGCGCTGCTGATGATCGAGGTCGACGGCCCCGAGGCCGGGATCGAGGCCGCGCTCGCGGCGGTGGCCGAGGCCGCGCGCGCGGGCGCGCCGATCGAGCTGCGCCGGGCCAACGGCGCCGCCGAGGTGGCTGCGCTGTGGAAGACACGCAAGGCGCTGTCGCCGGCGCTGCGTCATGTCGCGCCGAAGAAGATCAACGAGGACGTGGTGGTGCCGGTCTCGCGCATGGGCGCGTTCATCGAAGGGCTCGACCGGCTCGGGCGCGAACACGCCATCACCATCGTCAACTTCGGTCATGCCGGCAACGGCAACATCCACGTCAACCTGCTGATCGATCCCGACGATCCCGACGAGGTCGCCCGCGCCGCGACCTGTCTGGACGCGGTCTTCGCGCTGGTGATCAGCCTCGGCGGCACCCTCTCGGGCGAGCACGGGGTGGGGCTGGAGAAGCGCGACTTCGTCGATCGCGAACTCGACCCGGTGGCGCTCGCACTGATGCGCGAGATTAAGCAGGTCTTCGACCCCGCCGGCATCCTCAACCCCGACAAGGGGCTGCCGCCCGCCGGCGACTGAGCGGCGCCGCTCAGACCACCTCGAGCGCAGCGGTCTCGGCGCGCGCGGCAGCGGTCTCGCGCAGCGCCTGGGTCAGCACTCGACGCTCGACGGCATCGAGCTGCTCATCGACGGCGGCGAGATCGGCCTCGGCCCGCGCCCGGCGACACCCCTCACCATGCAACGCCACCAGCATCGCCTCGGCCAGCGACGAGCCGGCGGCGGCGGCCTGACTCAACCACAGCACCCCGGCGGCATCGTCGCGACCACCGCAGCGCCCGACCAGCAGATCCCGCGCCAGCCAGCACATCGCATCGGCATACCCGGCCCGCGCCGAGCGGGTGAACCACTCCCGCGCCGCCACCGGCCGATCGAGTTCGAGCAGGCGCAGCGCCAGATCGCACTGCGCCTCGGCATCGCCGCCATCGGCGGCCAGCACCAGCGCCCGGGCCTCGGCATCGAGCGAACGCTCGATCAGGGCCAACACCTCGGTCAGGGGCACCGAGGTGCGCTTGCCCCGTCCCTCACGAATCGCACTCAAGCGTCCATCCTGGATATAGCGCCACAGGGTGCGCTTGGTCAGTCCAGTCACGGCGCTCGCGGTATCCAGACACACCGACGCCACGAATTCCTCCAATCCTTCATCGAAACCAAGGGCCCATCAGTCTAAATCGTCATCACGAAACAACGCGAATGATTCCACGCGTCACAACCCATCACCGAGACAGCGACCGACTGTCACACCTTAGAGCTGTGACAAGCCAGTGCACAGCGGTCACCATGAGCGCCAGACGACACCACCCACACCGCCAATCACTCAATAGCATGGACACCATGAACCCAGACGGGTCGCCCATTCACCAATGACTTTATCATCACAGCACCACAACTCACGAAGCAGCCTGCGCCGCAATCAATCGCCATGAGTCATCGAGTCCATCCGGATTCATCGATCATCGACGGAGGGCATTGATGAGATGAACGAAGACGAGGGCCATCCAGCGACATAGATCGCCAGCACCGCCGATCAGGGAACCGCGTGCCAGGCCATCGCAGACGCGCTGCCTCGGTCCACGTCACGCATCCACGCCGACAGGGCCGTCGGGCACGCCCTCGACAAGGAAGGCGATGGACAAGGCCGCAAGCGGTCGTCACGGCCATCACCCGGGACAGCGGCGGCGCTGTCACACCCCAGCATCGTGTACGCCCACCCGCATCCACGCCCTGTCGTACCCGAGCACCGGGACAGCGGCGGGCGACGGACGACGCATCAAGGGGTTAGCAGTGGCCGTGCAATTGGCCCGAGACTTGTAATGCATGGTGCAGGGGCGGGGGGGGGGGCGCGGGGGGGGCGCCCCCCCCCCCCCCCCCCCCCCAACGCAGCCCCAAGGGAGTA
>NZ_JAAXKX010000013.1 GCF_012276755.1 Marichromatium bheemlicum | reverse complement strand
GGGGACCAACCCCTTGGGGGACCAAATTCGGGGGGAACCTCACCTCGAGAGGACGGATACAAAACAAGACTTTGTACTCGCCATCGTGCACATGGAAATGGTGTTCCCCACGCATGCGGGGATGAGCCGGCCAGCCAGCCGGACCTGGAGACAAGCGTTCAGCGTTCCCCGCACACGCGGGGATGCCCCCAGCTCACCGCACCACCCGCCAGCGTCGCCACCACTGGTCGCCCCACTCGAACAGGGCGAGGCCGGTGAGGATGGTGAGGCTGCCGAGCCAGATCCTCGGGGTCAGCAGTTCGTCGTTGACGAGGTGGCCGAGGAGCAGGGCGAGCACCGGGGTGATGAGCGGGATCAGCGCCACCCGGCTCGCCTGCATGTGGTGGAGCACGAAGTAGTAGAGGATGAAGCCCAGGGTCGAGCCGAACACCGCCAGGTAGAGGATCGACCAGAGCGCGCGCGGCGGTAGCGTCGCCGGCGGCGCGAAGCCCTCGCTCAGACCCCAGCTCAGCAGGAACAGCGGCACCGCGATCAGCAGCGCGCCGGTGGTGGTCTCGACCGGGTGCAGGCGCGCGCCGATGCGTTTGATCCAGACCGCGCTGGCCGAGTGGATCACCACCGTCACCACCACCCCGGCCATGCCCAGCAGCGCCTGACCGCCGAGTGCCAACCCCTGGGCGAAGATCAGCCACAGCCCGCCGATGCCGACGGCGATGCCGAGCAGGCGCGCCGGGGTGAGCGCGCGCTCGCCGAGCCAGGCGGCGGCCATCAGCGCGGTGACCACCGGGGTCAGCCCGAACAGCACCGAGATCAGCCCCGAGGAGATAAACTGCGCCGCCCAGTAGACACAGCTCATCGAGCCCCAGATGCCGAGCCCGGCGGCGATATAGGTCAGCAGCGCCGCGCGGTTCCAGCGCATGCGTCGGCTCATCACCGCCACCAACACCAGACAGAGGAAGACGCCGAGGACCATGCGCGCGGTGACGCCGAACTGGGCGCCCGCCTCGCTGCTCCACTTGATCGCCAGTGGCGTGGTCGACCAGATCAGGACCACACCGATGAATGCCGCCGGAACCGACACCTGGAACCTCCATTGCACAGCATGCAGAAACGAAACAGGCCGCGGGGGATGCCGCGGCCTGGGAAGGGGATCGAAGTCACGCAGGGACAGTCGTCTTCGGTTCACCCCGGCACGCGGCGACGCGCCAGCCAGCGCATGAGGCGGGCGACGTAGCGGGGGCGATGAGCGAGGACGAGGACCTGTGACATGCCCCGAGTCTCGCCGATTCGGCGAGCACGCACAAGCACGATCGGCGCGCGGCCCGCTCAGTCGCGGAAATCGCGCGCGGCCAGTCCCAGCCGGCGCATCCGCGAGCGCAGGGTGTTGGGGTTGAGCGCGAGCAGGCGCGCGGCGCCGTGCGGGCCCTCGATCCGGCCCCGGGTGTGGCGCAGGGCGGCGGCGATGTGCGCACGCACCACCTGATCGAGCGGCGCGATGGCCTCGGACTCGACGACGGGCGCGGGCGCGGCGCGCGGGCGCGGCGCGCCCGGCCCACCGGCACCGAGTGCCTGGGCGATGGCCAGCCCGCGGCCCTCGCCGAGGATGGCGGCGCGCTCGATCACCGCGCCGAGTTCGCGCACGTTGCCCGGCCAGGGATAGTCGAGCAGCAGCGCCAACTCATCGGCGCTCGGCTGTTGTGGCGTCAGCCCGAGGCGCCGTGCCGACTTGCGCGCGAGATGCGCGGCTAGCGCGGGGATGTCGTCACGGCGCTCGCGCAGCGCCGGCAGGCGCAGCGGGAAGACGTTGATGCGATACCACAGGTCCTCGCGAAAGCGCCCGTCGGCGACCATCGCGTGGAGGTCGCGATGGGTGGCGGCGATCAGCCGCACGTCGGCGCGCAACGGTTGCTGACCGCCGACGCGCTCGAAGCTGCCGTCCTGGAGGATGCGCAGCAGCCGCACCTGGACGGCGAGCGGCAGTTCGCCGATCTCGTCGAGCAGCAGGGTGCCACCGTCGGCGCGCTCGAACCAGCCCTGGCGCTGGCTGGTGGCACCGGTGAAGCTGCCGCGCTCGTGGCCGAACAGCTCGGAGTCGGCCAGTTCCGGGGGGATAGCGCCGCAGTTGACGCGCACGAAGGGCGCCTCGGCGCGGCGCGAGCGGACGTGGATGGCACGCGCGATCACCTCCTTGCCCGAGCCGGTCTCGCCGAGCAGCAGCACCGGGGTGTCGGTGGGGGCGACCTGCTCGACGCCCTGCATCACCCCGCGCAGCCCACCCTCGGCGCCGATCAGGGTGTCGCCGAGCCCCTGCCGACCGAGCCGGGTGAGCAGCGAGTGACGGTCGGCCTCGGCGCTCTCGCGCAGCCGCGCCAACTCGCGCAGATGGCGGTCGTTGCGCAGCGCCACCGCGCAGGGGTGGGCGATGGCGCGCAGCAGCGGCTCGGCTCCGGCGTCGATCGCGCCACCGAGCAGCAACAGGCCCGGAGCCTCGTCGTCGAGGGCAAGTCCAAGCGCGGCGTCTGGCGCCCCCGGCCCCGTCGGCAGCAACTCGCGAAGCGCCTCGGTAAACGGCGCCACGCACGCCTCGCCGCGCAGACACCAGCGACGCAACCGTGCCCGCCCCTCGGCGGAGAGCGCCTGGACGTGACTCAGCGCCGCGGGCGCGGTCTCGCTCCAGCCCAGCGGGTGCATCCCCTGGGCCGGGTCGAGTTCGAGCAATACCAGCCAATCGTGTGCGAGACGCTCGGCGAGCAGCGCCGAGAGTGCGGGCACGCCATCGCGCAGTTCCGGGCAGGTGCAGAGGGTCCGCCAGAGGGCGAGCAAGAGGGGGCTGTGGTCATCCATATCCGTGCTATTTCGTGAATAAACTGTTTTATAAAACGGATTATCTACGATATGAGACGAAAAAAGCAGTCGCGCCGTCCAATAAGGGCCGAGTCCGGCGAAGCGTCTTGCTTTCCAATCAATCGCTTGAGCAAGAACTCAAGGATTTGGCCCGGTTCTTGTTAAGCAGCCGATACACCCATCCACGAATGGAATCCAAGGAGCCCAGATCCATGAATGCCGCTGTCGCCACTGCCGCGACCCTGACCGATTTCTACCGTGCCCATCGCCGCCGGCTGTGGCTGTGGGCAGCACTGGTACTGAGTGCCGTAGTCGTGCTGCTCGCTCGCGATCCACTGGTCGAGCAGGGAGTGCTCGCACCCGAGCTGATCACCCTCGGCAGCAGCGCGCTGTTGGCGGTGTTCGGTGCCGCGCTGGCCTGTGAGTACCTCGACTCCAGCCTGGGCATGGGCTACGGCACCACCCTCACTCCGCTGCTGTTGCTCGCCGGTTTCGAGCCGCTACAGATCGTCCCCGCCGTGCTCTTCTCGGAGCTGGTCACCGGCCTCACCGCCGGGGTGATGCATCACCGCGATGGCAACATCGACCTGCGTCGCGACCATCATGCCCGGCGTACCTTCTGGCTGTTGGCGACGTTGAGCGCGGTGGGGGCGATCAGCGCGGTGCTGCTGGCCATCCGGCTCTCGACCCAATGGTTCTCGTTGGCGATCGCGCTGATCGTACTCAGCATGGGGCTCATCACCCTGTTCACCGCCCGGCGTCAGCTGCGCTACCGGCCTGCCGGCATCCTCGCCATCGGCTCGATTGCGGCCTTCAACAAAGGGTTGAGCGGTGGTGGCTACGGGCCACTGGTGACCTCGGGGCAGGTGGTCTCTGGGGTGGCGCCACGCCAGGCGGTGGCGATCACCTCGATGGCCGAGGCACTCACCTGCTTGATCGGACTCATCGCCTACCTGCTGCTCAAGGGGGGGATCGATTGGTCGCTGGCGCTGCCGCTGACCGCCGGGGCCCTGCTCTCGGTACCGCTGGCCACGGTCACGGTGCGCCGCCTGCCTGAGGCGCTGATCCGTGGTGCGGTCGGCGTGCTGACCCTGACCCTCGGCGGGTTGCTCGCGCTCAAGCTGCTGCTCTGAGGCGACGCCGAGATGATAGGCTGGACCCTTTGTCGCGGGGTGCGCGCCCCGCCCTGGGTCCACACGTACACGGAGTCTCGATGTCCTTCCATTTCGATCCCATCGGTTTCATCCGCTCGCCCTATACCGACAAGTTCGGCATCCCCCGCCAACCGCGCCTGGTCGAAGCCGCCCGCGCCCGGCTCGAACTCTGCCCCGAGTACGCCCGCGAGGAGGCGTTCAAGGCGCTGGAGGGCTTCTCCCACGTCTGGGTGGTCTTCGTCTTCCACGACGACTGCCTGGATGCCGGGTGGCGCCCGACGGTGCGCCCGCCCCGACTCGGGGGACGGGCCACGGTGGGGGTATTCGCCAGTCGCGCGCCCTACCGACCCAACCCGATCGGGATCTCGGCGGTGGCGCACGAGGGGCTGGAACGCGACGGCAACGGGCTGGCGTTGAAGCTACGCGGGGTCGATCTGCTCGACGGCACCCCGGTGCTCGACATCAAGCCTTATGTCCCCTATGCCGATGCGCTGCACGACGCACGCAGCGGCTTTGCACAGGAGCGGGTGGTGTGTCTGCGCCCGATCCGCTTCGAGGCCGCCGCGCTCGAGGGTATCGCCCAGGCCGACCCCGACGGTCGCCTGGCGCTGCGCGCATTGATCGAGCAGGTGCTGACCCAGGATCCGCGCCCCGGTTACATGGATCGTTACCCGGAGCGGCGGCGCTTCGGGTTGCGGCTCTATGACCGTGACATCCGCTGGGAGATCGACGAGCAGTACATCCGCGTGCTGTCGGTGGAGCTGGCCTGCTGAGGGCGGCTCAGGGGGTGACGTCGAGGACTTGTTCGGCCCAATCGGCGAGCGCTTCGAGCACGCGGGCGCGGGCCGGGTCGAGGCCCTCGGCGTCGAGTTCAGCAAGCCGCTGCTCGAAATCGTCGATGGTGAGGCTCGCGCCCGCATCGGGCTCGGTCAGGCGCGCCAGACGATAGGCGTCCCAGCGCTCGTGCTCCTCCGGCGAGAGGGTCTCGGGCCAGTTGCGCGCGCGATAGCGAAACAGCATCTCCGGCAGGCGCGGGTCTTCGAACCCAGGGGCGAGGCCGGCGAGCTGCGCCGGCGGCAGGCGCCGCAGCTCATCGAGCAGGCGGCGGTCGCGATCGCCGAGGAAACCGCCGCCGTAGAGCATCAGGTCGGGGTCGGTCTCGGCCGCGGGCGGGGTGTCGAACAGCGCGCGCGCCCGCTTGGCCAACTCGGTGGCGTGCGCGGCGGCGAACGCAGCGTGCAGCTCGACCGCAGCAGGGTCGATCCGCCAGCGCGCGGCGGCCTCCGCCCCCAGGGTCTTGATCGGGGCGAGCACCGGGGCGCGGTTGAGGTGCACGGTCTTGAGCGGCGGGCGCTGCACATCGGCGCCGCGCCCGCGCGCTGCGGCCGGGGTGAACAGACGCGCGCGCAGTTCATCGACCGGGGTGTCGAGCAGCAGCGCCGGGTGGTGACGAAGATCGAAGCAGAGCACCCCGTTGGGGTTGCCCGGATGGGGGGCGAGCGCGGCGATCGGGGCGATGCAGCCGAGCGCGGCCGGGTAGCGCGCCGAGGCATGGATCAGCGGACGACCGCGGTCGATTAGCGCGCGCGCCTGGCGCTTGTCGCGCAGCGTCAGGGCGTAGTCGAACAGCCGCGGCTGGGCACGCTTGAGCAGCCGCGCCAGGGCGATGGTGGCGCGCACGTCGGCCAGCGCGTCGTGCGCCTGACCGTGTTCGATACCGTTGGCCGCGCTCAGCGCCTCGAGCCGGAACGAGGAGGAGCCGTCCTCGTGTCTCGGCCAGGCGATCCCCTCGGGGCGCAGCGCATGGGCCAGACGCAGGGTGTCGATCAGATCCCAACGCGAGTTACCGTTGCGCCACTCGCGGGCGTAGGGATCGAACAGGTTGCGATAGAGCAGATGACGGGTGACCTCGTCATCGAAGCGCAGGCTGTTGTAACCGACCCCGCAGGTGCCGGGGGTGGCCAGTTCGGCGTGGATGGCGGCGGCGAACTCGGCCTCGCACACCCCCTCGCGCGCGGCTAGCTGCGGCGTGATACCGGTAACCAGGCAGGCGTCGGGATGGGGCAGCAGGTCGGTGGCCGGGCGACAGTAGAGCACCAGCGGATCACCGATCTCATCGAGGTCGGCGTTGGTGCGCACACCGGCGAACTGACAGGCACGATCACGCCGGGGGTCGGCGCCCCAGGTTTCGTAATCGTGCCAGTAGAAGGTCCGGGACAAGGCGTCCAGAACGCGCAGCCGCCCAGGCGGGCGGCCGCCACGAACCTCAGACCTTTTCCTTGATGCGGGCGGCCTTGCCGGAACGCTCGCGCAGGTAGTAGAGCTTGGCGCGACGCACGTCGCCCTTGCGCTTGACCTCGATCGCGGCGATGGTCGGGCTGTGGGTCTGGAAGACGCGTTCGACGCCCTCGCCGTGGGAGATCTTGCGCACGGTGAAGGCAGAGTTCAGACCGCGGTTGCGGATGGCGATCACCACGCCCTCGAACGCCTGCAGGCGCTCACGGTTGCCTTCCTTCACACGCACCTGGACGACAACGGTGTCGCCCGGGGCGAAATCCGGCACTTCACGGGTGATCTGCTCGTTCTCGAGCTGTTGAATGATGTTGCTCATGGTTTCCTTAGGCTCCTGTTCTTAGCCGGCGCCATCGGCATGATGGGCCCGGACGAAGTCATCGAGCAGCGCCTGTTCGTCCGCACTCAGGCCTCGCCGCTCCAGCATTTCCGGTCGGCGCAACCAGGTCCGCCCTAGCGCCTGGCGCAACCGCCAACGTTCGATCGCGCGGTGATCGCCGCCGACCAGCACCGCAGGGACCTCCTCTCCGTCGATCCGCTCCGGTCGTGTGTAATGGGGGCAGTCCAGTAGCCCATCCATGTGTGAATCCTGACGTGCCGAGTCGGCATGCCCGAGCGCACCCGGGAGCAACCGGATCGCCGCGTCCATCACCACCATGGCCGGCAACTCGCCGCCGCTGAGGACATAGTCACCGATCGACCATTCCTCGTCGACATGCCCCTCGATCAGCCGCTCGTCGACGCCCTCGTAGCGCCCGGCGAGCAGGATCCACCCCGGCTGCGCCGCGATCTCGATCATCGCGGCCTGATCGAGCACCCGCCCCTGGGGCGAGAGATAGGCCACTCGGCTCGCCGGTGCCGCCGCGCGTGCGGCGGCGATGGCCGCGCGCAGCGGTTCGACCTTCATCACCATCCCCGGCCCGCCCCCGTAAGGACGATCGTCGACGGTGCGGTGCACGTCGTGGGTGAAATCGCGCGGATTCCACAGCTGCAACTCAGCCAGCCCACGGGTCAGCGCCCGCCCGGTGACGCCCTGCTCGGCGAAGGTACCGAACATCTCGGGGAACAGGGTGATGACGTCGAAACGCATGATGGTGTGGACTCCCTCGCAGCTCGCGGCCGCTTAAAAATCGGGGTCCCAGTCGACCTCGACGCGGCCACCGGCAAAATCCACCTGCTTGACGACGTCTTCCCACACGAAGGGGATCAACCGCTCGCGCTCGCCCTCGACCACCAGTACGTCGTTGGCACCAGTGGCGAACAGATGGCTGACACGCCCGAGCGATTGCCCCTCGGTGGTGTAGACCTCGAGCTGTTCGAGGTCGCACCAGTAGAATTCATCGGCACGCGGTGGCGGCAGTTGATCACGGGTGACCGCGATCTCCTGGCCAACCAGTGCCGCGGCCTGATCACGGTCGTCACAGCCCTCGAGGCGGACAACCAGACCCTTGCCGTGACGCTTGCCCTCGCAAACCTTGCGGGGCTGCGTCGCATCACCGAGCAACCATTGGCGATAACGCAGGATGCCCTCGCGGGGGTCGGTCTCGGAAAAGACCCGCACCCAGCCGCGTACACCGTAGACGCCGGCGATGCGCCCGAGCACGATGCGCCGCGTCGCCGGCGACCGATCAGTCATCGCGCTCGTCATCCCGTACGGTCTCAGGCCGCGACGGTCTCGACGTCCTTGGCAGCCTGCTTGAGCAGCTGCGCGGCACGCTCGGACGGCTGGGCGCCCTGGGCGAGCCAGTAGTCGGCGCGCTCGCGGTTGATGCGCAGCGGCACCTCACCACCCTTGGCACTCGGGTTGTAGAAACCGAGGCGCTCGATGTAGCGACCGTCGCGCTTGGCGCGCACGTCGGCGACAACGACCTGATAGAAGGGGTTCTTCTTCGAACCACCACGGGACAAACGAATCGTGACCATGTGCTGTCCTGGCTCAGACTGAACTGTTAGCGATGCGGGACACCCCGCGGGTAAACGCGTAAATATACAGAATCTTGCGAGAAATGGAAGAGCGGAATTGCGATCGCGCCCCTCCCACCCACGGTCGGTTTAGCCACTTCGGGCCGTCGTGCGGGCGCTCGCGGCGCTGAGGGTCGCACGCAGATCGGCCTCGAGGCGCGTCAGCTCGGCGTTGGCCTCGGCGCGCGCGCGCTTGCCGGCATCGGCGATCTGCAGACTCTCCTCGATGGTCTCGATCAGGCTGCGATTGGCCTGCTTGACCGCCTCGATGTCGAACACCCCGCGCTCGATCTGGCGCCGCGCCTCGGCGTTGGCCGACTTGAGGTTGGCGGCGTTGGCCTGGAGCAGCTCGTTGGTGAGGTCGGTGGCCGCCTTCAGGGTGTCGGCCGCCTCGGCCGAGCGGAAGATGGTCACCGCCTGGGCGAGCTGTTGGCGCCACAGCGGCACGGTGTTGACCAGGGTGGAGTTGATCTTGTTGATCAGCCCCTTGTCGTTTTCCTGCACCAAGCGGATGCTCGGCAGCCCCTGCATCGCCACCTGACGGGTGAGCCTGAGGTCGTGGACGCGCCGCTCCAGATCATCGCGCGCGCCGCGCAGGTCGCGCAACCGCTGCGCCTCGACCATGTCGGTACCGGCCTCGACCTGGGCGGCGAGCGCCGGGATCGCCTGCTCGTCGAGTTCAGCGAGCTTGCGTTCGCCGGCAAGGATATAGGACTCGAGCGCACGGAAATAGTCGAGATTGGCGGCATAGAGCCGATCGAGCGCGGTGACGTCGGTGAGCAACTGGGTCTTGTGACCCTCGAGCGCACGCGAGATGTCCTCGATCTGGTCGCGCACCGCCTCGTACTCCTCGAGGAAGCGGGCGATCGGCCGGGTCTTGCCGAGGAGCTTGGAGAACCAGCCCTGACGGCGGTTGGGATCGAGCCCCTCGACGTCGAAGCCCTTGAGGGTGGTGACCATCTCGCTGAGCGCGGCGCCGGCCGGACCGGTGTCCTTGGCGCGCACGCCCTCGAGCATCCGGTCCGAGACCTCGGTGAGACGCTGCTGGGCCTTGGCGCCGAAGAACATCACCGAATGCGCGTCGCGGAGATCGAGTTCGCCGAGCAGGCGCTCGACCTCGGCCTCGTCGACACCGGCGTGCTCGGGCAGCCCGAGCTCGGTCATCGACTCGGCCAGGGCGTCGGTGCGACCGGTGGTGGTCTGGGGATACTGGGATTGACTCACTGCGGTTGATCTCCGGGGAAAACGGGTGAGGACGGCGCGCGCCGGGCGACTAGCTCAGGCCCTCGCGCTCGAGCTGCTGCTTGAGCACCTCGATGCGCACATCGAGGTCCATCAGGTCGCTGTCGAGCAGGCGCTGGTGCTGCTCGTCGAAGACCTCCTCGACGGTGACCAGCACGCCGCGGAAGTTCTCCTCCAGCGCCAGCACGTCGGCCTGACGGTGGGTGCGGGCATAGCCATCGGTGACCTGACGCACGCCGTCGAGATAGACATTGAGGAACTTGCGCGCGCGGAACAGATCGGTCGGGCGCTCGGCGATCTGCTCGAGGATACGCCGCCCCTTGAGCGCGATGCGCCCGAGCCGCGCCTTGAGTTCGGGGTTGGCGATGCGCGCGGCGGCGGTCTCGACCTCGATGAGCTTCTGCTCGGCCTCGGCGAGCGCCGCGGCGACCTTGCGTGCGCGCGCATCCGAGAGGTCGAAGGGCTGCTCGGGCGCCTCCGGCACCAGCCCATAGCTGAGGTGGAAACCGAGCAGCGCGACCGCGGCGAAGGCGAGCGCGAGCCCCACCCCCTGCCCCAACGAGACCAACACGCACCAGCCGGTGGCGAACGCCATCAGCAGCCCGCCGAGGGTCTGCAGCCGCACCCGCGGCAGCCGCGCGAAGCGCCGCCGGCGATCGTGCAGGTGCGCCTCGCGGATACCGCGCCGGGTGAGATAGGCCGCGGCCATGAACAGCGCAAAACCGCTGGCGTCGGCGAGGAAGGACTCCAGCCGTCCGGCGCCGAGCGCAATCAGCGCGCCGAACAGCAGCGGCAGCGGCAGCACGAACAGCAGCAGCCCGCGCAGCCGCGGCGCGCGCGGCGTCTCGCGCGCCACCACGCCCTCGCGCAGCAGCTCGCCGAGCCGTCCGGCCCCGCTGCTCACCATGAGAACAAGGCCTGACAGGAGACCAGGCCGACGCTGAAGAAGAGCAGCACCACCCCGAGCACCCTGGCGCCGAGCGCCGGACGAGCGGGGGTGGAGCGGTTGGAATCGGGATCGTTCATCACGAAGGGGTCTGCATGAGTCGGTTGGCGCGAACCGCCAGCGCCGGCCACGCGGGCCGCCGCGCGCATGTACGCGTGATTTCATCTTGTGTGGTCCGAAGCCATTTTTTCAATAGGGATATTCACCGACCGCCACCCTCGGCGCCGGCCTCAACCAGTGTTGCGCATCCCGGCGGCGATGGCGTTGATCGAACGCAGCAGCGGGTCGAGCCATTGGTCGCGTCGCTGCGGATCGGACTCGCCGCGATAACGCTCGAGCAGCACCACCTGGATGTGGTTGAGCGGGTCGAGATAGCGGTTGCGACGCAGCAGCGAGCGACGTAGCGCCGGCTGGTCGGCGAGCAATCGATCGGTCTCGGTGACCGCCAGCACCTCGCTCAGGGTCAGCCGGTACTCGGCCTCGATGTGCGCGAGGAGGGCCTCGGCGCGCGGCGGATCGTCGGCCAGTCGCAGGTACTCGCGGGCGATCGCCATCTCCGCCTTGAACAGCGACATCTGGGTATTCGACAGCAGCGCCCGGAAGAAGGGCCACTCACGATACATCCGCCGCAACCGCACCAGGCGCTCGGGCGCCTCGCCGCGATAGTGCGCCAGCGCGGTGCCGATGCCGAACCACCCCGGCAGGGTCAGCCGGACCTGGCCCCAGCCGAACACCCAGGGGATGGCGCGGATCGAGCTAAGCGAGCGATCGCCGCGGCTACGGTGCGCCGGGCGCGAGCCGATGTTGAGCAGCGCGATGCCATCGACCGGGGTACAGGCATAGAAATAATCGAGCAGCCCCTCGGTGCCGACCAGGGCGCGATAGGCCGCCTCGCCATGGGCGGCCAGCTCGGCCATGACCTCCAGGTCCTCGGCGCGCTCGGGCGCGGCGGGCTCGATCAGACAACGGCTGGCCTTGATCAGACCGCTGACCCCCATGGTGAGTTCATAGCGCGCGGTCTCGGGGTTGGCGTAGCGATAGGAGAGCACCTCGCCCTGCTCGGTGAACTTGATCTGACCGTGCACGGTGTCGGCCGGCTGAGCGAGGATCGCCTCGTGGGTCGGCCCGCCGCCGCGCCCCACGGTGCCGCCGCGACCGTGGAACAGCCGACAGGCCACGCCGTGCTCGTCAGCAAGCGCGATCACCTTGCGCTGGGCCGCGTAGAGCCGCCAGCCCGAGGCGAGGATGCCGCCGTCCTTGCAGGAGTCGGAATAGCCGAGCATCACCTCCTGCTGATCGCCCGAGGCGCGCAACAGCGCGCGATAGGTGGGATTGGTGAACAACCGCCCCATCACCGCATCGATCCGCGTCAGGTCGTCGATGGTCTCGAACAGCGGCGCGACCTGGAGGGTACAGAACCAGCCCTGACGATCGTGTCCGGCAAGCCCCGCCAAGCGCGCCAGCAACATCACCTCGAGCACGTGACTGGCCTCATGCGTCATCGAGATCACGTACTGGCCGATCGCCTGCTCGCCGACCTCGGCGCGCACCCGGGCGATGGTCTCGAAGGTCTCCAGGGTCTCGCGGGTGGCCGCGCTGAGGGTCGCCTTGTCGATGACGAAGGGCTGAGGATGGGCGATCGCCTCGCTCAGGGCAAGACACCGCTGCGCCTCGTCGAAGGCGAGATAGTAGGGCGCGCCGGGCTGGCGGGCGAACAACTCGGCCACCGCCTCGGTATGGCGACTCGACTCCTGGCGCAGATCGAGCTGCATCAGCTGAAAGCCGAAGGTCTCGACCAGACGGATCAGATCTTGGAGGGGACCGGCGGCGGCGCTGGCATCCCCATGATGGATCAGCGAGTCGCGGATCAGTTGGAGATCGGCAAGGAAGGCGCGGGCGTCGCCATAACCGGCCGCCGGCAGCGTCTCGGCCTCGGCGAGACGCGCACGCACCCGCGCCAGATTGGCCTCGAGCCGGTGGGCGATCAGCGCCAGCTTGCGCCGATAGGGCTCGTGGAGGAAGCGGCGCAGGCTCTGCCCCATGGTCTCGACCCAGTAGTCCTCGTCGGCGTCGAGACTGTCGAGGAAGGCCGGCGCGGGCTCGCACAGCGCGCTGGAGTGGCTGAGCATGCGCTGCAACCGCCCCACCCGTTCGAGATAGTGCTCGAGCACCAGCTCGGCGTGCATCCGCACCGCCAGCTCGGTGGTCTCGGGGCGCACGAAGGGGTTGCCGTCGCGATCGCCGCCGATCCACGAGCCGAAGCGCATCAGGCTCGGCACCGCCGCGGCGGTCTCAGCGCCATAGACCCGGCGCACCGCCTTCTCGAGGATGCGATAGACCTCGGGCACGGCGCCAAACAGCGATTCACGGAAGAAATAGAGCCCCTGGCGCACCTCGTCGGTGACCTGGGGCTTGTGCACCCGCACCTCGTCGGTCTTCCACAGGATCTGGATCTGGGCGCGGATCTCGGCGAGCTTGTCGGCACGCTCCTCGTCGTTGAGTCGACGTTGGTGAAGATCCTGGCCGGCGAGAAAGATACGGCGGAAGATCTCGGCGATGGTACGCCGCCGCGCCTCGGTGGGATGCGCGGTGAACACCGGCAGATAGACCAGGTGCTCGAGCAGGCTCTGGAAGGGCGCGGGCGCCACCCCGTCGGCGGCGAGCCGCCGCACGGTGTCGTCGAACGAGCCGCTCCACAACCGCTCGCCGGTGGAGATACGCGCCATGCGCTGGAGGTGGGCGTTGAGCTCCTCGGCGGTGTTGACCAGACCGAAATAGATCGCAAAGGCGCGGATCACCTCGGCCAGGGTCTGCGGATCGAGCCCCTCGATGCGCTGCCTGAGGCGCGCGCGCAGCGCCTCGTCATCGCCCTCGCGCAACCGCATGAAACCATCGCGCAGCCGCTCGACCACCACCAGCACGCGCTTGCGGCTGTGTGCACGCAACACCTCGCCGAGCAGCCGGGTAAACAGCTCGATGTCGCGCTCGAGCACGGGGTCGTCCACGGTCTCGTTCATCAGCTTGGCTCCGGGGATGACGCGGCACAGCCGCCGGGCGCGGGCGCGGCCTCCAGACCGCCGCGGTCACCGTCAGCATCGACCGCGACGACGGGAAACGCAAGCTCGGGGCCACGCCGGCGACGCCCGGCGAGAAAGATGACGATCCTGTTTCGAAACCTTTACCCGTGTGCTTTACTCGGGTATAGCCTTACCCCGCCGGAGTCGTGCCCATGCCCCACCCCGCCACCACGCTCGCGCTGCTCTGCTGTCTGCTCGGCGTACTGCCCCAGCCGCGGGCCGAGACGCCCGCCTGTCACCAGCCCTTCGCCCAGCCCGAGGCCGACGCCGAGCGGCTGCGCGCGATCGCCCGTGCCTGCGACGCCCCTGCCCTCGCCCGGCTCTATCACCACCGCGCCGCGCATCGTGAGGCGCTCGGCGAGATCACCCTGCTCGCCCGGCTGCACCGCGCCCACGGCAATGCCGACCGGCTGCGGCTGCACCAGGGACGCATCCACGCCGCGCTGCTCGAGGGCTTCGCCGAGCGCGCCTGGCGCGCCGGACACACCGGGGCGCTCGCCGCGCTCACCAATGGCTATGCCCGGGCGATCGACCGACTCGAACGCACCATCGCCGGCCAGGATCTGGCCTATGACCGGCGCTGAGTCACGCCCCCGCTCAGCAGGACTCGACGCGCAGACAATGCACGCTGAACAGGCGCCGTGGATCGGTCCACACCCGCTCGGGGACGAAGCCCGCGCCGGCGGCCAGCTGGTGGAAGCCGGCGATGTCGTACTTGTAGGAGTTCTCGACATGGATGCGCTCGCCGGCGGCCAAGACGAACGGCTCGCCGGCGACCCGAACCCGCTGCTCGCACAGCGCCTCGAGATGGGTCTCGACCCGCCCGAGCGCCTCATTGTAGAAAGACCGATGGACGAACTGCTCCAGGTCGAAGTCCGCCCCGAGTTCGCGGTTGAGTCGCGTGAGCACATTCAGGCTGAAGGCCGCCGTCACGCCCTGATCGTCGTCATAGGCCCTCTCCAGGGTCGTCCGATCCTTCTGTAGATCGACCCCCACCAGCAACCGCCCGCCGATCCCCACCAACGCCGCTACCCGCGTGAGCAGCGCGCGCGCCGCCTCGGGCTCGAAGTTGCCGATGCTCGAGCCGGGGAAGAAGGCCGCCAGCCCCTCGCGATCACCCTCGGTCGGCAGCTCGAAGGGAACCGAATAATCGGCGCAGGTGGCATGGATGGCCAGCGTCGGGAAGTGCTCGGCGAGCGCCTCGGCCGAGGCGCGCAGGTGCTCGCGGGAGATGTCGATGGGCACATAGACCTCGGGCTCGAGCGCCGCGAGCAGGGTGCGGATCTTGAGGCTGCTGCCGCTGCCGAGTTCGAGCAGCACCCGACCGCGCCCGAGCAGATCGGCCATCTCCTCGCCATGATCGCAGAGGATCGCGATCTCGGTGCGGGTCAGGTAGTACTCGGGCAGCTCGGTGATGGCATCGAACAGTTGCGAGCCGTGCGCATCGTAGAAGAGCTTCGGCGGCAGCCGCTTGGGCGTCGACGAGAGCCCGGCGAGGACCTCGGCGCGCAGGTCGTCCGGGGTCGGGTGGGCATCGAAGAAGCGTACCCCCGGCGCGCGCCCCGGACCGAGCGCGCGCGGAGGGGTGGTGGCAAGCGTGGCCTCGGTGTTCATCATTCGACCTCCGCGAGTCTGAATCCCTGGAACTGCCAGCGTTCGTGGGGATAGAAGAAATTACGATAACTGAGCCGCAGATGGTCGCGCGAACTCACGCAGGAGCCGCCGCGCAACACCATCTGGTTGCACATGAATTTGCCGTTGTACTCGCCGATCGCGCCGCCGGGGGCGCGATAGCCGGGATAGGCGAGATAGGCCGAGGCGGTCCACTCCCAGAGATCGCCGAAGAGCTGACGCACCCCACTGCCAGGCGCCGGGCGCGGGTGGAGCAGACCGCTGTCGAGGAAGTTGCCAGCGAGCGCGACACCGGCGGCGGCGTGCTCCCACTGCGCCTCGGTCGGCAGCGCCTTGCCCGCCCAGCTGGCGTAGGCGTCGGCCTCGTAGTAGCTGAGGTGACAGACCGGCTCGGCGGGGTCGAGCGGACGCATGCCGCCGAGGGTCAGCGTCTGCCATCGGCCATCGACCCGCGTCCAGTAGAGCGGCGCCTCCCAACCCTCGGAACGCACCCGCGCCCAGCCGTCGGAGAGCCAGTGGGCGGGATCGTGATAGCCGCCGTCCTCGATGAAGGTGAGGAACTCGGCGTTGCTCACCAGCCGGTCGGCGAGCGCGAAGGGCTCGAGGAAGACGCGGTGGCGCGGGCGCTCGTTGTCGTAGGCGAAGCCCTCGGGCCCGGCGCCGATCTCGACCAGCCCACCGTCGAACGACACCCACTCGAGCGGCTCGGGCACGCCCGGCGGCGGTGCCACCAGATCGGCGCGGTAGGCCGGGCGCAGCGGGTTGTGGGCGAGGCTGCGCTTGATATCGGTGAGCAACAGCTCCTGGTGCTGCTGCTCGTGGTTGAGTCCGATGCGCAGGCGCAGCTCAACGCGCGCCCAGCGCTCGGCGTCGCACTGCTCGATCAACCGCAGCATCGCCGCGTCGACATGGCGGCGATAGTCGTAGACCTCCTCGACCCGGGGGCGCGACAGCAGCCCGCGCTCGGCACGCGGCCAAAAACCGCTACCGGTTTGCTCGTAGTAGCTGTTGAACAGATACGCGAAGCGCGAATCGAAGGGACGATAGCCATCGAGCGACGGCATCAACAAGAAGGTCTCGAAGAACCAGGAGACATGGGCCAGGTGCCACTTCGGCGGGCTGGCCTCGGGGACGACCTGGAGGCCGTAATCCTCAATGGCCAGCGGTTCGCAGAGTCGCTCGGTGAGGGCGCGGACCCGACGGAACTCGTCGGCGAGCCCGGCGCGCGTGCCATCCGTTGGGGTTGGGTGCATCTCGTCCTCGCTTCGGCTGCTGGTTGGGCGACGGCGGACCTCGGTCACACCGCCAGCGGACCTCGCCCCCAGAGGGTGTGGCCGGCACCGGCGATTCCAAACCCGCCCCCTCGGCACTGGGGATGCGTCGCACACACCCCAATCTGCTGTTCGTATCACCCGATGCGCGGCGCACTCGGCCCGCCGCGCGGGCCTGGTTCACCGAATCCCGGAGCCGTCAGATGACCCGCACCCCCTTCTTTCCCAAGTTCGCCGACCTGCCGACGGAGCTTGCCGTCTTCCCCCTCCCCGGCGCGGTACTGATGCCCGGCGTGCAGCTCCCGCTCAATATCTTCGAGCCACGCTACCTGCGCATGGTCAACGACGTGTTGGCCGCAGATCATCTGCTGGGCATGATACAACCACAGGACGTGCACGACACCGAGGAGCCCGCCGAGACGCCCTCGCTCCACCCGGTCGGCTGTGCCGGGCGCATCACCAGTTACAGCGAGACCAGCGACGGGCGCATCGTGCTGGTGCTCACCGGGGTGTGCCGCTTCCGCATCACCCAGGAGCTGGCCGGTCAGGGCGGCTACCGCCGGGTGGCACCGGCATGGCGCGACTTCGCCGCCGACCTGGAACAGCCAGCGGCCACGGCACGCATCGCCGCACGGCGCGACTTCATCCTCGCGCTCGAGCGCTACTGCCAGGTGCGAGGTGTCGAGGTGCCGTGGAACGACCTTGAAGGCATGGTCGACACCGACCTGGTCAACCTGCTCTGCGCCCACCTGCCACTGAGTCCGGAGGACAAGCAGGCGCTGATCGAGACCCCGGAGACCCCGGAACGCGCGGTGCTGATGCGCGGCCTGCTGGAGATGGCCACGGTCGCCGACCTCGACGTCGACGATCAGCGTCACTAGCGAGCTGGATTGAAAACCCCACCGGGCGGCGCCCATCTAGGGCTCGACGCTTCAATCCAAGCCAGCATGAGGTAAGCAACCATGGCAGTCACCCTGACCGAGGCGGCCGCGCGCCACGTCTCCCGGATGCTCGAGCAACGCGGACAGGGCGTCGGGCTGCGGGTGGCGACGCGCAAGAGCGGCTGCTCGGGCTTCGCCTACGAGGTCGACTACGCCGACGCCGTCACGCCCACCGACCAGGTGTTCGAGAGCCACGGCATCAAGATCGTGGTCGACGACCAGAGCCTCGCACGCATCGACGGCACTGAGATCGACTTCGTGCGCTCGAGCCTGCTCAACCTCGGCTTCGAGTTCCGCAACCCCAACGTCAAGAACCAGTGCGGCTGCGGCGAGTCCTTCAGCGTCTAGCGCCGATCGGCTAGACTCGGTGGCGCGCCCGATCCCGTGCGCGCCTCCCTAACCAAATCGCAGCGACCCGCCATGCACCAAGACGCCGCCATCCAGGCCATCATCGACGACTTCGACCTGCTCGACGACTGGGACCAACGCTATCAGTACCTGGTCGAACTCGGCGAACGCCTCCCGGCAATGGACCCCGCCGACAAGACCGAGGACAACCGCGTGATCGAGTGCATGAGCCTGGTGCACGTCGCCGCCCGCCCCTCCGAGGCTGGCCGATTGGTCTATGCCGGCGACTGTGACACAGCCATCATCAAGGGCGTGGTGGCACTGCTCGTCGGCCTGTTCTCCAACCGCACCCCGGCCGAGATCGCCGCCCTCGACGTCGACGAACTCTTCTCCGGTCTGGCGCTCGACGAGCACCTCAGCCCCAACCGTCACGTCGGCGTCTTCGCCATCGTCAACAAGATGCAGCGCCAGGCCGCAGCACTCGGCGCCTGAGCCCCTGCGGCTCAGGCCAGGCGCAGCGGCAAGGCGCGCTGACGCTCGCCCCCGGCGGCCGCAATCGCCGCAGCCAGCGCCGGGGCCAGCGGCAAGGGGCCCAGGTCCCCGACCCCGCCCGGGGTCGCGGCGGCCTCGACCAACTCGACCTCGACCTCGGGCATCTCGTCGAAACGCAGCAGCCGATAATCGGCAAGGCGGCGCTGCTCGACCCGCCCGGCGGCAAAGCTGATACGCTCACCGAGCGCGGCGCTCAGCCCGAAGGCGATCCCCCCCTCCATCTGCGCGCGCACCCCGTCGGGGTCGACCGCCAGCCCACAATCGACCACGCACCACACCCGCGCCACCCGCAGCCCGCCACCCTCGGCTCGCGGCGCCACCTCGACGACCTGGGCGACCAGGCTGCCGTAACCGGTAGCGAGCGCGATACCGCGCCCGTGCCCCGGGGCCAGCGGCTGCGACCAACCGGCCAGCGCGGCGACGCGCTCGAGTACCGCGCGCGCCCGCGGTCGGTCCTCGAGCAGTGCCAGACGCAGTGCGAGCGGGTCCCGACCGGCGGTGGCAGCCAACTCGTCGAGGAAACTCTCGACGACGTAAACGTTGTGCGCCCGCGCGCCGCCACGCCACAGCCCGACCGAGACCGGCAGGTCGGCGCGGCGGTACTCGATGCGTCGCGCCGGGAGCGCATAGGGCAGCGCGGTCGCGCCCTCGACCAACGCCGGGTCGAGCCCGTCACTGACCGCCTCCGGCGCCAATCGCGCCAGTACCGAGGGACCGACGATACGGTGATACCAGGCGCGCGGCAGGCCATCCTCGCCGAGGGTCGCGCGCAGCCGGTGACAGGTCAGCGGGCGGTAGTGGTCGTGGGCGAAGTCGTCGGCGCGGGTCCACACCACCTGCACCGGCTGGCCGAGACGCTGCGCCAGCTCCACGGCATCGGCAACGAAGTCCTGCTCGACCCGGCGCCCGAAGCCGCCACCGAGCAGGGTGGTGCGCACCTCGATGCGCTCGGGCGCGAGCCCGGTGATGCGCCGCGCCGTCGCCAGCGCGCGCTGCTGGGCCTGGGTGGGGACATGGATCACGCAGCGCTCGGCACTGACCTCGGCGGTACAGTTCATCGGCTCCATGCAGACATGGGCGAGGAAGGGCAGACTGTAGTCGGCCTCGAGCACCTGTTCAGCCCGCGCCAGTTCACCGAGCGCGTCACCGCGCGACTCGGCCAACGCCGCGCCCCGGGCGTCGAGGCGCGAGCGCAACCGAGCCTCCATCCGCGCCTGATCGGCGGCGGGATCGGCCACCGGATCGCAGTCGACCTCCAGCGCGGCACGCCCGCGCAGCAGGCTCCAGGTATCGCGCGCCACCACCGCGATCCCATGACGCACCGCCAACACCGCCACCACACCGGGCAGCGCGCGCGCGGCATCGGCGCGCCAGGCGCTGACCCGCGCACCGCGCAGCGGACAGCGCGCCACGCTGGCATAGAGCATCCCCGGCAGACGCACATCGAGCCCATAGCGCGCCGCGCCTACCACCTTGTCTGGGGTATCGAGCCGGTGCTGTGGGGTGCCGATCAGCTGCCACTGCGCGGGGGGCTTGAGCGTCACCCGTTCGGGCAACGGCAACCGCGCCGCCGCCTCGGCCAAGGCGGCGTAATCGAGCCGGGTCTCACCGTCAGGGTGATGGACCGCGCCGCGGCGTGCCCGGCAATCCTCGGCGGCCACCCCCCAGCGCGCGGCGGCGGCGCGCACGAGCAGGGTGCGGGCCACGGCACCGGCCTCGCGTAGTGGCGCCCAGGCCTCACGGACCGAGGTACTACAGCCGGTGGCCTGCTCACCGAGCAGGCGATTGACATAGTCCGACGCCACCGGCGCCGGCTCGAGATCGAGCTGATCGAGCCCCACCTCCAGCTCCTCGGCCACCAGCATCGGCAGCGTGCTGGTCACCCCCTGCCCCATCTCCGAGCGCGCCAGCATCAACACTATCCGACCATCGGTATGGAGACGTAGCCAGGCGCCAGGGGCGAACCCGGTCGCGACCGCTGCATCGGGCCCTTCGGTCGCATCGGCGGCGTCGATACCGAGCACCAATCCACCGCCAGCAAGCAGACCGAGCTTGAGCAGGGCGCGGCGGTTCAACCGCGGGCCGGAACCACGATCAGTCATTGTGCACCTCGGGATTGGCGGCGCGCTGGATGGCGCGACGAATACGCGCATAGCTGCCACAGCGACACAACACCCCGGACATGGCCGCATCGATCTGCTCGGGAGTGGGCTGCGGATGCGCGGCAAGCAGCGCTGCGGCGCTCATCAGCTGGCCGGACTGACAGTAGCCGCACTGCGGCACCTCCTCGACGATCCAGGCTAGCTGCAGCGGATGACGGCCATCGGGCGAGAGCCCCTCGATGGTGGTCACGGACCGGCCTGCAGCGGCGCGCAGTGGCAGGGTACAGGAGTGCACCGGCTGGCCGTCGAGGTGTACGGTGCAGGCACCGCACTCGCCCTCGCCACAACCATAGCGGGTACCGGTCAACCCGAGGTGGTCGCGTAGCGCCCACAGCAGGGGCATGTCGGGATCGAGATCGAGCCGCATCGGCTCGCCATTGAGGGTCAGGGAGATCATGGCATCCATCGCGTTCGGATCGCGACCGGGCAGACACACCCGGCCTCAAGCCGATGCACGCACACCGCAACGCGCGTGCACCGGAACCTGCCCCGGTGCCCGCTCGACGGCGACGCTGGTGCCCCTGGCGAGCCTCCGGACGGCAGGTTAGGATTGCAAATTTCCACCCTGGGCGAAAGGGAGTCTCCCCCATGTACGTCGATTGAACCAATCGACGGCGGCGCTGCCTGAGTCCGGGTGAGGCCGGGGCGAGCTGCCCTCGTGCCGCAGACTCAGCCGTCAGGATCGACGTGATGCCCGTGCCGCCCTGCCCCAGGCGTTTGCGCCTGTTTCACCCGCTGTTCCCGCTGCTCCTGCTGCTCGCCGATCCCGGCGCCGCAGCCCCCCCGACTGCGGTGATCGTGGCCACCGCCGAGCATGCCGAGTTGGCCGAACGCGTCGAGGCGCTCGGCACGCTGCGCGCCAACGAATCGGTGGTGATCACCTCCACGGTCACCGAGACGGTCGCGGCGCTGCACTTCGACGATGGCCAGCGCGTCGAACAAGGCGCATTGCTGGTGGAACTGACCAGCGCCGAACAACAGGCGCTGCTCGAGGAGGCACGGGCGCGCCGCGCCGAGGCCGAGCGCCAATACCGCCGGGTGAACGCCCTGGTCGCCCAGGACTCGGCCGCCGAGTCGCTGCTCGACGAGCGCCAGCGCGACCTCGAGACCAGCCGCGCAGTGCTGGTGGCGCTCGAGTCGCGGCTGGCCGACCGCGTCATCCGCGCCCCCTTCGCCGGGGTACTGGGGCTGCGCCAGGTCAGCCCCGGCGCCCTGGTCGAGCCCGGCGACCCGATCACCACCCTCGACGACGATGCCGAGATGAAGCTCGACTTCACCGTGCCCAGCCGCTATCTCGCCGGGCTCACCCCGGGACTGCGGGTGGAGGCGCGTACCCGCGCCTATGGTGAGACGGTCTTCGTCGGTCGGGTCGGTAGCGTCGACAGCCGAGTCGATCCGGTGACCCGCGCGGTCCTGGTGCGCGCCATCCTGCCCAATCCCGAGCGACGTCTGCGACCGGGGCTGTTGATGCGCCTGGAGCTGCTGTTCGACCCACGCACGGCGGTGGTGATCCCGGAGGCGGCGCTCCTGCAACGCGGCCAGCGCCACTTCGTGATGGTGGTCACCGAGGCCCCCACCGGGGAGCTGCTCGCCGAACGGCGCGAGGTACAGATCGGCATCCGCCGTCCCGGCAGGGTCGAGATCCGCGCCGGACTGAAAACCGGCGAGCGGGTGATCACCGAGGGTCACCAGCGCGTGCGTCCAGGCGCGCCGGTGCGCATCCTCGCCGTCGATGACGACGAGACCCCGTTGCAGACGTTGCTCGAGGGAAGCGCCGCGTGATCCTCTCCGATCTTGCCGTCACCCGACCGGTGCTGGCCAGCGTCTTCGCGCTGCTGCTGGTGGTCTTCGGGCTGGTCTCCTTCGACCGCCTGGCGCTACGCGAGTACCCCGACATCGACCCCCCGGTGGTCTCTATCGAGACCGGCTATCCGGGCGCCGCAGCCAATGTCGTCGAGACCCGCATCACCCGTCTGATCGAGGACCGTATCGCCGGGGTCGAGGGCATCCGCACCCTGGAGTCGACCAGTGAGGATGGGCGCTCGACCATCACCGTCGAGTTCACCAGCGATCGCGACATCGATGGCGCGGCCAACGACATCCGTGACCGCGTCTCCGGCGTGCTCGACCAGCTCCCCGATGAGGCCGAGCCGCCCGAGATCCAGAAGGTCGATAGCAACCAGGATGTGATCATGTGGCTCAACCTCACCGCCAAGGGGTTGAGCGTGCCGGAGCTGACCGACTACGCGCAGCGCTATCTCGTCGATCGCTTCTCGGTGCTCGACGGGGTGGCGCGGGTACGCGTTGGTGGCGCCCAGGTCTATGCCATGCGCGTCTGGCTCGATCGCAACGCCCTGGCCGCGCGCGGGCTCACCGTGACCGACGTCGAGCAGGCGCTACGCGCCGAGAACCTGGAGCTGCCCGCCGGCGGCATCGAGTCGATCGATCGTCAATTCAGCGTCCGCCTGAGTCGCGCCTTCGCCACCGCCGAGGACTTCGCCCAACTGGTGGTGACCCGTGGCGCCGATGGCCATCTGGTGCGACTCGGCGACCTCGCCCGGGTCGAGCGCGGCACCGAGGAGGACCGTAACCTGTTCCGGGGCAACGGCGTGGCGATGATCGGGCTCGGGATCATCAAGCAGTCGACGGCCAATACCCTGGCCGTGGCCGAACACGCCAAGACCGAGATGGCGCGGCTCAACGCCAGCCTGCCCGAGGGCATGGTGATTCGCCAGAGTTACGACTCCTCGGTGTTCATCGCCGAGGCCATCACCGAGGTCTACAAGACCCTAGCGATCGCCATCGTGCTGGTGGTGCTGGTGATCTATCTGTTCCTCGGCAGTGTGCGCGCGATGTTGGTGCCGGCGGTGACGGTGCCGGTGTCGCTGATCGCGACCTTCATCGTGCTGCTCGCGCTCGGCTTCTCGGTCAATATCCTCACCCTGCTGGCACTGGTGCTGGCCATCGGGCTGGTGGTCGACGACGCCATCGTGGTGCTCGAGAACATCCATCGCCGTATCGAGCAGTACGGCGAGAGCCCGCTGGTGGCGGCCTATCGCGGCGCCCGTCAGGTCGGCTTCGCGGTGATCGCCACCACCCTGGTGCTGATCTCGGTGTTCGTGCCAATCGCCTTCCTCGAGGGCGATCTGGGACGGCTGTTCGGCGAGTTCTCACTGACCATGGCCGCGGCGGTAGCCTTCTCCTCGCTGGTCGCGCTCACCCTCTCGGCGAGCCTGGCAGCGCAGATCCTGCCCGCCACCCAGCAGCGCCCCGGTCCCCTGGCGCGCATCATCGAACGCGGTTTCGGTTGGCTGCGACGCGCCTATGCTCGCGTGCTCGGGGGGCTACTGGCGCACCCCTGGGTGGTTGGCGTGGCCTTCGTGCTGACCCTCGGCGCCGCTGCCTGGTTGCTCGACCAACTGCCCCAGGAGTACACCCCGAAGGAGGATCGCGGCGCCTTCTTCGTGCTGGTCGACGGCCCCGAGGGCGCCTCCTTCTCCTACATGGAGGAGTACATGGACGAGATCGAGCGCCGGCTGCTGCCCTATGCCGAGTCCGGCGAGGCGATCCGCGTGCTGGTGCGCGCACCACGCGCCTTCGGGACACTGGAGCGCTACAACTCGGGGATCGTGGTGATGGTGCTCTCGGGGTACGACCAACGTCGCTCGGGCTGGGCGATCATGGACGAGGTGCGCGCGCGACTCGCCGATCTGCCCGGGGTGCGCGCCTTCCCGGTGATGCGCCAGGGCTTCGGCGGCGGTATCCAAAAGCCGGTGCAGTTCGTCATCGGCGGCGGGACCTATGCCGAGCTGGCGACATGGCGCGACACCCTGGTCGAATCGATCGAGGCCGACAACCCCGGGCTGGTCGGACTCGACTGGGACTACAAGGAGACCAAGCCACAGCTGCGCGTGGAGATCGACTACGACCGCGCCGCCGACCTCGGGGTGCGCATCGAGACCATCGGGCGCACCCTCGAGACCATGCTCGGCTCGCGCCAGGTCACCACCTATCTCGACGACGGCGAGGAGTACGACGTCATCCTCGAGGGCGAGCGCGACAGCCAGCGCACCCCCGGCAGCCTGGAGAACCTCTATGTGCGCTCGGCCCATGGCGACACCCTGATTCCGCTCTCGAATCTGGTACGGGTCAGCGAGATGGCCGACTCCCAGCAGCTCAACCGCTACAACCGCATGCGCGCCATCACCCTCTCGGCCAACCTCGCCCCCGGGGTCTCGCTCGGCGAGGTCCTCGATGCGCTCGACGCCCGCGCTGGCGCGCTACTGCCCGAGCACGCGCGCATCGACTACCGTGGCGAGAGCCAGGACCTGCGCACCGGCACCGCCGGCATGACCTTGATCTTCGGCCTCGGGGTGCTGGTCGTCTTCCTGGTGCTGGCGGCGCAGTTCGAGAGCTGGATCCACCCGCTGGTGATCATGCTCACCGTGCCGTTGGCGATGGCCGGGGCGCTCGGCGGGCTGTGGCTGAGCGGGCAGACGCTCAACATCTACAGTCAGATCGGACTGATCATGCTGGTCGGGCTGGCGGCCAAGAACGGCATCCTCATCGTCGAGTTCGCCAACCAGCTGCGAGACCAAGGCTATGCGTTCCGCGACGCGCTCACCGAGGCGGCCGACGTGCGCCTGCGCCCGATCGTGATGACCGGCATCACCACCGCCGCCGGCGCCGTGCCGTTGTTGCTCTCGAGCGGGGCCGGGGCCGAGACCCGCACCGTGATCGGTACCGTGATCCTCTCCGGGGTGATCGCCGCGACCCTGTTCACCCTGTTCGTGGTACCGGTGGCCTATGACCTGTTCGCCCGGCGCACCAGTTCACCGGCGGCGCTCAGGGCGCGTCTGCAGCGTGAGGCGGACACCTCCGCGTGAGCCAGTCGCGTTCGAGCACCTCGACCCCGAGCGGGCGGGCATAGAGGAAGCCCTGCACCTGGTGACAGCCATGACGGCGGAGAAAGGCCGCCTGCGCCTCGGTCTCGACACCCTCGGCGATGGTCTCGAGACCGAGCGCGACGCCGAGGGCGATGGTGGCCTTGACGATCTCGGCATCACTGGGGTTGTGGGTGACGTCCTTGACGAACTCTCGATCGATCTTGATCTTGTCGGCACGTAGGTTGCGCAGATACTGCAGCGACGAGAAGCCGGTGCCGAAGTCGTCGATGGCAAAGCGCACCCCGATCTCGGAGAGGCGGATGATGTCGGCCTGGGTGCGGGCATCGGCCTGGATCAGCACCGTCTCGGTGAACTCCAACTCCAACTCCTCGGGCCGCGCCCCGGTGCGCTCGAGCACCGCCAGGATCTGCTCGGCGAAGGCATCATCGGCAACCTGCTGGGCACACAGATTGACCGCCACCCGACCGAAGACCAGCCCGCGCTCACGCCACGCCCGCGCCTGCCGGCACACCGCCTCCAGCACCCAGGCCGAGAGCGGTCGGATCATGCCGCGCCGCTCGGCGATATCGATGAAGGCGCCGGGCTGGAGCAGCCCGCGCTCGGGATGCTGCCAGCGCACCAACGCCTCGACCCCGACCAGCGCACCGCTGCGCAGGTCGACCTGGGGCTGGTAGTGCAGGCACAGCTCATCGTGGTCGACGGCACGGACCAGCTCCGAGGCGATCTCCAACTCATGGCGCAGCTGATCGGTCATGGTGTCGGCAAAGAAGGCGTGGGTCCCCCGCCCGGCCTCCTTGGCCTTGTAGAGGGCGACGTCGGCGCGCGCGATGAGGTCGTCGACGCTGAGATCCTGACGATCGGCGATGGCGATACCGATGCTGGTATTGGTGTTGATCGCGCAGGCGCCGAGGGCGAAGTGTTCGGAGAAGATCCCCACCACCTTGTCGGCGAGCGCCGCGGCCTCGGCCGGGTGTGTGATCGGCACCTGCAGCAGCGCGAACTCGTCACCACCGAAACGCGCGAAGACGTCGCTGGCACGGACCACCCCACGGATCCGGTGCGCCACCGCACACAGCAGCTCGTCACCGACCGGGTGGCCGAGGCTGTCGTTGACATCCTTGAAGTGATCGAGATCGAGCATGTGCAAGGCAAAACGCTGCCCCTCGCGTCGCAACAACGCCAACGCCCGGCCCACCTCCTCCTTGAACAGCAAGCGATTGGGCAACCCGGTGAGGCTGTCGTGGAAGGCCAGGTGCTGGATCTCGGCCTCGACGCGCTTGCGCTCGCTGATGTCGTGAAAGGTCACCACCGCGCCCTCGATCCGCCCCTCGCGCAGGATCGGGGTCGACCAGTACTCGACCGGGAAGTGCCCACCGTCGGCGCGCCAGAACACCGCGTCGGTGACGTGATAACCACGCCCCTCGCGCATCGCGCGCAGCATCGGGCTGTCGAGGCTGGTGATCGGCTCACCGTCGGGGCGCGAGTGGTGGATCAACTCGTGGATAGCGCGACCGGTGAGCGCCTCGGCGCTGAACCCGAGCAACCGCGCCGCGGCCGGATTGACGAAGGTGGTGCGGGCCTCGAGGTCGAGACCGAAGACCCCCTCGGTGCTCGAGTCGAGCAACAACCGCGCGCGTTCCTCGGCCAGGCGGGTGGCGCGCTCGACCCGGGCATGCTCCATCACGATCGCGGCCAGTTCGGCGGCCGACTCGATCAACGCGATGTCATCGGGCGACGGCACCGAGACCTCGTGGGCATAGATGGCGAAGGTCCCGAGCACCGTCGCATCCGGGGCGATGATCGGCTGCGACCAGCAGGCGCGCAGCTCGGTGGTGAGCAACAGCTCACGCAGGCCCTCCCAGAAGGGGTGCTCGAGCAGGTCGGCGACCACCACCCGCTTGCCCAGACTCGCCGCATGCCCGCAGGAGCCGACCGCAGGTCCCACCACCATGCCGTCGATGGCGTGCATATAGTGCTCGGGCAGACGGCGCGCAGCGGCGTTGTGGAGGGTACGGGTCGCGCCGTCGTAGCGATGGATCGAACACAGCGCCTGAGGCGAGACGCGCTCGACGTAGTCGATGATCGCCTCGAGCACCGCCTGCTGCGGACGACCACGGGCGAGCATCTCGAGCACCCGGTTGCGACCGTCGAGCAGCAACCGTGAGCGATGATAGTCGGTGACATCGTGGGCGACGCTGATGAATCCGACCACTCGTCCCTGATCGTCGCGCCGGTAGTTCCATTCGACCTGCAGCTCGATCACCCGGCCATCACGGGTTCGATTGCGATTGAAGTAGGTCGTCGGCGGCGGCTGCAGTCGGGCGAAGCGACGCAGGTCGCGTTCCAGCGCGTCGCGCTCGGACTCGACGACCAGCTCGCTGACACGCATTCGCTCGAGTTCGGTGCGGGTATAGCCGAGCAGCCGCGAGACGGCCGGATTGACATACCGAATCCGGCCATCGAGATCGAGTTCCATCACCGCATACTGCTGGACCTCGATCAGGGTGCGAAAACGCCCCTCGCTCTCGCGTAGCGCCGCCTCGGTGGCGCGGCGCTGCGCAATCATGCGTGCCGCCGCGCGCGCGATCAGGGCCGACTCGCGAAAACGCATCCGCGCCGGTTCGAGCCCGACGTCGGGGTCGGTGTTGGCGGTAGCGAAAAAATTGATGAAGGCGAGCACGTCGGCGCGGGCATGACGACTGAGACGCCGCGTCAGCACATAGACCAGCCACAGGATGATCACCAGCCCCACGGCCAACGCCAGCAGCTTGACACCCAGCTCGGCGTTGACCGCCGCGCGCCGCTCGGCGACCACCTCGTCGAGGCGATCGAGCAGACAACCGGCGCCGATGTACCAGCCCCAGGGGGCAATTGGCTCGACATAACTGAGCTTGGGCGCAGCCCGCCACCCCGGGAAGGCCGGCATCACGTATTCGACGAAGCCGCCACCGGACTGCGCCACACGGATCAGGTCGCGCATCACGGTAGGCGCGCCATCATCGGTGAGTTCGAGCACCTGTCGCCCGCGCGCCGGGCCGAGCAGCGAGACCCCGTCCCAGCGCCCGGCAAAGGTCCGGTAATCACTACCGGTGTTACGGATCTCGAGCCACTCCAACACCCGACGTTGCGCGGCCCGCTCGCGCCGCGCCGCCTCGACGCCCTCGGCCGCGTCCACCGCAAGCAGCTGGCGTTGATAGTGCGCAAAGCGCACCGCCTCGGTCACCAGTGCCTGCAATCGATCACGGGTCTCGCGCAGGTGGTTGGCCCGCAGGGTGGCGGTCTCCTGCTGCAGGGCGTAGAGATCGAACATCACCACCGCGGCCATGCTCAGCACCACCGTTGCCAGCGACACGATCAGGGTCTTGCGGATCAAGCTCGCGACGAAGGAGGCGGAAGTGGACATGGAAGCAAACACATCGGCACTGGCCAGCGACGCCGTTGTACCGACGCCCACGAAAAGGCGCCCGATCAGCGGGCGCCCGCTGTGTATCGGCGGACGTCGATTCCATGGCGCCACGCGATCAAGTCGCCCATTCTAGCCTCGGTGCCCGGCGTGTGGAACCACGCCTCGTGGCCTCATCCCCAGGCCGCGGCGTCGACCAACACCTCGGCCCCGGCGGCAGCCGCCACGCTCGCCACCGGCAGCCCGTCACCGGCACGCCAACGCGCCAGCGCCTCGCGCTTGCCGGCACCGGTGACCAGCACCAGCGCCTCGCGGGTCGCGCTCAGGGCCGCTGGGGTCAGGGTGACGCGATCGGGTGGAGGCTTCGGCGCCTCGTGCACCGCCATCGTCAACCCCGTCTGCGCCAGTGCGTGCCCCGGGAACAGGCTCGCGGTGTGGCCATCCTCGCCCATACCGAGCAGCACCAAATCAAAGGGCAGCAGCGGCGCGATCAAGGCCGCATAGCGGTGCGCCGCCTCCTCGGCCCCGAGTTCGGCGGGGATCGGGTGATGCTGCCCCGGGGGTAAGGCGATGCGGTCGAGCCAACAGGCAGCAATCGCCCGACTGTTGCGTTGCCGATCCTCGGGCGGCAGACAACGCTCGTCACCATGGAACAGGTGCCAGCGCGACCAATCGGCGGGGCTGGTAGCGAGCCGCTCATAGACCCGCAACGGCGTCCCGCCCCCGGCAAGCACCAGGGTGAAGCGCCCCCGCGCGGCGATCGCCCGCTGTGCTGCGGCCAGCACCCGCGAGGCCACGACCTCGGCGAGCGCCTCTGGCGATTCATGGACCTGGAAGCCGACGCCGGAGACAGACATGCTAGGATCACCCCCTGTAAAGATCGCTGCTGTGCGCCGCCCGGTCGCGACCAGGCGGTCTCGAAACACGAATGGGGGCGCACACCGGCCCTGGCAAGCCCGCAGCCACGCCCCCACTAGGGAACCGACTCACGCATACGCACTTGCTCTCCACCCCCATCCCGAGGGATGGGGTTTCTCGCGGAGGATTGGATGAAGATACTCCTGGTCGATGACTCCAAGTCGGCGCGCTATGCGCTGCGGCTCCAGCTCCAACGCCATGACGTCGAGGTCGAGACCGCCGACTCGGCCGAGGCCGCCTTCGAGATCCTCGAACGCGAACTTCCCGACGCCATCCTGATGGATCACATGATGCCAGGGCTCAACGGCTTCGAGGCGCTCGAGATCCTCAAGCAGAATCCTCGCACCGCCTCGATCCCGGTGGTGATGTGCTCCTCGCACGAAGAGGCCGACTTCGTCGAGACCGCGCGACGCAAGGGAGTGCTCGGGGTCCTGCCCAAGTCCGTCGCCCCGGAGCGGATGCCCGAGATCCTCGAGCAACTGCGCGCCACCCTCGCCCAGCCGACGGCCTCACCGGCCGAACCGGCGACGGCGCCCCCACCCCAGCCGGCCCCCGCCCCAACGACACCGCCACCCACGGCCAGTGCCACTACACTCGATGGGGCCGAACTCGACGCCCGCATCGCCGCCCAGATCACCCGCACTCTCACCCCGATGCTCGAGGACCTGCGGCGCGACCTCAGCGAACAATTACGCGCCGAGGTCCGCCAGCAGCTCGACACCCGCCAGGACATCTCCGAGGCCGAACTCCAGGCACAGATCCGCGCCATCCTGCCCGAGCAACTACCTAACCAACTGCGCATCGAACTCGAGGGCGAGCGGGCGCGAGTCGAGGAGCTGATCGACGCCAGCCGTCCCCAACCCGAGGCACTCTCGAACCTGGTCGAACAAGCCCTGCAGTCACACCTCAAACCACTGAGCGAACAGACCGCGCAGCAGGCGATCGTCGCCGCCCGCCACGAGATCCAGGAGCAGAGCGAGATGATCGCCGAACAAGCCCAGGCCAGCGTCGGTGCCAACCTCGAGCCCCTGCACGCCAAGCTCAGAGAGGTCCGGCTCTGGGCGCTCAGCGCCGCCTTCGTCGGTATTGCTGCCGCGGGCGTGGTGTGGTTGCTGCTCGGGGGCACGGCCTGACCCCCTACGCGCCGACTCGAGAGCGGCCTGGCAAAGGATTGCCAAGCTGCTTCAAGTGACGTCTTGATAACCTTGAGACATCAGCACTTTTCTGCCGCACACTCCTTGTCATTCCAGCCCTGGCCGCCTATCCTTTCGCGGTCTGTCACGGCCCGTGGCGGGCATGATCATCACCACGCCGGAGCCACGCGTCGTCTCTACCCGGCATCTCGCGCTGGCAGCACGCACCGCCCCTCCATGCTCGACGCTCGCCGCCAGCGGGGATGGCGTAACCCGGTGAACACGCGCAGTCGCGCCTCGCCGACGGCGCCCTGTAGTCCTTTCTCGGAGGGATCGAGTTATGTATGAGTTCGCGGACGGTACCGAGCGACCGGATGCCGGCGACCACGGCCTCTATCTGGATCGCCGTCACTTTCTCGCTGCACTCGCCGCCACCTCCGCTGGCCTGCTCGGGGGCACTCCCAGCTTCACCGAGGCCGCCGCACACAGGCACTCGCTGAACTATCAGGTCAACGACCTGGTACAGCGACTGCGGCGCAAGGGGATCGTGCAGCCTAATGAGCAGACATCTTGGTCGGTCTACGACTTCTCCACCGGCAAGAAGCTGGTGGCGATCAACGAAGATACGCAACGCCAAGCGGCGAGCATGATCAAGCCCTTCATCGCCCAAGCCTACTTCTATCAGGTGACGCGCTCCGGTCGGGTACGCTACAACGACGACGTGCGCCATCACATGGAGCGGATGATCCAGCGCAGCAGCAACAGCGCCACCAACTGGATGATCGATCGGGTCAGCGAGAACCGCTCACGGCGCGGGCCGCGCGACGTCGAGGCCGAACTCAAGCACCATGCCCCCGGCATCTTCCGCCAGACCCGGATCATCGAGAAGATCCCCCCGGGCGGCGGCACCTATGCCAACAAGGCCTCGGCCCACGACTACAGCCGCTTTCTCTACGCCATCTGGAACGACCGCATGCCCTACAGCGCCGAGCTGCGACGGCTGATGTGTCTGCCCAACAACGACCGGATCGTTACCCGGGTCTCGGCCATTGCGCACCCGCTGCAGGTCTGCGACAAGACCGGCTCCACGGCCAAGCTGTGCGGCAACATGGGCATCATCGAGGCGCGCGATCGGCGTGGTAACAAACACGCCTATACCATGATCGGCATCATCGAGCGGCCCTCCCGGGCACAGAACTACACCCAGTGGATCCGCAGCCGCGGTGACGTCATCCGCCAGGTCTCCAACCTCGTTTACCTGCACATGAAGGACCGTCACGGATTGGTGTAGGCGGGGCGCGGGCAGCCGCCAGCCGGGTTGAACCGCAAAGGCGCGGAGGACGCAAAGGGATGCGGGGGTTCGGCATCGTTGGTTGGATGAGCGGTGCATCGGTTGGGTTGCCGAGGGCAACTCAACCGATGTGCTCGGGAAGATGGGCCGCCAGCCGCCAGCCGCCAGCCGCCAGGGAATTGAACCGCAAAGACCCAAAGGACACGAAGAAAGCGACCAGCCTTCAGCAAACAGCCTCCAGTGTCGGTATGTGGTCAACCGCGACGCGACGAGACAACCCTGCCCCTCACCGGAGGCTGGCAGCTGGAAGCCTTTCCTCATCTTCGCGCTCTTTGCGCCTTGGCGGTTCAATCACCCTTGGCGGTTCAATCACCCTGACGCCTGACGGCAGACGACACTCAACCGCGCCGCCAGGTGGTGCCCTGGGCGCCGTCCTCGAGGACGATGCCGGCCTCGGTGAGGGCGTCGCGCAGCCGGTCGGCCTCGGCCCAATCGCGCGCGGCACGGGCGGCCTGGCGCTGGGCGATCATCGACTCGATGGTGGCGTCGTCGAGCCCGTCGGTGCCGCCGTCGCCGCCGCGCAGATAGCGCTCGGGGTCGTCCTGGAGGATGCCGATCACGCCGCCGAGACGGCGCAGCTCGGCGCCGAGCGCGGCGGCCTGCTCCGGCTCACCGGCATCGCGCGCGCGGTTGACCTCGCGCGCCAGCTCGAAGAGCACCGCCAGCGCCTCGGGGGTGTTGAAGTCGTCGTCCATCGCCGCAGTGAAGCGGGTGGCGAACGCGCTCTCGGCCGGGGCCTCGGCCTCGGGCAGGCCGCGCAGCGCGGTGTAGAGACGGGTGAGCGCGCCGCGCGCCGACTGTAGTTGCTCGTCGGCGTAGTTGAGCGGGCTGCGGTAGTGGCTGGTGAGGATGAAGTAGCGTACCTCCTCGGCCTGGAAGCGCTCGAGCACCTCGCGCACAGTGAAGAAATTGCCGAGCGACTTCGACATCTTCTCCTCGTTGATACGCACGAAGCCGTTGTGCATCCACACCTCGGCGAAGGGTTCGCCGGTGGCCCCTTCGGACTGGGCAATCTCGTTCTCGTGGTGGGGGAACTGCAGGTCGGCCCCGCCGCCGTGGATGTCGAAGTGGTTGCCGAGGCAGCAGGTGCTCATCGCCGAGCACTCGATGTGCCAGCCCGGACGTCCCTCGCCCCAGGGCGAGGACCAGCTCGGCTCGCCGGGCTTGGCCCCCTTCCACAGTGCGAAGTCGAGCGGGTCGCGCTTGGCCTCGTCGACCTCGACCCGGGCGCCGGCGCGCAGATCTTGCGGGTCCTTGCCCGAGAGCTTGCCGTAGCCGGGGAAGCGCGAGACGGCGTAGTACACATCGCCGTTGTCGGCGGCATAGGCCAACCCCTTGTCGATCAGGGTGGCGACCATCGCCTGGATCTCGTCGATGTGCGCGGTGGCGCGCGGCTCGCTGGTCGGCGCCAACACGCCGAGCGCGGCGGCGTCCTCGTGCATCGCAGCGATGAAGCGCTCGGTCAGCGCGGCGCAGGGCTCGCCGTTCTCGGCGGCGCGACGGATGATCTTGTCGTCGATGTCGGTGATGTTGCGCACATAGTTCACCTCGTAGCCGAGCTCGCGCAGATAGCGATAGACCACGTCGAACACTACCATCACTCGGGCATGACCGAGGTGACAGTAGTCGTAGACGGTCATGCCGCATACATACATGCGCACCTTGCCGGGCTCGAGCGACTGGAAGGGGGTCTTCTGACGGGTCAGGCTGTTGTAGATCTGAAGCATCGGAGTGATTTTTTTTAATTTCTCGCGCAACACAAGGGCCAAGGCGTCCATGTTAGCAAAGGAGCGCTGAACACGTAGGTTGGGCTGCCATCGGCAACCCAACACATGCCTCACCGCCCGATGATCGAGCACCGGTGTTGGATGACCCGTCCACGAGCATGACCGGTTTGTCGCTGGAACCGTGGGGGGCGGGGCATCCAACCGACGACGCTGACGGCTGGCGCACCTTTGACGTATCCGTCAAAGCCCTTACCATGTACCATCTGCAACCCGTGCGACCATCGACCGGCCCCTGTGCCGACACTGGTCGAGGCTCGGTCGAAGGGGTCAGACAAGCCGCACCAACCCGCCGTTGGCGTGGTCCACCCCGCTCGACCACCGCCCCCGGCACCACAGTGCTGGAGCACCTGAAACCGTCGCCCTCAAGGGCGACCCGCTGTCCACCCTGTCCATACGGACGGGCCTCTCGCGGAGAGACATCCATGATCAAACTCACCACCAACCACGGCGACATCCTGATCGAGCTCGAGACCGAACAGGCGCCGAAGACCTGCGCCAACTTCGAGCAGTACGTGCGTGACGGACACTACGACGGCACCCTCTTCCACCGCGTGATCGACGGCTTCATGATCCAGGGCGGTGGCATGACCTCCGACTTCGCCGCCAAGCCGACCCGCCGTCCGATCGAGAACGAGGCCAACAACGGCCTCAAGAACGTCACCGGCAGCATCGCCATGGCCCGTACCATGGAGCCGCACTCGGCCACCGCGCAGTTCTTCATCAATGTCGCCGACAACGGCTTTCTCGACTACCCCGGGCAGGACGGCTGGGGCTATTGCGTGTTCGGCCGGGTGGTCGAGGGCATGGAGACCGTCAACGCCATCAAGGGTGTGAACACCGGCAGTCGCAACGGCCACCAGGACGTCCCCGTCGAGGACGTCATCATCGAGCGCGCCGAGATCGTCGACTAGCGCCCTATCGACAGGCCCAGCCCCCGCTCCGGCCCTGGTGCGGGCGGCCCATCTGCTGTTGCGATGCACACCGACCCCATGGGCGAGACCCTCTTCGTCTCCGACATCCATCTCGCACCACGCCGCCCGGCACTGACCCGGCTGTTTCTCGACCTGCTCGAGGGACGCGCGCGTCATGCCGCACGCCTCTACGTCCTCGGCGACCTGTTCGATGCCTGGATCGGTGACGATGACGACGAACCGCTACACCGGGAGATCGGCGCCGCGCTCGCCGCACTCACCGCCGCCGGTACCCAGTGCTTCATCCAGCACGGCAACCGCGATTTCCTCATCGGCCGGCGTTTTCTTCGCACCAGTGGGTGTCGGCCGATCCCCGACCCTCATCCGCTCACCCTCGACGGCGAGCGCGTTATCCTGATGCACGGCGACCTGCTCTGCACCGACGATCTCGCCTATCAGCGTTTCCGGCGCCGCGTACGCAACCCCTTGGTAAGACGGCTGTTTCTGTGGCGTTCACTGGCCTGGCGCAAGGCCCTGGCGGCCGACTACCGACGACGTAGCACGGCGGCCAACGCCGACAAGAGCGCCGCGATCATGGACGTCACCGAAGCGACGGTGCGGCGCTATCTGCAGCGTCATCGCGCCACGCGCCTGATCCACGGTCACACCCACCGCCCCGCCGACCATCCGTTACTGATCGATGGCCGGAGCGCCACTCGCATGGTGCTTGCCGATTGGAGCGAGCGCGGCGGCGAGCTGTTGGTCCACCGTCCCGGCGCGGGCTTTCGCCGCGAACCACTGCTCCCCGCCGCCTAACGCGACATCGCCCGAGTGATCGCCGCGGCCAGCTCGTCCCAGGTCACCGGCTTGAGCAGCACCTCGGCGATCCGCAGTCGCACCAAATCGGCCTGCTTGATCGAGCAACAATCGCCGGTGAGCATCAGCACCGCGATCCCGGTATCGTTACGACGGATCTGGCGCACCAACTCCAGCCCGCTCATCCCCGGCATCATCTGATCGGTGATCAGTAGCTCGAAGCCGCCCGCGCACCGAGCCAGACAGTTGAGCGCCGCGGCGGCGTCGGCACAGGCCTCGACCTGCGCCCCGGCGCCGGCCAGGGTCTCCTTGAGATGGTACAGGATCACCGGCTCGTCCTCGACCAACAGCACCCGTAACCCCTCGATAGCCACCGGCTCGACCGCGCCGTGCGGCACCTCGGGTTCACCCTGGGGCTCGACCTCGGCGCTTAGCGGCAGCAGGATGTCGAAGCGAGTGCCGCCGGTCGCGCTGGTCCCGAGCAACAGATGGCCACCGTAGGTACGCACGATCCCCGAGACCACCGCCAACCCCATCCCGGCCCCCTCGCCGAGCCGCTTGGTGGTGAAGAAGGGCTCGAAGATCTGATCACGGATGCCGGGGGCGATCCCCGGCCCCGAGTCGGCGACATGGATACAGGCCCAGAGCCCGCGCACCTGCTCGTGACAGATCGCGCACTCGGCCCAGCCGAGCCGCCGCACCCGCACCCCGACCGAAATCTGCCCCATCCCCTGCATGGCATCGCGCGCATTGATGCAGAGGTTCATCAACAACTGCTGGAGATGGATCGGGTCGACGGTCACCGTCGGCGAACGCGCCGGCCACTCGGTGACGATCTCCAGCGTCGCCGGCAGCACCGAGCGCAGCATCGACAACACCTCGCGCAACCGCGGCACCAGCAACAGCGGCCGTGCCGCCTCGGTGCGTTCCCCACGCGAACACACCAGCAACTGGCGCACCAGTGCACGCGCACCATTGACCGCGGCCATGATCTGCTCGAGCTGAGCGTCGAGCCGGGGCTCGGCGACCCCGAACTGTCGCCGCGCCAGCTCCGCCACCCACTGGATACTGGCCAGGGTGTTGTTGAAGTCATGGGCGATGCCGCTGGTGAGCTGGCCGATCGCCTCGAGCTTCTGCGCCTGCTGCAAGGCGCGCTGCAAGCGTGCGCGTTCGGTCTCGGCATGCTTGCGCTCGGAGACGTCACGGATCACCGTGACGATGTACTCCTCACCCCCGGTGCTGGCGTGATGGGCATTAACCTCGACCGCGAAGCCCCGCCCGTCGGGTAGCTCGCCTTCGAGCTCGAAGGTCAGCCGACCGTCACGCCGAACCCGCTCGACCAAACGCCCCCAGCGCTCCATCGACCCGAAGGCAGCGCCGAGATCGAGCGGACGGCGCGCCAGCATCTCATCGGCAGAGAGCCCGAGAAAGGCACGAAAGGTCTGGTTGGCATCGAGATACCGGGCGGTGTGCGGATCGACCACCGCGATCATGTCGGTCGAGCAGTCGAGCAGATGCCGAAAGCGACGCAGCGAACGCTCCGACTCGCGGTTGCGCTGGCGTTGGCGCTCGCGCACGAACAGCGTGATCGCCCCCAACAGTACCCCCAGGAACAACACCAACGGCAGGGTCGCGAGCAGCGCATGGCGATAGATCCGCCAGTTGCTGCGCTCACAGATGACCAGCCAGGGCACCCCGGCGAGCCGGGCGCCACGCACCTGCGCACCGGCCACCCCCAGGGTGGAATCCGGGTGCGCGCTCACCTGCGCGAAGAGCGCGGGACGGGCCTCGGCGAGCGAGTCGGGATAGCCAGCCACATCCGGACCAGCGGCTGCGATCACCGTACCGTCGTCGTCGACCACATAGACCCGGTCACCGGAGCCGTGCTCCGGGGCGAGATAGTCACCGATCGCATCCAGGGTGAGGTCGAAACCAACGATGCCGTGGAACTGTCCCTCGACATAGACCGGGGCCCCGAAGGCGACCATGGGGCCACGACCGGCGGCATCGAGATAGACCTCGGAGACATAGGGTCGACGCCCGGGGTTACGCCCCGGCGCCCCCTTGGTATAGAGCGCGAGGCCGTGGATCGCCTCGGACATGAACAGATGTTCGAACGGCAGATAGGGATAGAGCGACATAAAGCCGCGCGCCGAGATGTAATAGACCCAAGGGGTCTCGGGGTAGGCGCGACGCACCCAGCGGAAGGCCGGTTCGAGAGAGAGCGCCATCGCCAGCTCGCGTCGCAGCGTCGCATCGGTGCGATCGAAGGCGCCCTGCCCGGTGAGATTGAGCCCCGCCTCGGGGCGGACCGGCGGCGCCACCCCGACCAGGCCATAACCATCGCGCCCAGCGACCGGGCCGAGCAGCGCCAACCGCTCGAACGCATGCTGTCCCGGATCGACCAGGTTGGTCACCGCTGCGGTGCGCAGGGCATCGGCGGTCTCGAGGGCGCGATGGGTCACCGCATCGAGCAACAGCGTCAAGCGCTCGCTGCGGTGCTCGAAGCGCGAGACCTCCTCGCGGATGGCCATCACCCCGTGCAGCCAGACCCCACCGATCAACGCCGCGAGAATCGTCAGGCGCACCACCAGGGTCCGGGCCTGCATCGGCATCAGCACCTCCCGCGCGGAGGGGCCGGCGTCACGTTCGCTGCAGCCGCTCAACGTCGGTCTGGGTGGCGTTGGTCAGGACGCAGCCTGGGGGTGAAATAAGCGTCGGCCCGCTCGGGGTCGACCTCGATCCCGGCGGCGTCGACCAGCGGCTGGTCGTCATCCTTCCAGCCGCGCAGCCCGGTGCGGAGCGACACCACCTGCCGATAGCCGAGCACCTGCAGTACGTGTGCGGCGAGTACGCTGCGGTTGCCGGAGCGACAAACCACCACCACCTCGCGCGTGCGCGCCTCGACCAGCTCGGGCACGGTCTCCTCGTAATCCCACTCACAGGCCGACTCGAGGATACCGCGCGGTACGTTGAGCGAGCCCGGCAGGTGCATGGCGCCATACTCCTCGGGCTCGCGCACATCGACGATCAACGGCGCCGGCGATCGCTCCAACCGTTCGGCCAGATCCCAGGGCATGATCTCCCTGACCTCGGTCAGACAGTGTTGGATCAGTTGCAGAAAACGCTTCATGGGCAAACTCCCCCTGCTCAGCGCATAAATCCCGCCAAGCCCCGAGCAACGCCCTGGACTCGGATGTCGGCGACCCGGCGGGAGCAAACCACCCCGATAGCGCTAAGGCCATAGCGGTGGTGCACAACAGCCCATTACACCATTCGTCGGCTGCTGTTGTCATTATTCAGGAGGGCCGCCGCGCGCGCACAGCCCGCGCTCGACGGCGATCACCGCCGCCTCCACCCGCGAGTGCACCTCGAGCTTGCGCAGGATCGCCTTGACGTGGAGCTTGACGGTGCCGTCGGAGATCCCGAGGCGCCGTGCGATCGCCTTATTGCTCTGCCCCTCGGCGAGATGACAGAGGATCTCCTGCTCGCGCGGGGTCAGCTCGGGCGCGCCGCCCTCCGGGGCCGCGCCGGCGTGCCCACCCTCGGCCTGCACCGCGCGCGCCAGCACCACCGCCAGCTCGGGGGCGACCACGGTGCGCCCGGCGACGATGTCGCCGAGCGCGGCGATCAGCGCGTCGGGCTCCATGTCCTTGAGCAGATAGCCCTGCGCGCCCTGCTGCAACGAGGTGATGACGTCACGCTCCTCGGCGCTGGTGGTGAGCATCGCCACCGGCATGCGCAGCTCCGCGGCGCGCAGCGCGCGCAACAGCTCCAGCCCGGTGAGCTGGGGCATGCGCATGTCGAGCAGCACCACATCGGGGGCGTGCTCGCGCGCCCGCGCCACCCCCTCGGCGGCGTTGCCGACGGCCACCACCTCGATGCCGCGCCGTTCGAGCAGCGCCTGCAGCCCGAACCGGAACAACGCATGATCGTCGATCAGCAACACCCGCATCAGTCCGTCTCCCAGGCCGGGCGGCGCCCGGCGTCGAATACCACCTCGACCCGGGTGCCCTCGCCCGGTTCGCTCTCGATGTGCAGCTCGGCGTCGATGCGCCGCGCCCGCTCCTCCATGATCGACAGGCCGATGTGCTCGCCGGGGTGGGCCCCGTCGACCGGCGCGCTGAAGCCCTCCCCGTCGTCCTCGACCAGCAGCACGTAGCGCGCCCCCTCGCGGGTGAGCAGCACCCGCACCGTGTGGGCGCGGGCGTGCTTGCGGATGTTGGCCAGCGACTCCTGGGCAATGCGCAGCAGTTGCAGCTCGGCGGCGGCGGCCAGCTCGAAGGGCCGGGTGTCGTTCTGGAACAGCACATGGATGCCGGTCTCGCCGCCGAAGCGCTCGGTGAGCTTGGCCAGCGCCGGCACCAACCCGCGACGATCGAGCGGCGCGCGGAAGCTCGCCAGCAGCTCGCGCAGCTCGGTGTGGGCCTCGTCGAGTCCGTTGCGGATGCGGGTCAGGTCAGTGCGCGCAGACGCCGGGATCGGCGCCTCGGCCAGCGCGTCGGCGAGCATCCGGCACTGGAAGCGCAGGCTCGCCAGGGTCTGGGCGAGCGAGTCGTGCAGCTCGTGGGCGAGCGCGTTGCGCTCCTCGACGATCGACAGGCGCCGCGCCTCGGCGTCCGAGCGTTGCTTGGCGATCGCCATGCCGAGATGATGGCCGACGGTGAACAGCAGGTCCATGATGTCCTCGCGCATGCTCACCCCGGGGCGGTCGACGAAGATGCTGTAGACCCCGAGCAGCTCGTCGCGATGCTCCAGCGGCACCGTCACCACCTCGATCTCGGAGCTGGCGAACATCCGCCGCCCGTAGATGCGGGCACAGTAGCGTGCGTCTTGATCGCAGAGGATGTCGCCGGGGGCGAGCACGTTGCCGCACAGACAGAGATCGACCGGGGCCATGTCCTGCTCGCGCACCAGATCGTCGTCGAGTCCGATCGCGCCGACCAGCCGGCGGCTGCCGTCGGGCTGCACCAGTCGCACCGTCGCCGCGCGACCGTTGACCATCTCCTTGAGCACCCGCAGAAAGCGCAGCAGCAGCGCCTCCAGGCTCTCGGCCTGATGGATGCCGGCGGCGACATCGTAGAGGATCTTCAGCGAGGCGGTCTTCTGCGCCAGACGCCGGGTCTGGCGCGCGACACGGTTGTCCATGTCCTCGTAGAGATCGGTCAGCTCGGCGTTGAGGTCGCGGATATCCTCGGCGATCGGCGCCAACACGCCAAGGTCACGCAGCTGCTCGCTCGCCCCCGGCTCGCCCTGACAGACCCGCGAGAGCGACTGCTCGAGCCGCGCCAGCGGCGCCAGCAGGCCGCGGCGCAGCCGCCGCCACACCAGCACCAGCGCCGCCGCGCCGAGCAGCGCGGCGACGAGCGCGAGCGCCCACGCCCAGTGCGCCGGCGCCAGCGCCGCGAGCGCCGCCAGCACCACCGCGCCGAGCAGCGCCAGCAGCGGCGCGCGCAACCCCAGCTCCATGAGCAACGCGCGTACCCGCCGCCCCTCGTCGAATCCCTCCGCGCTCAGGCGTCGCCGCACGCCACCGGCTGACATCGCTCATCCTCCCTAGCTCGATAGCGCGCCCTCGCGCTGCTGCAATTCCCACATCGCCGCGTACTGACCGCCGGCGGCGAGCAACTGCTGGTGGGTCCCCTGCTCGCGGATACGCCCGGCCTCCATCACCAGGATGCGATCGGCCTCGACCACCGTCGAGAGACGATGCGCGATCACCAGGGTGGTGTGGTTCTCGGCGACCTCGGCCAGGGTCTGCTGGATGGCCTGCTCGGTGCGGCTGTCGAGCGACGAGGTGGCCTCGTCGAAGACCAGGATGCGCGGACGCTTGAGGATGGTGCGGGCGATCGCCACGCGCTGCTTCTCGCCGCCGGAGAGCTTGAGCCCGCGCTCGCCGACCACCGTCTCCCAACCATCGGGCAACGACTCGATGAAGTCGCGGATGTGCGCCATCTCGGCGGCCTGCTCGATCTCGGCGCGGCTCGCCCCGGGGCGACCGTAGGCGAGATTGTAATAGATGCTCTCGTTGAACAGCACGGTGTCCTGCGGGACGATGCCGATGGCCGCGCGCAGACTGTCCTGGGAGACGGCGCGGATGTCCTGACCATCGATCAGCACCCGCCCGCCGATCGGGTCGTAGAAGCGAAACAGCAACCGCGACAGCGTCGACTTGCCCGCGCCGCTGTGACCGACCACCGCCACCGTCTGCCCGGCGGGGATGGTGAAGTCGACATCGCGGAGGATGGCGCGCTCGGGCTGGTAGTGGAAGTCGACGTGCTCGAAGCGCACCTCGCCGGTGTGCAGCGCCAGCGCCGGGGCGCCCGGGGCGTCCTCGATCTCGGGCTCGCGTTCGAGCAGCTTGAACACCAGATCCATGTCGGCCAGCGCGTACTTGATCTGGCGATAGACGATGCCGAGCATGCCGAGCGGGATGAACAGCTGCAGCAACAAGGCGTTGACCAGCACCAGATCGCCGATGCTCATGCTGCCGTCGACCACCCCGCGGGCGGCGAGGATCATGATCAGGGTGACGCCGACGGAGATGATCGCCCCCTGGCCGAAGTTGAGCACCGACATCGAGTTCTGGCTGCGTACCGCCAACCCCTCCCAGGCGTCGAGGGTGGCGTCGTAGCGCTCCAGCTCCAGGCGCTCGTTGCCGAAGTACTTCACCGTCTCGTAGTTCATTAGGCTGTCGAAGGCCTGACTGTTGCCCTGCGAGTCGAGCCGGTTCATCTGGCGGCGGTAGTCCATCCGCCACTCGGTGATGGCGAAGGTGAAGACGAAATAGACCGCCACCGTGGCGAAGGTCACCAGGGTGAAGCTCAGCGCGTACTGCCCAAGCAGCACCACCGCGATCAGCAGGAACTCGACCACCACCGGCAACACGCTGAACACCACATAGTTGAGGATGGTCGAGACCGAGCGGGTGCCGCGCTCCAGGTCACGACTGATCGCCCCGCTCTGGCGCCCCAGGTGGTAGCGCAGCGAGAGCCGGTGCAGATGCGTCAGCACCCGCGTCGAGAGCCGACGCATGGCGCGATAGCGCACCCGCGCGAAGACCACGTCGCGCAACTCGTTGAACAGCGAGGACGAGAGCTTGAGCGCGCCATAGCCGAGCAGCAACGTCAGCGGCAGCACCAGCGCCTGGGTCTCGGGGTGCTCGAAGGCGTCGACGATCTCCTTGAGCAGCATCGGCACCCCGACGTTGGCCACCTTGGCCAACACCAGACAACCGATGGCCAGCGCCGCGCGCCCCCGGAACTCCCAGAGGAAGGGCAACATTGCCCGCAGATTGTGCCAGTCACGGCGGTCGCCGTGGATGCGCTCAGTGGCGGAGATTCGTTTCATGGATGGCTGGAGCCGGCACGCCGGCTTGGCTGGAGGTGGAACAACGGACGTCGTGGCGCACCACGCCGAGGCACGAGCCCTCGACCGGCACGTCCGGCGTTCAGGGGACGCAATTATGCGGCCAAGTCAGCTCGGACTCCAGCCAGGTTGGAAACCTGGGTAGTGCCATCGCCGATAGGTGTCGATGACAAACGCAGAAACTCTTGCTTTAAGGCCTCTCCTTACAGGTAAGGTGATGTTTTTACTGATCACGCCGATGCGCTGTGCTCTTGCACTGCTCTGCCAAGCCACCAAATCAATCATGGGTTGATCCTGGCGGGTGTTTGATCACGCCCCTCAGGCCTGCCGGGATTGCCGCCATGTGTGATTTTCAATAGAGACAAGATGCATCAAGTTGTTAAATCGTTACCGATCTAATCAATAGGGACACGATGCAAACTCAAGATGGCGATCAGAGCAATGGATTTCCGGTCTCGACCGGCGACGGCATCAGCAGGGTCCTCGTTTCGAAGGAGTTGTCGGTCGTCGAAGCCGTGCCCTTTCGAAACGCCGTCCGTACGCTCTGCGAGGCGTCCGAGTGCCCCATGAAGCTGGTGCTCGACTTCTCCAGGACCAGCTTCCTCGACAGCAGCGGGATCGGCGCACTGGCCAGTTGCATGAAGATGTCCCAGGCCAACGGCATCGCGCTCGTCGTCACCGAGGTCCGCCCGGAGGTCAGGTCCGTGCTGGCCATGACCGGGCTCGACAAGGTGCTGACGATCGAGTCGGACGACGCGAGCCGGGAGGAAGAGAGCGCAGTCGATGCCGGTCTCCTGCCGGTCACCCACCCCTCGGTCCGTTCCAAGGCAAAGCGCGTCATCGACGTCCTCGGCTCGCTCGTCGGCCTGGGCATCACCGCCCTGCTCTTCATCCCCATCGCGATCGCCATCAAGCGCGACAGCCCCGGCCCCATCCTATTCAACCAAACCCGCTGCGGTTGGATGGGCAGACGCTTCAAGCTGTGGAAGTTCCGCTCCATGGTCCCGGATGCCGAGGCGCGCAGGGGCGAGATCCGGAACGAGGCCGAGGGGGCCATCTTCAAGGCGGAGAACGACCCGCGCATCACCAAGGCGGGTCGCTTTCTGCGCCGCACCAGTCTGGACGAGCTGCCACAGTTCTGGAACGTGCTGCAGGGCTCCATGAGCCTGGTCGGCACGCGCCCGCCGACCCCGGACGAGATCGACCAGTACGACGTCCCCGAGTGGCGCCGGCTCGACGTCAAACCGGGCATCACCGGCGAGTGGCAGGTCAACGGTCGCTCGTCGATCAAGAGCTTCGAGGACATCATCCGGCTCGACCTGCGCTATCAGCGCAACTGGAGCCTCTGGTATGACATCAAGCTGATGCTCAAGACCATCCTCGTCGTCTTCAACAAGGACAGCGGCGCCATGTAGCAGTCCTGTCGCGACAGGAACCCCACCTGCACACGGCGACCGGCACAGAGGCGGCCCAGCCAGGGAGACCGTTCCATGCCCTCGATCCTCTTCCTCACCCCGGAACTGCCCTACCCGCCGCACAGCGGTGGCCGCATCAAGAGCTGGAAGTTGGTCGAACACCTGGGCGCGCACGCCGATCTCGGACTGGCCTGCGCGCTCAAGGGCGACGACGAGGCCCATGTGGCGGACTTCCAACGCCAGGCGCGGCTCGCCGAGCTGGTCAGCGAGCCGGTCAAGGTCCCGCGCACCGCGCACACGCTCATCGCCAGCTACCTCCGGCGCATCCCGCTCAATGTGCTGCGCACGCACTCCGAGCGGCTCGCGCGCGCGATCAGCGCCATGGCCCCGCGCTACGACCTCATCTTCTGCGACCACTACGAGGTCTTCCAATACGTCCCCCGAGACTATGCCGGGCCGGTCGTCCTGCACGAGCACAACGCCTATTTCCTGATGTGGAAGCGCTATGCCGAGAGCGGCGCCAACCCGGCGATGCGCCTGGCGAGCCATCTGGAATCCCTGCGGGTGCGCCGTTACGAGCTGGCGGCCTGCCGCCGCGCCGATCTGGTCTTCGCCTCGCCCAACGACATCGACAGCCTGGTCGAGGCCGGCGCGGATCGCGCGAAGTGCCGCGTGACCTATCACCTCGGCGACGAAACGACCCTGGGCCGACCGCCGCTCGACTACGCCAGCACCCAGCCCATCCTGCTCTATGTCGGCACCCTGACCTGGGAGGCGAATGTCGACGGACTGCTCTGGTTCCTCGAGACGGTCTGGCCGGAGGTCGGACGGAGGCACCCGGACGCGCGCATCCAGATCGCCGGCAGGAATCCAGACCCCAGACTGCGGCGCGCCGCGGCGGCGGACCCCAGGGTCGAGCTGCTCGGGTTCGTCGCGGATCTGGAGCCCCTGTTCCAGCGCAGCCGCGTCTTCATCGCCCCGCTACGCTTCGGCGCCGGCATCAAGGTCAAGGTCCTGAGCGGCATGGGACGCGGACTGCCGACGGTGACGACCTCGGTCGGCAGCGAGGGGCTGGAGGTCGAGCACATGCGCCATGCCGCCATCGCCGACACCGCCCCAGAGACGATCGCCGCGATCGACACCCTGCTCACCGACCGCACGCGCTGGGAGGCGATGGCCGGCGCCTCCCGCGCGCTGATCGAGGAGAGCTACAGCTGGGGGCCGCTGCTGCGCGACATGCAGCGCGAACTCGACACCCTGCTCGGAGGACGCCGGTGATGAGCGCCAAGGTCTATATCGTCCTGGTCAACTGGAACGGCTGGGCCGACAGCATCGAGTGTCTGGAGTCCGTCTTCCGCCAGCATTACGACGACTACCGCGTGGTGCTCTGCGACAACGCCTCGGCGGACGGCTCGCTCGAACGGCTGGCGGACTGGGCGTCGGGCCGCGTGCCCTTCAGCCCACCGGCGGACTCGCCGCTGCGCCGTCTGAGCGATCCGCCGCTGCCGAAGCCGATCGATTTCGCCCGCCTCGACCGGGCGAGCGCCGAGCGCGCCGAGCTGGCGACCGACCCGCCCCTGCTGCTGATCGACACCGGCGGCAACCTGGGCTTTGCCGGCGGCAACAACGTCGGTCTGCGCCACGCCCGGGCGCGTGGCGACGCCGACTATGTCTGGCTGCTGAACAACGACACCGTGGTGGAGCCGGACTGTCTCGCCAATATGGTGCGCCGCCTGGAGCGCGAACCGCGCCCCGCCAGCTGCGGCTCGCGCGTGCTCTTCTACGACGACCCGAAGATCGTGCAGGCGCTCGGCGGCAGCCGCTTCAACCGCTGGACGGCGATCGCCTCGCAGTCCCTCGGCCGCTTCCTGCCCGACGAGACGCCGATCGATCCCGCCGCCTACGAGCAGCGCCTGGACTACATCGTCGGCTGCTCCTGGCTGCTGCCCGGACGCTATCTCGACGAGATCGGGCTCATGGACGAGCGCTATTTCCTCTATTACGAGGAGATCGACTGGGTGCTGGAGGCCAGGGGTCGATACGCGCTCTGCTACGCCGACGACGCCCGTCTCTATCACAAGGAGGGCCGGAGCGTCGGGACGCCGACGGGGGAGCGTGCCTCGACGCTCCGATCGGACTTCTACATCTTTCGCAACAAGCTCCGGATCACCCGGAAGCACTTTCCGCTCGGCCTGCCGAGCGTCTATCTCTCGTCGATCGTCCAGGCCCTGCGCCGCGCCCGGCGCGGTCAGTGGGACAAGTGTTGGCTGATCCTCGCGGTCCTGCTCGGCAAGCGCCGACTCAAGGCGCTATGAGGTGGTCGCGACCACACGCCGCGCGCGCGACACCAGCCCCATGTCCTCGTACAGACAGGCGGTGATCCCGACCGCGAAGGCCGCCGTGGTCAGCCCCTGCATATAGGCCAGCCCCGGATTGAGGACCAGATTCAGGGTGAGCGCGGTCATCATCATCAACAGCGACCAGATCAGGGGATGATGGACGCCGTGCCGCTTTTGGTAATACCAGTTGGTCTTGATCAGGCGGAATAGCACATAGAAATTGGCGAACAGATAGAGAAACACCCCGAGGAAGCCGTATTTGAAGGCCGTCCCGACGATCCCGAGATCGTCTGGAAAGAACTTGGGGCCAAAGACATCCTGATAGGTCTTGCTGTAGCCGCTCGATTGGCCGAACCCGATGATTGGATGCTCCAGCGCCGTCTGCCAGGCGATGACATAGGCCTTGGCGCGGACGTCTGCGCCCTCGGCGTTCATGAAGGCATCGACCAGCGTCGAACCGGCGGCCAGCAGCACAATGAGCCCGATCGGCACCACCAGCACCAGCAGGTTGGCGCGATTCGGACGACTGAGGAAAATCGGATAGAGCAGCATGGCCATGGCGACCGTCGCCATCTGCGAACGGGCCATGATCAGCGACCAGACATAGCCGACGAGTAGCAGCGGGATGACCCACAGCAGCTTGCGCAGCGGGCTCCCATCCTGGAAGAGACGGATCGAGGCATAGCAAGTCAGGATGATGAGGGCGAAGGTCGGCGGCTTGAGCCGATAACCGCGCCATTCATCGTAGGTGACCAGATAGGACATGTACCCGGTGGAAAAATAGGCGGCCTCCAGATCGACCCTGTGATAGCTGATGATGTAGTTGATGATGATAATGATGAGGCTGGCGACGAACAGCCTGTGCATATCCTCGACCGCAAAGCCGAGCCTGTAGATGAAATAGAGGGTCGGCGCCAGGAACAGGATCAGGAATTCGCGCGAGGCGAACAGGCTCGGCATGATGGGGACCCCCGCATTGAGGGCGAATGCGGCCGATGAACTCAGCATCACATAGCCGACGATCAGGGGCGCCGACCAGAACCACCACGACCACCGGATGGTCCGATCGGTGAGTGCGGTGAAGACCGCGCCGTAAAAGAAGAGCAGGAAGGTCAGTGCCAGCCCAACCTCCTGAAACCGGTTGTTCGCGAAATACTTTCCGCCCTGATAGCCAGCGAAGAAGATCAGGATGAACAGAAAGCCGACGATACTCTTGACCGAGAGTCGCACTGAGCTTGGCACTGTGCTTTACACGACGTTGCGTACGAAAACCAGGGATGAGGCGAAGGCAGGTCGTGACATCCTGGCGAATCGCGGCCGCATGACGATCGATGCACTATTCGGGATCACGACATTCCTGGCACCGAGTCTAATCCTGACGACCGGAATCCGCAGGTCGATCGCGCCAGGACATGTGCAAATGCCGCTGGATGACCGCCTCGTCGGTCAGCGACACGCAGGCCGTGCGATCGCCGCGACCGGAGACCCATTGCCCCTGACCAGAGGCCGGTCGATCACGCCCCGCCCGGCCAGTGTTCGATCCTCGGGGGCAGTCTCCACAGGTGGCCACAGGGATTGGACATATCAATGTATTGAATGAAAAACCAGGAACCCTTGATGCGATAGCCCTGCCGATATCCGAGACTCGCCGCATCGAGTCGAGACCGTTCCGGGGGCGTTTTTTCCATCGTCACCCGTTCGATCGAGCCACGAGGAGAGACATGTCCAGGATCGCCTTGATCACACCCAGCTATGCCCCGGATTTCGACCGTTGTCGAATCCTTTGCGACAGCGTCGAGCGTTTCCTCTGCGGTCATGACGAACACCTCATCATCGTCGATCGTCAGGACCAGGCGCTCTTCTCCAGGCTCGCCACACCACGCACGCGGCTGTTGCTGAAGGAGGAGATCCTGCCCGGCTGGCTGCACAAGATCCCGTTCAGCCGCAAGTGGTGGCTGAATCTGCGCGGACTGCCGGTGCGCGGCTGGATTCTGCAACAGATCGTCAAGCTCTCGGTGGCCGAGGCCATCGATGCCGACCTCTTCGTCTTCGCCGACTCGGACGTCGTCTTCATCCGCCCCTTCGACTGCGCCGACGTACTCGACGCACAGGGCCGAGCCAGGCTCTACGCCGGACCGCGCAAACCCGAGGACGTCGCCGACCCCAGGCACCGCGCCTGGTATCGCTTCGCCGGCAAGCTCTTCGGGCTCACCGGGGAGGGATTCCAGCAGCACGACTACATCAGCCAGCTCGTCGTCTGGCGGCGCGAGACCCTCGAGCAGCTCACCTCGCGGATCGCCGCACAGGCCGGACGCCCCTGGCAGGCGGTATTGGCCAATACCCTGGATTTCTCCGAGTACGAACTCTATGGCATCTTCGCCGAACACGTGCTCGGGTCGCACTCGGGGCACTTCCTCACCGACGCCGAGCTCAGCTACTGCTCATGGCATCACCCCATCGCCAGCCGAGAGGATCTGCTGGGATTCCTGCGGGATATCCCGGATCGCTACCCCGCCGTACTGATCCAGTCCAATCTCGGGATAGAGCCGGCGGATTATGCGAGAATCCTGGGTCAGCTCGAATGAGCGAAAGGACTCGCCCAAGGATCTTCGATGTCTGTCCGCTCCGTCGCCTATGCAGCGCTCGCCGCCATGATCCTGACGACCGCTTGCTCGTCCTCCGGTCCGATCCGCGCGAAGCAGGTCGTCACCGAAGACGCCTATGCGGACGCCGAGACACGCGTGCGGCCGCTCCCCGAAGATGAGCCCGCCATCTCGGCCCGGTCACTCGCAGCGCGCAAGGAGCGCCCGATCCGCGTCCACTCCGCCGTCGTGCTCATCGACGATGGCGGGACCATGCGCGAGGATGCACCGCCCCCCTTCGAGACCCGCGCCGCGCTCGCCCGGACGCTCGCGCGTCGGCTCAAGGCCACACTCTCCCACCCCGGGCCCGACGGTCGCTTGACCACCCGTCCGATCCAGCTCCGCATCGAGCAGCTCAGCGATCGCGACGGCTGGCGACCCAGGCTGACCGAGGCACTGACCGATGTCGAGTCCCGGCTGACCGGCACGGGCGGCGAGAGCGCCCTGATCCTCTTGAGCCGCGCCGACCGCCTCGACGAGGACACGGTACGCCTGGTCGAGCGCATGCAGGCGCGCCGGGGCGATGGGCTCTGCGTGCATCTCGTCACCGTCGGCGACGTGTCGGCCTGCTTCAAGCTGCGCCGCTTCGACCGCTGTGGGAGCGCCGTGCGCGACGTCGATATCGCAACCCCCGAGACCATGGCCGCCCATGCCCTGAGACTGTTCTACGGCGACCCGCCGGATACCGACGGGGATGGCATCCAGGACTACAGAGACAGGTGTCCGGGCACCCGTCCGGGCACCCGGATCAATTGGGAGGGCTGCCCCTTCGACCAGCAGGCGCTGATGCACCTGCTCCCCGACGAGATCGTCCGCGAAGGCCGGGCATTGCCCCCGCCCTCGCGCCTCTAGCCCCGGGAGATCCGATGCAACCGCTCATCTCGACCCGACTCGCGCGCGCGCTCCGCCTCGGCCCGATGCTCCTGTTGCTGGGGGCCCTGTCCGGTCTCGCCCAGGGCCAGCTACTACCAATCCTGGAGTCGCTCGACGAGCAGCAGGTCGTCGAGCGGATGCAGGCGGCGCCCGATGGTGACGACGAGCCCCTGGAGCAGCCGGTCATCCCCACGATGATCCCCGTTGAGTCGCCGCTCCAGCAACCGATACCGGAAGAGCCGGCCTCGGCCATCGAGGAACGCGCCGCCGAGAAGCTCGACGAGGTCAGCCTGGAGGAAAAGATCCAGAAGCAGATCCTCCAGTCCGAGCTGAAGCAGTTCGGCTACGACCTCTTCGACCAGACCCCCACCACCTTCGCCCCGGTCACCGACCTGCCGGTCCCGAACGACTATGTCATCGGCCCGGGCGACACCCTGGTGGTCCAGGTCTACGGCAAGATCAACGTGGAGTACAGCCTGGTCGTCACCCGCGACGGCCGACTGCTGGTGCCCGAACTCGGCCCCATCCAGGTCGGCGGACTGCACTTCGACGAGGTCCGCGACCTGCTGCGCGCCCGCTTCGAGCAGCAGATCGTCGGTGCCAAGGCGGTGACCACCATGGGGGCCTTGCGCACCATCCAGGTCCTGGTCGTCGGCGAGGTCGTCAAGCCCGGCAACTACAGCGTCAGCGGGCTGTCGACCCTGCTGAACACGCTGATCACCTCGGGCGGCGTCAAGCGCACCGGGACCCTGCGCAGGATCGAGCTCAAGCGCGACGGCCAGGTGAGCGCCACGCTCGATCTCTACGACGTCCTGCTCGGCGGAGACACCTCGGGCGACGTCCAGCTCCAGCATCGCGACGTCATCTTCGTGCCACCGATCGGCCCCACCGTCGGCGTCGCCGGTGAGGTCCAGCGTCCGGCGATCTACGAGCTGCGCTGCCCACGCCGCGTCGAGGAGCTGCTCGAGCTGGCCGGCGGACTGCTCCCGACCGCCTCGCTGGCCGACGCCCAGATCGAGCGCATTCAGGACGGCGACCGCTACACCCTGGTCGACGCCCCGCTGGACGAGGCCAGCGGCCGGGCGACCCTGACCCGACCGGGCGACACCCTGCGCATCTTCCCGGTGACCCCCTCGATGGACGGCGTGGTACTGCTCAGCGGCCACGTGCTGCGCCCCGGCGGCTTCCAGCACAGACCCGGCATGCGCGTCTCCAGCCTGCTGACCTCGCCGCGCATCCTCAGACCCAACGCCGACGTCTCCTATGGCCTGCTGCGGCGCGAGAGCCCGCAGACGCGGCGCATCCAGATCGGCTATCTCGACATCGCGAGCATCCTGCGCCGTCCGGGGGAGCGAGCCGATCTCGTACTGCAACCACGCGACGAGGTGATCGTCTTCGATCTCGCGGTACCGCGCTCGCAGCGCGTCGCCAACCTGGTGCGCGACCTGCGCACCCAGGCCGAGCCCGGCCGCTACCCGCCCATGGTGGTCGATGTCCGCGGTCAGGTCCGCGCCACCGGTACCTTCCCGCTCGCCGCCGAGGCCCGTCTGCTCGACGTCATCGGCTTCGCCGGCGGGGTCTCGGAGGAGGCGGACCGGCGCTACGGGCTGGTCGCCCGCAAGCACTACACCGGCGGCCGACTCCAGTTCCTGTCCTTCAGTCTGGATCGCGCCCACGCCGCGCCGCGCGGCAGCGAGAACCTGCTGATCTACCCGGAAGACACCATCTATGTCTTCGACCGGCAAGGCGAGCGCAGCGCGATCATCGCCGACGACATGGACCTGCTGGTCCAGCAGACACCCTATGGCGAGGCCTCCCCGGTCATCTACGTGCGCGGCGAGGTCCGCCACCCCGGACGCTATCCGCTCGAGCCCGGCATGCGCGTTGCCGACCTGCTGCGCGCCGCAGGTGGACTGAGCGAGGAGGCCTACGGGCTCTCTGCGGAGCTGACCAGCTTCGAGCTGCTGCAAGGCGAGTACCGGGCCGTCCAGCACCGCCAGATCGACCTCGCCGAGGTCGCGCTGGACGACGAGAGCGGACGCATCCTCGAGCCACACGACGAGCTGGTCCTGCACCGCAAGCCCAACTGGCTGGGACGCGCCAGCGTCACCCTTGCCGGCGAGATCCGCTTTCCCGGCGAATACCCCATCACCCGCGGCGAGACGCTCTGCCAGGTTATCAAGCGTGCCGGCGGACTCACCGAGGGCGCCTATCCATTCGGTGCCGTCTTCATTCGCGAGCGGGTGCGCAAGCAGCAGCAGGAGGCGCTGGACCGGATCCAGAACAACCTCGACGACCTGCTGGTCAATCTCTCGCTCTCCTTCGGCGTCAAAAACGACGAGAAGACCCCGGCCGGCGAGCGCAAGCAGGAACTCATCAAGGTGATCAAGCAATTGAAGCAGCAGGAGGCCATCGGGCGCATGGTGATCGATCTCGACCGTGCCATGAGCTGCTCGGGCGAGGCCAACATCCAGCTCCAGGACGGCGACAAGCTGACCGTGACCGGGATGCAGGAGGAGGTCACGGTGGTCGGCGAGGTCTACCACCCGACCTCGCACCTCTACCGCAAGGGGCTGAGCAGCGCCGACTACGTCGACCTCAGCGGCGGCACCACAGTGCTCGCCCGGCGCGATCACGTCTTCGTGATGCAGGCCAACGGCGAGATCGTCTCGGTTCGCGGCGGGGACTGGACGCACCGCGCCGGGCGCGTCAGCGTCACCCCGGGCGCCACCATCTACGTTCCGCTCAACGTCGACCGCATGAACAAGCTGGAGGCCGCGCAATCCTGGACCCAGATCCTCTATCACCTCGGCATCACCGCCGCCAGCCTCAACACCGTCGGACTCTTCGACTGACCCAGCCATGGACGCGCCGGACGCGCCCAAGAAACCGGACGGCCAGCCCACGCCGGAGGCGTCCCAACCGCTGCCGTTCGGACTCGAGGACGAGATCGACCTGATCGAGTATCTGGTCGCGATCTTTCGCAACAAGCACTGGATCATGCTCTTCGCCATCCTCTGCGCCATCGCCGCCTACGGCATGGCCAAGACCATGCCGGACCGCTACGAGGCATCGGTCCAGCTCGCCCTGCGCCAGCCAGACGACCCCGGCGGCATCTCGCCGGACAACAGACGCGCGCCGGAGGCACTGACCCTGATGGAGCACAGCTTCGTGCTGCGCACCGCCAACGAGAACTACCGCCACATCGTGATGGCGAAGATGCGCAGTCGCGCCTTCGGCATCGACTTCATCCACCGCCACGACCTCCTGCCCCACCTGTTCGCCGAGCACTGGGACCGCGAGCAGCAGCAATGGATCGAGGGCTTCACGCCCGATATCGACCTGGCCTTCAAGATCTTCAGCGAGCAGGTCCGCAGCCTCGCCCACAACCCCGAGAACGACCTCCTGCGCCTCTACATCCGCTGGCACGACCCTAGGATCGCCGCCGAGTGGGCGAACGACTATGTGCAGGCCTTCAACGATTACATGCGCGAACAGGCCATCGCCGAGAGCCGGCGCAAGCGGGCCTTTCTGCTGGAGCAGCTGAAGGACACCCGGGTCGTCGAGGTCGAGAAATCCCTCTACCGCATGATCGAGGCGGAGACCGCCCTCGAGGTGCTCGCCCGCGCGCGCGAAAACTATGTGCTGCAGGTGCTGGACGCCGCGGTGCCGCCAAAGCACAAATTCAGCCCATCGGTCAAGCGCCTAGCCTTGCTCGGCCTGTTCGGCGGGTTCGGCCTGGGGATCGCCGTCGCGATCGGCAGCGTGCTGGTACGCAAGATTCGCAAGGCGATGGCGGCGTACCGGGCCAAATCCACAGATAGTTGACCAGGACCTCCGCCTCTCGGCGCACCCGCGACTGCCCCCTGCCGAGCCCCGCGCCCTTCACGCCGCGTTCGTCCAATGTCCTGACCCCAGCGCCTTCAAAAGGCTGCCGTCAGACCATACCTTGCGCGTACACCCATGGTTGCAACGGTCTGGAATGCCTCGTCCTGCAAGGGGTGGCGGGTCCCCACAACCATTCGCCAGGGAATCGCGCTCATGAGAATCCCGCCCCGTGTCCTGCGCAAGACACTCTCGGCCCTGACGGTGCGCGGCGTCGGACTGGGCCTGCAGATCGCCATGAGCGTGGTCATCGCCCGTCTGCTGGGCGCCGAGGGCATGGGGCTCTACACCCTCTACGTCACCTGGCTGGTGCTCTTCGCCGAGCTCATCAGCATCGGCATGCCCGTCTACGCCATGCGCACGGTCGCAGCACTCGGGGCACGCGGACAGGGGACCTCGGCCGATGCCTTCGTACGCCGCGCCCTCGCACTCGTCATGCTCGGCGGCGCGGCGGCGATGTTGGTCCCCTGGTTCGGGGCGCGACCCATGGCCGAGTTCGTCGCCGGGGACGTGGACCTGGCCCCGGCCCTGCGCATCGCCGCCGTGGGGGCGCTGGCCTTCGTCGGTCTGCGCATCCTCGCCGAAACGCTCAAGGCGGCCGGGGCGACGCAGCGCGGTCTCTTCGCCGAGGCGGCGACCATCCCGCTGGTGCTGCTGGCGGCCTTGCCCGCGCTGGTCCTTCTCGACCGGCTGCAAGACCAGAGCCTGCTGTGGTTGCACGCGGCATCCGTCGGCTGCGCCTTTCTGATGGCCGCCGCACTGTGGCGAGGGGTCAGCCGCCGGCTCGGCGGCGAGGGCGGGAGCGCGCCGCCGGTCATCAGCCCGGCGCTCTGGCCACTGTGGGGGGGCACGCTACTCAATGTCGCCTATGTCAACCTGCCCATCCTGGTGCTGCCGCATTTCGCCAGCGTCGAGGAGCTGGGACAGTTCGGCGTCGCCTTCCGGCTCATCAACCTGACCACCATCATCCTGGTCACGCTGGCGGCCATCCTCGGCCCGCAGTTCGCCGCGGCCTACGAGCTGAAGGATCCGGCCCGGCTGCGCCTGCTGCTGAAACGCAGCCAGCAGTTCTCGCTGCTGCTGTTCCTGCCGCCCCTGATCGCCTTCACCCTGCTCGCCGAGCCCCTCCTCGGCATCTTCGGGCCGGAGTTCCGCGACGCCAGGCCGCTGCTCTGGATCATGACCGCCGGTCAGCTGGTCAACGCGGCGACCGGGCTGGTGGGCTATCTGCTGAACATGATGCACCGGGAGCGCACGGAGCTTCGCATCCTGCTCGGGACCGGAGTGGCCATGTCCGTCGGCATGATCCTCGGCGGCACCATCGCCGGCGTGCTGGGGGTGACCCTGGCCTACAGCGCCGGCCTCATGCTCAAGAATCTGCTCTCGTTCGGCTTTTCACTCCGCTCGCTGCGCCAGCTCGCTGCAGCCGACTCAGATCAGGGACCGTGACGATGACGACACCCAAGCCGCTCGATTTCTGCATCATCGGCGCCCAGAAATCGGGCACCACCTCGCTCTTCCGCTATCTGGAGAGACATCCGCGTCTCTATCTGCCCCCGGACAAGGAGCTGCCCTTCTTCAGCCGCGACGACCTCTACGCGGCCGGTTGGCCCGCGCTCGTGGCACAGTATTTCCAGGAGGCCGACAGCGACCGGCTCTGGGGCACGGCCAGCCCGCAGTACATGACCGATCCGCGCGTCCCCGGGCGCATCGCTGAGGCGAACCCGGACATCCGCCTCATCGCCATCCTGCGCAACCCCATCGATCGCGCCTTTTCGCACTTCACCATGTCGCTGCGCCGCGGCATGGAGTCGCGCGACTTCGCACAGGCCACCGAGGCGCTGCTGCAACCCGACGCCCTGGCGCGCGACCGCGAGGCCATCCCGCCGGACTATGCCGAGGGCTACAGCCAGGCCAACGAGGAGGTCACCCGCTATTATTTCGTGTGGAGCGAATACGCGCGCGCGCTCGATCGCTTCCTGCAGCACTTCCCCAAGGACCAGCTCCTGGTGCTCTACATGGAAGACATGCAACAGGCGCCACAGGAGGCCGTGGACGCCGTCCTGACCTTCCTCGGCCTGCCCGCCGACTTCCAGCCGCCGAACCTCGGGAAGGTCTATCACAAGGGCGGCGGGCGACTGCTGATCCCCGCCGAATGGCGCGAATGGCTCAAGCGCAACGCCCTGTTCCGGGCGGTGTGGGACCGGGTACCGCCGCGCACCCGGGGGATCATCGACTACTGGTACGACCAGCTCAACGTGCGTCCCGACAAACCCGCCGCGGCGACCGGCCCCACGCCGCAGACGCGCCGCCGTCTGGCCGAGCACTTCGCCGAGGACGTACGCCGCATCGAGACGCTCGTCGGCAAGCCCGCGCCCTGGAGGGATTTCGCACGATGAGCGCCCCCCGGCACGAGGACCCGGCCATGCCCCAGACCCCATCCAGCCGCGTGACCCTGGTGCTCGGCATCCCCATCGACGACCTGACCCCCGATCAGGCCGTGCGGCGGACGCTGGAGCTGGCCGACGCCTACCGCACCGATGGTCGTCCGCGCCAGATCGTGACGGTGAACGTCGACTTCCTGACCAATGCGCTCGGCTGGACGCCCTGGTCGCCCCCACGACATCCGGAGCTGTTGGAGATCCTGCGCCGCGCCGACCTGGTCACCGCCGACGGCATGCCGGTGGTCTGGCTCGCCAGGCTGCTCGGCACGCCGCTCGAGCGACGGGTGACCGGGGCCGACTTGGCCCCGGCGCTGGCGAACGCCATGGCGCAAAGCGGCCATCGGCTGTACCTGCTCGGTGGTCGCGGGGACATCGGTCAGCAGGCGGCCGACCGGCTGGTCGAGCTGAATCCGGGCCTGCGGATCGCCGGCGTCCACGCGCCCTTCGTCCACACCGAGGGCGAGGCCATGCTGGCGTCCGAGGAGCAGGATGCGGACACGGTGGCCCGCATCAACGCGGCCGAGCCCGACGTGCTGCTCATCGCCTTCGGCAACCCCAAGCAGGAGATCTGGTTCCATCGTAACCGTCATCGGCTCAAGGTCGGGGTCGGCATCGGCATCGGCGGGACCTTCGAGTTCATCGTCGGGCGGGTCTCACGGGCGCCGGTCTGGATGCAGCGCACCGGCCTTGAGTGGATCTACCGCATCGCCCAGGACCCGAAACGACTGTGGAAGCGCTATGCCGTCGGGCTCGCCAAGCTGGCGGTCATGAGTCTCCCGCTGGTGTTGCACGACCGCTTCCAGCACTGGCGCTTCCGCCGCCGTCTCCAGCATCGACCAAGCGTCATCGACCAGACCGCCCCGCCGGGTACGAACACCAACCCACCGGAGGACGGGGCGCGGCGTCTGGTGCTCCCCGAGATCGTGGACGCCGACTGGGTCCGATCGCAGCAATCGGCGCCCGATCAGGACGAGACCGATGCCCTGGTCGTCGATTTCAGCGCCACCCGCTTCCTCGACTCGACCGCACTCGGATACCTGGCGCGGATCTGGAAAACGCGGCAGAACACCCGGCGTCGCGTGCGCGCCGAGGGGCTAGAGCACACGCCGGTCGCGAGCCTGCTCAAGATGACGCGCACCTGGGACCTCTTCACCGAGCGCCATGACCAGCCGCCGCCCGCCCCCCAAGGCGCCGCCCGCTCGCAGGGCGCCGTGCTGCTCGAACCGGAGCGCCCGATCGACGGGATCGGCGTCGCCCGCCTGAGCGGCCGGCTGGACGCCGATCGCGCCGCCCGGCTCGACCTCGACGCCCTCGGCGCCGAGCTGGACGGGGCGGACCTGCTACTCGACCTGAGCGACCTGCAGTTCATCGACAGCACCGGGCTCGGGCTGCTGTTCAAGCTGCAGCGCCGTTTCGCCAGCCAGGGCAGACGCCTGGCCCTCTGCGGGATGCAACCGCCCGTGCGCCAGCTGATGGAGATCACCCGGCTCACGACCCTGTTCCTGCACGCCCGGACCCGCCAGGAGGCGCTCGCGCTGCTCGCCCAACCCGAGACGGATGCGATGCGATGAACCGCCCGGACGACATCCACGCCGCCGCCAGGCCGCTGGACCTCGCGATCCGAGCACTGTACTGGGTCGGCTACCGGCTCATGCTGGGGGTCGACTTCGTGCGCAGGCCCCGCACCGAGGGGGCCTATGTCGCCGTCTGGCTCGACGGGCGGCTGCTGCTGATCCGCAACAGCTACAAGGGGCTCCATACGCTGCCGGCGGGGGGCATCAAGCGCGGCGAGCGCGCCGTCGAGGCGGCGAGACGCGAGCTGTGCGAAGAGGTCGGCATCGCTGTCCCGATCGACGACCTGCGCGAGTCGTTCCAAACGCTGAGCCTGACCGAGTACAAGCGGGACCATATCCGGGTCTTCGATCTGCGCCTGGACAGCCCGCCGCCCCTCCGCCTGGACGGACGCGAGGTGATCTGGGCCGGGTTTCGCACCCCCGAGGAGGCCCTCCAGCTACCGCTGCACGCCCCGGTCGCGGCCTATGTGCGGGCAACCCAAAGCCAGGACCGCGAGGACTGAGCCGATGAAGATACTGGTCGTCGACGACGAGGCCTGGATGCGACGCACGCTGAGCGTCATGCTGCAGAAATGGGGACACGAGGTCCTCGAGGCCGCCGACGGAGAGGAGGCCTGGACACGGCTCCAGCACGAGCCCATCGGCATGGCGATCTGCGACTGGGTGATGCCGCGTCTGAGCGGGCTAGAACTCTGTCACCGGCTCAGGGCGGCCGGCTTTTCGCACTATGTCTATCTCATCCTGCTCACGGGCAAGGATCAGACCGAGGACATCTATACCGCCTTCGACGCCGGGGCGGACGACTTCATCAACAAGCCGGTCAATGCCAAGGAGCTGCAGGTCCGCATCAAGGCGGGCGAGCGCGTGCTGCAACTGGAGCAGGCGCTCAAGACCAAGAACGCAGAGCTCAGTCGGGTCAACGAGGCGCTGCAGGCCAGCCAGGCCCACGTCCAGCGCGACCTGGATGCCGCGGCCGCCGTGCAGCGCAGCCTGCTGCCCGCCTCCAGCGAGACCGGCCTGCCGCTGCGCCTGGCCTGGGCCATGGCGCCGGCCGAGCAACTGGCCGGGGACATCTTCAATTTCTTCAGGCTCGACGAACATCATCTCGCCCTCTATCTGATCGACGTCTCCGGTCACGGGGTACCGGCCGCGATGTTCTCGGTCCACCTGACGCAGCTGCTCTCCCCGCACCCGGGCACCAGCGGCAAGGCGCAGCTCCAGCCGCCGACCGATTCTCACCCTGCCATGACCGTCTCCTCGGGGTTCGCAACGGCCAAGGCCATCGCGCCCCAGGAAACCCTCACCGACCCGGTCGCCGTCGTCACCCGGCTCAACCAGGGCTTCCAGGTCCATGATCGGAATATGATCTACTGCACCATGGTCTATGCCGTCATCGACACCCACACCGGCAAGGGGTCGCTGTGCCAGGCCGGACACCCCTACCCCCTGCTCTACCGGCGCGAAGGCCGCGTCGAGACCCTGGGCGGGGGCGGACTCCCCGTCGGGCTCATCCCCGACGCGGATTACGAGGCCGTCGATTTCCAGCTCCAGCCCGGCGACCGGCTCCTGCTCTACTCCGACGGCGTCACCGAGTGCTTCGCCCCGGACCGCTCGCCATTCGGACTCGAACGGCTGGCAGAGACGCTGCGGCTCGCCCGAGGCGCCAGCCTGGACGAGGCCATCGACCAGATCCAGGAGGCACTCGAGCGCTGGAGACGACCGGCGAATGGAGAGAGCCCGACACTCGCTGACGACATCTCCATGCTGGCCGCCGAGCTGGATGCGCCCCAATCATCGAGGTGAACGACGTGAGATATTGGCTCGAGCAAGAAGACGACCGCGGCGACCTGCTCCAGCTGCAGGTCAAGCAACTGACCGCCGCATCGGCGCCCCAGGCCTTCGAGGAGGTCCGCCAGCGGATGCACGCCGCCCGCCCTCTAGTGATGGACATGCGCCAGCTCGACTTCATCGACAGCTCCGCGATCGGCGAACTCGTCCTGCTCGGGCGCCAGTTCAGGACGCGCGCGGCCGCGTTCGTCATCAGCGGACTCAGCCCGCCGCTCATGGGGCTAGTCGAGATGATGCGACTGAATCAAGTCATGGACTTCAGCCCCGACGTGGACGGGGCCTTCGCCAAGATGGCGACAGACACATCCGGGGCGGACTCGCATCATGGCCGATAGCGCAAAGACCCTCCTCGTGCAGATCGACAGCCGGCTGGAGATGACCTCTCTCGTCGGCACCTGTATCCGCGCACTCTGTCTGGACGCCGGGCTCGACGAGATGGCCGCCTATCAGGTCCAGACCTGCACCATCGAGGCGGTGAACAACGCCATCATCCATGCCTATGGGGGCCAATCGGGCCACAGCGTCGAGATCCGCTGGAGGCTCGATGACGCGGGCCTGAGCATCCAGGTCGGCGACCACGGCAAGACCATGGCCGAGATGCCCCCGGAGATCGCGCCCGACCCGCTGGCCGAGAGCGGACGCGGCTGGTGGATCATGCGCCAATGGATGGACAGCGTCGACTACGAGACGGATGGCACCGGCAACAGGGTCATACTGAGAAAGCTCCTCGCCTGAGCCCGCCAGCGGCGCGACGCCACTGTCGATAACACCGAAGGTGCCGCCGCCGATGACGGGGCCTGACCCGACCGGTCGCACCCCAGGGGTGCGCTGAATGTGCGTACTAGGAGATCAGCATGCGATCGATCGGCACCCTCGCCTTACCCTCGCCCGAGCCCTTGGTCGCACCCCCACGCCTCGCGGCGCACTGCACCGCCACGGTCGTCTCGGCCCGCGCGGGCATGGACTCGGATGAGACGAGCAGGACCCTGCTTGTGGCCGTCGACGTCGAAGGCGTCACACCCGCGCGGGACACGGACCGGGGCGACATCCGCGCCCTCAGCATCGGGGCCCTCGAGGACCTGGCGGGAGACGCACCTTGAGCTTTCGCCTCAAGACCATCCTCGGCATCGCGCTCATCGAGACCATTCTGCTGGTCATCCTCATCGTCAGTGGATTGGGCTTCCTGCGCTCGTCCAACGAGGCCCAGCTTGCCCAACGCGCCTTCACCCTCACGCAGTTCTTCGCGGCGACCATCAAGGATGCCGTCATCACCACCGACCTGGCGACCATCGAGTCCGCACTGCAAGAGATCCTCGACACCCCGGAAGTGGTCTACGTGCGGGTATACGGCCAGGGCATGGTGCTTGCCGAAGGCGGGGCGCCGAGCGCCTTGGAGCACGCCACCCCCGACCACCATCAACTGCAGGCCGACGACCCGGTGTTCGATGCCAGGGCGGAGATTCGGGTCGGCACGCAGCCGATCGGACAGGTCGAGATGGGCTTCTCGACCGAACATATCCTCGAGGTCCTGGCGAGCGCGCAACGCTGGTCCAGCGCCATCGCCGCGATCGAGGTGGTCCTGGTCGCGATCTTCTCCTTCGTCCTGGGGACCATCCTGACGCGTCGACTCCAGCGGCTCCACGACGGCGCAGAGGAGGTGACCCGCCGCGGCCCCGGCGTCCAGATCCCGGTGCAAGGGCGCGATGAGGTCGCCCGCCTGACCCGATCGTTCAATCGCATGTCCGGGCGGCTGGCGGAGACCTACGAGCAACTCAGCGCGGCGCTCCAGGACTCGCGCGAACTGGCCCGTGCCACGACGCAGGGCGAGGCGAAGAACGCGGCGACGCTGGCGGCCTCGCTCGACGCCATCGTCACCGTCGATGCCGATGGGCGCATCATCGAATTCAACGGCCACGCCGAGCACATCTTCGGCTATGCCGCACGCGAGGCGATCGGCGCCTCGATGTCGGAGCTGCTCATCCCGCCGGCCTACCGCGCGGCACATGAGCAGGGCATGGAGCGCTATCTCGCCAGTGGCGTTGGCCGGGTGATCAACCGCCGGATCGAACTCAGCGCGCTGCACAAGGACGGCCACACCTTTCCGATCGAGCTCAACATCGCGCCCATCGAGACCGAGGACGACCTGATCTTCACCTCCTTCATCCGCGACATCACCGACCGACAGCGCGTCGAGCAGGAACTCAAGCTCGCCGCCCAGGCGCTGGAGGCCGACGAGGCGATCTTCATCACCAACCGGGACGGCGAGATCCTGCGCATCAACGAGGCCTTCACCCGCATCACCGGCTACTCGGAGGCCGAGGTCCTGGGGCGCAACCCGCGCATCCTCTCCTCCGGGCGGCATGACCGCGCCTTCTATCAGGCGATGTGGGCAAGCATCGCGCAGCGCGGCGGCTGGCGCGGCGAGCTCTACAACAGGCGCAAGGACGGCACCATCTACCCGGAATCGCTCAGCATCACCGCGGTCAAGGACGCCGCAGGCGCGACGACCAACTATGTCGCGCACTTCGTCGACATCACCGAGCGCAGGCGCAACGAGGAGTCGCTCAAGACAGCCCGGCGCCAGGCCGAGGCCGCCAGCGAGGCGAAGAGCCGTTTCCTGGCCACCATGAGCCATGAGATCCGCACCCCGCTGAACTCCATCATCAACATGAACAACCTGCTGCTGGAGTCCGACCTCGACGCCGAGCAGCGCCAGTTCGCAACCGCAGCGGTCAACGGCGGACAGCTCCTGCTCGCGCTGCTGAACAACGTCCTGGATTTCTCCAAGATCGAGGCGGGCAAGCTAACCCTCGAGCGCCAATGGTTCCGTGCCATCGATATCGTCAACACCGTTGCCTCACTGTTCAGCGCGGAGGCCCAGGGCAAGGGGATCGAGGTCGTCGTGGTCGCCGCGTCCGGGATACCGTCCGAATACCACGGGGACATCCTGAGGACCAAGCAGGTCCTCACCAACCTGGTCGGCAACGCCATCAAGTTCACGGACTCGGGCGGTATCAGGATCGGGCTGGATTACCGCCGCTCGACCGACGCGTCTCGGGGGACGCTGCTGCTGGAGGTCGAGGACACCGGCATCGGCATCTCCGAGGCGCAGCAGCGCACCCTGTTCGAAGAGTTCGTGCAGGCCGACAACAGCCCGACCCGACGCTATCAGGGAAGCGGCCTGGGCCTGACGATCAGCCTGCGTCTGGTCGAACTGATGGGCGGCCACCTCGAGTGCCGAAGCCGCGAGGGCGAAGGCGCGCACTTCACCGCCGCATTTCCCGTCTCCGGACGCGGTGCTCACGACACCGACCTCGCCGAGATCCTCGGACACCTGCGCCACTGCAAGGTTGACGTCTTCTCGGCAAATCCCGTGCTGCTCAAGGGGATCGTCGAGCAGCTCGAGCACTACGGCATCGCCAGCCAATCCTTCGACCAGGCACCCGACCTCGAGGCGGCGCTACAGCGACTCGATCCCGAGGCCGCATCCCTGGTGCTCCTGGACACGCCCTCGGGGGCCGCCCAGGCCACTGACGTCGACTATGTGAAGCGGCTCCCGAGTAGATACCCGCTGCTGCGTTTCGTCCGCCTCGCCCCCATGGGCGAGGTCGGGGCCATCGATGTCTCGAAGCGTCTGGGCTTCCGCTCCGTCGTCCGCAAGCCCGCCCGTCTCTACAGCCTCCTCGCCTATCTGGCCGAGGCCCTGGGGGGCGTGGCGTCCGCGACCCTTCCCTCCACAGAGGCGGTACCGCGCCCCAGAGCCCCAGATCCACAGGGGACGCGACCGGCACGTATCCTCCTGGTCGAAGACAGCGCGAGCAACGTCGCGGTCGCCACAGCGATCCTGCAGAAGTCGAAACACGAGGTCGTGGTCGCCTGGAGCGGAGAGGAGGCGATCGAGTGTGCCGAGGAGTCGAGGTTCGATCTCATCCTCATGGACATCTCGATGCCTCTGATGGACGGGCTCGAGGCAACGCGCCGGATTCGCGCAGGGGGTTCGCCAAACCGCGAGACCACGATCATCGCCATGACCGCCAACGCCTTCGCCGAGGACAGGGAACGCTGTTTCAGCGCCGGGATGAACGACTTCCTCTCCAAGCCGATCGACATCGGCAATCTGCGTCGAATGATCGCCAAGTGGTTGTCCCTACAGCCCACCAAGCGTCCCCCCTCACCGCCCGAGGATCCCGGCGCCATGCCCACCGCCCCGGGCGTAAAGCCCCCCGTCCCCGATCTCGATCCACGCATCCTCGATCAGCTCGCCGACAATACCGCCCCGGAGCTGGTACCCGAGCTCATCGGCATGTTCCTGGAGGAGAGCGCCGGGCGTGTTGCGACCCTGATCGATCAGCAGGCCAGCGAGGATATCGGCCGAATACAAACCGAGGCGCATAGCCTGAAGAGCGGCGCAGGCAGCTTTGGCGCACTGCGGCTCCAACGACTGGCACAGGAGATCGAGAAGGCCGCCAAGGAGAAGGATCGCGAGGCGCTCGCAACCAGCCTGCTCGCGCTGCCGAGCGTCGCCGAGACTAGCTTCCAGCTGCTGCGCCAGGCCTGCGCGCAATGGCGCGGGAAGTCCGCCGCTGCTCAGGGCAGGGAGCCATCGCGCCCGCTTGGGCCGTAGGTCGCGCGGAGCGCTTCAGCGCTTCAGCGCCTCAGCGACGATCACGGCGACAAGCCGCTGCCCCCGTCGAGACGCGACCTGCCGAGCCTTGCGATCGGCACCTTCCATCCGCATTCCGTACTGATGGAACGCGGCCCGGGGATGCGAACCCGATGGGGATCGGCATCCTTGCCCGAAGACCGCGAAGCGCTGTTCGTCTGGAACGGATCACCGCAACGTGCGGACACCAGGATGCGAGACAGAACCCGCCCTCCCCCGAAGCGCCTCACCCGCCCCGCTCGCGCCAGGGGCACGAACAGTCGCCGCTATCTCGCCTGGATCGTGCTGCTGGCGGCGCTGCTGCCGGTCCTGCTGGCCTGGCAGGGGCTGGTGGAACAGCGCCAGCTCATCGCCGACCGGCAGTTTGATCTGCTTAGCCAAGAGATCCGCGAGGCGATCGACGAGCGCCTGCACGACCACGAGCAGATCCTGCTCGGCGGCGCCGGACTCTTCGACGCCAGCGAGACGGTGTCCCGCCAGGAGTGGCACACCTATGTGGAGCGCCTGCGCCTGACGGAGAATTATCCCGGCATCCTCGGCGTCGGCTACAGCCAGGCCGTCCGACCCGACCAGTTAGCCGCCCATGTCGCCGCCGTGCGCGCCGAGGGCTTCCCGGACTATCGGCTCAAGCCCTCCGGCGAGCGCGCACTCTATACCGCCATCGTCTATCTGGAGCCCTTCTCCGGGCGCAACCTGGCGGCCTTCGGCTATGACATGTTCTCGCAGGAGACCCGCCGCGCGGCCATGCAGGCGGCCGTCGACACCGACGCCACCACCATCTCTGGCAAGGTTCGACTGGTGCAGGAGACCCACGGCAAGGAGCAGGCCGGATTCCTCATGTACGTCCCCATCTATCGGCCCGGCCTGCCCCTCGACACGGCGGCGGAGCGCTGGGCGGCGCTGCGGGGGTTCGTCTACAGCCCCTATCGGGTCGACGACCTCATGGCCGGGATCCTCGGCAAGCGTAGCCTGACGATCGACTTCAGGATCTACGATGGCGATGGCACCGATCCGGACGCCCTCATGTACGACTCCGCCGAGCAGCGCGACCCTGAGCCGAACCCGAGCCACACGGGCCTGCAGCGGATTCAGGCCTACGGTCGCACCTGGACCCTGACCCTCTACAGCCGGCCCGGCTTCGCCGCCGAGACCGATATGGCGACCATCTGGCTGGTGCTGGGGCTGGGTATCGGTATCAGTCTGGCCCTGTTCGCCGTGACCCGGCTGCTGCTGGACCGCCGCGCTCAGGCGCTAGCGCTAGCCGAGGAGATGACGGCGCGGCGCCAGGAGTCCGAGGAGCGCTTCCGCTCGGTCTTCCTGCACCTGGGTCAGGGTGTGATCATCCATGGCGCCGAGGGCCGGATCCTGGATGCCAATCCGGCCGCCCAGCGCATCCTCGACACCACCCTGGAGCAGATGCGCGAACTCACCTCGATCGACTCGCTCTGGCAGGTCGTTCGCGAGGACGGGCGCGCCTTTTCCAGCACCGATCACCCGGTCATCCAGGCCCTGCGTCTCGGCGCGCCCGTCACCGGCGTGGTGATGGGGATTCGTCACGCCCGCGCCACCCCCTGGCGCTGGGTCCAGGTCGACGCCTACCCCAGACAGGACGCCTCCGGCGCCGGGGTGTACCAGGTCTACGCGGTCTTCACCGACATCACCGCACGCAGGCGGGCGGTGTTCGCGCTCAGGGACCAGTCGCAGCACACCCAGGCCATCCTCGACAATGTGATCGACGGCATCGTCACCGCCGGTCCCGACGGCAGGGTGACCTCCTTCAACCCGGCCGCCGAGCGCATCTTCGGCTATACCGCCGCCGAGGTGGTGGGCAGCAACCTCAGCATGCTGATGCCAGAGCCCTATCGCAGCGGCCACGACGGCTACATGAGCCATTACCTGCGCACCGGGGACGAACGGGTCATCGGCGTCACCCGCGAACTCAAGGGGCGGCGCAAGGACGGCACCGTCTTCCCCATGGAACTGGCGGTCTCGCGCATCGAGCGCGGCGACCGGCCCTTCTTCATCGGCATGATCCGCGACATCACCGAGCGCAAGCAGCTCGAACGCATGAAGAGCGAGCTGATCTCGACCGTCAGTCACGAGCTGCGCACGCCCGTCACCTCCATCCGCGGCGCGCTCGGACTGGTGGTCGGTCGCTACGCCGAGGCCCTGCCCGAGAAGGTTCGCGCCATGCTCGAGATGGCCGAGCGCAACAGCGCGCGCCTGACCCTGCTCATCGACGACATCCTCGACCTCGAGAAGATCGCCTCCGGGCGCATGCACTTCGATCTCCACCCCACCGACCTCGCCGCCCTCGCCCGCCAGGCAGTGGAGGCCAACGAGGGTTACGCCCGCCAGCTCCAGGTGCAGCTCTCGGATCGTCTGGAACTCGAGCGCGCCCCGGTGCTGGCCGACGACAATCGTATGCTGCAGGTCTTCGCCAACCTCATCTCCAACGCGGTCAAATACTCGCCCCGAGGCGGGGAGGTCCAGATCGGGCTGCGGCGTCACGGACAAGGATTCCGCGCCCTGGTCGAGGACCAGGGTCCTGGCATTCCCGAGTCCTTCAAGGAGCACATCTTCCAGCGCTTCGCCCAGGCCGACAGCTCTGATACCCGCGAAAAGGGCGGAACGGGTCTGGGCCTGTCGATCACCAAGGCGATCCTGGAGCGACACCATGGACACATCGGCTATACCTCACGGGAAGGCGGTGGCACGACCTTCTACTTCGACCTGCCCGAGTGGAGCGGAGACCACGCCGATGCCCTCCCACCGACAAACGAGGACGATCCGAGCCTCAGGAGCACGTCATGACACTGCATATTCTGCACATCGAGGACGAGCCCGATATCCGGCAGATCGCCGAGTTCGCGCTGGAGGAGGATTTTCGGCTGACCCAGTGCGCATCCGGGGACGAGGCGCTGGGGCGCGCGCCCGAACTCGCGCCGGACCTCATCCTGCTCGACGTCATGATGCCGGGCATGGACGGTCCGACCACGCTCCAACGGCTGCGCCAGCTACCCCATCTGGCCCAAACCCCGGTCATCTTCATGACCGCCAAGGTCCAGCCCAAAGAGTGCGAGCAGCTCGAGGCGATGGGGGCGCTCGGGGTGATCTCCAAGCCATTCGACCCGATGCGCCTGGGCGATGAGATTCGCGCCCTCCTGGGACATTCGGCAGCCTGACCCCACCGCTTGCCAAGCGCCATCGCGGAGCCACTCATGTCGACATCTCGAACGAGTCGTGGCGAGAGACTGCGTCGAATGCGGGAGCACTTCATCGGGGCGCTCCCGGAACGTCTCGAGGAGCTGGAGCGCAGCTGGTCGCATGTGCTCGAGACAGCAGGTCGACCGGCCGCCCTGGAGGCCTTTCACCGGTCGGTGCACAGCCTGGCCGGGAGCGCAGGAACATTCGGGCAGCCGGGACTCGGCGACCAAGCCAAGGAGATCGAGCACTTGGTCGAGTGCCTCGGCCGGGGCGAAGAAGAAGCGATCCGAATCGAGCTGTTCGAGCGCATCAGCGCTCGCCTCAAGACCTTGAGACAGGACGCACTGCAGATCAGGCCGGAGACCGTCGAGACCGCCGCAGCGATCGAGCCGACACGCCTCGAACCGGCCCCGTCGGAGACCAGGGTGGAGGCCCCGTCCTGCCTGCTGCTGATCGAAGAGGATCGGGCGAGCGCCGAAGACCTGGTGGAGCAGCTTGGCTACTACGGCTGGAATGTCATCTGGTGCGCGTCATCATCGCGCGCTCGAGCGGTGTTGGAGACGCAGCGGATTCGGGCGGTCGTCTCCGAGTCTTCGACCCTTCCCGAAGGGGGGGAATCCGGCCCCCCATCCAGCGCGTCGCCAAACCGCGCCGGGCTTCCCCTCATCATGGTCTCCAGCCACTGGAGCTGGGACAGCCGTCTGGCCGCGGTGCGCAGCGGCGCCGATGCCTGTCTATCCAAGCCGATCGACGTCCATGGCCTGGCCGACCTGCTCGACAAGCTGACCTGCACGCGCCCCTCAGATCCCTATCGAGTGCTGATCCTCGACGATGCCGTGCCCCTGGGGGACTACTACGTGGCGGTGCTCAGGGACGCAGGCATGCTGGCATACGCGATCAGCGAGCCGAGCGCATTGCTCGACAGCATCGCCACGCTCGACCCCGAGCTGATCCTGCTGGATCTCTACATGCCCGGCTGCAATGGCATCGAGGCCGCGCGCGTCGTACGGCAGGAGGAGCGCTATGCAGGTATCCCCATCGTCTTTCTGTCCGGCGAATCCGATCGCCAGCAGCAACTGTCCGCGATGGGGACGGGCGCCGACGACTTCCTCACCAAGCCCATCCCGGACGTCGATCTGGTCAGGGCGGTCGAGCTGCGCGTCTCACGCTTCCGCTCGCTCACCGCGCTCATCCGTCAGGACAGCCTGACGGGACTGCTGAACCGCATCGCCTTCGACCTGCATCTCGAGACCGAGGTCGCCCGCTCGAGCAGGAGCGATGCTCCACTTGTGCTCGCCATACTCGACATCGATCATTTCAAACGGGTCAACGACACCTATGGCCACCCCGTTGGCGACCGGGTCATCAGAAGTCTGGCGCAGATGTTGCTCAAGCGTCTGCGGCGCCACGACGTCATCGGTCGCTATGGCGGCGAGGAGTTCTCGGTGCTGATGCCCGACACCACGATCGCCGCGGCCGAGAAGGTCATGAACGCCCTGCGCGAGCAATTCGCCCTGCTTCCTCAACCCAACGCCAGCGGCCACTTCCACTGCACCTTCAGTGCCGGACTCGCCGAGCTTGAGGGACATTATTCCGGCACCGTCTTGACATCAACCGCCGACGCGGCGCTCTACCAGGCCAAGCGAATCGGGCGCAATCGCGTCGTGTGCGCCAACGCAGACAGCGGAGCAGCGACGCCGCCTCGGATGCACAAGGCCTGAAAGCGATTGCCCGAAGGGTCTCGGGGACGATGACAGCGACGCTGTTGATCAGCGCGCCCACCGAACGGCATGCGGGTGTCACCGAAGTCGGTCGCGAACCCTCGCTCCCCGCCCTCGACATCGAGACGCCTTGACGCGCACCCGGGGCCTCTGCGCCCAGAACCGCCGTCAACTCGCCAATTCGGTCGATGCCATTCAATCGCCAATCGGCGGAGATCGGGTTCCGAGCAGGGCTATCGCATCAAGGATCTCTAATATTATAAGATGCCAATATCTTTTGATATCAGTCTATTGTCGCCATCGTGCATCGAAACTCCGTCCTTATTCCCACGAAAGATCTCGGACTGTGCAAGACAAGATCCGCAACTGGAGCGAGGCTTCGTCTTGATCATGGCGCCAAGAAGCGAGCCCTCGGCGAAACCTCGTCTTAAGCAACGAGTGCAGAACCCCCTATCGCTTTGAATTATATGCAATATTAGCGTAATCGAATATTAGGGGTGCTTGATGCGATAGCCCTGGGGTTCCGAGGTGCCGGTGCTCCGCTTGGCCACGACCTGAGCACAATGGCCACCGTCGTCCGCGCAAAGGAATGAGCGCTGAAACACCAAACAGACCGCAACAGGGATCGCGCATGAATCAAACCGCATCCGACCAGCAGCGACGAGAGGAACTGCGTCAAGACGCAGCGTTGCAGCACCTCCTGGCCCGAATGCCGCAGAAGATACAGACGAGCTTCTCCGAGGAACAGCTCTCCTATCTCAAACTGGCGCTTGTCGACCGCAAATGGGGCAATCACTCGATCGATTGGCGCGGCACCCTGAAGTTCATCCACTACCGCTATTACTTCGTCCTGCTATTGGGCCGCAACCGTCGTGAGCTGTCGCGAGGCGAACGCCAGATCGGACTGTTGTTTCAGACGGTTTTTCTCGCCATCTTTCTGATCTTCAGCGTCCTAATGGGGCTGCTGGTGCTCTATCTCGCTAAGTCGGCAGCAGGGATCGACCTCATTCCAGGGTTTTCCCTGGGGATTTGGGATTGGTTTAAGTCGTAGCCTGCCCCAGGGCTGTCTCAATGCGCTCGACCTCGGCCAGCGGCAGCACTTCGACGCGACAGCCCTCCTTGAGCACGCGGAAGAACAGCTCGATCTCCCAGCGGGCGCGATACCAGTCGATGAGTTCGGCAGCGCTCTCGGCATTGCTCACCTCGCGACGGCTCAGCAGGCGCCAGGCGATCGGGCGGACCCGCTCGGGGCACCGATCTCGGTAGCACAGCCAGGCAGGTCACGTGTTCTGCTCTGCTGATGACGACAAGGCGCTCAGGATAGCTGGTGGCGGGAGATATGTGTAAGGAGATGGGTTGAATCCTCTCTTAGCCACATGATTGGTGTGGCACTGCGGGTGTGTCAGATACATCTTTAAAGCAAGAGATTCTGATCTTATCGAAACCTGTCGGTCAGGGCAGTACCCTAAAAAGAAAGCTACGAGCACTACAACCAAGGAGCCCCCATGTCCCTTCCCGAACAATCCGGCTGCGCCCTGCACGAGCCGTTCGCGCTTCAGGTGCTGGGTGAGGAGATGGAACCCGAGTTTCCCGATCGTTGCATCGTGGTGATCGAGCCGACGCCGCAGTGTGTCGACGGGGCCTATGTGTTTGCCGAGGTCGAGGGGGTGCGGTGGTTCCGGCAGTATCGGCGCGACGCGGCGGGCGAGCGGTTGGTGGCGCTCAATCCGCGCTATCCCGAGATCCGGCTCGACGGACTGGAGTGGGCGGTGCTGGGGGTGATCATCCAGCGCAACATCCGCCGTCAGGTCAAGCACTACGATTACAGCCTCGCCACCGATCTCACCGGCCAGTGATGTCCCCTTCTCTCCGCGCGGCGCTGTCGTTGCCGCTGGTGTTGGCGCTGCTGCTCGGCGGCTGTGGTGAGGAGACGCCGTCCCAGGCTCGCGCGGCGCGGCCCGCGCCCCAGGCGCATCTGGTCGCGGCGCTGCAGGTGGCGCCGAGCGCGGTGCCGATCACCCACGAGCGCCCGGGTTCGCTGCGTTATCGTCGGCTGGTGCGGGTGTTCAATCAGGAGGAGGGGCGGATCACCGCGCTCGATCTCTACGAGGGCGACCGGGTCGAGCGCGGTCAGTTGCTGGTGGCGCTCGACGATCGGCTGCTGGAGGCCGAGATCGCCGCGGCGCACGCCACCCTCGAACAGGCCGAACTCGACCTGAAGCGGCTCGAGGACCTGCGCGCGCGCCGCGCCGTCTCCGAGTCGGAGGTGAGCCTCGCGCGCACCGCGCTGCGGGTGGCGCGCGCCGAGCTGGAGCTGCTGGAGACGCGCCGCTCCTTCACCCGGATCGAGGCGCCCTTCGCCGGGGTGATCACCGAGCGGCTGGTCGAACCGGGCGACTTCGTCTCCAAGAACACCCAGTTGCTCGCCCTCGCCGACCCGGACTCGCTGGTCGCCGAGGTCGCCGCCTCCGAGCTGCTGCTGCCGCACCTGGCCGTCGGCGACGCGGCGAGCCTGCGCATCGACGCGCTCGGCGCGCAACGCTTCCCGGCGCGGGTGCTGCGCATCCACCCCAGTCTGGAGCGGCGCACCCGCCAGGGCATCGTCGAGTTGGCGCTCGATCCCATCCCCGCCGGGGCGCGCGCCGGGCAGTTCGTGCGCGCGCGGCTCGAGAGCGCGCCGGTCGCGCGGCTGCTGATCCCCTTCAACGCGCTGCGGCGCGATCGCCAGGGCGAGTTCGTCTGGCTGATCGACGCGCAAGGTCGCGCGGCGCGGCGCGCGGTGCGCAGCGGTCTGCAGGTGGAGGACCGGGTGGAGATCCGCGACGGGCTCGCCCCCGGCGAGCGGGTGATCACCCGGGGCTTCCTCGGGCTGCGCGCGGGCAAGGCGGTGGATGTCGTGTCAGACTGGGTGATCCCACCGCCACTGACGACAGCCATGCCTATTGCACCGATGCACATCGAACGTCTCTATCAGGCCGTCGAGCTGGTCAGCGCCGGCCGGCTGCGCGCCAACGCCCCCGCGCTCACCCGGCTACACAGCTACCCGGCGCTACTCGGCGCCGCCCAGGCGTCGGCGAGCGACACCACCGAGGCCTTCCTGCGCTGCGCCGCCCTCGCCCACGCCTGGAGCACGCAGGCGCTGCGCCTCGACACCGCCGAGCTGAGCGCGGCGATCGCCGCCTTCGACGCCGCGCGCGCGCCCGAGGCGGTGGTCGGCAGCGGCCTGATCGACCCGGTGGCGGCCTGTCTCGGCTCGCTGGAGAACGCCGCGACCCTGCTCCACCTGGCCAACCCCGCGCGCTTCTCGCTGTGGGACCGCGAGTTGGAGGCGGTACACCTCGGCGAGCCGCCCTCGGAGTATCACATGGGGCAGGCGCGCAGCTATCTGCGCTTCCTCGCCACGGCGCAGGAGGTGATCGCCCACCCGCTGTTCCTCACCTTCCACCATGCCTTCTGTACCGCGCACCAGGCGCGGTTGCAGCGCCTCGGTATCCCGCCCTACCCGCTCAGCGAGCTGCGGGTGGTGGAATCGGCCGCCGCCGAGCTGGCCCGCGCCGGGCGCTGAGGGGCGGCGGTGGTCGCGGCGCTGTCGAGCTGGTCGGTGCGCCACCCCATCGGGGTGGTGGCGCTGACGCTCGCGGTGATGGTGCTCGGCGCGCTCTCGCTGAGCCGGCTCAACATCGACCTGTTGCCACAGATCGTCTATCCCGACGTGCGCGTGCGGGTGCTCGACCCCGGCGTGCCGGCGGAGGTGATGGAGGACGAGTTCACCCGTCAGCTCGAGGAGCAATTGGCGATCACCGAGGGGGCGATCGCCATCCAGTCGCAGACCAGCGAGGGGCGCAGCGCGGTCGATCTCTCCTTCCGCTACGGCACCGACATCGATCAGGCGTTGCAGGACGCCAGCGCCCGGCTCGATCGCGCCAAGCGTTTCATCCCCGACACCGACGAACCGCCGATCATCTACAAGCGCGACCCCTTCCAGTTGCCGGTGGCCGAGTACGTGGTCGGCTCCGACAGCCGCGACCCGGTGGCGCTGCGCGCCTGGGTCGACTACCGTCTCGCCCCGGCGCTGCTCAACCTGCCGGGGGTGGCCGCCGCCGAGGTCGGCGGCGGGCTCGAACGCGAGGTGCAGGTGATCGCCGATCAGTACCGTCTCGCCGCGCTCGGGCTGGACGCGCGCGACCTGGAGGCGCGGCTGCGCGAGACCAACCAGGACGTCGCCGGGGGACGGCTGCGGATGCCCGAGGGCGAGATCAGCGCCCGCGCCCAGGGGCGTTTCGAGTCGGTGGCCGAGATCGCCGCGCTGCCGCTGCGCCTCACCGAGACCGAGCGCCCGACGGCGCTGCTGCGCCTCGACGAGGTGGCGCGGGTGATCGACGGCGCGGCCGAGGAGCGGCTGCGCATCCGGCTCGACGACCGCCCCGGGGTCAAGCTCTCGATCCAGAAACAGCCGCTGGCCAACACCGTCGCCGTGGTCGATGCCGTCGACCGGGAACTCGAACGTCTCGCCACCCAGCGGCGCATCCCCGAGGACATCGCCATCGAGCGCGTCGACGATCAGGCGCGCTACATCCGCCAGTCCCTGGCCAACGCCATCGGCGCGGCGGGCAGCGGCGCGCTGCTGGCGATGGCGGTGGTCTATCTGTTCCTCGGCAGCCTGCGCCGCACCCTGATCATCGGCTCAGCGATCCCGATCGCGGTGCTGGTGACCTTCATCCTGATGGCCGCCAACGGGCTGACCTTCAACATCATGACCCTCGGGGGGCTGGCGCTCGGCATCGGCATGCTGGTCGACAGCACCATCGTGATGCTGGAGAACATCCAGCGCCACCAGCGCGCCGGGCGCGCCCCGGCGGCGGCGGCCGACGCCGCTGCGCGCGAGGTGACCAGCGCAATCGTCGCCTCGACCTCGACCAACCTCGCCGCGGTGCTGCCCTTCCTGTTCATCGGCGGGCTGGTGGGGCTGCTGTTCGAGGAGCTGATCTTCACCATCTCGGCGGCGATCCTCGCCGCCATGGTGGTCGCGCTGACGCTGGTGCCGGCGCTCGCCGGACGCGTCCCGGCGGCCGCCGAGGGGCGCGTGCGCGCGGCCATCGACGCCGCCGTCGCGGCCCTGCAGCAGGGCTACGCGCGGCTGCTCGGGCGGCTGCTCGGCTGGCGCTGGGCGGTGCTCGGGGGGTTCGTCGTCGCGCTCGCCGCGAGCCTGCCGTGGTTGCTCGCCGCGCCACAGAGCTTCCTCCCCGAACTCGACGAGGGCGATGTGCGCATCAGCCTCACCGCCGACGACTGGGTCGACATCGAGCACATGGACGCGCTCACCCGCGCCGTCGAGTCGGTGGTGGCCGAGCAGCCGGGGGTGCGCGCCGTCTTCACCACCGTCGGCGGCTTCGTCTTCGGCCGTTCGAGCTTCGAGAGCCCCAACCGCGCCAGCCTCCAGGTGCTGCTCGACCCGCTCGCCGAGCGCGCGCTCGACACCCCCGCCTGGATCGCCGCCACCCGCGCAGCGATCGCCGAGCGCGCGCTGCCGGGGCTGCGGGTGAACCTCTACACCCGCGGTATCCGCGGCATCCGCTTCAACCGCGGCGACGACGACCTCAGCCTGCGCATCCAGGGGCCGGACCTGGCCGAGCTGGGGCGGCTCGCCGACCGGGTGGTCGAGCGGCTGGGCAGCGTCGAGGGGCTGAGCAACCTGCAACACAGCTACGAGGAGGTCGACCAGGAGATCGCCATCCGCCTCGACCCCGAGCGCGCGGCGAGCTTCGGGCTCGATGTCGAGTCGGTCGGCACCCTGCTGCGCTATGCGCTCGAGGGGCGACTGGTGGGCGAGTACCTCGACGGCGACCGCGCCATCGACCTGCGGCTGCGCCTCGATCGCGAGCAGCTCGACACCCCCGGCGATCTGGAGTCGATGATCCTGTTCAGCGCCACCGAGCCGCGTCGCGCGCTGCGCCTGGGGGATCTCGCCGAGGTCGCCTTCCTGCCCCAGCCCTCGACCATCCTGCGCGAGCGCCAGCAGCGCATGGTCGAGATCAGCGCCTCGGTCGACCCCGCGCTCGGGCTGGAGCGGGCGATCGGCGCGGCGCTAGCCGCCGCCGCCACGATCGAGCTACCGCCGGGCTACAGCCTCTACGAGGGCGGCACCCTGGAGACCCTGCAACAGGGCCGCGAGATGGGCCGCATCCTGCTCGCCCTGGCGCTGCTGCTGGTGCTGGTGGCGATGGCGGTGCAGTACGAGTCGGTGCGCAACCCGCTGATCATCCTCTTCTCGGTGCCCTTCGCGCTGATCGGGGTGGTGCTGGGGCTGTGGCTCACTGGGCTGGGGGTGTCGATGCCGGTGTGGCTGGGGCTGATCATGCTCGCCGGCATCGTCGTCAACAACGCCATCGTGCTGGTCGAGTTCATCGAGCTGGAGCGACGCGCCGGGCGTGCGCTGGAGCCGGCGATCCTCACCGCCGCGCGGCTGCGCCTGCGCCCGATCCTGATGACCACGCTGACCACGGTGGTCGGCATGCTGCCGCTGGCGCTCGCCCTCGGCGAGGGCGCCGAGATGCTCCAGCCACTGGCGGTGACCATGGTCGCCGGGCTGGCCTTCTCCACCCTGGTCTCGCTGCTGCTGGTGCCGGTGGTCTACCGGCTCGCCGCGCGCGGCTGATCACACCGGGCTTGTCGCCGTGCATCTCGCAGGGGATGATGTCGTTCAAGGGATTGAGCCTGGACGGGCGGGTCTCCGCTTGGAGTGTCGCTCAGGGTCGCGGAACCGATCCACGCGGACATGTCCGGTTCCGGAGTCAAGCCACCTCATGCACCAGCCCGATCCCAACCAACGCAGCTTCGACACCGACCACGCGATCGAGATCGCCCCGCGGGTCTGGTGGGTGGGGCACGTACTCGCCGACGATCCCTTCCAGTGCCACGTCTATCTCATCGAGCAGGGCGACCAGTCGGTACTGCTCGACCCCGGCTCGCGGCTGACCTTCGCCACCACGCTGCGCAAGATCGAGGAGATCATTCCCGTCTCAGCGATCCGCTACTTCGTCTGTCACCATCAGGACCCGGACATCACCGCCTGCCTGCCGCTGATCGACGCGCTCGTCGACCGCCCCGACGCCGTGCTGGTGACCCACTGGCGGGCCAGCGCGCTGTTGCGCCACTACGCCCTGGAGCGGCTGCCCTTCTGGCTGGTCGACGAGCACGACTGGCGGCTCGCCCTGCCCGATCGCGAACTGCGCTTCGTGTTCACGCCCTATGCCCACTTCCCCGGCGCCTTCTGTACCTTCGACGCCGAGACCGGGGTGCTGTTCTCCAGCGATCTGTTCGGCGGCTTCACCGAGACACCGGCGCTGATGGCCGAGGACATCGGTTACTTCGAGGCGATGCGCCCCTTCCACGAGCACTACATCCCCAGCCGCGACATCCTCGTCCACGCCCTCGACCAGATCGCCCGTCACCCGGTCAGGCTGATCGCCCCGCAACACGGCTCGATCATCCCCGCGCCGCTGGTCGGGCCGATCATCGAGCAACTGCGCGAACTCGACTGCGGGATCTATCTCTTCGCCGGCGGCGTCGACACCGACATCCGCCGGCTCTCGCGGCTCAATCGGACGCTCGGCGAGATCACCCGCACCATGCTCTACTGCCGCGATTTCCACGACATCGCCGCGCGGCTGCTGGAGGTGATGCGCCGCAGCCTGCCGGTGGCGCGGATCGACTACTATCTCAAACTCGCCGACGGCGAGATGCTCGGCCTGGTCGCCGACGGGCAGGAGCAGCAGCGTGCCGAGCAGGTCCCGGCGTGGCTGCATGCGCTGCTCGGCATCAGCCGCACGCACTGGCTCGGCAACAGCGCCGGACGCTGCCTGCACGGCCACCCCATGCACGACGAGCGCTTCTGCTGTCACACCGGTGACGAGGGCGCGATGAGCCTGCTGCTGCCGCTGTTCGCCCGTGAGGGCGAGCGCCTGGAGGCGATCGCCCACATCCATCTGGAACACCCGATCGAGATCGGCGCGCATGAGCGCCAGCTCATCGCCCAGCTGATGGTGCCGCTGCAGGTGGTGCTCGAGCGCGAGGCGATCTACCGCTCGATCGAGGCCGAGCGTACCCGTACCTACCAGCGCTCGATCCGTGATTCGCTCACCGGGCTGTTCAACCGTTTCTACATGCAGGACATCATCGAGCGCCAGTGCCACGCCCGGGACCGCGGCGGTCCCCAGGTCGTCGCACTGATGCTCGATCTCGATCATTTCAAGCGGATCAACGACCACCACGGCCACCCCACCGGCGACGCGCTGCTGCGCCTGGTCGCGACCCTGCTCCACGGCTCCATCCGCGACGGCGACGTGCCGGTGCGCTTCGGCGGCGAGGAGTTCCTCCTGTTCCTGATGGACGCCTCGGCCGAGCAGGGACGGGCCCTCGCCGAACGGCTGCGCGCCCGCATCGCCGCCCACCAATTCGTCCTCGACGACGGGCTCGAACTCCGTCTGACGGTGAGCATCGGCGGCGCCCTGCGCCGCCCGGGCGAGCCGCTCGACGCCCTGGTCGAGCGTGCCGACAAGGCGCTCTACACCGCCAAGCAGGCCGGACGCGACCGCGCGGTGTTCGCCGATTGACGCCGGCGCAGACTCAGCGCGGGGGCAGCGGCGGTGGAGGCGGTGGCGGGGGCGGCGCCACGCCGAGCGGCTCGCGCACATAGGCCGGGAAGTCGGGGTTGCTCCACTCGACCGGTGCGGTCTTCTCGACCGGCAGCGGCAACCGCGCGCTGTAGTCGAGCACCGCCATCTGCTCGCGCGGGCTGAAACCGGCAAGCTGCTTGGTCATCGCCGGATCGGAGTTGCGTCGCCGACCACTGGCGATCGCCTCGAACTGACGCATCAGATAGGGGAAGTGCTGACCGGCGAGCTGGGGGGCGAGGTGTTCGACACTGCCCTCGCCATCGGCCCCATGGCACTCGGCGCACTGAGTCTCGTAGAGCGTACGCCCGAGCGCGAGATCGGTCCCCGGCCCCTTGGCATTGTTCGCGGTCATCGGTAACCGCGCGACATAGGCGGCGACATCGACGATGTTCTGCGGTCCGCCAAGGATGCGCGGCAGCGCGAAGGGATACATCAGCGGGTTGTCACGATTGCCGGCACGGATATCAGCGAGTTGCTTGACGATCACCTCGGGGAGCTGACCGGCGATCTGCGGGTAGGCGCCATCGGGACTGCCCCACCCCTCGGGGCGGTGGCACACCGCACAGATCAGATAGACCTGACGACCATTGGCGAGATCAGGGGTCAGCGTACTGGCCACCTCGAACTCGGCCCGCGCACGCGTCTGCGCATCCTGCTGCGCGACGGCCAACGACGTGGTGAGCAGCATGAGCGCGCAGAGCATCGAACGCGCGAACACTGGCTGGGACATGGCATCTCCTTGCGAGTCATGAGCGGTCGCGACGACCAGGGCACCGGGCCGACTTGAGCTTATGGGAGCCGCCCCCGAATTGGCAAGTGAGACCGTGCGAGCCGGCGACAGGGAGGCGTCCGCGGCGAAAAACAAACCAGATATTGTGGTTGATAGATTTCAAAACACCACATATTGTACCGCCTTTCTTTCCTCACCTAGCTTCGCACCCCATGCTCGCGAAGCACGATTCCAAGACAGGAGACGATGATGCCCACCGACAACCCCGCCGGGTCGGAACAGGAGACGCTGGTGTCGGCCACGATCAGCCCGACCCCGGGCCGGTTGCAGGTGATCCGGCGCAACGGCAAGGTCACCGGGTTCGACCCGAGCAAGATCACGGTGGCCATGACCAAGGCCTTCCTCGCCGTCGAGGGCGGTAGCGCGGCCGGCTCGACCCGCGTCCACGAACGCGTCGAGGCGCTCACCGAGCAGGTCGTCGCCGCCCTCACCCGCCGTCTGCCCGGCGGCGGCACGGTGCACATCGAGGACATCCAGGATCAGGTCGAGCTGGCGCTGATGCGCGCCGGCGAGCACCCGGTGGCGCGCGCCTATGTGCTCTATCGCGAGCAGCACGCCCGCGCTCGCGACCAGCGCCGCGAGCCGGTCCCGGCGACGAGCGACACCCGCCCGGCGCTCACCATCACCGGCGACGACGGCACCCCCCGCCCGCTCGATCTGGCGCGGATGACCCGACTGGTCGACGAGGCCTGTCGCGGGCTCGACTGGGTCGACCCCCAGGCGATCGTCGACGAGACCCTGCGCAACCTCTTCGACGGCGTGGCCGAGCGCGACGTGCGCCAGGCGCTGGTGATGGCCGCGCGCACCCAGATCGAGCGCGAACCCGAGTACAATCAGGTCGCCGCGCGACTGCTGCTCGACATCCTCCGCCGCGAGGCGCTGGGCGCGCTGGGGCTGGCCGAGGGGGTCGAGACCCAGGCCGACCTCGGCGAGCGCTACAGCGCCTATCTCGCGGCCTATGTGGCGCGCGCCATCGAACTCGAACTGCTCGACCCCGAGCTTGCCCGCTTCGATCTCGACCGGCTGGGCGCGGCGCTGCGCCCCGAGCGCGATCTGCAGTTCGGCTATCTCGGGCTGCAGACGCTCTACGACCGCTACTTCATCCGCACCCGCGACGCGGTGCGCCTGGAGCTGCCGCAGGCCTTCTTCATGCGCGTGGCGATGGGGCTGGCGATCAACGAGTCCGATCGCGAGACGCGCGCCATCGAGTTCTACGAACTGCTGTCGAGCTTCGACTTCATGAGTTCGACCCCGACGCTGTTCAACTCCGCCACCCTGCGCCCGCAGCTGAGTTCGTGCTACCTGACCACGGTGGCCGACGACCTCGACGGCATCTACAGCGCGATCAAGGACAACGCCCTGCTCTCCAAGTTCGCCGGCGGGCTGGGCAACGACTGGAGCCGGGTGCGCGGCATGGGCGCGCACATCAAGGGCACCAACGGCAAGAGCCAGGGCGTGGTGCCCTTCCTCAAGGTCGCCAACGACACCGCCGTGGCGGTCAACCAGGGCGGCAAGCGCAAGGGCGCGGTGTGCGCCTATCTCGAGACCTGGCACATCGACATCGAGGAGTTCCTCGACCTGCGCAAGAACACCGGCGACGATCGCCGCCGCACCCACGACATGAACACCGCCAACTGGGTGCCGGACCTGTTCATGAAGCGGGTGGCCGAGGACGGCCCCTGGACGCTGTTCTCACCCGACGAGACCCCCGACCTGCACGATCTCAGCGGCGCGGCATTCGAGCGCGCCTACTGCGACTACGAGGCGCGCGCCGCGCGCGGCGAGCTGCGGGTGAGCAAGACCCTCCGGGCGGTCGATCTGTGGCGCAAGATGCTCGGCATGCTGTTCGAGACCGGCCATCCCTGGATCGCCTTCAAAGACCCCTGCAACCTGCGCTACACCAACCAGCACGCCGGGGTGGTGCACAGCTCCAACCTGTGCACCGAGATCACCCTGCACACCAGCGACGCGGAGATCGCGGTGTGCAACCTCGGCTCGGTCAACCTCGCCGCCCACGTCACCGCCAAGGGGCTCGACCTCGAGCGGCTGCGCCGGACCGTGCGCACCGCCATGCGGATGCTCGACAACGTCATCGACTACAACTTCTACAACGTCCCCCAGGCGCGTGAGGCCAATCGGCGCCACCGCCCGGTGGGGCTCGGCATCATGGGCTTCCAGGACGCGCTCCACCGTCTCGGGCTGTCCTACGCCAGCCCCGAGGCGGTGCAGTTCGCCGATCGCAGCATGGAGGTGCTGAGCTACTACGCGATCGAGGCGAGCTGCGAGCTGGCCGCCGAGCGCGGGCGCTACCCGAGCTTCGAGGGCTCGCTGTGGAGCCGGGGCATCCTGCCGATCGACAGCATCGCCCTGCTCGCCGAGTCGCGCGGCGAGTATCTCCAGGTCGACACCACCACCACCCTCGACTGGGAGGCGCTGCGCGCGCGGGTGCGCGAGGTCGGGATGCGCAACTCCAACTGTCTGGCGATCGCGCCGACGGCGACCATCAGCAATATCGTCGGGGTCAGTCAGTCGATCGAACCGACCTACCAAAACCTGTTCGTGAAATCGAACCTCTCGGGCGAGTTCACCGTGGTCAACCCCTATCTGATCGCCGAACTCAAGGCGCTCGGGCTGTGGGACGAGGTGATGGTTAACGACCTCAAGTACTACGACGGCTCGCTGCAACCGATCGAGCGCATCCCCGAGACGCTCAAGCAGCGCTATGCCACCGCCTTCGAGATCGACCCGCGCTGGCTGATCGAGGCCGCCGCGCGCCGCCAGAAGTGGCTCGACCAGGCACAGAGCCTCAACCTCTACATGGCCGAGCCGAGCGGCAAGAAGCTCGACAACCTCTACAAGCTCGCCTGGGTGCGGGGGCTGAAGACCACCTATTACCTGCGCTCGCAGGGCGCCACCCATGTCGAGAAATCAACCCTCGCCGACCACCAGCGCGCCAACCGCCTGAGCGCGGTCGGCGGCAGCTACGGCGCCGCCGAGCAGACGCCACGCGCCTGCGCCATCGACGACCCCGAGTGCGAGGCCTGTCAGTAGCAACCCGCACGGACGGCGCAGCAGCGCCGTCCGCGCCTACGACTCAAGTCAGCGCGAAGCGCAGTGGATTAAGAGACCCCTGCTCGATCAATAGCGGCCCAGGAGACCACCATGCCCTACGTCAACATCAAGATCACCCGCGAGGGGGCGAGTGCCGAGCAGAAGGCCGAGCTGATCAGCGGGGTCACGGAGCTGCTGGCCCGGGTGCTCGGTAAGAACCCGCAGACCACGGTGGTGGTGATCGACGAGGTCGAGACCGACAACTGGGGGATCGGCGGCGAGACTGTCACCGTGCGGCGCGCCAGCGGGCGCTGAGGCCGCACTCGCTTGCCAAGCACGGCGATCGCCGCCATCATCGAGCGGTGATGGATACGCGACGTCTTGCCGCGCACCGCCGGCTCAATCTGCTACATACCGCCGCCCTGTTGGCCGTGCTCGCCACCCTGTTGTCGACACTGGCCTGGATCCTCGGCGGCCCCAACCTAGCGCTGGCTGCCCTGGTGGCGGTGGTGGCGCTCTATCTATTCACCCCCCTGGCCTCACCGCGCCTAGCCCTTTCGCTCTATCGCGGCCAGCTGCTGGCGCCGCATCAGGCCCCGGCGCTCTACCGGGTACTCGAGGCCCTGGCCGCGCGCGCCGGGCTACCACGGGTACCGCTGCTCTATTACATCCCCTCGCGGGTGGTCAACGCCTTCGCCACCGGCGGTCCCTGGTCGTCAGTGATCGCCGTCTCGGAGATGACCCTGCGCCGACTCGACGAGCGCGAGCTGATCGCGGTACTCGCCCACGAGGTCGGACACATCGCCAACGACGACCTGCGGGTGATGGCCTTCGCCGATCTGGTCAGTCGGCTCACCAGTCTGCTCAGCCTGATCGGCCAGCTATTGGTGTTGATCGCCCTGCCATTGGCCCTGCTCACCGGCATCGACGTACCCTGGCTGGCGCTCCTGGTGTTGGTCTTCGCCCCGACCTTGAGCACCCTGGCGCAGTTCGCACTCTCGCGCAGCCGCGAGTTCGAGGCCGACCGGCGCGCCGTCGAACTCACCGGTGACCCCGAGGGGCTGGCCCGCGCCCTAGCGCGCATCGAGCGCCTGCAGGGGCGTGGCTGGGAGCGCTTGCTCGCACCCCATTGGCGCCTGCCGGAACCCTCGCTGCTGCGAACCCATCCCTCCACCGAGGCACGGATCGAGCGCCTGCTCGCACTCTCGGCGCCCCCCCGCCGACCGCTGCACCTCACCCCCTGGACCCTACACCTGGCGCCAGCCCCACCACCACGCCGCTCGCACCTCTGGGGGCTGTGGTCCTGATCGAACGCAGGCGACCGAGACCAATAACCAGACGCCGATCAAGGAAAACAGTGCCATCGCTTGACGCCCCTAGGTCAGGCGTCAACCATCATTCAAGGGGATCGGTCAGCCGGTGCGTCGACACCTGAGTCTGTCACCCCTGGTCATTGAGGAAGCCATCGATGTCGATAGAAGTCAGTGGATTGTTCGGACTCGTACTGCTGGTGCTGTGCGTGTGGGCGGTCGTCAGCACGGTGCAGAGCCGCGCCGGTACCCTTTCCAAGGTGCTGTGGATCGTGCTGATCCTGCTGCTACCATTGCTTGGGTTCCTGCTCTGGCTGCTGCTCGGCCCCAAGCGCTGAACCGACCCCGCCTCCCGCGCCCACCAACCCCGAGGACCGCCTCGACATGGCCTCGCAAGACACCAATCGCTGGAAAGAGAAGTACTACGGGACGCTCGATGCACTGGAGGCCAAGGAGAAGGCGTGGGCGCAGATCGAGAAGACGCTGCGCTATGCGTTGTCGCGCCTGAGTCTGGCGGTGGAGACCCCGGATCAGACCCTCGACGAGCAGCTCGAGGCGCTGCGCCAGGCGATCCGTAAGAACGCCACCGCCAAGCAGATCGGCCTGCTGATGGAGGAGATCTCCGAGTCGATGCTGCGCCTCGACGAGCAGCGCGCCCAGCCCAACGACCTCGACCGCGCACTCGCCCGGCTCGACGAGCTGCTCGAACAACACCGCCTCCCCAGCGCACTCAAGAAGGAGACCAAGACACTGCGCAAGCGGCTGCGCGAGGCCCGCGATGAGCCTGGGCTGGGTGGGGCGCTCGCCGCCTACTCGGATTATTCGCGGACCCTCGCCGGCTGGCTGGCCAGCTCCGAGCAGGGCAATGAGGGCCTGTTCGGGCGGTTGTTCGGGGGCCGCCGCGAGGTCGAGGACACCCCCGAGGTCAGCGTCCCCGACGATGAGGCGCTCGAGCCCCCCTCCTCGGGGGTCGAGACCGAGGGCGGTCTACCCGCCTTCAACCAGGTGTTGCTCGATCTGCTCCACCGCCTCGATCTCCCCGAGGCCTTCGCCGAACCGTTCGGCGCCATCACCACGCTGCTGCGTGATGAACCCAGCGCCGAGACCGCCGAGCGCGCCGTCACCGAGATCGCTGACCTGCTCGCGCGCGCGCGCCACCATCTCGAGCAGGAGAAGAAGGACATCGAGCACTTTCTCTCCCAGCTCACCGGGCGCCTGGAGGCCCTCGATCGCTATCTCGAGACCACGGTCGGCCAACGCGAGGAGACGGCCCGACAGGGCGAGTCGATCGACGCTGACATGTCCGCCGAGGTCGCCAATATCCGCCGCTCGGTCGATGCCGCCCAGGATGTTGACCAGCTCAAGCTCTCGATCCAGGGCCACCTGAGCAACATCCAGCAGCACATGGACGCCCGGCGCAGCCTGGAGCAGGAGCAGCTACGCCGGGCACGCGCCGAGATCGATCATCTCAAACAGGAGTTGGGGAAGGTCCAGGAGGAGAGCGGCGAGCTGCGTCAACGGCTCCACGAGGCCCGTGAGCGCGCGCTGTTCGATAGCCTCACCGGACTCAACAACCGACTCGCCTACGATGAGCGCATCACCCAGGAGTGCGAGCGCTGGGCGCGCTATGGCCGCCCGGCGGTACTGAGCATCTGGGATGTCGACTTCTTCAAGCGCATCAACGACCGCTTCGGCCACACCGCCGGCGACAACGTCCTCAAGATCCTCGGCAAGCTGCTACGCAGCTCGATCCGCAAGAGCGACTTCGTCGCCCGCTTCGGTGGCGAGGAGTTCATGATGCTGTTGCCCGAGACCACCATCGAGACCGCCTTCGAGGTCGCCGAGAAGCTCCGCGAGCAGGTCGCCTCGTCGCGCTTCCAGTACCGCGGTCAGCCGGTGCCGGTGACCATGTCCTGCGGGCTGGCGCCCTTTATCGACAACGATACCCCGGAGGACATCTATCGCCGCGCCGATGCTGCGCTCTACGCGGCCAAGCATGCCGGGCGCAATCGCTGTCACGTCTACGACACGGCGGCGCACGACTGAACCCGCTCAGCCCTTGCCGCCCTTGTCCTCGTCCTCAGGGGTCTCAAAGAGATCGCTGAGTTCCTCGAGCTTCTCCTGCCAGATCTCCTCGTCGTCCTCGTCGAGTGTCTGGGCCTCCTCCTCGACATCGATCTCGTCGGCGAGTTCGAAGCGACGCGGCTCATCGGCCTCAGGTGACGCGGGCGCGTCCGCCTCGGGATCGGCGGCAGTCTCTGCCGGGGCCTCGGGTTCGGGCGTGGGATCCGGCGCCGCGGGCTCGACATTGGCACCCGCCTCGGCGAGCAAGGCATCGATGTCATCGATCACGTCCGCATCCTCGGGCTCTGTCGACGCCTCGGGCGCTGGTGCAGCGGCTGCGGCGGCCGCCTCCTGCTGCTGGGCGCTGAAGGCGGCGTTGTACTCGTCCATGAGCTGGTTGAGGGTCTTCTTGGTATCACCGAGTTCGGCCTCGAGCTGCGCCTTGGCATCCTCGAGATCGGAGAGCTGCTCGATGTCGATCATGTTGGTCGGGGTCATGTGCACCAGGGGCGCGAGCACCTTGGTCAGCTCCTTGGGCAGGTCCTGGAGCTTCTCGCCGCTACGCTCGAGATAGATGTCGAGCATCGCGTTGTAAAAGGCGCGCTCACGTTCCAGATACTCGTCGACGGTCGACTGCAGCTCATCGCCTTCGAGCTGATAGGTGGCGGCGAAGACACCGGCGAGCGCCTCGCGGCGTGCCTCCTCGCTGGTGTCGACCTGTTCGAGCACGGCACTGGCATCGGCCTGGGCCTGCTTGGTGCCCTGGCGCTGGCGCCTGAGCATGAAAAACAGCACGCCCCAGGCGACCAAGGCGAACTCGATGCTGAGGATGAGACCGCCGATCTCGAGTGCGCTCATGTCGTCTCCCCCATGCAGATCACTCGGCGGCCGCCGCCCGCTTGGCCGTGGCGCGCTTGAACAGCCACCAGGTCAGGCCGAGCGCGCCGGCGAGCAGCAGGTTACCACCGAGCAGATAGAGCGTAAGCGTCAGCCAGGAGAAGGTCTGCGGTGGTGGCGGTGGTGGCGCCTCGGCCGGCGCGGTGAAGGCAAAGCTCAGGGTCTCGACCGGCGGTTCGAGCAGGATCGAGCTGCCGTTGACGGTACGCGCGGCCAGACGGGCGCTGACCTGATACTCACCGGGCCGCTCGACCGGCAGCTCGTAGAGCATCGGCAGGGAGGTCGGCGCGGTGATCTCGAGCAGCGATTCCTTGCCCGCGCCGGCCAGTCGCACATAGCCGAACAGGCTCTCGGGGTCGACTTGATCGCGCTCGAGATTGAGCACCACTCGCAGCCATGCCGGGGGCTGGTCGGGGCCCTGCTCGGTGGTGGCGCCATCGGCCTCAGGGGCCACTGCGGCCGCATCGGCCACCCGCGCCTGGTAGTCGATGGTCAATGGCGTCGGGGTGACACGGATGCGCCGCTGCAGCTGACGCTTGAAGGTCTCGCCGTCGATCAGCAGGCTGAGCTCGTAGACCCCGGCGCTCAGGGCATTGGCCTTGATCGTCGCGGTGAAGCGGTTGCGCACGGGATCGAGTACGAGCGGTTGATCGATGCGCTGGGTCGGGTCATCGGCCAGGGTCAACACCGCTTTGGCCGAGAGCAGCTTGAGGAAGTCGGTGCGGGTGACCGGTGCGCCGTGATCGGTGATCCAGGTCTCGAGGCTCAGGGTGTCGCCCGAGTGCAGCGCCGCGGGCACCGGCGCGGCGTCGATACCGAGATCGGTGACCACCGCCACCCGATTGTCGGGGTCGAGCCCTCCATCGAGGATCCAGCGTCCGGGGGCCGGCTGTTCGATGGTGACCAGGTCATAGCCGGGCTCGCCACGCCACTGCACCATGGGGCCGTGCGCGGTGGCCGAGAGGGTCTGGCCATCGGGGCTGACCAGCCGGGTCTCGCCGCCGGGGGCGCGGAACACCAGCAGGGTGAACTCCCCGACCTGGCTGTCGATCTCGAAACGATTGCCCTCGATCGGGACCGTGGTCGGCGCCGCCGACTGCTCGAGCATATGCAGAAACACCCGCTGCAACTGCTCGGCATCGTCGGCCGACTCCAGCCAGCCGCCGGTGCGCTCGGTGAGCGCCTCGAGCAGCTCGGTGTCGACATTGTCGGAGAGCGCCACCGCGTGCACCTTCACCCCCAGCTCGCGCAGCCGCTCGAGTTGCTCGGAGAGGATGCGCCGACGCGAGGCGGCATCACGGTTATCGTCCTTGGCGACATCGACCAACCCGTCGGTGAGTAGGATGACATGACGCTCGCCGGCGCGCGCCGGACCGTCCCAATCGGCGATGGCGGTCTCGAGTGCGGTCTCGATATCGGTGAACAGCCCACGTGAGTGCACCCGCCCGAGGTTTGCGGTGGTCCGGCGCCGCCAGTCGTCGTCGACCTCGCCGGGCGCGGCCAGCGTCTCGGTGCGCTCGGCAAAGGTCCAGACCCCGGCGCGCGCACCGGCCGGGAGTAACGCATTGACCAGCCGCAGCGCCGGGACCCGGAGGTTGTTGGGGTCGTTCTGGCGCATGCTCCCGGAGACGTCGATCAGCAAGCGCACGTCCCCCGGCGCCGCCGCCAACACCCCCGGCAGGAGCAACAGACCGAGCAACAGCGGCCACCACGCGCGCAACAGAGAGGGCCGACGGCTCACGGCAACCACAGCTCGAAGCAGCCACCCGGGAGATGGTGGGCGTTGGTCAAGCGGATCCGGCCGGTCGCCTGCGGGGTCTGATGCAATCGCGCCACCTGCTGGGCGAAGTAGAGCCCGAGCCGGGTGCGACTACTGGCCGCGGCAGCGGGCTCCGCGGGCGACGGGTCGGTCTGGCCGCCGTGCTCGGGCAGCAGTCCGAGCACGGCGGCGGGAAACCCGGCGCCGTCGTCCTCGAGCCGGATCACCAGCATCCCCTGCTCTTCGGCAGCGCTGAGACGGATGCGGGTGCGTGCATAACGTTGGGCATTGCCGATGCTGCTGGTCAACACCCCGCGTACCAGTTCCGAGTCGAAGTAACCACTCAGCTCGGGATCGCAGTCGTAGTCGAGTTCGAGACCGAGCGCTTGGCAGACGGCCAGGCTCTCGGCGACCACCTCCTCGCAAAATTCCTCGAGGTTGTACTCGGCGATACGCACGGCGAGCTGCTCCTTACCGAGCTTGTAGAGGGTGAGCAGCTGCAACAGGTTGCTGTTGGCGCGCTGCACCTCGTGCTTGAGCAGGCTCGCCTGGCGTGGATCGGCAAGCTGGTTGCCAGGGTCTTCGACCAGCTCGTCGAGGCTGTTGAGGATCAGCCCGAGCGAGTTTTTGATGTCGTGGATCGAGGAGGCGAGGATGTCGGAGAAGTCCATGGGGTATGAGCCATCCGGTTCAGCAACGGGGCGCACGGGGGGCACGCTCAGGCCTCGGTCGCCAGTCGTTTCAGGCGGGTCTGTACGTCATTGAGGCGCCAGTCCCCGGGGGCGACGTGCTGGACGCGCTCGATATAACGGCGCACCAGCTGGATCTCGTCGGGCGAGGCACCGTTGCGCTCCATCTTGATGATACAGGCCTTGGCGGCGTTGAGGTTGATCGTCTTGTTGGCCGGCATCTCGTCGGCGGCCTGGCGCAGCAGCTCGATCGCGGCGGCGAAATCCCCCTGCTTGATCAGACGGACGCCGCGGTTATTGGTGCGCACCACGTCCTGTTGGATGGCGCGGATGGCCGCATCGGCCTCCTCGGCGATCCCACTCTCCTCGCAGACGTGCATCACCTCGGCGAGGAAGGCGTGATCGTCGTGGTTGTTGGCGATGGCCGAGCGCAGATAACGGGTGGCCTGTTCCGGCTCTCCCATCTCGGAGCAGGTCTTGACCATCTCCAGGGCCAGCTGCGAGGGCACCATCTCGCCGAGGCCGGCGATCGCCTCATTGGCGGCGGCAAAGGCCTTGGCCGCGCCCTGGGGGTCGCCCTGGCGCTGTTTGATCAGCGCCGTCGTGCTGGCCTTGTAGACAGATGCCTCAGCGGTCTCACCGAAGGTCTTGTCGATCTCACCGAGCACCTTCAGCGCCTCGGCATGCTTGTCGTTGGCGCTCTTGGCCTTGGCCAGGCCGGCATAGATCGCGGGGTGGTTGTGCACCGAATACTTGGCGAACCCCACCGCGCGATCGAAGGCGGCCTCGGCGACCTCGCGATCGTCGTTGCTTAGCGCCAGCTCACCGAGGCGTTGTTGGCGCTCGACGCTGCGCGGCGAGAGCTTGGCCCCCTTCTGCAGGGTGTGCTCGGCGTCGGTGAACGCCTTCTGCGCGAACTGGGCGCGCGAGAGCCAGTCGTAGCCGGGGATGAAGTTGGGATCGAGTTCGAGCAGGTGGGCGAACACCTCCTGCGCGGCGGCGTATTGCTTCTGCTGGAACAACACCCGCCCCTTGCCGAGGTGCGCCCAGTTGAGATCGCGCCCCTCGAGCACCTCGTCGTAGATGACCATCGCATCATCGTAACGATTGGCGGTGATGCAGGTGTCGGCCTTGAGTCGCAGCAACTCGGCGAGATTGCGGGGCTTACCGGCGATCAAGGTGTCGAGGGCGGCGATCGCCCCGCCGTAATCCTTGGACACCAGCGCACGATTGACCTGAGCGAGATCGGACTTGCGTTCGAACAGCTTGGCCAGCCGGGTCTTGAGCAACTCCTTGGTGAAGGGCTTGGCGAGATAGTTGTCGGGGGCGAACTCGACCGCCCCCATCACCATCTCGCGGGTGTTCTCGGCGGTGACCATGATGAAGATGGTATCGACCCCGATCAGCGCGCGATGACGCGCTTCCTCGAGTACCTGCTGGCCATCCTTGCCATTGCCAAGGTTGTAGTCGCAGAGCACCACGTCGTAGTGACGCCGCTCCATCAAGGAGATCGCCTCGTTGCCATCGCGCGCCTGGTCGAGCCGGGTGACACCGAGGGAATGGAGGATACTACGCATCACCGAGCGCATATCCGAGAAGTCATCGATGACCAGATAGGTTTTCTTGGAGAAGTCGGCTGGTGGCGCCATCTGGCAGGGTCCCCGGTGCTTGGCTAGCGAGAAGATGCCGATCGAACCGGCACCTTCCTGCACATGGATGCACCCTCGGCCTCGGGCAAGGGTCGAGCTGACCGCCAGCGGGCGGGAGCCACGGACGGGCCTGCACCGGGACGGCGAGATCGGAACCGGATCACAGTCGCGATGCTAACCCCGGCCCCGTCCGGCAGCAAGTGATCGATAGGGCGCGAGCAGAAACGCAAACGGCCCGCAGCACGGATGCTGCGGGCCGATATTGGTAGCGGGGGCAGGATTTGAACCTACGACCTTCGGGTTATGAGCCCGACGAGCTGCCTGACTGCTCCACCCCGCAACTGAACTGTCGTGCCCCGAGGGGCTTGGTCTCCAAGAGACCACTCGACCGGAGAACCGGATCGAGGAATGTGGTAGCGGGGGCAGGATTTGAACCTACGACCTTCGGGTTATGAGCCCGACGAGCTGCCTGACTGCTCCACCCCGCAACTGAACTGTCGTGCCCCGAGGGCGCTTGGTCTCCGAAGAGACCGCTCGACCGGAGAACCGGATCGAGGAAATGTGGTAGCGGGGGCAGGATTTGAACCTACGACCTTCGGGTTATGAGCCCGACGAGCTGCCTGACTGCTCCACCCCGCAATCGAGACCGAGAATTATAGGGACGACTGCGGAGGGGCGCAAGTCTTTTTTCCGTCAAGGTCTTTCACCCCGCCGGACACGGCACCGCGCGCACCGATACGGGGACGCTCACAGGGTCTTGAGGTACTCGAGCAGCGCGCGGCGCGCCGCCGGGTCGAGCCGGTCGCCGAAGTCGTGCCCCTGGTTGCCATAGCCGTGGAGACTGGTGTCGTAGATGTGCTTGCGCTCCTCCCAGCTCATCGCCGCCGACTTGCCCGCGGCGAGACGCCGATAGCGCCAGCCGAGGCGCTCGGTGTCGTACTCGGGCAGCGCCTGGCCGCTGCGCTGGTGGCGCCAGAAGGCCGGGCGCGCGCCGCTCTCGAGCAGATCGGCGAGGGTCGGCACCGCGCCGTTGTGCAGATAGGGCGCGGTCGCCCAGATACCGTCGAGCGGCGGCGCGACATAGCCCAGGCCGGGGCGCGAGCGCCCCAGCTCGCCATAGAAGGAGTCGTGGAACCAGTCGAGGAAACGATCGGCATCGGCGAAGGCCGCGCGTGCCAGCGCCGGATCGGTGCCGACCTTGCCGAGGGCGACGAGCTTGTTCGGATAGCGCCCATCCGCACCCTGGGTGCCGTGACAGCTCGCGCAGCGATCGGCGAACACCCGCGCGCCGACGCGCGCCAGCTCGGTATCGATCGGGTAGGGATAGGGCGGCGGACGCAGGGTGGCGAGATAGGCGCGCACGTCAACGAACCAGGCATCGATCGCGCGCGCCTCGGCGACGCTGTCGGTACAGGTGGTCGAGGCCAGCATCATGTAGCGCACATGGTCGCCGCGTCCCTCGCCGTTGTAGAAGAGCGCGTGCTTCTTGGCCAGGTGCCACCAGGGCGGCACGCTCACCGGCAGCGGGCGTGTGGGCGGCGGCGCGATCAGCGGCGCGTCGGACCAGGCCAGGGTCTGCGGGTCGCGATGGGCCATTAGCGCCAGGGTGAGGTTGTTGGCCGAGTTCACCCCGACGGTGTCGGTCATCATGTAGTCGGCGACGCGCCCGACACGATCGGCCCAACGCCGCCAGGCCGCACGCTCAGGGCCGGGGGCGAGCCCGGCGCCGAGGGCCTCGATCGCCACCAGCGGGTCCTCGGTCAGATCAAGGAACTCGTTGCCCAGCCCGATCACCAGCTCGCCCTCGAGCGGCGCGGCATGACAGCCGAGACAGTTCGAGGTCACCAGCTCGACCCCAGCAGGATCGACGTGGGCGGTGAGCATATAGGGCAGCTCGGCGTTGCGCCCGGTACGCCCGGCGGGATTGAGCGCCGGGGCCTCCGCTGCCGCGGCGCGCGCGGCATAAGCGGCATGGGGCGGGCCACAGGTCACCACCGCGCGATTGAGCAGGGCATCACGCCCGCGCACCGGATCGCCCGGACGCTGCTCGGCGGCGGCGATACGCCCGGCCTCGGCCTTCTCCCCCGGACGATCGCAGCCGGCGAGCACCAACGCGAGCAGCCCCCAGGTCCACCATCGACGATCACGCCAGTGCATCATTCACCCTCCCCGCGTCTCCGTTGTCCCGGCCCGATGGATTCGACCCAGCCCCAGCCCTCGATCACACGCCCCTCGGCGCGGCCGGCGACCCGCACCGCCACACCCGGCGCGATCGTCTCCAGGGCGTCGTCCCAGGGCGTCAGCTCCACGGCCAGCGCCACGGCGGGGATCTCGAGCCGCCAGCGTGCGGGACGCGCACCGCCCTCCAGGGGCTCGAGCCGCAGCTCGCGCCGCCGGAATCTATGCACCTGTGCGGCGGCATCGACCAGGACGCAGCCCGGGATCGGTCGCCCGCCGGCCTCGGCGCGGCGCAGCTCGACACAGGCCAGGGTCCGGGCGTCGTCGAGCTGGAGCGTTAACCGCGTCAACCGCAGTCCGGCGCCGGCCCCCGTCCCACCCTCGCCCCCACCCCACAGGTGTTCGAACCAGGCCTGGCCGGTGACCGGGCGCGCCCGACCAGCGACGACCAACCGCCCGGCCACGGTCAATCCCGACAGCAGATAGCCCTGTAGCCCGGCCGTCGTTGCCTCGACCCCGAGGGTCTCACCGAGCCGCGCCAGACCAAGCGCCGGGCGGGATCCACCGAGCACCAGCCGCGTCCCCTCGGCGTCCTCGAAGACCAAGCGCCAGGGTGGGCGCCCTGGCCCGAGCGCCAGCCCCCAGTCACGCACCCACACCCGCGCCGGACTCAGCGCCGCGCCGGCCAGCCCGAGGGTGGCGCGGGCGCGGCGTTGCGCGAGCCCCGGGCCATCGGGCCCGAGCCGGGCCGACCAGCCCCACAGCAGCGCATCGCTCGACCAGGCCGAGGACTGCGGCCGGCTCGGTCGCCCCAGGTTCAGCCGGACGATCCCCAGGGTGAACAACTGGGGGCGGTCGCCGGCCACCTCGAGCTTGGCCTGGAGCCGCCACAGCTCGCCCCCCTGGCGCGGATGGGCGGCGTGATCGTCCGGCAGACGCAGGGCCCCAGGCGCCACCCCGGTGGCCACCAACGCTACGCCTTCGACGAGGGCGTCGGCGGTCGGCGCAGGCGGTGCTGACGGGGCCTCACAACCGCCTAGCAGCCAAGCCGCGGCGAGCGCCATCAGTCGGTGGCGGCCGCGCCCGCCCATCAGCGACGCGCCCGCGCGTAGATCGCCTCGGCCTCAGGCAACAGCGCGCGCAGTTGTTCGATACGGGCACCGTCGAGCGGATGGGTGCTGAGAAACGCCGGTGGCGCCCTCCCCCCTCGGTTGGCGGCCTCGAAGCGCTGCCAGAAGGCGATCGCCTCGCGCGGGTCGTAACCGGCACGGGCCATGTAGATCAGCCCGAGTCGGTCGGCCTCGAGTTCGTGGGCACGCGAATAGGGCAGCATCACCCCAAGCTGTGCGCCGACCCCATAGGCCCGCACCGCCAGATCACTATTGGGCACGCCGCGCGCACCGAGTACCGCCGAGAGCACCCCGGCACCGATCTCGGCGAGCATCTCCTGGGAGCGCTGCTCGGCGCTGTGACGAGCCATCACGTGGGCGATCTCATGGGCCATCACCGTGGCCAGTCCGGCATCGTTGCGAGTGATCGGCAGGATCCCGGTATTGACGCCGACCTTACCGCCCGGCAGGGCGAAGGCATTGGGCGTGTCGTCGGCGAACAGGACGAATTCCCACTGCGCCTCGGGCAGGTCGACGACCCGAGCGATACGCCGCCCGATCCGCTCGACCCGCGCCTGGGCGGCACGATCGCGGGCGCGCGGGAGTTTGCGCTTGATCTGCTCGAAACCCCGGGCGCCGAGCCTGGCCTCCTCGGCATGATCGATCAGCATCAACTGGCTGCGCCCGGTCTCCGGGGCACTGACGCACCCCCACAGCAGCGGCAACAGACAGCCGGGCAGCAGCCAACGCATCGTGGTGAATACAGACATCCGGATCCTCTCCAGGGCAAGGGATGATTGCTGGCGAGATGGGGGCGAGAGACCTGCGCCACGACCCCGGCGGCAGTGTACACTGGCGCCGACGGCAGCTCGCCCAATCAGCGGCGGCTGCGTCCGATAGCGAGGAGATCGATGAGCAAGCTTCATATCCAACCCGAAACCCTGTGCCAGATCATCGCCAAGGTGCGTGAGTTCCAGGCCAAGGAAGAGGTGGTGCTACCCGATGTGCCCTCGGGCCCGGCCGAGGACTGGGCGCTGCAGATGCTCGCCGATCACAGCGACGATCTCGGGCTGCAGGCGATGAACGAGGCCATCGCCGAGATGAGCCAGCGCCAGCGTGCCGAACTGGTGGCGTTGATGTGGCTGGGGCGCGGTGACTACGAGCTGGAGGATTGGGAGACGGCGGTCGATGACGCCATTGGGGAGTACTCGTTGCGCGCGGGCGCCTATCTGCTCGCGCACCCGATGGTGGTCGACGACCTGGAGGAGGGGTTGATCGCCTTCGGCTACTCCTGCGAGGACTGAGCCGGGACGCCGCCCCACCGGCGGTGGGGCGGCGGGCGACTCAGTAGTCGCGCAGTCCGAGCACGTCCTGCATGTCGAACTGACCGCGCGCACGCGCGCCGATCCAGCCGGCGGCACGCACCGCGCCACGGGCGAAGGTCATGCGGCTGGAGGCCTTGTGGGCGATCTCCACGCGCTCGCCCTCGGCGGCGAACCAGACGCTGTGTTCGCCGACCACGTCGCCGGCACGGATGGTCTCGAAGCCGATGGTACGGCGCTCGCGCGCGCCGGTATGGCCCTCGCGCCCGTAGACGGCGACCTCGGCGAGATCGCGCCCGAGCGCCTCGGCCACCACCTCGCCCATGCGCAGCGCGGTGCCCGAGGGGGCATCGACCTTGTGGCGATGGTGGGCCTCGATGATCTCGATGTCGACCTCGTCGCCGAGCACCCGCGCGGCGATGTCGAGCAGCTTGAAGGTCAGGTTGACGCCGACGCTCATGTTCGGCGCGAAGACGATGCCGATCGACTCGGCGGCCGCGGCGATCGCCGCGCGTCCGGCCTCGTCGAAGCCTGTGGTGCCGATCACCATGCGCTTGCCGGCGTCGCGGCAGACGTTGAGATGGGCGAGCGTGGCCGCCGGCGCGGTGAAGTCGATGAGCACGTCGAAGTCGTCGAGCACCGTCGCCAGCTCGGCAACGAGGGTCACGCCGAGCGCGCCGACCCCGGCCAGCTCACCGGCATCGGTGCCGAGCAGCGAACTGCCCGCGCGCTCGGTGGCGGCGCCGAGCACCACGCCCTCGGCCTCGGTGACGGCCTGTACCAGCGCGCGTCCCATGCGCCCGCCGGCCCCGGCCACTGCGATCCTGATGTCTGTCATGTGAAGGATGTCCTTGTTGGCGGATGACGCACCGCGCGCGGCGCGGTGCGGCGAGGGCCGGGCCTAGAGCCCCATCTTCTCGAAGAAGCTCTTGACCCCGTCGAGCCAAGAATGTGATTGCGGGTTGTGGCGCGAGCCACCCTCGCGGACGCTCTCCTCGAAGTCCCGCAGCAGCTGCTGCTGACGCTCGGTGAGGTTGACCGGGGTCTCGATCACCACCTTGCAGATGAGATCGCCGACCGGACCGCCGCGGACCGGCTTCACCCCCTTGCCGCGGACCCGGAACATCTTGCCGGTCTGGGTGCCGGCGGGGATCTTCAGCATCACCTTGCCGTCGAGCGTCGGCACCTCCAGCTCACCGCCGAGTGCGGCGGCGACGAAACCGATGGGCACCTGACAGTAGAGATTGCTGTCCTCGCGGGTGAAGATCGGGTGCGGCTGCACCTGCACCTGGACGTAGAGATCGCCGGGCGGGCCGCCGAGTTCGCCGCGATCGCCCTCGCCGGCGAGGCGGATGCGATCACCGGTGTCGACCCCGGCGGGGATCTTCACCGACAGCGTCTTCTCCTCTTGCACCCGACCCTGGCCACGACAGTGCGAGCAGGGTTCCTCGATCACGTGCCCGGTGCCGCGGCACTCGGGACAGGTCTGCTGGATGGAGAAAAAGCCCTGCTGCATCCGCACCTGACCGACACCCCCACAGGTGGGACAGGTCTTGGGCTGGGTGCCGGGCTTGGCACCGCTGCCACCGCAGAACTGACAGTCGACCTGGGTGGGGATGCGGATGCTGACGTCCTTGCCGTTGACCGCCTCCTCGAGGGTCAATGACAGGTCATAGCGCAGGTCGACGCCACGCTGGGCACGGCGCCCACCCCCTCCGGCACGGCCGCCGAAGATGTCGCCGAAGACGTCGCCGAAGATATCGGAGAAGGAGCCGGCACCACCGAAATCGCCCGGCCCGCCGAAGCCGCCGGCGGCGCCGTCGACCCCGGCATGGCCGAACTGGTCGTAGGCCGAGCGTTTCTTGGCGTCGCTGAGGACGTCGTAGGCCTCCTTGGCCTCTTTGAACTTGGTCTCGGCATCCGGGCCGCCATTGCGGTCGGGATGGTACTTCATCGCCAACCGGCGAAAGGCCTTCTTGATGTCGGCCTCGCTGGCGTTGCGCTGAACACCGAGGACTTCGTAGTAGTCGCGTTTTGACATTGATTCATTCCAGCCGCAGCACGCCAGCCTCGGACGTGTTCATTAAGCAGAAAGCGCACGGACGCACGGACGTCAGTACGCTTTCGCCAAGCAGGTCGAGGCGGCCGCCTAGCGGCCGCTCACCTCACTTCTTGTCGTCTTTGACCTCTTCGAACTCAGCGTCGACCACATCGTCGGCACCGCCCTTGGCACCGGACTGGGCGCCAGCGCTCCCCTCGGCACCGGCCTCGCCACCGGCGGCCTCGGCGTTCTGGGCGTAGAGCCGCTCGGCCATCTTCGCCGAGGACTCGCTGAGGGTGTTGGTCAGCGACTCGATGCGCTCCTTGTCCTCGCCCTTCATCGCCTCCTCAAGCTCCTTGATGGCGCTCTCGATCGACTCGCGCTCGCCGCTCTCGACCTTGTCACCGAGCTGTTCCATCGACTTGCGGGTCGCGTGGATCATGGTGTCGGCCTGGTTGCGCGCGGCCACCAGCTCCTGGAAGTGGCGGTCGTCGTCAGCGTGGGCCTCGGCGTCCTTGACCATACGATCGATCTCGTCGTCGGACAGACCGGAGGAGGCCTTGATGACGATCGACTGCTCCTTACCGGTGGCCTTGTCCTTGGCCGAGACGTTGAGAATGCCGTTGGCGTCGATGTCGAACTTGACCTCGATCTGCGGCACGCCACGCGGCGCCGGCGGGATGTCGGAGAGGTCGAAGCGACCCAGCGACTTGTTGCTCGCGGCGCGCTCACGCTCGCCCTGGAGCACGTGCACGGTGACCGCAGTCTGGTTGTCGTCGGCGGTAGAGAACACCTGGCTCGCCGAGGTCGGGATGGTGGTGTTCTTCTCGATGAGCTTGGTCATCACGCCGCCGAGGGTCTCGATGCCGAGCGACAGCGGGGTGACGTCGAGCAGCAGCACGTCCTTGACCTCGCCGCCGAGCACGCCGCCCTGGATCGAGGCGCCGATGGCCACCGCCTCGTCGGGGTTGACGTCACGGCGCGGGGTCTTGCCGAAGAACTCCTCGACCTTGGCCTGGACCTTGGGCATGCGGGTCTGACCACCGACCAGGATCACCTCGTCGATCTCGCCGGCGGTGAGACCGGCGTCCTTGAGCGCGGTGCGGCAGGGCGCGATGGTGCGATCGACCAGCTCCTCGACCAGCGACTCGAGCTTGGCGCGGGTGAGCTTGAGGTTGAGGTGCTTGGGACCGCTTTGGTCGGCGGTGATGTAGGGCAGGTTGATGTCAGTCTGCTGGCTCGAGGACAGCTCGATCTTGGCCTTCTCGGCGGCCTCCTTGAGACGCTGCAGCGCCAGCGGATCGTTGCGCAGATCGACGCCCTGCTCCTTCTTGAAGGAGTCGACCAGGTGGTCGATGATGCGCAGGTCGAAGTCCTCACCGCCGAGGAAGGTGTCACCATTGGTCGAGAGCACCTCGAACTGGTGCTCGCCCTCGATCTCGGCGATCTCGATGATGGAGATGTCGAAGGTACCGCCACCGAGGTCGTAGACGGCGATCTTCTGATCGCCGCGCTGCTTGTCCATGCCGTAGGCCAGGGCCGCGGCGGTCGGCTCGTTGATGATGCGCTTGACGTCGAGCCCGGCGATGCGACCGGCATCCTTGGTGGCCTGACGCTGCGAGTCGTTGAAGTAGGCCGGGACGGTGATCACCGCCTCGGTGACCTCGGCGCCGAGATAGTCCTCGGCGGTCTTCTTCATCTTCTGCAGCACCTTGGCCGAGATCTCCGGCGGTGCCATCTTCTTGCCGTTGACCTCGACCCAGGCGTCGCCGTTGTCGGCCTTGACGATCTTGTAGGCGACCATGTCCTTGTCCTTGCTGACGACCGTGTCGTCGAAGCGGCGGCCGATCAGACGCTTGACCGCGAACAGGGTGTTGGTCGGGTTGGTGACCGACTGACGTTTGGCCGACTGGCCGACGAGCACCTCGCCGTCGTTGGTGTAGGCGATGATCGAGGGGGTGGTGCGGTCACCCTCGGCGTTCTCGATGACCTTGACGTTGTCGCCCTCCATCACCGCCACGCAGGAGTTGGTGGTGCCGAGGTCGATACCGATGATTTTTCCCATGACTATGGTCTCCGAATGGTGTCGTATGGCGCCTTGGCGCCTGGCTGTTCGATCAGTTGGGGAGAGGCCCGAGGGCGTTCAAGCCGCGCTCAGGCAGGCTGCTGCGAGACCAGCACCAGGGCTGGACGCACCAGGCGGCCATTGAGCGTGTAGCCCTTCTGGATCACCTCCACCACGGTGTTCGGGGCGACGTCCTCGCGCGGCTGCATCGACATCGCCTGATGGAACTCGGGATCGAAGGGCTGATCGATGGGATCGACCTGCCCCACCCCGAACTTGTCCATCACGTCGCCGAGCAGTTTCAGCGTCAGCGCGGTGCCCTCGCGCAGCTTGGCGACGTCGGCGCCCTCGTCCTGCGCCGCGAGATAGCCCAGTTCGAGGCTGTCGCGCACCCCCAGCAGCTCACGCACGAAGCCGTCGAGGGCGAACTTGTGCGCCTTCTCCAGCTCGTTGGCGTGACGCCGCTTGAGGTTCTCGGCCTCGGCGCGGGCACGCAGCAGCTGGTCGCGCAGTTGCTCGCGCAGGGCCTCGGCCTCGGCACGCGCCTCGGTCAGCGCGGCACTGAGTTCCTCGATGCTCGGTGCTGCTGCTTGCTCCTCGGGCGTGGCCGTGGCCTCCTGCTCGTCCTCGGGCATCGGCTCGGCGGCGCGCGGTTCGCTCTCGGCGGCGGTCTCGGCATAGGCCGAGACCGCGGCGCGATGCACCGCGTCCTCGCCACCCTGCGCCGGCTGCTCGGGCTGTTCCTCGGGGCGCTTCTGCTCTGGGTTCATTGTGACCTCACAAATTCCGCAAATGACCGCGCCGCCACGCCGGACCCGGACGCGACAGCACGCGATGAAACCTTGTTCCGCGCTAGCTCTGGCGCAGTGCCGCAGCCAATAGCCGCGCGGTGACGTCGACGATCGGGATCACCCGTTGGTAATCCATCCGCGTGGGACCGATCACCCCCAACACACCGACCACCTCACCCTCGACCCGGTAGGTGTTGGTGACCACGCTACAGTCACCGAGCAGCGCGTAACCCGACTCCTCGCCGATGAAGATCTGCACCCCGTCGGCGGCGATGCAGCGATCGAGGATATGGAGGATCTCGTGCTTCTCGTTGAAGGCCTCGAACAACTGCTTGAGTCGGTCCATACTGGAGAGCTCACCGAACTCCATCAGATTGGTTTGCCCGGCGATGTAGCAGTCGTCCTTGCGGTCGGCGTCCTCGACCACGCGATGGGCGAGCACCGCCGCGTGCATCATCAACTGGTCCATGTTCTCGTGGGTGCGCTTGAGATCCTCGAGCAGCCGGCGACGCACCTCGTTGATGTCCTGCCCGGTGAACATCTGATTGAGATAGTTGGCCGCCTGCTCGAGCTGCCCCGGGGTGAAGCGCCGGTCGGTGTTGATGATACGGTTGTGGACCTCACCCTCGGTGGTGATCAGGATCGCCAGCACCCGCGAGTCGGACAGCGGCACCAGCTCGATCTGACGAAAGGCGTTGCGCTCGTGACGCGGCAACATCACCACCCCGGCCAGGTGGGTGATCCCGGAGAGCAGGTTGGAGGCGGTCTCGACCAGTGACTTGGCATCCATCCCCGGCTCGAAGGTGCTGCGCAGCGAGGCGATGTCGTGCTCCGAGGGCGGGCTGACCGTCAACAGCGAGTCGACGAACAGCCGATACCCGGCCGCCGTCGGCACCCGTCCGGCCGAGGTGTGCGGCGAGATCAGCAACCCCAGGTCCTCGAGGTCGGCCATCACGTTGCGCACCGTCGCCGGGCTGAGATCGAGGCCGGTGTCCTTGGCCAGGGTCCGCGAGCCGACCGGCTGGCCATCCCTGATATAGCGCTCGACCAGCGCCTTCAGAAACAGCAGCGCCCGCTCGCTCACCGGGGGATCGAACTGTCGCGTCTCGCCTGCCAAGGTTTCAGCCGTCTACATCACTGGATCGCGCGGATGGACCATCGCCGAACCCCGCCTGCGCCTGCCTTGCGGCCTTGGACATCAGAGGGGTCGACCCCGTTAGCACTCACCGTCAGAGAGTGCTAACACAGGAATTTAGGGATTTGCTCCTACCCTGTCAAGGCTGCCCCCGGACGCCTATTGGCGTGTCTGGCCGCCCATGCTAACGTTTATCGGTCCTGCCGTCCCCAACCCCACACAGAACTCCATGGCGCACTTCCAGACCATCGGCATCATCGGCAAGCAGGGTGATCCCGACAAGGCACGCAGCACCCTCCAGGCCCTCTGCAGCTATCTGCGCGCCCACGCGCTCGAGGTGCTGCTCGATGCCGAGAGTGCGCACCTGCTCGATGCCGCCGTCGGCTGCGCACTCCCGCTCGAGGCGCTCGGCGAGCGCTGCGACCTGGTGATCGTGGTCGGCGGCGACGGCACCCTGTTGCACGCGGCGCGAACCCTAGCCGCGCACGACGTCCCCCTGGTCGGCATCAATCTCGGTCGACTCGGCTTTCTCGCCGATGTCTCGCCCGAGGAGATCGGCTCAGTGCTCGAGCGCATCCTCGAGGGCGAGTACAAGACCGACTCGCGCTCCATGCTCGCGGCCTCGGTGCACTGCGACCAGGCCCCATCGCGCCACTCCAGCGCACTCAACGACGTCGTCATCCACAAGTGGAACACCGCGCGGATGATCGAGTTCGAGACCTATGTCGACGGCGTCTTCGTCAACGCCCAACGCTCCGACGGGTTGATCATCGCCACCCCCACCGGCTCGACCGCCTATGCCCTCTCCGGGGGCGGTCCACTGATCGATCCCGGACTCGATGCCATCGTGCTGGTCCCGATCTGCCCCCACGACCTCGCCCACCGCCCGCTGGTACTGCCCGCCAGCCGACACATCGAGGTCCGGGTCGGGCCGCTCGAGCTGGGACACGTCCAGGTCACTTGTGACGGACAAGACGAGCTGCAACTCCCCCCCGGGGCACGCATCGAGATCCGCCGCCACCCCGAGCGCGTCACCCTGCTCCACCCGCTCGGTCAGGACCACTACCAAATCCTCCGCGCCAAACTCGGCTGGGGTGGGCGGACCCAGCACCGCCAGTCATGAGCGCACCGCAGACCGTGCACGGAGGCAACGGCGCATGCTGACCCACCTCGTGGTCCACGACCTGGCCATCGTCAGTGCCGTCGAGCTGGAGTTCGATGGCGCGATGAGTGCGCTCACCGGCGAGACCGGCGCCGGCAAGTCGATCCTCATCGACGCCCTCGGCCTGGCCCTCGGCGACAAGGCCGACGCCACCCTGGTGCGTCCTGGTCAAGAACGCGCCGAGATCGTCGCCGGCTTCGACCTCAGCGCCAACCCGGCGGCGCGCGACTGGCTGCGCGAGCACGAACTCGAGGGGGATGAGGACACCTGCATCCTGCGCCGCCTACTGGTGGCCAAGGGGCGCTCGCGGGCCTATGTCAACGGCCACCCCACGACCGCCGCGCAGCTGCGCGAACTCGGCGAACTGCTGGTCGACATCCACGGTCAGCACGCCCACCAGTCGCTGCTGCGCGGCGAGGCCCAGCGCGACCTGCTCGACGCCTACGGCGGACACCGCGCGCTCGCCGAACAGGTCGCCACCGATTTCCGCGCCTATCGCGACCACGCCCGCGCCCTCGAACACGCCGAACAGGCGGCGCAGAGCCGCGCCGAGCGCCTCGAGCTGTTGCGCTTCCAGGTCGAGGAGTTGGAGACGGCGGTGATCGACGCCGAGGAACTCGAACAGCTCGACGGCGAGCAGCGCCGTCTCAGTCATCTCGAACAACTCCAGAGCGGCGCGGCCACCATCCTCCAGGAATTGGCCGAGGGCGAGCCGACGGTCTGCGACCGGCTCAACGGCGCCCTCGCCGAACTCGACGACCTCGCCGCCATCGACCCGACACTGGGAGAGGCCCGCGAGCTACTGGAGACGGCCAGCATCCATGCCGGCGAGGCGGCTGCGGCGCTACGCCATTATCTCGACGGGCTCGAACTCGATCCCGCGGCCCTGAGCAGGGTCGAGGACCGGCTCGAACAACTGCAGACCCTGGCGCGTAAGCATCGCATCTTCCTCGCCCAGCTGCCCGAGTATCTCCATGAGCGCCGCACCGAACTCGACGCCCTCGAGCAGGCATCGGTCGCGCTCGCCGGGCTGGCCGAGGCGCGTGATGCGGCCTGGGGGCGCTATCTGCAGGGCGCCGAGGCGCTGAGCGCGGCGCGCGCCGCCGCCGCCACGCGCCTGGCGCAGACCCTGAGCACCGCGATGGGCGAACTCGGCATGGCCGGCGGGCGCTTCGCCGTCACCCTCGACCCCCTGCCCACGGAACGGGCCGGTGGCGGCGGGCTGGAGCGGGTCACCTTCATGGTCACCGCCAACCCCGGTCAACCGTTACAGCCCCTCGCCCGGGTCGCCTCCGGCGGCGAACTCTCGCGCATCGGGCTGGCCATCCAGGTCGCCACCGCCGCCTGCGGGCGCATCCCCACGTTGGTCTTCGACGAGGTCGACGTCGGCATCGGTGGCGGCGTGGCCGAGATCGTCGGCCGACTGCTGCGGCGTCTCGGCGCCGAACGCCAGGTGCTCTGCGTCACCCACCTCCCCCAGGTCGCCGCCCAGGCCCATCGTCAGCTCCGGGTCTGCAAGGAACGCCACAACGGCGAGACCTACACCCGGATCGAACCGCTCGACGAACAGGCCCGGGTCGAGGAGATCGCGCGCATGCTCGGCGGCACCGAGATCACCCAGCGCACCCGCGCGCACGCCAGCGAGATGCTGGCACGCGCCCACGCTACCGCCCCCTCCACCTCCTGACCCCGCCTGCCTCGGAGATCGCCATCGCACGGGCACCCGGCCCGCCCCGACGGATCGCACATGAACGTACGCACACGCTTCGCCGGCGGACTCATCGCCATTCTCATCGTCGACCTGGTGGTCGGACTCTACGGCTTCCACCTCCACAAACAGGCGGCCGATCGCGAGTCCGAGATCCGGGCGCGCAGCTCACAGGTCGTCACCACCGCGCTAGCCGCCCAGGTCAGCTTCAAGACCCAGGTCCAGGAGTGGAAGAACATCCTGCTGCGCGGCCAGGATCCCAGCCTCTACCAACGCTATCTCGCGCAGTTCGAGCAGGAGGAGGCCGAGACCCGCGCCGCCGTCGCCCGATTGATCGCGCTACTGCGTGACCACGACCCCCAGGTCCGCGCCAGCGCCGAGCGTTTCCTCGCCGCCCACCTGAGACTCGGCACGGCCTACCGCGCCGCGCTCGATCACTACCAGCTCGAGGACCCCGCAGCCCAGATCGCCGTCGACCGCGACGTGCGCGGCATCGACCGTGAACCCACCGAGTTGATCGACCGCTTGGTGAGCGCCGCGCGCGACCACGAGCGCGCGCAGATCGCCAGCATCGACCGCCAGACCCGCAGCGCCGAGTTCAAGGTCCTGGCGTTGGTGCTCGGGGTGATGAGCCTGGCCGTGGCGGCGCTGATCTGGCTACTCGATCGCACCATCGGCCAGCCGATCGCCACCGCCACGGCGATCGCGCGGCGGGTAAGCGCCGGCGACTTCTCCACCCAGATCCAGGTCGATGGTGACGATGAGCACGCGCAGATGCTCCACGCCCTCAAACACATGCAGGAGAACCTCGCCAACTCCCAGGAGCACCTGCGCCAGAGCGAGGCGCGCTTTCGCCTGTTACTCGAATCCACCGGCGAGGGCATCTACGGCGTCGACACCCAGGGCCGTTGTACCTTCTGCAACCCCGCCGCCGCGCGCATGCTCGGTTATGCGCACCCCGAGGCGCTGCGCGGGCGCGACATGCACCAGACCCTGCACCACGCCCGCGCCGACGCCAGCCCTTACGACGTCTGCGACTGCAAGGCCGCGCGCACCCATCGCGACGGCACCCCGGCGCGGGTCGACGACGAGGTGTTCTGGCGTGCCGATGGCACTAGCTTCCCGGTCGAGTACCACGCCAACCCCATCTATCGCGACGGCAGCCTGGTCGGCGCGGTGATCACCTTCGCCGACATCTCCGCACGCAAGCGTGCCGAACGGGCACTGCACAGCGCCCACCAGGCGCTCGCCGAGGAGCGCGCGCTGCTTGCCGAGCGGGTGCGCGAGCGCACCGCCGAACTCGATCGCGCCAATGTCGAGCTGGCCCGCAGCGCGCGCGCCAAGGACGAATTCCTGGCGGCGATGAGCCACGAGCTGCGCACCCCGCTGACCTCCATCCTCGGGCTCTCCGAGACCATCGGCGACACCCTGCTCGGGCCACTCACCGCGCAGCAGGCACGCGCCATCCATACCATCCACGACAACGGCGCCCACCTGCTCGAGCTGATCAACGACATCCTCGACATGTCGCGCGTGGCCTCCGGGCAGATGCAGCTGCGCTGGGACCAGATCCCGGTTAATCAGCTCTGGGAGGCGAGCCTGCGGCTGATCGGTCCGGCGGCCAAACGCAAGTCGATCGCCATCGCCACCGACATCGACCCGACGGTGCGATTGGTCCAGGGAGACAGCCGCCGGCTCAAGCAGATGCTGGTCAACCTTCTCGGCAATGCCGTCAAGTTCACTCCCGAGGGTGGGCGCATCGGGCTCGAGGTCCGCGGCGATACCGCCAGCGGCGAGGTCCACATCTGCGTCTGGGACACCGGCGTAGGCATCGACGCCGAACAGTACGAACGCCTGTTCCAGCCCTTCGTCCAGCTCGACAGTCGACCCTCACGCCAGTACGACGGCACCGGGCTGGGGCTGGCGCTGGCCGCAGGCATGGCCGAGCTGCACCATGGCCGCATCGAGGTCGAGAGCGAGCCCGGTGCCGGCAGCCGCTTCGACATCGTATTGCCCTGGGATCCGGCCGCGCAGCAGGCCAGCGACGAACCAGGGGCCCACGCCGCGGGTGACGATGAGGTCCCGGAGCCAGGCACGCTCGAACAGGTCCAGGTCCTGCTGGTCGAGGACAACGAGAGCAATCAGGAGATGATCGCCACCTATCTGCGCATCCGCGGCTGCGTGGTCGAGACCGCGCGCAGCGGTAAAGCAGCGTTGGCACTGGCTCGCACACACCACCCCGACGTGATCCTGATGGACGTCCAGATCCCCGGCATGGACGGACTCGAGACCACCCGGCGGATGCGCGAGGAACCGGCACTCAGGCGTACCCCCATCATCGCCCTGACCGCGCTGGCGATGCCCGGTGATCGCGAGCAGTGTCTCGACGCCGGCATGGACGACTATCTGAGCAAGCCGCTCGGGCTCAAGGAGCTCTACAACACCCTCACCGGTTGGGTGCGCCGCACCCGTGCAGACTGAGGCCCCGCGCTCAGGACACCACCAGGCGCCGGCACACCACGCACTTGTTCTTGCCGCGCTTCTTGGCCGCATACATCGCCTGATCGGCGCGACGCACCAGCAGCTCCGGCGAGCTGGCATGGTCGGGATAGAGGGCGACGCCGGCACTGGCACCGACCCGCACCCCCTGATAGTGAAGCTGTTCGGCATCGCGGATCAGCGCGATCAGCTTGTCGCCGAATTGGTGCGCGGCGTGCGCGTCGCCGACCTCGGAGAGCAGGATGGCGAACTCGTCGCCGCCGAGTCGGGCGACGGTATCGGCGCGCCGTACCCCTTGACGCAGCAACAACGCGACCTGTTCGAGCAGGCGATCACCGGCATGATGGCCGAAGGTGTCGTTGACCTGCTTGAAACCGTCGAGATCGAGGTAGAGCAAGCCGTAGCGACGCCCATAGCGCGTTGCCGACTCGTGGAGTTGTTCGAGTCGGTCGAAGAACAGGGTGCGGTTGGGCAACCCGGTCAGACGGTCGTAGTGCGCCAGCGCGACCAGCTGCGCCTTGTAGAGACGCCGCCGGGTGACGCCGAGCGCCAGCAACCAGGAACCGACCGCGATCACCACCAACACCCCGGCACCGAGCATCAGCAACCGCATCAGTAGGCCCCGGGTGTGACGCTCGATCACCGTCGCCGGCACCTGCGAGACCAGGTACCAGACATAGCGCTCGGTGCCGGGGGCGGTGTGCGCCAAGTGGCCGACGCCGAGATGGCGCCCCGGCTCCAGCGGATGGAGTTCGACGAAGGTGAACAAGCCGTTGTCGGTACGGACCTGGCCCTGGGCACGCGTTTGCAGCAGCGACCACTCGTGCGGATAATCGTGACCGAAGCGCCGCTCGGCACGCTCCGGGATCATGAAGCCCCAGGTGTCCTCCTGACGCGGGCTGAGCATCCAGTAACCGTCGGCGTTGAGCAGCATGACCTCGCCGCGCATCGCCGCGCTGGCCGTCCCCAGACGCTCGAGCAGATTGCGCCCGAGATAGTTGATCAACACCACCCCACGCTTGTTGCCGACGGCGTCGAACACCGGGGTGCCGATCCGGATCATCGGCTTGAGCGGGCGCTTGAGCCGACCGTGCTCGATGTTGAGATCGAAGGGCGAGACATAGACCTGGCCTCGCCGCAGCCCCAGGGTCGCGGTGAAGTAGTAGCGCTGGTGCTTGTCCTGCAAGGCAGGATCGCGAACCACCGTGGGGGCACCGGCGTTGTAGTTCACCCGTACCTGCTCGCGTCCCTCGAGATCGAGGAAGCGTAGTTGGTCGTAAGTGCCCTTGAGGGTGGCGAAGGCGAGATACTCGTCGGCGATGGCCGAGCGCAGCCGCTGGCGATCGCCGCCACCGAGCAGCAGCCGTTCAAGTTCATTCTGGCCGGCGAGGACGAAGAGGTCACCGATGACGTCGTCGAAGGTACCATGGACCAGGTAGCGCAACAGCTCGATGCGGTAGCGCTCCTGTTCGGCGGTATTGTCGAGATAGTTCTCGACCTCGGACTGATAGAAGATGGCGCCGAAGCCACCGATCACCGCCCCGATGGCCAGGAAGATCGCAAAGAACAGGGTCAGTGAATGGCCGATCAGCCGTTCCGACCCACCACCATCACCTCCAACATCGTATCCCGCTTGCACCAGGGTCTCGTCCTACCACACCGCCACACCATTGACGCCGCCCCCCAGCGGGGGCGGCGCTGGCGCGATGGTACGCTCACCCACCGCCGGGTTCCAGCGCGCGGCGAGGCGATGGGCCCTGCCGCACGCCGCGCCTCAGACCTTGAACTGCCCGACCATCTCTTGTAGCTCGGCGGCGAGCTTGGCCAGTTCGTCACTGGCCGAGGCGATCTGCCCCGAGGTCTGCGAGGTGGTATCGACCGACTGGGCGATGTTGGCAATGTTGCGGTCGATCTCCTCTGCCACCGCACTCTGCTCCTCGGCGGCGCTGGCGATCTGGGTGTTCATGTCGTTGATCTGCCCGATCGCCCCGGCAATGGTCGTCAGTGACTGACCCGCGCGGGTCGCCTGTTCAACCGTCTCGGTGGAGCGCGTGCGCCCCTGTTCCATCGCACTGACGGCGCTGTTGGCCCCCTCCTGCAACCGCTCGATCATCGCCTGGATCTCCTTGGTCGAGGCCTGGGTACGACTGGCGAGGTTGCGCACCTCGTCGGCGACCACCGCGAAGCCGCGTCCCTGCTCACCGGCGCGCGCCGCCTCGATCGCGGCGTTGAGCGCGAGCAGATTGGTCTGCTCGGCAATACCACGGATCACGTCGAGGACCTTGCCGATCTCGTCGCTGTCGGTCTCGAGCCGGTGGATGACGCTGGCCGCTTCCTCGACCTCGCGCGCCAACAGACCGATCGCATCGATCGTCTCGCGCACCACGTTGCCACCCTGAGTGGCCTCTTGGTCGGCCTCGCGGGCGGCCTTGGCGGCATCGTTGGCGTGACGCGCGACCTCCTGCACCGTGGCGGTCATCTCGTTCATCGCCGTGGCCACCTGGTCGGTCTCGGCATGCTGGTGCTGGACCTGCTCGCGGGTCCCGTCACTGGTCACCGACAGCTCCTCGGCGGCCGAGGCGAGCTGACTGGTGGCGCCGCTGACCTGGCGCACCAGATCGTGGATCTTGCTGACGAAGGCGTTGAAGGCCGTGGCCACCATCGCCACCTCGTCGCGCCCACTGGTCGACAAACGCCGGGTGAGATCCCCCTCGCCGCTGGCGATGTCCTCGAGCGCCCTGACCACACCACGCAAAGGCCCCACCAGGCTGCGGCTGAGCAGCACGATCAGGACCGTCATCACCAGCACCCCGACCAGACCGATCAGCACCACCTTGGTGATCATGACGTTGACATGGGCCAGCACCACACTGACCGGCAAGGCCATGCCGATGGTCCAGTGCTGGTCGGTGCCCTCGAGCAAGAGCGGCTGGGAGAGGATCAGCGCCTCACCGCCGAGTTCATCACTACGCCCCTGGACGACGAAGGGCTCGGCCTTCTCGATCGAGGCGACGAAACGCTCCAGGTGCTCACCGAGCATATCGCCATCGCTCTGACGTACATCCTTACCGAGACGGCGCTCGTCGGGATGGGCGATGATCGTGCCCGTCCCGCTGAACAAGGCGGTCACACCGTCGAAGGGCCGGATCTTGGCGACCTGGGCCTGAAGATCGGAGATCAGCAGATCGACCCCGACCACGCCGACCACGCGTCCCTGCTCGAGGATCGGCACCGCGACCGAGGTCAGCAGCTGATCGACCCCACCGAGCGGGTAAATATAGGGATCGAGCACCACCGTCTTACCGCTCTGTTTGGCCAAGCGGTAGTAGTCGCGGGTCTCGTAGTCCTTGAGGATCTCGGTGCCGATGGTCTCGCCATCACGATACCAGTAGGGGATGAAGCGGCCGGTGGTATCGTGCGCCTCGGTGCCGGCGAAGCGCCCATCCATGCCGTCGAAGGCATCCGGCTCCCACACCATCCAGGTACCCACCAGGTTCGGGTGATCCTGCAGATAGGTCAGCAACAGCTTGGAGAAATAGTCACGCCGCACGTCGGCCGGCAATTCGTCGCGGGCATGGAGCACGCTCACCAGCGCAGTCACCCCTTCGAGCTCGGCGATCACCGAGCTGGCCAAGTCCACGCCCTGGGCGCGTGCGACCTCCTGGGCCAGGGAAATGGCCTGCTCGGTGGCCGAATCGCGCACCACGTCGCGCACGAACAAGATCACCCCGAGCAACACCACGATGGTCACCGGGATCAGGGTGACCAGTAATTTCTGCATCATCGTCAGTCGGTTAAGCATCACAGCAGGCCCTCGCTACAAACAGCGATCAATCGGTCGATTGTTATGAGAACGAAACGGATAGCGACTTGCCCGAAGCCGTTTTCACGGACATAACAGCGACGCAGGACCAGGCCGCTGAGCTACCATGCTCGTTTTGTCTCGGGCCACGACAGAGGAAGGCAGACCATGCCCCCGGAGATACCGGCATACATCTCGATCGGATCGAATATCGAACCGATCCGAAACATCATATGCAGTCTGGAGTTACTCCAAACAATCCCGAAAACGACACTCACGCACCGTTCGTCCTGGTATCGCACCCGGCCCTGGGGAATCGAGAACCAGGCCGAGTTTCTCAACCTGGTGGTCGAGGTCGAGACCGCGCTCGACCCCGAGACCCTGCTCGAACACACCCAGGCGATCGAGCAACGGCTCGACCGCCGACGCACCCTGCGCAACGGCCCGCGCACCATCGACCTCGACCTGCTGCTGCACGGCGACCGGGTGTTGAGCCTGCCACAGCTGGAACTCCCCCACCCCGGCCTGCACCTGCGCGACTTCATGTTGATCCCGCTGCTCGAGATCGCCCCCGAGGCCCATCACCCCACGCTCGGCCCGTTGCAGGCGTTGCGCGACGCGGTGAGCTACCGCCAGATCATCGAGCGGATCCCTCAGCCGGAGACCGAGAGGCTCGCCGAACCCGCCTGAGCCCTCAGCCCGCGCCGGGATAGAGCGGCGCGAGCGGCGTGGCACGCGCGCTCTCGGACCGCTCGTCGGTCAGCGCCGGCGCGAGCCGCGCCCAGCAGCCCGCCCCGTCCCAGGACTCACCCGTCGGGGCATAGAGCGCACGCTCGAGCGCGGCCAGGGTCGCGCCCAGCCCAGGGCGACCGAGTCGCCGCCCCAGCTCCACCGGCCCGGCCGGCGCCCGCGCGCCCCAACGCGCCCGCCCCCAGTCGAGCAGCGCGGCGCGCGCGGCGCGCGGGTCGTTGGCGCGACAGGCCGCCTCCACCCGGGTCCGCGCTGCGCCGAGATCCACCGTGGCGCTCGGCGCCGCCACCGGCGCCTCGCCCCCGGCGCGGCGGCGCCACCACAGCCCGATCAGCGTCGCCGCCCAACCGAGCCCGAGCACCAACGCGACCCAGGGCCAGGGCCCGGCCCCGGCCGAGCCCTGCCCACCCTCATCGGTCGCGACCGGTCCGTCCCCCGCCACCGTCTCGGCAACGGCCACCGAGGCCGGGCGCGAGGGCAGCGCCGTGCCGGGCGCCGGCGCGACCTCTAGGGTGCGCGCCGGGATCACCGCCTCGCGCGGACGGTCGTTGACCAGGTCCCACCAGGCCAGACGCACCTCGGGCAGGTGCAGCGGACCCGGGCGGGTCGGGATCAGCGCGATCTCGTGGCGCGCGCTGGCGCGCACCTCGCCGGCGGCGAGCCCGTCCTCGACCCGCGGCCGACCGGGATAGCGCTGCGCGCCCTCGACCTCGGGCAGCTCCAGCTCGGGGAGCTGGGTGGCACTCGCGCCCTCGGCCTCCAGCGTCAGCACCCGCGTCAGCGGCTCGCCGACCACCGCGCGCGGCGGGGTCTCGGCCCAGTCCTCGCGCAACCGCACCGCGCTCGCCGGCAGCCAGGGCGCGGCGGCGGCGTCCGGGCGCGCTCGCACCTGCAGGGTCAGGGTCTCGGCGCGCTCGACCAACCGCCGCTCGCCGCCGCCGGCGCCGAAGCCCGAGAGGCTGGGGAAGTCGCGATAGAGCGCCCCCGGACGGGGCGCGGCGGCGAAGATGACATCGAGCCGCGGCCCCTCGACCCGCAACGCCCCGCTGTGCTGGGGGATGAGCAGATAACGGCGTTCGACCCGGGTGTACTCGACGCCATCGACCACCGCGCGGGAACTCCGGTCCTCGCCCAGCGGCTCGACGATCGCGCCCTCGGCCACCGGCGCCGAGAGCGCCGCCTGCAGCGGGCGCTCGCGCAGCAGGATCGCCACCCGATAGACCAGCGCCTGCTGCACATAGGGGGCGGCGGTCTCGACCTCGGCCTCGATCCGGGCCAGGGGCGGCGCGCCCGGCTCGGCATCGCGCCGCGCCCCGGCCTCCAGCACCTCCACCCGACGCGGCTCGGTGCGCGCCGCACCGAGTGTGATCGGGGCGATCTCGATCACCCCGGGGTGACGCGGCGCGAGCACCAGGGTCCACACCCGCAGCCGCGAGATCGTGCCGTTGATGATCCGCATCTGCTCGGCATGAGCGCGGTCGAGGACCTCGAAGTCTTGCTCCAACCGACGCAGGTCGGGCTCGCCCTTGAGTCCGCCATCGGCGATCAGCCGCACCACCAGGGTCTCGTTGAGCGCCAGGCGCTGACGCTCGAGATCGAGCCGCAGCGGCGCCGACTGCGCCAAGGCATCGAGCGAGCAACCGACGAGCAGGAGGATGAGCAGGACAAGCGACCAGGGTCTCACGGCAGACGTCCCTCCCGACGCAGGTGTTGCAACAGAAAGCGTTCGCGCAGCAGCCCGCCGGGATCGTCCGGCACCCGCCGCAGCTGGGCCTCGAGGGCGCGGGCGCGCTCATCGCCGGGATCGGCGTCGGCGGCCTCGCGCGTACCCGCCGCCTCGGTCCCCGCCGCGTGCCCAGTCCCTCCATCCTTGGACTCGGACTCGGACTCGGACTCGAGATCGTCGCCCGCTCTGTCCTCACTGGCCGAGGGGGGCTCGGGGCGCGGCGCGGGCGGCTCATCATCGTGCTCATCGGGCGCGGCCTCGTCCTTCGCGGCGGGCGCCGCGTCCGCCGACCCGTCCGACGGCTCCCCGGACCGCTCGTCATCGGCTGTGCCCTCGTCATCCCCCGTGCCGTCGTCGTCACCGGGCTCACCGGCGTCCTCGGGCGGCGTCCGCTCACGCGCGGTCTCGACCAGCTCGAGGTTGTGACGGGCATCGGCATGGTCCGGGTCGCTCTCGAGCACCCGGCGATAGGCGGCGGCGGCCTCGTCGAGCCGACCGAGCCGGGCGAGCGCGTTACCCCGGTTGTACTCGGCCTCGACCCCGGGCACCCCGGCGAGCGCCGCCAGTGCCGCGGCCGGATCACCGGCGCGCTGCAGCGCAGTAGCACGCCAGGCCGGGTCGCGAAAACGCTCGGCCGCGCCGGCGGCGTCCCCCGCCGCGAGCGCCCGCGCGCCCTGCTGGTCGGGACGCCACCACAGCCAGTCCCAGCCATCGGCGCGCACCGGTGGCACGGGCCAGACCAGCACCACTACCAGCAACAGCCAGCCACGACGAAAGGCCAGCGCCGCCAGCGGCAGCAGCGCGAGCAGCAGCCAGGGACCCTGATCGCGCCAGCGCGCCACCAGTTGCTCGTGCTCGCCCGGACTCGGGTCGCCGAGGGCGAGCAGGCGCTCGGTATCGCGCCCATCGGCGCGCGCCTCCAGATAGCGCCCGCCACCGACCCGGGCGAGGCTGCGCAGCGCCTCCGGGGTGAAGGGGGCGAGGCGCACCGCGCCCTCGGCGTCGGTGGCCAACCCGCCCTCGGCCAACGGCAGCGGTGCGCCGCCGGGGCGACCCAGCGCCAACACCGAGAGCCGGTGCCCGGCCGCGCGCAGCGCGCGCGCTGCGGTCATTGCCGCCGCCGGGGCGTCGAGCGCGTCGGTCAGCAGTACCACCTCGCCGTGGCGTGCCCCGGCGCGATCGAGCAGGTCGCCGGCCTCGGCCAGCGCCAGATCGGTGCGACGCGCACCCTCGACCGGCAACAGAGCGGGTTCGAGCAGCGGCACCTGGGCGGCGATGGTGCGCGCGTCCGTGGTCAGCGGCGAGACCAGGAAGGGCGCGGCGCCGAACGCGATCAGCGCCACCGCACCGTCGCGCTGGCCGCGCAGCAGGTCGAGCAGCTCGAAGCGTGCGCGCGCCAGCCGCGAGGGCGCGAGATCGGCCGCGCCCATGCTCGGCGAGAGATCGAGCAGCAGCACCCGCGACACCCCGCCCTCGAGCAGCGGCTGCGGCGCGCGCTGCCAGGTCGGCCCGCTGAGCGCGAGCACCAGCAACACCCCGCCCAGCGCGGCGAGCGCCAGCGGCCAGCGCCGCGTCCCGCCGTGCCCGGGCACGAGCAGCGCCTCGAACAGCTCGGGATCGACCAGCGCACGCCAGCGCCCCGCCCCGCCCCGGGTCCGCGCCGCCGCGACCAACACCGCCAGCAGCGGGATCAGCGCCAACAGCCACCAGGGGCGCAACAGATGGAAATCAGCCATCCTCCGTCCTCCACGCACCCAGCCGCACCGCCGCGATCAGCAGCGCCAGCAACAGCGCGGCACCCGCCGGCCAGGGATACAAATCCACCCTCGGGCGCAGCGCGCGCGCCTCGCGCGCCTCGGGCTCGATGCGGTCGATCTCGTCATAGACCGCCTCGAGCGCCTCGCTCGCCCCGGCGACGAAGAAACGCCCGCCGGTACGCGCGGCGATCGCCTCCAGGGTCTCGGGGTCGAAGCCGCGCCCCTGGCGCAGCAGTCGCAGCCCGAGCCCACCGAGCCGACCGTCGGCGCCGCCGCCGATCCCGATCACGTGCACCCGCACCCCGGCCTCGGCGGCGAGCGCGGCGGCCTCCAGCGGGGCGATGTGGCCGACGGTGTTCTCGCCGTCGGTGAGCAGGATCAGCACCCGCTCGCCCGCGGGCGCCTCGCGCAGCCGCTTCACCGCCAGCGCGATCGCGTCCCCGATCGCCGTCTCCCGCCCGGCCAGCCCGACCACGCTCTCGGCGAGCAGGGTCGCCACCGTGGCGCGGTCGAAGGTCAGCGGGGTCTGCAGATAGGCGCGCGAGCCGAACAGGATCAGCCCCAGCCGGTCGCCCTCGCGCCGCTGCGCGAAGTCGCCGGCCAGTTGCTGTACCACCGCCAAACGCGACACCCGCCGTCCGGCGAGCAGATAGTCGCGCTCCTCCATGCTGCCGGAGATGTCGACCGCGAGCATCAGGTCGCGCCCGCTGCGCGGCACCCCGAGCGGGTCTCCGACCCACTGCGGGCGTGCGCTGGCGAGTACCAGCAGCACCCAGGCAAGCAGCGCCAGCCAACGCCAGGGCCGCGCGC
>NZ_JAAXKX010000012.1 GCF_012276755.1 Marichromatium bheemlicum | reverse complement strand
TAATGAATCAGTCTGTCAAGTCCTTTTTTTCGTTGCCGTTTCCGGCGAGTTGCTCGCGATCCGTTGCGAGCCGCTTATTAAACTGGATTCCGTATTCCGTGTCAACCCTCTTTTTTTCGGCTGACTCCGTTTCGCCTTGGCGATCCGGACCGCTCCGTCCTGAGCGAGCTGCGCATTCTATACCATCTGGCGACGACGTCAACACCTTTTTTCATTCCTCACCATCATCGCCTCACGTTCGCGCGCGCGTTCATTTAGATGCGCAGAGACGAACGCGCGATCCTCCGTCTTGTCTGATGTCACAGAGGGGCGCGCTGGTTTAATCTCTCCCCCCTGCATCACGATCAACCCGAACTCCAAGATACCCATGCCAAACCACTCATCCCCGCGTCATGGCCGCACCGGCAAGCCGATCGACACCGACAAACTCGACCGCGTGGTCGCCAGCGCACGCAAGGCCAGCGACGAGCGCGCCGCCGGCTACCGCGAGCAGGCACTCAAGCTCTATCCCTGGGTCTGCGGCCGCTGCGCACGCACCTTCACCCGCGAGAACCTGCACGAACTCACCGTCCACCACAAGGACATGGACCACGACAACAACCCTCCCGACGGCAGCAACTGGGAGTTGCTCTGCCTGTACTGTCACGACAACGAGCATCAGAAGTACGAGGAGCACCTTGCGGCCAAGGCTGGGGGGCGCACCCGCACCCGCGAGGACGGCCAGAAGGAGACCACCTACAACCCCTTCGCCGACCTCGGCGCCCTGCTCAACAAGGGCGATTGAGCGGACGCAGCGCCCGCCATCCGGCGGGCGCCGTATAATCCCACCCCACGCCATCTCATTCGGACGCGCCGGCGCGCGTCACCCCAAGGAGTCCCCGCACCGCATGTCGCGTCACACCTTCTTCGCCTCGGCCCCGAAACACATGGGCGATCTGCTCGCCGACGAACTGCGCGGGCTGGGGCTCGCCGACGCCACCGAGACCCGAGGCGGCGCGCGCTTCTCGGGCAACCTGGAAGCGGCCTACCGCGCCTGCCTGTGGTCGCGCGTGGCCAACCGCATCCTGCTGCCGCTGGCCGAGTTCGCCGCCGAGGACAGCGACGCGCTCTATGCCGGGGTCACCGAGCTGCCCTGGGAGGACCACTTCTCGCCGGCGCAGAGTATCGCGGTGCAGTTCGACGGCGCACTGAACGCGACCCCGCACCGACACTACGCCACCCTGCGCGTCAAGGACGCCATCGTCGACCGCTTTTCGGCGCGTTGTGGACAGCGCCCGGACGTCGATACCGAATGGCCGGACATCGGCATCCACGTCTATGCCCAGCGCGACCAGGTCACCGTCAGCCTCGATCTCTCCGGCGGCTCGCTGCACCGGCGCGGCTATCGCCGCCAGGGCTCGGCCGCACCGCTCAAAGAGAACCTCGCCGCGGCACTACTGCTGCGCGCCGGTTGGCCCGAGCTGGCCGCCGAGGGCGCGGCGCTGCTCGACCCGATGTGCGGCTCGGGCACCCTGGTGATCGAGGGCGCGCTGATCGCCGCCGACATCGCCCCGGGCCTGCTGCGCGAGCACTTCGGTTTCCTCGGCTGGTCGGCGCACCAGCCCAAGGTATGGGCGGCGTTGTGCGAGGAGGCGCGCGCGCGCGCCGAGGCCGGACGCGCGCGGGTCGGCACCCTGCGCGGCTACGACTGCAACCCCAACGCCATCCGCGTGGCCATCGACGACCTGGCGCTCGCCGGGCTCACCGGCCTCGCACACTTCGAGCGACGCGAGCTGAGCGACTGCCAGCCGGTGCACGCCGAGGATCGCGGGCTGGTGATCGTCAACCCGCCCTATGGTGAGCGCCTCGGCGCCGACGACGACCTCGAGGCGCTCTACGCGCGACTCGGCTCAGTGCTGCGCGAGCGCTTCCTCGGCTGGCGGGCGGCGGTGTTCACCGGCTCGCCCGAACTCGGCCATCAACTCGGGCTGCGCGCGCACCGCACCCACACCCTCTACAACGGCCCGATCGAGTGCCGCCTGCTGCACTTCCAGGTCGAGGCCGAGCGCTTCGCCACCAATCGCCCGCGCCCGTTGCCACCCGAGTCACTCGGCCCCGGCGCCGAGATGTTCGCCAACCGACTGCGCAAGAACCTCAAGGCACTGCGCAAGTGGTGCAAGCGCGAGGCGGTGGACTGCTACCGTCTCTACGACGCCGACCTGCCCGAGTACGCCTTCGCCATCGACCTCTACGGCGGCGTCGACGGACGCTGGATCAACGTCCAGGAGTACGCCCCGCCGGCGAGTGTCGACCAGAAGCGTGCACGACTGCGCGCCCGCGAGGCGATGACGATGATCCCGGAGGTGCTCGAAATCCCCGCCGGCCAGGTCCATTTCAAGGTCCGTCGTCAGCAGAAGGGCGCCAGCCAGTACGAGCGCATCGCCGAGACCCGTCGCTTCCATGAGGTCGCCGAGGGCGGGCACCGCTTCCTGGTCAACTTCGAGGACTATCTCGACACCGGTCTGTTTCTCGATCATCGCGACACCCGCGCCCTGGTCGGGCGGCTGGCCGCGGGCGCGCGCTTCCTCAACCTCTTCGCCTATACCGCCAGCGCCACTGTCTATGCCGCGCGCGGCGGCGCGCGCTCCACCACCACGGTGGACATGTCGCGCACCTATCTCGACTGGGCCGAGCGCAACCTGGTGCTCAACGACATCGGTGGACGCGACCACACCCTGGTCCAGGCCGACTGTCTGCAATGGATCGAACGCAACGCCGGACAACGCGAATTCGACCTGATCTTCCTCGATCCACCGAGTTTCTCCAGCTCCAAGCGGATGCAGGGCACCTTCGACGTGCAGCGCGATCATGTCGACCTGATCGCGGCGACGATGCGCCTGCTCGCCCCCACAGGCACCTTGATCTTCTCCAACAATCGCCGCGGCTTCCGCATGGACCACACCGCCCTGCCCTGGCTCGAGATCACCGACCTCACCGCGCAGACCCTACCCCACGACTTCGCGCGCAACCCGCGCATCCACAACTGCTGGCAGATCCGCCGCCGCGACCCGGCGCGAGGCGCCGATGTTGAGTAATACGTCACCAGCGTTTAAGGTTGCCGGCTCGACCCGGCGGCCCGCAACGACCCGCCAGACGTCAGAACCGGCTGCACCCGTCCCGCGCGGGGGGTGCGCCGCAGCAATGGACCGGACCCCTGAACGACATGCTTGAGGTAGTGCAGCTCGAATGCCGACGCGGTGATCGGCTGCTCTTCAGCGCGCTGGACGTCGAGGTCGGGAGCGGTACGCTGCTGCACGTGCGCGGGCGCAACGGCAGCGGCAAGACCACCCTGCTGCGCGCCCTGTGTGGGTTGTTCACCCCGGAGCGCGGCGAGATCCGCTGGCGCGGCACCTCGATCACCGCGCTCGGCGACGACTACCACCGCGACCTCCTCTATTTCGGCCACCTCAACGGCATCAAGGGCGACCTGACCGGGGTCGAGAACCTGCGCGTCACCACCACCCTCGATGGCGAGCGCCTCGACGAACAGACGCTGTGGGCGGCACTCGCGCGCATCGGCCTGCAGGGCTTCGAGGACCTGCCGACGCGGATGCTCTCGCAGGGGCAGAAGAAGCGGGTGGCGCTGGCGCGACTGGTGCTCAGCCGCGCGCCGCTGTGGGTGCTCGACGAGCCCTTCACCGCCCTCGACACCACTGCCGTGGCGCTGCTCGAGACACTGATCGCCGAGCACGTCGCCGACGGCGGCATCGTCGTGCTCACCACCCATCAGGACGTGCCCCTGACCTCGGGGCAGGTCGCGCGACTCGACCTCGGGAGCTGAACCACCGGTGTTACGACTCTTCTGGTGCATCCTCTCGCGCGATCTCACCCTCGCGCTCAGACGCGGCACGGACGTGCTGACGAGTCTGTTGTTCTTCGTCATCGTGGTCAGCCTCTTCCCACTCGGCGTCGGCACCGAACGCGAGGTGCTGCAGACGCTCGGTCCGGGTGTGGTCTGGGTGGCTGCGCTGCTCGCCTCGATGCTCGCCCTCGAGCGTCTCTTCGCCGCCGATCACGTCGACGGCACCCTCGAACAGATGCTGCTCACCGATCAACCGCGCGCGCTGCTGGTGCTGGCCAAGATCACCGCCCACTGGCTACTGACCGGACTGCCGCTGGTGCTGATCGCCCCCCTGGTGGGGATGCAGTACCACCTCAGCGGCGCCGCCGTCGGGGTGATGATGCTCACCCTGCTGGTCGGCACCCCGGTGCTCAGCCTGCTCGGGGCGATCGGCGCGGCGCTGACCCTGGGGCTGCGCGGTGGCGGCATCCTGCTGGCTCTGCTGATCCTGCCGCTCTACATCCCGGTGCTGGTCTACGGCGCCGGGGCGATCGACGTCGCCGCCACGGTCTCGGTCGCCGACACCGGCCCCTACTTCGAGCTGCTCGGCGCCTTCCTGCTGGTGGCCCTGGTCTTCGCCCCGGTGGCCGCCGCCGCGGCGCTCAAGATCTCTCTCGAATAAACCCTCAAGCGAACGCAGACATCCGCCATGGCACTGAACTGGTTCAAATTCGCCTCGCCCGCCTCCTTCTACCCGATCGCCGGCCGGCTGATCCCGGCCTTCTGGATCATCACCCTGGTCCTGCTCGGACTCGGGCTCTACTGGGGCTTCTTCGAGACCGCCGACCGACTCGGCGGCAGCAACGCCCAGAAGGAGTACTACCGCATCATTTTCATCCACGTGCCGGCGGCCTGGATGTCGATGTGGCTCTATGTGGTGATGGTCGGCTGGGCGGCGATCGGGTTGGTGTTCAACACCCGGCTGTCGTTCATGATGGCCAATGCCGTCGCCCCGACCGGTGCAATCTTCACCTTCCTGGCGCTGTGGACCGGGGCCTTCTGGGGGCGACCGAGCTGGGGCACCTACTGGGATTGGGATCCGCGCCTGACCTCTGAACTGGTGCTGTTCTTCCTCTACATCGGCTATATCGCACTGCACTCGGCGATCGACGACGTGCGCCGCGCCGATCGCGCCGCAGCACTGCTGGCCATCGTTGGGCTGATCATGGTCCCGGTGATCTTCTGGTCGATCAACTGCCCCGACCCCAACCAGTGCGCGGCGCTGCACCAGCGCTCCGACCTCACCCAGATCGACGGCAACATCCTCTTCGCGATGCTGGCGATGACCTTCGGATTCTGGACCTATTCCTTCGCCACCAGCTTTATGCGACTGCGCGGCATCATCCTGCAGCGTGAGTCCGAGAGCGTCTGGGTGCGCGACCTGCTCGATACGGGGGACAAGGCATGAGTGATTTCTTCGCCCAGGGCGGTTACGCCTTCTTCGTCTGGGGCGCCTATGGCATGACCGCCCTGCTGCTGGTGATCGAGGTGCTGCAATTGCGCGCCCGTCAGCGAACCATTCGCGCCCGGCTTGGTCGATTGATGCGGATTCGTGACGCAGGAGCCAACGATCAATGAAGCCCCGACAGAAACGCCTGCTGTTCGTCGCCCTGGCCATCGTCGGTGTCGGCACCGCCGCCACCCTGGCGTTGACCGCGCTCAACAGCAACATCTCCTACTTTTTCAGCCCGACCCAGGTGTTGGCCAACGAGGCCCCCCAGGATCGCGTCTTCCGCCTCGGTGGCCTGGTCACCGAGGGCAGCATCCAGCGCCAGGACGACGGGCTGACGGTGCACTTCGATGTCACCGACAACGCCGAGACCGTCACCGTGGCCTACACCGGAATCCTCCCCGACCTGTTCAGCGAGGGTCAGGGCGTGGTCACCAAGGGACGACTCGGTCCCGACGGCGTGTTCTACGCCGACGAGGTCCTCGCCAAGCACGATGAAAGCTACATGCCACCCGAGGTCGAGAGCACCCTGAAGACGGCCCAGGCCGACGGGGTATCGGACACCGCGGAGACGGCCGGAGTATCCAACTGATGGTTCCTGAACTCGGGCACTTCGCCCTGATCCTCGCCCTCGCGATCACCCTGGTGCAGGCGGTGCTGCCACTGGCCGGTTCCTTCACCGGCAACCGCACCTGGATGGCGATGGCGCGCCCGCTGGCCTGGGGTCAGCTCACCTTCACCAGCATCGCCTTCGGCTGTCTGCTGTTGGCCTTTCTCACCGATGATTTCTCGGTGATCTATGTCGCCAGCAACTCCAACACCCTGATGCCGTTGATCTACAAGATCTCGGCGGTCTGGGGCGCGCACGAGGGGTCGCTGCTGCTCTGGGCGCTGATGCTCGCCGCCTGGGGCGCCGCGGTGGCCGCCTACAGCAAGAACCTGCCGTTGCCGATGGTGGCACGGGTGCTGGCAGTAATGGGCATGGTGGCGATCGGCTTCCTGCTGTTCATGCTGTTGACCTCCAACCCCTTCGAGCGCATCTATCCCGCGCCGCTCGAGGGCCGCGACCTCAACCCGCTGCTCCAGGACCCGGGTCTGGCGATCCACCCGCCGATGCTCTACATGGGCTATGTCGGCTTCTCGGTGGCCTTCGCCTTCGCCATCGCGGCGTTGCTCGGCGGCAAACTCGACGCGGCCTGGGCACGTTGGTCGCGGCCTTGGACCGCAATCGCCTGGGTGTTCCTCACCATTGGCATCGCCCTCGGCTCCTGGTGGTCGTACTACGAACTCGGCTGGGGCGGCTGGTGGTTCTGGGACCCGGTCGAGAACGCCTCGTTCATGCCCTGGCTGGTCGGCACCGCGTTGATCCACTCGTTGGCGGTGACCGAGAAGCGCGCCGCGTTCAAGAGTTGGACCGTGCTGCTCGCCATCTCGGCCTTCTCGCTATCGCTGCTCGGCACCTTTCTGGTGCGCTCCGGGGTGCTGACCTCGGTCCATGCCTTCGCCACCGACCCGGCGCGCGGCTCCTTCATCCTGCTGTTCCTGTGCGTGGTGATCGGCGGCTCGCTCGCGCTCTACGCCTGGCGCGCAGCCGACATCTCCGGGGGCGGGCGCTTCGACCTGCTCTCGCGCGAGAGCTTCCTGCTGATCAACAACCTGCTGTTCACCGCGCTGACCATCCTGGTCCTGTTCGGGACCCTGGCGCCGCTGATCTACGAGGCCGCCGGCTGGGGCAAGATCTCGGTCGGCTTCCCCTGGTTTAACAAGATGTTCGTGGCGCTCTCGCCGCTGCTGGTACTGGCCACCGGAATCGGTCCCAACACCCGCTGGAAGCATGACGAGCCGGCGCGACTGCTACGCGCGCTCTGGCTCGCCGCCGGACTCGGCATCGCCGCCTTCCTGCTGGTCTCCTGGCCCGGGTTCTCGGCGCGTGACATCGGCGTCGGCGTCGGTATCGGCATGAGTCTGTGGCTGGTAGTCACCCACCTGGCCAGCCTGCGCGATCGCCTCAAACACAAGGGCGGGCTACGTGCCCTGCGTCGTGACATCAACCCCAGCAGCCGCAGCTACTACGGCATGCAACTGGCCCACCTCGGGCTGGCGGTGTTCATCGTCGGCGTCACCATGGTCTCCAACGACGGGGTCGAGACCGATGTGCGGATGTCGCCTGGCGACGTCCACGTCCACGAGGCCTCCGGTTACCGCTTCCAGTTCAACGGCGTCACTGCCGTACCCGGCCCCAACTACCGTGCTCAGCGCGGCGAGTTCGTGGTCTATGACGGCGAGCGCGAGATCGCCGTCCTCCACCCCGAGAAGCGTCACTATCTCTCCGGCGGCATGCCGATGACCGAGGCGGCGATCGACGCCGGCTTACTGCGTGATATCTATATCTCGCTCGGCGAGCCGATCGGCAGCAGTGGTGACTGGGCGTTGCGCCTCTACTACAAGCCCTATGTTCGCTGGATCTGGCTGGGCGCGATCCTGATGGCCCTCGGTGCGACCGTCTCTGCCAGCGATCGGCGCTATCGTAGCGTGCGCAACCGCGCTCCGGCCCCGGCCGGGGCGGCCGAGGCCGTCGCCTGAACCAGACCACCGAGGTATCGAATCGAATGAAAGGCTCCAAGACCCGCGCATTGATCCCGCTGGGGATCTTCCTTGCCCTCGCCGCCCTACTCTTCTACGGGCTGCAGCTCGACCCGCGCAAGGTGCCCTCGCCCCTGATCGGCAAGCCCGTGCCCGCGTTCGAGCTGACCTCGCTGAAGGACCCGCAGCAGCGCCTCGATCGCGAGCTGCTGCTCGGCGAGGTCTCACTGGTCAACGTCTGGGCCTCGTGGTGCCCGTCGTGTCGCCAGGAGCATGGCGAGCTGTTGCGCATCGCGCGCGAGCACGACGTCCGTGTCATCGGCTTTAACTGGAAGGATGAGCGCGCCAGCGCGCTGCTGATGCTGCGTCAATACGGCGACCCCTATACCGTCTCGCTCTACGACCCGGACAACAAGGCCGGGATCGACTGGGGCGTCTATGGCGCCCCCGAGACCTTCGTGGTCGACCCCGAGGGCATCATCCGTCACAAGCAGATCGGTCCCATCACCCCCGAGGTGTGGGAGGAAGAGATCCGTCCGATCGTCGAGCAGTATCGCGCGAGGAACTCATGAACCGTCGTCATCACCGCCCCTGGCTCGCGGGGGTCGCACTCGCCGGCGCCCTGATCGCCGGCGCAGCCCAGGGCTATACCCTCGAGGAATTCACCTTCGAGGACCCAGCCCAGTTCGAGGACTTCCGAGACCTGATCAGCGAGCTGCGCTGCCTGGTCTGTCAGAACGAGTCACTCGCCGGCTCCCAGGCCGGGGTCGCACAGGACCTGCGCGAGGAGGTCTACACGATGATGCGCGAGGGCCAGAGCCGCGAGGAGGTCGTCGACTTCCTGGTCGCCCGCTATGGCGACTTCGTGCTCTATGACCCGCCGATCAAACCCTCGACCTATGTGCTCTGGTTCGGCCCCTTTGTCCTGATCGGCGGTGCCGGCCTGCTGCTGTGGCGCGCGATCAGACGCAAGAAGGCCGAACCCGAGCAAGACCTCAGCCCGGACGAACGCGCCCGACTCCAGCAACTGATCGCCTCGCGCGACACGCAACGAGACTAGCGCCCCATGCTCATCTTCTGGATACTCGTCACCGGGCTCATCGGCCTGGCCCTTTTATTCGTCGTCCTGCCGCTGTTGCGCCCGACCCCGGCGCAGCAGGAACCAGCCCAGGACGCACTCAATCTCGCCGTCTTCAAGCAACGACTGCAGGAACTCGACGCCGACCTCGAAGCCGGCTATCTCGACCGCACCCGCTACGACGCCGCTCGTCACGACCTCGAGCGCGATCTGCTCCACGACGTCGACGGCAAGTCCCAGGTACGTGCTCACGGCGCCTCAAGGCTCGGCCGCTGGACACTGGCGCTGCTGCTCACCGCGGCACTACCGGGGAGCGCCACCCTGCTCTATCTACAGCTCGGCGAGCCGACGCTGATCGAGCGCATGGAGCTGGCCGCGCGCGGCCTGCCGGCCACCGAGCAAGACACCGATCAGTCGATGGAGACGCTGGTGCAACGGCTCGTCGAGCGACTCGAGGCCACCCCCGATGACGTCGATGGCTGGCTGATGCTGGGGCGGACCCACTTCGCCCTGGAGCGACCGGCCGCCGGTCTCGAAGCGGTGACCAAGGCCTATCGGCTCGCCCCTGAACGCATCGATGTCATGCTCGCCTATGCCGAGGCGATCGCCGCCAACCGCCCCGATCGCAGCCTCGCCGGCAAACCCGCTGAGCTGGTGCAGGCGGTGCTCGAGCGCGACCCCGAAAACATCAACGCCCGTTGGCTGACAGGACTGATGGCCTTCCAGCACGGGCGCTTCGATGTCGCCGCAGCGACCTGGCAGCAGGTCCTCGATACCTTCGAGCCCGGGACCCAGGAGGCCAAGGACCTGCAGGAGATGGTCGACGAGGCCCACCGGCGCGCCGACATCGCCGCAACCAGCGCAGCACCGGCAAGCGCCGCAGACGCGCCGGCACCCGAGACGGCGACGGCGCCCGAGGCGATCGGTGCCACCCACCTCGAGGTGAGGGTAAGCCTGGACCCGACGCTGGCCGAGACGGTGGCCCCCGAGGACACGGTGTTCGTGTTCGCCCGTGCGCCTGCCGGCCCGGCAATGCCACTGGCGGCACAGCGTCTCCAGGTCGCGGCCCTGCCGGTCACGCTCAGCCTCGACGACAGCATGGCCATGGCCCCGGGGATGCAGCTTTCGGCCTATCCCGAGATCCAGGTCACCGCACGGGTCTCGCGAAGTGGCGAGGCCGCCCCACAACCGGGTGATCTCGAGGGCCAGAGCGCCACGATCGACACGCGCGAGACCACCACCACCGCAGTCGTCATCGATCACCCCCTGCCCTGACCCGCTGTTCCGGCGCGTGGCAGTCGCCGCGCGCCGGTCCCGTCTCAGTCATCCCCGCCATAGACCCCCACCAGCACGTCGCGAGCGAGGATGTGTTCCTCCATCGCCAGCAGCAGCTGATCCTTGGTCGGGGTTCCTAGCTCCTCGGGCAGACGGGTGTCGAGCGCATAGAGCCGGTGGAAATAGCGGTGTCGCCCGACCGGCGGACACGGACCGCCATAACCGGTCCGTCCCCAACTGTTGAGTCCCTGCCCGGAGCCGGTCGGCAGGCCGGCACCACTCGCCGGATCGACGCCCTCGGGCAACTCGCAGCACTCGGGCGGCAGATTGAAAAGCACCCAGTGGTCCCAAACCATCCTCGGCGCTGCCGGATCCGGCGCATCGGGATCGTCCACGATCAACACCAGGCTCCTGGTACCCGGGGGCGGGGTCGACCAACACAGCGGTGGTGATCGATCCTCGCCATGACACGTCAGCCGTGCCGGGATCTCGCCACCGTCGACGAAGGCGGCGGATTTGAGAACGAGTTCCATAGCGGCTCTCCAGTTCTGTGCTAGCCTTCTCGCTCAAGTCAAGACGCGCAAACATCACCGATATCGTCTTGATTATCGTTCATTCGACGGAATGGTCCATGGCACCAGGACGGTGAATCCACCCATCGGCCCGGCGCCACCGTTTCGAGGGCATCCGCCATCAAGTCATGCGGACCCCTGACAGACTGTGCGTCCTTCGGCGGCCGATCGGCCGCCTTTTTTTTCCTCCTCCTCCCCGCCCGACCTGGCACGCCCGTAGCGGGAATTCTCCCCGCCCGACGTTGCACGCTATACGCCCGAGTCCCGATCATGACACCATTGCTGCGACGCGACCCCGCGCCCCTGCAACACCCAGTGCAACGACGGGAGCAACGATGTCCGACCATAATGCTGATGACGTCCGTAATATCGCCCTGCTCGGTCACGCCGGCGCCGGCAAGACCAGCCTGACCGAGGCGCTGCTCGCGGCAGCCGGCGCCATCCCCACCATGGGCTCGACCGACAAGGGCACCACCGTCTGTGACCAGGACCCCCGCGAGCAAGCCCTCGGGCACTCGCTCGATGCCGCTATCGTCGGCTTCACCGTCACCTCGCGTCAGGTCAACCTGATCGACACCCCCGGGTTGCCCGACCTCCTCGGCCGCAGCCTCGCGGTGCTGCCCGCCGTCGAGACCGCCGCGCTAGTGATCAACGCCCAGGCCGGGATCGAGCCGATGACCGCACGGTTGATGAAGCGGCTTGATGGACGTGGGCTCTGCCGCATGATCATCGTCAACCAAATCGACGCCCCTGACCTCGATCTCGCCACCCTCACCGATCAGATCCGCGACAGCTTCGGCCCGGCCTGCCTACCGATCAATCTGCCGGCCGAGGGAGGCAAGCGGGTGATCGACTGCTTCTTCGCCCCCAGGGAGGATGCTACCGACTTCTCCTCGGTGCATGAGGCCCACGAACAGATCGTCGACCAGGTGGTCGAGCTCGACGAGGCGCTGATGGAGACCTATCTCGAGCAGGGCCAGACCCTCGCGCCCGAACAACTGCATGACCCTTTCGAAGCAGCTTTGCGCGACACCCACCTCATTCCGATCTGCTTCGTCTCGGCGCACACCGGTGCCGGCATCCCCGAGCTGCTCGAGGTCATCGCCGAACTCATGCCCAACCCCGCCGAAGGCAACCCGCCGGCCTTCCTCAAGGGCGCGGGCGAGCGCGCCGAGCCGGTCACCGTCAGCCCCGACCCCGGGCGTCATGCCATCGCCCATGTGTTCAAGGTGCTCAACGACCCCTACCGCGGGCGACTCGGCATCTTTCGCATCCATCAGGGGCGCATCACCCCGACGAGCGCGCTATTCGTTGGCGACGCCCGCAAACCGTTCAAGGCAACCCATCTCTACCGGCTGCAAGGCAAGGAATTGATCGAGGTCGCAGACGGGATACCGGGCGACATCCTCGCCGTCTCTCGGGTCGACGAGGTCCATCTCGACGCCGTCTTACATGACTCGCACGACGAGGACCACTTCCAGCTCGCCCGGACCGACTACCCCACCCCGCTCTACGGGCTGGCGATTACCCCACGCCGCCACGGTGACGAGCAGAAGCTCACCGAGGCGCTGCACAAGCTCGAGGACGAGGACCCCTGCTTCAAGGTCGACCACCACGCCGCGACCAACGAGACGGTGATCCGTGGGCTCGGTGAGTTCCACCTCAAGCTGCTACTCGAACGACTCGCCGACCAATTCCACGTCGAGGTTGACACCCAACCACCACGCATCCCCTATCGCGAGACCATCACCGCCCCCGCCGAAGGCCACTACCGGCACAAGAAACAGACCGGGGGCGCCGGTCAGTTCGGCGAGGTCTTCCTGCGTGTCGAGCCACTCGCACGCGGCGCCGGCTTTCGCTTCGTCGATGCCGTGGTCGGCGGTGCCATCCCCGGCAACTTCATCCCTTCGATCGAGAAGGGGGTACGACAGGTCCTCGACGAGGGCGTAGTGGCCGGTTATCCGCTCCAAGACGTCCAGGTCACCGTCTACGACGGCAAGTCACATGCGGTCGACTCCAAGGAGGTCGCCTTCATCACCGCCGCGCGCAAGGCCTTCATCGCCGCCATCGAACAGGCCCGGCCCGCCATCCTCGAACCCATCGTACACATCCGAATCAGCGCCCAGGAACAGGCGATGGGGGACCTCACCGGGGATCTCGCCGGACGACGCGGGCGCATCACCGGCACCGAGACCAAATCCTGGGGACGGGTGGTGATCGAGGGCGAGGTGCCACTGGCCGAGCTCGAGGGCTATGAGTCGCGACTCAAGTCGCTGACCGGCGGCGAGGGGGTCTACAGCATCGACTTCAGCCACTACGAACCCGTCGGTGCGACGATCCAGAAGCAACTGATCGAGGCACACCACCAACAGGCACCGGCATAGCGACGCCCCCGGGGGGCGGGATACACACAACGCCACCCAACGCCCCCGCCCCCATCCGCGCCGTGGTCACATCGTGACCGCGGGCGGCGTGGACGCTCCCCCGCCCGAGCCCCGAGGGCATTCCCCTCATGCGCAAGAGGCCAATCCCAGCAACAGCTTATCAATAGGGATCGAAAAAAGAGGATTTGAGCGGCACGCCGCCCGTACACACCTTTCTTCGCACCCCTTGATATTGGGCGGCCACGGTCACAGGCAGGGAGGTGAAGCGCACTGCGGGGCAATCGATCAGCAGGCATTAATATTAAAAAAACGGATCCTGAGTATTAATTGATCCGGCCGATCCTTATACTGCCACCCTGCTCATGCGATTGCATTGGACCTTCTTCCGGGAACCGTCATGACCAAGCAGCCCGATATCGACCCCCAGGAAACCCAGGAATGGCTCGACGCGCTCGAGGCCGTATTCGAGCACGAGGGGGTCGACCGCGCCCACTTCCTGCTCGAGCGGCTGATCGACAAGGCGCGCCGCTCCGGGGCCTACCTGCCCTACAGCGCCAACACCGCTTATCTCAACACCATCCCCGTCCACCAGGAACAACGCTTCCCCGGCGACCTGGCGATGGAGCGCCGGTTGCGTTCGTTCGTGCGCTGGAACGCAATGGCGATGGTGATCCAGGCCAACCGACTGTCGTCCGAACTCGGCGGCCACATCGCCAGCTTCGCCTCCTCGGCCACCCTGCTCGATGTCGCCTACAACCACTTCCTGCGCGCACGCAGCGAGCAGCACGGCGGCGACCTGGTGTTCCTGCAGGGGCACTCGGCCCCAGGCATCTATGCCCGTGCCTATCTGGAGGGGCGGATCAGCGAGGAGCAGCTCTACAACTTCCGCCAGGAGGTCGACGGCAATGGCCTCTCCTCCTACCCCCACCCCTGGCTGATGCCGGAGTTCTGGCAGTTCCCCACCGTCTCCATGGGGCTGGGGCCCTTGATGGCCATCTATCAGGCGCGCTTCATGCGCTATCTCCACCATCGCGGTCTGATCGACAGCGCCGATCGCAAGGTCTGGGCCTTCCTCGGTGACGGCGAGATGGACGAGCCCGAGTCGCTCGGCGCGATCTCGCTGGCTGCACGCGAGCGCCTCGACAACCTGGTGTTCGTGGTCAACTGCAACCTGCAGCGCCTCGACGGCCCGGTGCGCGGTAACGCCAAGATCATCCAGGAGCTGGAGGCGGTATTCCGTGGCGCCGGGTGGAACGTCATCAAGGTCGTCTGGGGCCGTTACTGGGACCCGTTGTTCGCCCGCGACAAGCAGGGCCTGCTGCTCAAGCGCATGGAGGAGTGTGTCGACGGTGACTATCAGGCCTACAAGGCCAAGGGCGGCGCCTATACCCGCGAGCACTTCTTCGGCAAGTATCCCGAGCTCAAGGAACTGGTCGCCAACATGACCGACGAGGACATCTGGCGGCTCAATCGCGGCGGACACGACCCGATCAAGGTCTACAACGCCTATCTCGCTGCGACCACGGCGAACGGCAAGCCCACCGTGATCCTGGCCAAGACGGTCAAGGGCTACGGCATGGGCGTGGCCGGCGAGGGCATGAACATCACCCACTCGCAGAAGAAGATGGGCGAGGTCGCGCTCAAGGCCTTCCGCGATCGCTTCAACATCCCCATCTCCGACGACCAGATCGGTGCTGCGCCCTTTTACAAACCCGCCGACGACAGCCCCGAGATGGCCTATCTGCGCGAGCACGAGGCCCGGCGCGGCGGCCACCTGCCGGCACGCCGGGTCGAGGCCCCGGCGCTCGAGATCCCGCCGCTGGCGCGCTTCGAGTCGCTGCTGCAGGGCAGCGGCGAGAAGGAGATGTCGACCACCATGGCCTTCGTGCGGCTGCTCACCCTGATCATCCGCGACCCCGAGATCGGTCGTTACGTCGTCCCCATCGTCCCCGACGAGGCGCGCACCTTCGGCATGGAGGGGATGTTCCGCCAGCTCGGCATCTACTCCTCGCAGGGACAGCTCTACGAGCCGGTCGACGCCGATCAGGTGATGTTCTACCGCGAGGACAAGCAGGGGCAGATCCTCCAGGAGGGGATCAACGAGGCCGGCGCCATGTCCTCCTGGATCGCCGCGGCCACGGCCTACGCCAACCACGGCCAGAGCATGATCCCCTTCTACATCTACTACTCGATGTTCGGCTTCCAGCGCATCGGCGACCTGGCCTGGGCTGCCGGTGACATGCGCGCGCGCGGTTTTCTCATCGGCGGCACCGCCGGGCGCACCACCCTCGCCGGCGAGGGGCTGCAGCACCAGGACGGTCACAGCCCGGTGCTCGCCGCCACCATCCCCAACTGCATTACCTACGACCCTGCCTACGCCTACGAACTGGCGGTGATCGTGCAGGACGGGATGCGGCGGATGTACCAGGCGCAGGAGGACCGCTTCTACTACATCACCGCGATGAACGAGAACTACGTCCAACCGCCGATGCCCGAGGGCGCCGAGACCGGCATCCTCAAGGGGCTGCATCGCGTCCATGTCGCCGAGCAGGGTGCACACCGGGTACAGCTACTCGGCGCCGGCACCATCCTGCGCGAGACCCTCGCCGCCGCCGAGTTGCTGGCACGCGACTTCGACATCGCCGCCGACGTGTGGAGCGCGACCAGCTTCAACGAGTTGCGCCGCGACGGTATCGCAGTCGAGCGCTGGAACCGACTCCACCCCGAGCAACCCCCGCGCACCAGCTATGTCGAGACCCAGCTCGCCGCCACCGAGGGACCGGTGATCGCCGCCACCGACTATATCCGCGCCTATGCCGAGCAGATCCGCCCGCACGTCCCGCGCGCCTATGTCACCCTCGGCACCGACGGCTTCGGGCGCAGCGATACCCGCAGCCAGCTGCGCCGCTTCTTCGAGGTCAATCGCCACTACATCGCGCTCGCCGCGCTCAAGGCCCTCGCCGACGCCGGCACCCTCCCACCGACGCGGGTCAGCGAGGCGATCGAGCGCTATCGGATCGACCCGGAAAAACCCAACCCGACGACGGTCTGAGACCGCCCGTACAGAGCATTGGAGGACATCGAGTGGCCACCGTCGAAGACATCCTGCTGCCCGACATTGGGGACTTCGCCGATGTCGAGATCATCGAGATCCTGGTCGCCCCCGGCGACCGCATCGAGGCCGAGCAATCCATCCTGACCCTCGAGAGCGACAAGGCGACGATCGAGATCCCGGCGCCGCGCGCCGGGGTGGTCGAACACCTCAAGGTCGCCGTCGGCGACCGGGTGAGCATGGGTGCCCCACTACTCAGCATCAGCACCGAGGACACCACAACGAAGGCGCAGCCCCCCGAGCCCGCGCTCGAACCGCCCCCTCCTGGCGCTACGTCGTCCACCATGGCGGCGACACAGACGCCGGCGCCAAGCGCAGCGCCCGCCGCCGCGACGACGACGGAGGACGCTGCGGTGTTGCTGCCAGACATCGGCGACTTCACCGACATCCCGGTCATCGAGATCCTGGTCGCCCCCGGCGACCGGGTCGAGCTCGACCAGTCGCTGCTCACCTTGGAGAGCGACAAGGCGACTATGGAGATCCCCGCCCCCACCGCCGGGGTGGTCAGCGAGCTTGCGGTCGCCGTCGGCGACACCCTCAACACCGGCGACCTGATCCTGATGCTGCGCGCCGACGCCCCTGCCGAGACCGGCGAACCCGCAACACCCGAACCGATCCCACCGAGCACCGGCCCCACCACCGACAGCGCAGCGCCGTCGCCGTCGCCGTCGCCGTCGCCGTCCATACCCAGCGCTGCGCCGCAGCCGGGCGAGACGGTGCCACGCAAGGCCCCAGTGCTACCACGCCCCGAGGACGTCGCCGCGATTGCCCGCGGGCGCAAGGCCCACGCCAGTCCGGCGGTGCGCCGCTTCGCCCGCGAGCTCGGTGTCGAACTCGGCGCGATCACGGGGTCTGGCCCCAAGGGGCGGGTGCTCAAGGAGGATGTCCGCGCCTTCGTCAAACAGGCACTTACGGCCACATCGCTGTCTCCCAACGCATCGAGCCGCTCCCCTGCGACGACGCCAGCCCAACCCGACCCTGCCCGCTTCGGCCCGGTCGAACGGGTCGAACTCGGGCGCATCCGCCGGATCAGCGCACGCCACCTGCACCACAGCTGGACCAGCATCCCCCATGTCACCCAGTTCGACGAGGCCGACATCACCGAACTCGAGGCCTTCCGCGCCACCCACAAGCGCGCGCCCGAGGAGACCGGTGCCAAGCTCACCCTGCTCCCCTTTCTGCTCAAGGCGGTGGCCACCGCGCTGGCACGGATGCCGATCCTCAAGGCCATGCTCGATGATGACGGCGAACACCTGATCCACCGCCACTACACCCATATTGGCGTAGCCGTCGACACCCCCAACGGGCTGGTGGTGCCGGTGGTGCGCGACGTCGATCACAAGGGACTGCGTACACTCGCCGACGAACTCGCCGACCTCAGCGTGCGGGCCCGGGCTCAGCGACTGCGCCCCGACGAGATGCAGGGCGGCTGCTTCACTATCTCCAGCCTCGGCGGCATCGGTGGCACCGCCTTCACTCCCATCGTCAACGCCCCAGAGGTCGCCATCCTCGGCGTCTCCCGCGCCGCCACTCGTCCGGCCTGGGACGGCGAGCGTTTCGTCCCCCGCCTGCAGCTGCCGCTCTCGCTCTCCTACGATCACCGGGTGGTCGACGGCGCCGACGCGGCCCGCTTCATCACCGAACTCAGTACACTGCTCGGCGACATTCGCCAACTGCTACTGTGACCCACTGATCCCGAGGGGCAGCCTTCGCCTGGCCCCTGGGATCGTATAGGATGAGGCGCCGAACCCGAGAACCCATAGAGCGCCCATCGCGGCCCATCGAGAAGCAAGTAGACTTATGAGCGACACCATCAAGGTCACGGTCCCGGACATCGGGGATTTCAAGGATGTGGAGGTCATCGAGGTCCTGGTCGCCCCTGGCGACACGGTGCAACAGGAGGCCTCGCTGATCACACTGGAGAGCGACAAGGCGACCATGGAGATCCCCGCACCGCACGCCGGGCGTGTTCAGGAGATCCATCTCGGCGTCGGTGACCGGGTCTCGCAGGGCGCCACCATCCTGACCCTGGCGCCACTGGCCACCGATTCGGCAACCGAGACCGAGGCGACCGCGCAACCCGGCGAGCAGGTCACCGAGGTGGTGGTGCTGGGCGCCGGCCCCGGCGGCTACAGCGCCGCTTTCCGTGCCGCCGACCTGGGCAAGCGCGTCACCCTGATCGAGCGTCACGCGACCCTCGGCGGGGTCTGTCTCAACGTCGGCTGCATCCCCTCCAAGGCGCTGCTGCACACCGCCGCGATCATCGACGAGGCCAAGGCGCTCAGCGCCATGGGCGTGACCTTCGCCACCCCCGAGATCGACCTCGACAAGATGCGCGCCGGCAAGGACAAGGTGGTGGCCAAGCTCACCAGCGGACTGGCCGGCATGGCCAAGCAGCGCGGGGTCGAGGTAATCCAGGGCACGGGCCGGTTCAGCGGCCCCAACCGCATCCTCGTCGACACCGCCGAGGGAGAACGCGCCGTGCGCTTCGATCACTGCATCATCGCCTGCGGCTCCTCGCCGATGACCATCCCCGGCTTCCCACACGACGACCCCCGGGTGATGGACTCGACCGACGCGCTCGAGATCCGCGACATCCCCGAGCGCATGCTGATCGTCGGCGGCGGCATCATCGGATTGGAAATGGCCACCGTCTATGCCGCGCTCGGCACCGAGATCGACGTGGTCGAGCTGCAGTCGCAGCTGATGCCGGGGTGCGACACCGATCTCGTGCGCAGCTTCGAGAAGGTCGCCAAGAAGCGCTACCGCAAGCTGATGCTCGAGACCAAGGTCGCGGCGATGACCGCCGCCGATGATGGCATCCAGGTCCGCTTCGAGGGCAAGCACGACGGCGAGGAGACCTACGACAAGGTGCTGGTCGCCGTCGGTCGCCGCCCCAATGGCGCGCTGATCGACGCCGAGGCGGCGGGCGTCGAGGTCGACCAGCACGGCTTCATCAAGGTCGATCAGCACATGCGCACCAATGTCCCGCACATCTATGCCATCGGCGACGTGGTCGGCGGCCCGATGCTCGCCCACAAGGCCACCCACGAGGCCAAGGTCGCCGCCGAGGTGATCGCCGGACAGCCGGCGCTGTTCGACCCGCTCACCATCCCCTCGGTGGCCTATACCGATCCCGAGGTCGCCTGGATGGGACTGACCGAGACCAAGGCCAAGGCCGAGGGCATCGCCTACGAAAAGGGGGTCTTCCCCTGGGCGGCAAGCGGTCGTGCGCTCGGCATCCATCGCACCGAGGGCATGACCAAGCTGCTGTTCGACCCCGAGACCAAGCGCATCCTCGGCGCCGGGATCGTCGGCCCCAACGCCGGCGAGCTGATCGGCGAGGCGGTGCTCGCGCTCGAGATGGGCGCCGACATGGAGGACATCGCCCTCACCATCCACCCCCATCCGACGCTCAACGAGACCATCGGGCTGGCCGCCGAGATGGCGCACGGCTCGATCACCGATCTGCTCCCGCCGAAACAGCGCTGACCTCGAGCCAACGCGCGTCGCGGCCCACCAGGGCGCGCGGCGCGCAATCCCGCCCCGCTCCCAGACCAGACAACATGGCGAGATGCCGCCGGCGCACGCGTCTATCGGACACGTAAACACCCCCGACAGGTCGTGCCCGTCGGTTTCAAGTCGTCGATAGGGTCATCTTCGAGAGGCGATCGAGCCATCGGAGAGACGGCCTGATCGAGTTGCCGTCGGACCGACCAGACGGGCGGCCCGACGACGGCAGGGATCAACGCGACTGGAAGTGGATCATCCAGGCCGGCATCGGCTTGTTGATCGGCTTGGCGGCAGGCGCAGGCTCCTCGGCGACCGGCTCGGCAGCGGCCTCCTCAGCAGCGACAGGCGCTTCCTCGGTGGCCTCGGCGACGGCAGGCTCGGCAGCAGCCTCGGCCTCTGCCGGTGCAGCGCTCTCCTCGGCGGCGACTGGCGCCTCCTCGGTGGCCTCGGCGACGGCAGGCTCGGCGGCCTCGGCCTCAGCCGGAGCAGCGCTCTCCTCAGCGGCGACCGGTGCCTCCTCGGCGGCCTCGACGACGGCAGGCTCGGCAGCAGCCTCGGCCTCAGCCGGAGCAGCGCTCTCCTCAGCTGCGACCGGTGCCTCCTCGGCGGCCTCGACGACGGCAGGCTCGGCAGCAGCCTCGGCCTCTGCCGGTGCAGCGCTCTCCTCGGCGACGACCGGTGCCTCCTCGGTGGCCTCGGCGACGGCAGGCTCGGCGGCCTCGGCCTCAGCCGGTGCGGCGCTCTCCTCGGCAGCGACAGGCGCCTCCTCGGCGGCCTCGGCGACGGCAGGCTCGGCGACCTCGGCCTCAGCCGGTGCAGCGCTCTCCTCGGCGGCGACAGGCGCCTCCTCGGTAGCCTCGGCGACGGCAGGCTCGGCGACCTCGGCCTCAGCCGGTGCAGCGCTCTCCTCGGCAGCGACAGGCGCCTCCTCGGTGGCCTCGGCGACGGCAGGCTCGGTGACCTCGGCCTCAGCCGGTGCAGCGCTCTCCTCGGCAGCGACAGGCGCCTCCTCGGTAGCCTCGGCGACGGCAGGCTCGGCGACCTCGGCCTCAGCCGGTGCAGCGCTCTCCTCGGCGGCGACAGGCGCCTCCTCGGTGGCCTCGACGACGGCAGGCTCGGCAGCAGCCTCGGCCTCGGCCGGTGCGGCGGTCTCCTCGGCGGCGACCTCAGCCTTGGGCTTGAGCGGAGCCATGTGCTCCATCCAGGCCGGCTGCGGCTTCGAGGTCGCGGTCGGTGCAGCCTCCTCGGCAGCGGCAGGCGCCTCCTCGGCGGCCTCGGCAACGGCAGGCTCGGCAGTCTCCTCAACCGGGGCAACTTCGGCCTCAACGGGCTCGGCGGCGGCCGTTGCGGACGCCTCGGCCGGCTCAGCAGGCTCGACCGCAGCAGGGGCCGGAGCTGGTTCAGGGGCTGGCGTCAGCTTGACGGAACCAATGGGCGCAAGATTTTCGGCGACCTGAACCGGCGAAGGAGCAACGCGATCCTCAGCCTGCTTCTGGGCAACGAAGGCATAGATGCCACCGCAAATCACGGCGATACCAACTGCCCAGACGGCAATCTTTCCGATATCGACCGACTCCAAGGGGCCTCTCGCCTTTGCGAGCGGGGTCGCGCTCTCATTCATCAAACTGGTCCTCTTCGTGAACGTGCAGGATGTCAGGGGCGACAACATGCGATCAGTGTTTGCGTAGCCTGCCTAGGCTGCCTGAATAGACGCAAGGGTTCAAGGGAGAATCCCTGACTCCACGGGCCGTCGTCAGGGGGGCAAAAATGACTAAAGATTTTAAATAATCAATCCTTACTATTGATTGAGCCGCAGGACGGTCATGTAGGCGATACGTTATATTCCTATGATTCTTCTGGGGCTGATCGATCAAACCTGCCGTCACTCGCGGGTCGCACCCGCCGTATCATCGCCTCGCAACGAACCGCGACCTCCGGCCACAGATCCGGAAGGCGCAACCTCTAAGACCGGAGAAAGAACACAATGACCGACTACGTCCGCTGGCTGAGCGACCTCGGGATGGATGACGTGCCCATCGTCGGGGGCAAGAATGCCTCCCTGGGCGAGATGATCCAGAACCTGACCGATGTCGGTGTCCAGGTGCCGGGCGGGTTTGCCACCACAGCCGACGCCTATCGCGAGTTCCTCGCCAAGGATGGGCTGGACGCGCGCATCCGGGAAGCACTCGATGCGCTCGATGTCGACGACGTCGCCGCCCTCGCCGAGGTCGGCCCGCGCATCCGCGGTTGGGTCATGGAGCAGCCCTTCCCCGAGGGGTTGGAGTCGGCCATCGACGCCGCCTACACCAAGCTGGTCGAGGAGGCCGGCAGCGAGGCGGTGTCCTGGGCGGTGCGCTCCTCGGCCACCGCCGAGGATCTGCCCGACGCCTCCTTCGCTGGACAGCAGGAGACCTTCCTCAACGTCCAGGGACTCGACAACATCAAGACCCGGATCAAGGAGGTCTTCGCCTCCCTGTTCAACGACCGCGCCATCTCCTACCGCGTCCACCAGGGTTTCGAGCACCACAACGTCGCGCTCTCGGCCGGTATCCAGCGCATGGTGCGCAGTGACCTCGCCGCCTCCGGCGTGATGTTCACCCTCGACACCGAGTCCGGCTTCCGCGACGCGGTGTTCATCACCGCCAGCTACGGGCTCGGCGAGATGGTGGTCCAGGGCGCGGTCAACCCCGACGAGTTCTACGTCCACAAACCCACGCTCGAGGCCGGTCGCCCGGCGATCCTGCGCCGCAGTGTCGGCGACAAGGCCGTGCGCATGGTCTACAACGACGCCGACAGCGACCAGCTGGTGCGCACCGAGCCGGTGCCCGAGGCCGAGCAGCTGCGCTTTAGCATCAGCGATGCCGAGGTCGAGGCGTTGGCCAAGCAGGCGATGCTGATCGAGCGCCACTACGGTCGCCCGATGGACATCGAGTGGGCGAAGGACGGCATCGACGGTCGTCTCTACGTCGTCCAGGCCCGTCCCGAGACGGTGCAGAGCCGCTCGGGCAACGTCATCGAGCGCTACACCCTGCAAGAGAAGGGTGAAGTGCTCACCACCGGGCGCAGCATCGGCAACCGCATCGGTGCGGGTGCTGCCAAGATCGTCAACAGCATCGCCGACATGCACCGCGTCGAGCCCGGTGATGTGCTCATCACCGACATGACCGACCCCGACTGGGAACCGGTGATGAAGCGCGCTGCGGCCATCGTCACCAACCGTGGCGGGCGCACCTGCCACGCCGCCATCATCGCCCGCGAGCTGGGTGTCCCGGCGGTGGTCGGCTGCAACAACGCCACCGAGGTGGTCAAGGACGGTCAGGCGGTCACCGTCAGCTGTGCTGAGGGCGACACCGGCTTCATCTACGACGGCAAGCTCGACTTCGAGCACAAGCGTGTTGAACTCTCGGCCATGCCCGAGATCCCGGTCAAGATCATGATGAACGTCGGCAACCCCGATCGGGCCTTCGCCTTCGCCGCTACCCCCAACGCGGGTATCGGTCTGGCGCGACTCGAGTTCATCATCAACAACATGATCGGCATCCACCCCAAGGCGCTGCTCGAGTACGACCAGCTGCCCGAGGAGCTGCGCGCCCAGATCGCCCCGCGCATCGCCGCCTACGACAGCCCGCGCGAGTTCTACGTCGCCAAGCTCGCCGAGGGCATCTCCACCCTCGCTGCGGCCTTCGCGCCCAACTCGGTGATCGTGCGCATGTCGGACTTCAAGTCCAACGAGTACGCCAACCTCATCGCCGGTCCGCGCTACGAGCCCGAGGAAGAGAATCCGATGATCGGCTTCCGTGGCGCCGGGCGCTACGTCGCCGATCACTTCCGCGAGTGCTTCGAGCTGGAGTGCGAGGCGCTCAAGCGGGTGCGTGACGACATGGGCCTGACCAATGTCGAGATCATGATCCCGTTCGTGCGCACCCTCGGTCAGGCCAAGGCGGTCAGCGAGGCGCTCGCCGCCCAGGGTCTGGAGCGCGGCAAGAACGGGCTGCGCCTGATCATGATGTGCGAGCTGCCCTCCAACGCGGTGCTGGCCGACGAGTTCCTCGAGTACTTCGACGGCTTCTCGATCGGCTCCAACGACATGACCCAGCTCACCCTGGGGCTCGACCGCGACTCCGGCCTGGTCGCCGACTACTTTGACGAGCGCGACCCGGCGGTGAAGAAGATGCTCGCCATGTCGATCGCCGCCTGCCGCGCCAAGGGCAAGTACGTCGGCATCTGCGGCCAGGGCCCGTCGGACCACAAGGACTTCGCCGACTGGCTGCTCAAGCAGGGGATCAGCAGCATCTCGCTCAACCCCGACACCGTGATCGACACCTGGCTCTACCTGGCCGAGCAGGCCAAGACCCTCTGAGGTCGACCCCGCACCGGCGCTGCGGCGCCGGTCGCAATGAACCCCGGAGCGCCACGGCGGCCGGGGTTTTTTCGTGCCCGCTCAGCGCCGTCCGGGGTCGTCCTGATCGCCGCCCGCCTCGCTCGGCGCGGGTTCGGGGGCGGTCGGCGGCTCCTCGATCAGGTCGATGCCGTCGAGCACCTCCTCGACATCGGGCAGCACCTCGGCGAACTCGATCCCGTACATCTCCCAGATCGAGATGAACAAGGAGGCCACCACCGGGCCGATGAAGATCCCGGCCAGACCGAACATGAAGATGCCGCCGAGGGTGCCGAAGAAGATCATCAGCTCGTGCATCTTGGTGTCCTTGCCGACCAGCACCGGGCGCAGCAGGTTGTCGAGCGAGCCGACGACCAACCCGCAGAACAGCCCCAGCGTCACCCCGGTCACCACCTCGCCCTGCACCACCAGGATCGCCACCGCCGGCGCCCACACCAGCGCCGCGCCGACATTGGGGATCACCGACAGCACCGCCATCACCGTGCCCCAGAACACCGCGTTGTCGATACCGGCGACGGCGAAGGCGATCCCCGCGAGCGTCCCCTGCAACAACCCGATCAGCAGCGAGCCCTTGAGCGTAGCGCGGGTCACCGAGGTGAACTTCTCCAGCATCACCCGCTCGTCGCTGGTCTTGAGCGGCAGGTAGTAGAGGATGCGCTCGATCAGCTTGGGGCCGTCCATCTGCAGGAAATACATGCTGTAGAGCAGCACAAAGGTCATGAAGACGAAGTTCGCCGTCCCCAGCGTCACCCCGGAGACCCACTCGACCAACAGCCTGCTGAGCGCAGTGGTGGCGCTACCGAGCTGGCCGAGGATCTCGTCTTCGTAGACCACCAGCTGATCGTAGAAGGGCAGACGGTGCAGATGGTCGGCGAGCACCCCGGGGTCCTGCAGCGAGCCCTTGAACCACTCGCCGATGGCAGAGCTGACATCAAGCGCCTGCGCCAGCAACACCCAGAACAACACCCCGAGCGGGATCAGTACCACCACCGCCATGATCAGCAGGGTCGTCATCGAGGCCAGATGACGCCGCCCGGAAAAACGCGACTGCAACCTCAGAAACAGCGGCCTGGCCAGCGCGCTGAACAGCCCGGCGAGGAACAGCGCCATCAGAAAGGGCTGGATCATCGTCAGGAACAGCGCCGAGATCCCCAGCGCCAGCAACAGCACCACGGTCTTGTTGACGTAATCTTGATTCATCTTCGTTCTCGTCTCGCGGTCGCTGCGCCAGGGCGCGCGACATCGAAGGGGACGGGATCAACAGGCTGCGCACCCCGCCCCGTGAGCGCACAGCATAGCCGCTCGGGATCGGCGGCTGCAGTCGAGGACCTGGGCTCGGGGCACCCGAGACGAACAAGACCGAAGCAGAGACACAAGCGGTCGACACTCCCCCTGCCATCGGGCAGTGAGACGAGCCGGATCAGCCCGAACCGGCCCGAGCAGGGCAGCCGGACCCAGCACCGGATCCGGGCAGCCCTGCCGGGGCCTCAGTGCCCCCCGCCCTTGAGCGCGGCGTTGATCGCCTCGATGGTGTCCTTGGCGTCGCCGAAGATCAGCGAGGTGTTGTCCTGGTAGAAGAGCAGGTTGTCGACGCCGGAGTAGCCGGGGCGCATCGAGCGTTTGAGGAAGTAGACCTGGCGCGCGCGCCCGGCCTCGAGGATTGGCATGCCGTAGATCGGGCTGGAGGCGTCCTCGCGCGCGGCGGGGTTGACCACGTCGTTGGCGCCGACCACCAGCACCACATCGGTGCCGGGGAAGTCGGGGTTGATCTCGTCCATCTCCTGGACGTTGTCGTAGGGGATGTCGGCCTCGGCGAGCAGCACGTTCATGTGCCCCGGCATCCGCCCGGCGACCGGGTGGATGGCGAAACGCACCTCCACCCCGCGACCCTCGAGCTGCTGCATCAGCTCCTTGAGCGCGTGCTGGGCCTGGGCGACAGCCATGCCGTAGCCAGGCACCACGATCACCCGCGCGGCGTCCTCCATCCAGTAGACGGCGTCCTCGACCGCCGCCGACTTGACCCCGCGCTCGGCGGCCTGAGCGCCAGCGCTCTCGCCACCGCCCCCGCTGCTACCGAAACCACCGAAGATGACATTGATGATCGAGCGGTTCATCGCCCGGCACATGATGTAGGAGAGGATGGCCCCGGAGCAGCCGACCAGCGCGCCGACGATGATCAGCAGGTTGTTGTGCAGGGTGAAGCCGGTGGCCGCCGCCGCCCAGCCGGAGTAGCTGTTGAGCATCGAGATGATCACCGGCATGTCGGCGCCGCCGATGGGGATAATCAGGGTAAGACCGAGTAGCAGCGCGAGCAGGGTCATCAGCAACAGCGAGAGCAGGCTGCCGGTGAGCGCGAAATGCACCGCCAGCGCCACCGTCGCCAGCGCGATCAGGGCGTTGAGCAGGTGCTGCCCGGCAAAGCGCACCGGAGCGCCGCCGATTAGCCCCTGGAGCTTGCCGAAGGCGATCACCGAGCCGGTGAAGGTGATCGCGCCGATCACCACCCCGGCCGAGATCTCGCTCATCAGCAGGGCGTCGAGCCCGCCGCTGGCACTGCGCTCGAGGAAGGTGCCGATGCCGACCAGCACTGCGGCCATACCGACGAAGCTGTGCAGCGCCGCGACCAACTGCGGCATCGCGGTCATCTGGATACGCACCGCGACCACCGCGCCGATCACCGCACCGATGGCGATGCCGGCGATGATGAAGCCGTAGGACTGCACCTGAGCGCCGAGCAGGGTCGCGGCGATGGCGATCACCATGCCGAGCATGGCGTAGAGGTTGCCGCGCCGCGCCGTGGCCGGGTGGGTCAGTCCCTTGAGCCCGAGGATGAAGAGGACGGCCGCGGCCAGATAGGCCAACGCCTGATGATTGACTGAAAGCTCCATCGCAATGCCGTCCCTATCGCTTCTTCTTGAACATGGAGAGCATACGGTGCGTCACCAGGAAACCGCCGAAGACGTTGATCGAGGCGAGCAGCACCGCGAGGAAACCGAGCAACTGGGTCAGCAGCCCGGCGTCGGGGTCACCGGCGACCAGCAGCGCGCCGATCAGCACGATGCCGGAGATGGCGTTGGTGAGCGCCACCAGTGGGGTGTGCAGCGAGGGGGTCACGCCCCACACCACCCAGTAACCGATGAAGCAGGCGAGGATAAAGACGTAGAGCGCGATGATCGTTGGGTCGAGCAACTCCGGCATGAGTCTCTCCGTTGGCAATGGGTGGACGGATGGCGGGCGCGCGCTCAGTCGGCGCACGCCACCATCGCGGCGGTGATCTCGTCGTCCGCCGGGTCCCTGAGCTGGGGTCCGGACGCCCCGGTCTCGATCATCAGCTCGAGCAGGTTGGCGAGGTTACGCGCGTAGAAGGCGCTGGCGTCGGCTGCAAGCAGCGCCGGGTAGTTGGTCAGCCCGACCAGGGTGACGCCGTGCCGCTCGACGACCTCGTCGGCGACGGTGAGCGGGCAGTTGCCGCCACTGGCGGCGGCCAGGTCGACGATCACCGAACCGGGGCGCATGCGCTCGACCACCGTCTCCGGGATCAGCTCCGGGGCATGGCGACAGGGGATCTGGGCGGTGGTGATGATCACCTGGGCGCGCGCCAGCTCATCGGCGAGCGCGGCCTGCTGGCGGGCCTTGGCCTCGTCGGAGAGTTCGCGGGCATAGCCACCCTCGCCCGCGCCGCTCTCACCGAGATCGAGTTCGATCGGGCGCGCACCGAGCGAGCGGATCTGTTCGTGGGTCTCGGGACGCACGTCATAGGCGTGGACATCGGCGCCGAGCCGCCGTGCGGTGGCGATCGCCTGCAGGCCCGCGACCCCGGCGCCGAGCACCACCACCCGCGCCGGCTTGGCCGAGCCGGCCGAGGTCATCATCATCGGGAAGAAGCGCCCATAGCGGCTCGCCGCCTCGAGGGTGGCGCGATAGCCGGCGATGCTGCTCTGCGAGGAGAGCGCGTCCATCGACTGCGCACGCGAGGTACGCGGCATCCGCTCCAGCGGAAAGACCAGCAGCTCGCGCGCCTGCATCGCCGCCAACAACGCGTCCTCGCCGCAGCCCTCCAGGAAACCGAGATAACGCGCGCCGCGGCGCATCAGCTCGACCTCCTCGGGCTCGGGGCGACGCACCTTGAGCACCAGGTCGGCGTCATAGACCGACTCGCGCGGCCCCAGGGTCGCACCGGCCTCGGCGTAGTCTGCATCGGGGTAACCGGCACGCGCGCCGGCACCCTGCTCGACCCAGACCTCCAGGCCCTTGGCCACCAGCTTACGTACCACCTCCGGGGTCGAGGCCACACGGGCCTCGCCGGGACGTCGCTCCAGAGGAATTCCGATCTTCATCCGCGATTGCCTCTCCCTCGCCACCGCCACATCGTGACGCTAAAACTACAGCATTATCAGTGCCAAAAAACAGGATCGCAACCGCCCCGCCAGGGGGCGGGGAAAACCCTGAGACCGCAGCGATCACTTTAAAATCAATATATGCCGAATTGCTTATTCTGCGTCGCCCGATGACACCGACACCGGGTCACGGTCGCTCAGCGTACCCGCAGGGCCAGCTGTCGGTCCTGATTCTCCTTGAAGGTCTTGATGATCTGCGCCGAGACCTCTTCGATCGACTGGCTGGTGGTGTTGATCACCGGTACCTGCAACCGGCGAAAGATCTGTTGTGCGTGGCGCAGATCCTGTTGGCATCTGGTCATCGAGGCATAGGGGCTACCAGGACGACGCTCCTCACGAATGAGCTGCAGTCGCTGCGGATCGATGATCAGCGCAAACAGCTTGTCACGACAGTCCCACACCTGCTTGGGCACGTCACCGTGCTCGAAGTCCTCCTCGGTGATCGGGTAGTTGGCCGCGCGCAGCCCGTAGTGCATCGCCAGATAGAGACAAATCGGGGTCTTGCCCGAGCGCGAGACGCCGAGGAGCACGACATCGGCACGGTTGAAATTATCTGGGCGCACGCCGTCGTCGTTGGCCATGGCGAAATTGATCGCCTCGATCCGTTTGGTGTAGAAGTTCGGCCGGGTGATGGCATGGCTGCGCCCGGACTCGCGACTCGGTGAGACCCCGAGTTCGGCCGAAAGCGGCTCGACGAAGCCCTCGAACAGCTCCATGTAGAAGCAGTTGCCAGTCTTGAGGACGTCGCGAATCTCGTCGTTGAGCATGGTGGCAAAGACGATCGGACGTACCCCATCACGCTCGGCCGCCTCTTGCATGCGCTGGGTGAGCGCCTTGGCACGCATCTCGGTGTTGATGTAGGGCATGTAGACCTGCTCGAAGTCGATGGTGTCGAACTGCGACAGCAGGCTGTGCCCCAGGGTCTCGGCGGTGATGCCGGTGCTCTCGGAGACGAAGAAGACGGTTCTGTTCATAGACTCGATTCCAGACGGGGAGGAAGACACCCGCGACCGGGGCCCCCCGGTCACTGTCCCTATCCTCGCACGCCGTCCGCGAACCGCGAAGCGAGCGATGTCATGGGAATGATCGAACCGCAAAGACACGATGGGTGCAAAGGGAATCAGCGTTTCCAGCTGACCAGCCAGAGTGGCTCACCTGCCATCGGTAGCGCCAAGAATACGTGCTCAGCGCCAGCTGGTCGTAAAGCACTGTAGCCATCTGCGCTGCCGTCGAGGACGCGCACCACAGGACGCTGACAGCTGGCGGCTTCCCCCCTTCGCGTCCTTTGTGTCTTTGCGGTTCACGCACTCTTGGCGGCTGGCAATATGATCATTTGCTGATACTCTTGACGCGATCTCAGCGGTCCCTGACCCGCCAACGCGAGGAGCCGACCATGGCCATCCGTATCGAGACCGATCAGGACCTCCGCGCCGCGCTCGACGCGCTCTCGTATCGCCAGCGACGCGTCCTCGGCTGCCGCTTCGCCGAGCGCGTCGGCGCACTGTGCGGCGACGCCCGTGTCCATCAGGCAATCGCCATCGGGGTCGACCCGACAAGCCCGCCGGAGGCGCTCGCCGAGGCCTTCCGCATCGCCAAGGCGCACGCCACCCGCACCTATACCGACTGTGGCAAGGACACCGACTGGATGGCCCAGGCCGAGCACTTCGTCGCCGCCGCCGCCAGCGCCGCGCTCGCCCCCGAGGACGTACGTCGCGATGCCCGCAACCCGGCCTGGAAGGCGGCGGTGCAGGCGCGTATGGCGGTCAACTGCGCGATGATGGAGGACGATACGCGCTCGGAGTCGGCCGAGGTCGAGGCGCAGTACGCGCTCGCCGGCACCGCCCAGGGCTGAAGCGTGCCGCTACACCCGCCCTGCCACCAGCATCTCGTCGTAGAGACGCCAGGCCTCGGCGGCGGTATCGGGGTCGACCCGCTCGATCGCGTGCCCCAGGTGGACCACCACGTAGTCACCGACGACGAGCGACTCGTGCGCCAGCATCAGCAGGCTGGCCTGTCGCTCCACGCCCTTGGCCTCGCAGTGCGCGATCAGGCCGTCGATCGCGCGGATTCGCATCGGTATCCCGAAACACATCATGCCCTCTCCCGACGACCCGAGGCCGTCCCTCCAGCCCGGCGCGCCCACATCCAATTACAGGATGGACCCAGACCATGCACCAGGCCCCATCCGAGCCCGACACCCTGATCCTCGGCATCGGCAACCTGCTGCTCAGTGACGAGGGCCTCGGCCCACGCCTGATCCGCTGGTTCGAGGTCGACTCCGGTCCGAACGCGCCCTTTCGCTGTCTCGACGGCGGTACCCTGGGCTTCACCCTAGCCACCGACATCGCCGCCTGCGCCCGCCTGATCGTGGTCGATGCCGCCGCACTGGGCGAGCCACCCGGCACCCTCCGGGTATTCGAGGACGCGGTGCTGGACGCGCATCTACGCGCTCACGCCAGGAGCGTACACGAGGTCGGCTTGGCCGATCTGCTCGACATCGCCCGACTCACCGGCAGCCTGCCGCAACCACGCGCATTGGTGACGGTCGCGCCCGAGCGGGTCGACTGGGGCGAGCACCTGAGTCCACCGGTCGAGGCCGCGCTGCCCGCGGTCACGGCCGCGATCCACGCCCTGCTGAGGCGCTGGGGCAGACGATCTACTAGAAAAACCCCGAGAATATAGGAGGTTGCTAACTTTCTAAAATAGCTGCGCCAAATCAATTCAGGTCGCACACAAAGCACCTAGACTCCCTAGCCAAGGTCAGTCCGAGGTGAGCGACATGCCCACGCTGGAATCCATCGCCCCCGTCGGGGACACGGACACGGACGCTCTCCCCCCCCTACCCGGACCACTGGTCCCGCTGCTCCATGAGGTGCGCTACGCGCTCGCCCGACTCATCGACGAGGGCAGCGAACACCGCATCGACCTCCATGCCCTGCCGCTCAACACCACGCTGATCGATCAGCTGCTGGCCTTCATCGGTCGCGGTGAGGTCGAGGCACGGATCGATGCCATGGGACCGACCCGGATCCACGAGTCGGCCACCCCCGGGGTGTGGGTCGTCGACTACCGCGACGCCGACGACCAACGGCTCGCACTGCATCTCGAGATCGCCTCCGTACCGCAGATCCTGCGCACCGATCGGGCCACGCTCAACGCCGGTCTGCAGCGCCTCGACGCCGGGCTGGCCGGCGCGGGCGACCCGTCTCCACCGTCCTGACGCCACGAGGAGGGATCATGGCCGCCACCCAGACACTCGCCGAGCAGCTGCGTGCCCAAGGGGTCTCGCGGCGTGGTTTTCTCAAGTTCTGCGCCGCCACCGCCTCGCTGATGGCGCTGCCGCCGAGCCTGATCCCGAGGATCGCCGAGGCGTTGGAGGCGGCGCGCCGCCCCTCGGTGATCTGGCTCTCCTTCCAGGAGTGCACCGGCTGCACCGAGTCGCTCACCCGCAGCCATGCCCCGACCCTCGAGGGGCTGATCTTCGAGGCGATCTCGCTCGACTACCACCACACCCTGCAGGCGGCCTCGGGCGAGGCGGCCGAGGCCGCACGACTGCAGGCGATGCGCGACAACGCCGGGGCCTATCTAGTGGTGGTCGACGGCTCCATCCCCGGCCCGGAGGCCAACCCCGGCTATTCCACTGTCGCCGGGCACAGCAACCACGCGATCCTGATGGAGACCGTGGAGCACGCCGCGGCGGTGATCGCGGTGGGCACCTGCGCCGCCTTCGGCGGGCTGCCGCGCGCCGCGCCCAACCCCACCGGCGCGCGCGCGGTGATGGAGCTGGTCGACGACAAGCCGATCGTCAACATCTCCGGCTGTCCGCCGATCCCGATGGCGATCACCGGGGTGCTGGCGCATTACCTGACCTTCGGCCGGCTGCCCGAGCTCGACGCCTACCGCCGACCGCTGGCCTTCTTCGGCGAGTCGATCCACGACCGCTGCTATCGTCGTCCCTTCTACGACCAGGGCCTGTTCGCCGAGTCCTTCGACGACGAGGGCGCGCGCCAGGGCTGGTGTCTCTACCGGCTCGGCTGCAAGGGTCCGACCACCTACAACGCCTGCGCCACCCAGCGCTGGAACGGCGCCACCAGCTGGCCGATCGAGGCCGGGCACCCCTGCCTGGGTTGCTCGGAGCCGGCCTTCTGGGACGCCGGCGGCTTCTACCAGGCCGTCTCGGTACCGCCACGGGTGAACGCTGAGGCGCTGCTCGGTGCCGGCGCCGCCGGGGCCGCGCTCGGCGCCGGCACCGCGCTGGCCGCCAGGCGCTTCACCCGCCACGAGCAGCAGCAGCGCGAACCGGTCACCGTCGAGGCGCTGGAGAAGAGGCTATGAACGGCGCGATGGAATTCCTGCTGTGGACCAAGGGGCCGATGTTCCAGATCGCACTCGGCATCTTCGCCGTGGGGATGCTGGCGCGGCTGTTCGAGATCCTGCTGCTCGGGCGCGCCACCAACCATGCCGAGGCGCGCGCCGGCGAGTGGCTGCCGGGGCTGCGCACCGTCTTCACCCGCACCATCCCCGACCCCGGCACCTTCAGGCGCGCACCCTTCGACGTGCTGGTCGGCTGGATCTGGCACCTCGGCTTCATCATCGTGCTGCTGCTCTCCGTGCCGCATGTGGAGCTGGTCGCCGGGGTCTTCGGCGTCTCCTGGCCGACCCTGCCCAACCCGGTGATCGACCTGCTCACCGCCATCACCCTGGCCGGGCTGGTCGCCGCACTGCTCCACCGTCTGCTCCATCCGGTCAAGCGCCGGATCAGCATCCCCCAGGACTATCTGGTGTGGGCACTGACCTTCGCCGTGGTGCTGACCGGCTATCTCGCCTATCACCGGCTGGTCGATCCCTATCCGCTGGCGCTCGGCATGCACATCCTCAGCGCCGAGCTGCTGCTGATCTGTCTGCCCTTCACCAAGCTCACCCATATCTTCACCACCGTCTTCGCGCGCTGGTACAACGGCGCGGCCTTCGGCCGCAAGGGGGTGCGGTCATGAGCGAACTCTCTCTCGAACGTGGACTGGCGGCGCTGCGCGCCGAGATCGACGCCCCGGTGGCGGCCTTCTTCTCGAGCTGCGTGCGCTGCGGGCTCTGCGCCCAGTCCTGCCCCTTCTATCTGGAGACCGGCGACCCGCGCTACACCCCGATCCTCAAGCTCGAACCGCTACGACGGGTATGGGAGGCGGAGTTCACCCTGTGGGGACGGATCAAGCGCTGGCTGGGACTGGGGCAAGAGGTCAGCGATGCCATGCTCGCCGAGTGGGAACCGCTGGTCTACGACAGCTGCAGCCTGTGCGGGCGCTGTTCCATGGTCTGCCCGGTGGGCAACGATCTCGTCTACATGATCCGCAAGACCCGCGAGGGCATGGTGCAGTCCGGGCATGCCCCGGAGGGACTGGTTGCCGCCTCGGTGCGGGCGATCCGCACCGGCAGCCCGATGGGGCTGCAGTGGAAGACGCTGGCGGTGCAGATCCAGCACGTCGAGCGCAGCACCGGGCTGACGGTGCCGGTCGATCGCGCCGGCGCCGAGTACCTGGTGATGCTCTCGTCGATGGAGATCATCAACTTCCCCGAGTACCTCGAGGCGATCACCCGCATCTTCGATCACGCCGGGGTGCGCTGGACGCTCTCCACCCAGTGTTTCGAGGCCACCAACGCCGGCATCCAGATCGGCAGCAAGGACATCGCCGCCGAGCTCGTCGAGCGCGTGGTGGTCGCAGCCTCGGCGCTCGGGGTGAGCCGGGTGATCAGCCCCGAGTGCGGTCACGCCTTCACCGCGATCCGCTGGGAGGGCCCGAATCTGATCGGGCGTCCCTACCCCTTCCGCGTCTTCCACATCATCGAGGTGCTCGACGAGCTGCGCCGCGACGGGCGGCTGCACACCGAGGGCAAGGAGGCAGACCGGCTGTCGATGCACGACCCCTGCAACCTCGCACGCAAGAGCGGGGTGATCGGCGAGCAGCGCGCGCTGATGGACCTGGTGGCGGAGCACTTCGTCGACCTCGACGAGCACGGGCGCTTCCAGTGGTGTTGCGGGGCCGGCGGCGGGGTCAGCTCCAACGAGCGCGCCGAGCCGCTGAAGCTCGCCGCCTTCAAGCGCAAGAAGGCGCAGATCGAGGCGGTCGAGCCCGAGCGCATGGTGACCATGTGCGCCACCTGCCGCACCCAGCTCGAGGAGGGGCTCGAGGAGTTCAACATGGACATCCCGGTGGTCGGGCTGACCGAGATGATCGCCGAGCACCTGGTCGAGCGACCGGCCGCCGAGCCCGAACCGGGCACCGAGTCCGGCCAGCCGGCCTGAGCCAACCCGCGCATGAGCCAGGCCGGGAGAGCCGGCCAGCAGCAGGAGAGCCAGTTCCATGAGTCAACGTGTCGTCGTCGACCCCGTCACCCGCATCGAGGGGCACCTGCGCATCGAGGCCGAGCTGTCCGGTGACCGCATCGCCCGCGCCTACAGCTCGGGCACCTCGGTGCGCGGCATCGAGACCATCCTGCGCGGTCGCGACCCGCGCGAGGCCTGGGCCTTCGCCCAGCGCATCTGCGGCGTCTGCACCCTGGTCCACGGCATCGCCTCGGTGCGCGCGGTCGAGGACGCGCTCGGCATCACCCCGCCGCTCAACGCCCAGCGCATCCGCAACCTGATGATCGGCGCGCAGTACATCCACGACCACGTGATGCACTTCTACCACCTCCACGCCCTCGACTGGGTGGACGTGGTCTCGGCGCTCGAGGCCGACCCGGCGGCGACCTCGACCCTGGCCCAGACGATCAGCCCCTGGCCGAAGTCCTCGCCGGGTTACTTCAGCGAGGTGCGCAAGCGGCTGCGCGGCTTCGTCGAGTCCGGCCAGCTCGGCATCTTCGCCAACGGCTACTGGGGGCACCCGGCCTATCGGCTGCCACCGGAGGCCAACCTGATGGCGGTGGCGCACTATCTCGAGGCGCTCGCCTGGCAGCGCGACGCCTCACGGCTGCACGCCATCTTCGGCGGCAAGAACCCGCACCCGAACTTCGTCGTCGGCGGCGTGCCCTGCCCCATCGACCTCGACTCCGACTCGGCGCTCGACGCCAGCCGACTGGCCGAGGTGGCCGCGATCATCGCGCGCATGCGCACCTTCGTCGAGCAGGTCTATCTCCCCGACACCCTGGCCATCGCCGGCTTCTACAAGGACTGGGCCGAGCGCGGCGAGGGACTCGGCAACTTCCTCTGCTACGGCGACCTGCCCAGCGGCGAGACGCTGAGCCCTGAGGGCCTCCTGTTCCCGCGCGGGGTGATCCTCGGGCGCGACCTCGACACCGTCCACGAGATCGATCTCGACGATCCCGAGCAGATCCAGGAGTTCGTCGCCCACGCCTGGTACGACTATCCCGGCGGCAAGGATCAAGGCCTGCACCCCTATGCCGGCGAGACCCGGCTCGACTACGACGGGCGCGGCGGGGTGCGACCGCCCTATACCCAGCTCGACGTCGCCGACGGCTATTCGTGGATGAAGTCGCCGCGCTGGAAGGGCCACGCGGTCGAGGTCGGCCCGCTGGCGCGGGTGCTGCTCCTCTACGCCCGCGGTCACGAGCAGACCCGCGAGCTGGTCGGCCAGGCGCTGCGCCAACTCGAGCTGCCACTCACCGCGCTCTACTCGACGCTCGGGCGCACCGCCGCGCGCGCGCTCGAGACCCGCCTCTTGGTCGACGCCATGGACGACTGGTATCGCGACCTGATCGACAACATTCGCGCCGGCGACACCCGCACCTTCGACGCCCGCACCTGGGACCCCGAGACCTGGCCGCGCGAGGCGCGCGGCGCCGGTTACATGGAGGCCCCGCGCGGCGCACTCGGCCACTGGATCGTGATCCGCGACGGTCGGATCGAGAACTATCAGGCGGTGGTGCCCTCGACCTGGAACGCTGGCCCCCGCGACGCTGCGGAACAACCCGGCGCCTACGAGGCGGCGCTAGAGCACAACCACCAGCTGGTCGACCCCAGACAGCCGGTGGAGATCCTGCGCACCATCCACTCGTTCGACCCCTGCATCGCCTGTGCCGTGCACCTGGCCGACCCCGACTCCGGCGAGCAACTGGAGATCAAGGTCTGCTGAGCGGCACACCTGGGGTCGCCGCCGATAGGGCACACGGGTGTCGAAGGGGATGCGACCGCCTCATCGACGGCACAGAAGACAGGGGCGAAACGGTACGCCAGACGACCGAGAACACGGGCAGGGAAACGACGCGCGACACTCAGGCCCGTGATGATCCAGAGGGGGTGGCATCACGGACCGGCACAGCTCAGGAAGCGGCGCGCAGCGTGGCATCGCCACGGCTGTTGCGACGGGTACGGCTACTCGGGCGAGTGCTCACCGAGCGCTCACCGGCTCGTCGCCGCGAGGCACTCGCGCCGAGCGCTGCAGTCGCGCGCTCGCCATCGCTCATCCCCAAGGCACTCGGAACCCAACGATAGGCCGCCGGTGAGCACAGACCGAGCATCCAACCGGATGCGAAGGCCCAAGCGGGGATGACGCCGAAGGATTGGTAGAAGTAGGTCACGATCGAACTCCACAGCTTGATCGATGCGCGCACGAGGTCAGTCCGTCGCCTGCCGCAAACACCGGGAGGGGATGAGACGGTCATGGTACCGAGAGACCGCCAGAGGCGGCTCAGCGGAGCCAGACTCCATCGCTTGGTTCCTGTGGTTCAGCCTAATCTAGCCGAGCGGTACATGCCGCGACCCGGGTCCCGTTTCCTCCATCCGGCGTCAGCAACCGACGACGCTGACGCTCGACACGGACAACGGTGAGCTGACGTATACTGAAGCGTTGCAATCCACCCCGTGCGTCCCCGAACGCACCACCAGCAAGACATGACCGCATCGACTGATCTCAGCTTCACCATTCTCGGCACCGGCGCACTCGGCGGTTTCTACGGGGCGCGCCTGCAAGCGGCAGGCGCCACCGTGCGCTTCATCGCCCGCAGCGACGCGGCGACCATCGCCCGCGACGGACTGCGCGTCGACTCGCCCCTCGGCGATCTCCATCTCGACCCGGTCGAGGTTTATCGCGACAGCGACGCCATCCCCCCGAGCGACGTGGTCTGTGTCGCGCTCAAGACCATCCAGAACCAGCGGTTGCCAGCGCTGCTGCGCCCCCTGATCCGTCCCGGAACCATCATCCTCAACCTGCAAAACGGCCTGACCATGGAGGACGAGCTGGCCGCCGCCTTCCCCGAGGCACGGGTGATCGCAGGGATGTGTTATCTGTGCTCGAACAAGGTCGGGCCCGGACACATCGTCCACCTCGACTACGGCACGGTGAGTTTCGCCCCCTTCGACGAGGCCGACCGCGACTGCCTCCCCGCGCTGATGCAGGCCTTCTCGGCCGGGGACGTCGAGGTCGAGTCCCTGCCCGATCTGCACCAGGCACGCTGGCGCAAACTCGGCTGGAACATCCCCTTCAATGGCCTCTCGGTCCTGCTCGACGCCAACACCGACCGGATCATCGCCGACCCCGACGCCCGGCGACTGGCCGAGCGTTTGATGGCCGAGGTCGCACTCGGCGCCAACGCCTGCGGCCACCCCTTTGCCCCGGGCTTCCTCGAGCGGCTGATGCACTTCACCGAGCAGATGACCCCCTACGCCCCGAGCATGCGCTTGGACTATCTCGCCAAACGTCCGCTCGAACTCGAATACATGTATCGACGCCCCCTGCGCGAGGCTGAACACCACGGCGCCCAGCTGCCCACCATCTCGGCCCTGGCCGATGCCCTGGCCTTCCGCGACCGGAGCAACCGCGCCGAGGACTGATCCGCACCCACCCGGTCTACCCCGTCACCCCGACGCTGGTCGGACCGGGAGGCCCCTTCCGCCGGGGCCATCCGATGGCGCTTGAAGCCAATCCAACCGTCGCCACCATCGGTCAATGGGTCGATGGCCGACGCCGGTCACGGTAGGCGCGTCCGCGACCATCGATCGACACCTTCACGATCGACCCGTGAGCCGGCACCAGCACACTGACGCGGTGCCGCAAACGATTTTTCCCTGCAGGAACGGCAGGACCCCGTCAAGGACAGCCCCAGCGGCTCGCGGAGGAACCGATGACGTCGAACCACACCCGCTCCTCTCCGAGATCCTGGCAACGCGCCTCGCGATCTCGTCATGCACTGAGCCCACAGTACGCGTCGCACACGCACACCTGAGCTCATGACCATCTCGCGACTCCCTCAGTTCGTCGCCACCGTTCCGCTGCATCTCCCCTCGCTGCTGCTCGCCGCCGGATTGGCGCTCGCCGCGGTGGTCGATGCCCAGATCGGCGCCGAGAACGCGGCGACCAAGCGCGAGCGCTTCACCTTTCTTGCCGAGCGCGTCGTCGATCAACTCAAGGAACGGATGCAGATCTACGAATACGGCGTGCGCAGCGCGCGAGGCGCTATCATCAGCGCCGGCGGCGATCAGATCCGGCTCGCCGAGTTTCAGCGCTACATGACCTCGCGCGAGCACCAGCGCGAGTTTCCGGGATCACGCGGCTTCGGCTATATCAGCCGCGTTCCCGCCAGCCAGACGGCGACCTTTATCGAGCGTGTCCGCCGTGATGGACGTCCCGACTTCGACATCCACCAGATCGCCGCCCACGACGGTGAGCGCTTCGTGATCCAGATCATCGAACCGCTCGAGCACAATCGCGAAGCGGTCGGGCTCGATATCGCCTCCGAACCCAGCCGACGCCGGGCAGCGGTTGCCGCCATGCACAGTGGCCAACCGACCCTGACCGCACCCATCACCCTGGTCCAGGCCAGTGGCAAGCGATTGCGCTCATTCCTGTTGCTGCTGGCGGTTTACCAACCGCCATTGACGCTCGATCCACGGGACGCCGTCCAGGAGTCGGCAACCGTCGTCGGCTGGGCCTATACCCCGTTGGTGATCGACGAGGTTCTGGCCGATTTCGACTTCCGGGGCGGCGAGTTCTGTCTCACCCTCGGTGATCTCGACGTCAGTGACCAACACGAGACCTTCTACAGCTCGCCGGGCAGCACCACGCCGGTGATCGACACCCTGATCGAGCGCCACGTCATCGAACTCTACGGACGGCGCTGGTTGATCGAGATCAAGGCACTGCCGGCCTTCGTCACCAACCTCAACCTACGCAACCCGCATCATGTCGCCGGCCTGATCACCCTGTTCTCGGTGCTGCTCTCGGGGCTGCTGTGGATCTATCTCGACAACACCCGCAAGCGGCTGCAGGCGGCCGAGTCGCGCAGTCGACTCGCCGCCATCATCGAGTCGACCGACGATGCCATCATCGGCCAGGGACTCGATGGCCGGGTCGTCAGCTGGAACCCGGCCGCAGAACGCTTGTTCGGCTATCGTGCCGCGGAGATGATCGGGCGCGAGCCACCAGTGCTCGACGCCAAGGGCGAGGCCGAGGCCTGGCAGGCTGGACTCAGACAGGTACGCGCCGGGCGTACGGTCCGGCGTTTCGGCATCCAGCACCGCCATCGCGACGGTAGCCTCATCGAGCTGGCGACCACCATCTCGCCGGTACACGATGGCGCGCGACGGATCATCGGGTTGTCCTATATCGTCCGCGATCTCAGTGACTATCACCGGCTCGAGAGCCAATTGCGCTCCACTCTCTCGCGCATGCGCCTGGCGCTCGACGCGGCCAGGATCGGGATCTGGGAATGGCAGCTCTGCGACAACCGATTGACCTGGGACCAGAGCATGTTCGCCATCTACGGGATCGAGCACGCACGCGACGAGGTCGACACCCTTGATTACACCTTCTGGCTCTCGCGCATCCATCCACTCGATCGCAACTATGTCGAGGAACGGCTTCGGCGTCACCTCCTCGGTGAGGAGCTCGGCGAGCTCAACTTCCGCATCCAGCGCGCCAACGGCGAGGTCCGCCACCTTCATTCGGCCGCACTGATCGAGCGTGACGAACACGGGCGCCCCCAGCAGATGGTCGGCATCAACCGTGATGTGACCGACAAGTTCAAGGCCGAGCAGGCGTTGATCGACGCCAACCGTCAACTCGAACTCAAGGTCGGGCAACGTACCCACGAGTTGCTCTCACTCAACGAGCGCCTGCGCGAGGCGGTCCGTCAGGCCGAGGGGGCCACCAAGGCCAAGAGTGACTTCCTCGCCAACATGAGCCACGAGATCCGCACCCCGATCAATGCCGTGCTCGGCCTGGCCTACCTGCTCGAACAGACCGCGCTCGATGAGGAGCAACACCGCCTGCTCACCAAGATCCATAGCTCAGGGCGCGCCCTGCTGACCCTGATCAACGACATCCTCGACTTCTCCAAGATCGAGGCCGGTCGACTCGAACTCGAACACACCCCCTTCCGTCTCGGCGAAGTCCTCGAGAACATCGCCACCATCATGGCCCCGGAGACCGGCGATCATCGCGTCGAGCTGATCGTCGGCGTCCCCCCGAGTGGAGTCGATACCCTCTACGGTGATGCGCTGAGGCTACAGCAGGTGCTCACCAACCTGGTCTCCAATGCCCTCAAGTTCACCGAGCAGGGACAGGTGGTGGTACGGGTCGGCGGTGATGACCTCGAACGCGATCACCCGCGGCTACACTTCAGCGTCAAGGACACCGGTATCGGCATCGCCCCGGACAAGCTGCAGGCCATCTTCCAGGCCTTCACCCAGGCCGACACCTCGACCACCCGACGCTTCGGCGGCAGCGGCCTGGGACTGGCGATCTGCCGCCGGTTGGTCGAGGCGATGGGCGGCACCCTGGGGGCGACTAGCAGCGTCGGTCAGGGCAGTGAATTCTGGTTCACCCTCCCCTACGAGCCCGCCCCCCCACTGACACAGCGCCCGGCGTTGCCCAAGCTCAACGTCCTGGTGGTCGACGACAACGAGGCGGCACGCACCACACTCAACGCCTGCGCCAAGGATCTCGGTTGGAGCACCGAGACCGCCGGCTCGGGAGAGGAGGCGCTCAGGATCCTGCGCGAACGCCAACACGGACCGCACCCCTTCGACCTGCTCCTGATCGACTGGCGAATGCCGGAGATGGACGGCATCGAGACCGTGCAACGCGCCCGCGACATGCTCGGCGCCGCTCGAATGCCACGCGTGATCATGGCCACGGCCTATGGCCTCGACCCAGGCCTCTCAGCACGAATCGACGCGCTCATCCACAAACCGATCACCCCCTCAGCCCTCTACAACGCCATGCAACAACTCGAGCAACAGGTGCCATCCCCGGACCAAGCGACAGCGCCGAGACCCGCTCCCGCCCCTCCGGCACAGGAACCACGCCTCAAGGGGCTGAGGCTGCTGGTGGTCGATGACAGCGAGATCAACCGCGAGGTCGCACGCAGCATCCTCGAGCGCGAAGGCGCCAAGATCCACGAGGCCAGCGATGGACGCGAGGCGGTCGAGTGGGTCGAGCAGGACCCCGAGCGGGTCGACCTGGTGCTGATGGACATCCAGATGCCGGTCATGGACGGCTACATGGCGACCCATGAGCTGCGCGAACGACTCGCCTTGCCCCAGCTGCCGGTGATTGCACTCACCGCCGGGGCCTTTCAGCCGCAACGCGAGGCCGCACTCGCCGCTGGTATGAACGATTTCCTCTCCAAACCCTTCGATGTCGATCAGATGATCGCCACCATCCGCAGCCATACCGGACGTGAGCCGACGAACGGCCAGGGAATCGTGCCACCGTCGCCCTCACACCATGACACTGGGGCCGTCCCCTTGCTCGACCTCGCCGATGCCATGACCCGCTGGCGCGACACCAAGACCTACAACAGCAATCTACGGCGTTTCGCCGAGCAGTACACCGATCTGTCCCAAACGCTGCAGCGTCTCACTACGACCGGCGAGACACCGGCTGCCGCAGCACTGGCGCACAAGATCAAGGGCGCGGCGGCAAACCTCGGTCTCAAGGCGTTGCAGCGCGTAGCCGCAGCGCTGGAGACCCGACTACGGGCACAGCAGGCAGACGAGACAGCGGCAGCCATCGAGGCCCTGGCGCATACCCTGCAGTCCAGCCAGGAGGCAATCACGGCCTATCTCGACCAGCAACCGGCGCCACCGCCAGCCCCGGAGTTCACCGCAACACGCGAGGAGATCGAGCCGCTGCTGAGCGAACTGCTCATCGCACTCGATCAGGACGAACCGGCCCTGGTGCGTCCCTTGCTCGAGCGTCTGCAACAACGGATCACGGCAGCACAATTGAGTCCAATCCGTGCCTGTATCGAGGACTTCGACTTCCGCGCCGCCGAGCAGGCGACCCGACGCCTCGCCGAGACACTGGACATGACGCTAGACGGGTGATCAAGCATGCAACACGGCAAGCTGCTGGTGGTCGACGACGAGCCGAGCAACCTTGGCCTGATCGACGAGATTCTCGGCCAGGACTATCGGCTAGCGTTCGCACGCAATGGTCAGGAGGCACTGGCGGCGGTGGCCAAACACCAGCCGGCGATGCTGCTGCTCGACGTACAGATGCCAGACATGGACGGCTACGAGGTCTGCCGTCGTCTCAAGGCCACACCTGCCGGGGCTCAGATCCCCGTGCTCTTCATCACCTCGCGTTCCGACGAAATCGATGAGAACGAGGCCTTCGAGGCCGGCGGGGTGGACTTCATCACTAAGCCGATCTCGCCGCTGGTCCTCAAGGCGCGGGTACGCACCCACCTCTCACTGGTGCGCGCCACCGACCTCGAACGCAGCCAGCGCGACGCCATCGACATGCTGGCACGTGCCGGACACTTCCGCGACAATGATACCGGCGTCCACATCTGGCGCATGGCCGACTACTCAACCCTGCTCGCCGAGGCCTGCGGCTGGCCCCCGGACGAGGTGGCACTGATGAAGCTTGCCGCCCCGATGCACGACACCGGCAAGATGGGTATCCCCGACGCCATCCTGCAGAAACCGGCCAAGCTCGATGCCACCGAGTGGGCGGTGATGAAGACCCACGCCCAGATCGGGCACGACATCCTCGCTCGCAGCGAGGCCCGCATCTTCAAGCTCGCCGCCGAGATCGCGCTGCACCACCATGAGCGCTGGGACGGCAGCGGTTACCCCGACGGCCTCGCCGGCACCGCAATCCCGCAGTCGGCACGCATCGTCGCCGTCGCCGATGTCTTCGATGCGTTGAGCATGCGCCGTCCCTACAAGGAACCCTGGCCCGTCGAGCGCGTGGTCGAGACCCTCAACGCCGAGTCCGGGCATCATTTCGACCCCGAGCTGATCGAGCGCTTCAACGAATCACTCGATCGCATCCTCGAGATCAAGGCGACTTGGGACGCCCGGGAGGTCGATGAGTTCGACTGAGGTCGAGCGACTGCCGTGCCAAGGCTGCCGCTGTGGCCGTGACCATGGCCGCAAACCCCGACTCCACCTGCCGATCGAGCGCGCAGCACGCACTACGGCGATCCCCATAGACCAGGCCCAGCGTAACCATCCGGCGACGCAGCGGCATCACCAGGAAGGCACCGACCCCGAGCCATTCGGCCAACGCATCGGGCAACGGCCAGGCACCACCCTCGCCGACCCGAACCACACCAGGCGCCTCGAGCAACCCTTCCAGCAGCACCTGCACCCGTTGTTGTCCGCCCCCTTGGTTGAAACCAGGCTCGAACTCCGAGCCCACGAACAACCGCGGACGCAACCGCTGCTCCCTGGGGTCACAGGCGAAGAAGGCGACCCGATTGAGCCCGAGGCCACGATGCAACCCACGCAACAGGGTCGCGATCAGGTGCGAGTCGTCCTCGGCGTCGGCCTGTTCGAGCCGACATCGACACAGCGCCAGCTCGTCGGCACGCGGGGCCAGACAGAAGGGGGCCCGATAGGGCGCGCGCAGCCCCCAGACCGCTGGCGCTGCCGCCGGCGACGGTAGCGTTGTCAGCGCGGTCTCGGCAAGAACCGGCAGGCGCCCGAGTACCTGTATGATGACCCGATTGACGCGCGTGGCCAGCGACTCCGGGGAAAGTCCCAGTTGCTCGCTCGCCAACCATAGGTCCCGCCCCAGCAGAGGGTGCTGCCACCCCGAGCAGGCGTCACGCGCCACCTGGGTCGCGAGCATCACCCCCAGCGCGCGCTGATAGGTTGCATTGTGTGGGCGCATCGTCTCGCGCACCATCTCGGGTAAACACCACTGACAGGCGAGACGATGGCCCAGGCTTCCCAGACTGTCGCTGAGCGCGACATAATCGGCCTCGTGCGGCAAGACGTGATGGAGATAGACGAGCTGCAGATAACGCCCAATTCGCCGATCACCGACGGCGAGCAAGAACAGCTCACCGAGGTTGTGCAAAAGCGCCGCAGCGGCCACCTCGGCGGGAAACATGTCGCGATCACTAGCCGCCCAATCAGCGGCCAAGGCCCCGGCCAGCGCCGCCCGTGCCGAAGCGTGACGATAGGCACGAAGACGCTCCCCGGTCAGCGTTCGCTCGGCCTCAACGGCACGCTCGACGAGCGCCGCGATCTCGCTCGTACCGAGCATGTGCACGGCATCCTCGAGGGTGGTGACCTCGGCGCGGAAATGGCGATGGGGAACGGCATTGGCCCGTTGCAGGACCTGCAGCGCCAGCGCCGGATCGTCCAGCAAGACCGCCGCCAGGTGCTGGCGCGAGGGAGGCTCGGCGGCGGCGAGCAGGGCCGCCAGCCGCTGCCGAGCGTGCGCCAGCACTGGCAGCCGAGCCGGGTCCGCGCTAGCACTCAATCGCCCTATCCAGTCCTGCTTCATCGTGGCATCAGCCCCCCGCTCGCCCCCTGCCGCAAGGCGCATTGCGCCCGCCACCCAGGGCTCGAATTATTCGCCCGCACCCAGTCCGGCGACAACCCCAGCGGCCCAGTCGCACCACTGCGGCAGCCGCCTCACACCGCAGCCGACGAGACAGGGGGGGGGCGATGAAGCTACTACTCGGCGCACTGATCACCCTCGCTGCCGTACTCGGTGGCTTTGCTGCTCACGGCGGCAACCTGCTGGCGATCTGGCAGCCCTATGAGATCGTGATCATCTGTGGCGCGGCACTCGGCGCCTTCATCATCGCCAACCCACGCACGACCATCGTCGAGACCCTAACCGCCCTGCCACAGCTTCTGCGCGGGCCGCGTTATACCCGGGCCGACTATCTCGACCTGCTGGCGCTGATGTTCAAACTCTTCGGCAAGATCCGCAAGGACGGCCTGATGGGGGTCGAGGCCGATATCGAGGAGCCGCGCCACAGCCCCCTGTTTCGCGCCCATCCTCGACTCCTCCAGCACCCTCACGCGCTCGAGTTCATCTCCGACTACATGCGCCTGGTGGTCAGCGGCGGCATGAACCCCTTCGAACTCGATGCGTTGATGGAGGTCGATCTCAGCGCCCATCACGAATCACGCACCGCGGCGGCACACGCGGTGCAGCGTAGCGCCGATGCCCTGCCCGCCTTCGGCATCGTCGCAGCGGTCCTCGGCATCGTGAAGACCATGAGCGCTCTCGGCGGGGCGCTCGAAGAGATCGGCGCACTAGTCGCCGCAGCCCTCGTCGGGACCTTTCTCGGGGTCTTGATCGCCTATGGGTTCATCGGCCCGATCGCTACCGCGATGGAGCACCGCGCCGAGGAAGAGCTGCAGTTTCTCACCTGCATCAAGGCCTGCATTCTCGCTAACGTCCAGGGCTACAGCCCCCAGATCGCCGTCGAGTTCGGACGCAAGTCGATGCACGACAGCCTGCGCCCGAGCTTCGCCGAACTCGAACGCCATCTCCGTGGCGGACGCGCGAGGTAGGCGAGGATGTCGCTCGAGTCCAAGAGACAACCGATCATCGTCCGCAAGGTGATCCGCAAGGGGGGACATCACGGTGGCGCCTGGAAGATCGCCTATGCCGACTTCGCCACCGCGATGATGGCCTTCTTCCTGCTCCTGTGGATCCTCAATGCCACCGACGACCCACAACGCGCAGCGATCGCCAGCTACTTCCAGGACCCGACCCTGTTCGAGCCCGGCAGCCCGGTGCTCACCGTCCCGGCCGGTGAGGGAACCGGCAACGCCCCGTCGATCATCGACTTCGGCGGCGGTTTCGCGATCCAACCCGAGGGCATGACCCCGGCCCAACTCCAGGCCCTGGCCCGCCAGCTCGACGCCGCACGGCTCGAGGCCCTGCGCCTCAGCCTGCAGGAGGCGATCGACGACAGCGCCGCTCTCGCCCCCTATCAAGAGCAGTTGCTGGTCGACGTAGTCCCCGAGGGATTGCGCATCCAGATCATCGATCGCGAGAACCGACCGATGTTCGACCTCGGCAGCGCACGCTTGCTCCCGCACGCCGCCGCCATCCTCGGCGAGATCGGCGCCATGATCGAGACGGTACCCAACCCCACCGCCATCACCGGCCACACCGATGCCCGTCCCTATACCAGCCCCGACTACACCAACTGGGAGCTGTCGAGCGATCGTGCCAACGCCGCGCGGCGAGCGTTGATCGACGGCGGCATGGCCGAGTCGCAGGTCGGACGCATCGTCGGCCTGGGCTCAAGCGCCCCGCTCGAGCCCGACGACCCCAAGGCCCCGGTCAACCGTCGTATCAGTATCGTGGTGATGAGCCTGGATGCAGCCGAAGCCGCCTTCGAGAACGAGACCCTCGAGATCGGCACCGAGTAAGCAGCGGCGTCGTCATCGCGACACCCGGTCGCGTTACCCCCACCAAAACGCCACCTTCTTGACGCTCTGCCCCGCCCCCAGGCCTGACCCGACCCAGTGCGAATGGCGCATTTCGTGCTTCACAGTCTCCAGACCCTGGCCCAATGGCCCGAACCCGCTAACCGACGGACACCCAACCATGCTCGAATCGATCGCACTCGGCGTACTCTCCGCCCTTCACCAGCTCAACGCGATGGCGGTGATCGGTGCCTTCACCCTGCTGCTGCTCGCCCTCTTCGGTGCGGCGCTGGCGGCGATCGGCCGGGGGCGGGGCGAGGAATTCTATCGTGGCGCACCCACGCTGCTGACCACCCTGGGGATCCTCGGGACCTTTCTCGGCATCGCCATCGGATTGCTGGAGTTCGATGTGCGCGACATCGAGTACAGCATCCCGGTGCTGCTCGACGGGCTCAAGCTCGCCTTCGTCACCAGTATCATCGGCATCCTCTTCGGCGCCATCCTGCGCCTGGTCCTCTTGCTCGGGACCGACAACGCGGAGACGACCCAACCGACCGAGACCGGCGCCAATGCCGGGCAGGCACAGCTGGCGGCGCTCGAGCGACTGATCGCACTCGGCGAGCACCAGACCGAGGGCGCGCGCGCTCAACTCGCCGCCACCCGCGCCCTCGAGCAGCGGCTGGAACGGCTCGACACCGACCTGATCCAGACCCTCGAGTCCCACCACGCTCAGCTGCTCGGCCAGCTCGATGACTTCGCCCGCCGGCTCGGCGAGATGGGCTCACGCCAGCTCATCGAGGCCCTCGAGGGCGCGATCCGCGACTTCAATGACAAGCTCGGGGTGCAGTTCGGCGAGAACTTCCGCCGACTCGACGACTCGGTGGGCAAGCTGCTGCAATGGCAGGAGCAGTATCGCCAGCACATGCAGGTGCTCGGCGATCAGCTCGACCACGCCGTCGGCGCCGTCGGCCAGTCACAGACCGCGCTCGAGGCCCTCACCCACCAGGCAATGCAGATCTCGCGTCATGTCGAGGACCAGGAGACGACCATGGCCGGGTTGAGGCGCGAGACCATGGAACTCGAGGCGCTACTCAGCGGTATCGCCGAGTTGCGTGACCGCGCCAAGGAGGCCTTCCCGGCAATGGACTCGCGACTCAAGGCGATGCTCGAGAACATCGAGAACGCGGTGCTCTCGGCGCTCGAGGCACAACGGCGCATCGCCCAGGCCACGCCCACGCGCGGTGCGGCCCTGACCGCGGAGGCAAGGGCATGAGTACGGTGTCGCAACGACTCCCGGGGCGGCGCCGGCAGCACGAGGGAGACAGCCACTGGCTGGTGGTCTCCGACCTGATGGCCTCGCTGATGATGATCTTCCTCTTCCTCGCTCTCCTACACATGGTGCAGATCGAGCGTGCCCACGAGGTCGAGACCGAGGTACGCACCACCGCCGCGGAACTGCGCCAGGCGATCTATCTCGCACTCGAAGACGAGTTCATCGACGACCTGCCGCGCTGGCATGCCGAACTCGAACGCGACACCCTGACACTGCGCTTTCGCGAACCAGACGTGCTCTTTGACCTTAACTCGGCACGGATCAAGCCGGAATTTGAGGCCATCCTCAGCGATTTCCTACCACGCTATGTCGCGCGGCTGCGCCCCTTCAGCGCGGTGATCCGCGAGATCCGCATCGAGGGCCACACCTCCAGCGAGTGGGCGCCGGGCAGCAGCCCGCTGGAGGCCTATTTCGCCAACATGGAACTCAGTCAGGAGCGCACCCGCGCGGTGCTGCGCTTCGCCTACGGGCTCGAGGCGCTGCGTCACGAGCAGTGGTTCAGGTATCGGGTGGCCGCGGTGGGACTGTCCTCGTCACGGCTGGTGCTCGACGCCACCGGACACGAGGACCCGATCGCCTCGCGTCGGGTCGAGTTCAGTGTGCTGACCAACTTCGAGGACCGGCTGCTGGCCCCGACCGGGCTCGATGTCGCCGCGAGCCCCTGAGTCGGATCAGCTGCCGGGATCGCGCAATGCCTCGACCGCGCTGACCTGGTACTGGGCCTCGTCGATCACCGCCAACAAACGCTCCGGGGTGATGCCAAGCCGCTCCCAGACTGCGACGACGACCGGCGGGGCATCATTCCAATCGCGCGAGTCGAGTTCAGCGAGATGCGCGCCGGTATTGGCGATATGGACGATGGCAACCGCCTCGAAGTGCTCGGCGGGCGCCTCCAGGGGGGCGTGATGATAGCGCAGACAGGCGCACAGCGACTCGGGTAGCCCCCAGCACTCGGCCAGGGCGCCACCGAGTTCGGCATGGTCGAAGCCGAGTTCGGCCTGCTCAGCGGCCTGTGGCGAGGTTTCGTTAGGGGCGTCGAGACTGCTGAGGAAGGCACGATGGGCCTCCTCTGGCACCTCGGAAAACAGCACTAGCTGGCCGAGGTCATGGAGCAACCCACCGAGGAACACGGTACCGGCCAGGGCCCGTGAACGATCCTCCGCCAGCAGCCGCGCGATCACCGCACAGTAGGCAGAGTGGTGCCAGAAGACCTCTAGCGGCAACAGGTTCTGCACCGGCAGCCGATCCGATGCCTGGGTCACCGCCCCGGCGATCACCAGCCGCCGCACGTGTTCGCGCCCGAGCAACGCCAAGGCGCGCTCGACCGAATCGACCGTGCGCGCCGGGGCGAACGCCGGGCTGTTGGCCAGCCGCAGCAGGATCGCCACCAGCCCCGGGTCCTGCTCCAGCCGAGCAGCGATCTCGCGCTGCGGGCTGTCGGCATCGTCGAGCAGCTTCATCACCTCGCCCACCACCCGGGGGATGGCCAGCAGCCGCCCTGTGTTCTTTACCAGGCTATCGATGGTCATCGCGGACACGCGCCAATCCTCCAGTGTCGCCCCGAGTGCCGGATCACAGAGACGGCCTCGGGATCGCAAACGCAGCCGGACAGCAAGCCGGGACAAGCGCGCCTGCGGAATGGATCAGACATCGAACATCATCTTCAGCGACTCCAGCGTCTCCGTGCTCGAGGCCAGTTCGCCGATGGGCTCGCCGGGCGCGGGTGGGGTCACCCCCAAGGTGGCGAAGGCGGGCACCTGAGTCGCCTCCGGGTGTGGCCTGCCCTCGCTCTGCAATGCCGCCCAGCGGGCGACGATAGCGATGCTCGCATAATCGGGCTCGGGCGCGGTGTAAGACCAATCGTGCGAGTGCTCGGCCACCGCCACCAGATCCTCACCCAGCCCCCAATAGTTGATCACCAACACCCCGGTGATGCCACTGAGTTTGTCGACCAGGGAGACGATGAGTTCAGGGCTGGGGTCGGGATCACGGACCTCGACGAACTGGATGATGGGCACCGCCCCGATACCGGCAACCAGCCCTGCGAGCAGCGCGCGTTCGCGATGCAACAACCCGAGCGTCTCGGCCAGCAGATAACTGTAAGCCGAGCACAGCACCCCATCGGCCCAGACCTGCTGCATCGCCTCGCGGGTCACCGTGTGACGGGCCTTGAACGCCTGACGCAACGCCAGGTTGGTGGTGAGCATGCGAGTGTTGCGGAACCCCAGCCGCAGTACCGCATCACGCACCGACTGGATCTGCTTGGTCGCCCGAAACAGCGGGCTGTTGGTGGCGTGCAACAGGGCACCGGCGATGGTGCCATCGCTCTGGATGACCTCGGTCAACTCGACGATGCCGGAGTCGGGGTCGTTGGTAAGATCCTGGATCTTGAGTGCAACCTCGGGCCGGGCCGGTAGCTCAAGTTGGTTGTTGGAGATCAGACCATAGAGTTCGGCAAGGAACTCCCCCTCGGTGGCATCGAGTTCGATGTCGCTGACCTCGAGACCGGCCTCGAGCGCCGCCTCCAGGGCCGCCGAAGGGATCTTCAGGAGCAGGCAGGGGCTCTCGGTCACGATCATGGCCTCACCCCGGGTCACCCCGTCGAAGACCTCGATCGGATCGCTCAGACCGCGAAAACTCTGGAAACGCTCACCGCCCCCAGCGGCCAGGCGCACCAAATGCCCATCGACCAGAAACAGCCGCTGCCCCCCGGAATCGGTCAGTCGGATACGTTGCTTGGCCTGGACCTCACCAAAGCCACACTGCGCGGCAAGATCCTTGCGCGCGGCCTCGGGAAGATCCTTGGTGATGTCCATCTCGGCAAGCAACGAGAGGACCTCGAGCGTCTGGGACATGAAGTGCAACCTGCAGTCGACAAGGCGGTGATCGCACATAGTCTAGCAGTATCGCACCCGCGTCTAGCATCCCTGCGCGTCAACGGTGTCGCATGCCGACAGCGGTATCCTCAGGCCTTGGCCTGATAACCCAGCAGCACGTCGGCGAGTTCACCCCGCGAGCCGTCCTCACGGACGAATTCACCGGTCTGGGCGACGACATCATAGGCGTTGAGTGCCTTGCGCGTATGCTGATAGCCGGTCTCCAGCGACTGTACGGCGGCATCGGCCAGGGTGCGCTGCACCTGGCTCCCGTCGGCACCGATCTGCAGCAGGCGCAGGGAACTGAACACCGCGTCATTGGCATCGATGCGACCGTCGCCGTTGTCATCGTAGCGCGCCAGCTCGGCAAAGCCATGGGCGGCACCGTTTTGATCGCCGAACAGCTCGCGACCGTCATCGATGCGCCCGTTACCGTTGCGATCGAGCGCCAGCGCCCAGGTCCCGCCAGTGGCGAAGCTGACCTGTTCGGCCTGACCATCGGCGTCGAGGTCGAAGCTCACCCCTGCCTCGATCCCGGTGGTCTGGATGCCCTCACCCGAGAGATCAAGTACCAAGGGGTCGCGTACCATGACACCTCCGGTGGCGTCGACCTGCAGGCTCATGCTGAACCCCTGCCATTGAGCAAAATCGAGTCGAGGTAGGGGGTCGATATGCAGCGCACTACTGCTCTGCCAAGAGAGTTCGAGTTCGGTCAGACGGCGCTGGATCTGCTCCTGGGCCAGTCTGACCTGGGCATTCATCACCCGCCCCTTGCCGTGCATCGCCCGCGCATCGATCGCTCTGGGAGGATCGTCGGCTGGGGCGTGGTCAACAGTGGTGAGATCGAACGACTTACGCAGGATCTGCAGATCGTGGTCGGCATTGACCTGGGTGGCAACCTGAGCGGCCAAATCGGCCGGTGGGGTGGAGATCCCCAGCGGGGCCGTTGTGGAGGCGGCCAGCGGCCGGGCTGGTCGCATCGGAAAGGGCTCGGTTGCGAACAGGGTGGTGCGAGTGGCAAGCATGACATCGACTCCCGATGCGCGCGCGAACGAGACGGATCCATGGGGGATCGCGCGCTGATCGGCGTGCGGACCCCAGTCCGAGCACGCCCCGCTCGAGTCCGTCTGTCACAACAGCGAGAACGGACCGCAGATGTCGTCCCAGAGACAACAACGGCTGCCAAGGTGAGATCTTTAGGGGAATCTCAGTCGGCACCCTCATCCTGTCCGCTAAACGAGAGCGCCACCCCATCGGCGAGGTGGCGCACGACCTGCGCCTCGACCAGGGGGGGCGTCTCGCCACTCCCCAGAGTCCCGGCGACCTGCAACTGCACCCAGGTGCCGACCGGAGGACGATCGACGTCATCGATCAGGATCATCACGCCACCACCGCTGAGGTCGTTGGTCCACACCCGGCGCACCGGGTGCCCAGGTCGGAAAAGATCGACCTCGACCTGCATCGGCAAGCGCGGATGACGCCGCCTATCTGAACCCATCCTTACCCCCTTGCCCCGAGCGCCTCAGGCACTCGTCAGCGACGCTCGGGGACCAGGGCTCACCGAACGATCAGCCGTCGAGCGCAGGCCGTAACAGATCCGCGAGTCGCCAGAAATCGATCCCACGCAGGAACCCGGCCCGGATCTCCGGGCGCAACTGCAAGGGACGTCCACCGCCATCACACTCGAGCACCCACTCCTGCGGTAAATGATCGAGCGTGTGCGCCTCAGCGAGAGCACCCTCCAGGGTACGACACAACCGAACCTCTCCACTGCGCATATCACGAAAGGCGGGACGAAAACCGCTCATCAACGACTGCGGCAGTGGCGGCATCGCAGCGGATGTCGCCATGACAGGATGAGCACAGAGAGGGCCTTGCTCGAGCATCTTCGACTCCAGGATGGTGGTCGTCGGGACCTGATACAGCGCCCATACAGAAACGTCTGCATCACCTTCCCCATCGATAACGACCGACATCCCTCGAACTTGAGTCTACAACCTCCCGCCCTCACCCGATAAGCTGAGCCACGGCCCCCTGCCTCGGCTAGACTGTGCGCTATCCGACTTCAAGGATAGACGCCTTGGTCTACAGTTTAAGTAGACCGCAATGATCGTCGAGGCTCGCCTCCGAGTCATACAGAGGATGTCGCGGAATGGCCGTGGAAGAGCCGGGGATCCGGCGACGGTCGCTTGCGGTGACGGACAGGCGCAGACGCAACGGACCGCCCGGTTGCCCAAACCGACATCGCCAACCAAACACAACAGAACACGGGACTCGATCATGGACATCTCATCGATGGCAGGCGTCGCCACCGTGACCAACACGATGGCAGGCAGCAAGAGTGCAAACGATGCGGGAGCAGCGTCGCTCAACCAGGCGCTCGATACCCAGGGGCAACAGGCTGCCGGGCAGGTCGACAACACCCTGACACCACAACAGGCACCTCAGGAACCCTCCAGCACCCGCGGGCTCCCGGAGAACGTCGGACGCAACATCAACGTTACCGCATGACCTCCCGACACCGCGCACCTCGAGAGGTGCGGGGCCCTTCCCCAACACGGCATCTCACCATCGTCACCGCACCCGCAGTGACGATGGTGTTGCACATTCAGGCGAACTGATTGAGCCGCTCACCGCTCACCGCCGGCGCGAACAACCCGGCGATCCGGCGCTCGAGCCGCGCCTGTGCAGTCGGTGCCGCCGCACCGGTGTCGACCTCCTGCCCTTGCTGACGTGCCCGCGACGCCGTCTGCTCTCCATCGAGCTGGCGCAGCTGCTGATCGGCCTGCTCGAGTGCGCGCAACTCGCGCTGGGCCTCGATCTGCATCGCCCGCGCCTGTGCCGCCACCCGCAGGTCCTGTCCTGAGGGCTCGGCGGGCGCCAGGGCAGCACGCTGCAAGGCCTCGGCCTTCTCGAGCGTGGCCGCTGGGTCACGCTCCTCGGAGGTATCGATCTGTACCTCGCCACCGATTGCGTACTGGCGTCCATCAGGCCCCGTCTGGTAGTCGTAGCTAGGGCCACTGGTGACATAGCGTCCGCCTGCTGCGACATGCGCCTGCTCGTGCGCGCGGACCTCGCGATCACGCTGGCGCAGCTGCTCGATCAGACGCAGCTCATCAGGGGTATGGGGCTGTTCTGAGGACTGGGCATGTGCCTCGGTCTGGGTCTCTCGCCCGGCAGAGGATGCCGTTCCTTCCTGGTGCGCGGCGTCGGCACCAGCGGATTCGGTGCCAGGCGATTGATACGGACGAAGCGACATACCGAGCCCGGCATGGATCTCCATAGGCGCTCACCGGACATCGACTGATTCTCAGTCTAGCTGCTGAGCGACGAAACCGTATCGATTCGGCCCGACACTGCGACCCAGGTCGCTCGGCGTATAGCAACGCATCGGCGCACCGTCATCGACGCCGCGCCTGATACAGCACCACCGCTCCGGCGTCGCGACAGCGCGCGAGCCCACGCAGAAAGCTCTGTCCGAGCAAGACCACCCCCGCATCCTCACCGGACACGACCACCGCGCGCACCCGTTCGCGCACGATGTCGCCGACCTGGACGCTATCGAGCACCAGGCTATGCGCCACCCGAATCCCGCTGGAATCCCGATAGCGCACCACCCCCCCGCGCTGAGCGCGCAGCCCGAGTCGGGCCGCTTCACGCTCTCCGAGCACCAGGGTGTCGACCGCGGGCGCCAGCTCGAAGGTCACCGCTGTGCGACCGATCCGCCCCCGCAACCGATGAGCGCCGCTGCTGTCGCGATAGAACCGCGCCTCCCCACCCGCTGCCCTCGCCATACCCGCCGAGCAGGGATCGAGTGCTGCCACGGACGCCACCGACAGCACAAACAACACTACACCCAGCGACCAGCAATACGCCTTGCTCATCGTAGTGACCCCTGCACCGAACCGACCGCACGAATCCAAGGCCGATCGGCACGTACCGCCTCCGGCAGGGCGCGGTAGACCTGCTCGGCCTCAGCGCGAGTGGAGAAGGCGCCGGCAAGCACCACCACGAAGTCACGGTCACGCGAGCGAATCGGCAAGAAACGCACGCCCTCAAGGCCGTTGCGGATTACGTAGTCGAGCGCGGCATCCAGGCTGCTGACAGCGATCAGCTGGATGGTGTAGCGGTTAGGGTTCTGCCCCACCAACCAGGCGCGATCGGCGTTCAGGTCCGGTCGCCGTGGTTGCGGCGGCTTAGGTGGCGGCTCCGAGTGCGTCTCGGATACCAACGGTGGTGGCGACTCCCTCGCCTCGGGGGCTGGCGGCGATTGCCGAGCAGCCGGTATCGGCTCGCGCGGTGGCGGCCGCGGCGCCGGAGCTCGGACCAGCGGCGGCTCGGGGCGACTCAGGTCGCCGGGTGCCTGGGTCAGCGAGGGACGCGGAGGAGGTGCCACCTCGGCCGAGTCGAGCAGCAGACGGGCACGATCACGTGGGCTCGAGGACGGCTGCGGGCGTGGATCCTGCCCCTGCAGCTGAAAGACCACCGGCAACAGGATTGCCAGCGCGGCACCTCCGGCGATCGCCGGCACGAACCAACGCCGGTTCCAGATCGGCGTCGACGGGGGCGGCGCGACGCGGCGCTTGGCCTTGCTTGAGCGCGGCAACGACGGCGTACGCCCGAAACGTCGCAGCCACTCGAACAGCCCCCGCCCCGACGAGCGCGCCGCGATCTCGCCGTCGCTGCTCGCCCTCGCTGCGGCCCCATCGCTCGCGGCACGACCTCCCGCAGTCTTGGTCGACGGGGGGCGATGCTCCTCGTCGAGACTCGCCGACAGCGCTCGGATGCGCTCTGCGATCAGCTCCTCAGGGGTCAGTTCAGCCGCCGCCGGGGCGCGGCTCGTCGTCTCCGCCCCGGCCTCGAGCGCACGGCCCTCGGCATCACGACAGCGTGCGCTCAACCATTCGCAGGCAAGCCGGTTGAGCGCCTTGGGACACCCCTGACTGCGGGCATGCAGTGACTCGATGTCATCATCACCCAACAACCCGAGGGGATTGACCAACCCGGCGGCCTCGAGCCGATGGCACAGATAGGCGCACACCTGCTCGCGGTTGAGCGGACGCAGGCCGAGACGGGTGATCCGTCCCGGATCATCGGCCTCGAGCTGCAGCGGCATGCGCGTCAGGGTCGGATCTCCGGCCAACACCAGGCGCGGCGCGTCACCGGTCTGTTCGAGCAAGGCATAGCGCAGCCGCAACAGGGCGTGAACCAGATCCAGTCCGAGGTGATGAGCATCGTCGATCGCAATACAGAGGTCGGCGCCAGTTCGTAGCAGCTGCGCGAGCAGCTGCTCGAGCGAGCGCAGCACGCGAGCGTCGGCACCGAGTTGGGCGCGAATGGTCGCCTCGAGCATCTCCAGAGAGGTCCCGGGGCGCGCCCTGAAGGCCATCAACTCGAAGCGCCCCGGCAGGATGCCGAGCAGGCGCATCAATTGCAGGGTACGCCCGCTCCCCGCCGGCCCACTCAGCACCAGCACCGCACCGGGGGCCTGCACCGCCTCGGCGGCCGACTCGAGCAGCTGATCGAGCAGTAGATCGGTGTAAAGGAAGGCCTCGCCGGCGCGCTCGTCGAAGGGGTCCTGGTTCAGCCGCAACCGGCTCAAGCAATCGGGGTCGAGCGCCATCGGTGATTGTCGTGGAAAGCGGTCCGAGCCGGGCCCGAAGGCACCGACCCAGACCTATAAGGGGCGGGTTAACTGGCGTCGGCAGTGAACTCGATACCGACGACATGATGGTCGCCGTTGCGATCGACACGCACCACACGGCCATTACAGACCAAGGGGGCAATCCGCTCGCTGGGGCTGCTGATGCCCACCTCGAGCTGATCACCCGGGGCGAAGGGGGCATCACAGACCAGCGCACACCCTGATGGGCTGAGATCGATCATCCGCACCGAGAGCATCTCGCTGTCGTTCAGACGCTTGACGTTGGCCTCGGTATCTGCGGTCAGTCTCAAGAATCTACGACGTTCGTCATCGACCAGCATAGCGCCTCCTCAATGGTTGAAAGGGACCCTCTCTCATGCAGGGGGCGAGCACCCGCGAGCACTCGGCCCCGACCCTTCGAGCCCAGCACACCCCTGGGCCCTGATCACACCTCAGGACACGGCGCCATGACCGAGCCGATCGAGCACCGCCTCGGCCAGGTCGTCCGGACTGTACTTCTGGATGAACTTGTTCGCCCCGGTGCGCTTCACCATGTCGACGTTGAACTCCCCGCTGATCGAGGAGTGCAGCAGGATATAGAGCTCCGCGAGGCGCGGATCCTTGCGGATCTCGGTGGTGAGCTGATAGCCGTCCATCTCCGGCATCTCGATGTCGGAGACGACCATGCTGAAATGCTCGGCGACATCGATACCCTCTTGTTGCATCTGGCGGATCAGGTCGATCGCATGCTTACCGTCGGTGAGCAGGGTGCACTCGATACCGAGCTGCTCGAGCGCGCGCTGGATCTGATGGCGCGCCACCGCCGAGTCGTCAACGACCAACACACGACGGTTCTCGGCGTGAATCCGCCGGCTCAGGTCCTGGGAGACGTCGGTACTGACATGGACCACCTGATCGAGCACCTTTTCGACATCGAGGATCTCGACCAACTGCTCCTGGATCAGGGTCACCGCAGTGACATAGACGTTCTTGCCCAGGTGCGAGGGCAACTGCTGGACCTGATCCCACTGGGTGTTGACGATACGCTCGACGCGTCGGATCAGGAAGCCGTGCACCGAGCGATTGTACTCGGTGATGATGATATAGCCCCGCTCCGGCTCGGCCATCGCCGGACCGCCGACTGCCTGCGACAGATCGATGATCGGCATGGTGATCCCGCGCAGCGTCGCCATCCCCTTGATCAGCGGATGGGCGCCAGCCGGTCGCGTTAGCGGCTGGTAAGGGATCACCTCCTTGACCTTGAAGACGTTGATCCCGAACAGCTGCTGGTGTTCGAGCTGGAACAACAGCAGCTCGAGCCGGGTGCCAGCGGCCTGATTGGACTCGAGGGTCGACCCGGTGTTGTGCTTCGACATGAGTAAATTCAACCGCTTCAGACACTAGAGGTATCGGGCGATGCTACACGGCGCTCGCGCACGCTTTCAAGATTGCGCGGCCAGCGGCCAGCGGCCAGCGGCCAGCGGCCAGCGGCCAGCGGCCAGCGGCCAGCGGCCAGCGGCCAGCGGCCAGCGGCCAGCGGCCAGCGGCCAGAAAGATTGAACCGCAAAGGCGCGAAGGGCGCAAAGGGGACAGCGACCGGCGACCGGCGACCGGCGACCGGCGACCGGCGACCGGCGACCGGCGACCGGCGACCGGCGGGATTGGACGGCAAGGGGCATCCTGGCTGTCACCCGCCGGCCACGAGCGCCGAGCGCCTCCACTGTCGACCGGAGGCTGACCGTTAGAGGCTGATCCGCACCCAAGGCGGCCTCCAGCAGCCAGTCGCCGGCTCATCGGCGCCCCGCCGCCGCGCACCAACCCACCACACTGACTGGCGGCTGGCGGCCGGGCATAGCCGCTGGATCAGAGCAGTACGCGCTCGACGCCGCCGGCGCGGGCCTGCTCGATGAAGCGTTGCTGCCAGTCCTCGCCGATCAGACGACGCGCCATCTCGACGACGATGTAATCGGTCTCGAGACCGGTCTCGTCACGATACTTCGCCAGCCCCTGCTGACAGGCCGGGCAGGCGGTCAGCAGTTTGGCCTCGCCGTGCTCGACACGGGGGGCTCCGGTGAGCGCACGGATCCCGGCCTCGAGTTCCTCACGCTTGCGGAAACGCACCTGGTTGGCGATGTCAGGACGCTGCGAACCCAGCGTCCCGGCCTCACCACAGCAACGGTCGGAAAGGGTCACCGGATCGCCGATCAGACTCGAGGCGACCTTGAGTGGCGCATGGGTCTTCATCGGGGTGTGGCAGGGGTCGTGGTAGAGATACTTGACCCCGTCGACGCCCTGCAGGCTCATCCCCTTCTCCATCAGCCACTCGTGGATATCGAGCAGCCGGCAGCCCGGGAAGATCCGCTCGAACTCGTACTTGAGCAGCTGATCCATACAGGTCCCGCAGGAGACCACCACGGTACGGATATCCATGTAGTTGAGGGTATTGGCCACCCGATGGAACAGCACCCGGTTCTCCATGGTGATGCGTTGACCGCGTGCCTCCTGGCCAGCGGCGCGTTGCGGATAGCCACAGCACAGATACCCTGGCGGCAGGATGGTCTGAGCGCCACCGCGCCAGAGCATCGCCAGGGTCGCCAGACCGATGTCGGAGAACAGCCGCTCCGAACCACAGCCGGGGAAGTAGAACACCGCCTCGGCGTCCTCGGGAGCGATCTTGGGGTCACGCAGGATCGGGATCTGGGTCTTGTCCTCGAGCCCGAGCGCCTGGCGGAAGGTCTGCTTCGGCAGTTCCACCCGGATCGGTCGCGCCACCAACTCGACCACCTGACCCACGGCCTTCGGCTTGCCGGTGGTGATCCCCGGATGACGGGTGGGGGCGCGGGTCAGCCCGAGCACCCGCGCCACCCGGTGCCCGAGGTTGAGGCCGGCAAAGCCCCAGCGCGCCAGCGCGGTGCGCAGCAGTCGTACGGCCCGTGGATCGGTGACGTTGAGAAAGCGCATCGCCGCCCAGGCCCCGGGCGAGAAGCGATTGCGCTTGCGCGCCACCAGGATGCGACGCAACCGCATGGTGACGTCACCGAAGTCGATGTTCACCGGACAGGGGGCAAGGCACTTGTGACACACGGTGCAGTGATCGGCGACATCGTTCATCGCATCGAAGTGACGCAATGACAACCCGCGCCGGGTCTGCTCCTCGTAGAGGAAGGCCTCGATGATCAACCCGGTGGCGAGAATCTTGTTGCGCGGCGAGTAGAGCAGGTTGGCGCGCGGCACATGGGTCATGCACTTGGGCTTGCACTTGCCACAACGCAGGCAGTTCTTGACGTCGTCGTTGAGGGCGCCGAGCTCGGTCTCCTCGAGGATGATCGCCTCCTGTTGCACCAGGCGCAACGAGGGGGTGTAGGCACCCTCGAGCCCGGCCCCGGGCATCAGCTTGCCACGGTTGAAGCGCTGCTGCGGATCGACCTGTTCCTTGTAGGCGACGAAGGCGGCGAGCTTCTCGGGCTCCAGATACTGCAGCTTGGTCAGACCGATACCGTGCTCACCCGAGATCACTCCACCGAGTTCGGCGGCAAGGGCCATGATCCGCGCCACCACCTCGTCGGCCTCCTGGAGCATGACGTAGTCCGAGGAGTGCACCGGGATGTTGGAGTGGACGTTACCGTCACCGGCGTGCATGTGCAGCGCCACGAACAGCCGCGAGTCGCGCAACCGCCGATGGATCTCGACTAGGCGGGTACGCACCCGTTCCAGATCCTTGCCGGAGAAGATCTCGTTGAGCCGTGAGGCGACCTCGCGGACATAGGACTGGCGCAGGTCGCGACGCAGCATCATCGCCAGCAGGGTATCGCCCTCACGCACTCGCGCGCGCTCCTTCTCGTGGAGCCACTCGAGATGCGCGGCGGCCGAGTCGTCGAGGTGTTCGAGGATCGCGCGCCAGCGCGCCCGCGCCGTCTCCAGCACCTCGCGCGCGGCATCGCGCTTGGCCGCGAGGATGGCGACATCCTCCTCCGAGACCTCGTAGTCACCGGCGCGGCGCGCCTCCTCCAGACCACTGTTGAGGTACTCGAGCACGGCCGCCATGATCGCGTCCTTGTTGTGGATCGACTGCTCGATATTGATGCGCTCGATGCCCCGACTGTAGTCGGAGAGCCGGTCGAGCGGGATGACCACGTCCTCGTTGATCTTGAAGGCGTTGGTGTGGCGCGAGATCGCCGCAGTGCGGGCACGATCGAGCCAGAAGCGCTTGCGCGCCTCGGGGCTGACGGCAATGAAGCCCTCGCCATCGCGCGCCTGCACCAGCTCCACCACCCGCGCCGCAGCGGCATCGAGCGCGGTCTCGTCGTCGCTGACCAGATCGGCGATCAGCACCATCTTCGGCAACTCGCGACGCGAGGCCTTGGTGCTGTAGTCGACGGCACGCACATAGCGCTCGTCGAGGTGCTCGAGCCCGGCGACCAGCACCTCGGGCAAGGACTCGATGTAGTCCTTGATCTCGACGATCGCCGGTACCGCAAGATCGAGATCGGTGCCGAAGAACTCCATGCACACCGTGCGTACGTGGTCGGGCATGCGGTGGAGGATGAAGCGCGCCGAGGTGATCAGCCCGTCACAGCCCTCCTTCTGCACCCCCGGGAGACCGGAGAGGAATTTGTCGGTGACGTCCTTACCGAGCCCGGCCTTGCGGAACGAGGCACCGGGCATCTCCAGGATCTCGGGCTCGCCAACCGGGGTGCGCCCGTCGGTGTCGTAGCGCGAGAGGCGGAAGCGCACCAACGCCTGATCGTGGATACGCCCAAGGTTGTGATCGAGCCGCTCGATCTCGAGCCACTGCGCATCCGGGGTGACCATCCGCCACGAGGCGAGGTTGTCGAGTGCGGTGCCCCACAGCACCGCCTTCTTGCCACCGGCGTTCATCGCGATGTTGCCGCCAATGCAGGAGGCGTCCTGCGAGGTCGGGTCGACGGCAAAGGCCAGGCCGTTGCTGTCGGCCAGGTCCGAGACCCGGCGGGTGACCACGCCGGCACCGCAACGCACCGTCGGCACCTCGCCCTCGACCCCGGGCAGCGCGACCCGCTCGACCCCCGAGAGCGACTCGAGTTTCTCGGTATTGATCACCGCCGTGTGCGGGTGCAGCGGCACCGCCGAACCGGTGTAGCCGGTACCACCACCACGCGGGATCAGCGTCAGCCCGCAATCGATACAGGCGCGCACGATGGCGGCGACCTCGGTCTCGCTGTCCGGGGAGATCACCACGAAGGGCAGCTCGACGCGCCAATCGGTGGCATCGGTGGCGTGCGAGACCCGCGCCAGCCCACCAAAGTCGAGGTTGTCGGGGTGGGTGATACCGGCAAGCGCCTTGCGCAACCGCTCGCGCTGCGCCTGCTCCTGCACGAACCAGTCCTCGAGCCGCGCGACCGCGCCACGCGCAGCGGCCAGTAGCTCGGCGGCACGCTGGTTGTGGTTGAGACGCTGCTCGAACTGGTCGAGTCGGTGGCGCATCCCCTGCAGCAACAGCTGGCGCCGGTCGAGGTTCTCGAGCAGGTCTTCCTGCAGGTAGGGATTACGCGAGACCACCCACATATCGCCCAAGACCTCGAACAGCATCCGTGCCGAGCGTCCGGTCCGTCGACTTCCCCGCAGCGACTCGATCAGACGCCACATGGGCTCACCGAGAAACCGGATGACGATTTCGCGGTCGGAATACGAGGTGTAGTTGTAGGGGATCTCGCGGATGCGGGGCTGGGATTCGGCTATCATGAAGTTCCAGTTCTTGAAGTGGGTTTGCTTGCACTACTCCCAAAATGGTACTGCAAAGCTGACCCGAACATGCCCCTGAGTTGTCAGGGTTCAGCCCGCACCCCATCTCCTGGCCATCCCCATCGGCCCTCGCCCCAGACCCTGGATTGCCAATTCATTGATCTGGATCAAACGGTTATTCATCGAGCACAGTTAGCTTTACTCGGATGCCCCCGCCTCATGCCCAACAGCGCATCCTCAGCGATCGCGTCAATACCTTTGGACAGTATCTGCTGAACCGCTATGGTCAGCGGGTGCACAAGCTCGCCCTCAACGCGGGCTTCACCTGCCCCAACCGCGACGGCACCAAGGGTCGTGGTGGCTGCACCTTCTGCAACAACGTCTCCTTCAGCCCCAACGCCAAGGAGGCCCCCTCGATCGCCGCTCAGATCGAGTCCGGCCGCGCGGTGCTTGCCAAACGCACCGGGGCGCGCCGCTTCATGGCCTATTTTCAGGCCTACACCAACACCTATGACCCGATCGATGCGCTGCGCGAGCGCTATGACAGCGCCCTCGTCCACCCCGACGTAATCGGCATGTCGATCGGCACCCGGCCCGACTGCGTCCCCGATCCGGTCCTCGACCTGCTCGCCCGCTACCGCAATCGCGGCAAGGAGATCTGGCTCGAACTCGGATTGCAGTCGGCCAATGACCGTACCCTCGAGCGCGTCAACCGCGGCCACACCTTCGCCGACTACCAGCGCGCGGTGCAGGCCGCGCACCGCCGCGGCATCCCGGTGTGCACACACCTCATCGTCGGGCTCCCCGGCGAGGGCCGCGAACACGCCCTCGCAAGCCTCGAACGGGTCGTCGAGCTTGGCGTCGAGGGACTCAAGCTGCACGCACTCCACGTCGTCCGTCACACCCGCCTGGCGATCGACTGGCGCCGTGGCGACTATCATCCCCTGGCGCTGGAGGACTATGTGACCACCTGCGCCGACATCATCGAGCGCACCCCGCCCGAGGTGACCTTCCACCGGGTCACCGGCACCGCCTCGCGCGACATCCTGCTCGCCCCCGACTGGTGTAGCCAGAAATGGGCCGTGCTCAACGGCATCGAGGGCGAGCTGTATCGACGCGGCACCCGCCAGGGCGACCTGATCATGCCCTCGTCCTGTCGCAAACTTGCAAGTACTGCTTGACTCGCTGGAGACCATCCATCATGGAACTCGTCTGTCCCGCCGGCAACCTACCGGCGCTGAAGGCCGCCGTCGACAACGGCGCCAATGCCGTCTACATCGGTTTTCGCGACGATACCAATGCCCGTCACTTCGCCGGCCTGAACTTCGGCGACAAACAGATCCGCGAGGGTCTGCGCTACGCCCACGCGCATAACGTCAAGGTCTTCGTCGCGATCAACACCTATGCCCAGCCCAATGGCTGGGAGCGTTGGAGCGCGGCGGTCGACCGCGCCGCCGACCTCGGCGTCGACGCTATGATTGCCGCCGACATGGGCGTGCTCGACTATGCCGCAAACACGCACCCGCAGCTCAACCTCCACCTCTCGGTACAGGGCTCGGCGACCAACCCGGCAGCGATCAACTTCATGCACCGCCAATTCGGCATCAAGCGCGTGGTGGTGCCGCGCGTGCTTTCGCTCGCTCAGGTCGGACAGCTCATCGAGCACTGCGACGTACCGGTCGAGATCTTCGGTTTCGGCAGCCTGTGCGTGATGGTCGAGGGCCGTTGTCTGCTCTCCTCCTATGCCACTGGCCAGTCGCCCAACACCTTCGGGGCCTGCTCGCCGGCGACCCATGTCGAGTGGATCGATACCGCCACCGGTCAGGACACCCGCCTCGGCGGGGTGCTGCTCGAACGCCGTGGTCATGGCGAACCGGCCGGCTACCCGACCATCTGCAAGGGGCGCTACCAGGTCGAGGGCAAATTGCGCTATGCCATCGAGGAGCCGACCAGCCTCAACACCATGGACATCCTCCCTGAGATCCTCGCCTCCGGGGTGAGCGCGATCAAGATCGAGGGACGCCAGCGCAGCACCCGCTACGTCACCCAGGTCACCCGGGTGTGGCGCGAGGCGATCGATACCTGCCAACGCGACCCCCAGGGCTTTCGCCCACGTGACAGTTGGCGCGAGGCCCTGGCCCAGGTCTCCGAGGGGACCCAGACCACGCTCGGCCCCTACCATCGCCAGTGGCACTAACGATGATCGGGACCAGCCGCACGCCCCGCCGCCCACACCGGGGCAGGGCGCGCGGCCCCGGCCGTCTGGCCAGCGCGGATGACCCGGGGGACGGCGCAAGACGCCAGCCCCTGGGCCACTCCATCCCTACAGCTCCACTGACACCAGATACCATGCAAGCCCAGCACACGCCCAATCAGCGCCCCCGACTCTCGCTCGGCCCCCTGCTCTATCACTGGCCGCGCGAACAGGTGATGGATTTCTACGCCGCAATGCTCGAGACCCCGGTCACGACCATCTACCTCGGCGAAACCATCTGCTCCAAGCGCCGTCTGCTACGTCCCGAAGACTACTGGGAGCTGGCCGAACGCGTCGCCGCCGCCGGTAAGGAGCCGGTGATCTCGACCCTGGCGCTGATCGAATCCGACGGCGAACTCAAGACCCTCAAGCGGCTTTGTTCCGATCGTCGCTTCCTGGTCGAGGCCAACGACCTCGGTGCCCTGGAATACCTCGACGGCCACCCCTTCGTCGCCGGGCACTCGATCAACCTCTACAACGACCGCACCCTCGCCTTCCTCGCCCGCCACGGACTCAAGCGCTGGGTGCTGCCGGTCGAACTCGGCCGCGACACCGCCCGCGCCCTGATCGAGACCCGCCCCGAGGGTGTCGAGTGCGAGCTGTTCGCCTTCGGCCGACTGCCACTGGCCTATTCGGCGCGCTGCTTCACCGCCTACAACCGCGACCTGGCCAAGGACGACTGCCAGTTCTGCTGCATCGACTACCCCGACGGGCTCACCATCGATACCCAGGAAGGCCAGCCCTTCCTCACCCTCAACGGGATCCAGACCCAGTCGGCCAGCACCCACACCCTGCTCGGCGCCCTCGACGAGGTCACCGCGCTCGGCGTCGACCTGCTGCGCATCAGCCCGCAGTCGCATCACACCGCCGAGATCATCGCGGTATTCGACGCCTGTCTGCGGGGCGCCATGAGCCAGACCGAGGGCCTGGCCAGACTGCGCGAGTATGCCCCGGCCGGGTTGTGTGACGGCTACTGGACCGGTGCCGCCGGCTATGCCGGTAGTGCCAGCATCGCCGTTCCCGGACCGGCCTGATCCCGCCACCCCGGCGCCTCGGGGCCCGAGGCGCCGCCCGCCCTCATGCGGGACGGCGCGCCCGGCCCCAGGCCGGACGACGCGCTTGATCGCAGACCACGCCCCCCCGCAACCCGCTCGTCTCACCCGCCACCTACCCTGGCTGGTGCTGCTCGCGCTCGTCTGCGCCGGGCTCTGGGGATTGGCGCGCTGGGCCTATCACGACGGAGTCGCGCGACTGGCCGAGCAGGCGCGCACCGATCTCGATCTCTATGTGGTCCACCTCCAGGGGCTCCTGGCCAAGTACGAGCCGCTCCCCGAACTGTTGGCCACCAACCCACGGCTGACCGAGTTCCTGCGTGCGCCGGGCGGGCGTGAGAGCATCGTCGCCCTCAACCACTATCTGGAAACGGTCAACCGCATCAGTGATGCCACTGATACCTATCTGATGGATGCCGAGGGTCTGACCATCGCCGCGAGTAACTGGAACGCCGAACGCCCCTTCGTCGGTCGCGACTTCAGCTTCCGCCCTTACTTCCACGACGCCATGGAAGGCGAGCTTGGACGCTACTTCGCCCTCGGCACTACCTCCAAGCGCCGCGGTTACTACTTCGCCTATCCAGTGCGCGAGGGCCGCGAGATCCTCGGCGCCGTGGTGGTCAAGATCGATGTCACCGAGGCCGAACGTCGCTGGGCCAAGTCCGGGCACATCTTCCTCGTCACCGACCCCGACGGGGTGATCTTCATCTCCACCGAACCTGCACAACGCTTCCACACCCTGCACCCGCTCGACCCCGAGGTCAGGCACCGCATCCGCGCCAGCAACCGTTATCTCGACGCCACGCTCGAACCACTCGAACTCTCGGTACGCAAGACCACGGTCGATGGTGCCCTGGTCCGACTCGGCCCCCCCGCGCCCTGGCCCGAACCACCGTCCTATCTACTGCAGTCTCGCGCCATGCAGCACGCCGGCTGGCAGGTGCATGTGCTCTCCGACACCGGCGCGGTGATGCGCGACAGCCTCAAGCTGACCGCGCTCGCCGGCGCGCTGCTCGCAGTCACCGCGCTCGGCGTCGCGCTGCTGCTCCAGCGCCAGCGTAGCCGCCGCGCCCATGCCGCGCTCACCGAGCGCGCCCGCGCCACCCTCGAGCGCATCAACCTCGAACTCGAGGCCCGGGTGGCCACCCGCACCGCAGAACTCACCCGCACCAACCGCCGGCTACGCGCCGAGGTCGACGAACGACTGCGCGCCGAGCAGGCGCTGCGCGAAACCCAGCAGGCACTGATCCAGTCGGCCAAGCTCGCCACCCTCGGGCAGATGTCGGCGAGCATCAACCACGAGCTTAACCAACCGCTAGCGGCGATCCGCACCTATGCCGACAACGGCCGCCTGCTGCTCGCCAAGGGCCGCCACCCCGAGGTCGAGGCCAACCTCGGGCAGATCCTCGCGCTCACCGAGCGCATGGCCAAGATCGGCTCCCAGTTCAAGCTGTTCGCGCGCAAGACCTCGGGCGAGCTGACGCCTCTGCCGCTGGCGGCGGTGATCGAGGGGGCCACACGGATCATCACGCCGATGCTGGCTCGCTGCCACGGCGAGCTGGTCGCGCACGTCCCCGAACACCTGCAGGTACGCGCCAACGACGTGCTGCTCCAACAGGTCATCGTCAATCTGCTCGGCAACGCCTGTCAGGCGATCGCCGAGGCCGAGCAGCGCCGTATCGAGATCGACGCCCGCCGCGAGGGCGACACCGTCGTGACCTGGGTCCGTGACACCGGGCCCGGTATCCCCGAATCGGATCTAGCCGTGATCTTCGAACCCTTCTTCACCACCAAGGCCGCAGGCGACGGACTCGGGCTGGGGCTGGCGATCTCCTCGCGCATCACCACCGAGATGGGTGGCGCGCTGGTCGCCAAGCCCGCACCCGAGGGCGCCTGTTTCGAGCTACGCCTGCCGGCTGCGGAGACCCCCGAATGAGTCAATCCCCCCAAGTCATCTTCGTCGACGACGAGCAACACATCTGCGCCGCCAACCGCCAGACCCTGGAACTCGCCGGGCTCAACGCCCAGGTGTTCGACCGCGCCGAGCGGGCCCTGCCGTTGCTCAGCCGCGACTGGCCGGGGGTGCTAATCACCGATATCCGTCTGCCCGGCATCGACGGACTCGAGCTGCTCTCCCGGGCCCATGCCATCGACCCCGACCTGCCGGTGATCCTGATCACCGGCCACGGCGATATCAGCACCGCGGTCAGCGCCATGCGCGCCGGGGCCTATGACTTCATCGAGAAGCCCTATCCGGCCGAACGCCTGCTCGATACCGTGCAGCGCGCCCTCGACAAGCGCGCCCTGGTGATGGAGAACCGCAACCTGCGTATCGAACTGATGGCCAATACCGCGCTCGGACCACGCATCATCGGGCACAGTCCGGCGATGCGCCGGCTGCGTGCGACCATCTCGCAGATCGCCGATACCGGCGCCGACGTGCTGATCCTCGGCGAGACCGGCACCGGCAAGGAGCTGGTGGCGCGCTCGCTGCACGAACACAGCAACCGCCGCGACCGCAACTTCGTGCCGGTCAACTGCGGCGCGGTCCCCGAGAGCATGATCGAGAGCGAGCTGTTCGGTCACGAGGCCGGGGCCTTCACCGGCGCCAAGGCACGACGCATCGGCAAGTTCGAGCACGCCCACGAGGGCACCCTGTTCCTCGACGAGATCGAGAGCATGCCCGCCCCGGCCCAGGTACAGCTGCTGCGCGTACTCCAGGAGCGCACCATCGAGCGGCTCGGTTCCAATCAGCTCATCCCGCTCGACTTCCGCGTGGTGGCGGCGACCAAGATCGATCTGCGCGAGGCGGCCACCGCCGGCGACTTCCGCGAGGACCTCTACTACCGGCTCAACGTCCTCACCCTGCACATCCCACCACTGCGCGAGCGCCGCGAGGACATCCCGCTGCTGTTCCATCACTTCCTGCTCGTTGCCCAGGACCGCTTCCAGCGCGACGCCCCCTTCCCCGAGCAGGACCAGATCAGTCGCCTGCTCGGTCACGACTGGCCGGGCAACGTGCGTGAGCTGCGCAACCTCACCGAGCGCTATGTCCTGATCGGCGAGCAGTACGACTGGTCGCTCGAGACCCTGTTCGCCGGTGACCCCGACAGCGGCCTGCCCCAGACCCTGCCGGCCCAGGTCGAGTGCTTCGAGCGCAGCCTGATCGTGCAGGCGCTGGCCTCAAGCAAGGGCAGCATCAAGGACACCATGACCACCCTCGGCATCCCCCGCAAGACGCTCTACGACAAGATGCAGAAGCACGGACTCGACAAGGACGACTACAAGGAATGAGCACGGATCGGCGGATATCCGCCGCCCGCCGACACATCAAATGGGTGGATTTCCACCCATCCACACCCCGCCCCGAGTACGACCGTGCCGCGACACCGGATAGCGCGCCACCCTAACCTCTGGATCTATCTCGCACACGCCCCGCAACCCACTGAAAGAAAAAAATAATATTCGAAAATCCAGAAACACCCTGCGTGAATCATCCTAGGCCATAGATACCTGGCCCACGAATTGCTTAAACAATGCGTTCGATCCACCAGGATCGGCGAGACATCACCCATTTTCGTGAGTACCGTGGCCTCACCGCTAAGGTCGGCCTCGGTCCGGGGATCCGGAGTGGACCCGATGGGGAGTCGTTGGCGTCAGGCATCAGCATCAGGGAGATGGCGGCCCTCAGCGCCCCAGGCGGGCGATGAGGATCCGAGTCAGGGATGGCGCGAGCACAAAGCAGGCTGGCCGCGCTAACCTTCCAGGGGGGGCGGTCGCTGCCGATACGACACGCCACCGCCCCACCCCGGGATCCCCGGCACGTGAGTGGAAAACCGCCGCCCCAGCGGGCGGCCCGCTAACTCCCCCGATCGAAAAAGACGGGGCCTCTTGCGGAGGAACTGATGAAACCGACTCTAGCCGCACTCTCCCTGGCAGCGATCACCGCCGCTTCCACCCTGGTCACCGGCACCGCCAGCGCCGCTGATGACCCGATTGTGATCAAGTTCTCCCACGTGGTGGCCGAGAACACGCCCAAGGGCCTGATGGCGCAGAAGTTCCAGGAACTGGTCGCCGAACGCATGGGCGATCGCGTGATCGTCGAGGTCTATCCCAACTCGCAGCTGTTCGGCGACGACAAGGTGCTCGAAGCGATGCAGCTCGGCGACGTCCAGCTGGCCGCTCCGGCGCTCTCCAAGTTCGGTCGCTATACCAAGAAGCTCGCCCTCTTCGACCTGCCCTTCCTGTTCGAGGACCTCGATGCGGTCGATCGCTTCCAGCAGAGCGAGGCCGGCCAGGGGCTGATGTCCTCGATGGAGAAGAAGGGACTGATTGGTCTCGGCTATCTGCACAGCGGTCTCAAGCAGTTCAGCTCCAACGAGCCACTGCGCGTGCCCGAGGACGCTGCCGGACTGAAGTTCCGCATCATGTCCTCCGAGGTGCTCGAGGCACAGTTCGAGGCGCTCGACGCCACCCCGCTGAAGAAGCCCTTCTCCGAGGTCTTCACCCTGCTCCAGACCAAGGCCATCGACGGTCAGGAGAGCCCCTGGTCGAACACCTACACCAAGAAGTTCTACGAGGTGCAGCCCTACATCACCGAGTCCAACCACGGTCTGCTCGACTACCTGGTGGTGACCTCGTCGTACTTCTGGAACGGCCTGCCCGACGATCTGCGCGCCGAGCTCAAGGCCGCGCTCGACGAGGCCGTGGCCTACGGCAACCAGGTTGCGCGTGAGAAGGAGCTCGAGGATCGTCAGAAGATCGTCGAATCCGGGCGCACCGAAATCATCACCCTCTCGCCGGAAGAGCGCGCCCAGTGGGTGCAGGCGATGAAGCCGGTGTGGAAGCAGTTCGAGGATGAGATCGGCGCCGAGCTGATCGACGCCGCCTACGCCTCGAACCGCGGCAACTGAGGCCCGACGGCGGCGGGCCCGTCCTGCCGCCACGGCGGCCTCGGTCAGTGCGCCCCACCGGTCAACCGGCGGGGCGCACTGCCTCATCGACGGTATGAACACGCGCGCCAACCGACGCGCGAGTGTCTAACCTCAATCTGATCACCTTCATCCAACTCGAGCGTCATTGACCATGTTCTTGCGCTTTATCAACAAGACCGAGGAGGCCATCATCTCGCTGCTGCTGGTGGCGATGACCCTCCTGGTGTTCGCCGAGGTCGTCATGCGATTCGGCTTCAACACCGGTGTCTCCTGGGGGCAGGAGGCCACTCTGCACCTGTCGGCCTGGTTCGTCCTGTTCGGCGCCTCCTACGGACTCAAGGTCGGCGCCCACATCGGGGTCGACGCCTTCGTACGGCTGTTCTCGCCGCTCGGCCAGCGGCTGATCTCGACCGTCGCGATCCTGCTCGCGCTCACCTATTGCGGTCTGTTCATCTACGGCGCCTGGGTCTACCTGGCCAAGATGAAGATGATCGGCATCGAGCTCGAGGACATCGCCATCCAGACCTGGGTCGCCCACAGCATCCTGCTGATCGGCCTAGTGATGCTCTCGATCCGCCTGCTCGAACTGCTCTGGTCCGTCATCACCGGCCGAGCCACCGGCTTCCACCAAACCAACGAGGCAGAGGAAAGCATGCACCTGGCCGAAGAGCTCAAGCGTGAGGTGGCCGAGAAATGACCACCGCAACCCTGTTCCTGCTGCTGTTCGGCTGCATGCTGCTGGGCATGCCGATCGCCATCGCGCTCGGCCTGTCGAGCATCACCACCATCCTACTGTTCTCCAACGACTCGCTCGCCTCGATCGCACTCAAGCTGTTCGAGGCGCTCTCGGCGCACTACACCCTGTTGGCGATCCCCTTCTTCATCCTCTCCTCGGCATTCCTGTCGACCGGCGGGGTCGCCAAACGCCTAATCCGGTTCGCCACCGATGTGGTCGGACACATCCGCGGCGGTCTGGCGATGGCCTCGGTGCTCGCCTGTATGCTGTTTGCCGCCGTCTCCGGCTCGTCACCGGCGACCGTCGCCGCGATCGGCACCATCGTCATCGCCGGCATGGTCAAGTCGGGCTACCCGAAGGCCTTCGCCGCAGGCGTCATCACCAATGCCGGCACCCTCGGCATCCTCATCCCGCCCTCGATCGTGATGCTGGTCTATGCCGCAGCCACCGAGGTCTCGGCCGCGCGGATGTTCATGGCCGGTTTCGTCCCCGGCTTGATGATGGGGCTGATCCTGATGATCGCCATCTATATCGTCGCCCGCGTCAAGAAGCTGCCCTCACAGCCCTGGCCGGGTATCCGTGAGGTCTCGCGTGCCGCCTTCAGCGCCTCTGGCGGGATCCTGCTGATCGTGATCGTGCTCGGCTCGATCTACGGCGGCGTGGCCAGCCCCACCGAGGCGGCGGCGGTCTCGGCCATCTACGCCTTCTTCGTCGCGGTGATCGGCTATCGTGACATGGGCCCGCTCAAGACCGTGCCCTGGCGCTACCAGGGCGAGGGCTTCTTCCGCATGCTCGGGCGCAACACCTGGCAGGTGCCCACGGCACTGGCCACCAGCTTCGCCCACCCCGAGGTGCGCAAGGTGGTGCTGGACGCGGCCAAGGTCTCGATCATGCTGTTGTTCATCATCGCCAACGCGATGCTGTTCGCCCATGTATTGACCACCGAGCGCATCCCGCACCAGATCGCCGAGTCGATCGTCGAGTGGGGCCTCGAGCCCTGGATGTTCCTGGTGGTGGTCAACATCCTGCTGCTGATCGCGGGCAACTTCATGGAGCCCTCGGCGATCCTGCTGATCATGGCGCCGATCCTGTTCCCGATCGCCGTGCAGCTCGGGATCGACCCGATCCATCTCGGTATCATCATGGTCGTCAACATGGAGATCGGCATGCTCACACCGCCGGTCGGACTCAACCTATTCGTCACCGCCGGCATCACCGGCGAGAGCATCGGCTGGGTCATCAAGGCGGTACTGCCATGGATGCTGCTGCTGCTTGGTTTCCTGATGTTGATCACCTATATCCCGCAGATCTCGCTGTTCCTGCCGGAGTACATCGACCAATTGCAGGGTTATAAATGATGACGAACCAGATGCCGACCTATCAGCACATCCTCTACGCCTCCGACTTCGGCGCCCACACCCGACCGGTGTTCCACAACGCCGTGGCACTGGCCAAGTACACCGGCGCACGCATCACCATGCTGCACGTGGTCGAGCCGATGGGGAACACCGGCCAGACGGTGGTCGGCGCCTATCTGCCCGACATGGACATGAAGCGACACGAACAGCAGGTGCTCAAGGAGGTGCTCGCCACCCTCCACAAGCGCCTGGCCAAGTATTGCGCCGAGGTCCCCGGCTCGTGCAGCGCCGAGGCCGACATCGTCGAGGCACTGGAGGTGGCCAGCGGACTGCCCTCGGAGGAGATCCTGCGCGTGGCCGCTGCCCGAAAGGCCGATCTGATCGTGCTCGGCACCCGCACCCACGCCCAGATGGGCCTGGGGGCGATCGGCTCGACCGCACGCAAGGTGCTGCACAACAGCCCGATCCCGGTGCTGATCGTGCCCAACCACTGAGTCGCTGAGCCAGGGACGGCATCAGGCAGGCATCACCTACGAAAACGCCCCGTCAGGCCAGGCCTGACGGGGCGTTTTCACGAGCGATACCAGGGGGGCTCAGTGACCGGGGAAGCGCATCCCGACCATGCGGTCCATCGCCCGGGTCAGCGGCTGCCAACGCTCCGGTGGCTCGAAGGCATCGAGGAAGTTCTTCAGATACAGCCCCAGTTCGGTGCTGCCCGACATCCGCAGCCGACGCTGGAAGAACAGGGTATCGGCATCTTCCTGACGCGCCGCCAGCAACATGAACTCGCGGGTGTCACCGGCGATACTGGCATCGGCCGGACGCTGCTCACCATAACCCTGGATACGACCGTTCTCGAAGCCGAGCCGATAACGCACCCCCATATCGGCGATCTCGATGGCGACCTGACGGCCCTCGAGGAAATCGAGCTCACCGTCGGCGATCGACTCCTTCATCACCTGATTGAGGATACGCGCCAACGCGCGACTGTGCAGGGTCGTCGGCATCAGACGCAGCGGTAGGGACAGCGGGCGCAGGAGGCGGGGGGGCAGAACTGACGACATGGTGGTAATGATCTCTATCAAAGACTTTTATCAGATTAACGTTGAATTTTCGCTGCTCTCTCGACACAAGCGAATGACGCATATCAAATAGCGACTTTGGCCGCGCGCCACTGGAGAATCCACGACCATGGCCACCAGCCTGCTTGCCCTGATCGACGACATCGCCAGCGTCCTCGACGACGTCTCGCTACTGACCAAGGTCGCGGCGCGCAAGACTGCAAGCGTGCTCGGAGATGACCTCGCGGTCAATGCCGAGCAGGTCCACGGATTGCGCGCCGAGCGTGAGCTACCGGTGGTCTGGGCGGTGTTCAAGGGATCGCTACGCAACAAGCTGATCCTGGTCCCGGCCGCGCTGCTGATCAGCGCCCTCGCCCCCTGGATGATCATGCCGCTGCTGATGCTCGGCGGGCTGTTTCTCTGCTACGAGGGCTTCGAGAAGGTCGCCCACCGCCTCCACGGCAACCCCAAGGGCAAGGCCCACGAGGCCGAACTCGAACAGGCCCTCGCCGACCCCGCGACCGACCTCGCCACCATCGAGCGCACGCGCATCGCCGGCGCCATCCGCACCGACTTCATCCTCTCGGCCGAGATCATCGTCATCACCTTGGGCACCGTCGAACAGGCCGCCTTCCTCACCCAGGTACTGGTCCTCGCCGGCATCGCCGTGTTGATGACCGTCGGTGTCTACGGTCTGGTCGCGGCTATCGTCAAGCTCGACGACGCCGGGCTCTATCTCAGTCACCGCGACGGCGACGGGCGCCTCGCCCAGGGCCAGCGCCGACTCGGCGCGGCCATCCTGCGCGCCGCACCACGACTGATGCAGGGGCTCTCGATCGTCGGTACCATCGCCATGTTCCTGGTCGGCGGCGGTATCCTCGTCCACGGACTCCCCATGATCGGCGACCCACTCCACCACCTCGCCGAGGTCCTCGCCGGGCTGCCCCTACTCGGCGTCCTGCTCGCGACCCTGACGCCACTGCTGATCAACGCCCTGATCGGCATCCTCGCCGGCGCCCTGGTACTCGGTGTGATCGAGACCATCGGTCGGCTGCGTCGCGCATAGCCCCAACCCCAAAAGGTCAACGATGCCCGCACCCGCCACCCCACTGCTCACCGTCGACGTCATCATCGAGTTGATCGACCGACCGGAGCGCCCGATCGTACTCATCAAGCGGCGCAATCCCCCCCACGGCTGGGCCATCCCCGGTGGCTTCGTCGATCCCGGTGAACGGGTCGAGCGCGCCGCGGTCCGCGAGGCACTGGAGGAGACCGCCCTACAGGTCGAGCTACAAGCACTGCTCGGGATCTACTCCGCGCCGCTGCGTGACCCCCGCATCCATACCGCCAGCGCGGTCTATATCGCCACCGCCAGTGGCGAACCCGAGGCCCGTGATGATGCCAAGGGGGTGGAGCTGTTCAATCCCGACGAACTCCCCGAGCGACTCGCCTTCGATCACGCCGAGATCCTCACCGACTATCGCCGCTTCCGCCTGGTCGGCACCCTGCCGCCACCACGCCTGGGCTGATCGAGCGCCCCTCAGCCCCGAGGACACAGCCGCAATACCGGTCAGCCGAGAACCGACCGGGACCTCGCGACGACGCAACGCGTGTCCCAAGGCACCGATCCACTTGATCGAGAGCGCCAGGGCGTCAACATCAAGCCCTGTCACCCGATCACCAGGAGCACCTGTATGCGCCCGATCCGCCATCTCGCCACCCTGCCACTGCTTGCACTCCTCGTCGCCTGCACCGGCATGCCCACCACCACCGAGGACGACCTCACCGACACCGCCATCCCCCGCCTGCTCGGCCCCGACGAGACCCTGGTCGAGGTCCAGACCGGCGGCGCCGAGCCACTACGCCTCGAAGGCCGCATCGACGGCTATGCCAGTCCCGCCTACGCCATCCGCAGCGCACCCGGCGAGCGTCTGGAGATCACCCTGGAGAGCGCGAGCAGCAACGTCTATTTCAACGTCCACGACGCCGCCGACGGCAGCGGCAACGCGGTCTTCCGCGGCGAGTTCGAGGGCCGCACCGCCACCCTCACCGCCACCGCCCCGACCGTCTGGCTGATCCGCCCCTTCCAGCCCCGCGCCTCGGCACGACGCGGTGAGCAGATCGACTTCAGCATCCGCATCTCCCGCAACGGATAGGTCGGAGCCGCCAGACGCCGGGGGATTGAACCGCAATGGCGCGAAGGACACGAAGGTATTGAAAAGGCGTTGAAAGCCCCCTTTGGTCAAAGGGGGTTGGGGGATTCGATCCGAAGGGATTGCGATCAACCCGGCCTCAACGTCCCGTCCGCGCACCGCTCAGTCGACGAGCTGGGAACGTCCGTGGGCGAGTCACCCGGCATCGGCGCGTCATCATCGGGCAACGGCGCCGGTGTTGGGTTGCCGGCGGCAACCCAACCTACAGGGTGCGGGACGCTATCTCTGGAACAACGGTGCCTTTGCCCCCTTACGAAACCCTTCGCGTCCTTCGCGTCATCGCGGTTCAATCTCCTAACGGCTGACGGCTGACGGCTGGTCGCTGGTCGCTGGTCGCTGGTCGCTGGAAGTTGACTCGAACCGTCATGACACAAGGGACCTGAAAGCCCCCTTTGGTCAAAGGGGTTGGGGGATTCGATCCGAAGGGATTGCGCTCAACCCGGCCTCGACGTCCCGTCCGCGCACCGCTCAGTCGACGAGCTGGGAACGTCCGTGGGCGAGTCACCCGGCATCGGCGCGTCATCATCGGGCAACGGCACCGGTGTTGGGTTGCCGGCGGCAACCCAACCTACAGGGTGCGGGACGCTATCTCTGGAACAACGGTGCCTTTGCCCCCTTACGAAACCCTTCGCGTCCTTCGCGTCATCGCGGTTCAATCTCCTGACGGCTGACGGCTGACGGCTGACGGCTGGTCGCTGGTCGCTGGTCGCTGGTCGCTGGTCGCTGGAAGTTGACTCGAACCGTCATGACACAAGGGACCTGAAAGCCCCCTTTGGTCAAAGGGGGTTGGGGGATTCGATCCGAAGGGATTGCGATCAACCCGGCCTCGACGTCCCGTCCGCGCACCGCTCAGTCGACGAGCTGGGAACGTCCGTGGGCGAGTCACCCGACATCGGCGGGTCATCATCGGGCAACGGCACCGGTGTTGGGTTGCCGACGGCAACCCAACCTACAGGGCGCGGGACGCTATCCTGGAACAACGGTACCTTTGCCCCCTTACGAAATCCCTTCGCGTCCTTCGCGTCATCGCGGTTCAATCTCCTGGCGGCTGACGGCGGTCAAGCCCCAACCCGGACACCATCGTCTACCCTGAGACAGGGGGTCACCACGCCGGGGACGACGCTCGCACGATGTCCGCGCGGTGATCCGGGCACGGGGGTCAGCCCCACCACATCAAGGAGCAGCTCGCATGGACAACACGGCTTCGACCCAGGTCAGCATCACCGACATCAAGATGCCCTTCTGGTCGATGGTGGTCTTCCTGGTCAAGGTCTCCATCGCCGCGATCCCGGCCGTCATCATCCTCAGCCTCATCTTCGCCGTGATCGGGGCGATCATCGGCGCCCTCTTCGGCGGCATGGGCATGATGCCGCAGCAACCCTGAGACACCGACCGGCGCGGGGCAGCACCCCTGGTGCCCCGCGCGATCAACCCACCGACAGCGCCGCCACCCGCCTCTGCGGCCGACCGATCAGCCGCGGCACTACCACCTCCCAGCGCGTGCAGCGCAGCTTGCTGCGGAATGGTGGCTCGCTGTCCTCGGCCTCGCGGCGGATGATGGCAACGACCTCGCAGACCGGATCGACCAGCCCCAGCCGGAAGGCCCGCGCGGTCCGCCCGACCACCTGACCATCGGCGCGGCGCAGCAGATAACGCTCCCCCTCCGGGACCAGAAGCAGACGCTCGCCCGGCACGATCGCGGCGATCGCGGCATGGATCGGCGCCCCCTCGGGCTGGCGCCCCGGATAGCCAAGGTCGATCTCCTGCAACCCCAGCGGCTGATAACACACCTCCAGCTCGGGGGCGTGCGCGAGCCGCACCTGGCGCTCGAACAGCTCCTCGCCGAGCGCATCGAGACAGGGGTTCCCCGCGCCGATGGCGCACAGCGTCAGGGTCTCGCGAGCACGGGTCATACCGACGTAATAGAGTCGGCGCATCTCCTCGATCGCCTCGGGCGTCGCGCGCCAATCACCGTCGAGCAGCACCAGATGGCGAAACTCCAACCCCTTGGCCGCGTGCACTGTGCCGAGGAAGAGCCCGGGATGCGGTTGCTGGCGGATCTCGCGAGCATGGTCGTAGAGCCAGTCGATCAGCGTCGCCGGTGCGAGCTGGCAATCACCAAGCTCGCCAGCCAGCGCCACCAACGCCTCGGCGAAGAAGCGCCGCCAGCGCGGCTCGAGCCCCAGCTCCGCGATCCGCGCCCGTACTGCGGCGGCATCGAGCACCTGTTCGCGGGGCAACGCGCGCAGCGCGTCGATCACCCGCAGGAAGCCGCGCTCACGGGTCAGCGGCAGCGCCCTCCCCTGTTCGGCGGCAAGGTGGTAGGGCACCCCGGCGCGCTCGCACCAGGCCTGCAACGGGCGCAGATAGCGATGGCTGCGCGCCAGCACCGCACAGCCCTGCCACTCACCCTCGCCCTCGAGCACGAGCAGCCGGCGCAGCTCGCCGAGCGCGGCTTGGGCCTGCTGGTTGCCGCTGGCGCGGTCGCCCTCGGGCAGGCGCAGAGAGCACACCCGCCCTGCCGCCACGGGATCGAGCGCCGCCCAGCGCACGCCCGGCGGCGCCTGCACGTGCGCGGCATCGACCCGTACCGGGTGCGCCTCCTTGAGCCTGTTGGAGTTGGTCGCGATCAGCCGATTGGCGGCGGCGACGATGGCGCCACTGGAGCGATAGTTCTCCACCAGATAGGCGATCTCGGCGTCGTATTCCTCGCGATAGCGCTCGATGTGACGGTTGTTGCCGCCGCGCCAGGCATAGATGTTCTGATCATCATCGCCGACGGCGAGGATGCACAGCCCGGCGTCCTGCTCGCCCTCGGCACGCCGCCGCGCCAGCGCACTGACCAGGCGGTACTGACGGTCGTCGATATCCTGGTACTCGTCGACCAGGATGTAACGATAACCGCGCAGCAACTGCTCGCGCAGATCGTCCTCGCCGTCGACCTCGACCGCGCCCTCGAGCAACGCCGCGGCGCGGTCGAGCACCTCGCCCAGGCAGGCCTCGTCGACGCTGTCGCGCCGCTCGAAGCTGGTGCCGGTCAGGCGCATCGCCATGGCGTGATAGGTCAGCACCGTCAGCCCCCAGGCATCGCGCCCGACCAGGTCAAACAGACGTCGGCGGATCTCGTTGGCGGCGTGACGGTTGAAGGTGAGCGCGATGACGCTCGCCGCCGGCACCCGCAACACCCGCAACAGATAGGCGATGCGGTGCACCACCACCCGGGTCTTGCCCGAGCCCGGCCCGGCGAGCACCAGCCGGTTGCGATCGTCGTGGGCGGTGACGATGCCGCGCTGGATCGCGTTGAGCGGCTCGACGATCGCCTGCCACGACGCCTCGCTGGTGGCCAACTTCAGCACCTCGGCCTTGCCGGCGAAGTAGCGACGCTGGAAGGCCTGGCGGGACTGGCTGAAATAGTCGGACAGCAGCGCCCGCGCCGCCTCCATGCCATTATCGAGGGCGCGCTCGGCATACTCGCGCATGGCGTGGATCTGGATGCGACGCTCGCGATAATGGGCATCGAGCCGATCGTGGTCCTTACGCTGGTAGCCACCGGTGCGCTCGGGCGCGAGCGCGATGGTCATCGCCCGACGCATCACCGTCATGCCGTGATTGAGCGTCAGCACCTCCTGCTGATGGAGGAAGAGCAACACATGCTCGATGGCCGCGCGACGCTGCTCCGGGCGCAGGGTGGCGGCGAGCACCGCATCACCCTCGATGCAGCCGAGCAGCTCGCCGAAGGTGGTGCTGACCAGGACATCCTTGCGCCTGACCCCCTCGGGGATCCGCGCGATGAGGAAGCGCAGCAGCGTCGCCGCGAGCGCGCGCCGGCGCTCGCCGAACTCACGGATTTGCCTCCAACCCCAGCGCCCGCGCAACCGCAATCGGAGATGGTCGCGACTGAAGGCATCCAGCTCGAAGGCGCTGGGCTGGCGACTGTCGCCATCGCGCTCCTGCGCGAGTCCACGCAGCAACCGCAGCACTCGCGGCGGGCTGAGCCCGTCCTGCCCGGTCTCCTCGCGCAGGCGCGCGGTGAGCCGGGGCAGGTTGAGGTCCTGCCACTCGCCCTGGTCGGCATCCGGGGCGAGTTCCGGCAACAGCGCGAACAGCGCCCGTTCGAGCGCGAGACAGCGCTCCAGGCGCCCCTTCGCCGCGCCACTGACGCCATGGCGCAGATACAGCGTGAGCTGGGTGTCGTTGTCCACCAGCCCGAGCTGTTCGAGCTGGCGCAGCACCCCGGTCACCTCCTCACCGCTGGTCCCGGTCGCCCGCGCCAGGGCGTCGGTGTCGATCCGCGCATCGGCCGCGGCGGCGTAGAGGCAATCGAGCACGGTGTCGAAGATCGCGCGCTGGCGGCGTGGCAACCCCGCCCGGTCGAGGCGGGCGGCGGCGCGGGCGCGATCCGGCTCGTGCAGCCGCGCGGGGAAGATGCGGGTCTCGTTGACATCGCGCTCGAGCAGCAAGGCGCGCTCCAGCCAGGCGATCGCGGTCACCACCTTGATCTCGGCGTGATCGGCATCGGCGTCGAACCCGGCATCGAGCGCGGCGTGCTGGAGGATCTCGCCGCTGCTGACCACCAGCTCGGCGGCATCACCGCGCGCGCCCCGGATCTTGCGCAGGGCGCGGAGGATCTGCTGGATGTCGCGCAGACTCAACTGGGTGCGCGCGGCGAGCCCGAACTGGGTCTCGATGTCCTGCGGGTCGTAGAGCAGCACGCAGCGCGCCGCTTGCCCGTCGCGCCCGGCACGACCGGCCTCCTGCAGATAGTTCTCCAGCGAGCCGGGGATGTCGGCGTGCACCACCAGCCGCACGTCGGGCTTGTCAACCCCCATGCCGAAGGCGTTGGTGGCGACGATCACCCGCAGCTCGCCGCGCTTGAAGGCGTCCTGGATGTCCTTCTTGGCGTTCGGCGCCAGCCCGGCGTGGAAGTGCCGACAGTCCCAGTCCTGCCCGACGAGGAAGTCGGCCAGCTCCTCGGCATGGCGCCGACTGGCGGCGAACACCACGGCGCCGCCGGGCGAGTCGGGCTCGGGGAAGGTTTCGGTGAGCAGCTGATGGATGCGCACCGGCTTCTCGGCGGCGCCGACCGGCAGCACCCCGTAGTCGAGATTGGCGCGTCGGGGCGTGCCGATCAGGTCGCGGAAGCCGATCCCCAGCACCTCGGTGAAATGGGCGCGGATGTCCTCCAGCACATCGGGCTTGGCGGTGGCGGTGAAACAACCGATCGGCGCCACCGGCGCATCGTCGCCGCCGAAGCGGCGGATGAAACGCGCGACATAGAGATAGTCGGGCCGGAAGTCGTTGCCCCACTTCGACAGACAGTGCGCCTCGTCGAAGATCCAGGCACCGACCTCGCGCTGGGCGATGGCGGCGCGGAAGGCGCGGTTGCGGAACTGCTCGGGCGAGACCAGCAGGAGTCCGACCGCGCCGCGCCGGATGCGATCGAGCACGTCGGCACGCTCGGGCAGGGTCAGCAGGCCGTTGAGCGTCGCCGCGCAGTGCAGGTTGTGCGCCAGCAGCCCGTCGACCTGATCCTTCATCAACGACTGCAATGGCGAGACGATCACCGTCAGCGCGCCGTTGCGCTGATAGCGGTTGAGCGCCGGGAGCTGGTAGCACAGCGACTTGCCACCGCCGGTGGGCAACACCGCCAGCAGCGACTCGCCGCGCATGCCACCGAGCACCAGATCGTGCTGCAGACTGCCGCCCTCGGGCTCGCGGCGGAAATCCTCGAAGCCGAAATAGCGCCGGAGCTGAGTCCTCGGGTCGTGGACCTGCGCGCAATAGGCGCAGGCGGGATCGCCACAGGGGGTGTCGCGCAGCCGCGCGATCAGCTCGGCGGTGACGGGGAACTGATGGCGCACCCAGGGCGCGAGCACCGCCTCGCCCACGCCCGCCAGCAGCCAGGACAAGGCATAGGCCAGCGACCAGCGCCGCTCGGTGTCGACGACCAGCCCGGCGAGCAGCGCCTCCAGCGCGGCGGGACAGACCCGGACGACCGCCGCCGTCGTCTCGTCGACGAGCAACCCGCGCAACGCCCCGACCAGCCAGTCCGCCGCATGTGGCGCGTGCCCGGTCAGGCCCGCGAACCAGGCGCCGAGCCCGCCGTCGGCGCGCTCGGTGAGCAGGGTCTGATAGCAGTCGAGCAACTCGGGGCAGCGCGCGCCCAGCGCGGCGAGGGCCTCGGTCTCGGCATCGAACAGGGCCGCAGTCGCGCGACAATCAGCCAGTGGCGAGTTACGGCTTGCCGCGACCGCCTTGTAGTCCTTGACCAACTGGTGATAGGGGTCCTGGGGGAAGGCCAGCGGCGAGAGCCTGAGGGTATCGATCACCGGCAGGCGCAACAGCCTCAGATCGGGGGCGGCGGCACGCAGCAGCGGCAGGTCGTGGTCGAGGACATTGTGACCGAGCACGCAGTCGGCACCCTCGGCCAGGGCATCGAGGCGCCGCAGCGCGGCATCGAGCCCGCCGTCGGTGTCCAGCTCCAGCGTCTCGCCGGACCCCTGGCGCAGCGCACCGATCTTGAAGATACGGGCGGGCGCCTCGTCGCCCGCGGGAACCACCTCGAGGTCGACGATCAACCCATCCACCGCACACCCAGCTCCTGCTCGAATCCTGCATCCTCGACCGCCAACCACCAGGCGCGCCGCAAACCGTGGACGTTAGACGCAGATCGCGACCGATGCAAGGTCAGTCCCCAGAAGATTGAACCGCGATGACGCGAAGGTTTTTTGTAGGGTGGGCAAAGCGCAGCGTGCCCACCATGCACGGCAGCCAGCAGCCAGCAGCCAGCAGCCAGCAGCCAGCAGCCAGCAGCCAGCAGCCAGCAGCCAGCAGCCAGCAGCCAGCAGCCAGCAGCCAGCAGCCAGCAGATTGGACCGCGATGACGCGAAGGACGCAAAGGGCTTGAAAGCCCCCTTTGGTCAAAGGGGGTTGGGGGGATTCGATCCGAAGAGATCGCGATCAACCCGGGCTCGACGTCCCGTCCGCGCACCGCTCAGTCGACGAGCTGGGAACACCCGTGGACCTGTCGCCCGGCATCGACGCGCCATCATCGGGCAACGGCGCCGGTGTTGGGTTGCCGTCGGCAACCCAACCTACGAGGCTTCCGACTGGCGGCAGGAAGCTGACTTGAACCGTCTTGACGCCAAAGACACGCGAGCCTTGAAAGCCCCCTTTGGTCAAAGGGGGTTGGGGGGATTCGATCCGAAGAGATCGCGATCAACCCGGGCTCGACGTCCCGTCCGCGCACCGCTCAGTCGACGAGCTGGGAATGCCCGTGGACCTGTCACCCGGCATCGGCGGGTCATCATCGGGCAACGGCGCCGGTGTTGGGTTGCCGTCGGCAACCCAACCTACGAGGCTATCCTGAAACAACGGCGCCTTTGTCCACCTCACGAAATCCCTTCGCGTCCTTCGCGTCATCGCGGTTCGATCTTCTGGCGGATGGCCCACGGTGGTCACGCTGCACTTTGCCCACCCTACGATCGTTGCCCACCCTTCGTGTCATCGCGGTTCATTTCCCTGTCGATCGCTCAGCGCAAACACTAACTCATCGAAAAAAATCGATATAAATCGGCATAAATATCGATTTCTTCACGGGGATCTGATCGGCCTACGCTGTTGTCATGATCCATGGACTGACCGTCGCGGGAGGACTCGTATGACGCTCACGCTCTCTACCCTCGCCGCCCTGCTCGCGCCTGTCGTGCTCTGGGCCGCCGGGGCGCTGCCCGGCCTGCGCGCGCGGGAGGCCGGGCCGGGGATGGCTAGGCTCTCCGGGCTGGCGGCCTGGACGGCCTTCGCGCTGGCGCTGGTCGCGCTCATCGGGCACGGCTTCGGCCCGGCGCAGTCGATCACCCTGTTGTCACTGCCGGTACCGCTGTTCGGCAGCCTCGGGCTCGGGGTCTATCTCGATGGGGTGACCGCGATCATGCTCTGTCTGGTGTCGCTGGTCGGCGCCGTGGTCACCCGCTATGCGCGTAACTACATGGCCGGCGACCCTGGTGAGGGGCGCTTTCACCAGTGGTTGCTGCTGACCCTGGCGGCGATCCTCACCCTGATCGTCGCCGGCAACCTGCTGCTGTTCGCGCTCGCCTGGATCGCCACCAGCCTGAGCCTGCACCGCCTGCTGCTGTTCTACCCGGAGCGTCCCGGCGCGCAGCTCGCCGCGCACAAGAAGTTCGTGTTCAGCCGCATCGGCGATGTCAGCCTGTTGATCGCGGTGGTGCTGATCGGCACCGAGCTGCACACCCTGGAGTTCGCCGGGCTGCACGCGGCCATGGCCGGGCATCTCGGACCGCTATCGGCGCCCTTGCAGTGGGCGGCCTGGCTGGTGGTGCTGAGCGCGGTGCTCAAGTGCGCCCAGTTCCCCTTCCACGGCTGGTTGTTGCAGGTGATGGAGGCGCCGACCCCGGTCTCGGCGCTGCTCCACGCCGGGATCGTCAATGCCGGCGCCTTCCTGGTGATCCGCATGAGCCCGATCATGTCCTTCTCGGGCGCGGCGCTCGACGCCCTCGCGCTGATCGGGCTCGTCACCCTGGTGGTCGCCTCGCTGGTGATGCTCACCCAGACCAGCATCAAGGTCTCGCTGGCCTGGTCGACCTCGGCGCAGATGGGTTTCATGCTGCTCGAGGCCGGGCTCGGGCTCTACAGCCTGGCGCTGCTGCACCTGGTCGCCCACTCGCTCTACAAGGCGCACGCCTTCCTCGCCTCGGGCAGCAGCGTCGACGGCTTCCGCGCCCCCACGCCGCAGCTCGCCCAGGCCCCGCTCGCGCCCTGGCAGTGGCTGGTCGCCTTCCAGGGGGCGCTGCTGATGGCGCTGCTCGCCGCGCTGGCCTTCGGCATCGATCCAGGCCACCAACCGGCGCTGCTCGTCGCCGGGGCGATCGTCACCGTCGCCGTCGCCCAACTGCTGCTGCAGGCGCTGCGCCTCGGCGCCGAGGCGGCGCTGCTGCCGCGCGCGACCCTGATCGGTGCCCTGGTCTGCGTCGGTTACTTCGGTCTGCACCGACTGTTCGAGCTGGCCGTCGCCGACGACCTGGTGGCGCTGCCGGTCGCCGCCGCGCGGCTCGGCACCCTCACCGCGCTGGCGATCGTCGCCGTCTTCGTCGGCCTGCTGCTGCTCCAGCATCTGTTCACCCGGCTGCACGGACCGCTGCGTCAAGCGATCCAGGTCCATCTCTACAACGGACTCTACGTCGACATCCTGGTGACCCGGCTGATCACCCGACTGTGGCCGCCGCGTCCGGCGACCGTCACGGCCTGATGGAGGGATCTCCGATGAAGCCCAATGACCTGCACACCCCGGAGCCACGTATGGCCGGCCAACTGCCACTCGATGCCGAGACGCCACGTCCCGGCGAGCACGACCTGATCGAGGCGATCGAGACGGCCTGCGCGCGCATCGCCCCGCTCTGGCCGCTCGACCGTTTCGTCGCGGTCAACCCCTTCCACGGGCTGCGCGCGCTCGACTTCGACCACGCCGGGGATCTGCTGCGACGCATCGCTGGGGTGCGGATGTACATGCCGCGCGGCTACTTCCGCGAGCGGCTCGAGCGCGGCGAGATCGGCGAACGGGACCTCGTCGAGGCCGCCGCACGCTGCGACAGCACGCTCACCCCCAAGCAGCTACGGGCGGCGCTCACCCGGGAACGCAGCGCCGACCCCGGGGTACCGTTGATCACCGCGCTGGTCGACGAACTCGACGCCGACGACTGGTCGGGGTTCGTGATCGATCGTATCAGCCATCACTGCGCGGCCTACTTCGACATGGGCCAGGCGACCTGGGATCACCCCTGGTCGGGGATGCGCCTCTACGATGCCTGGCGCGCCTTCGCCGCGCTCGACTACAGCGCCGATATGATGGGCCAAGGCGGCATCCGCGCCCGGGTGCGCGCCCTGCCCGAGGCGCCGCGCGCCTGTATCGGCGCGGCCCTGGGCCGGCTCGGCATCCCTCAGCCGGCCTGGGTCGACTATCTCCACGCCGCGCTGCTCGATGTCGGCGGCTGGGCGGCCTGGACCCGGCTGCTGCGCTGGGAGGCCGAGCTCGAGGGCGGCAGCGACGACCACATCGAGGCGCTGCTCGCCATCCGTCTGGCCTGGGAGGTCCTGGTCTACGAGCACAAGGCCAACCCCGGCCTCACCACGCGCTGGCACGCGCTCTGCGCCGCCCTCGAACGACGCGCCCGCGACCCGGCCGCCTCCGACCCCGAGGACGCCATCGACCGGGTGCTGCTGTGCGCCCAGGAGCTGGCCTATCAACGCAGTCTGATCGCGCGACTGCGCGCACGCCGCCACAGCGCACCCACCACCCGCCCCCCGCTCCAGGCCGCCTTCTGCATCGACGTGCGCTCCGAGGTGATCCGCCGCGCGCTGGAGACCATCTGCCCCCAGGTCCAGACCCTCGGCTTTGCCGGTTTCTTCGGCGCCCCCATCGCCCACCAACCGTTCGGCGCCGATCGAGCACGCCCGCAGCTCCCGGTACTACTCGCGCCGCGCTATCGGGTCTGCTCCGAGCTGCACGAGGCCGAACCCGAGGAGCAGGCCGAGGCGCTGACCGCCCAGCACCGGCGGCTCGGCATCGGCAAGGCATGGAAGACCTTCAAGATGGGCGCGGCCTCGTGCTTCTCCTTCGTCGAGGCCGCCGGCCTCTGGCTCTACGCGCCCAAGCTCATCGGCGACAGCCTCGGCTGGAGCCGCCCGGTGCCGGCCCCGGACGACCCCAGGCTCGACCCCGAGCAGGCCGCACGCATCGCCCCCAGCCTCGCGCCCTGTGGCCACCATCATGCCGAGCACGCACTCGGCATCCCCGAGGCCGAACGCATCGCGCTCGCCGAGGGCATCCTCCGCGGCATGTCGCTGACCACCGGCTTCGCCCGGCTGGTGCTGCTGGTCGGACACGGCAGCAACAGCGTCAACAATCCGCATGCCACCGGACTCGACTGCGGCGCCTGCGGCGGCCAGAGCGGCGAGACCAACGCCCGCGTGGTCGCGGCGCTGCTCAACGCCCCGGAGGTCCGCGCAGGACTCGCCGAGCGCGGGATCGTGATCCCGCAGGACACCTGGTTCCTACCCGCACTCCACGACACCACCACCGACCGCATCCGACTGTTCGACCACCAGCGCCTCCCCGCCGACTCTGCCGAGGAGCTGGCCGAACTCGGCAGTCGGCTCGATCAGGCCGGCGAACTGACCCGGCTACAGCGCGCCACACTGCTCGGACTCGGCGGACGCGAGGGGCGGGCGCTGACCAGGCGGATCGAGCACCGCGCCCGCGATTGGTCACAGGTGCGCCCGGAGTGGGGGCTGGCCGGCAACGCCAGCTTCGTCGCCGCGCCCCGCGCGCGCACCCAGGGTCTCGACCTCGGCGGCCGCGCCTTCCTCCACGACTACGACTGGCGCGACGATCACGACTTCGCGACCCTAGAGCTGATCATGACCGCGCCGCTGGTGGTCGCCACCTGGATCAACCTCCAGTACTACGCCTCCTGCGTCGACAATCGCCGTTTCGGCAGTGGCAACAAGGTGCTGCACAACGTCGTCGGCGGGGCCATCGGCGTGCTCGAGGGCAACGGCGGCGATCTGCGCGTAGGGCTGCCGCTGCAGTCGTTGCACGACGGCCGACGCTGGATCCACGAGCCGATCCGCTTGAGCGTATTCATCGAGGCGCCACAGGATGAGATCGACGCGGTGATCGATCATCACGATCTAGTCGGTGAACTCGTCGAGCACGGCTGGTTGCACCTGTTCGCCATCGACCCGAACGGCGAGATCGCCCGCCGCACACCCGAGGGCCAGTGGTGCCCGACCGAGCCACGCTGACCACCGCCATGCCCGACTGGGGCCCGGGGCCTCTGGCCAAGGTGGTCGGGGGGTATTGGACCGGTCCAGCGGTGACCGAGCGACCTCTCGCCGGGTTTGGGATCGATGGACGGCGGCTGCGCCCGGGCGAGGTCTTCATCGCCATCACTGGGGCAAGATACGATGGCCACGATTTCCTCGATCAAGCCGCGCACGCCGGGGCCGCGCTCGCCATCGTCGAACGCGCCCCACCCGATCCGCCGCCCGGGTTGGCGCTGCTCGCGGTCGACTCCACCCTCACCGCCCTGCACCGCCTCGCCGTGGCGCACCGCGCGCGGCTGCGCGCCGCCGGGTGCCGGGTGATCAGTGTCTCCGGCTCGAACGGCAAGAGCACCACCCGCCACCTGATCCACCAGGTGCTGAGCACCTGTGGATTGCGCGGCACCCAGAGCCCACGCAGCTTCAACAATCATCTCGGGGTACCACTGACCCTGCTCGCGGCACGGCCCGAGGACGACTTCGTCGCCTGCGAAATCGGTACCAACCACCCCGGCGAGGTCGCCGCGCTCGGCGCGCTCGCCCAACCCGATATCGCGGTAATCACCAACATCGGCGAAGAACACCTGGCCTTCTTCGGCGATCTGGCCGGGGTCGCGCGCGAGGAATTCGCGCTGCTCGACCAGCTCGCCCCGGACGCCCTGGCGCTGCTCCCGGCCCCCCCTTGGCTGGCGATCGAACCACCGTCGACCCATGCCCGGATCGCGCGCTTCGCTCCCGCGCCGGGGCTGGTCGCAGCAGCGCTGCCCGGCGTGCACAACCAGCTCAATGCCGCAGCAGCGATCGCAATCGCGCGACGCTTCGGGATCGCCGAACCCCGGATCCGCGCCGCGCTCAGCACCGCCCAGCCACTCCCCGGACGCAGTCGGCTGCTGTTCGCAACCGACCCCACGCGCCCGACCCTGATCGACGACAGCTACAACGCCAACCCCGACTCGATGCGCGCGGCGCTCGCACTGTTACGCACCTATCCGGCACCGCGCCTGGCCGTGCTCGGTGACATGCACGAACTGGGCGCGCGCACGGCCACCGCGCATCGCGAGATCGCCGCCCTCGCCGCCACCAGCGCCGAGCGCTGTATCCTCATCGGCCCCGGCTTCGCCGCCACCGCCACGCCCGCCCCCACCCCCGGCGTCACGTACCACCCGAGTTGGCACCCGGCGCTGTCGTCACGGATCGCCGCAGGCCTCAGCCCGACGACCACAGTGCTCATCAAGGGCTCGCGGGCGATGGCGCTAGAGCGTGTGGTCGAGGCACTGAGCCGACGTTTCGGCGCCAGCCCGCGCCTCTCGACCTGAGTCCATCCCCCGGCACATCACCGCGGCATGAGTCGCGCCCCCCCGCGCTCGGCCCGCAGCCCCACCTGGTCCGACTAAGGCGCGGCGATCTCGAGCAACTGGAGCGAGGCCACGCGCACCAGCTCGGGGAGGTCAGCGGCCGGCACCGGATAGCCGACGTGATAGCCCTGGATGGAATCGCACCCCTGGATACGCAGGAAGTCGAAGACGTCCTGGGTCTCCACACCCTCGGCACAGACCGTCAGACCGAGGCTGTGACCCAGCTCGATACAGGCGCGGATGATCACTCGTGCCTCGGCCTGCTCGATGCAGTCGGCCACAAAGGAGCGGTCGATCTTAAGCTCGCAAAAGGGCATGCGATAGAGCTGTACCAGCGAGGAGTAACCGGTGCCGAAATCGTCACAGGAGAGGTTGAAGCCCTTAAGCCGCAACCGCGTGAGGATGTCCATGGCCCGCTCCGAGTCACGCATCGCCCCGGATTCGGTGATCTCCAGGGTGAACCAGTCGGGTTGGGCGCCGGCGCGGGTCACCAAGGCGGCGAGATGATCGGGATAGTCGAGGTCCTGGACCACCGCCGGCGCGATGTTGATCGCCACCGACAGCGACATCCCCTGGGCGCGCCACTGGGCGAGCTGACGCGCGCACTGCTCGGCCATGCCCCAGGTCAGCGGCAGGATCAGCCCGGTCGACTCGGCCAGCGGAACGAACTGCGCCGGCGAGATCAAGCCATGCTCGGGGTGCTGCCAGCGTGCCAGCGCCTCGGTCTCACAGATTGCCGGACCACCGGGATGGACCAAACAGGCCTTGGGCTGGAAGAAGGGCACGATCTCCCCCTGCTCGAGGGCGGTACGCAGATCCGCCGCGACCGGCTCGAAGGCACGCTGACCGCTGGGCAAGAGCAACCTCTCGAGATCCTGCACCGAGAACGGCTTGCGCAACGAGCCCAGCATCCGCAACCCGTGCGTCTGGCCGATACGCAACGCCGAGCTGACCACCCGGGTATCGAAGCCGCTGATGACGATGATCGAGGCGGTCGAGCCGTAGTCGGCGAGATAGCGCAGCACCTCGATGCCATCGCCACCGGTAAGCTGCAGGTCGAGGGTGATGAGGGTCGGATCGACGGCCGTGAACACCGCCTCGAAGTCATCACGCGCCATGACGGTCTGGACCTCGTAGCCGAGGTCCTCGGCGACATCGCGGATGAGATCGCAGACACCGGGTGAGTCGTCGACGACCAGGAGTCGTTGGTTGTGCGTCATCGAGCACCATCCTTCACTGCGTTGATCGGTTGGATCGCGCCATCGCCCCCGACCTCGACGAGCAGGCCGCTGAGGGCCTCGGCAAGGGCGTGCTCGGAGCACGGTTTGGGGATGAAGGCCTCCGTCTCCAGCGCACCGGCCAGATGATCACGCGGATACCCCGAGGTCAGCAGCACCGGCAGCCCCGGGCGCAACACCCGCGCCCGTGCAGCCAGTTCCGGGCCGGAGAAACCACCGGGCATCACCACATCGGAGAACAGCAGCGTGATCTCCGGGCGCTCGCGTAGCCGAGCCAAGGCCTGTTCACCATCCTCGGCCTCGATCACCCGATAACCGAGCGTCTCGAGTCGCATGCGGCTGGTCTCACGGACCAGGGCATCGTCCTCGACGAGCAGAATGCACTCACCCTGCCCCCGCCTGACGACCGCGGATACCTCCGTGGTATGGGGCGCGGCGGCGCCCCCGCCGGCGGTCTGCGCCTGGGGCAGATAGAGCTCGAACGCGGCACCCTGGCCCGGTTCGCTGTCGACCCGCAGCGCCCCCATCGACTGGCGCACGAAGCCATAGAGCATACTCAGCCCCAACCCCGTGCCATGACCGGCGGCCTTGGTGGTGAAGAAGGGCTCGAAGATGCGCCCCTGGAGTTCGTACGGGATGCCGACCCCGGTATCGGTCACGCGGATCATCACGAAGGCGCCGGCAGCAAGCTGGGGATGGGCGGCGGCATCCGTCGCATCGAGCACGACATCGGCCGACTCGATCAGCAGGCGACCGCCCTCGGGCATGGCATCGCGGGCGTTGATCGCCAAGTTGAGCAGCGCCGATTCGAGTTGGGTGGGATCGACCATCACCGGCGCGACCGACTCACACAGGCGCAGCTCGATCTCGATCTGCGAACTCAGGGTGCGTTGCAGTAGATCGCGCATCCCCGAGATCAGGGCATTGACGTCGATGCGCTGGGGCGTGAGCGGCTGACGCCGTGCAAAGGCGAGCAGCCGCCGGGTGAGTTCCACGCCCCTGGCGCTGGCCTCAAGGGCATTGCGTACATTGGCAAGTGCCCGTGCCGGTCCCTCGACCCTGCGCTCGAGCAGTTGCAGATTACCCATCACCACCGCCAGCAGGTTGTTGAAGTCGTGTGCAATCCCCCCGGTGAGCTGGCCGACCGCCTCGAGCTTCTGGGCCTGGCGCAGCTCTTCCTCGGTACGCTTCTTGTCGGTGACGTCGTTCATCACCGCCAGGGCGCGGATCAAGCGCCCGTCGGCATCAACATCGGCGATCGCCGAGAGCTCGACCTCCATGGTCGCCCCATCCGCGCACCTCAGCGTATAGGACACCTCCTCACAACGCCCCTGGCGCAGCAGCATCGGCAACACCTGTTGGGTGTGGACATGAGCGGAGGCCTCGGTCAGAAACGTCACCAAGGCTCGCCCCACGACCGCCTCACGGGTATAGCCGAGCTTGCGCAGCCAATAGTCGCTGACGGCCACCAGCGCCCCCTCGGCATCGATCGAGCTGAGCATCACCGGGGTGTCGTTATAGAGCGAGCGATAACGCTCGCGGCTCTCGCGCAGCGCCTCCTCGGCGCGGATACGCTCGGTGACATCGGTGATGATGCCGACGAAATGGGTCAACGCCCCACCCGTGTCGAAGACCGGGGCGATCGAGGTCTGATTCCAGAATAGGCTGCCGTCCTTACGATAGTTGCGCAGCAGCACCGTTGCCGCACGCTGCTCGGCCAAGGCCGCGCGCAACACCCGCACCCCGGGTTGATCGCAATCACCGGCCTGCAGCAATCGACAGTTGCGACCGATCACCTCGCTGGCGCGATAACCACTGATCCGCTCGAACTCGGGGTTGACATAGATCAGCGGATTGTCGGCATCAACGGCATCGGCAATGAGGATGCCGCAGCTGGCCGCCTCGATCGCGCGATCACGCAGGTTGAGTGCGGCCTCGGCCCGTTTGCGCTGGGTGATCACCTCGGTGAACATGATGATCCCACCGACCCGCTCCCCATCGAACCAGGGGTGAATCTCCCAGCGCACCCAGTCGATCGAGCCATCGGCGCGGGTGAAGGGGTCTTCCTCGCAACGCTCGACCTGGCCGGTCAGACAGCGCTGATGGATGGCCCGCCACCGTGCCGGGATCTCGGGGAAGATCTGGTAGTGACTCACCCCCAGCAGCGGCCGATCGCCGAGCCCGTAGTCGATGCGCCAGCGCTCGCTGCAGAGCAGATAACGCATCTCGTCATCGAACATCGCCACCGCCGCTGGGGTATGGCGCACAAAGGTCTCGAGCCGCGCCCGCTCCAGACGCAACGCCTGCGCGGCGCGCTGGCGCGCCGAGACATCGCGCACCACGCAGATCGACAGCCGCAGCCCAGCGGCGTGCATCGCACTAACCGAGACCTCGAGCGGGAGAGTCGAACCATCGCCACGCCGCCCCTCGATCTCATAGCACCTCGCCACGCCATCGATCGGCGCCCCCGGGATCAGCGTCTGCAGCGCCTGCCCGAGCAGTGCATCCGGGGTGCAGCCGAAGAGCGCGGCCGCGGCCGGATTTGCCGAGCGGACCCGGCCCGCCCCATCAACGGTGACGATACCATCGGCGACCTGCTCGGTGACCCCGCGCAACAGCTCGCGCTCGCGCATGATGCGCCGCTCCAGCGGACGGAAACTGAAATACCAGACCCCCACCAGGCACAGCAACAACGCGGCGACCAACAACGCAACGACCCACTCGAGCACGCGCACCTCGATCGCCGCCTCGCGTTCGAACTGCTTGGTCAGCACCTCGAGCCCACGCACCACCTCGTCGCGCTGCGCCCACAGCCCCGGCAGCGCCGCAGCGATCTCCTCGCCCCCCTCGGCCAACAGCGCCCTGACCCGGGTGAGATAACGCCCCATCGCCTCATCGAGCCGATAGGGCGAATCGGCATAGATGGCATGTACCGCACGGCTCTCGACCGGATCGAGGCGTAGCTCGGCGGCACCCGCCAACAGGCCATGGTGGACACGTTCGAGCTGGTCCAGATCGACACCGAGCAGAGCGTGCAATTGCCGCCTCTGGTGCGGGTCGTCGAGCAGCACCAACCGCGTCATCAAGGCATCCACCCGGGTCACCAGCATGCGTTGGCGCCCTGAGAGGTTGACCACCCGGCTGGCATCCTCGAGCTGACGCAGCTCCAGCGACACCGTCCAGAATGCCGCCGTCTGCAGCAACGCCAGCACCACGAGACCGGAGATCAGATAACCCCGCAAGACAACGACATCGGCCCCGCCAAACAGACGCCAGTCCGCACGGCCGCCATCGACCTCGGTCGGCCCCGCCCCCTCGGCTCGTCCCGACATCGCACCATCGCCGCGCCCGCTCCCGTCCATGCCGACCTCAGGCCAAAACCATCAATGGACGTCGCCCCGCATCCGACGCAACTCCAGCAGATCCATGACCACCGAGGCGAGATCACGCAGGATCAGCTGATGCGCGCCGGACATCCCGGGACGAGGCGTGGCATCGATCACACACAGGGTCCCGAGCGCGAAGCCATCGCCGGTGAGCAGTGGCGCCCCGGCATAGAAACGGATGTGCGGCGGCCCCGTCACCAGCGGATTGTCGCGAAAACGTGGGTCACGCGTGGCATCGGCCACCACCATCACCTCGGTGCCCCGGATGGCATGGGCGCAGAAGGCCCATTCACGCGGGGTCTCGCGCCCGGCCAGCCCACAGGCCGACTTGAACCACTGTCGATCCCGATCCACCAGCGAGATCAGCGCGATCGGCGCCGAGAACAGAAAGGCCGCGACCCGCGTCAGCCGATCGAACCCCTCCTCGGACGGAGTATCGAGCAGACCATAGCGCGCGAGCGCGGCCAGACGATCCGCTTCGTTGCTGTCTTCGCTCATAAGACCTCGCTTGACCTCCATGACAGCTCCCTGCTGGCTCCAGCCACACGACACCCCGTGACCTCCCCGCCAACGGCGGGATGCAACCGTTGCTACAGGGATGGTGACAGCAGGAGGAAAACCAAGCAGGGGGCGATGGGCTGGAGGGGAAGCCTCAAAGAGTTCGCACGCCCATTGCCAACACTAATCACGAATGCGCTTGAGTGACTCAGGCAAAATCGCTAGGAGACATCTCCAAGAAAACCTCCGGCGCAATCACTCGCGGCACCAGCCGTCCACTCTTACTCGGGACCATCCGAACGATCTGGCGATCCTGGTTTGGTCCATAGCTGACATGGATCGGCAGATCGTCGCCATAGATGTAGAGCCGATCGAAGGGCGTGTTGGCGACGATCCATTGCGCCACCTCTAGCATGCTCTCATCCTCGACCAAGAAATCCGCCGCCGCGCCCAAACGTACACACAGCGGATCGTTCAGCCGGTTACGCTCGTGTGCAGCATGCTGGTCGCGTTTGGAATCGATGCGCCCGGGGATCGCCTTCGCCAGCTCCGGCGAGCAGAAGCCATAGGTGAGATGGATCATGCCAAAGTAGTCGATGACGGGGTCGAGCACCTGCTCGGCCAGCTCTTGGAGGGCGTTGTAACTCTCGAGCTGCTTGGGGAGATTGGCTAGCCCAGTACTCGCCTGGGTCTCACCGCACTCGATGAGCTGACGGAAGCTGAGGAAGCGTCCGCACGGATCATCCAGCTCGGGGATTGTTTGGGCGCGGACCAGCTCGAAGCCCACGATCGTCCAGCGGTGTCGAGCCAGAGTCTCCTGAAACAGGGCAGGTAGCGGACCATAGCCGGTGAGATCGAACAAGCCCAGATCCTCGAGGGCCTGCTCGAAGGCAAGCTGCTCGGGGTAGTTCGGAAACTCCTCATTGATGGTGCGCGACTTATAGAAGAGGAACGGCGGCTCGTAGTCCTCCCCATAGGCGAAATACTCGATGTCCAGATCCCGCAACTTGATCTTGACCCGCTCGATCAAGCGCGGCAGTGGTTGGCCCTGGAAGTCGTCATAGCGCATCAGGCTGACTTTGCCCGAGGCGATGTGAATCTTCACCAGATCAGCATGACGATAGTCACCATAGAGCACAGCGGCACAGCCAACATAGATTCGTAACAGCGGCGGGAGCTGCTCGACCAGGCTGACATGCAGCTGGAGTGACTGGCCAGGCTCCAGCCAGCCGAGACCATGCTCAGCAGCGGCGCGGCAGGCGTCCTCAATGGCACCGATATCGGCGATGCGAAAGAGCTGCTCAGTAGCCTGGGTCTTGGCCGTGGCATAGTCACCGAAGAAGGTCTTGATGTCGCGCTGCAGACCGCGCTCGAGATGACTGTAGGGCTTGCGCCGCTCGAACTGCTGGAGGGCAAAGTAGACTTCAAGGTCAGCGGTCCGGGACGCAGCGGCCTGCTCGAGCGCCTCGGTCTCATGACGCGCCTCCAAGAAACGCAGCGCCTTGGGCAGTGAGCCAAAGCCCTCGGTCAGTACGATCAGATCCTCAACCTCGGACTTGTCCGGCCAGCGCCCAAGCGTTATGCATTGCTCCCAGAGGCGCTCCAGCGGAACCTGATAAGCTGCATATTTCTCGGCTGCACGATCACGCCGTGCGCGCACCCGATCAGGTGGCCGTACAGTCGGATCGCGCAAGCGGTTGCGCCGGCTGCGGTAGCGGTCGACGAGAAAGCGCTGCTCGGCATCCTTGTCGCGGAAGACATAGAGCACACCCGGCGCGACCGGGATCGCCTCCTCGTCGAGCACCTGCTCGAGAAAGGCCTTGATCTCGGCCTGGGTGTAATACTTTTGAAAAGTACCACGCTGAGTCATAACGCCATCACGAAAGCGCTCACCGCGCGGATCGTTCTGATTCGATAGCATCACCGAGACCACTAGCAGACGCTCGGCCAGGGACCAGGCGCGAGTCAGTGCCTCCAACCGCTCGTCGAAATCTTCGATGACGTTGATGACGAAGCCGAGATTGACCAGATCGGCAGATGCGATCGGATTGTCCGGCGCATAGTAGGGATCCCAGCCAGCCGCACTCAGACCGTTCTCAACCAGACCGCGCACGTCATCGCCGCGACCACAGCCATAATCGAACAGCCGATGGCGCCCGTCGAGGAAGCCATGGCGAGCCAGGGACTGAATGGGAGCCGAAAAGCCATAGCGAACCAGAGCGGTGAGGTGACGAGAGGCCTCCCAGCCAGTCAGCCAGGGCGCCCGCCCCTCTGTCGATACCTCCAAGTCAACGTCGGATTCCTCATTTCCAAGGGGCACTAAGGCGTGCCCCTCGAGCCGATAACCTCGTTCACGGATCAGGGCGAGCCATTGGCGGCGATAACCAATCCGCCGAGGATCATCGAACAGACCCACAACCTCGCAAGCAGACGTCAGGGCTGCGTACTTAGCACGGCGCGGATCATCGTCGGCAAACAGCAGCTCCTTGCGATGCAGGATCGGCGGATTGAGCGAATCGCTATAGCTTCGATAGCTGACTGTCTCGAGTTCGAGGTCGACGAGCCAGCTCTCGCGCAGAGCCGGAAAGGGATCCTCGGCGAGTTCCGGATAACTCAGCAGCGCAACACGGGATACCTCATCGTCAAAGCGAACAAGATTGAATTCACAGTGACGATTTACATTTGCCAACTGTTCGGCTCGGGCCACGCGCCTTGCACTCTCCGAATCAAGCAGAGATAGAGTGTCAACAAGCACATAGGATTGGCCTGCGACGACTTTTCTCGGAACCAACTTCATCGAGAATCCTTTGCAGCTGACCACTTTGATATGAGACACATCTTCTGCGTCTGACAGATAATGTTGACTTATCGAATCCTGGAGACCCAACAGGATAGCGAATCTCGTGTATATGCCGCTTCAGATCCCCGCGGCGAAACCTGTTTGTCGATCATCAAGGCTCGTGCTGGGAGCACGACACGATTGCACCCAGCAGATACCGCCGTCATGGCACCATAATTGGCGCCGTCGCCACTACCCGGTGCTCGCGTTTCTGACCAAGGCATCTAGCCGTTCGAGAAGCTGACGGCGCATATCGGGAGACAACCGCGTGATGCGCTCTAAGAGCGCATCGAGACTCAGCCTATCGAGCTGCGCGGTCAGCACCTCGGTCATCTGCTCCCGCCACGAAAGATCGTCTTCGGCCAGGGGGGCCGGCGGCTCTCGCAATGCCGTCAACAGCTCTGTGATCCGCCTCTTCCCCAGCGCCTCAATCCCAGCAAGATCAGGAAAGCCTGAACGCCAAGCCGAGATTTGCCGTCGCTGCGCCTCTTCTTCCAAAACAGCGACGCGCTTCTCGAGCGCATCACGAATGAGTGAGAGCGCGTTAGCATCGACCTCGCTCAGAAACCGAGGCACCGCATTTAGCTCCGACAACAACCGACGCGCCCTCTCCAGATTCAGCGTCGGGGCCTCCCCCTCGGTACCCAACCAAGGCCGCATCCACTCGCCCGAGCGCCGCCGCGCGAACGCAACTCGCTCGGCTGCCAGACTTTGATAGAGGCTACGCAGCTCCCAGGGGGGCGAATCCAACTCGTCATCCGCGTCGACCCATGCCTCAAAAGCAGACACTTGATGGCCGACCCGATCCTCCAAAACGACCGCAAGGCGTTCTGGGGATAAGTCGTCGTGCTCCCAGGCCTCCAGGTCCTCGCTGATGCGACGCAGATGGCGCGCAAGCTCGTTGATGTAGTCCTCATTGCGATCGCCCGAGAAGATCGCACGCAGCTGCTCGACGGTAGCAATAGCTTCGCGCAGCTCTTCCTCACTCGAGATTTGGATGGACGAAAAATCCGTCAAACGCTTCTCTTGCTGTGCGATGACTTCCTGCACCTGAGCCACGCGCCGTTCGATCGCCGCAATATGGGCCTGCCGCTCACCTTCGGTCAGACTCTGAATCTTGGCAAGATTCTCGGCAATATCCTTCCCATGCTTCGCGTCTTCACGCAGAGCGAGCACCGGCTCGTTACCACGCGGCAAAGGCTGGCGGGGATAATCCCCCGCCAGCGCCAACGTCAAGGCATGCTTCTCCAGTTCGCTCAGACGGTGTAAGACGCTTGCCGCCTGCTGCCCCAAGGCCTTTGCCTCAGCACGGTAACCCAGCTCTTCTAGCCAACGCACCTCCGCCTCGGTGCGATGACGGAAATCGCTCGCCTGAGCAACAGTGCGTGCCGTTTGGCGAGGTATCCAGTCTGTGATGTACGCTTGAATCACCTCGCCAATCATCCGCAAGGTATCGTCGCATTCTTGCGCCATCGTCTCAGGCCAGCGGTTTCCCTCCGAGAGCTCGTTTCGGGTCTTACGCAGCTCATGGCCCCACTTCAGGCAGTGGTGCACACTCTCGCGCGTCACCGCCTGCTCGGCTTCACGCTGCAATTTTTGCAAACGCACGGTCATTTCCAGAAAGCGCGCATTGGCGCCCTCGGCCTCGACCTTAAGTCGCGCCAGTCGTTCGGCCAAGGAAGGCGGAATCGGATCATTCTGCAGACGTTCTTGAGCCTGCATCCCAAGCATGGCGATACGGTCAATCCGCTGCTCCGACTCCCAGTCGTCGAGGAAACGACGCCACCGACTTTCGGCATCCTCATCGAAAAGCTGCAATCGCGTGCGCGCTAGCACGGCCTCGTCGAGATAGTGCTTCGCTTTGGCACGCGGGAAGGCAGAACTCACCCAGTCGGCCGCATTCACCGGTGTACTGTCGAGCAATAGCCCCCGCTGGGGACTCGGCAAGCCGATCAGCAAGCCCAGCATCAGGGTTGCAGATGCCGCGCTCATACCATAAGGCGGTGCGATCAGCTCGTTGAAGGATACCGCCAGCGCCCGACCCGAATCTGCCTTGTGCGCTGCTTCCAGGGTTTGATAAATGGCCCCCAACGCCTGCGCGCATGGCACACACGGCGTACCGGTCGCGTCCAAAGCCTTCCAGCTGCCAATGAGGACCTCATCGATTCGATTGCGCCGAGCGGCAGGCTGGGTCGAAATCCAAGCCTGATTGATCTCGCCCATCATCAGGCTCTTGGCGATGGCCGATAGATCTCGCGGCCCGTTACCGCTCGAGGTGGAGAAGCCATCGAACGGGAACGGCAGCGCGTTAGGATAGACACGCTCGAAGATTGCAAGTGCACTCTTACGCAGTGGGAGCATCGGCGGATCGGCAAAGCCTGCAACCCAATAGCGCCGCTGCCTCACCGCATCATCGGTTGCCGACCGCAAGCGCTCCACGATCCTCCCGCGCTCGTCATCGATGAAGCGACGAAAACGGTCCTTATCCGCAGCACTCGCTTGCTCGTCGAGCACCGTGAGCCGCGCCAAAGCCCCGCCAATGCTGCCGTGGGAATCGGTGACAGCCACCACCCAGATCGGCGCCGACTGCACGGCATACTTGTTCAGCTCACGCGCCAGGGCCTTGATGACACGCTCGTCGGCATCGCTAGGATCAGCTTCCTCATCGAGGAACAGATAGATCAGCCGCCCCTTGGCGGCATCCGGCAGCCGCGCCTGTCGCCAGTCTTGGAATGCCTGCGCGATCGATTGATCGACGGTATCGATCTGCGCAGCTATCGCATCAAACCGCCAATCCGGCGTCTTGATCTCATTTAAGGGACCGAAATCCGTTCGCACCGGATGCATCAAATTGCAGTCGACGATGCCGCGTCGCACGAAGACATTGCGCACCTCGGAGCGAGTCAGCTGAGCCGCCTGCGCCCGCAGCCACTGCTGAAACTGTCCGCGACTAGCGCCGTCGCTCAGCAGCTCGTACTGAGCCAGATCCTCGTTCCAGTCCAGCACGCCCATGTTGACCAGGGCATCCACGGCCTGCTCCACAACCACGTGAGGCAGCGCCGTGGCCTCGCAGAGGAGTGCATCCGCGTTTTCTCGCGCCTGCCTCTCGGCACGCAGCTTGTCGAGCACCGCCACAGCGGTCATGACGAGCCGCATTGGTCGATCCAGTCGCGCGCCATGTTTGTCCAGCAGGTGCATCAAGATCTCGACCACTCCGCCCGGCAGGCGGTCGCTGGCCGCAAACTGCTCGAGCATGTAGTCATGCAACAGCTCGGCGGCACTGACCTGCCGAAGCTGCCCGTCCTGAACCGCTTCTGCGCCAGCCAGTTCCGTGGTTGCCTGCTTCACGAAGGCGAGCGCCGAGCGCTGCTGGATGAGATCGCCCTGCCGCGTCAGCAGCCACACCGCCATCGGGTGCAACGGCCAGCAGCCCCGGGCGATTACCTGACCGAACGCGGCCTGCTCCCGCCACGGCGACACCTCGGCGAGCCCGGGAAGCGCGAGCGACAGGCGCTGCCAGGTCGTAAAGGCGGCATGCTCCGCATCGGCCTGAGCCCAGAGCCTATTCAGGGCAGCCTCATCCTTATGGATCAGATGCGCGAACAGAGTCTCCAGGTTGGTCGAGAGATAGGCCTTGTCGGCGCCGTCGAAGCGCGTGAGATAGCGCTGCAGATGGCGAAGATCCGCACCGCCGAAGCGCTGCAGATAGGCCTTCAGCTCGTACTGGATGAAGCCGAGGAAATGGATACGCGAGCGGTTGTCCTGAATCCCCTGAAAGATCTCTTGGAGGGCGCGCGCACCGGCACGCTCGGGATGCTCCGCGGCGTGCTCCAGATAGAGCCCCAGCTCATCGAACAAGACCAGCACATGGGAGAACGGCCCTTGGTCTCCGCAATACTGAGCAGCTAAGGTCTCCAAAAGGGCCTGAGCAGACTCCTGCCCTTCGATGGGGATTGGATGACCATTCGCCTCCAGATAGACCGCGCTCACTGCATCGAAAGCATCCTCGTCCTGCTCGGCGAGGGCGGCGCAGATCGACTCGGCATCGCGACCGGGGAGCTGACGGGCGAACGACTCTGCGCGCAGGGCGTAGTTTCGCTCGACGAATTCCGATGCCGTCTCGAAGCGCGGCGACAAGGCGCGCACGGCATCAGCATCCACACCGGCGCGCGCCAACTGCGCAAATACGGTTCGACTCAATACCGAGCCCAGGTGGAAGCTGCCGGCGGAGCCGTCCACCGGCAGCACCAGCATCGGCTTCTCCTGGGCAGCCAGCAATTCCCGCGTCTCGGCGGCAATGGCCGCGTCGGCATGATCCAGCTGCTGGATCACGGTCTCCGCAGTCGCGCCAGCGGGATCCGACAGCAGCTCGGTCAGGGTGACAGAAAGATGTGACTTACCCGAGCCATAGCCGGCGATGGCAAGCCAAAAAGGATTGATTTCCGCGCCGCTGCGGGCCTGGTCGCGAGCACGCAGCAGCTTGAGCAGGAAGCTCGCGGTATCGACCAACCGATAGCTGGATTCGAGATCTTCGCCGCCGACGTCATCGGCGCCATGATAGCGAGGTCCGTGAAAGACGAAGGCCCGTGCCACCTCCTGCGCCAGCTGAGGCTGCTGCCGTACCCAACCGAGCTGGACGGCGCCATTGAAGAAACGCTCCTCTTGAAACCGAACGACCTCTCCGATTTTCACGACCGCACCTCCTTTGATTCTTTTCCTTTGGGGTGGCACCAATGCGGATGCCTCAGACGAATGCAGCCCTAAACCAGCTCGTCGTAGAGCCCCTGCACCACCGCCTGTGTCGGGACGAGACGCTGCGCAACCGTGTCACCAGTGAGCTGGTCCAGCCGGATCAGGCGGCGATCGCACATCCAACTGATCCAGGGCTCGGCATCGCGACGGCGCCAATGCAGCACCCCAAGCAGGCGCGAGCCGTCGAGCAGTCCTTGCAGCGGCACCTGCTGCTGGGCCGGAAACAGCCTTTCCCAGGCGAGAAAGAGCGCGACTGTGAATGCCGGAAACAGGGGGCGACCCGCTGACGCGGGTATCCGCTCATAGAGCTCGTCGCTGCCGCTACCGACACGGCGCAGCACCTCAAGCTCCCCGAAACATCCAGGCTCCAAATAAGCACGAGGGACCAACCCGGAGAGGGCACGTAGGTAGCTCGCCTCGCCGTGGCGATCGCGCAGCGCGCGCTCGAAAGCATCTCGACTGAAACGGCTGCCAAGCCGCGCCGCGCCCTCGGCGAACAGCAGGAACCAAGCGTCGGCGAGACCGCGCGCCGGCTCTTCCGGACCGCTGCGACGACACAGCAACAGGTGGCAAACCCACTGCGTCACCGCTTCGCCCAGAAAGGGGTCTTCGCTGACGACACGCTCCCCGAGCCCCGTAGCCCGTAAGCGCCAAATACCCCGCTCGGACTCGCCGGTGACCAAGCCCATTCCCCGGGCATAGTGGATCATCGGCTCCACCTTCCCGGTGCTCTTGCCAGTCGGAATCCCCGTGGCGTCACTGATCGCTAGCTTGTCGCCGACGCCACCCTTGGCGGCGAAGTCCAGCAGGCGGGCAAGCAGAGCGCGGTCGGGCAGAAAGTCTTGGGGGAAATTCAGGCGCAGCGGCTCGCAGGCCATGGCGGCAGCATCCGTCATCCATCAATCCCCTTTAGAAACGCTGCTCGAGCGCCGTGACCTTGACCAGCGTGGCGACCTGCTTGAAGGTACCGTCGGCTTGCAGAGCGGGACCTAGCGACCAGCATTGCCCCTTATCCAAACGTGCCAGCCGGTCCGCCCAATCGGGCCGGCTCACACCAGACGTTGTCTTCGAAAGGATATCGGCGAAGCGGTCGATCTCGGTATCCGCGGGTTTGAAGAACAGCTTATGCCCAGCCTGGAACAAGCGATCGCGCTGCTCGGCTTTGAAGTTGCTCGTCGTCTGTGTCGCCAACATCAGCGCAACACCAAATTTCCGCCCCTCGCGCAACATCTTGTCGATCGGCGAATCGCTGCGATGGTCCAGGTTTTGGATCTCATCGAGCACGATCGGTAGCGGACGATCCTTATTGCCGGCGTTCTGGGCATAATCCCAAAGGTCCCACAGCACGAACTCCGTGACCATGCGCTGGATCTTGCGCGACAATCCGCCGAGCTGCAGGACATGCACGCCGTGATCGGGCGCACCGAGCAGCTCTTCCCACGCCGACTCCGAAGCGCCCCGAAACGGCTGAGCTTGAACGAAGGGCTCAATCTTGCTCGCGAGCGTTCCCCCCTCCGAGCCGTCGTTTCTCAAAAGCGACAACAGCGCATCGAGCGAGAATGACGCTCCCATGTCCAACCCCTTTTGCAAGGAACGGCTCAACGCCGCGCGCTGCTGCTCACCAACTGCGTAGACCGACTCGAAGATACTCGCAATGCGCGAGGCGATCTGATAGTTGTTCTCTTCGATCACGGGCAATGACGGATCGATGCTCCGCCGCTGCCGCCGAAAGGGATTGATCGGCAGCCGCTCCGTAATGACGAAGTGGCTTTTCGGTCGCGCAACTTCCTGGAAACGCTGCTCCATCTGTGCTGGCAGAAAACCATCCGTGTAATCCACGATCAGCGAGCGCATACCAGCGACCGCCATCTCCCCCAGCAGGCACTGAATCCCGTAAGTCTTGCCGGTTCCCGAGTTGCCGAACACCAGCAGGTGCCGATTGAGCAGCTTGGGATGCCCGAAATACCAATAGACTGGCTCGCCATTCGTGCGCGTCCCGATGAGGATCCGGTCCGGCACCCCTGACGCCGGCGTAGCTGCGATCCCACCATCGGTCGCGTCCACGGTGCCTACCGCCCTCGCATCGTCTTTGGTTTGCTCGACGCCAGGATCGGACTGCCCTACTGATTGCGTCTCAACCGCCCCCGTCTTGGCAACGACCGGCTCGGAACCAGCAGGACGCGCCCCGTCCAATGAGCCATCCTGTGGCTGCACTGCGACCGTCGCCTGATCCCCACTCGGTTGGTCGGCATCCACTGGCATCTCCTCATCCTGCGGCTCGGCAAGCTCCGGCGGCATCATGTCTTCCGGCGGTGCGACCTCGCGCGAGGGTGAAGTGGTGACAGCGTTGTAGCGGATACAGATCGGCGGCGAGGTCGGCTTGACCTTGAGCGCCTCCGATACTTCGCTGGTCGCGAACAAATTCGTCAGCCCCTGATACCCCAAGACCACCTGCTCGATGCAGAAACCCTCCGGCACTTCGACCGAGGTCGGCACCATCTGCTCGGTGAGCTGATGAGGGATCACCTCCGGCTCCGGACCCGCGACATCCGACCAGAAGGTGAAGACCATGCCCCGCCAGGAGATGAGGTACTGACCCTCGGCGACACGCTCAAGGGCGGCATTGAGCCGCGTCCAATCGTCCGCCGAGAGCCTCACCTCACTGCGCGACGCAATGGCACGCTGGAGCTGGGCCCACCAATAGCGGCGGTCGAAGGTCAACCCGGCGAACAGCTTGCAGCGCGGCGCCAACACCCGACTCAGCTGGAACAAGCCGCTGCGCACCTGCCGCAGTGCCTTGGCGGTATGAACCTGGTTTCGGGCTGCTACCTTGCATTCAATCACGGTAGCTTGGATATGCGGCATGCCCTCGTCGGTCAAGGCCAAGGACAGCTGCAAGAGGTCCGGACGGTATTCGTTCTGAGGGCCTGGCGCCGCAATCCAGTTTCGCATGGCATCGAGCGGCAGCAGCTGCGAGATCAGCACATCGCCGGTCTCTAGCATGCGCTTGATCGCACCATAGCCGACCACCTCGCGGATCTGTTCACCCTCGCCGAGCACAGCCCGCAGCGAGGCCAGCCCGGCGATCTTCTCAGCCTGCGCAACGATGCGCGCGGCGGCCTGACTGCTCGCCGCCTCGGGCGCATGTGGTAGAAGCACACTCAGCTCGCCCGCAACCCGCTGCATCAGGCGCTCGAGGGTGTCCTGCTCGGTCGAGATGGTCAGGTTCAGTTCGCCATAATCGCCGACGCCGGATTCGAAACCGACGATCTTGCGCCACGAGCCAACCGCCCCCCCCGCAGCCGAGCGACGCGGGCCCAGCAGCCGCTTGTCGACGAAGGGATCGATGCAGGCGACCCACTGCGCCTGCTTGTGCAGTGCCTTGACGGACTCCGACCAGCCATTGAAGCTCACCTGCCCCAACACGAGGTGGTGCTCCGCCTGGTCCCCTTGGTAGTGCAGGCGCGCGGAGAGATCCGCGTGATGTGTCTGCACCATGAGACGGCGGTTGCTGAGCAGCATCTCGCGCCGGTCCGGCTGATCCTCCTGGATGGGACGCGGATACTCAGAGATCGGGAAGATGCTCGACGCCGCGTCGGACGACCCGTCAAACGCCGGAGCGGCCTCGATCTTGCCTTCCATATCCGCGCGCAGGAAGTGGAAAAGGAATGCCAAATCATAGCCATGCCGCTCCTTGCTCACCTGCTCGGCTAACTTCTCGCGAGGCGCGTAGCGATGCCCCACCGTCAGCAGCAAGGGTCGTTCGCTCTCCTTGCAAGCCTCCACCACCCGTTCGCGCCAGCGCGAGAGCCGGTTCTCCATGGCGAGTGGTGATGCGGCACTGGAATACACCATCAAGGTACACTCGAACGGCGGATAATCCGGATGGTCTTCACAGACGCCCTTCAGATATTGCTCGACCCCCAGCAGAATCATCGAAAGGTCGGCCACGTTCACCGCCAGGATACGCAGCCCGTCTGCGGCGTAGTCGTGCAGCTCGGCGTAGAGTTTCAGCACTCGCAGCACGATCTGCTGCTCCGCGCAGGGCCTCAGCATGCGCGTCAGCTCCTCCTCCTCGTCGCCTTCGTCCTCTTCCTTCAAGAGGGTCTGCACCGCCAGACTCTTGGCATCTGACTCCACCTCGCCCACACAGTGCAACAGCCCCATGCCTCGGGTCCGCGTCGTCAGCGCGCCAGTGCTGTTTTTCACAAGAGCCGTCACCGGCCGCTGCATGCGCGCTAGACCCAGCAGGCGCTCGAACACCTTTTTGCCATGTGGCACACCGCGCTCTGCAAGCTCGTCCAATGCCTCCGGGAAGTAGTCGCGCAGAAAGCAAGTCTGTGCCTGACTCAGCTCCAAGACCGCCGGACTCAGCCCCCATGCTGCGCAGTAAGCGAGATAGGAATCGCTGGGCTGAACCGAATCGTCAACCAATAGGAATGCCTTGTAGACCCGGTGCAGCAGGTCGCGCGCTCCAGCCAGCCCCGTATCCAGCAGCTTCGTGCACAGAGCCGTATAGGCTTGTCGAAGCGGCGGCTCATATTGAGCGAGTGCCCGGTAATAACCTTTCTCGAGGGTCGCATCCAGCCACTTCCAATAGCGCTCGACAAATGTCTCAAGCGGGGACTGCAGCTCTGGATCCAGACCGAACTCCCGCAAGCCCTCCAGCAGATCCATCAAGGTCATATCTTGCATGGCATTGGCGACTAGGCGGTTGCCCTCTTCGGCGTCGGCGGCATAGAACAGGGCGGTCAGATGCACCTTACCGACGCGAAATGCGGGCAGCAGCCGCTGCCCGTCGACACCGAGCTTCTTGCGCTCGCGCTTCGTCTTCTCGATGCAGAAGTGACGAACGCGCTCGGGCTGAGTGGCGTCGAGGAACCAGCGATAGGGCTTGTCCTCGACCCGAAGCGTATGATTGATATCAGCGATACTGACGCGGAACAGCAGGCTAGGACGTTTGCTCCCCCTGACAGGTTGGACCTTAAGCCCTCCGTCATCCGGCTCACAGTCAATCGCAATCTGGCGCTGCCAACGCTCAGACAAGTTCTCGGCAATCTCGCTCAAACGTTCTTCGAGACCGCCAAGCAGTCCAGCCAAAAGTTTTTGGGCCGCTGCGTTCGCACCACCGTCGTTGCCACTATCGCGACAGTCGTGCTCCAGTGTGACGAGGGTGATGCGCATGTCGCCCAACAGCTCATCGATGTGCTCGTCATTCGCGAGCGACTTCTCGAAGTCGAGCAACGCATCCCACAAGGCTTGAAGGAAGGCGAACAAGCTCAGATCGTCGAATGCCTTGACCTTTTCCTTTGAAGACGTGGATCCGGAACTGTCTCCCTTGCGGCGAAGCGCCTTGACGATTGGCATGGCATCGACCCGAAGCAGTCGCTCTCGGGCATCTGGATCGGCACGTTCGATAAAGATACGCAGGCAATTCAGATAGTCATTCTTATTATCGAATTCTTTAGCGCCGTTAGCCCTAGTCGGCAAAGTGAAGTCGGGCTCATTGATCGCCTTTTCGAGTTTCCCAAAGTCGCGCTGCTGCTTCGCACGCGTCTTGTAACCGACGTGCGAAATGAAGGCCTCCGCATCCTTTAATGCCTTCACCGCCTCTTTGCCGCTTGGCACGGTGCCCGAGGCATCCGGCAGCAAGGGGGGAATATCCCATGCTGGGAGGGCCTGCAGCACGCGGGTCCGAAACTCATCCAGACCGAAGCAATCTCCCTCCTGAATCATCGGCTCGAGAAAACTCGCCAACCGACCTAACTGCATCGGTCGCAGCTGGCTCAGGGTGCGTAGCAGCTCATCAAAATTCTTGACCTGCCCATCACTCGGCGTCAGACCAAGGCGCTCGGCGATACGCCCAATCCAAGGGCGGAACCCCCCACCAAACGCTTGAGCAATGCGCTGCTCATCGACCACATGGAAGTCGGCGAGTCCTCCCTGATCCGTTGCGTGATTCAGGCCCACCAGGACCACGACCAGGGATGCCTTACCCTCATCCTTGGCAAGCAAATTACGGTACTTCGTAAGCTGATCCTGCTTGTCGATCCACCCCTGGGCCTCGAGCCCCTGGATAGCGGCATCTGCGCCCCCGGAAGCCTCTTGCCAAGCATTCCAAAGCCCAGTTGCGGCGCGGAAGAAACAGCCCGTAGTGCCTGGGTCATAGTCTTTCTTGGCGTGCGCATCCAGCGTCTCAAAGAGAGACAGCGTCTCGACCGGGCCCAGACTCTGCAGAATGAACCGGACCTCACTTGCACCTTCGCTTTTGAGCCCGTCATCCCAGGTGGAGATGATGTGATTGGCCAACGCCTCGACGAAGAGATTCATCCGTCGTCTCCTTCCTGTCTTCTATTTTCGTTATGACCGTGGATCGCACTAATCAGGCTAGCGCCGCACGTGCCGTCGGGTTGCGCACGATGCTCACCGCATCCGACAGCTCTACCAGGAAGTCTCCCTGTCGCAGGGTCTCTTCGATCCAGCGCGTATCGGCAGCAACCGCGTACTCATGATGGGCGGCGCCATTTTGACCTTGTCCCGCTAGCGCTGCCGCAAGCTGCCGAGGACCGAGTGCAATGCCGTAGTGCGCGAAAACACGCTCGTAGAAAGTGTCGAGGGGGATTCGGCCACCGGGCTCGATTATTGCAATCACAAGAAAGTGCAGTAGATGCGGCGGAAGGACGAAGCGTTGTCCCTTGCCTACTCGAGGAACTACAAGCCCTAGATCTTTACCAATTTTGCGGAACAAGCGAAAGCAGTTATCATCACCATTTTTAAGCGCCTGACTAACCTTCTTTTCCCCAACTTTTTGCAGGTCATGAGAAAAATCTGGCAAACGAATTACGCGATAGAGAATACTCTCGATATTCTCCATCGATCTTTGCGCCATTTTTCCCGACGCATGCGTGGAACTTACTGTCGGATTTGCGCATATCCAACTGTAATCACCCTGCGTGCCTGGAACTTTAAAATCGTCACCAGACTCATCTGAGACAGCCTCCCGCAGATAACGGACAGCATTAAAGCACAGGCTTCTAAGAACCTGCATCAAACAAAGCGTTTGCAGACGCTCAATCTTTTCCAGCGGGCTCAATTCCGCTATCACTATATGGTAGGCTTCTATTGCAAATAACGCAGCTTCCGGAATTGTTGACACCGGAACCCACCCAAGCCTATTAGAAGAATCCTTCTTGAGGGCACTATCTTTACCAAAAAGCTGGTAATCGCAAAGCAACTCTTCACAAAAACGCGCCAATTCTCCAACCGGACCGATTGACTCTGTCAAAAGCCTTTGCAGAGAATCTTCTAATACATCCCTAACCTCACAAACCTTCAAGCGCTTCGCGGATTCACTAACCTGAGCCGGCAGGAGATCGCCCATCTTTTCTTTAGGTAAGCAATGAAACAAATGGGCAAGCTGCATAAAAAGCAGCTCACCGCCACGCCCCATGAAATTGTGCGTCCCACGGTCGAAATAGGCACACATCTCCTCCCAGGAAGCCTCATCTTTTCCATCCTTATTCTTAAGTGCTTCAGGATGTTTCCATGTAACCTCGCGAGCGAGCAGAGCATCGGATACAGGTAGAAAACTTTGTGTCACCCACGTTCGCGTTTTCGCAACTCCAACAAATCCTGCAAATAGGCTTTGCAAAAGACGGATCGCTTCGTTTTTTTCTACCTCCCCCGCTTTAATAGCCTGCGCTAGCTTACTTAATGCTTCTGAGTAAGCCTTTTGATGGGCGTCATGCCTAGTATCTAATTTCGAAGTTGGAAAGAACGCAAAGAGCTTTAACGCCACACGGTCTTTTGGCCAATATTCGACTGGAGCTGCCCCATCTCCAACACTGAAGCTAAATACGCATGGACGCTCGCCCTCGTCCTCACTTAAATCAGGACTGGGCCCTTTCGGCGAGGCAAAGACCAACAGAAACTCTGCCAAGTACTCAACCGGCGTTTGGTCCTTGTAAAACCTGCGCCCATAGATCTGTATCGCCGGATTATCTGCACCATCGGTGCTGGTGTCGTTATAAGGAAAACGTTGACTCATCTCTGCATCACCAGTCGCTGCGGTTTGCCATTCGCGTCCTTATCGAGGATATAGCTATACACCTCCACAGACCCGCTGATATCAGCTCGCAGCAAGGTGATCTCGCCTTCTTGGCGCGAGCGGGCATCGTCCAGATGCAGGAGTTTCGCTTGGAAGCCGTCTAGCTGCGCCTGGTGGATAGGGTCCAGGGCCGCTCCCAACTCGCCGTCGGCCCGACGCAGGATGTAGTCCAGCAGCGGCAGCGAGAGCCGAAGTTCGACCGGCGCGTGTCGACGGCCTCGCCTGTAGGTCAGTACGGGCAGCCGTGCGACCGGATCATAGTCGAGGTCGAAATCCTTGAAAGACAGGCTACCGACGACCAACTGGGTCGGCTGCACCACGGCCCGATCGGGTCGCCGCAGGGTCATATAGAGGTCATCGTCGCGTGGGCCGAACTGACTGGCAGTAAAACCGGAAAAAGCTTCACGCAACACGTCCAAACAGGCATTGCGCCGCGAGCCAACCTCGATTCGGCTCATTGCCAGTCGCCCTTGCTGACGCGAGTCGTCCAATACTCGCAGCCCCGGCGAACGCAGCAGAGCGTCGACAAATGCATTCATGTCGTCCTCTTTACCGGGACGGGCACGGCCGAACAACAGCAACATGCGACGCAATGCCGCACGCCGCGGCGGACTATTGCCCGATTTTCGCCATGTCTCGGCAAGGTGGAGCAACGACTCGGGGAGCTGCGGCCACGCCTCGGCGGTCTTTGCCAGCAACCGACGCTCGTAGACAGGACTCACCGGACCACCGAAATGCATGCGATGCGCCAGCTCCACGGCCCGCAGCCCTTGAGCGTCAGGAAAGGGACGGCCACCACGGTAGCCAAAGAAGCCTTCGCTGAAGACGATGTCCCCCAGGGCCTCGGTCCCACGGGCGATTCCTTCCGCACTACTCTGGTCGATGGCGGCCTTGGCCAATGCACAGCTCATTCCGCCCGTGAGGGAAAAGGCAAGCTGAGCGACGATCTGGCGTAGCGTCAACCGCTGCTCATACTCGCTAATACGCCTGTAAAGCCAACGCAGCCGTTGCTCGGCCAGTTCGCCGACGTCGAGCAGTGCTTGGCGATTTAGGCGGATCGGACAGGGCGTGTGGTATGCGGTGCAGCCGTCGCAACCTTGCCAGCCTGGATGGTCGACGAGTCGCCTGAGCAAACGCGCGCCAAGCTCGGTATTGTCGAACCGGCTCAGGTTCAGGATCATTAGGGGCTTCTCGAAGCCGTCGAGGACATGCTGCTCGAGATGCTCGGCGTTCAGAGGCAAATCCAGCTGCTCGAGGATGTCGTCCTCTACCTGGGGCCGCCCGCGACCCTTGGCATATTGACGCAAGCTGTGCAGCAAAGGTCCGGTGCAGGGCTATCGCATCAAGGATCTCTAATATTATAAGATGCCAATATCTTTTGATATCAGTCTATTGTCGCCATCGTGCATCGAAACTCCGTCCTTATTCCCACGAAAGATCTCGGACTGTGCAAGACAAGATCCGCAACTGGAGCGAGGCTTCGTCTTGATCATGGCGCCAAGAAGCGAGCCCTCGGCGAAACCTCGTCTTAAGCAACGAGTGCAGAACCCCCTATCGCTTTGAATTATATCTAATATTAGCGTAATCGAATATTAGGGGTGCTTGATGCGATAGCCCTGGTCCGGTGTTGCTGACGATGAGCCAGCTCCCCGATCCCTCGGCAAAGGCCTCGCGCAACCAATCCTGCCGCTGCGCGCCGCTCAGCTCACTCATGTCCTTGACGATAGTGACAGAGTGCGAGCCGACCGGGATCTCTTCCCGCTCACGAAGCGGCGCTTTCAGCGGCTCCTTCGGGTCCAAGCGATGCAGTGCCTTATAGACGTCTAGAGCAACCGTAGACTTGCCATCGCCGGCATGGCCGCTCAGGATCACCACACGCGGCGTCTGATCACGGAGCAGGTCTTTCAAAGACTTCGACAGCGGAAACGGTTCGTAAAGATCGCCGAAAAATGGATTGATCGCCTGAGACTCCGCGAGGGCGTTTGCACCGATCGCGCGAATGCTGTGAAGGGAGTTCAGGTAAACAATAAATTCGCTATCCTTCTTCATACTTTTTCCATATTCACCCTGCCCCTCAGAGGCTCCCGACTCGGAAAATGAAAAAGTTGCTTCTACAGACGATTCAGAGATACGATATACCGTTCGCATCTTGGAGAACCCGAGCCGCCTAAAAATTTCCTCGTGAAACTCAACCGGCAAAAACTTTTCGAGCAGATTGCTTGTAATATTTTTGATTAACGCATCGTCACTTAAAATACGCTCGTAAATCTCTTGCGTAAGCCCACCGAGAGCGCCTTTTAAAACCAAATCCGCTTTCACTAAATCACCGGAATTATTACGCGTCAATAATTCCCAATCAGTAACTTCCCATATACCATCAGAGACAAGCCTTCCAAACGGATATATCGCAACGAGGTTACCGAACAAGTCCTGAAATGACTTAAGCTCCTCCTCATATTCAGTAAATGGCGAAAGACGAGGTTTTCTTCGCCATACCCTGGAAAGAGCAATCAGCAAAAGCAGGGGTTTATGAGGCTTAACCGTATCGCCGCTTGGCTTGGCGTTAATCGCGGCGAAGCGCTCAACTATATCCATGACACTCTCCTTGAGATCGACGCCGATCAAATCCGACAGCAGCAGCTAATAAAACCGCCAATAGAAAGCGCTACTTTCCAGTCGTCCGTTTTAAAAATCAGCTTTTTCAGGTTACCTGCACATTCACACTAAACACTGAGGCGCAGCAGATTATATTGATTAGAGAAAACAATGCAGACAAGGAATTTCGTCAGGATTTACAACATCGATGAGCTTCTTTTTGTGCTTTTTTGATTCCTCTCGCTTACGTTGAGCCGCCTCCTCAAGAATCTTGGCGCGACGAGCCCAGATATCTTCCAAGTATTCTCCTTGAGACCATGTCTGCATGCGACCTTCTTCCTTATGTCTTTGCTCATATTCTTTTGCTTTAGCAAAAAGTTCTGGGTACTTTTCAGCCAAATGTACCCACTCAACTTTTTGTTGGAAGAAACAAAAGTAGCAACCTGACCGACTCCTCCCCCAATCATAATATCCAGGCATACCTAAACCTGATTGCTCAAGGATATCCATAATATCCTCTTTATTTTTACCATCCTCAATAAAGGGATAGCGCGCAGAGATATTAGGCTTAGTCGACAGGTACCCCTTACGGTGCGCTTCGTCCGCGCGAATTGCGACGTAGGTAATAGCATCATCGTTACCCACATACTCTTCGAACGGCCTGATTTTCAGCTCAGATGTACACCACCTAGTCTTAGTTGTTGGAAGAAAGTTTCCATTTAACTTTAGGTAATACTCAAAATCACGCTCCGCATTCAGCTTCACAATAGGCTTACCCAAGTAGTCTTCCAAGAGGTCAACGTACTCCAGAGTTTCGGGAAGCTCGGCGCCGGTATCTGCGAAGAAATACTCCATCTCCGGCACCCGATCGCGCAGATAGATCGCGAGCGCGGAGCTGTCCTTGCCTCCGGAGAGGCCAAGCAGATGTCGAGTAGGCTTGTCCGTGGTGTCAGTCATCGCGGGCTTCTCCATCTGTGGTTTGCGTCATGGGCACCGACGACTCATCTGAGGCAAAACTTTCCATCAGCTTCGCCAGTACCGCCACGCGCGTTACCGCATCCAGCCCTGTCAGCTTTGCTTCCAGGTCCTCGGCTGCAGCATCGGCCGCTTGGCGCTGGCGTGCATCCAGCCGCACCAGATGGCGGCGCTCGGCGCCACCCGGGCGAACGAGCTTAAACAGGAAAGTATTGGCTGCATCCGGACCATCCAGCTCTGCAGCCGGTAGACTCTGGCACAGCACCTCGAGATCGGCGAGCTGGACGGCCATTTCGTCGAGCCGCAGCTCAGCGTTGATCCGATGGGGCTCACGCCACTTGGTTGGCGGGACCTTAGCCAACAAGGTCATGACCGATTCCAGCCAGGCCTGGTGATCCTGATGCTGGGTCTCGCACAGACGGCGAATGAAAGCGCCCGCCGTCCCTTGTTGAGCAGCATAGCGATCCAGTCCTTGATAGCGTACGGCCAAGGCCGCACGAGTGGCGCCAAGGTCGTCGACCTCGGTGCGCTGCAGCAGCGCCTGACCGATGCGATGGTGCCAATGCTCGAGCAGCGCCGGATAAGCGCCGTTGAGCTCGCGCAGCACAGCGATGAGGCGAGCGATGAAGGGTTCCACCGCAGCGCTGCTCAAGGAACCGCTCTCTTCACCCTTGGCTGTGTCGGTATCGCCCGCGAAAAGGCTTTTGGGATCGAAGCCACAAGCACGCGGCAGGTCTGTGAAGAGCATTTGCCCAGGGCTCTTGGCCTGGCGGAAGACGGCGCGCACACGCTCGGCATCTGCACTGAGACCACTGCAATGCAGGCTGTATTCGGGCAGTTGCTGGGCGAAGCGCATCAGCGGCCGGACAATATCCAGGAGTGTGGCATCCTCGGTCAGCCTTCCGACGATGGAGCCGAGGTAGCGCTGGAATAACTCGCCGCGCAGCCCTCTCAGCTCGAACCGCTCGACGGCGAAGAGCGCCGGCCGACGACACAGTAGCTCGGCTTGGGCGATGCTAAGCCGCTCGCTAAAGGCGCCTTCTTGATACAAGGCGATCTCGCGGCGGTGTGCGATCAGATAAGTGATGATGAGGATAGGCAGCACCCCGAGCCGCATCCCCAGCGGCGGCGCTTGCAGAATCCGGTAGAGCTCGGGGACCGGCACCTGCCGCTGCCCGGCATCGCCAAGAGCCTGGTGAATCGCACTCCAGGCTGGACGAATGTTGCAAGGGTCGTGCAGCGGCTCTGGTGGCCGAAAGTCCCAGCGGCCGTCGACGTCTGGCCGGTGGAGGCGGCTCTCGCGTAGCAGAGAGAGGTAGAGGCTCTTTTCTGCCGGACTTTTGGCGATGCCGAGACCGTCACGATCGGCCACCGAGAGCATGGCGGCCACCAATTTTTTGCGCGCAGTGCTAGCCGAGGGGGATGGACGCTCGCGATTGATAAGCTCGTTGCGAATAATCGGGGTGAGCGGAAAACAATGGCTCGTCACCCAGTCCGAGAGCTGAGATTGCAGCATGCGCCGACTCTGGATCGGTCGATGCTCCCCGCCGAAATACCAGCGCAGCTGCTCGGGTGATTCCAACAGCGCGCGAATGGCACCAATGGCCTCCGCCTCGGCGTTCTCGAGCCAGGCTTGATGCTCACGCTTAGCGACGGGGTCTTGCTGGAGCTGGGCATGCTGTCTAGGCAGATCGACTAGGGCCTGCCACTCGGCCACCAGCTCGCGTAGATGCTCGGTAGATCGGCAGATCGCGACCACTGTCTGATCGGGCGCGTCGCTCAAGTCGGGGCACTCACCCGGCTCGGCCAAATAGAGCCATAGGCTCAGCTCCGCGTCCGTGTTGGCTGGCGGCCAACGCTCGGTGGAGGTGAACTGGACTTGGAAGCTGCGCAGAGTACCGGTCTGAATGCTAGCCCGGCGCGCAACCACGGGCGGCAAGGGAGCAAGCGCGTTGAGGGTATCCGGCAACAGCCGACCACTCTGCTCCGCAGTGGCCTGTTCCAAGGCAGCGTGCAGGTCGAAATCGCTGCCTTGCCAGACGCGGTACTCCTGAGCGTAGCCGCGAAAATGAATGATGGAGGCCGATTGCAGCGCTGCCAACAACCCGTCGAGTTCGTCACCGAAGAGCAGCTGGAGGACGTTTTTGGATGCCTTGAGACCACGTTGAGCACCGACGAGATTCAGCAGACCGATGGTCTTGAGCAGCCGCACCGCCGGGTCGTCACCGCTGCTGTCGGCATTGCCGTCATAGCGCTCCAAGGCGGTGATGACCTCAACCCAGCGATGATAGGTCAGCGGGTCGGAGAATCCGCCTGCCTGGTTAAGAATGAAGTAATCGTAAAGCTCCCAGGGGCCGACCCAGTCACCGGGGCGCAGCTCTTGGAGCCGACGGGCGAGGCCGAAGCGCTCGGTACTGGCCAGATAGGAGAACAGGGTACGCTCGTTCTGGGCGACGCGCTGGCACAAGACCGGGAGGATCAGCAGTGTGGTTGGATGCAGCGGATAGCAAGCTTCGAACAGCGTGCTGGCTGCAGCCAGATCGAGCCCCAGCGGTAGGGCCGAGCACTCGGTCAACCGAGTGGCGAACTCGAAGATTTCGGCCTCGAGATCTTCGCCCAGATCGGCGCTACGATTGAAGGCGGCAGCAGCAACGCGCAAGGATTGCTCGGCGGGTTCGAGAAAAGCGATGGCACTGAATCGGCCCTGCACCTTCTTCCATTCGTCACGCAGGGTCTTGCCGAGACGCGCGCTGTAATGCTCGAAGGCCTGGTGCAGCATTACCAGAATACACAGCGGCGCATCGCTCGGCTCGGCAGCCTTTTCCGCCAAGAGCTGGAGGAGATGGATCTCGTGCCGACCGGCGCCGTGCGCTTCGAACTCCAAGAGCTTGCCGAGCTCGTCGAGTTCGATCAACAGCCCGCGCCCCCCCCTCTCAGACCAGCCATCCTTGACCTCGCCGACCAGCTCGATGACGTGATCCATGCGCGCGTCGGGGCTGGCGGCGGCCTGAATACGGTTGACCAAAGCGGAGGGTAGCCCAGCCTGCTCAGCTGCACGTGCCAGAGCAAGCATCAATTGGCGGGTCAGAGAATCCGGTATGCCGTTGACTTGAACACGCAGCAGACCCTGTGAGCCATCGACTGCCGTACTGAAGCGCGCGGCCAGGGCGGGATCGGCTTGGTGGAGCTTGCTA
>NZ_JAAXKX010000011.1 GCF_012276755.1 Marichromatium bheemlicum | reverse complement strand
CCCCCCCCCCCCCGGGGGGGGCGGGGGGGCGCGGCCCGCCCCCCAAATTACCCCCCCCCCCCCCCCCCCCCCGCTTGGGGGGGGGGCCCTTTCCGAGATTCCGATTTCAATCGCCCGCAGGGGCGACAGAGGTAGCTTAGACATGGCGATTACCGCGGCATTGGTGAAGGAACTGCGTGAGCGCACCGGCGCTGGCATGATGGAGTGCAAGAAGGCGCTGGTGGAGAGCAACGGCGACATCGAGGCGGCCATCGAGGCGATGCGCAAGTCCGGCCAGGCAAAGGCGGCGAAGAAGTCCGGCCGTACCGCAGCCGAGGGTGTGGTGATGATCGCCATCGCCGAGGACGGCAAGCGCGGCGTGCAGCTCGAGGTCAACTGCGAGACCGACTTCGTTGCCAAGGACTCCAACTTCGAGGCCTTCGCCGAGGCCGCCGTGGCCACTGCGCTCGACAGCGATGCGGCCGATGTCGAGGCCCTCGCCGCGCTGCCGCTCGCCGGTGATGCCGAGTCCACCGTCGAGAGCGCCCGTGCCGCCCTGGTCGCCAAGATCGGTGAGAACATCCAGCTGCGTCGCCTGGTGCGCTTTGATGACGTCGAGGGGACCCTGCACAGCTATCGCCACGGTGCACGTATTGGCGTGGTGGTCGAACTCGTCGGTGGTGACGCCGCCCTCGGTCACGACATTGCCATGCACGTGGCGGCCACCAAGCCGATGTGCGTCAGCGCCGATCAGGTGCCGGCCGAGTCGCTGGCCAAGGAACGCGAGATCTTCAAGGCACAGGCGCTCGAGAGCGGCAAGCCCGAGGCGATCGTCGAGAAGATCATCGAGGGTCGGGTGCGTAAGTACCTCGAAGAGGTCACCCTGCTCGGTCAATCCTTCGTCAAGGATCCCGACCAGTCGGTCGAGAAGCTGCTCAAGCAGGCCGGTGCCCAGGTGCGCCGTTTCTCGCGCGTCGAGGTCGGCGAGGGCATCGAGAAGAAGACCGAGAACTTCGCCGAGGAGGTGATGGCCCAGGTTCGCGGCAGCTGATCGTCTGCTGTATCCTGAGCCAACATCAAACGCTTCTTCTCCCGACCGCAACCCTGACGAGGTACACCGGGCATGACCGCCGCCGCCCCAGCCTATCGACGCATTTTGCTCAAACTCAGCGGTGAGGCGCTGATGGGGGGAGGGGCGCACGGCATCGACCCGGATGTCCTCGAGCGCTTCGCCTGCGAGGTCCGCGACTTAGCCGCCGATGGCATCCAGGTCGCGCTGGTCATCGGTGGCGGTAACATCTTCCGCGGCGCCGGTCTGGCGGCGCGGGGCATGGATCGCGTCACCGGTGACCAGATGGGGATGCTGGCCACGGTGATGAATGCCTTGGCGATGCAGGATGCGCTCGAGCGTCTGGGGGTCTCCTGTCGGGTGATGTCGGCGCTGAAGATCAACCAGGTGTGCGAGGACTACATTCGTCGCCGCGCCATGCGTCATCTCGACAAGGGGCGGGTGGTGATCTTCGCCGCCGGCACCGGTAACCCCTTCTTCACCACCGATTCAGCCGCCAGCCTGCGCGCGATCGAGGTCGGCGCCGAACTGCTGGTCAAGGCGACCAAGGTCGACGGCATCTATTCCGCCGACCCGGTCCAGGATCCCGACGCGCGCTTCTATAGCCGGATCAGCTACGATCAGGCGCTGCGCGAGGGTCTCAAGGTCATGGATACGACGGCGATCGTGCTCTGTCGGGACCATGGAATGCCACTGCGTGTAATGAACATCAACGAGTCGGGTGCACTGTTGCGGCTGGTCCGCGGCGAGGACATCGGCTCGCTGGTCGTAAGCGGGAACTAACATGATCGACGATATCAAGAAAGACGCTGCAGACCGCATGGCCAAGAGCGTCGAGGCGCTGTCGCACGAACTGGCGAAGATTCGCACGGGTCGTGCCCATCCCTCGCTGCTCGACCACATCATGGTCTCCTACTACGGCTCCGATGTGCCGATCCGCCAGGTCGCCAACATCAATGCCGAGGATGCTCGCACCATCAGCGTGGTGCCCTGGGAGAAGGGCATGGTGCAGGCGATCGAGAAGGCGATCATGCAGTCCGATCTCGGTCTCAACCCGAACTCCGCCGGTACCGTGATCCGCGTGCCGATGCCGCCGTTGACCGAGGAGCGCCGTCGCGACCTGATCAAGGTCGCTCGCAACGAGGCTGAGCAGGCACGCGTGGCGATTCGTAACATCCGCCGCGATGCCAACAATGAGCTCAAGGAGCTGGTCAAGGAGAAGATGATCTCCGAGGACGACGAGCGCCGCGGTCAGGAGATCGTACAGAAGCTCACCGACCAGAACGTCAAGGAGATCGACGCAGTCCTGGCCGAGAAGGAAGAGGACCTGATGTCGATCTGACCCGACACGGTGCCAGGCTGTTCTTAAGTATTGTGGAAACTGCAACGTCTCCCGGCGTTATCGCCGTCCCCGAGACCCCGGTACCCGAGCATGTCGCCATCATCATGGACGGCAACGGGCGCTGGGCAAAGCGGCGAGGGAAGCCGCGTACAGCTGGTCACCGCGAAGGCGTCAAGAGCGTGCGCGCGGTGGTCGAGGAGAGCGTGCGACGCGGTATCGGTACGCTGACCCTGTTCGCCTTTAGTAGCGAGAACTGGCGTCGCCCGCCCTCCGAGGTCAACATCCTCATGGAGTTGTTCATGAGTGCGTTGCGCGGCGAGGTGCGGCGGCTGCATCAGCATGATGTGCGGCTGCGCGTGATCGGTGAGCGCACGGCCTTTCCCGAACGCTTGCAGCAGCGTATCGCCGAGGCCGAGCAACTGACCGCCGACAACAATGGCCTCAATCTCCAGGTGGCGGCCAATTACGGTGGGCGTTGGGACATCATCCGTGCCGCCCGCCAGCTCGTCGCCGATGTCCAGGCCGGGGTGCTCGACCCCGCCAGTATCGATGAATCGGCGCTCTCCGAACGCCTCTCCTTTCCCGATCTCCCCGAGCCCGACCTCTTCATCCGCACGGGTGGAGAACAACGCCTGAGCAATTTCATGCTCTGGCAGTCGGCCTACTCGGAGCTCTTCTTCAGTCCGGTGTTGTGGCCGGACTTCGATGCCTCGGCCTTTGCCGAGGCGCTCGATTTCTACGCCGGCCGTCAGCGCCGCTTCGGCCGCACCGGCGAGCAGGTCGAGGCGCTGAGCGCGGTCGGTCGCTATGGACGGGGTTGATTGCATGGCCGTTGCAACGACAAGCGCGCTGCGCCAGCGCACGCTCACCGCATTGGCTCTGGTCCCGCTGGTCATCGGCGCGGTGCTGTGGCTGCCGACGCCGCTGTTTGCGCTGGTCCTGGCCGGGGTGATCGGGATCGGTGCTTGGGAATGGGCGACCCTCGCCGGCGTTGCCGATCAGCGCCTGCGGGCGCTCTATCCGCTGCTCGTGGGCGGCGCCATGATGCTGCTCTGGTCATCCCCACAAGGGCTGTTGTGGTTGACCATCGCCAGTGCGCTGTGGTGGCTGTGGCAGACCTGGCGACTGTTGCGAATGCGTCAGATCGAGTCTGGCGTCGGTGTTGATCTGCGGCTGCTGGTCGTCGGCCTGCTGGTGCTGATCGCCCCCTGGGCGGCGCTGACGACACTGCACGACGCCTCCGGTGGGCCGGCGCTGGTGCTCTTTCTGCTGTTCGTGATCTGGAGCGCCGATACCGGCGCTTATTTCGTCGGGCGGCGCTGGGGGCGCACCAAGCTCGCCCCGGTGCTCAGCCCCGGTAAGACCCGCGCCGGGGTCTATGGTGGTGTCCTGGGGGCGGTGCTGTGCGCGCTGGTGTTCGCCTGGCTCCAGGGGCTCGCGCCGCTGCATGGCCTCCTGCTGCTGTTGGTCAGTGCCGTCACCGCACTGATCTCGGTGACCGGGGATCTCTATGAAAGCCTGCTCAAGCGCCGCTGTGGCGTGAAGGACTCGGGCCAGCTCCTGCCCGGCCATGGCGGCATGCTCGATCGTATCGACAGCCTGACCGCGGCCGCGCCCCTGTTCCTGTTGGGCACTACCTTGATCGGAGTTCGATAAGTGATAGGCGTGACCGTACTTGGCTCGACGGGGTCGATCGGGGTCAGCACGCTCGACGTGCTCGCCCGCCATCCCGACCGCTTCCGGGCCGTGGCCCTGACCGCCAACACCGATGCCGAGCGCATGGCCGAGCAGTGCCGTGCGCACCGTCCGCTGTTTGCGGTGATGGTCGATCCCGCCGCCGCCGCACGGCTACGTGCGCTGCTCGCCGACATGCCCGGCCGGCCCGAGGTGCTCGAGGGTGTCGAGGGACTCGAGCAGGTCGCGGCGATGCCCGAGGCCGACTATGTGATGGCCGCCATCGTCGGTGCCGCCGGGCTGCGTCCGACCCTGGCCGCCGCGCGCGTCGGCAAGCGGGTGCTGCTCGCCAACAAGGAGTCGCTGGTGGTCGCCGGTGCGCTGCTGATGCAGGCCGTCGCCGACAGCGGCGCCGAGTTGCTGCCGATCGACAGTGAGCACAACGCCATCTTCCAGTGCCTGCCGCCGAACTTTGCCGACGGGCTCGAGCGCGTCGGGGTCGAGCGCATCCTGCTCACCGCCTCCGGCGGACCCTTCCGTGACTGGTCGATCGAGCGCATCGCCGGCGCCACCCCGGAGCAGGCCTGTGCCCATCCGACCTGGGCGATGGGGCGCAAGATCTCGGTCGATTCGGCGACGATGATGAACAAGGGGCTGGAGGTGATCGAGGCCTGTTGGCTGTTCGGCACCGATACCCGTCACATCCAGGTGGTGGTGCACCCGCAGAGCATGATCCACTCGTTGGTGCAGTACACCGACGGTTCGGTGCTCGCCGAACTCGGCAACCCCGATATGCGTACCCCGATCGCCCAGGCCATGGCCTGGCCCGAGCGCTTCGCCTCCGGGGTTGAGCCGCTCGATCTGTTCGCCGTCGCCCGGCTCGATTTCCAGGCCCCGGACTTCGAGCGCTTCCCCTGTCTGGCGCTGGCCTTCCAGGCCGCCGAACAGGGCGGAACGGCGCCGGCGGTGCTCAACGCCGCCAACGAGGTCGCGGTGGCCGCCTTCCTCGACGGGCGTATCGACTTCCCCGGTATCGCCGCCGTGGTCGGTGGTACCCTCGAGGCCATCCCCAATGCCTCGGTCGAGGGCGTGGATGTCGCCTTCCTGCTCGAGGTCGACCGCCAGGCGCGCGAACGCGCGGAACTGTTCGTCAGACAGCGGGTCAGCTAGTCGCATATGGATCTTCTCTTCACCATCGTCGCCTTCATCGTCGCCCTCGGGATCCTGATCGCGGTCCACGAGTTCGGCCACTTCTGGGTCGCGCGACGGGTGGGGATCAAGGTGTTGCGCTTCTCGATCGGTTTCGGTCGACCCTTGTTGCGTTGGCGCGGTGGCGACGAGACCGAGTACGTGATCGCCGCCATCCCGCTCGGCGGTTATGTACGGATGCTCGACGAGCGTGAGGCGGCGGTCGACGAGGCCGAGCGGCATCGCGCCTTCAACCGTCAGCGGCTGTGGAAGCGCACTGCAGTGGTGGTCGCCGGGCCGCTGTTCAACCTGCTCTTCGCGGTGCTCGCCTACTGGGGGCTGTTCGTCGCCGGTGACACCGGGCTGCGTCCGGTGATCGGCGAGGTCGCCGCCAAGTCGGTGGCCGCAGAGGCCGGCTTTGCCCCCGGTGACGAGCTATTGCGTATCGGTGATCGCCCGGTGCAGAGCTGGGAGACGGCGCTGTTCGCCCTCACCGCCGAGGCGCTCGAGGGTAAGGCCGTGGCGGTCCAGGTGCGCGAGCAGGATGGTGCCGAGGCGATGCGCGTATTGCCGGCCGCGGCTCTGGCTGCGATCGCCGAGTCGCCCGATCTGGTCGACCGGCTCGGGCTCGAACCCGAGCGCCCGCGGGTGGCGCCGGTGATCGGTCGAGTGGTGGCCGGGGAGCCGGCCGAACAAGCCGGGTTCATGCCTGGGGACCGCATCCTCAGCGCCGATGGGGTCGTCATCGCCGGTTGGCGTGATTGGGTCGACTGGGTGCGCGAGCGCCCGCAGACACCGATCACCGTCGAGATCCTGCGTGCTGGCGAGCCGCTGTCGTTGACGGTGATCCCGCGCGCGGTGGAGGACGCCGAGGGTGGGCGCACTGGCCGCATCGGCGCCGGGGTCGAGATGCCCGAGGACCTGATGGCCGACTATCGCGTCGAGGTCCATTACGGCCCGATCGAGGCACTCGGCAAGGCTGCCGACAAGACCCTGGACACCAGCGTGATGATGCTCAAGGTGGTCGGGCGGATGCTGGTCGGCCAGGCCTCGGTGGAGAACCTCAGCGGCCCGATCACCATCGCCGAGACCGCTGGGCGGACGGCCAGCTACGGGCTCGATGCCTTCGTCAAGTTCCTTGCCGTGGTCAGTATCAGCCTCGGTGTGCTCAACCTGTTGCCGATCCCGATGCTCGACGGCGGTCACTTGGTCTACTTCCTGATCGAGTGGGTCAAGGGCAGCCCGCTCTCTGAGGGTGCGCAGCTACAGGCGCAGAAGTTCGGGTTGGTGGTGTTGGCGGGGCTGATGTCGCTCGCCTTCTATGTCGATCTGTCCCGGCTCTTTGGCTAGATCCTCGCGATCCCTTATACTAGCGCCCCTCGACCGTCGACTGCGTCGCACACTCGGCTCGATCCAGAGGACTCTCTCTTGCGCGCGATATCTCCGAATCCACGCGGCCGCGTCCGGCGACCGATCCTGCTGCTCGTCCTGCTGCTGACGACTCCCGTCTCGGCGTTGGCCGAGGTGTTCCAGATCGCTGACATCCGTGTCGAGGGGCTGCAGCGTATCGCCCCGGGAACGGTGTTCAACTACCTGCCGGTGCAGGTCGGCGACACCGTCGGCGACGGCGTCACCGGCGGCATCATCCGCTCGCTCTATCGCACCGGCTTCTTCGACGACGTCCGCGTCGAGCGCGACGGCAACGTGCTGGTGCTGTGGGTGCGCGAGCGTCCGGCGATCGCCGAGATCGAGATCGTCGGTAACAAGGACATCGAGACCAAGGCGCTCGATGCCGCGCTCGCCGACATCGGCCTCAAGGAGGGGCGGGTGTTCAACCGCTCGGTGCTCGATCGTATCGAGCAGGAACTCGAGCGTCAGTACTTCGCGCGTGGCAAGTACGGCGTGTTGGTACAGTCGACCGTCTCACCGCTCGAGCGCAACCGCGTGGCGGTGCGCATCGAGATCACCGAGGGGCTGACCGCGCGCATCAAACAGATCAACATCATCGGCAACGCCGCCTTCAGCGAGAAGGCGTTGCGCCAGCAGTTCGAGCTGGGGCCGACGCGTTGGAGTTCGTTCTACTCGAAGAACGACCAGTACTCCAAGCAGAAGCTCGCCGGTGACCTGGAACGGCTGCGCGCCTTCTATCTCGATCGCGGCTACATCAAGTTCGAGATCAAGTCGACCCAGGTCTCGATCAGCGCCGACAAGCAGGAGATCTATGTCACCGTCGTCATCGACGAGGGTGAACCCTACCGCATCAGCGACATCCAGCTCGCCGGCGAGCCCTCGGTCCCGACCGAGAAGCTCTTCCCGCTGATCGAGCTTAAACGCGGCGCGTTGTTCTCGCGCAAACACGTCACCGAGAGCGCCGAGCGCATCTCTAACCTGCTCGGCGACGAGGGCTATGCCTTCGCCAACGTCAACACCGTGCCCGAGATCGACGAGGAGGCGCACGAGGTGGCGGTAACCTTCTTCGTCGACCCCGGTAAGCGTGTCTATGTTCGTCGCGTCAACATGAAGGGCAATACCCGCACCCGCGACGAGGTGCTGCGGCGCGAAATGCGACAGCTCGAGACCGCCTGGTTCTCCGCTGACCTGGTGCGCAAGTCGCGCGAACGGCTGCAGCGGCTCGGTTACTTTGACGATGTCAGCATCGAGACCCCGCCGGTCCCTGGCTCGCCCGATCAGGTCGACGTCGACGTCACCGTCGAGGAGAAGCCCGCGGGCAACCTCGCCGCCGGTATCGGCTTCTCGCAGTCGCAAGGCATCTTGCTCAACGCCAGCGTCACCCAGAACAACTTCCTCGGTACCGGCAAGCGCGTGGCGCTCGCCTTCAACACCAGTACCGCCAACCGTCGCTATCAGCTCGCCTACACCAATCCGTACTACACGGTCGATGGCATCAGTCGCGGCTTCAACCTCTCCTACCAGGAGACCGACTACGACGAGCTGATCGGCGCTGACTACTCCACCGACGTCGGTGTCGCCGGTTTCTCCTTCGGGTTGCCGATCTCCGACACCAGCCGTGCCGGACTCGGCATGCGCTACCAGTACACCGACTTCTCGCCGGGCGAGTCCGACCTCGCCCAGGACTTCGTCGCGCGTAACGGCAACACCTTTAACGACCTCGTGATCTCGGCGAGTTACTCCAACGATTCGCGTGATACGGCGCTGTTCCCGACCCGTGGGTCGTTACGCACCCTGCGCGCCGAGGTCGCCCTGCCGGGCAGCGATCTGGAGTACTACAAGCTGACCTATCGCGATCAGCTCTATATCCCGCTGACCTCGCGCTTCGTCTTCTCGCTCAGTGGCGACATCGCCTATGGCGACGGCTATGGCGATGTCGATGTCCTGCCCTTCTTCGAGAATTTCTACGCCGGTGGTCCGCGCTCGGTGCGTGGCTGGCAGGCCAACACCCTGGGACCGCGCGAGCTGAGGACCAACGACCCGGTCGGCGGTAACCTCAAGCTGGCCGGTAGCGTCGAGCTGTTCGCCCCGCCACCGGTCGGTGGCGAGTTCGAGAAGACGCTGCGACTCGGCGCCTTCTTCGATTTCGGCAACGTCTGGCTGACCGACGACTCCTCGCTGGTCGACAACACCGGTTTCGACCTCGGCGACCTGCGCTACTCGGCAGGCTTGTCGGTGAGCTGGCTCTCACCGGTCGGGGCACTGTCGGTGAGCGTGGCCTATCCGCTCAACGAGAAGGATGGCGACGAGACCCAGGTGTTCCAGTTCGGGTTCGGCCAGACCTTCTGATCCAAAGGAGGGTAGCGTGAATTTGCGTCTCATCGTCTCGCTCGCCTTGTTGCTGGGGACGGCCCAGCTCCAGGCCGAGGAGGATCTCGAGGGCTATCGCATCGCGGTGGTCGATCCCAACCGGGTGGTCGAACAGTCGCCCCAGTACGATGCCGCGGGTGATGCCCTGCAGCGCGAACTCGAGGAGCGCGAGCGTACCCTGCGTGAGCAGCAGGAACAGATCGCTGCGCTGCAGCGCAAGCTCGAGCGCGACGGTCCGCTGATGAGTGAGAACGAGATCCAGCGGCTGCAGAACGACATCCGCAGCCGCACCCGCAAGCTGAAGTATGCCCGCGACGAGTTCCAGGAGGACTTCGTGCTGCGCCAGAACGAGCTGCGTACCAAGCTGGCCCGCCAGGTCCAGGAGGTGGTCGTGGAGCTGGCCAAGGAGCAGGAGATCGACCTGGTGATCACCGAGGGCGTGGTCTACTTCAGCGATCGTATCGATATCTCCGATCTGGTCATCGAACGCCTCAAGGCGGAGTTCGAGCAACGGTGACCGACGCCTAGCGCGCGCCGGCCGCCCAGAGGTGAACCCCTTGGAAATCAGTTTGAAAGAACTCGCGGCGCGCCTCGGCGCGTCGCTGCGTGGTGATGGTGAGATCCGTCTCACGCGCGTCGCTCAGCTGACCGACGCGACCCCGGACAGCCTGAGCTTTCTCGGCGATCCGAAATATCGTCGACACCTGGCCGAGACCCATGCCGGCGCGGTGATCCTCACCGCCGCCGACGCCGAGCATGCCCCCGGCGCGGTGTTGGTCAGCGACAATCCCTACCTCACCTTCGCCCGTGCCGCGCGCATCCTCCACCCGCGTGATCCGGTCGTCGGTGGTGTACACCCCAGCGCCGTCGTCGACCCCACCGCGCGGATCGATCCCAGCGCCTGGATCGGCCCACTCTCCGTGGTCGAGGCCGAGGCCGAGATCGGCCCCGGGGCATTCGTCGGTCCGAGCTGCGTCATCGGGCGCGGAGTCCGGATCGGTGCCGAGTCGCGTCTGGTGGCGCGGGTGACCCTGTGTGAGGGCACGGTGGTCGGCGCGCGCGCGCTGCTCCACCCTGGCGCGGTGATCGGTCGCGAGGGCTTTGGTTTTGCCAAGGACGGCGAACGTTGGGAACGTCTCCCCCAGATCGGGCGGGCGGTGCTCGGCGATGACGTCGAGATCGGCGCCAACACCTCGGTCGATCGCGGTGCGATCGGCGATACCCGGATCGGCGACGGGGTCAAGCTGGACAACCACATCCAGATCGGCCACAACGTCGAAATTGGCGACAATACCGCCATCGCCGCCAACACCGGGATCTCGGGCTCGACGCGGATCGGGCGTAACTGCACCATCGCCGGGGCTGTCGGCATGGCCGGTCATCTCGAGATCGGCGACCATGTCCACTTCACCGGGATGGCCATGGTGACCCGCTCCTTCCCCGAGCCCGGGCTCTACAGCAGCGGCATCCCGGCGATGCCGAGCGCGGAGTGGCGGCGTAATGTGGCGCGCTTCAGACACCTCGACGAGCTGACGCGCCGAGTCAAACAGCTAGAGGCAAGCATCAAAACAATGAAACAGACAACAGGGCAGGGGGATTGCTGATGGCGGGATCTCAGGTTGCGCCGGTGGATTCCGCGCAGATGCAGGACGCAGGCAAGACGATGGACATCCACAAGGTGATGAGTCTGCTGCCGCATCGCTATCCCTTCCTGCTGGTCGATCGGGTGCTCGACTACAAGGTCGAGGAGTATCTGATCGCGATGAAGAACGTCTCCTTCAACGAGCCCTTCTTCACCGGCCATTTCCCAGTGCGTCCGGTGATGCCGGGTGTGCTGATCGTCGAGGCCATGGCCCAGGCCACGGGGCTCTTGGCGATGGCCTCGCGTCCCGAGGAGGTCAGCGAGAAGTCGCTCTACTACTTCGTCGGCATCGACAAGGCGCGTTTCAAACGACCGGTCGAGCCTGGTGATCAGCTGATCATGGAGGTGCGGCTGGGGCCGGTGCGCCGCGGTATCTGGAAGTTCGACGGCGAGGCCCGGGTCGATGACCAGGTGGTCGCCACCGCCGAGATCATGTGTACCGCCCGGGACTTCACTGCTTGATCCATCCCAGCGCCCTCGTTGACCCGGGCGCCCGCCTCGACCCCGGGGTCGAGGTCGGCCCCTTCGCGGTGATCGGCCCCGAGGTCGAGATCGGCGCCGGGACCCGGATCGGTCCGCACGCGGTGGTGCGCGGGCGGACCCGGATCGGGCGCGACAACCGCATCTTCCAATTCACCTCGATCGGCGAGGATCCGCAGGACAAGAAGTACGCCGGCGAGCCGACCCGGCTGGAGATCGGCGATCGCAACCAGATCCGCGAGTTCGTCACCATCCACCGTGGCACCATCCAGGATCAGGGTGTGACCCGGATCGGCGACGACAACCTGCTGATGGCCTACACCCACGTCGCCCACGACTGCCGTATCGGCAACGACGTGATCATGGCCAACGCCGCCTCGCTCGGTGGTCACGTCGAGGTGCAGGACTGGGCGATCCTCGGCGGCTTCACCATCGTCCACCAGTTCAGTCGGCTCGGTGCCCACAGTTTCTGCGCGATGGGGACCGTGCTCGGGCGCGACGTGCCGCCCTATGTCACCGTCGGAGGGCATCCCGCCGCCCCGCACGGTATCAACAGCGAGGGGCTGCGTCGGCGTGGTTTCGAGGCAGCGGCCATCCAGGCGATCAAGCGCGCCTATCGCACCCTCTATCTCGCCGGACTCAGACGCGAGGAGGCGCTCGAGCGCATCGCCGCGATGACCACCGAGACCCCTGAGCTGCGCCCACTGATCGACTTCATCGCCGCCAGCGCGCGCGGCATCGTGCGCTGACCTCGGGTCGCGCCCCCCTGCGGAGCCTCTGTCATGCTGACCATCGGCATCGTCGCCAACGAACCCTCGGGCGACCTGCTCGGCGCCGCCGTGGTGCGTGAGCTGCAACGCCAGCTCGGTGACACCCGGGTGCGCTTCGTCGGCGTCGCCGGACCACGGATGCAGGCGCTCGGCTGCGAGAGCCTGTTCGAGATGGAGCGGCTCTCGGTGATGGGCCTGACCGAGGTGCTCGGCCAGCTGCGTGAGCTGCTCGGGCTGCGCCGCGAGCTGCTGCGCTTCATGCTGCGCGAGCGCCCGGCGGTGCTGATCGGGGTCGATGCCCCGGACTTCAACCTCGGGCTCGAGCGGCGCGCGCGGCGTGCCGGCATCCGTACCGTGCACCTGGTCAGCCCCACTGTCTGGGCGTGGCGACCGGGGCGGGTCAAGGGGATCCGCCGCGCCGTCGACCTGATGCTCAGTATCTTCCCCTTCGAGGAGCGCTTCCTGCGCGAGCACGGGGTGCCGGCGCGCTATGTCGGCCACCCGCTGGCCGACGAGATCCCCTTCGAGGTCGATCGCGCGGTCGCCCGCGCCGAGCTTGGGCTCGACCCCGAGGCGCCGCTGGTGGCGCTGCTCCCGGGCAGCCGCATGGGCGAGGTCGAGCGCCTCGCCGCGCCCTTTATCGAGACCGCCCGCGCGGCCCACGCCGCACGGCCCGGGCTGCGGTTCGTGGTGCCGTTGATCAACACCCGGGTCGGTGAGCGCTTCCGCGCCGAGCTGCGACGCTGCGCCCCGGAGCTTCCGCTGACCCTGCTCGAGGGCCAGGGACGCGAGGCGATGAGCGCCGCCGATGTGGTGCTCACCGCCTCGGGGACTGCGACCCTGGAGGGACTGCTGCTCGGACGGCCGATGCTGGTCGGCTACCGTCTCCATCCGCTGACCTATCACCTGGTCAAGCAGCTCGGGCTGGTCAAGGTGCCGCACATCGCCATGGCCAACCTGCTTGCCGGGCGCGAACTCGCCCCCGAGTTCGTGCAATCGCGCTGTCGCGCCGAGCTGCTCGCCCCGGCGCTGCTCGAGCTGCTCGACGACCAGGCGCGTCGCGCCGAGATCGAGCGCGAGTACGCGCGTATCCACCGTGACCTGCGCTGCGACGCCGCCCGTGAGGCCGCGCGCGCAGTGCTCGACCTGATCGGAGAGACCCCGAGATGACCGCCCCCGTCCTCACCGCCGGCGTCGACGAGGCCGGCCGCGGCCCGCTCGCCGGCCCGGTCGCCGCCGCCGCGGTGATCCTCGACCCCAGCCGCCCGATCGCCGGACTCGACGATTCCAAACGGCTCAGCGCCAAGCGTCGCGAGGTGCTCTATGACGCTATCCGCGAACGTGCCCTGGCCTGGTCGCTGGCCTGGGGTAGCGTCGAGGAGATCGAGACACTCAACATCCTCCACGCCTCGATGTTGGCGATGCGCCGCGCCGTCGAGGGGCTGGCCATCGCGCCCGAGCTGGTGCTGGTCGACGGCAACCGCTGTCCAGAGCTGCCCGCGGGGCTGGAGGTGCGCGCCGTGGTCGGCGGTGATGCACTGGTGCCCGAGATCGCCGCCGCCTCGATCATCGCCAAGGTCGCTCGCGACCGGCTGATGCTCGACTACGAGCGTGATTACCCCGGCTACGGCTTCGCCGGCCACAAGGGCTATCCCACCCGCGCCCATATCGAGGCCCTCCAGCGCCTCGGCCCCTGTCCCACCCACCGCCGCGGCTTCGGCCCGGTCAAGCGACTGCTCGAGGCGGGGTAATCGGGGTGGGGCGGGAAAGCCGCCAGCGGATTGAACCGCAAAGCTGCAAAGGACGCAAAGGGGAATAAGCCGCCAGCGATCAGCCGCCAGTGGGTACAGACCCGCGCTGCCTGTGGCCTCACGCCGACATCACACATCATGCACTTTGCGCGCTTCGCGCCTTTGCGGTTCAATCCTGGCGGCTTCGTCCCGTCGTACTATCCCGGGTGCGGGGTCAGCCGGAAGCCCGGTTTGGTCTCGGGTTCCGGTTCGGGCGGTTGCGGTCGGGGGTGGGGTGGTCGCACCCAGGGTGGTGGGCGACGCGGCGGTGGGGTGAGGTAGATCGCCGGTGGGGCCGTCGGACGTGCCGCCTCGATCTCGGCGCGGCGCTCGGCCGCCGCCGCGCGGCGTTCCTCGGCCTCGACGCGCCGCTCCTCGAGTTCGCGCGCCCGGCGTGCCTCGGCCTCGGCGCGATCGCGCGCGCGTTCCTGCTCCAGTTGCGCGCGGATGCGTGCGGCGCGTGCCTCGGAGGCCTCGGCCTCGGCGCGGTCGACCGGCTCGGTCTCGACCCGGCGCGCGTGCTCGCCACGCTCGCAAGGCGATTGCTGATAGCGCACCCCGGTTGCGTCCTCGCAGCGATAGACCTCCGCCCGTACCGGCGCGCAACAGCATGCTGCGATCACCAGCAGTCGCAGATGACGGGATTGGGACATGATGTCCTCCAGCGCTCCGATGACGGTCCGTCGAGCATAAGGGATTTTTCAGTCGCCAGCCGCCAGCCGCCAGCCGCCAGCTATCAGCCTCCAGTCGCCAGCGGATTGAACCGCAAAGCCGCGAAGAACGCGAAGAGGTTCAGGTTGACGGCGACCAGCCGCCAGCGGCTGTCTGTCCTCAAACACTGGCGCCCAAGCCGTGCTGTTGTCGATGGCGCTCGCCCGTGGCGACTGGAGGCTGACTGCTGGAGGCTTTTTTCTCCTTCGCGCTCTTTGCGGCTTTGCGGTTCAACCTTTGCGGTTCAACCTTTCCAGCCGGCGACCTTGTTCAGCCCGGCTCCGAGACCTCGCGCAGTCGCATGACGTAGAGCGCGGCGAACAGTGCGCCGAGGGCGAGGACGAGGATCACGCTGGCGGCGCCGTAGTGGTCGCCGAGCACGCCGATCAGGCCGCCGGCGAGCATCACCACGCCGATCACGGTGTTGCTGACCGCGACCATGGCCGCACGGGTCTCGCTGGTGGCCATGTCGACCAGATAGACCTTGCGACCGAGTCGCACCCCGGCGTGGGCGATGCCGAGCACCAGGAAGAGTCCGGCGAAGGCCAGCGGGTCGGCGAGCAGCGGGCTGGCGCTGGCCGCCAGCGCCCAGGTCAGCAGCCCGATCGCGCCGGCCAGGGCGGCGGCGAGGGCCATCGCCAGACGCGCCGAGCGGTCGCCGAGCCGGCCCCACAGCGGTGCGCTGAGGCTGCCGGCGATACCGTTGGCGATGATCAGCAGCCCGAGGCCGGAGAGGTCGCCGCCGCTCTGCGCCTGTGCCAGCAGGACATAGAAGGGCGGGGCGAGGGCGACGCTCAGCAGCGCCGAGCGGGCGATCACGAAGCGACGGAAGTCAGCATCGCTGCGCAGTAGACCGATGCTCTCGAGCGCGGTCGCGATGGCGTTGCCGCCACCCTCGGTGGCGCCCGGCTGTTCGCGGATCAGGCTGAACACCAAGGCGCCGAGCAGGAAGCAGAGCGCCCCGCCGAGCAGTAGGGCGACAAAGATCAGGATATTGGCGTGGGCGTCGGCGACGAACTGCAGATAGAGACCGAGCGCCAGGGTGGCGAGTCCGGCGACCCCCGCCGAGAGCCCCATCAGGTTGCCGCGCCTGGATTTGGAGACGGTCTTGCCGAGGACGTCCTTGGCCGAGACCGAGCACAGTCCGCGCGCCAGGCTGAAGACCACCAGCAGGGCGATGATGGTCCAGCCGGCGAGCGCGCCCTCCAGGGTCAGCGCGGCGACGGCCATCAGCGCCAGGGCCAGCGCCGAGAGCACCGAGCCGAGGATCCACACCCCCTTGCGCAGCGGCAGGCGGCGGATGTAGGCGGCCACTGCCAGCTGTGGCAACAGCACCCCGGCCTCGCGGATCGGTACCAGCAGGCCGACCAGCAGCCCGGGGGCGCCGAGATAGCCGAACAGCCAGGGCAGGATCAGCTTGGCGCTGGAGAGTTCGTCGGCGACCTTGCTCATCAGGTTGGCGCCGAGATAGACGAAGAAGTTGCGCGGCTGATCGTTGCACGAGGCGCTGGGGATGTCCTTGCAGACACGGGCGTCCTCGTCGCCGGTGATCAGGTCGTAGAGTCCCTCGATCGGGTGGGCCTTGCTCATCACCGCGTCCCGTCAGGCCGTCGGCTGGGCCTGGATGCGCTGCCCGGTGATGCCGCGCCCGGCGGGGCCGAGCAGACGCAGATAGGGCTCGACCACGCTCTCCGGGGCGGGGTGCTGCATCGGGTCCTCGCCGGGATAGAGGGTCGCGCGCATGGCGCAGCGCACCACCCCGGGATCGATGCTGTTGACGCGGATCTGGCCGGCCTCGCTGGTCTCCTCGGCGAGCACCTGCATCAGCCCCTCGAGGCCGAACTTGGCGGCGGCGAAGGCGCCCCAGTAGGCCTTGCCGGTCTGGCCGACGCGATCGCTGGTGAACACCACCGAGGGGTCGGCGGCGGCGCGCAGCAGCGGCAGGCAAGCCTGGGTGAGCATGAAGGGGGCGGTGAGGTTGACCTTGAGCACCCGCTCCCAGTCCTCGGCGTCGTAGTCGTCGATGCGGCTGAGGTAGGGGGTGAAGGCGGCGCAGTGGGCGAGCCCGTCGAGCCGCCCGAAGGTGTCGCCGAGGATGTTGGCCACGGCGATGTAGTCATCCGCGGTGGCCGCCTCGGGGTCGATCGGCAGGATCGCCGGCTGTGGGTGCCCGGCCGCTTCGATGGCGTCGTAGACGGGATCGAGTTCGTGCTCGTCGATCGCCGAGAGCACCACGGTGGCGCCGGCCTCGGCGGCGGCCATGGCGACGGCGCGACCGATGCCCTCGAGCGCGCCGGTGACCAGGATGACGCGGTCCTGGAGTGGTTGGTTCTGTTGTTCCATGGGTCGTGTCTCTCGCTGACTGTTTGGGTCCGACCCGAGTGCTCGCGGCGCCCGGGTCGATGGGTGCGAATGATGCGACAAGACGCCGCCCGTGGCATTGCGTCTTGCCGATATGGCTCAGCGTCGTTGCTCGCGCCAGGCGTGCCAGAGCTTGCGCAGCGGGGGCAGGGCGATGCGCTGGTCGACCACGGCGTAGTCGCTGGCGGCAAGCTCCGCGGCGAGCACCCGGGCGAGCCGGGTGCGGATGCGCACGCTGCGGGCGCGGCAGGCGCCGCGCTGGGCCTCGGTGCGCAGCTGCTCGGCGCGTGCGGCGGTGGTCGCGAGCAGCGCCGGCAGCCGTTCGGGCAGCCGCTCCAGGTCGCTCGGCAGCAGGTCGGCGCTGATGAAATCGAGCTGGCCGCGGCGCCACCACCAGCCGCCGTCGCGGATCCCGGCGATCAGCCGGCAATAGGTGCCGAGTGTGCGTGCCTCGCGCAGTGACTCGGGCGAGCGCTCGCCCTCGCAGCGGGCGAGCAGCTCGAATAGCGCACCGAGGTCGGTCTCGGCGTGCGCGGCCAGGGCCTCGAAGTCTGGCGGAGAGGGCGTGGCGAGGCGCGCGTCCTGGTGGTCGATCACCTCGATGAAGGGCGCGAGCGGCAGCGTCTGCTCGGCGATCAGCGCCGCTAGCGGTGCGCCGAGCGGGTGGGTCGGCGCGCCGCTGGCGCAGCGCTCGATCTCCTCGCGCCACCAGTCGAGCTTGGCCGCACCGATCCTTGCCTCGGAGACCGCGCCGGGGATGACGCGCAGCCGCGCGTGCCACAGCACCAGCAGCGCCAGGGCATCGCGCTGCGGCGTCGGGGCGAAGCGCAGGGCGTAGTAACGGGCGCTTCCGAGCGGGGTGGCGTCGTTGGGGAAGCGCCACGTGGTCTCTGCGGTGGTCGTGCTCATGCCGGGGTCCCAGGCAGCCAGTCGAGCAGTGCGAGCGGGTGGTCGATGGCGCCGTGCGCGTCCCAGCCGCTCGGGTCGTCGTGCGCCCCGAGATAGCCGAACAGGGCGATCAGGGTGCCCATGCCGGCGGCGCGCCCGGCCTGGATGTCGCGCTCGGCGTCCCCCAGGTACCAGCAGCGTTCGGGGTCGACCCCGAGCAGCTCGCAGGCGTGGAGCAGGGGGCGTGGGTGGGGTTTGGGTGTGGGGGTGGTGTCACCGCAGACTACGCAGGCGGCGCGCTCGGCATAGCCGATGCCTTCGAGCAGCGGTCGGGTGAGATAGCCTGGCTTGTTGGTGACGATCCCCCAGGGGATGGCGCGCGCCTCCAGGGTAGCGACCAGCTCGGCCATCCCCGGGAAGGGGGCGGTGTCGCGCACCAGGTCCTCGGCATAGCAGGCGAGGAAGGCGTGGCGCACCGACTCGTAGTCACTGTCACCGGGGCGCAGCCCGAAGCCGACCTCGAGCATGCCGCGCCCGCCGTGCGAGACGAAGGGGCGGATCTCGGCCAGTGGTAGCGGCGCCCGGCCATGGGCCGCGCGCAGTCGGTTGAGCGCGGCGGCCATGTCCGCAGCGGTGTCGGCGAAGGTGCCGTCGAGATCGAACAGCACCGCCGCGTCACGTACCGGCTCAGGCATCGGCATCGTCGCGCACGCAGCTCACCAGATAGTTGACGCTGAGGTCGCTGGCATCGAGCTGGTAGGTCTTGGTCAGCGGGTTGTAGGTCATGCCGCTGAGGTCGGTGGTGCGCAGCGCGGTGCGCCGTACCCAGGCGTCGAGCTCGGAGGGGCGGATGAAGCGCGCGTAGTCGTGGGTGCCGCGCGGCAGCATGCCCATCACGTACTCGGCGCCGACGATCGCCAGCAGATAGGCCTTGGGGGTGCGGTTGAGGGTGGAGAAGAACACCTGGCCGCCGGGGCGTACCAGCCGGGCGCAGGCGTCGATCACCGAGGCCGGCTCGGGGACGTGCTCGAGCATCTCCATGCAGGTGACCACATCGAAGCTCGCCGGGCGCTCGGCGGCCAGGGTCTCGACCGGCACCTGACGGTAGTCGACCTCGACCCCGGTCTCGAGGGTGTGGAGGTCGGCCACGCGCAGCGGCATCGCGCCCATGTCGATGCCGGTGACCTTGGCGCCGCGCAGCGCCATGCTCTCGGAGAGGATGCCGCCGCCGCAGCCGACGTCGAGCACCTCCTTGTCGGCTAGCCCGCTGGCGCCGCGCTCGATGTAGTCGAGGCGCAGCGGGTTGATGTCGTGCAGGGTCTTGAACTCGCTGTCGGGATCCCACCAGCGCGAGGCGAGTTCCTCGAACTTGCTGATCTCGGCTTGGTCGACGTTATGGATGGTATCGGTCATGGTCTTTTCTGGTCCCGGGGTTGGGTGAGACGGGCGCGGGTATCCGGCGTTTGGTCGCCCATCATTCTAAACGACGCGGCAGCGATCTGGCCGAGCCCGGCCGACGCGTCTGCGGGCAGGTGATTTGTCTGCATCCAAGGCGCGACGCGCGTGCCGATCATCCGTTAAACTAACGCGTTTTGCATTGCCCGGAATAATCATCATGTTTGACACCAACATGCAGATCAGCGATTACGACCCAGAGCTCTGGGCTGCCATCCAGGACGAGGAGCGTCGTCAGGAGGACCACGTCGAGCTCATCGCCTCGGAGAACTACACCAGCCCGCGGGTGATGCAGGCGCAGGGCGGGGTGCTCACCAACAAGTATGCCGAGGGCTATCCGGGCAAGCGTTACTACGGTGGTTGCGAGCACGTCGACGTGGTCGAGCAGCTGGCCATCGATCGCGCCAAGGCGCTGTTCGGCGCCGATTACGCCAACGTCCAGCCGCACTCGGGCTCGCAGGCCAATGCCGCAGTCTTCCAGGCGCTGTGCCAGCCCGGCGACACCGTGCTGGGGATGAGCCTCGCCCACGGCGGTCACCTCACCCACGGCGCCAAGCCCAACTTCTCGGGCAAGATCTACAACGCGGTGCAGTACGGCCTCGACCCGGCCACCGGCGAGATCGATTACGCCGAGGTCGAGCGTCTGGCCCAGGAGCACAAGCCGCGGATGATCATCGCCGGCTTCTCGGCCTATTCGCGCGTGGTCGACTGGCAGCGTTTCCGTGACATCGCCGATGCCGTCGGCGCCTACCTGATGGTCGACATGGCCCATGTGGCCGGTCTGGTCGCCGCCGGCGTCTACCCGAGCCCGGTCGCAATCGCCGACGTCACCACCACCACCACCCATAAGACCCTGCGTGGTCCGCGTGGCGGTCTGATCCTTGCCAAGTCCAACCCCGAGATCGAGAAGAAACTCAACTCGGTGGTCTTCCCCGGCACCCAGGGCGGTCCGCTGATGCACGTGATCGCGGGCAAGGCGGTGGCCTTCAAGGAGGCGCTCGAGCCGGCCTTCAAGACCTACCAGCAGCAGGTCGTCGATAACGCGCGTGCCATGGCCGAGGTGTTCATCGCGCGTGGCTTCGACGTCGTCTCCGGTGGTACCGACGACCACCTCTTCCTGGTCAGCTTCATTGCCCAGGGGCTCACCGGCAAGGACGTCGACGCCTGGCTCGGTGCGGCCAACATCACCGTCAACAAGAACGCGGTGCCCAACGACCCGCAGTCGCCCTTCGTCACCAGCGGCATCCGCGTCGGTACCCCGGCGATCACCACCCGTGGCTTCGGCGTCGCCGAGGCGCGTGACCTGGCTGGTTGGATGTGCGATCTGATCGATGCCCGTGGTGACCAGGCCACGACCGAGACGGTTAAGGGGCAGGTGGTCGAACTGTGTCGCCGTTTCCCGGTCTACGGTCGTTGAGGGGCGCGTGTGATGCGGTGGCGAGCGTTGTGAGGACGCGCGCCGCGTGCCGCGTCTGCCCCCCGCCGACGCTGGAGGGCTAGAGCGTGCGCTGTCCATTCTGCGGGGCCCAGGACACCAAGGTCGTCGACTCGCGTCTGTTCGACGAAGGTGACCAGGTGCGCCGCCGGCGCAAGTGCGTGGTCTGCGAGGAGCGCTTTACCACCTACGAGCGCGCCGAACTCAACCTGCCTCGGATCGTCAAGCGCGACGGTACCCGGGTGCCCTTCGATCCTGACAAGCTGCGCTCGGGGATGATGCGGGCGCTGGAGAAGCGCCCGGTCGGTACCGCCGAGATCGAGGCGGCGCTCTCGCGCATCCGTCGTACCCTGATGTCCTGTGGCGAGAGCGAGGTCGACTCGATGCGCCTCGGTGACCTGGTGATGGATGAGCTGCGTGGGCTCGATCAGGTCGCCTACGTACGCTTCGCCTCGGTTTATCGCAAGTTCGAGGACGTGGCCGCCTTCCGCGCCGAGATCGAGCGGCTCGAGCGCGAGCCGGTCGGCACGACGACGGCAGCGGATGATGATGATGGCGACCCCGATTGAGGCCACGCCCACGGACCAGGCCTGGATGGCGCGCGCGCTGCGCCTAGCCGAGCAGGGGCGCTATAGCACCGCGCCCAACCCGCGCGTCGGCTGTGTGATCGTGCGTGACGGCGTGTTGGTCGGCGAGGGCTGGCACCGGCGCGCCGGCGGCCCGCACGCCGAGCGCCACGCCCTGGCCGCCGCCGGTGAGCGCGCGCGCGGGGCCACCGTCTACGTCACCCTCGAGCCCTGTAGCCATCACGGTCGCACCCCGCCGTGCGCCGAGGCGCTGGTCGAGGCGGGGGTCGGTCGGGTGGTCTGCGCCATGGTCGATCCCAACCCCCGGGTTGCGGGTCGCGGCATCGCCCGGCTCGAGGCCGCCGGCATCGCCACCCTGGTCGGGGTGCAGGCCGCCGCCGCCGAGGCGCTCAACCCGGGGTTCGTGCAGCGGATGCGCGCGGGCCGTCCGCTGGTGCGCTGCAAGCTCGCCGCGAGCCTCGATGGTCGCACCGCGATGGCCGACGGCGAGAGCCGCTGGATCACCTCCGAGCAGGCACGCGCCGACGTGCAGCGGCTGCGTGCGGGCAGCGGCGCGATCCTCACTGGGGTTGAGACCCTGCTCGTCGACGACCCCAGTCTCAACGTCCGGCTGGCACCCGAGGCGCTGCCCGGGCTGATGCCCGACGACCCGGTGCTGCAGCCGCTGCGGGTGGTGCTCGACAGTCGCTGGCGCACGCCGCCGACGGCGCGGATGCTGGGGCTGCCCGGCACCACCCTGGTGGTCGGCGCGACGCCAGACTCGGTGCGCCAGCGCGCGCTTGTTGCCGCCGGTGCCGAGACCTTGGTCTGCGGCGGTGCTGACGGGCGCGTCGATCTCGCCGCGCTGCTCGCCGAGCTGGGACGACGCGAGGTCAACGAGGCGCTGATCGAGAGCGGTCCGACCCTGGCCGGGGCGGCGCTCGCCGCCGGGCTGGTCGATGAGCTGGTGGTCTATCTCGCCCCGCACCTGATGGGTGACTGCGCCCGCGGGCTGGCGCGCCTGCCCGGTGTCGAGCAGATGGCCGACCGGCTCGCGCTGGCCTTCGTCGATGTCCGTCGCATCGGCCCTGATCTGCGCCTGTTGCTGCGTCCGTCGGCGCGCTAGCGGCGGCCTTGGTCCGCACCGGCGCCCCCGTCCCCCGATCCAATCTCGACGCCGTCGCGCGTCATCGCTGAGGAGTCCGTCATGTTCACCGGAATCATCCAGGCCGTTGGGCGTATCGCGCGCCAGGAGTCGCGCGGCGGCGATGTCAGGCTGCACATCGATACCGCCGATCTCGATCTCTCGAGCACCGCGCTCGGCGACAGCATCGCGGTCAACGGCGTCTGTCTGACCGCAGTCGAGCTGGGGGCCGCGCGCTTTGCCGCCGATGTCTCGCGCGAGACCCTGTCGCTGACCACCTTGGGCGCATTGGGGCAGGGCGGCGCGGTCAATCTGGAGCGCGCGCTCACCCTCTCGACTCCGCTCGGCGGTCATCTGGTCAGCGGTCATGTCGACGGCCTGGGCGAGGTGCTGGAGGTCGGCGCCGATGGCCGCTCGACCCGACTTCGGATCCGCGCCCCGGACGCGCTGGCGCGCTATATCGCGCCCAAGGGCTCGATCTGCATCGACGGCACCAGCCTCACCGTCAACCGTGTCGAGGGTGCGGTGTTCGAACTCAACATCGTCCCCCACACCTTGGAGGAGACCATCATCGGTGGCTATCGCGCCGGCAGCCGGGTCAACCTCGAGGTCGACCTGATCGCCCGCTATCTCGAACGCCTGGTGCTCGGCGAACAGGCCGCCGCACCCGAGGGCGAGCGCATCACCCGCGACTTCCTCAGTCGTCACGGGTTCGGCTGAGACCGCCTTCGCCGGCCGCCAGAAGATTGAACCGCAAAGCCGCAAAGGGCGCAAAGAAGACAAAGGCCTCCAGCGATCAGCCTCCAGTCGGCTACTGGGCGTGCACCTTCGACAGCAGCATGGCTTGCCATCACCAGCGCACCCGTCCTTGGCGCCAGTGTTTGAGAACAGGCCGCCACTGACGGCCGAACGCTGGCAACTTGAACCTCTTCGCGGCCTTTGCGGCTTTGCGGTTCAATCTGCCAGCCGCTGTCGGCTGGTCCGCGACCGCTTCCGTCCACGCAAGCGCTTGACCGTCTGTTAAACTTATCGGCTTCGCTCGAAAAGACCCATTTGCTATGAGCCATACCGGCCTGAACACGACCGAGGAGATCATCGCCGAGCTGCGCGCCGGGCGCATGGTGGTGATCATGGACGACGAGGATCGCGAGAACGAGGGCGATCTACTGCTTCCGGCCGACTGCGTGACCCCGGAGGCGATCAATTTCATGGCCAAGTACGGTCGTGGCCTGATCTGTCTGACCCTCACCCACGAGCGCTGCGAGCAGCTGCGCCTGGCACCGATGGTCAGCGACAACCAGGCCCCGCACGCGACCGCCTTCACCGTCTCGATCGAGGCCGCCCGGGGTGTCACCACCGGGATCTCCGCGGCCGATCGCGCCACCACGGTGCGTGCCGCAGTGGCCCCCGAGGCGACCGAGCGCGATCTGGTGCAGCCGGGACACATCTTCCCGCTGATGGCCCAGCCCGGCGGGGTGCTGGTGCGTGCCGGTCATACCGAGGCCGGGTGCGATCTCGCGCGGCTCGCCGGCTTCACCCCGGCGGCGGTGATCGTCGAGGTCCTCAACGAGGACGGCACCATGGCGCGGCGCCCCGATCTCGAGCGCTTTGCCGCGACCCATGGGCTGAAGATCGGCACCATCGCTGATCTCATCCAGTATCGGGTGCGCAACGAGCGTGCGGTGGTGCGCGAGGGCGGCTGCGACCTACCCACGCCCTATGGCACCTTCAAGCTGCATGCCTATCGCGACAGCATCGATCACGAGTTGCACCTGGCGCTGACCCTCGGTGAGATCGAGCCGGAGCGCCCGACCCTGGTGCGGGTACACCTGCAAAACAGCCTCTGCGACCTGTTCGAGGCCGATCACGGCGCCTGCGGCTGGCCGTTGCGCGATGTGATGCGTCAGATCGCCGAGGCCGGCGAGGGCGTGATCGTGGTGTTGCGCAATCGTGACCGGGCCGAGGATCTGTTGGCGCGGATCAAGGACTTCCATTTTCACGACCGTGACGACGAGGTGCCGCCGCGTCGGCAGCAAGACGGTCATGCGCTGCGCACCTTCGGTATCGGCGCGCAGATCCTCGCTGACCTGGGTGTGCGCAAGATGCGTGTGATGAGCGCGCCCAAGTCGATGCATGCCATCTCCGGGTTCGATCTGGAGGTGGTCGAGTACACCGGTGGTCGCCAATCCTGAGAGGACAAACCGAGATGACCATTCATACCATCGAAGGCACCATGCGTGCCGATGGCGCGCGCTTCTGTCTGCTGGTGGCGCGCTGGAACAACTTCGTCGTCGACAGCCTGGAGCGAGGCGCGATCGATGCGCTGCGTCGTCACGGGGTCGAGGAGTCGGACATCACCATCGTGCGCGTACCCGGCGCCTTCGAGATGCCGGTGGCCGCTGAACAGATCGCCGCGCGCGGTGGTTTCGATGCCATCGTCGCCCTCGGTGCGGTGATCCGCGGTGGTACGCCGCACTTCGAGTATGTCGCCAACGAGTGCGTCAAGGGGCTCGCCCAGGTCGGTCTCGGCCACCGGTTGCCGATCGCCTTCGGTGTGCTCACCGTCGATAGCATCGAGCAGGCGATCGAGCGTGCCGGCACTAAGGCCGGCAACAAGGGTGCCGAGGCCGCGCTCTCGGCCTTGGAGATGGTCTCGCTGGCACGGCAGTTCGACTGAGATGGTGAGTCCACGCACCCAGGCGCGTCGTTATGCGGCGCTGGCCCTCTATCAGTGGCGCCTCACCGGTGAGGACCCGATGGCGATCAAGCGCCACATGCTCGACGACCCGACCTGGCTCGATGCCGTCTCGGCCTCGCTGCAGGGCATCGAGGAGGATGAGGCGTTGGCCTCGGCCCAGCGCTTTCGCTTCAACCTTGAGCTGTTCGAACAGTTGCTCGCCGGGGTTCCCGAGCGCATCGAGCCGATCGACGCCCAGCTCACCCGTTTTCTCGATCGCCCGATCGAGCAGGTCGATCCGGTGGAATTGGCGATCCTGCGCATCGGTGCCTTCGAGATCCTGTTCTCGGCGTCGATCCCCGACGGGGTGGCGATCAACGAGGCCGTCGAGCTGACCAAGCTGCTCGGTGCCCACGAGGGACACAAGTACGTCAACGGCGTGCTCGACAAGATCGCTCGTCATCAGGCGGTGGCGCGCCGCGCCGCCGAGCGCCCCGGTGGTGAAGGCTGAGCCCGGCGCCGAGTTCGCGCTGATCGGGGCGCACTTCGCCGGGCTCGGTGCGGCACGCGAGGACGTGCTGCTCGGGGTCGGTGACGACTGCGCCCTGTTGCGGGTGCCGCCGGGGCAGTCGTTGGCCGTCAGCCTCGACACCCTGGTCGCCGGCGTCCACTTCTTCCCCGACTGTGATCCCCATGCCCTCGGTCACAAGACCCTGGCGGTGAGCCTCAGTGATCTCGCCGCGATGGGGGCCGAGCCGGCCTGGGCAACCCTGGCGCTGACCCTGCCCGAGTCCGATCCGGCGTGGCTCGCGGCCTTCGCCGCCGGGCTCGGCGAGCTGGCCCGTGCCCACGGGGTGCGGCTGGTCGGTGGCGACACCACCCGGGGGCCGTTGACCATCACCTTGCAGCTCCAGGGGCTGGTGCCGCCCGAGGCGGCGCTGCGACGCGATGGCGCGTGCGCGGGCGATTGCATCTGGGTCAGCGGCACCCTGGGCGATGCGGCGCTGGCGCTCGCCGAGCTGCAGGCCGGTCGCGATCCCGATGCGGCGCTGCGCGCGCGGCTCGAACGCCCGACCCCGAGGGTCGCGCTCGGGCGGGCGTTGCGCGGCATCGCCAGTGCCGCGATCGACCTCTCCGACGGGCTCGTCGCCGATCTCGGGCACGTGCTCGCCGCCTCCGGCGTCGGTGCCGAGCTGCGGCTCGATGCGCTGCCGCTCGGCGAGGCGGTGGCTGCGCGTACGGACTGGTCACTCGCGCTCGCCGGTGGCGACGACTACGAGCTCTGTTTCTGCGCCTCGCCCGGTCGCGACGGCGAGATCCTGGCGCTGGGGCAGCGTCTCGGCTGTCGCCTGACCCCGATCGGCACCATCCGCGGCGATGACGACGCGCTGCGCTGCCTGCTGCCCGACGGCACCGAGCTGAACCCCACGAGGAGGGGCTATGACCACTTCGCCGGCGTCTGAGCGCTCGGCGCGCGCGGGCTTCGACCCGCGTCGTGCACATCATTGGATCGCCTTCGGGCTCGGCTCTGGGCTGGCGCCGCGCGCGCCTGGTACCTTCGGCACCCTGGCGGCGATCCCGCTCTATTTGCTGTTCGCCGGGCTGTCCTGGCCCTTCTATCTCGGCGTGCTGGTGCTCGCCACTGGCATCGGCATCTGGGCCTGTGGGCGCACCGCGCGCGAGCTGGGGTTGCATGATCCCTCGGCAATCGTGTGGGACGAATTCGTCGGCTTCTGGCTGACGATGGCGGTTGCGCCGGCCGGGTGGGGCTGGATCCTCGCCGGGTTCCTGTTGTTCCGGCTGTTCGATATCTGGAAGCCCTGGCCGGTGCGTCTCGCCGATCGACATGTGGAGGGCGGGCTCGGCATCATGCTCGATGATCTGATCGCCGGCGCCATGGCCGCGCTGGTCCTCGTCGTCGGCGCGGCCTGGTTGGGCTGAGTGGGTGGGGACGTCGGGTGGCGCGCCGTCCTGCTGGCGCGTGCAGTGGGGTCAGTGGGTGGCGTGGACGCCGGTGCCGTTGTAGCGGTCGAGCCGTGCCGGATAGGCCGGCGGCTCGCAGAAGGCGATGCCGATCACCCAGTGCTGGGCGTCGGGCGCGGCCTCGACCCAGACGACGGCGCCGATCACCTGTACCGGCTCGAGCGCATCCTCCAAGGCCATCTCCAGCAATAGGCGCGAGCGGATGGCGAAACGCTCGCCGGCGCTGACGCACATCCCCCCTTCACCGATATCACGTCCGTTGACATGATGGATGTGCTGGCGCAGTTCGACGCGTTCTCCAGAGAGCGGGATCAAGCGGGCCGGCCCGCTCCAGTCGCGGCGTTCGTATCGGCGTCGCTCTGCATTCTCACGATCTGCATACATGATCTCTTCATCCTCCTCGGTTCCGTCGGTTCAATCCGCTGTTTTTTATTGTTTTTATAAAGTATAGACGGTGCCTCGCCGAGTGCGCGGGCAGGGGAGGATGCGGGTAGGTGCCCCACACTTGGCCGCAGGCCTGGGCGAGGCTCGGTGGTGGAGGCAGTCCGGGACTGCGCCCGGACGTGTTCGGTTGGAGCGTGGTGGCGCGTCCCTGCGCCCTGGTCGCCGCCCGTGAGGGCGGCGACCACTTCCTCTAGTGGCTTGCGGCCCCCTCGGCGCCGATTCCAGTCTCGCAGCGGATACGCTGGGCACGGTAGGCAATGCGTTCGCGCTGGGCCTGCTCGGAGTTGTCGAGTAGCGAGACCAGCCAGATGAAGAAGAAGGCGACGGGGATGGAGACGATCGCCGGGTTGTCGAGTCCGATCAGGCCGATCGGGACCGGGGCACCGTCCGGGCCGGGTGCGGTGTGACCGAGCACGTCGCCCCACACCGCCTTCGACATCACCGTCAGCACCACCGCGCTGAACAGACCGGCGAAGCCACCGGCCAGCGCCCCCCTGGTGGTCATCCGTCCCCAGAAGATCGAGGCGACCAGGACCGGGAAGTTGGCGCTAGCGGCGATGGCGAAGGCCAGTCCGACCATGAAGGCGACGTTCTGGCTCTCGAAGGCGATGCCCAGGCCGATGGCGACCAGCCCCAACCCGAAGGTGGCGAAGCGCGAGATGCGGATCTCGGTGGCCTCACTACCACGCCCGCGCGCGATCACGCTAGCATAGAGGTCGTGGGAGATGGCCGAGGCGCCGGCCAGGGTCAGCCCGGCGACCACCGCGAGGATGGTGGCGAAGGCCACCGCCGAGATGAAGCCGAGGAAGAGGTTGCCGCCGATGGCCTCGGCAAGTCGGACCGCGACCATGTTGGTCCCACCGTCGACACCGCTGATCAGGCGTTCGCTGAGTACCGCACCCTCTGCGCTCAGGGCCTCGGGCTTGAAGAACTCGGGGTGCTGGGCGAGCAGCACAATCGCCGCGAAGCCGATGATGAAGGTGAGGATGTAGAAGTAGCCGATGAAGCCGGTGGCATAGAACACCGACTTACGTGCCTCCTTGGCGTCGGGAACGGTGAAGAAACGCATCAAGATGTGCGGCAGGCCGGCAGTTCCGAACATCAGCGCCAGCCCCAGCGAGATGGCATTGATCGGATCCTGAACCAGCGATCCCGGCCCCATGATGTCGAGCCCCGTGGGGTGGATCTCGGTGGCCTGACGGAACATCTCCTCGGGTGAAAAACCGAAGGCCGAGAGCGCGGCGAAGGCCATGAAGGTGGTGCCTGAGAGCAGCAGTACCGCCTTGATGATCTGCACCCAGGTGGTGGCAGTCATGCCGCCGAAGATGACATAGATCATCATCAGCACGCCGACGGCGACCACCGCCATCCAGTAATCGAGCCCGAACAGCAACTCGATCAGTTTGCCGGCGCCGACCATCTGTGCGATCAGGTAGAAGGCCACCACCACCAGCGAGGAGAGCGCCGCCATGGTGCGGATCTGGGTCTGACCGAAGCGGTAGGAGGCGACATCGGCGAAGGTGAACTTGCCGAGGTTACGAATCTGCTCGGCGAGCAGGAACATGATCACCGGCCAACCGACGAGGAAGCCGATTGAGTAGATCAGGCCGTCGTAACCGGAGGCGAAGACCAGTCCGGAGATGCCGAGGAAGGAGGCGGCGGACATGAAGTCACCGGCGATTGCCAGGCCGTTCTGCATCCCCGAGATCCCGCCGCCGGCGGTATAAAAGTCCTTAGCGCTGCGGGTGCGGCGCGCCGCCCAGTAGGTGATGCCGAGGGTGGCGACCACGAAGGTCAAGAACATGCTGATGGCGGTGATGTTGACCGCCTGGCGCTCCACCGGTCCGCTCATGGCGGGGGCGGCGGCGAGGGCGAAGGGAACGAGCAGGGCGCCGAGTACACCCCAGGGTGCGAGACGTCTCATCGTGCCTCCTCCTGAATGGTCTTGGTCAGGCGGTCGAAGCGACCGTTGGCGCGGGCGACGTAGAGCCCGGTGAGCAAGAAGGCGCTGAGGATGATCAGGATCCCGAGCGGCATGCCGACGGTGGTGATCGCGCCCTCGGCGACGGGGACGGCCAGCAGCTCGGGGGCAAAGGCGATGGTGAGGATGAAGCCGTAGTAGATGGCCAGCATCAGGAGGGTCAGTACCCAGGCGAAACGCTTGCGTGACCTGACCAACTCCTGGTAGTGCGGATTCGCCTCGATGGCGTCGATCGTTTTTCGTTGCATGGGTCTACCCGAACACGATGAATGGGGTTGTGCGCTGACTCGGCGCCGCGTGCCGCCACCACCGGCCCCAGACTCGGCCGTATGGCACTCAGCGTCTGTGTCACGGGTCCACTGGCAGGGCGTGCGGCGCGGTTGTCGCTATCCGCACAAAACAAAGGGGAGTGACCGATTCTCTTGGTCGTTCACTGTGGGTGTCAACAAAAAGTTGATGCGTTATCTCAATCGCATGGATTGCGAAACCCTTGGCAGGCACCCAGTCTCGAACACATCGAATTCGGTGGGGACGCTTCGAACGGCGCTGTCACCGGGCGCGCGGGCCGGTGGGGAGAGGCCGCGCGTCGCAGACCGCGGGGGAACGTTTGTCGCTTCGGAGAGTCTTTAGCCAACACCGCATAGACCCGGGTCGGCATCGAGTGGAGAATGGGGCGGTCGGGAACGCCGGCCTGCCTCGCACCTGCCCCGCCGGGTGGCATCGCGCAGGTCGCTGGTGCGCGCGGACCCTGTTGGTCGAGGGGTGCGCACGGCCCGGGTCGCGGTACGACGACTTTTTGGACGACGTCCCCGTGTCGCTACGGGGATGGCGTCCTCAGCAGACTTTCAGTCAGTAAGGAGTAAAGCGATGGACCTCAACCTATCCAACCTCAGGGCTGGACTCAATCGCCGGGTCAAGCACCTGATGAACCTCTATGACCCACGTATCTGGCGCGAGAAAGGCATCTGGTGGACCAGTGGTCTGTTCCTGTTGACCTATCTGTTGGTGGTGCTGGTGCTCGGCATCGTCTGGTCACGCTCCCCGGCTGAGTTCGATGTGCGCGAGAGCACTCTGGAGATGGTCGGTGGCGACGAGGCCAAGCTGGTCCCGGGCAGCCTGACCACGGCCACCGCCATCCGCATCGTCGAGACCCTGCTCGACAAGCCCGGCGGCTATCTCAGCAACGACATCATGCCGCCCGGGGTCTATCTCGACAACATGCCTAGCTGGGAGTTTGGCGCCCTGACCGAGGTGCGCGACCTGGTCGACTCGTTGCGTAACCATCTCAGTCGCGCCCAGTCGCAGTCGATCGAGGACGTCGATCTGCAGATCGCCCAGCCGCAGTTCAACTACAACGCCAGCTCCTGGATCCTGCCCTCGAGCGAGTCCGAATACCGCAAGGGTGTCGATGCCCTGTATCGCTATCTCGAACGGCTCACCGATGATCGTGCACAGGACGGCCAGTTCTTCGCCCGCGCCGATAACCTGACGATGTATCTGGGGCTGGTGGAGAAGCGCCTGGGGAGTCTGGCGCAGCGTCTGTCCTACGCCGTCGGTCAGCGTCAGCTCAACACCGACCTGGCTGGTGATCCAAGTGCGCGCCAGGCGACGGCGGCCCCGGAGGAGCGGCTGCAGAAGACCCCGTGGAACCAGATCGACGACGTCTTCTTCGAGGCGCGCGGCTATACCTGGGCGTTGCTCCATACCCTCCAGGCGATCGAGGGTGACTTCAAGCCGGTGCTCGAGAACAAGAACGCCCTGGTCTCGCTGCGTCAGATCATCCGCAAGCTCGAGGAGACGCAGAGTCCGATCTGGAGCCCGCTGATCCTCAACGGCACCGGGTTCGGCCCGATGGCTAATCACTCGCTGGTGATGGCTTCCTATATCTCGCGAGCCAACGCGGCGATCATCGAGCTGCGCACCCTGCTCGAACTCGGCTGATCGCAAGGGCGGCGAGACGCCGCCCGCTCATCCGGCGGCCGGGGGATCAGTCCTCGGCCGCTGTCGTCGCCCTCGTCTGCGGGGCGTCATCGTCAGCCGGCTGGACGGCGCCGGGGCGGTAGCGCGCCTCACACACGGCCACGCACTCCCCGTACTGGATGCGGCAGATGCGCAGGTCGGCACCGAGGCAGGTGTCGGGCTTCAGACAGCCGATGCCACGGTTGGCGACACAGGTCTCGTAGTCCTCTCCGACCATCTCGATATGGGTCTGGCACTCGCGTTCGCGCAGCTGCTGGCGCTGTTCGCAGTGGGTGCGGGTGATCTCGCAGCGTGCCAGACAGGTCCGCGACTGCGGGTCATGGGCCTTGAAGTCGGTGCTGGTCGTGGTGGTGGCGCAACCACCCAGGCTCAGTACGAGCAAGGCGGCGGCGAGGGCAGGGGCGAATGCTAGCGGCATCGGCGGGGTTCTCCTTCGAAAATGGGCGAAGACTACCATATCGGTCTCGGGGCAAAGAGGGTGTCGCGACACTCGGGATCAGCCGTCGGCGGCGCCTGCGCGCAGGGCGATGAGTTGGTCGAGGATACGCTGCTCGAGCCAGTAGACCGGGCGCCAGGGGTGTCTGCCAGAGACGAAGCCGACGTGACCGCCGTGGCGGCTTAGCTCCAGGGTGACGCCCGGCCCGAGTTCATGCGCCATCGGGACCGTGGAGGGATACATGAAGGGGTCGTCGGCGGCATGGATGATCAGCGTCGGGGTGGTGATCCCGCGCAGATAGCCGCGGCAGCTCGAACGGCTGTAGTAGTCGAAGACCCCGGCAAAGCCGTTGAGCGGCGCGGTGATCCGGTCGTCGAAGTCGTTGAAATCACGGATTCGATCGAGGTCGGTCGACAGCGGCAGGGGGCGCCCGGCGAACTTGCGTCGCAGGTTGGCCTTGAGCCGGTCGAGCAGATGGCGGCGATAGACCCTCGAGAGCCCCCGATTGAAACGCAGCATACCGTCACGCAACACGAAGGGGACGGAGACGGCGATCGCCGCGCCGACCCGCGTGGAGTCGCGTTCGCCGAGATATTTGAGCAACAGATTGGCGCCGAGCGAGAAGCCGACGGCCGCCAGTGGCTCGCCCTCGGGGTCGGCGGCGAGCTGCTCGAGCACCTCGGCGAGGTCCTCCGAGGCCCCCGAATGATAGGAGCGATCGAGCCGGTTGGGCTCCGCCGAACAGCCGCGCAGGTGCATGAACACCGGCTGGAAGCCGGCGCCCTCGAGGGCGCGGATCAGCGAGCCGGCGTAGTGCGACTCGAGGTTACCCTCGAGCCCGTGGATCAGGACCACCCGTGGACCGACGGGGCGACCGATGGCGAGGTCGATGAAATCGCCGTCACTGAGTTCGATGCGCCGTGGGGTCAGGTCGAGCGTCGGGCGCGGTCGCAGCAGCGCCGGCCAGACGGTCTGCAAATGGGGCCCGGGCAACCACCAGGCGGGACGGAAGTCGCTAGCGACGAGACGTGCCATCGTTGGGGAATCCTCGTGAGCGGGGAGCGGCGGGCGGTCTGCGCGGGGCGGGGGCGTCCGGTCGGGGCAGGGCGCCGACACATTGAGGGCGGGCCCGCTTCTCCCCTATACTGCAACGCAAGCATGATGACGGAATCCCGTCTCGATTGGAACCATCGCCTCCGGATCCAAACACGATGTCCTGCCATCGTGCGCGGGTCTGCACCCAGGAAACCAAATCCGATGCGGAAAACCCTTCCGACTTTGATCGCGGCTCTTCTGTGCGGGATCGCGCCGCTGAGCCAGGCCGAGGATCTGTTGCAGATCTATGACATGGCCGCGCAGAGCGCGCCCACCCTGCGTGAGGCCGAGCAGCGTCTGTTCGCCTCCCGCGAGGCCCGTCCCCAGGCTCAGGCCCTGCTGCTGCCGAGCCTGAGCGTGCAGGGCGACGTCGACTACCAGAGCGTCGACAGCAGCGGTACCAGCACCTTCGGCAGCTTCGATCGCTATGACAAGTACGGCACCCAAGGGCTGCAGGCGGTCGTCAACCAGACCGTCTACGACCGTGCCAGTTGGATGACCCTGAAGCAGTCCGATCACGTCATCGCCCAGGCCGAGGCGGAGTTCCGCGACTCCCAGCTCGAACTCATGGTCCAGACCACCGAGGCCTACTTCAACGTGCTGCGCGCCGCCGACGCGGTGACCGTGCAGGAGGCGTTGCTGCGTGCCAACGAGCGTCAGCTCGAGCAGTCGCGCCAACGCTTCGAGGTCGGCCTGGTGGCGATCACCGACGTCAATGAGAGTCAGGCCGCCTACGACCGCTCGCGTGCCGACCTGATCACCGCGCGCAACGACCTCGACAACGCCTGGGAGGCATTGCGCACCATCGTCGGCCCGATCCAGGTGCCGCTGGCGCGCCTTGGTGACCGCCTGCCGCTCTCGCCGCCTGAGCCCAACGAGATCGAGGTCTGGGCCAAGACCGCGGTGCGCAGTAACTACGGCATCATCGCCGCGAGCGAGGCGGCGAACGCCGCGCGCAAGGCCATCGAGATCGAGCGTTCCGGTCACTACCCCTCGGTCAACCTCCAGGCCGGCTATGATGTCTCGCGCTCCGATGCCAACTTCAACACCGACTCCGATACCGGCTTCGTCGGTCTGAGCGTCAACATCCCGGTGTTCCAAGGCGGGGCGGTGAGTTCGCGGACCCGCGAGGCCGGTTACAACTTCCGCGCCGCCCAGGACCGACTCGACCAGACCCGCCGCCAGGTCAGCCAGCAGGTCAAGGACGCCTACCGCGGTATCCTCTCGAGCATCGAGGACGTCAAGGCCCGCCAGGCCTCGATCGTCTCGGCGCGCTCGGCGCTGGAATCGACCCAGGCCGGGCTCGAGGTCGGCACCCGCACCCAGGTCGACGTGCTCAACGCCCAGCGTAATCTCTTCCAGGCCGAGTTCGAGTACCTGAGCGCGCGCTACAACTACATCGTCAACGGGGTCAAGCTGCACCAGGCCACCAGCACCCTGAGCCGCGAGGTCCTGGCCAAGGGCAACGCCTGGCTCAATCCCGATGACGTGGTGGCCCCGCCGCGCTATTGATCCGTCGGGCCGTACCGGTGTCCCCGGTGCGGCCCCTTGCCCGAAACCCTCAACCTTGCTCAAGTCGTCTGGATCCCGATCATGTCTGGAAGCAGTCTCGGTAAACTGTTCGTCGTCTCCGGTTTCGGCGAGAGCCACGGGCCGGCCATCGGCGGTATGGTCGACGGCTGTCCGCCCGGGCTGGCGCTGTGCGCGGCCGACCTGCAGCGCGATCTCGATCGGCGCAAGCCGGGGCAGTCGCGCCATACCACCCAACGGCGCGAGTCCGACACCGTCGAGATCCTCTCCGGGGTGTTCGAGGGCCGCACTACGGGCGCCCCGATCGGGCTGCTGATCCGCAACGAGGACCAGCGCTCCAAGGACTACTCCGAGATCGCCACTCGCTATCGCCCCGGTCATGCCGACTACTGCTACGACCAGAAGTACGGTCATCGCGACTATCGCGGTGGCGGGCGTTCCTCGGCGCGCGAGACGGCGGTGCGGGTCGCCGCCGGGGCGATCGCCAAGAAGTACCTGGCCGAGCAGGCCGGGGTACGGATCCGCGGTCACCTCTCCCAGCTCGGACCGATCCGCCCGCGCGGCTTCGACTGGGCGGCGGTCGAGTCCAACCCCTTCTTCTGGCCGTGCCGCGAGAGCGTGCCGGAGCTCGAGCGCTTCATGGATGAGCTGCGCAAGTCCGGCGACTCGATCGGCGCGGCGCTCACCGTGGTCGCCGAGGGCATGCCCGTCGGGCTCGGCGAGCCGATCTACGACCGGCTCGACGCCGACATCGCCCACGCGATGATGGGGATCAACGCGGTCAAGGGGGTCGAGATCGGTGACGGCTTCGCCTGTGTCGAACAGCGCGGCAGCGAGCATCGCGACGAGATGACCCCGGAGGGCTTCCTCTCCAACCACGCCGGCGGGGTGCTCGGTGGCATCTCCTCGGGCCAGGATCTGGTGGTGCGTATCGCCCTCAAGCCGACCTCGAGCATCCGCATCCCCGGGCGCTCGATCGATCGCGATGGCAATCCCGTCGAGGTCGTCACCAAGGGGCGCCATGATCCCTGCGTGGGGATCCGCGCCACGCCGATCGCCGAGGCGGTGCTGGCGATCGTGCTGATGGACCACCTGCTGCGCCACCGCGCCCAGAACGCCTCCACCCAGGCGCCGCTGCCGCCGATCGCCGCCCGCGCCCCCGAGGTCTGAGTCGGTGCGCGGCGCCAGGCCGGCGCGCGCCCCAGTCATGCCCTACTGGCGCCTCTCCGGTTTCTATTTCTTCTATTTCGCCTCGCTCGGGGCGTTGGTGCCCTATTGGGGGCTGTATCTGCAGGCCCAGGGGTTCGATGCCCTGGCCATCGGCCAGCTGATGGCGATCCTCTATGCCACTAAGATCGTCGCCCCGCTGGTCTGGGGACAATTGGCCGATCGCAGCGGCCGGCGGATGCCGCTGGTACGGCTCGCGGCGCTGCTCTCGATCGTGCTCTTCGGTCTGATCTTCATCGGCGAGGGGTTCTGGGCCACGGCGCTGGCGATGGCGCTGTTCAGCTTCTTCTGGAACGCCTCGTTACCGCAGCTCGAGGCGGTGACCTTCAATCATCTCCGTCACCGCCCGACCCGCTATGCGTTGGTGCGGCTGTGGGGCTCGGTCGGTTTCATCCTGGTGGTGCTCGGCCTGGGGCTGGCGCTGCATGCCCACTCGCTCTCGATCCTGCCCTGGTGGGTGCTGGCGGTGTTCGTCGGTATCTGGCTGAGCAGCCTGCTGATCCCCGACAGTGCGCCGGCGCGCCCCGAGGCGTCGACGCCTCGGCTCAATGCCCTGTTGCGCCGTCCCGAGGTGCTGGCCTTCTTCGCCGCCTGTCTGCTGATGCAGCTCGCCCATGGGATCTATTACGCCTTCTATTCGATCCATCTCGAGGCCAACGGCTATGGTACCGATGCCGTCGGGGGGCTGTGGGCGCTCGGGGTGATCGCGGAGGTGGCTATTTTTCTGGTCACGCATCGGCTGCTCGAGCGCTTTGGGGCGCGACGGGTGTTGCTCTGGAGTCTGGGGTTGGCGGTGGCGCGTTGGCTGGTGATCGGTGCTTGGGTCGAGCTGGTATGGCTGCAGGCGTGCGCCCAGCTGTTGCATGCGGCCACCTTCGGTACCTTTCATGCTGCGGCGATCCATTGGGTTCACCATGCCTTCCCAGGGCGTACCCAGGGGCGTGGTCAGGCGCTCTACAGCGCCTTGAGCTTCGGCGCCGGTGGTGCCGCCGGGAGCCTGATCGGTGGGGTGTTGTGGGAAGACGCCGGGGCGCTGCTGACCTTTGGGGTCGCAGCCCTGGCCTCGCTGTTGGGCTGGTGGCTGGCTTGGCGCTGGCTCACCCCGGCGCTGCCGCAGACCGTCTCGGCCGATTGAAGCAGGGTGCTCTGGCGCCCATGCTATGATCACAGCCCGTGTGATGCGCCGTGGTGCGTCACGTCCTTTGCCACCCGTTCGGTGGCCTCCGCCATTCAGGGCCGCGCATTCGTCATGGCCGCTCGCAATGCTCCGTTTCACACCCTGCCCGGACATCGTCATCCGCCCGGGGCGACCGTCGAGGACGCAGGGGTCAACTTCTCGGTCTTCAGTCGCCATGCCACGGGGGCCGAGCTGTTGCTCTATGCCGGTGCCGAGAGCGCCGAGCCTTTCCAGGTCATCCGACTCGACCCCGAGGTCAATCACACCTTCTTCTCCTGGCACGTGCTGGTGGTCGATCTGCCCCCGGGGACCTACTACACCTGGCGTATGGATGGCCCCTTCGATCCGCAGGGCAATGGCTGGCGCTTCGACCCGGAGGTCGAGCTGGTCGACCCCTGGGCGCGCGCGGTCAACGTCTGTGGCTGGGACCGCTGGCGCCGTCAGGTCGAGGGTGTGTGTCCCCACGACTCGCCGCGTGGCGTGGTGCTCGCCGAGGAGTACGACTGGGAGGGCGACACCCCGCTGCGCCGTCCCTGGGAGGAGACCATCATCTACGAGCTGCACGTCGGTGGCTTCACCAAGCACCCGAGCGCCGGGGTCGCGCACCCGGGGACCTTCCTCGGGCTGATCGAGAAGATCCCCTATCTGCGTGCACTCGGGATCAGTCACGTCGAGCTGATGCCGGTGATGGCCTTCGACGAACAGGACGTGCCGCCGGCGGTGTGGCAGGCGGGGCTGCGCAACTACTGGGGCTACAGCAGCTACGGCTTCTTCTCGCCGCACCCTGGCTATTGCGTCGACCCCGAGGCCGGTTGTCATCGCCGCGAGTTCCGTGACCTGGTCAAGGCGCTGCATCGCGCCGGGATTGGGGTCATCCTCGATGTGGTCTTCAACCACACCAGTGAAGGTGGGGCGGGGGGACCGACCCTGACCTTCAAGGGCTTCGGCAATGAGACTTTCTACTGTCTCGATGTGCTCGATCGGCGCATCTATCTCGATTTCACCGGCTGTGGCAACACCGTCAACGCCAATCACCCGTTGGTGGCGCGCTATATCATCGACGCGCTCGAGTACTGGGTGCGCGAGATGCACGTCGACGGCTTCCGCTTTGACCTGGCCAGCGCCATGGCACGCGACGCCGACGGCCAGCCGCTGGCCAATCCGCCGGTGCTGTGGGGGATCGAACTCTCCGATACCCTGGCCACCAGCCGGATCATCGCCGAGGCCTGGGATGCCGCCGGGCTCTATCAGGTCGGCAGCTTCCCGGGGTATCGCTGGATGGAATGGAACGGTCACTATCGCGATGTGATCCGCCGCTTCGTGCGTGGTGATCGTGGGCTGGTGGCCGAGGTCGCCACCCGGCTCGCCGGCAGCAGCGATCTCTACCAGGCCAATCTCCGTCACCCGCTCAACAGCGTCAACTTCGTCACCTGTCACGACGGCTTCACCCTCTGGGACCTGGTCTCCTACACCCACAAACGCAATCTCGCCAACGCCGAGGACAACCGTGACGGCACCGACGACGACCTGAGCTGGAACTGCGGCATCGAGGGCGAGACTGACGATCCCGAGGTATTGGCGCTGCGGCGGCGTCAGGCCAAGAACCTGCTCGCGCTGCTACTGCTCAGCCAGGGTGTGCCGATGTTGCTCGCCGGCGACGAGGTGCTGCGCACCCAGGGTGGTAACAACAATGCCTGGTGTCAGGACAACGCCGCCAACTGGTTCGATTGGTCGCTGGTCGAGCGCAATGCCACCATGCTGCGCTTCGTGCGTGGATTGGTCGCGTTGCGCCGACGTCATCCGAGCTTACGGCGGCGCCATTTCCTCACCGGTCAGCCGCGTCCGGGGAGCAGTCTTGCGGACATCAGCTGGCACGGGCTCGAACCCGATCAACCGCCCTGGGACGATCCAGAGGCGCGGGTGCTGGCCTTTACCTTGGCGTCGCTGTGCGAGACCGAGCCAGCGCTCTATGTGGCGATCAACATGGACCCCGAGGCGCGGCGTTTCACTGTCCCGCAATTGCCCGGTGGGGCCTGGTATCGTGCCCTCGACACCGCTCGTGCGGCGCCCACCGACCTGATCGAGCCCGAGCTGCAACCCTGCCATCGCGCCTCGGTGTTGTTGGTGCGTGGCCGTAGCCTGGTGGTACTCGAGGGACGGAGCGAATAGGGGCCGCTAGCGGCCAGGGGATTGAACCGCAAAGTCGCCAAGGACGCGAAGGGGAATAGCGCCCGGCTGTCAGCGTCCAGCTCCCAGTGGGTGTAATTCCTCCTGCCATCGGCGCAAGACGTCAGTCGCTGCCGCCTGTATCTCCCTGCTGTTGGCTGTTGGCTGATCGCTTTCTTTGCGTCCTTCGCGGTTCAATCCGCTGGCGGCCGCCTGGTGGCGATGTTGGGTTGCCCGTCCTGGAGTCCCGAGGATTCGTCGATCGGTGGTGTATGGGCAACCCAACCTACGGGCTGCTATCGGCGCAAGACGTCAGTCGCTGCCGCCTGTATCTCCCTACTGTTGGCTGATCGCTTTCTTTACGTCCTTCGCGGCTCAATCCGCTAGCGGCCGCCTGGTGGCGATGTTGGGTTGCCCGTCCTGGAGTCCCGAGGATTCGTCGATCGGTGGTGTATGGGCAACCCAACCTACGGGCTGCCATCGGCGCAAGACATCAGTCGCTGCCGCCTGTATCTTCCCACTGGTGGCTGTCGGCTGAAGGCTGATTGCTTTCTTTGCGTCCTTCGCGCCTTCGCGGTTCAATCTTCTGGCCGCTGGCCGCTGGCCGCTGGCCGCTGGCCGCTGGCCGCTGGCCGCTGGCCGCTGGCCGCTGGCCGCTGGCCGCTGGCCGCTGGCCGCTGGCCGCTGGCCGCTGGCCGCTGGCCGCTGGCCCGCGCTTTACCCATCCCGCCCCATTGTTTAATGTGGGTTGGCTGGGCCCATGGATGTCATGGCGCCCGTCGACCCGCTCTTCAGACCCGGATGACCGTCACCAAGATCGCTCACGCCCTCGGGCTCCACATGCATCAGCCCCCGGGCAACCTGCGTCAACTCATCGAGACCCGCCCCGGGGAGGCCGAGCGGATCATCCGCTGTTATGAGCGGGTGGTGCGCTATGCCGAGCGCTTTCGCGATGTCGCGGTGTTCCACGTCGGGTTCTCCGGGGTCTTGCTCGAGCAGCTGCTCGATCCCGAGGTGGTGGTGCGCTACGGTGCCCTCGTCGACATCCCGGCGATGCTCGAGGGGTATCGGCGTGCGCCCAATATCGAGCTGGTCGGGATGGGCTATTCGCACCCGATCTTTCCGCTGATCGCGCGCGCCGACTGGTCTGAACAGCTGGCGCGTGGTCGTGGCCTGGTTGAACGTGTCTTCGGGCGCGCGCCACGGGGTTTCTGGCCGCCGGAACTGGCCTTCACCATGGAGATGATCCCGGCGCTGGTGAAGGCCGGTTACGATTATGTGGTGGTCGATGGCGCCCAGGTGCGCCCGGCCGATGGCATGAGTGATGTATTGCGGCCCTATCTGGCCTGTCACCATGGCGCCTGTATCCGTGTCGTACCGCGCGATCGCGCGCTCTCTGCCGCTCAGCGGTCGGGATTGGATCCGGACTGGTTCGAGCGGGAGGTGGTCGGCCGGGTGGCAGGTTCACCACGTCCGCAGGCGATGCGTTTGCTCACCACCTGGTGCGATGGCGAGAATGGGGACTGGCTGCGCCAGCTCCACGAGCCCTCAGGGTTCTTCGGTCATTTCGTCGCGCCGCAGCTGGCACGTTGGCGCGATGGCGAGAGTGTGATCCGGCCGGTGTCGCTGGGTCGTTATCTCGATGACTTCCAGCCGCGTGTCCATGCCCGGGTCCAGGCCGGGTGCTGGAATGTCGATGCCGAGATCGGAGACGAGCTCTCGCGCTGGACCGCCAGCGCCGGACAGCGGGCGGCGGTGGCCGAATTGGCGCGGCTGAGCGAGCGTTATTGGGCCTTGGTACGTGAGTCGGCGCGGGATCGCTGGGATGATGCCCTGATCGCCGCCCGTCAGCAGATCCTCGAGGCCGAGACCAGCTGTTATCTGTACTGGGGCGAGGCCTGGTTGCCGTATCTGCGCCACCGCCTGGAGACCACGGCGTGTGCCCTCGCGGCGCTCGAGCGCGGACGCGGGTGTTGCGAGATGCCGCCACTGGCGAGCACTCGCCACGCCCCGGGGTTGGCCGAGGCCGAGGTCTGAGCAGTCCCATCTCGAAGAGGAGCGCAGACGATCGATATCCAGCAAGAGGCCGAGCTCGATATGGCCATGCCGACGGCGGGCGGTGTGGCGCCGACCCCGGACCTGCGGCCTGCGCCGCACCCGCTCGCCCCTGAATTTCCCGCGCCGTGGCCTGGTACCGAGGTGGTGCTGTTCGAGACCGCCGCTGGCGGTATCGGCGCGAGCTGGTCACTGGCTGCGGCGGACGTGGCGCGTGTGGTCTCGCTCTTTGGGGCCACGGGCGCGCACCCGCGACTGCGGTTGCTGCGTCGCGAGGCCGATGGCGACACCTCGCTGGTGGTGGAGCGAGTGTTGCGTGAGCGTGCCCCGAGGGGCACGGTGGTGCTGGCCGAGGCGCTACCGAGCGCTGATTACCATGCCGAAATCGGTCTCGCCGATGGCGCCGCCGGTTGGGTGATGCTCGCTCGCTCCGAGTCCTTCCTCCATGGCCGCGGTATCGAGGTCGAGCGCGTACGCCGCCGTGCGATGATGCGATCGGGGAACGTACCCGAGACGGGGGCCGGACCGGTGGCGACGGAGACCGGGGAGGTGGCGCGGTTGTCGTTGCCCGGGGTGATCCCGAGGCTCGACTACGCCACCCCGGCGCCACCGGCCGCGGGGGTGGTGATCGAGGCGCGATTGTGTGTCTCGGGATGGGCGCCACCGGGGTGTGAGATCGACCTCTTCGGTCAACCCTATCGGGTGGGGCCCGGTGGCCGCTTCCAGCTCGATTGCGTGGTCGACGACCCTGCATTGTTGCGCGCGGCACTGGCGCAGCATCCACCGGCCCTGCCGCCGCGTCCCGAGGAGGAGTAAGCGATGCGTGTGGTCATGGTCGCAGCCGAGTGTGCCCCTATCGCCAAGGTCGGCGGGCTCGGCGACTTCATCCACGGGTTGTCGCGCGCGCTGGTCGCCGCCGGGGCCACGGTCCAGGTACTGTTGCCCTACTATCGGGGGTTGTTGTCGGAGCGCTGGGTGTCGCTGCTCGAGCCCCTCGACGAGGGGGTGTCGATCCCGTTCGACGGTGGCACACTCGCCTGTGCCTGCTGGCGTCTGCGTGTCGAGGGACTCGAGTGCATCCTGATCGATCCGGCGGGTGACTGGTTCCGTCGCGCGCGTCTCTATGGCGAGCCCGACGACGGTTTGCGCTTCGCGCTGTTCGCGCGCGCGGCCGACGCACTGTTGCGGCGCCCCGGTTGGCGACCCGACATCATCCATTGTCACGATTGGCAGAGCGCGCTGTTGCCGGTGTTGCGGTCAGCGCCAGGGGCTGACATCGACGCACCTGCCCGTGTCTGTATCACCCTGCATAACCTCGCCCATCAGGGGGTGATCGAACCCGCGCTGCTGACTCGGCTCGGTGTCGATGTCGAGGCGCTGCTCGCGCCTGGACCATTCGATGATCCGGGCGCGCCTGGACGGGCCAATCTGTTGCGTGGCGCGATCGATCGTGCCGATTTCGTCAACACCGTCTCTCCGCGTTATGCCTGGGAGGTACTGCACACCGAACAGGGGATGGGGCTACAGGGGTTGTTGCAGGCGCATGCTGACAAGTTCGGGGGCATCCTCAACGGTATCGATGACGCGGTCTGGGATCCTGCGCAGGATCCACTGATCCCGACCCACTACGGTACTGACACCTTGGCCCTCAAGGCCCATGATCGGCTGGCCTTGCGTCGTCGTTTGGGGTTGTGTGCGCGCACCGCGCCGATCCTTGCCTTGATTGGCCGGCTCGATGCCCAGAAGGGTGTCGAACTGATCCTCTCCGGTATCGACAGTGCGCTTGCACTTGGCTACCAGGTGGTCCTGCTCGGCTCAGCGCCGGATCCGGTCGTGGCGACACGCTTTGCCGCCAAGCGCGCTGCCCTGGCCGATTGTCCTGATGCCCATCTCGAGCTCGGCTTCGACGAGGGGTTGGCGCATCTCATCTATGCCGGTGCCGACATGATCCTGGTGCCGAGCCGCTACGAACCCTGTGGGTTGACCCAGTTGATCGCGATGCGCTACGGCACCGTACCGTTGGTGCGTCGGGTCGGCGGCCTGGCCGATACCGTGATCGATGCCAACCACAGCGATCACCCCGTCGCGGAGCGTAATGGCTATCTGTTCGAGGCGCCGACCTGCACCGCCGTGCATGCGGTGTTGGCGCGCGCCGCCTGGCTGTGGCACCACCATCCCCACCACTTCCATCGCCTGCGGGTGAACGGGATGTCTGCCGATCATAGTTGGCGTCGGCCGGCGGCGCGTTATCTCGCACTTTATCGAGGTTTGCTCGGCGGGTGAGGCGGTGGGCCGGTGTTGGGTCGGCGGCGGTATTCAGTGGATTCGTGTCTTGCGAAAAGGAGGCGTTTGCTTGCCATAGGAGTCAAGCAACAACTGGGCCGATTATTGGATAGATTATTGAAAAAAGCCTGTATTCAGAGGCTTGAGCGGTGATGAAAAACAGTTGTCAAACTTTATTGACATCAGTGTGCGTCAAGCTAATATGACACCTGGGATCCCCAAGGGATTCTGAGGAATTTCACGATTGGTCCGTTGGATTGCGGGCCATTGCAGTCGCTCGATCACCGAGTCTCTATTCGTCATCCGCTGAGGAGGAGAATCATGCAGGTATTCGACTACAAGCCGAAGGAACAGGATTATCGGATCTGGTTGGTCGTCAATCCCTCGACTTGGCTGATTCCGATCCTGGCGGCGGTGCTGGTCGTCGCGCTCGCGGTTCACGTCTATGCCTTCTCGCTCCCGGGGCAGGGTTGGGAGGCGCCGGAGGCGGCCGTCTCCGAGGAGATGGCGGTGACCGAGGAGGCTGCACCGGCCGAGGGCGCCGCACCCGCCGAAGAGGCCGCTCCTGCCGAAGAGGCTGCACCCGCCGAAGAGGCTGCACCCGCCGAAGAGGCCCCGGCCATGCCCGAGACCGCTTGATCCGTCTCCGTCGTGACGGTGCCGTCAGTAACCGTTGCGACACCATCACCGCGACTGCGGTCGCGGTAATCCATGACCCATCGTTGGAGGATGACCCCAATGAGTCTTTCCGGACTGACCGACCAGCAGGCAAAGGAGTTCCACGAGCAGTTCAAGGTGACCTACACCGCGTTCGTCGGGCTTGCTGCGCTTGCCCACCTGTTCGTCATCGCGGCCAATCCCTGGTTCTGATCCCACGCCCACCGGCGTCCCTGACCATCACTCACAGAGAGAGTTGTCATGAGCGATATCGCAAAGCCGAAAAACCCCGATGACGATTGGAAGATCTGGCTCGTCGTCAATCCTGCCACTTGGCTGATGCCGATCCTGTTCGCCGTGCTGGTCGTCGCGCTCGCGGTGCATGCAGTGGTGTTCTCGATCGGTCTGGGCTGGTAACGGCCACCGATCCGGTGTCACCGACCGGCCCTTGACGGCCGTCGGTGAACCAGATCAACGGGGATGCGTTCGCGCATCCCCGTTTTGTTATGTGCGTGATGCGTCGTGCTCGGTGTCGCTCGGCGCTGATTCGAGCAGGCACTCGATGCGGGCGCGCACCGCTGGGATCATCCGCGCGACCTCGGGCGAGAGCCGGTAGCTGGCGTAGTCGAGCGAGGCGGCACCGACCGAGAGCAGCCAGGCCGTCGGGCGGTGCTCGTAGAGCGCCTCGCACCAGGCGAGCAGCTCACGCGGGTCGAGGAAGTGGGCCATGCTCGATCCGCCGGAGCGGCTCGGGTCGAGACGCTGACAGCGGATCTCGCCGGGCGCGGTATCGAGCGCGGCGTCGAGGAAGATCACCCGGTCGCAGTCGAGCAGCTCCGGGATCAGGTCGGCGGTGAGGATGTGGCGGGCATGGATCCGCAGGCGCGGATCGCTCGTCTCCGCGCCGAGCTGTTCGGCGAGCAGCGGGCCGAAGGCGTCGTCGCCGCGGATCGGGCTGCCGTAGCCGAGGATCAGGACTGGCATGTGCGCTCCAGGCGGTCGAGCAGCCGCTCGCGCTGATCGCGCAGCTCGATGACCATTGGCATCTGGCCGACGGCGTGCGAGGCGCAGGACAGGCAGGGGTCGTAGCAGCGGATCACCGCCTCGACCCGGTTGAGCATGCCCTCGTTCAAGTTGTCGCCGTCGACATAGGCCGCGGCGACCTGGCGGATGCTCTGGTTCATCGCCAGGTTGTTGTGACCGGTGGCGATCACCAGGTCGACCCAGGTGATCAGCCCCGTCTCGTCGATACGGTAGTGGTGCATCAGGGTGCCGCGCGGGGCCTCGGCGACACCGATCCCTTCGTCGCGATTGCTGCGCGCGCGGGCACGGACCCGAGTGTCGAGGATCTCGGGGTGCTTGAGCAGTCGCTCCATCATCTCCAGGGCGTAGATGATCTCGACCAGCCGCGCGTAGTGATAGTGGAAGCTGCTGCTCACCGGTCCGGACTCCTGCAGCATGCGGAACTCGGCGAGGGCGACGTCGGCATAGGGGGTGCCGCAGGCGTCGGCGTTGTTGAGCCGCGCCAGCGGGCCGACGCGATAGACCCCCTGGGGATAGCCGTGCGGCTTGTAGTAGGGGAACTTCATGTAGCTGAAGTCCTCGACCGCCTCGCCGATCAGTCGGGGGTATTCGTGTGGCGGCACCTGATCCTCGAGGATCCGGCCCTCGGCGTCCTTTACCCGCAACAGCCCGTCGTAGTGCTCGAGTCGTCCCTCGGGGCTGACCAGGCTGAGGAACAGGGTGGGGAAGTTGCCAAAGCGCGTCGCCTCGTCGCGAAAGCGCGGCAACAGTCCCTTGTAGAGGTCGTAGGTGCGCTTGGCGATCTCCAGGCCCTCGGGGAGCAGGGCGAGGATGGCGTCGCGTTGCTCGGCGCCGAGCGGCGTGCTCACCCCGCCCGGCACCACCCAGGTCGGGTGGATCTTCTTGCCGCCCAGGGTCTCGATGATCTGCTGACCGATCTGGCGCAGCCGGATGCCGTCGCGCGCGAGTTCGGGGTGCTGGCGCATCACCCCGAAGATGTTGCGGCTGGCCGGGTCGGCGTCCCAGCCGAGCAGCAGGTCGGGCGAGGAGAGGTGGAAGAAGGAGAGCGCATGCGACTGTGCCAGTTGGGCGAGGTTCATCACCCGGCGTAGCCGCTCGGCCGCCGGCGGGATGCTCACCGAGAGCAGGTGGTCGCAGGCCTTGTTGGAGGCGAGCAGGTGACTGACCGGGCAGATCCCGCAGGTGCGCGCGGTGAGCGCCGGCATCTCGCGATAGGGGCGGCCTTCGCAGAACTTCTCGAAGCCGCGGAACTGGGTGAGATGGAAGCGCGCGTCGGCGACCTCGCCCTGGTCGTCGAGCTGGAGGCTGATCCGGGCGTGTCCCTCGATGCGGGTGACCGGCTCGATGGTGATGGTGCGGCTCATGGTGTCCTCTCTCTCGGAGCGGCCGGCTCAGGCCTCTGGTCCGCGCCCCTGCTCGTTGGCGAGCGCCCGGGTGGTGATCTCGTGGTAGAGATGGATCATCGAGGCGATGATCGCGCCCAGCTCGGGGTGGTCGCGCCAGCGCGGTTGCAACCTCTGGGCGTCGGCGAAGACCTCGTCGAGAAAGTTCAGCTCGAAGGTGTCGAGCGCCTCGCCGCGTTCGACCTTGGCCTTGATGTCGAGCGCGCGCGGCAGGCGCTGGGTGCGCAGGCGTTCGAGCAGCGCGGTGATCACGCCTTGTTCGTTGTCGGGGTCGGACATGATCGATGATCTCCTGGTGGGCTCAGGCGCCGAAGCGGGTGACGGCGCTGGGGTCGGGATCGCGCCCCTCGAGCAGGGCGGTGAGCACCTGCCAGATCGCCTCGGCGCTCGGGGGACAGCCGGGGACGAAGACGTCGACGGCGACCTCGCCGTGGATCGGTACCACGCGCTGGCGCAGCGCCGGTACCCCGCGTTCGGGGAGCTGTGGTTGTAGGGTGACGTTCTCGCGATAGGCGCGGGCGAGCACCTGTTCGAGCGGGAAGTGGTTGCGCATCGCCGGCACGTTGCCGTTGACCGCGCAGTCGCCGAGGCTCACCAGCACCCGGCAGTGCTCGCGGAAGCGGCGGGCGAGCGCGAGGTCGTCGGCGTTGCTGATCGAGCCCTCGAGGAGACCGACGTCGACCCGTTCGGGCAGCGCCTTGGCGTCGACCAGCGGGCTGTAGACGATGTCGATGCGCTCGCTCAGTTCGATCAAGCGCTGGTCCATGTCGAGCAGCGACATGTGACAGCCCGAGCAGCCGTCGAGCCAGGCGGTGGCGACCGTGAGTCTGGGGGTGTTCATCGTGGCTGTCTCCGACGCGCGAGGATCGGCAGGAAGTGCTGGTCCTTGACCATCTCGCCGACCGAGGTGCCTTGCTTGACCAGTGCCCCGGTGGGACAGACCTGGACGCACTTGCCGCAGCTGGTGCAGGTCTCGCTCTCGGCCCAGGGTTGGGCCATGTCGGTGATCACCCGACAGTCGCTGCCTCGCCCCATCACATCCCAGGTGTGGGCGCCCTCGATCTCGTCGCACACCCGCACGCAGCGGGTGCAGAGGATGCAGCGGTCGTGATCGAGCCGGAACATCTCGTGCGAGCTGTCGACCGGGTAGGAGACGGGGCGCCTGGGCATGCGCATGTGGTCGACCCCGCAGCGTTGTGCCAGGGTCTGCAGCTCGCAGTGACCGTTGGAGACGCACACCGAGCAGACATGGGCGCGCTCGGCGAACAGTAGCTCGACCAGGATGCGGCGGTAGCGGCGCAGCCGCTCGGTGTCGGTGCGCACCTCCATGCCCTCGATCACCCGCGTCGAGCAGGCGGCGGCCAGGCGTGGCTGGCCGACGATCTCGACCATGCACAAGCGACACCCGCCCCACACCGAGAGTCCCTCGAGGTAGCAGAGGCTGGGGATCGGGATACGGTGCTCGCGACAGACCTCGATCAGGGTCTCGTCCTCGCGGGCGGAGAGGTCCTGGTCGTCGACCCGGAAGGTGACGACGCGGACCTTGGGCTGGCTGGCTGGACCTGGCATGCTCCCTCCCGTGCCGTCAGTCGACGAGTCGCGACTCATACTCGTCGCGGAAATAGCGTAGCGTGCTCAGCACCGGATTGGGCGCGGTCTGACCCAGTCCGCACAGGCTGGTGGCCTGCACCACCTCGCACAGCTCCTCGAGCAGCGCCAGCTCGGCGCGCCCGGCCTCGGCGGCGGCGATGCGCTCGAGCAGGGCGTGCATCTGCTGGGTGCCGGTGCGACAGGGGACGCACTTGCCGCACGACTCGGTCATGCAGAACTCCATGAAGTAGCGCGCGACATCGACCATGCTCGAGCGCTCGTCCATCACGATCATCCCGCCCGAGCCCATGATGGTACCCAGCCCCTTGAGGCTGTCGTAGTCGACCGGGGTGTCGAGATGGGCGCGGGGGATGCAGCCGCCCGAGGGGCCGCCGGTCTGTACCGCCTTGACTCGGCCGCCGCCGGGGATGCCGCCGCCGATGACCTCGATGATGTGCGCCAGGCGGGTACCCATGGGCACCTCGATCAGTCCGGTGTTGACGATGGTGCCGGCGAGCGCGAAGACCTTGGTGCCCTTGGAGCCCTCGGTGCCGAGGGCGGCGAACCAGGCGCCGCCCTCGCGCACGATGGGGGCGATGTTGGCGAAGGTCTCGACGTTGTTGATCAGCGTCGGGCAGCCCCACAGCCCGGCCTCGGCGGGGTAGGGGGGGCGTGGTCGTGGCTGGCCGCGCAGCCCCTGGATCGAGGCCATCAGCGCGGTCTCCTCGCCACAGACGAAGGCGCCGGCGCCGAGGCGGAGCTCGATCTCGAAGCTGAATTGGGTGTCGGCGATCTGGCTGCCGAGGAAGCCGGCGCGCTTGGCCTTGCGGATGGCGTTGGTGAGACGCTCGACGGCCAGTGGGTACTCGGCGCGGACATAGACATAGCCCTTGCTCGCGCCGACGGCGTAGGCGGCGATCGCCATCCCCTCGATCACCCGGTGGGGGTCGGATTCGAGCACCGCGCGGTCCATGAAGGCGCCGGGGTCACCCTCGTCGGCGTTGCACACGATGTATTTCTGTGGCCCTGGCATCTTCGCCACCGTCGACCACTTCAGCCCGGTCGGGTAGCCGCCGCCGCCGCGCCCGCGCAGCCCACTGGTGGTGATCTCGCGGATCACCTCGCCCGGGGTCAACTCGGTGAGGGCATGGACCAGGGCGCTGTAGCCGCCGACGGCGATGGCGTCGTCGAGGCTGTCGGGGTCGATCTGCCCCGAGTGCTCGAGGACGATACGGTGCTGGGCGGTGAAGAAGGGTTGATCGGTGGGGCAGTGCAATCGCTCGATCGGGTCGGGCTTGCCGAGGTTGTCGAGGATCGCCGGGGCGTCGGCGGGGGTGACGTCGCGATAGAGACGCGAGGCGTTCAGCGTGTCGCCGGGCGCGGCCACTGCTACCAATGGGCCGGCCGAGCACAGCCCCATGCATCCGACCCCCTTGACGCGGCAGCTGCTCGACTGCGGTTCGACCCCGGCACGCAGTGCGTCGAGGACCTGGCCTGAGCCCGAGGACTGACAGCTCGCGGCCATGCACACCCGGATCTCGTGTGCGGTCTCCGCGTCGCGGGCGCGGATGGTAGCGGCCTGTTCGGCGAGATCGTCCAGATGCATCGCGACGTGGCGGGATGCCCGGCCATGGCCGGGTGGGATAGCACGGCTTGTTGGCAAGCCCCGGTCCCGCTCTCCTCTTGAGGTTGGCTATCTCGGTGGCTGACTGGTCGGTGGCACCCTCGATGATGCCTGCCGTTGCCGCTGTTGGCCCCCTTGCTTCAGGCCGGCGCCCGGGGGCGTGACGATGCGGGGAGACCGGGTGGTGCGGGTGCGGCGTCGAGCCGATCGAGCCGTGCGAGCAGCGCCTCCGGGGCGAGCTTGCCGACGACCTCGCCGTCGACCACCGCCGCCGGGGCCAGTCCGCAGGCGCCGACACAGCGCGCGGTGAGCACCGAGAGTGCGCCATCGGCGGTGGTCTCGCCGGGCTCGACCTGGTGGTGCGCACGTAGCGCATCGACCAGCACGCCCGCCCCCTTGATATAGCAGGCGGTGCCGGTGCATACCACGCAGGTGTGGCGCCCCTTGGGCTTGAGCCGGAACAGGTGGTAGAAGGTGGCGACGCCGAAGACCTTGCTCAGCGGGACGTCGAGTGCGGCGGCGACGAACCTGAGCGCGGTCTCGTCGAGATAACCGAAGGCATTCTGGATACTGTGCAGGGTCTCGATCAGGGCGTGATCGGCATAGCCGTTGCGGCGCATGGTGGCATTGACCAGCTTCCAGCGGGTATCGTCACTGGGTAGCGCTGGCTTGGGTCGGTGCAGGCTCATGTCCCCTCCGTCCGTCTGGCGACGGTGCGTGGATTCGAGCGCGTTCGGTGTCTGTCCCCCGGACGATCGCACCCGGATGCGCGTATCCTGCTCGCTTTCGGAGGCGGTCGGCTCCCGGCTATACTCGACCAGTGCAAGTCCTGCCGCGCATCCAGACAAAGGAGACTATGGACGAAACGCTCGCATCCCGCAAACGGCCTCGCGGTATCTATCTGCTGCCGAACCTGTTCACCACCGCCGCGCTGTTCGCCGGCTTCTACGCCGTGCTCTCAGCCACCCACGGGCGTTTCGAGGCCGCCGCGCTGGCGGTGCTCGCGGCCATGGTGCTCGATGGTTTCGATGGCCGTATCGCGCGGCTGACCCACACCCAGACCGACTTCGGTGCCGAGTACGACAGTCTCTCGGATATGGTCGCCTTCGGTGTCGCCCCGGCGCTGGTCGCCTATCATTGGGCGCTCTCGGGGCTGGGCAAGGTCGGCTGGTTGGCCGCCTTCGTCTACACCGCCGCCGCCGCGCTGCGGTTGGCGCGATTCAACACCCAGATCGGCATCGCCGACAAGCGTTACTTCCAAGGGCTGGCGAGCCCGGCCGCAGCGGCTGTCATCGCCAGTGGTGTGTGGCTGGGAACCGATCTGGGGATCGATGGGGCGAGCCTGTCGTGGCTCGCGGCGCTGCTCACTGCCGGGGCCGGTCTGCTGATGGTGAGTAATTTCCGCTACCTGAGTTTCAAGCAGGTCAATCTGCAGGGTCGGGTCCCCTTCCTGCTCGCCGTGGTCATCATGCTCGGATTTGCGGTGGTGTATATCAACCCGCCGCTGGTGCTTTTCGTGCTGTCGGTCGGCTACGCGCTCTCGGGGCCGGCCTGGACCCAGCTCCGGTTGCGTCAGCGTCGCGCTCGGCGCCGGCAGTGAACGGCGCCGTGGAGTGACGACGGTGTCGGGACAACGCGTTTCTTTGGTGCTCGGCAGCGGTGGCGCGCGCGGGCTGGCGCATATCGGGGTCATCGAGTGGCTCAATGCCCACGGTTATCGGATCGCCTCGATCAGTGGTGCCTCGATGGGGGCGCTGGTCGGTGGCATCCATGCCGCCGGCGAACTCGATGCCTACAAGCACTGGGTGTGCGCGCTGCGTCGCCCGGATGTGTTGCGTTTCCTCGACTTCGCCTTCAGCGGCGACGGGCTGATCAAGGGTAACCGCATCATGGACACCCTGCGGGCGATGGTCGGTGACTTCGCCATCGAGGACCTGCCGATCGTCTTCACCGCGGTGGCTACCGACCTCGATCGACAGCGCGAGGTGTGGATCTCGCGCGGTGCGCTGTTCGACGCCATCCGCGCCTCGATCTCGATCCCTGGGGTATTCCGCCCGCACTGCTATCTGGGCAAGACCCTGGTCGACGGTGGACTGCTCAATCCGGTACCGATCGCCCCGACCTTCCGGGATCTCACCGATTTGACCATCGCCGTCAATCTCAACGCCCAACCCGTGCCCGAGCCGCCCCCGCCGCCGCCCGGGGGGCGGCAGGGTGACACCGCGGTTGCGGCGCCGGTCAGCGGTGGGGGGTACGAGCAGCGGATTCGTCAGTTTCTCGACGCCATCGGGCTCGATCTCGCGCGTGAGGACGAGGACAAGCTCGGTATGTTCGAGCTGATGAACCGGTCCTTCGAGACCATGCAGAACAGCATCGCCGCGGTGCAGTTGGCGGCCTATCGCCCCGACGTGGTGATCGAGGTGCCGCGTGATACCTGCGCCGCCCATGAGTTCCACCGCGCCAGCGAGCTGATCGAACTCGGTTACGCCCTCGCCGAGCGCGCGATCCGTCCCCCCCGCCACTGAACCTCTCTCGCTGCCTTCAGCACAGCGCCAGCATCGCCTCCTCGCGGGTGTAGAAGAGTCCGTTGCGGATGAATCCAGAGATGATCCCCGGTCGGGTCTGGACCACGTTGCCGGCCGCGTCGCGACGTGCCACCCAGGTCGGGGGCAGGCCGTCGAGGACGTGGACCGGGGCCGGGGTGCCGTCACGGAATCGTGATAACACCCACTCACCGCTGTGGCTGTTGAGATAGCCGGGGACGAAGTTGGCGCTGCGGTTGTGCTCGCTCACCCCTGGGGTTGCGGCGAATCGGACATTCTCGTCATGCAGTGACAGGGCTGTCAGGCCATTGCAGCGTCCCGAAATCGGCTGACGCGGCTGGAGGCGCTCGCCACGGCTCGATGTTTCGTTACACATGATGTTCGCTCGTTCGACGGATACGGATTGGGTGCCCACCCTGGCGGCGTGGCAGAACCCGGTGTGGCGCCCGTTCGCGTTGACCGCGAGGGTGTGACGCCCGTTGTCTTGCCGATCCTTCAGCACGGACCATGCCTTGTTATCGGCGTACCTGGCCGCTCAATGCATTGGGAAAATGCGGGATTTTCTCCGTCCCTCTAGACCATGGGGAGCTGGGTGCGCTCAAAGACCCGGCGCAATACGAAGCTCGAGTGCACCCCGGAGACCCCCTCGATACGCGTGATGCGCTCGAGCAGCAGTGCCTGATAGGCCTCCATGTCGGGCACGATCACCTTGAGTTGGTAGTCGGCGTCGCGACCGGTGATCAACAAACACTCGAGCACCTCAGGCATCTCGGCCACCGCCTGCTCGAAGCGCTCGAAGCGCTCCGGGGTGTGGCGATCCATCGAGATGCTGATGATCACCAGCAGGTTGAGTCCGAGTGCCTGGGGGGAGACCAGGGTGCGGTGGCCGAGGATGATACCTGCGGCCTCGAGCGCGCGCACCCTGCGCAAACAGGGCGAGGGTGAGAGACCGACCCGCTCGGCGAGATCCTGGTTGCTGATACGGCCGTTGTCCTGTAGTTCGGCGAGGATCCGGCGGTCATAGCGATCGAGTTTCATCAAATGTCCCTTGTCGCGTTTTCTGTTGTCTCTGTTTTTTGAGTTTTGGAATTTTATTGCGCAAAAGGGCGTTATGCGGCGCGAATTCGCAATCCTCTGCCTGGGGCTGCGGCGTAGACTAATACCCGTCGACCAACCAGCCGACACCATCGGTACACGCCCACCAGGCGCACGCCGAACTCAGCGCAGGATCCCAACCAGGACACGCGCAGCCGAGGGTTCTTACCGGAACCGGGCAATAGCCGACGACACTGCTGTCAGTGCGACAGCACAGGGTCGTCACTTCACAGGCCCTCAGGGTTGACTGCCGGGAAAGACCGGCCCCGAATCACCTCGGGCCGTTGTCCCACGGCCCACAATCTCGCCCCGCCGCCGCTCGCGGCGGGGCTTTCTCGTCTGCAGGAGTAGAGCCGCATGACCCGCTTCGATCATCGCCGCTACCGACCGGCCCCGGCGGTGGCCATGCCCGATCGCCAATGGCCGAACCGTACCGTCGAACAGGCCCCGCGCTGGGCCAGCGTCGATCTGCGTGACGGTAACCAGGCGCTGCTCGAGCCGATGGATGTCGCGCACAAGCAGCGGTTGTGGCGATTGCTGGTCAAGCTCGGCTTCAAGGAGATCGAGGTCGGGTTCCCGGCCGCCAGCCAGCCCGACTACGACTTCGTGCGCTGGTTGATCGAGCACGACGAGATCCCCGAGGACGTCACCATCCAGGTGTTGGTGCAGGCGCGCGAGGCACTGGTCGAGCGTACCTTCGCCGCGCTCGCCGGGGCGCCGCGAGCGATCGTCCATGTCTACAACTCGACCTCGCCGGTACAGCGCGAACGCGTCTTCGGGCGCGATCGCGCTGGGGTGATCGAGATCGCCCGCGACGGTGCACGGCTGTTGCGCGAGGCTGCGGCGCGTCATCCCGAGACGCGCTGGACCTTCGAGTATTCGCCGGAGAGCTTCACCGCCACCGAGCCCGACTACGCCCTGGAGGTGTGCGAGGCGGTGCTCGCCGAGTGGGCGCCGACGGTCGATCGCCCCTGCATCATCAACCTGCCGGCCACCGTCGAGGTCGCCAGCCCCAACGTCTTCGCCGATCAGGTCGAGTACATCTCCACCCGGCTCTCACGACGCGAGGCGGTGGTGCTCTCGGTGCACCCGCACAACGATCGTGGCGGTGGCGTGGCCGCCGCCGAGCTGGCGCTGCTCGCCGGCGCCGATCGTGTCGAGGGCACCTTGTTCGGCAACGGCGAGCGCACCGGCAACGCCGATCTGCTCACCCTGGCGATGAACCTCTACAGCCAGGGCATCGACCCGCAGCTCGATCTTTCCGATCCGGCCGAGATCGTCGCCGTCTGCACCGAGTGCACCGGGTTGCCGGTGCATCCGCGTCACCCCTGGTTCGGCGAGCTGGTCTATACCGCCTTCTCGGGGAGCCATCAGGACGCGATCCGCAAGTGTCTCGCCCGGCAACGGCCCGACGCGCCCTGGGACGTCGCCTATCTGCCGATCGACCCGCAGGACCTGGGCCGCGACTACCGCGCGGTGATCCGCGTCAACAGCCAGTCGGGCAAGGGCGGGGTGGCCTTCGTGCTCGAACAGGACTACGGCTTGCGCCTGCCGCGCTGGTTGCAGGTCGAGTTCGCCCAGGTGGTGCAGCGCGAGAGCGAGCGTCGCGGCGGGGCGCTCGCCGCCGCGACCCTCTACGCGCTGTTCCGCGAGCACTATCTGTGCGAGCAGGGGCCGGCGCGGCTGATCGGCTACCAGCTCGATCACCCCGGCCACGATCGCGTCGAGGCGCGGATCGATGCCGGCGAGGGCGAGCAGCGCTGGTGTGGCGAGGGTGATGGCACCATCGCCGCCTTCGTCGATGCCTGTGCGCGGCGCTTCGAGCGTGGGTTGCGGGTGTTGGACTACCAGGAGCACGCCCTCGACGGTGGCACCGAGGCCGAGGCGGTGGCCTATGTCCAGCTCGCGGTCGACGGCACGGCGATCAGTGGTGTGGCGGTCGATCGAGACACCGTGACCGCCTCGTTGCGCGCCGTGCTCCAGGCGCTCAACCGTGCGGCCTTGCCGCAGGTCGAGGCCGCCTGATCGAGACCGCGCCCGTCATCGATATGACGGGCGCGGTACGCGCGGGTTATGATCCGCCCCCGGTGGCGGGATCGGAGTCGCTCCGCCGAGGCGGTGCATGGGGCACCCCCTGTATGGATCTCGCCGTGCAACCGACGTAGAGTAGCCGGTTGGACTACGGAGCGGCAGTCTGAGCCCATGGATCTCCGACATCACTCAAGCGAATCCCCGACCGATCACGCCGACACCCCGGATGCCGCCGCGCGCTGGGACGTCCCGGACCTGATCGACCTCGAATACTATCTCGACGCCGACGAACGCACGCTGCGTGATGATCCGTCGGCCCGACAGCGCCTCACCGAGCGTGATCGCGCCCTCTATCTCGAGCATATCCAGGGGCGTCTCGAGGAGGCCGCCCCCCATACCCCCGAGCACCGTCGCGCCAGCCTGCGCCACTGGCTCGCCGCACGCCGCACGCGCGAGCCGGCCGGGGTGCGTGCGCTGCTGCCGGGTGCGGCCTTCGCCGCCGCGCAACGCCTGGGCAACCTGGTGCTCGGGAGCGCCGGGTTCCTGCTCGGTGTGGCGGTGGCCTCGGCGCTACTCAACTACGACGGCCTGAAGCCGGTTAGTGTCACCTGGTACTTGTTCCTGCTGGTGTTCGTGCAGTTCGGTCTGGTCATCGCCCTGGTCTCGACCTGGGTGACGCGCCGACTGCGTACCGGCGCGGCTGTCGGCCAGGATCTGTCGCTGCTGACCCGGCTGATCCAGCCATTACTCAACAAGGGTGCCGACTGGCTACAACAGCAACGTCTGGCGCACAGCAGCGACGAGGTTCGCGAGCGCGTGCGCACCAGCCAGGGGCAGTTGCGCGCGCAACACGCCCTCTATGGTCCGATCGCCTATCTGCCACTGCTGATCCCGGCGCAGCTCTTCGGGGTGGCCTTCAATCTCGGGGTGATCCTCACCACGGTGATGCTCGAGTGGTTCACCGACATCGCCTTCGGTTGGGGCTCGGCGCTCGCCGTGCACCCGCAGACCATCCATGACCTCGCGCGCCTGGTCGCGACCCCGTGGGGCTGGCTGTTCGGTGAGGGTGTCGGCTACCCGACCCTGGAGCAGATCGAGGGCTCGCGCATCTATCTCGAGCAATGGGCGATGACCTCGGCGGCGCGTCCCGAGCCCGAGCACCTACGCTCCTGGCGTTGGTTCCTGGTGCTGGCGGTGATCACCTACGGGCTGGTGCCGCGACTGTTGCTCTACTGGGCCTCGCGACTGACCCTGCGCCTGTCGCTGGCGCGGCTGCCCTTCACCCATGGCCGTACCCAGGCGCTCTATGCGCGGATGCTCAATCCCCGGCTCGATTTCACCGGGGTCGGTGGTGAGGGTGGCAGCGAGATGCACATCCCTGCGCCGGTCGCCCCGGGTGAGGTCAAGCCCAAGGGCCAGGGGCCGGATGAGCCGCGCGCCAAGGTGCCGCTGCACGTTGCCCGACCTTGGCGCGATCCGGCACGCCGGCGTGTCCAGGTGCCGCCGCGGCCGACCCCGGCCGAGGCGCCTGCATCGTCCCCGACTGCCGTCACGCCGGCGCCCGAGACCGCCGCTCGGCCGGCGGTGCCCGCGGTCCCGGCCATGCGGGTGACGCCGGTCGCGCCGAGCGCGGCGCCGTCCGTGCCCGAGGCTGCAGCGGTCTCGAGCGCCGAGGCAGTGGAGGGTTCGCCCGAGACCCGAATGCTGCCGCCGGGCCCCGAGCCGCTTGCCGAGGCCCCGGTCGAGGAGCCGACAGCGATCGTCGAGTCCGTCACCGAACCCAGGCCGGGCGAGCCGGTGTCGTGCGCCGAGCCCACGGCGGCGAACGCTCCCGAGTCCCGAGCGACAGACGCCGGGATAGAGGCTGAGCCCGAGCCCGAGTCGCTGTCGGAGGCAGTGCCTGACGCGACTGCACAAGAGGGGCAGGTTGACGAGACCGCGCCCGAACGCGTCGCTGAGCCGGGGGCGGTGTTGATGCTCGACCCCGCCGAGCGCCAGGCCGAGGCATTGTCGTCGTCGATCGAGTCTGATACCCCGACGTCGGGCGAGGCCTCGACCCCGGCTGCGGTGTCCGATGTGGATGATCGCGTCGTCGAGGACGAGGTGTCCGCACCCGCCCTCGAGCCGGCGTCAGGGGTGAGCGTCGATCCCGAGGTGACCGAACACGAGCCGCCGAGCGAGGAGAGGCCACCGGTGCCTGCGTTCGAGCGGGAACCCGAGCCCGACCCGACATCCCAACCTGAGCCTGAGCCTGAGCCTGAGCCTGAGCCTGAGCCTGAGCCTGAGCCTGAGCCTGAGCCTGAGCCTGAGCCTGAGCCTGAGCCTGAGCCTGTGGTGCCGGTGGCGACAGGCTCCGGGTCGCGTTTCGCCCCGGACGGTTGCCTGCTGTTGATCCATGTCGATGTCGACGACGTGCTCGAGCCCGAAGACCAGCCTCGGTTGGCCGCGCTGATCGGTCAGCACAGTGGTTGGCGCATCGCGGCCCAGGCGCCCTTCGGCGCCGGTAGCCAGATGACCGAGGAGGCCTTGGCGCTGGTCACCGACGGGGTCTGGGAGGCCCCACCGGCGCGGGTCGTCGTCATCCAGGACGGCTCGCAGCCGCCGATTACCGAGAACCTGGTGTTCCTGCGCGAGCTGCGCGCCGTCGCCGGTACCCAGGCGCAGCTGTTGCTCGCGCTGGTCGGCGACCCCGAGGACGAGGATCGGCTGCCGCCGCTCAGTACCTTTGATTACACCGACTGGCAGCGCAAGATCGAGCAGATGGCCGACCCCTATCTACGCCTCGAGATGCTGGCGCCACAGCTGCAGGATGGAGAAGATTGATGGCGGTGAAGATTCCGCGCCTGGCGATCATGGGACACCCCAACGCGGGTAAGTCCTCGGTGGTCGCTACCCTCACCGAGAACGACCGGATCGCGATCGACAAGCGCGCCGGCACCACCACCGAGTCGACCAGTTATCCCGTGGTGATCGATGGTCGCACGGTGATCGAGTTCATCGATACCCCTGGGTTCCAGAACCCCAACGCCATCCTCGAGTGGTTCCAGGCCAACGAGTCGCGCGGCGACCTGGCGCGCGCCTTCGTCGACAGCCATCGCGACGATCCGTTGTTCGCCCACGACTGTGCGTTGTTGCAGCCGGTGGCCGAGGGCGCGGGGATCATCCTGGTGGTCGACGGCTCCAAGCGCATCAAGGAGAAGGATCGGGTCGAGATCGAGCTGTTGCGGCTCACCGGCCGTCCGCGCATGGCCATCCTCAACAACCTCACCAACCAAGATCGCCACATGGCACAGTGGCAGGACGCGCTGAGCAAGGCGTTCAACTCGGTGCGTGAGTTCAATGCCCACCGCGCCACCTACAGCGAGCGGATCAAGCTGCTCGAGGCGCTCAAGAGCATCGATCAGCGCTGGGAGGAGCGTGTCGAGGAGGCGATTGCTGCCTTCGCCTGCGACTGGGAGCGGCGCACCGATCAGGCCGTCGACACCATCCTGCGCCTGCTCGAGGAGGCGCTCTCCTATCGCGTCACCCGTACCGTAAAGAGCGGCAAGCTGGTCTTCAAGAGTGGGCGTGATCGCATCCGCGACGAGGTTGCCGCCGAGTTCGAGCAGGGGCTGCGCCAGCTCGAACTCGACGCCCAGGAGCAGATCCGCGCCAACTTCCGTCATCACGTCTGGAACCTGCCGCCGGACTCCATCCTCAACCAGGACCTGTTCTCCGACGAGGTCGGGCATGCGCTGGGGCTGTCGCGGCGCCAGCTGGCGATGGTCGGGGTGGCCGCCGGCGCTGCCTCCGGGGCCACCGTCGATCTCGCCGCCGCCGGGCATTCGCTCGGTGCCGGGGCGCTGATCGGTGCCTTCACCGGCGGTGTGCTGGGGCTGGTCGGCGGCAAGGCGCTGGCCCGGCTCGATATCGAGCGCGCCCCCGGCACCCAGCGCTTCATCATGGGACCGGTCTCCGACCCGCGCTTTCCCTTCGTGCTGCTCGATCGCATCGTGCTCTATAGTGCACGGGCGATGAACTGGGCGCACGGGCGTCAGGCCGCCGACGAGGAGGCCGCCAACAAGGTCCCCGAGCGTGTCGTCGAGCGTCGTGGTTTTGCCGAGGCGCTTGCCCAGTCGCAGCAACGCGAGCTGGCGCGTCTGTTCCAGGCGGCCCGGCGCGGGCGTGACGTGACCGAGCGTGAGGCGGCCTGTCGCGAGATCATCAAGGAGATCCTCACCGGCGTAGCCACCAGCAGGATCGACAGTCGCGCCGACATGTAATGGCCTCATCCCGTCCGCGAGCAGGGCCGCGCGCGGGCGGTGTGTTCTCCCCACCCAAGGCGGCCCGTACGATCGACGAACCATGCAAGCCAACGATATCCTCGCCATCGACCAGGCCCACGCCTGGCACCCCTACACCTCCACTCGCGATCGCGATCCGGTCTATCCGGTGCGTGCCGCGCGCGGCTGCCGCATCGAGTTGATGGACGGGCGCGAGTTGATCGACGGCATGTCCTCGTGGTGGTGCGCGATCCACGGCTACAACCACCCGCAGCTCAATCAGGCCGCGCACGCTCAGCTCGAGCGCATGGCGCACGTGATGTTCGGCGGGCTCACCCATGAGCCGGCGGCGCAGCTCGTCGAGCGGCTGGTGGCGATCACCCCGGAGCCGCTGCAGCACGTCTTCCTCTGCGATTCGGGCTCGGTCTCGGTGGAGGTAGCGATCAAGATGGCGCTGCAGTTCTGGCAGGCCGCCGGTCGCCCCGAGCGCCATCGTCTGATGACCATCCGTCGCGGTTATCACGGCGATACCTTCAACGCCATGTCGGTGTGCGATCCGGTCACCGGGATGCACCACCTGTTTAGCGCCACCCTGCCGCAGCAGGTCTTCGCCCCGGCCCCCGAGTGCCGTTATGGCGAGCCCTGCGCGCCGGCGGCGATCGCCGAGTTCGCCGCGTTGCTCGAGCGCCACCAGCACGAACTGGCGGCGGTGATCCTTGAGCCCATCGTCCAGGGCGCCGGTGGCATGCGTTTTTACAGCGCCGACTACCTGGCCCAGGTGCGGGCACTGTGTGATCGCTTCGACGTGCTGCTGATCGCCGACGAGATCGCCACCGGCTTCGGTCGCACCGGGCGGTTGTTTGCCTGCGAGCACGCCGGCATCGCCCCCGACATCATGACCGTCGGCAAGGCGCTGACCGGGGGCTACATGACGCTCGCCGCCACCCTCGCCAGCACGCGCGTGGCCGATACCATCTCGGGGGCCGCGCCCGGCGCCTTCATGCACGGACCGACCTTCATGGGCAATCCGCTCGCCTGTGCGGTGGCCAATGCCAGCCTGGATGTGCTGTTCGCTAGCGACTGGCAGGGGCGGGTGAATGCCATCGCCGCTGGGCTCGAACGTGGCCTGGCCCCGGCGCGTGACCTGCCCGGAGTCGCCGAGGTACGGGTGCTCGGCGCGATCGGCGTAGTCGAGATGGTCGAGCCGGTGGCGATGCGCGAGATCCAGCGGCGCTTCGTCGAGCGTGGTGTCTGGGTGCGTCCGTTCGGTCGGTTGATCTATCTGATGCCGCCCTTCGTGATCACGCCCGAGGAACTCGAGACGCTCTGTGCCGCAGTGCTCGCCGTGGTCGCCGACTCGGTCGCGGACTGACACGTCCCGTCCCGCCGTTGTTTCCGCCCACCGCTGCCCTGATGTGGTGGCGGTGGCGCCAATCGTGGAAACAAATGACATCTACCACATTTGCCGTAGCAGGGCGGCCTGCGCCTCGGCACAATGCCCCTCCCGGGGGATACCGTCCGCCGGCCTGGTCATCGCCGCCCCGGGCGGCGATGACGGCGCCTCCAACCCCAGCTCAATCGACCAAGGGACACTGTGAATCGTCTGTTCAAGCTGTTGCTGCCCGTTCTGATCCTCGCCGTCGGTTTCGGTGTCTTTCAATACCTCAAGCAAACCCGCCCCGATCGCCCTGTCTCCGAGGCGCGTGAGCGGGTGTGGCGGGTGGCGATCGAGCCGGTCGAGCCGCGCGCGCTGGCACCGATGCTCGAACTCTACGGCCAGGTCGAGAATCCGGACCTGCTGCGCGCGGCGGCCTCGACCTCGGCACGGGTGGCGCGGGTGTTGGTGCGTGAGGGCGCGCGGGTCGAGGCCGGGCAGTTGCTGCTCGAACTCGATCCCCGCGACCTGGTGCCGGCGCTCGCGCGTACCGGTGCCCAGGTCGCCGAACTCGAGGCCCAGCTCGAGAGCGAGCGCAACGGTCAGGAGAGCGATCAGGCCGCCCTGGCACAGGAGCAGCGACTGCTCGATCTCTCCGCCGATGCGGTGGCGCGCGCCAAGAGCCTGACCCGGCGTCAGGTCGGCTCGCAGAACGACCTCGACCTCGCCGAGCAGGACCTCGCCCGTCAGCGTCTGGCGGTGAGCACGCGTAGCATGCGCATCGCCGACTACCCGGCGCGTCGGCGCGCCCTCGAGGCGCGGTTACAACAGGCCCGTGCCGAGTACGAGGAGGCGCGGTTGGCCTTCGAGCGCTCGCGGGTGATCGCCCCCTACGCAGGGGTGGTCAGCGCCGTGGAGGTGGCCGCCGGTGACCAGGTCAAGGACGACGAGGTCTTGCTCTCGCTCTATCCGCTCGCCGGGCTCGAGGTGCGCTCGCGCATCCCCGCGCCCTATCAGGCGGAGCTGGCCGCGGCGCTGCGCGCCTCGGGCTCGCTGCCGGCGACCGCGCAGGTCGACGGTGGGCGGGTCGGGTTGGTGCTCGAACGTCTTGCCGGCGAGGCCGATCCGAGCGGTATCGACGGGCTGTTCGTGCTCACCGAAGGGGCCGAGTGGCTGCGCATCGGCCAGATGCTGACGCTGCGACTGCAGCGCCCGGTGCGTGAGTCGGTGGTGGCCGTCCCCTTCGCCGCCGTCTATGGCGGCAACCGCGTTTATGAATTCATCGACGGTCGGATGCGCGCGGTGATGGTGCGCACCCTGGGGAGCTGGTTCGCGCCCGACGGCGAGGAGCGGTTGCTGGTCGCCGCACCCGAACTCGCCGCCGGCGACCAGTTGGTGGTCACCCATATGCCCAACGCCGTCGACGGGCTGCGGGTGGAGGCGGGGCAGTGAGTCTGGCGCAGCGCGGGGGCGGTCACCGCAGCGACCTGATCGGGCTGTTCGCTCATCACAAGGTTGCGGCCAATCTGCTGATGGTGATGATGATCCTCAGCGGCATCTTCGCCCTCGACCGGCTCAACATCCAGTTCTTCCCCAACTTCGATCTCGACATCGTCAGCGTCCGGGTGGTGTGGACCGGGGCCAGCGCCGAGGACGTCGAGGACGGTATCACCAACCCGCTCGAACAACGCCTGCGCAGCGTCGACGGGCTCAGCGACCTGACCTCGACCTCCTCGCAAGGGATCTCGGCGATTACCCTGGAGTTCGATGAGGGGACCGATCCACTGCTGGCGCTCGATCAGGTCAGGCGACTGGTCGACAACTTCCGCAATCTGCCGCAGGACGCCGAGAAGCCGGAGGTGGCGCTCGCCACCCGTTACGAGACCGTCGCCCGGTTGCTGGTCAGCGGTCCCGAGCGGCCCGAGGAGCTACGCCACCTGGTGCGGGCCTTCGAGTCGGAGTTGCTCGATCGGGGCATCGACAAGATCGACATCCGCGGCCTGCCCGAGGAAGAGATCAGTATCGCCATCGATCACCAGCGTCTCGAACAGCTCGGGCTGAGCCTAGGGCAGGTCGGCGATCGGGTGGCCGCCTTCAGCCGCGACTTGCCGGCCGGGCAGGTCGGTCGCGACGAGGCCGCGCGCGAGCTGCGCAGCCTCGACAAGCGGCGCGACCCCTTGGAGTTCGCCAGCCTGCCGGTGGTCACCGAGGAGGTGGTGCAGATCGATCTCGGCGATGTCTCCGAGATCGAGCGGGTGCCGCGTGACGGTCAGCTGCTGCTCACCGTCGCTGATCGTCCGGCAGTGGAGATGGTGTTGCAGCGTGCCGAACTCGGTAACTCGCTGGCAGCGGCGCGGGTGCTCGACCAGTGGCTCGCCGAGACCCGACCGCTGCTCCCGCCCGGGGTCGAGGTGGTGGTCTATGATGCCGCCTGGCAGCTGATTCGCGACCGGATCATGCTGTTGGTGAGCAATGGTGCCGGGGGCTTGATCCTGGTGGTGGCCATCCTCTTCCTGTTCCTCAGCGGGCGGGTGGCCTTCTGGGTCGCCTGGGGCATCCCGGTCTCCTTCATGGCGACCCTGTTCATCCTCTACCTCGCCGGCGGCAGCATCAACATGATGAGCCTGTTCGCGCTGATCATGGCCCTCGGCATCATCGTCGATGATGCCATCGTCGTCGGCGAGGATGCCCAGGCCCATCACCAGATGGGTGAGGACCCCTTGCTCGCGGCCGAGGGCGGGGTGCGGCGGATGCTTGCCCCGGTGCTCGCCTCGTCGCTGACCACCATCGCTGCCTTCCTGCCGCTGATCCTCGTCGGTGGGATCGTCGGCAACATCCTCGGTGCCATCCCGCTGGTGGTGGTGGCGGTGATCCTCTCCTCGCTGCTCGAGAGTATGTTGGTACTGCCCGGACACCTGCGTGGGGCCTTCGTCCATGCCCACCGCGCCGGCCCGGACTCGCTGCGCGCGCGGCTCGACCGCGGTTTCGAGCGGCTGCGCGACGAGTTCTTCCGACCACTGGTGACTCGTGCCGTAGCGCATCGTTTTGTCACCATCAGCACAGCGGTGGCCTTGCTGTTGGTCGCCGTCGGCCTGCTCGCCGGTGGCCGTTTGACCTTCGTCTTCTTTCCCACCCCCGAGAGTCAGGTCATCAATGCCAACGTGACCTTCGTCGCCGGGACCCCCCGGGCGCGGGTCGACGCCTTCCTCGAGCAGCTCGAGACCACCCTGTACGAGACCGAGGCGCAGTTCGACCAGGGGCGCTTGATCAACCTGGCCGTGGCGCTGCACGGCAGCAAGCCCGAGAGCGCTGGCTCGACCGCCGATCAGCTCGGCGGGCTGCGCGTCGAACTCACGCCGACCGATGCACGCACGGTGCGCAATACCACATTCATCCGCGCCTGGCGCCAGCGTATCGAGTTGCCGCCGGGGCTGGAGTCCTTCACCATCACCTCGCGTCGGGCCGGGCCGCCGGGGCGTGATCTCACGGTGCGACTCAATGGCGCCGAGGCCGAGACCCTCAAGGAGGCCGCGCTCGCCCTGGCCGAGGCACTCAAGGGCCTGCCGGGGGTGCTCGAGGTCGAGGACGACATGGCCTACGGGCGCGAGCAGATCATCTACCGGCTCTCGCCGGCGGGCGAGGCGCTGGGGCTGACCGTCGCCGAGCTGGGGCGTCAGCTGCGCAATGCCTTCGACGGCCAGTTGGTGCAGATTTTCCAGGACGGTGCCGATGAGGTCGAGGTGCGGGTGCGGCTGCCGCGCGCCGAACGCGACCAGCTCGGGACGCTCTATCGTTTCAACGTCCGTCTGGCCGATGGCTCGACGGTACCGCTGAGTGCGGTGGCCGAGTGGGATTCGCGCCGTGGTTTCGAGATCCTGCGCCATGCCGAGGGGCGGCTCGCCGTCGAGGTCTCGGCCGACGTCGATCCCGAGGTCAGCGATGTCGCTACCGTGCTCGAGGCCTTGGCCGCCGGCCCCTTGCCCGAGTTGCAGCGCGATCATGGCATCAGTTATTCCTTCGAGGGGCGCTCGGCCGATCAGCGCGAGACCCTGGGCGATATGCGCAAGGGATTGGTGCTCGGGCTGATCCTGATCTACATCATCCTCGCTTGGGTGTTCGCCTCCTATGGTTGGCCGCTGGTAGTCATGGCCACCATCCCCTTCGGCTTGACCGGGGCCCTGTTCGGGCACTGGCTGATCGATATCAATGTCACCATCCTGTCGCTGTTCGGCATGTTCGGTCTCTCGGGGATCGTGATCAACGACTCGATCATCCTGGTCAAGTTCTATCAGGAGCTGACCGAGCGTGGCCTGGCGCGCCAGCAAGCGCTGGTCGAGGCCGCCTGTCAACGGTTGCGCGCGGTGTTGTTGACCACCCTGACCACGGTCGCCGGGTTGATACCGCTGTTGTTCGAGACCTCGGTGCAGGCCCAGTTCCTGATCCCGATGGCGACCTCGATCGCCTTTGGGCTGGCCTTCGCCACGCTGCTGATCCTGCTGGTGATCCCGGCGCTGCTGTCGGTGCACGAGAGTATCGATAGTCGTCTGTCGATGGTGCGGGCACGACTCTTCTGAGCACGTTTCGTTTGCAAATGATCCCTGCTGGGCAGTAGGCTTCGCCCATCGTCCCCATTGTCCTGCCCGCGTCGATGACCCGACGGGGCGGACTCGGGGAGTCTCGGTCAGGTGACGTGAAGGGATCGGGTCATGCAGCAGTGTTGCGGTTGGATGCCGGCCGATCGGCGGCCATTTGGTGAGATTCGGCAAGGGGTCGAGCGACTGATCGATGCCGCGGGGCCGGGTCTGCGGCTCGTCGGCGGTGACGATGGCGGGCTTGCGGCGGCCGTTGGGGTGGATCTTGCCGAGTCGGCGGAGCTGATGCTCGTGGTGGCGGGGCGTCCACGTTTTGCACGTGACGGGCCGCCGGCCAGTCCGCGTTCTGCCGCCACCCTGCTGACCCGCTGGCAGGCCCAGGGCAGGGCCTTGCTAGAGCAGCTCTATGGGCCCTTCGCGCTCGCCGTGATCGATCGTCGCACCGGCACCCTGACCCTGGCGATCGATCGGCTCGGTATCCATTCACTGGCCTTTGCTGCCACGACGCGTGGTGCGGTCTTCGCTACCCGTGCCGATCGGGTTGCCGCCCACCCCGAGGTGGCCGCCGCGCTCTCCCCACAGGGGCTGTTCCACTATCTCTACTTCTATCAGGTGCCGGCGCCGGGGACGGTGTTCGAGGGCGTCGAGAAGCTGCTGCCGGCCGAGTGGGTCGAGATCGACGCCGGTGGCGGGGTGAGACGCGGTTTCTACTGGAGGCTCGATTACCGTGATGCGCCACGCCACGACTTCGAGGTCCAGCGCGAACACTTTCATGCGTTGCTGCGGGCGTCGCTGGGGCGGGCTCGTGGTGACGATCGGGTCGCCGCCTTCCTCTCCGGCGGCACCGACAGCTCCACCGTCGCCGGGGTGCTCACCGAGCTGCAGGGCGCGCCGGCGCGGACCTACTCCATCGGCTTCGCCGCCGAGGGCTTTGACGAGATGGAGTACGCGCGGCTTGCCGCCGGCCACTTCGGGCTCGACGCGCGCGAGTACTACCTGACCCCCGACGACGTCCTCGCCACCATCCCGCTGATCGCCACCACCTACGACGAACCCTTCGCCAACGAATCGGCGGTCTCGGCCTATCACTGCGCGCGCCTGGCCGCGGCGGACGGCTACCGGGTGATGCTCGGCGGCGATGGCGGCGACGAGATCTTTGGCGGCAACGAGCGCTACGCCAAGCAGGGCGTCTTCGAGCTCTACGGCGCGCTGCCGGCGCCGCTGCGCCGCGGGCTGGTCGATCCGCTCGCAGCGCTGCCGGGGATGGGGGCCTGGTGGGGCGGGCGCAAGCTGCAGAGCTATGTGCGCCAGGCGCGTATCCCGTTGCCCGAGCGCATGGAGTCCTACAACTTCGTCCACCGCCAGCCGCTCGCCGAGATGTTCACCGCCGACTTCCTCGCCGCCATCGACCCCGCAGCGCCGGCGGCGCTGCTACGCGATCCCTACAATCGCGCGGCCAGTGACAGCTATATCAATCGCATGCTCCATCTCGACCTCAAGTTCACCCTCGCCGACAACGACCTGCGCAAGGTCTCGGCGATGGCCGCCGCGGCCGGGGTCGAGGTGCGCTATCCGCTGATCGACGACGCCATGGTCGAGTTCTCCGGCGAGGTGCCGCCGGACTGGAAGGTGCGCCGGGGCTATCTGCGCTGGTTCTTCAAGCACGCGCTCAAGGGCTATCTGCCCGATGCCATCATCGACAAGCGCAAACACGGCTTCGGCCTGCCCTTCGGGGTCTGGGTGCGCGAGCACGGACCGCTGCGCGAGCGTGTCTCCGATCGTCTCGCCGACAGCCAGCGTCGCGGGTGGCTGCAACCGGGCTATGTCGAGCGGTTGCGCCACGCCCACGAGGCCGAGCACGCGACCTACTTCGGCAAGATGCTGTGGGTGCTGGTGACCCTCGAGGAGTGGCTCGATGCCCAGCCCGACCGGGTCGCACGCGGCCATGGTTGAAGCGTCCGGGACACGCTCGCCCGGGCGTATCGTCCTGGTCGGGCCGCTGCCGCCGCCAGCCGGCGGCATGGCCAACCAGACCCGCCAGCTCGCCGAGCTGCTGCGCGCCGAGGGGCTGGCGGTCGAGCTGGTCCAGGTCAACGCCCCCTACCGCCCGGCCTGGGCAGGACGCCTGCCGGTGGTGCGCGCGCTGTTTCGTCTGGTGCCCTATCTGTGGCAGCTGTGGCGCGCCATGGGGCGGGGCGGGGTGGTCCACCTGATGGCCAACTCCGGCTGGTCCTGGCACCTCTTCGCCGCCCCGGCGCTGCTGATCGCCCATGCCCGCGGGCTGGCGGCGGTGATCAACTATCGCGGCGGTGAGGCGCAGTCCTTTCTGCGCGCCCAGGGGCGCTGGGTGGTGCCGCTGATGCGTCGCGCTGCGGCCATCGCCGTGCCCTCGGGGTATCTGCGCGCGGTGTTCGCGCCCTACGGCCTGGAGGCCGAGGTGGTGCCCAACATCGTCGATCTCGAACGCTTCGCCGTGCGCGCCGACGCCGCGCGTCGCGCCGCGACCCCGCACCTGGTGGTCACCCGCAACCTCGAGGCGATCTACGACAACACCACCGCGCTGCGCGCCTTCGCGCGCCTCCGCGCGCGCTGGCCGGCGGCGCGTCTGACCATCGCCGGCACCGGCCCCGAGGCCGCGGCGTTGGCCGCCGAGGCGCGCGCGCTGGGGGTCGCCGAGTCGGTGACCTTCAGCGGCCGGCTCGAGCGCGAGGCGATGGCCGCGCTCTATGCCGAGGCCGATCTGATGCTCAACCCCAGCCGGGTCGACAACACCCCCAACTCGGTGCTCGAGGCCTGGGCGAGTGGGGTGGCGGTGGTCAGCACCCGGGTCGGCGGGCTGTCCTATCTGGTCGAGGACGGGGTCGATGCCGTGCTGGTCGCCCCGGGGGATCCCGAGGCGATGGCCGAGGCGGCCTGCGCCCTGCTCGGCGACCCTGCGCGCCGCGCCGCGCTGGTCGCCGCCGGGCGCCGCGCGGCCGCGCGCTTCGCCTGGCCGGCGGTGCGACCGCTGTGGCTCGCGCTCTATCGCCGGGTCGCCGGCGGGGAGGGGTGCGGCGCGTGAGAGACGTCGCCATCACCCTGATCATCTTCGGCCTGCTGCCGGTGATCCTCTCGCGCCCCTATGTCGGCATCCTGGTGTGGTCCTGGCTCGGCTACATGAACCCGCACCGGCTGGCCTGGGGCTTCTCGACCACCATGCCCTTCGCGATGATGGTGGCGTTGGCGACCTTCGCCGCGATGATCGCCTCCAAGGAACGCCATCCGCTGCCCTGGTCGCGCGAAACCGTGGTGTTGCTGGTGCTGGTGCTGTGGATGTTCATGACCACGGTGTTCTCGCTCTACCCCTGGCTGGCCTGGCCACAGTGGGACAAGGTCTGGCGGATCATGCTGATGACCTATGTCACGCTGATGTTGATCAACGATCCGCAGCGGCTGCGGCTACTGGTCTATGTGATCGCGCTCTCGCTCGGTTTCTATGGTTTCAAGGGTGGGGCCTTCGTGCTCACCGGCGGCAGCGCCAACTCGGTGCTGGGGCCGACGGGCAGCTTCATCGAGGATCGCAACTCGCTCGGGTTGGCGATGATCATGACGGTGCCGCTGCTCTACTTCATGCGCTCACAGATGGTGCATGCCTGGGTGCGTGCGGCGCTGTTGCTCGGGATCGTGCTCACCCTGATCGCTATCGTCGGCACCCATTCGCGCGGCGCGCTGCTCGGGCTGGCGGCGATGATGCTGTTCTTCCTGCTCAAGTCGCGCCAGAAGTTCGCCGCGATCCTGGCGATGATCCCGCTGGCGCTGGTGCTGCTCTACGTGATGCCCGAGGAGTGGTTCCAGCGCATGGAGACCATCGAGCACTGGGAGGAGGACGAGTCGGCCTCGGAGCGGGTGCGCGCCTGGCACAACGCCATCGACCTGGCCCAGCAGCGCTTCATCGGTGGCGGCATGCGCGCGCTGGTGCTCTGGGGGGGGCGTGATTCGCACAGCATCTATTTCGGCATGCTCGGCGAGCATGGCTGGGTCGGGCTGGGCCTATTCCTGCTGTTGTTGGGACTCACCTGGCGCTCGGCGAGCTGGATCATCCGCCACGCCAAGCGCGAGCCGGAACTCCGGTGGGCGCGTGATCTCGCGGCGATGATCCAGGTCAGCCTGATCGGCTACATGGTCGCCGGGGCCTTCCTCGGGTTGCAGTACTTCGACATGTATTACCACCTGGTGGTGATCGTGGTGATGACCAAGATCCTGGTGCGTCGCGCGCTCGAACCCGAGCCCGAGGCTCCGGCGCGACCACCGGCGTTGGGTCGGCGTACGTCGGTGGCGGCGCGAGGAGGCGACGGATGAGCCTGGTGTCGACGCTGGTCGTGCTGCTGTTTTGCGGTTGGGGCGCCATTCTCCTCGTCTATCGTCGGCGTCTGCTACGGCTGTGGCGCGAGCCGGTGCTCGCCGCCCCGGTGCTGATCATCGAGAGTGACGACTGGGGGCCGGGGCCGGCGTCCCACGTCGCCGCGCTCGATCGCCTCATCGAGTTGCTCGCGCGTCATCGCGACGCCAGCGGGCAGGCGGCGGTGATGACCATCGGTGCGGTGCTCGCGATCGCCGACACCGCCGCGATCCGCGCCGGCGAGATCAGCTGCTACCGCCGTCAGCGGCTGTGCGACAGCGACGGCGCGGCGATGCGCGAGGCGCTGCTCGCCGGGCACGCGCGCGGGGTGCTCGCGCTCCAGCTCCACGGTATGGAGCACTACTGGCCGCAGAGCCTGCTGACGGTCGCGCGCCGCGACGTCGAGGTCCGCGACTGGCTGGAGACGGCCGCCGGCAGCGATACCGAGCGCCTGCCCTCGGCGCTGCAGAGCCGCTGGACGGATGTCACCACGCTGCCCTCGCGGCCGTTGCCCGAGGCCGAGATCCGCGCGGCAGTGGCCGAGGAGGTCGCCTGTTTCGAGGCCAGCTTCGGCGCGCGTCCGCTGGTCGCGGTGCCGCCGACCTTCGTCTGGACCGAGCAGGTCGAGCGCGCCTGGGCCGAGGCCGGGGTGCGGGTGATCATCACCCCGGGGCGGCGTCTCACCGGGCGCGACCACGCCGGGCAGCCGGGCGGCTGCGATCGCGACATCCTCAATGGCGAGTGCGGTGCCAGCGGGGTGCGCTATCTGGTGCGTGATCTCTATTTCGAGCCCGCCTTGGGGCACCGCCCCGAGCGACTGTGCGACGAACTCGCACGCCACTTCGCGCTGGGGCGCCCGGCGCTGATCGAGACCCACAGGTTCAACTTCACCGGCGAACAGGCCGAGACCGCCTATGCCGCGCTCGAGACGCTGCTCGAACAGGCGCGTGCGCGCTGGCCCGGGCTGCGCTTCATGTCCGCCGAGGCGCTCGCCGCGGGCCAGGCAACGGGTGCGGAGTGGCTGGTGCGCGATCGCGCGCGCCGGCTCGAGGTCTGGCTGCGTCGCGCCGCGCGCATCGACCGGCTGCGCAAGCTCGCCTGGTCGAGCGGGCTGGCGCTGCTGGCCTGGGCGCTGCTGGCGGTCTTGGGCGCGTGGCGCCGAGGAGGGGAGCAGGGATGACGGATGCACGCTATCTGGTACTGAGCGAGCTGTTCATGCCCACCAAGGGGGGGACGGCGGTGTGGTTCGCCGAGGTCTATCGCCGCCTCGGCGGTGCCGGGACCCATATCGTCACCGCGCGGGTGCCGGGGGACGCGGACTACGACCGCACCCAGCCCAACAGCGTCCATCGGGTGACGATGCGCGAGTCGCGCTGGCTGCGCCCGGCCTCGCTGCCGCGCTATCTGGGGCTGTTGCGTGGCGCTCTGGCGGCGATCGCACAGGCGCGCTTCAGCGCCGTGCACGCCGGTCGGGTGTTGCCCGAGGGGCTGGTCGCCTGGCTGCTGGCGCGGCTGATCCGCCGCCCGCTGGTGGTCTACGCCCACGGTGAGGAGATCACCACCTGGTCGCGCCATCCACGACGGCTGTGGGCGATGCGCTGGGTCTATCGCCGCGCCGAGCGGGTGGTGGCCAACAGTGACTTCACCCGTGAGCGCCTGCTCGAGCTGGGGGTGCGCCCGGCGCGCATCCGGCTGATCCACCCCGGGGTCGACCTGGCGCGCTTCCACACCGCGATCGACGCCAGCCCGGAACGCGCCGAGCTGGGGCTCGGCGAGGGCGCACGGCTGGTGCTCTCGGTCGGGCGGCTGAGCCGGCGCAAGGGCTTCGATCGGGTGATCGAGGCGCTGCCCGGGCTGTGCGCGCAGGGGCTCGACGTCCATTACGCGGTGATCGGTATCGGCGAGGACCAGCACTATCTGGAGACGCTCGCCGCGCGTCACGGCTGTGCCGAGCGCGTCCATCTGCTCGGTCACGTCGCCCCCGAGGCGCTGCCGTGCTGGTACGCCGCGGCTGACCTGTTCGCCATGCCCAACCGCGAGATCGACGGCGACACCGAGGGCTTCGGCATGGTCTTTCTCGAGGCTGCCGCCTGCGGCACGCCTGCGCTCGCCGGGCGTGCCGGTGGCACCGGTGCGGCGGTGCTTGACGGCGAGACCGGCCTCCGGGTCGAGGGCGCCGATGCCGAGGCGGTGTACGTCGCGCTGGCGCGGTTGCTCGGCGACCCGCTGCTGCTCGCGCGCATGGGTGCGGCAGCGGCCGCCCGCGCCCATGCCGAATTCTCCTGGGAGCGGGTCGCCGAGCTGACCCGGGCACTGTGATGATCAAGACCCCCGCCACCCTCTCGCGCCGACTGGTCTATCCGCTCCAGGAGCGGCTGCTGGGACGCCAGACCTTCGCCATGCTCGATGAGCTGGAGCAGAGCCAGTGGTTGTCGCGCGAGGCCATCGAGGGCTTGCAGCGGCGCCGGCTCGCGCGCCTGCTCGGGATCGCCAACGCCCACTGTCCCTGGCACGCCGAGCGGTTGGCGGCTGTCGGCCTCGGTGCGGTCGATGCCACCACCGAGCTCGCCCCCGATGACCTCGCGCGCATCCCGACAATGGACAAGCGCGACGCCCAGCTCGCCGGCGAGCGGATGCGCTGGGTCGGGGTGCCGGGCGGGGCTCAGCCCTACAACACCGGTGGGTCGAGTGGCGCGCCACTGCGTTTCGTGTTCGGTCGCGCGCGTCAGGCCGCCGACGCTGCGGGGCGGATGCGGGCGCGACGCTGGTGGGGGGTGGAGGTCGGCGACCCCGAGGTCTATCTCTGGGGGGCGCCGGTCGAGCTCTCGCGCACCGATCACATCAAGCGGCTGCGCGATCGTCTGCTCAATCAGCTGGTGCTCGACGCCTTTGCCATGTCGGCCGCCAACATGGACCACTATCTGCGTGTCCTCGAGCGCTTCGATCCGGTGTGTCTCTACGGCTATGCCAGCAGCCTGGCGTTGCTCGCCGAGCACGCCCGGGTGCGGCGTCGCATCCCCCGGTTGCGCGCCCTGCGGGTGGTCTGTACCACTGGTGAACCACTCTATCCTTACCAGCGTGATATTATACGCGACGTGTTCGGCGTGGCGGTGGCCAACGAGTTCGGTAGTCGCGACATCGGCTTCACCGCGCACCAGACCCCTGCCGGTCAGCTGTTGCTGTTGAGCGAGGGGCTGATCCTCGAGGTGCTCGACGCCGCCGGGCGCGCGGTGGCCCCGGGCGAGGCGGGCGAGGCGGTGATCACCGGGCTCTGCTCCGAGGCCCAGCCCTTCATCCGCTATCGCACCGGCGATCGGGTGCGGCTGAGCGCCGAGCCCTGTCGCGCCGGGCGCGGGCTGCACGTGATCGACGCGGTGCTGGGGCGCTCGACCGACTTCGTGGTCAAGCCCGACGGCACGGTGATGCACGCCCTGGCGGTGATCTACATCCTGCGCGCGATCGAGGGGGTGGCCGAGTTCAAGGTCATTCAGCACGCGCTCGATGTCATCGAGGTCCAGCTGGTGACCAACGCGCGCTGGCGCGAGACCTCGCGCCAGGCCATCTTCGCCGCCTTCGCCGAGCGGCTTGGCGCGGCGGTGCGGGTCGATATCGAGCAGGTCGCGGCGATCGCCCCCGAGGCCTCGGGCAAGCATCGCTATGTCGTCAGTCGGGTCTCGCCGCCGCTCGGTGGGGCCGTGGAGAAGGAGGAGTCCAGTCGATGACGTCCCGTCCGCAGGGTCCGTCCCTGCTCACCCTGCTGGGGCTGCCCAGGCGTTATCGGCTGTGGCGCCCGACCCATCTGCGCCTGATCGCCGCCGATCTGTTGCGCCCGGCCGCCCAGTCCCCGCGTGAGCGGCGCGCGCACCTGGGCGCGGCGATCGACTGGCTGTGCCGTGCCCAGGACCGTCGCGACGGGTGCGCCGACGCCGGCGGGGTCTCGGCCGGGTGGAGCTTCGAGGACGGCTGGCTGCCGAGCTATCCCGAGACCAGCGGCTATATCGTCGAGACCCTGCTCGCCGCCGCGCGGGTGCTCGATCGCCCCGAGCTGACCGCGCGCGCCGGGCGCATCCTCGACTGGGAGCTGGGGCTGCAGCTGCCCGACGGCGCCTTCCCCGGACACTTCGGCGAGCCCGGCAGCACCCCGGTGATCTTCAACACCGGACAGATCATGCACGGCCTGCTCGCCGGTCATCAGCAGCTCGGTCGCGACGACTGTCTCGCCGCGGCGGTGCGCGCGGCGCACTGGATGGTCGCGCGTCAGGACCCCGATGGCTGCTGGCGGCGCAGCGTGCACAACGCCATCCCCCATGTCTACAACACCCGCGCCGCCTGGGCGCTGCTGCGCACCGGGCTGGCCAGCGGTGAGCCAGGGCTGGTCGATGCGGCGCTGGCCAACCTGCGCTGGGCGCGCTCGCAGGCGACCCCCAGCGGCTGGTGGCGCGAGAACGCCTTCCGTCGCGGTGAGGCGCCCTTCACCCACAACATCGCCTATGCCATGCGCGGCCTGCTCGAGGGCGGGGTGCTCGCCGACGACCCCGAGCTGGTCGAGTCGGCGGCCTGTGCGGCGCGGGCGCTGGTGCGGGCGCAGCGCGCCGATGGTTGGATCGCCGGGGCCTTCGCCGAGGACTGGCGCCCGGCGGCGCGCTACAGCTGTCTGACCGGAGTCGCGCAGATCGTGCTCAACTGGCAGCGGCTCGAGCAGCTCGGGGTCGTCGGCGCGTGGCGCGAACCGATCGAGCGCTCGCTGGGGTTTCTTGTACGCAACCAACGCCTGCGCGGTGACGGCGCCCCGGACGACGGCGCGCTGGCCGGCTCGCTGCCGATCTGGGGGCGCTATTCGCGCTTCGAGTACCCCAACTGGGCGACCAAGTTCCTCGCCGATGCGCTGATCATGGCCTGCTCCGACGAGGTCGTGCCGCCGCTGCCCGAGCGCGCACCCGTGGAGGCCGGGGCATGAGTGGGCCGCGCGTCATGGTGCTCTGCGGGCGCTCGCCGCGCCACCTCCACCTGGCCAACCGGCTGTGCGCCTGCGCCGAGGTCTGCGCCGTGGTCCACGAGGCGCCGACCCAGTGGACGCGCGAGAAGCTGCTGCGCAACCTGCGCCCGGCGGTGGCCGGACGCAAGGTGTGGCGCTGGCTGCGCGATCGCCGTCGTTACAGCGGTAATCCCGAGGCACGCTTCTTCTTCGGCGAGGCCACCCCGGCGCTCGTGCGGCCCGAGCTGGCGCACGAGGTGCCGAGCGTCAGCGACCCGGCGCTGCTCGCGCTCGCCGAGCGGCTGGCGCCCGAGCTGATCTGTGTCTTCGGCACCAGCCTGATCCGTGGTCCGCTGCTCGAGCGCTACCCGCTGATCAATCTGCACGGCGGCCTCTCGCCCGAGTATCGCGGCGCCGACTGTACCTTCTGGGCGCTGCACAACGGCGAGCCCGAGCAGGTCGGCTGCACCCTGCACTTCATCGACCAGGGGATCGACACCGGGCGGCTGATCGCCCATGTCAGCCCCGAGGTCCGTCCCGACGACGACGAGTTGACGCTGTTCTGGCGTGGGGTACGCGACAGCGCCGAGGTCTATTGCGAGGCGCTCTCGCGCTGGCGCGCCGGTACCCTGTCGGGGGCGGTGCAGCCGGGGCGGGGGCGGCTCTATCAGGTGCGCGATCGCAGCTGGAGGGCCGAGCGCGCGCTGGCGCGACGCCTGGCGCGCGCGTCGCTGCCGGCGTTGCCGGCGCGGCTGGTGTGGTTCCCCGGGGACGAGTCGAAGGGAGGTGAGGATGCTTGAGACGATGAGGTCGGGCCGGGGACGACTGGCCTGCATGCTGGTGTCGCTGGCGGGGCTGCTGGGTGGGCCACTGACGTCGGCCTCGGCCCAGGGGGTCAATGCCAAGCCCACGGCCCTGGAGATCGCGGCCCTGCCGCCTTACTGTCAGGCGCGCCTCAATCGCGACCGGGCACAGATGGACCAGTGGATCGGGGCCATGGGCAAGGACCTCTTCACTCATATCCATCACTACTGCAATGGCATGGTCTACTTCAATCGCGCCAACGCGGCCCTGCAGAGCGATACGCGCAATGCCTTGTTGAGCCGTGCGATCAGTGAGTTCAACTATGTGATCAAGCGCTGGCCGACATCCTTCGTGCTCTATCAGCAGGCGGGTGTCTACAAGTCGATGGCAGAGATGATGAAGACGAATTGAGGAGGGGCCCGAGTGATGGCGGTCGCACGGCGCAAGGAACCGAATCGATGGCGGTGATGAGAGAGCTGCTGGCCTATCGCGAGCTGATGGTGACGCTGGCGTGGAAGAATATCCTGGTCCGCTACAAGCAAGCCTATCTAGGGTTGTCTTGGGCGGTGCTGAAGCCCTTGTTGATGATGTTGATCTTCAGTGTGGTGAAGGCCTTCGTGGGTATCGAGACCGGGGGCATGCCTTATCCGATCCTCGCCTTTGCCGCACTGATGCCGTGGATCTTCTTCCAGGAGTCCGCCTCCGAGGGGGTCAACAGCGTCGTCGGTAATGCCTCGCTGATCCGCAAGATCTACTTCCCGCGCGAGATCTTTCCGATCACCGCGACCTTGACCAAGCTTGCCGAATTGTTCATTAGTTTCTTCATCCTCGCCGGGCTGATGATCTTCTATCAGGTCGCGCCGACATGGCAGGTGGTGTGGGTGCCGTTGATCATCTTCTATACCTTGATCGTGTCGCTGGTGTTCAGCCTGGTCGGTTCGGCGATCAATGTCTATTACCGCGATGTTGGTGTCGCCATTCCGGTGTTGTTGCAGATCGCCATGTATATCTCGCCGGTGATCTATCCGCTGGCGCTGGTGCAGTCGCGGTTGCTCGAGGACCAGGCCGCAGGCTCGCTCTCCGAGATGCTGTATTTCATCTATACCCTCAATCCCCTGGCCGGCATCATCGACGCGTTTCAGCGGACCATGCTCTACGGTCAGTCACCGGACCTGTCGAGTCTGTGGCCGGGTATGCTGGTGACGGTCGTCCTCTTGCCGATCTCCTATCGCTTCTTCAAGGCTGCGGAGACGCGTTTCGCGGATGTGATCTGAGTCATGAGCATCATCACGATCGAACACCTCACCAAGGAATTTAGGCTCGGTCAGCTCCAGGGGCTGGGTGGCTCGATCCGCCATCAGCTCGGTCGTCTGGCCGGGCGCAGAGCGCCGCCACCGCCGATGTTTCGCGCCCTCGACGATGTCTCCTTCACCATCGAGGCCGGTGAGGTGGTGGGGATCATCGGTCACAATGGTGCCGGCAAGAGCACCCTGCTGAAGCTCATCTCCAACATCACCGCGCCCTCGGCGGGGCGGATCCGCATCGCCGGTCGGGTGGCGCCGCTGATCGAGGTCGGGGCCGGGTTCGTCCCCGAGCTGACCGGGCGCGAGAACGTCTATCTCAACGGTGCGATCCTCGGGCTCTCCCGCCGCGAGGTCGATCGTCAATTCGACGACATCGTCGAATTCGCCGAGATGGCCCCCTTCATCGATACCCCGGTCAAGCGCTACAGCTCGGGGATGAAGGTCAAGCTGGCGTTCGCGGTCGCCACCTCGGTCGAGGCCGAGATCCTCATCGTCGACGAGGTCCTCGCCGTCGGCGATCTCGCCTTCCAGCGCAAGTGTTTCGACCGCATGGAGTCGTTCATCAAGCATCGCGGGCACACCGTCTTGCTGGTGAGTCACAACATCCGCCAGGTGGTGCGGATGTGCGACCGGGTGATGATGCTCGATCAGGGCCGCGTGGTCGCCGACGGTGAACCGCTGCAGGTCGCCGAGCGCTTCTACGCCCAGAGCAACAAGAAGATCCAGGACCATCAGCTCGATGCCGCGCGCCTCAACGGTAAGGTCCGCTCCTCCGGCGAGATCGATCTGCTGGAGGTCGGTCTGGTCGACGCCGCTGGCGTCGCGATCGATCAGGTCCGCAGTGGCGACCCACTGCGTGTCAGGGTGCGCTTAGAGCTCAATCAGGCGCTACCCGACCCGGAGATCGTGGTCGGGACCCATACCACCGATTTCTTCTACCTGACCGCTGGTTCGACCGCGACCCTGGAGCACCCGCCGCAGCTGCGCCTCGGGGTCAACGAGATCGACTGTCTGATCCCGTCTTTCCCCATGGTCGCTGGTACGTACTGCGTTCGCCTCGCCGTCTTCGACGGTAGCGGGCGCATGGTGCTGGCCGGTGAGACGCTGGCCGTCTTCCAGGTCACGCCACCGGCCGATGAGGCGCATCGTCCACCGTTGCGCAACCTCCACCTCCCGACCGCCTGGGTGGTCAACGAGCAGTCGTTCGAGGAGCGGGGGTGATGTCTTGCCAGCGCCTCGGCCGCCTCGGCGTTCTCGACCCCAGCACCTGCGCAATAGGCCCTCGTCCATGAATGCGTCGCCCCCGACCCCCGTCACCCATCCGCTGGACTTCCTGATCATCGGTGCCCAGAAGTCGGCCACTACCTCGCTGGCGCGGTATCTCGACGAGCACCCCGAGATCTTCGTCCCCGGTGGTAAGGAACTCGAGTTCTTCAGCGATCCACAACGCTATCGACGCGGTTATGGTTGGATGTATCAGACCTTCTTCGCTGCGGCCGCCGCGCCCTGTATCAAGGGCGAGGCCTCGACGCACTACATGATGTATCCGCAGACCTCGCGGCGGATCCGCGACACCCTGCCGCAGGTGAGGCTGATCGCGATCCTCCGTAACCCCATCGATCGGGCCTATTCCCATTACCGCATGAGCTGCATGCGCGGTCGTGAGTCGCGTGACTTCGCCTCGGCGGTGGCGGCGGATATCGCCGATCGTTCGGACACCGTGGACGAGAACCACAACTATGTGCGCTTCGGCGAGTACGCGCGGATCCTGGGCGGCTATCTCGAGGACTTCCCCAGCGAGCAGATTCGCGTGGTCTTCACCGAGGAGCTGGAGCGCGATCCGGCGGCGGTACTCCAGGGGCTCTATGCCTTCGTCGGCGCCGACACTGGGTTCGTGCCGCCGAACCTGGAGCAGCGCTACAACGTCACCGGCGACAAGATCCTGCCCGGGTTGGATCGCTGGGCACGCTCGCTGTTGCGGCGCTTGCGCCGCCTGCGGGTGATCAGTCAGGCGCGCTTCAGCCAGCTGATCTTCTGGACGCATACCGAACTCAACATCCGCCCGGTGGCCGCCGACGCGCTCTCGCCCGAGGTGCGGGCGGTCTTGGCCGAGCACTTTGCCGCGGATGTCGCGTGGTTGCGCCGCCGGTTTGGGGTCAATCCGCCCTGGCCGGACTTCGCCCCGGACGAGGTCGCTGGCACCGATGAACGAGGCGCGTGAGCATGACACAACCGACGTCGGACATGGCTGAAGCGGCACTCGTGATCGATGTGGCTGCACTGTTGGTGGGGGCGAGCGCGGCCGAGCCGGGGCGGGTGCGTTCCTGTCCGCAGGCAGGCCAAGCGCTGCTGCTCGATACCTTTGAGGACGATCTCGCACGTTGTGCAAGCCTGCGCCTCGAACCGGCGGCGGGGGCGCGTCGATTGGAGCTGCACCTTGCCGGGGTGGAGGCGATCGAGCGCTGTGAGGCCGGGGGCTGGGTGCTGCGCGGCGCGACCCCGGCGGCGGCCGATTACTGGGTGCCGCTGTGGCCGATGGCGCGGCGGCTCGATGCCCAGGGACGCATCCTCGAGGAGGCGACACTGGCGTTGCAGGGGTTCGCACTCGATGGCGAGGGCCTGCGGCTGTCGTTGGGAGTGCCGGCCGGCTACTGTGCCGATCTGCTGCTCTGGCGTCTCGATGGTGCGCGGGCGCGGTTGCGCGCAGCACTGACCCGGCCGCTCCCGATCGAGCGGCAACCGCGCTTCCTCTATGGCTCGCACACCAGCTATCGCGCCCCCGCCGATCTCTATCGCAACCTGATCCATGGCTGGTGCTATTGCAATCTGTTCTCTTGGCCTCGTGGCTGGAAGATCCCCGACGAACTCGAGGCCTATGCCCTCTATCTGATCCTCGCCGGTCTCGAGCTGGCCACCGACAATCCCTTCTATCCCTGGTTCCGGCAACAGCTGGTCCGCGCACTGCTCGAGCGCCAGGGCGCCGATGGGGGCTGGTATCACGGTGAGTGGAGTGCCGAGATGGAGGCGCACATGCGGTTGCACTGCGGTGGGATGCAGCTGTTGGCGACCGAACTCGAACGTCGCGATGATCCGCAGTTGGTCGCGGCGCTGTGTCGGGCGGCCCAATTCGCCGTCGGCCTGAGCGATCGCACCGCGCTGGGGACCTGGCTGCTGCACGATTCGCTGGAGCTGTCAGCCGCAGGGATGGATGCCGCCCCCTTCGCCTGGGTGCCGGGGCGGGCCTTCGGCAAGTCGCCGACCAACATGCTGGTGCTCAACACCCATGTCGATGCCCTGATCACGCTGACCCGCTGCCAGCGCTGGTGCGGCCGAGCCCACGAGACCACCCTCGAGGGGGCGCGCCAGGCGCTGCGCGCGCTGTTGGCCCGCCGGCCGCTCACCGCGCTCTATGGGCTCATCTATCGCCTGGTCGATCTGACCCTGTTGCCCGAGCACCAGGCCCGGGCGCTGCCGCTGCCGCTGCGCGCGCTCAAGCGACTGACCTGGAAGTGGTTGATCCCACGGCTGCACCGGTTGCGGAATCGTTATCCGCGGCTGCTCATGCCCAATGGCTATATCGAGCGTCACATCGGGCGTGCAGGGGTCAGCCACGTCTATCAGGCGGTCAATCTCTGGGATCTGGTCCGCTATCGTCGCCATGACCCGGCGGCGGTCGTGGACGCGGCCATCGAGGCCGGTTGCGATTATCTGCGCACCGGCGCGCTCTGCGCCTTCTGGGAGCACAGCACCCAGCGTCGCCATGCGCTCGGCTTCTGGGTCGAGGCGCTGTGGCACCGCTGTCTGCAGCAACCCGATGCACGACTGCGGCGCTGGCTGGCCGAGGCGATGCTCAGTTGTCAGCGCGCCGGTCTCGGGCTGCCGCCAGCCTTGCTCGGCGCCAATACCGAGGCCCTTGCCTGGGAGGCGCGTCGTCCGACCCCGGTGGCCGCTGACGAACGGTTGTGGATCGCCAACCTGTCATGCGGAGGGAGTGAGGAGCTGATCGTCGTCAACCCTACCGCAGCGCCCTGCCGCCTGCACTGGCTGCGCCCGCCGTCGGCGTTGCGTTGGGACGATGATCAGGGCGCGCGGGTCGAGGCGGAGGCGCTGGTGGTGCCTGCTGCCGGTTGGCTGTGGGGGCGGGCACTCGACGACGGTGAGGACGAGGGCTGATGCGAACCCGATTGATCGCCTTCCACCTGCCCCAATTCCACCCGACCCCGGAGAATGATGCCTGGTGGGGCAAGGGTTTTACCGAGTGGACCAATGTCGCCCGCGCCGAGCGGCTCTACCCCGGACACTACCAGCCGCACGTGCCCGCCGATCTCGGTTTCTACGACCTGCGCCTGCCCGAGGCGCGCCAGGCCCAGGCCGATCTGGCCCGCGCCTACGGCATCGAGGGCTTTTGCTACTACCACTACTGGTTCGGTGGGCGGCGTATCCTCGAGCGTCCGGTCGAGGCCATCCTCGCCTCTGGCGAGCCCGACTTCCCCTTCTGTCTGTGTTGGGCCAACCACAGTTGGAACACCGCCTGGCAGGGTACCGATGAGACCCTGATCGAGCAGGTCTATCCCGGCTGGGACGACCATGCCGCGCACTTCGACTGGCTGTTGCGCGCCTTCACCGATCCGCGCTATCTCAAGGTCGAGGGCAAGCCGATCTTCGTCATCTACAAGCCCGATCTGATCCCGGACGTCGCCGCAGTGATCGCCTTCTGGCGCCAGCGCGCCGAGCGCGCCGGGCTACCCGGGCTGCACCTGATCGGGGTGTCGCACCGCAGTGAGCGTTGGGACCCGCGCGAGCGCGGGCTCGACGCCTCGAGCATGCAGGTGCTGCCGCAGCGCGACGGGCGCATCCCGCGGCGCTATCTCGGGCTCAAGCTGCGTCTGGCGCTGCGCGGCAACCGCCACCAACTGACCATCTGGGACTACGAGGAGATGCGCCCGAGCCTGTTGCGCAGCCGTCCGGTGCCCTGGCGCGACTACCCGCTGGTGCTGCCCAACTGGGACAACACGCCGCGCTCGGGGATGCGCGGCCTGGTACTCCACGGGGCGACCCCGGAGCGCTTTCGCCCACACCTGCGCGAGGCCATCGCGCGGGTCGCCGAGCACCCGCCCGAGGCGCGCATCGTCTTCCTCAAGGCCTGGAACGAATGGGCCGAGGGCAACCATGTCGAGCCCGACCAGCGCTTCGGCACTGGTTGGCTGGAGGTGATCCGTGACGAACTCGCCGCCTCGGGCCGGCGTGGTGACGGACGGACATAGCGGTCGAGACCCGTGACGATCAATACGGAAGCATCCACCATGAGCGAGACTGTCGCCGCCGAGCCCGAGTTGATCTCGGTGATCATGCCTTGTTACAACGCCGAGCGTTTCGTCGCCGCGGCGGTCGATAGCGTGCTCGGGCAGGGCTATCGACAGGTCGAGCTGATCGTGGTCGACGACGGTTCGAGCGACGGCTCGATCGAGATCCTGCGCGGTTATGGCGAGCGGTTGCGGCTGCTCACCCAGCGCAACCAGGGACCCTATGTCGCCCGTAACCATGGTTTGCAGGCGGCGCGTGGCGCCTATGTCGCCTTCCTCGACGCTGATGATTGGTGGCGCGAGGACTGTCTGGAACGGTTGCAGACGGCGCTGGCAGCCTGTCCGAGCTGTGTGTTGGCCTATTGCGGCTGGCAAAGCGTGGGGTTGCCGGGGCGCCGGGGCGAGCCCTTCGTGCCCCCCGACTACGAGGCCGAGGACAAGGCCGCGCGTTTCCTACGCGGTGCCGCGCCCTGGCCGATCCATGCCGCGTTGGTGCGGCGTGCCCCCCTCGTCGCCGCCGGCGGATTCCGGCTCGACCTGCCGACCTGCATGGACTACGACCTCTGGCTGCGTCTCGGCGTGTCCCAGCGGATCGTTCGCGTGCCCGAGGTCATGGCCTTCTACCGCCATCATGACGGGGGGCAGATCACCGCCCAGCAGTGGCGCCAGGCGCGCAACAGCTGGCTGGTCAAGCGAGGCTTCGTGCGGCGCGCGCCTCAGGCGGTCGCGCACCTCTCACGTGCCGAGCGGCGCGCGCTGATCGATGGTGGGTTGCTGCGCCGCGGCTACGACAATTTCTGGCGTCGTGATCTGGTCTCGGCGCAGCGGATCTTCCGCCGGGCGCTGTTCACCCGGGCCTGGGGGGGCGGCGACCTGAAATATCTGTTGCCGGCCTGGCTGCCGGCCCCGGTGTTTCAGTGGTTGGTCGGGGCGAGGGATCGATGATGACACCCTATCGGCAGCTGCGTGATACCCGGTTGCTGCCCTGGCGGCTACGCAATCGTCTCGAGTGCTGGGTCGAGGAGGTCGCCCGCTGTCGCTATCCGGCGCTCTATCGCTGGCTCCATCTCGGGGATGCGCGCTCCCACCTGCGGGCGGTGACCGAGACGCCCGGCCACCACTTCTTCGGCTATTACGACAAATCACCCTGGAACTCCACCGGGGAGGTGTTGCTGGCGCACCGCGCGGCATTCAACGATCGTGCCCCGAGCGCCGAGGACGTGCTCGAGCTGGTGCAGATCGACGTCGAGCGCGGTGTGGCGCGGACCTTTGCGCAGACCCGCGCCTGGAACTGGCAGCAGGGGGCGATGTTGCAGTGGCATCCGCAGTGCCCGCGCTCCCAGGTGATCTACAACGACCGTCGCGACGGCAGGTTCGTTGCCGTCGTACACGATCTCGAGTGCGGCGAGCGGTGTTGTTATCGACACCCGCTCTATGCCGTGCTCGCCGATGGCCGCCAGGGGTTCAGCCTCAACTTCGCGCGGCTGGCGGTGCATCGTCCCGGCTACGGCTATGCCGGGCTCGAGGATCCCTATGCCCGCGAGCGGGCACCGGCCGACGACGGTCTCTGGCACCTCGATCTCGAGACTGGCGAGGCGCAGCTGGTGGTGTCGCTGGCGCAGCTCGCAGCACGCGACCCCAAGCCATCGATGCGCGATGCCTGGCACTATGTCAACCATATCCAGCCCTCGCGTGGTGGGGCACGCCTGGCCTTCTTCCACGTCTGGCACCGCGACGGTCAGGGCTGGGAGGTGCGTCTGTATAGCTGTCGTCCGGATGGCAGCGGGCTGCGTTGTCTGCTCGATACCGGCTTCATCTCCCACTACGATTGGCGCGACGACGAGGTGTTGTTGGTCTGGGCCAACCGCGGCCCGGGGCAGGCGCCTTGTTTCCAGCGCATCGATCATCGCGCCGCCGCGCCCGAGCCCTTTGCCGTGGACACGGTGCACGAGGACGGACACTGTTCGTTCTCTCCGGACCTGCGCTGGGTGATCAACGACACCTATCCGGATCGGCATCAGATGCGTACCTTGATGTTGCTGGACGCGACCACCGGAGCACGGCGCGACCTCGCCCGGCTGTATTCGCCGAAGGCGCAGTGGTGGGGGGAGTTGCGCTGCGACCTGCACCCGCGCTGGAGTCGTGATGGCCGCCAGGTGTGCATCGACTCGGTCCATCACGGTAGCCGCCAGCTCTATGTCATCGACCTGGCGCCCTGGATCGGCCGATGAAGCGAGTCGCGATCCTGATGTATCACCAAGTCGAGGTGGCGCGACCGGCCGGGCGCTTCGTCTGTCACGCCGCGACCTTCGCGCGTCAGATGGCGTGGTTGCGCGCCAGCGGTGTCGCGCTGGTGTCAGTGGCCGATGTCGCTCGGGCCGCGCGTGGTGAGGCCGACATCGCCGCGGGCGCGGTCGCGGTGAGCTTCGACGATGGGTATGCCGGTGTCATCGAGGCGGCGCTACCGGCGCTCGAGCGGCATGCCATCCCGGCAACCCTGTTCGCCGTCGCCGGCCGTCTCGGCGGGCGTGACGACTGGCAAGGCGGTGGTGCCGCGTTGCTCGATGCGTCCGGGTTGCGCGCGCTGCAGGCGCGCGGGGTCGAGATCGGGAGCCATGCGCTCAGCCATGTGCGGCTGAGCGGGCTGGGCGACGCCGCGCTGGAGGCGGAGCTGCAGCACAGTCGTGCCCGTCTGGCCGAGGTCCTGGGGCGTCCGGTCGAGCTGTTGGCCTACCCCTATGGCGACTGCGATGCGCGGGTCATCGCACAGGCCCGTGCGGTGGGCTATCTCGGTGCCTGCTCGACACGCTCGGGTTTCAATGTCGACGGTGTCGATCCCTTTGCGCTGCGTCGGATCGACATCGATGGTCGCGATGGTCTGCATACCTTTCGGAGAAAGGTGATGTTCGGGACCAATCGCTGGACGATGCGCGATGAGGCGCGTTATTTCGGTTCACGACTGTGGTTGCGCCTGTCCGGGCGGCGACAGGGAGGCAAGCGATGAGCGCTGAGGCATCATCGGCAGAACACCCCTTTGTTTCGGTCATCATCCCGGTGCTCGACGGTGTCGACGAGGTCGACGGTTGTATCGCCGCGCTCAGGGCGCAGCGTTATCCGTCGACGTGCTTCGAGATCTTGGTGGTCGATAACGGCTCGAGCGACGGTACCCCGGAGGCGCTCGCGGCGTTGGGGGTGCGTTGTCTGGTGCGGGCCGAGCGCGGGCGCTCACGGGCGTTGAACACGGGGCTTGCAGCGGCGCGTGGTGAGATCATCTGCACCACCGATATCTCCTGCCGCCCCGAGCCGCAGTGGATCGCGGAGGTAGTGGAGAGCTTTGCCGATCCCGCCGTCGGTTGCGTGGCCGGTGAGATCGTCCAACTCGGCGATGCCGACGGGGTGGCGCTGCGCTATCAGGCTCGCAACGGCTACATGTCGCCGCTCGCCGCCGCCGGACGGATCCGTGCCCCCTTCATGCCCTATGCCGATGGCGCCAATGCCTCCTTCCGGCGCGCGCTGTTCGAGCGCATCGGCCCCTTCGAGGAGTCGTTCATCAAGGCCGCCGATGTCGAGATCTGCTATCGGATGCTGTTGTTGACCGACTATCACATCGCCTTCAACCCGCGGGCGCGGGTCGGTGAGCCGGGCGAGCCGAGCCTGCGTGCACTGTTGCGCCAGCGCTATCGCATCGGGGTCGGTCAAGTGTTGTTGCAGATCCGCTTTCCGGGTCTGTTTGCTGCGCTCGATGGGACCTCGTGGCGTGCCCGTTATTGGGGGCTGCGCGAGGCGCTGTTGCGGTTGGCCGACGTGCCTGGGCTCGTGTTCAGGGCGCTCTATCGTGGCCAGGCGCGGGCGCGGTTGGCCGATCGGGTCATCGGACTGATGATGCGCATGGTCCAGCGCCTGGGCTTCAGGGTCGGGGTGCGGCGGCTGCGGCTGTGGTTGCAGCGGCCGCAGCCGCTGCACGTATCGCGCATGGAGGACTATGTCGCGGGACGTTGGTCGGTGGCCGCCCGGGTGGTCAGACACTGAGCCCGGGTTCGAGCTGCGAGACGAGTCGGGCGCGCAGCCGGGTGACGATCTCGGGGTGGATGGCGGCGAGGTCGTGACGACAGTCGGGATCGTGTCTGAGGTCGAACAGCTGCCAGATCGCACCCGTGGTCAGCGGTTGATAGGTCAGCTTCCAGCACCCCTCGCGCACCATCCGATCCTTGGCGCGGACCACCAGCTCGGCGTACTCGGGACGGATGGCGAGGGTGCCGCTGCGATGATCGGGTACGTCGAGCAGGCCCAGTAGATCGGGGTAGCGCAGATGGCCCTCGGGCATCCCCGGCAGGTCGGTCAGCCAGATCCCGCTCTCGGTGTAGGCGGTGAGCGCGGGTGCGGGCGCGCCGCCGAGACAGACGGCGAGTGAGACCCCGTCCATCGTCGGCGGCGGGCGCAGCCCGCAGCGCGCGAGCAGGGTGGGGGCGAGGTCGACGCTGCGCACGATCCCCTCGACGCGGTGTCCGCCGCGCTCGAGCGGGTCGCGCACGATCAGCGGGATGCGCGCGCTGTGGTCGCTCAGCACGCTGTTGCCCTGGCCCCAGGTGTCGTGCTCGAAGAACTCCATGCCGTGGTCGCTGTAGATCACCACCAGGGTGCGATCGGCGAGACCACAGTGCTCTAGGTGTTCGAGGATGGCGCCGACCTCGTCGTCGAAGCGCTTCACGCAGCCGTCGTAGAGCCTGAGGATCTGGTCGAGGTCGAACTCGCGTCTCGGCTCGCCCTGACGGCGGATGATCTCGAAGGGGTCGGTGAGGCGCGCCATCGCGAACTTCGACGGCCCACTGTAGTCGGGCTCGGCGTAGCGGGCGTAGTAGGGGTGTTCGCAGGCGAAGGGCGGGTGGGTGGTGGAGAAGAAGGCGTTGAGCAGGAAGGGGCGTTCGTCCTCGGCCAGCCGGCTGAGTCGGGTGCGCACCTCGGTGCCGAGCGCGTCGGTCGAGGGGATCCCGCCGAGATAGTAGACCTCGGGCAGCAGCCGCTTGCCGAGCCGGTTGTGGAGGAACAGCGAGAGGAAGAGTCGCAGGTCCTTGGGGCCCTGGCGCAGCAGATAGCGCAGGTTCCAGGAGTCCTCGGGCAGATCGAGCCGATCGAAACCGAAGTCGAACTTGCCGAGATCGGCGCCACACCAGTCGCTGATCGCCTCGCTGCGATAACCCGCCGCGCCGAGCAACCGCGGTAGGCTCGCCACCCGTAGCCGGGTGGCGGCGTCGGCGACGAAGTTGTCGCGGATCCCGTGAGTCTGTGGCCAGGTGCCGGTGAGCAGCGAGATCAGGCTCGGTGCGGTCCGCCCGCAGGGCACGTAGCAGTGCGCGAACTGGGTGCCGGCGGCGGCGAGCGCGTCGATGTTGGGGGTCAGACCCCGCGGGTGTCCGGCGCAGCCGAGCCAGTCGGCGCGCAGGGTGTCGCAGCCGATCAACAGCAGGTTGGGGCGCTCGCGGCTGCCGGCGCGCCCCGGGCGTGCCGGGGCGTGTGGCCGGTGAGCGGCGAGCGCGGCGATGATCAGCAACAGCGCCAGGGTGGCGAGCAGCAGCAGGCTCCCGGCCCGGTCGCCGGTGCGCGCCGGGGCCAGCGCCCCGAACAGCATCGGTACCAGCCCGGCGACGAGTAGTCCCCACTCGATGCGCTGCAACCGCGCCGGGCTGAGCCGCGCCCACAGTGGATAGAGGCGGCTGATGCGATAGTGCGAGGACGCGACGATCAGCCCAGGGTTGTACAGCAGGGCGTGGATGAAGCGCCACAGGGTGGCGCCGGTGATCGCCAGGGCGGCGGCGAGCGCCCCGCCGAGCCCCCCCGGTTGGTGACCGAGCAGGGGGGCGATCCCCTGCCACCACAGTGCCCCGGCCAACGCCCAGTAGCCAGCGACCACGAGCGCCCAGCCGGCCAGCCGGAGCAGCGCCCAGACAGCATAGCCTTGGAAGCGCTGTAACACCTCGGTCGGCAGCACCGGACCGGCGGTGGTGTAGTCGCGTATCGACTTGAGGGTGAGCGCCAGGGTGAAGGCCAGCGCCGTGAGTAGGGCTGCGCCGTGAACGGTGACGATGAGTTGCGCGAGCGTTGCGGTCAAAGCGCCCGTCCCGCACCCATCGCGGCGAGTAGCCCGAGCAGCATCCGGCCCCGGCTCAGCGGCGCCAGCGCCAGCCCCTGGGCGAGGTGCAGCATAGCCCGGCCGCGGCGCCCGGTGCGGTACTCCCACTTGGCGTAATCGGCGAGCACGCCGGCATAACCGGCACGCCACAGTCGATTACGGGCTGCGGCGGGGAGCAGATGACGGTTCTTGCGCATCACCCGCAGTGCAGCCGCGCGCATCACCTCGAGGTTGCGGCTCATGCTCCCGGGGTGCTTGACCACCAGGGTCAGGGGCTCGTCGATGCAGGCATAGCCGCTGACCGCGGCCAGGCGCATCCACATGTCGATGTCCTCGAGGCTGCGCAGGGTCTCGTCGAAGCCGCCGACCCGGGCGAACAGGTCGCGCCTGACCATCACCCCCGAGCCGCTGCCGGGGACGGCGCCGTTGCGCAGGAACAGGGTCTCGAGCAGGGCGTCCCCGTCACCGGGACAGTCCCAGTGGTTGAGCAGCCTGCCCGCCGGGTCCTCGACCCGGGTGCGGGTGGAGCAGAAGCCGAGCGTGGGGTCGGACTCGAGCCGCGCGAGCTGGCGGGCGAGCTTGTCGGGGTGCCAGCGGTCGTCGGCGTCGAGAAAGGCGACGAAGGTACCTCGGGCCTCGGCGATGCCGCGGTTGCGGGCGTTCGACAGGCCGCCGTTGGGCTGGCGGATCACCCGGATGCGCTCGCCGAACCCGACGAGCCGCTCGGCGGTGGCGTCGCGGCTGCCGTCGTCGATCACCACCACCTCGACCCCGGCGAGGGTCTGGGCGAGCACGCTCTCGACCGCGCCGACGATGTGCGCGGCGGCGTCGTAGGCCGGGATCACTGCGCTCACCCGCGGGGTCTCAGGCGTCGCAGTCATAGCCGAGTTCCTCCATCAGCGGGCCGATGCGCGGCAGGATGCGCGCGATCGCCTCGGGGTTGCGGGTGCGCCACTTGGCCCGCTGGGGCGGGCCGGAGACGATGCTGGTGGGGCGCTGGTCGAGGGCGCGGCAGTGCGCGCGCAGCGGTTCGTCGAAGGGGATGCCGAGTCGCGCGAAGACCTCGGCGAAGACCGCTTCCGGTCGTGCCACCAGGTCCTCATAACGGATCTGGATCCATTGCTCGGCAGGGATCTCGGCGGCGGCGTCGAGCGCCATGCGGTTGGCGGTGAGCCACTGGTAGGCGCAGACCTCCTCGAGGCTGGCGTGGTTGTAGTCGCGCCAGCCCGGGGGCAGGAAGAAGTGCCACTGGGTGAACTCGCCGTCGTTGATCGCCACCGGCTCGGGGGATGGGCCGAAGAACGGCTCGAGCCCGAAGCCCCCATCGGTGCGGCCCTGGCGCCAGCCGTCGATCATCGAGCTGATGTTGTCGCGCCCGTCGCGATGGATGAAGACGAAGCGCGCCTCGGGAAAGAGGGCGTGGAGATAGGGCAGGCGCAGGGTGTTGATGCAGGTCTTGTCGAGCACCCAGCCGCCTCCCAGGTGCTGGTAGAAGAAGCGCAGCGCGGCGGCACGGTGTTCGGGGCGGGCGTCGGCACGGCCGGCGGCCTCCGAGGTCCAGCCGTTGTTGAGCGGGCCGTAGCACCCGTTCCACAGTCGCGGCACCTCGTAGCCGAGGCTCAGCAGCTGCGGCGCGGCGGCCAGGGTCTCGTAGGTCACGGTGGTGCCGGAGCGCGAGCAACCGACCAGGAACACCGGGTCGGGCATCCGGGGGCGGGTCAGGTCCCACCAGCGGCCACGCGCCCCGAGCCACAGCGCGCGCCGGTTCTTGGCGCGGATCTCGGGATCGCGCAGCTTGGCGAGCTTAGCGAGCGGGTGCATCCGGGTCACTCCCTGACGGTGATGTCGATCCGGCTCCACGCCTGCGCTGGGTGAAGCCCTTGAGCTCGCCGAGCGCGGCGGCGAGTCGGGTGAGATAGAAGCGTCGTGCCGGCCAACCGAGCGCGAACAGCGCGCGCAGGCCGTAGCCGAGGACCTTGCGTAGCATGTAACGCGGCGGCCAGCGTCGTTGACCGGCGGCGGGGCTGATGCGCAGTGTCGAGGCCGAGCGCTCATAGGCCTTGCGCAACACATAGCCGAGGGTCAGCCGGTTGGCCTCGACATAGTGGTACTGACACATCCCGGGGACATAGTGCAGTGGCGCGCCATCGGTCACGGCACGCTTGACCCACTCGATGTCCTCGGCGCCGCCGAGGTCGTGGCCGTGGGGGCCGAGTTCGAGGCGGAAGGGTCCGATGCGCTCGAACAGGCCCTGGCGGATGGCGAGGTTGCCACCGCCCGGGGTGGCGCTGCCAGGGACCACCGGGTGGGGCGCGGCGCCGAGGTCGAAGCGTGGTACCGGCAGCGGATAGATGCGGTAGGGCCCCTGGTCGTGGACCCAAGCCGGTTCGCTGCCGTCCCAGTCGGGGAGGATGCGACCACAGAAGAGTTCGGCCTCGGGGTGGGCGCGGGCGGCCTCGACCAGGGCGAGCAGATAGCCTGGATCGAGCCGGTGATCGTCGTCGACGAAGGCGATCAGCGGGGCGCGCGCCTGCGGCAGGGCGAGATTGAGCGCGTGGCTCTTGCCCGGCACCGGGTCGACGATCCAGCGCAGCGGCAACCGCGCGGTGTCGGGAGTGGCGGCGCGCGCGGCGAGCACTTGGGGCGTCTCGTCGCTGCAGGCGTTGGCGACCACGAAGACGCCGAGTGGACAGTCCGCCGGGCGCGCCGCCGTCTCCAGCGAGTCGAGCGCGCGCGTCAATAGCCGAGCGCGCTGATGGGTGCAGATCAGTATCTCGAGCGCCGGGTGTGACGGATAGTGCCGGCTCTGTTGGGTGCTCACCGCGATTGCCGTGCCGGTGGTCTATGTCGACGCCAGTGTGCCCGTGGCCGGTGACGGGACGGTTGCCGTACCGGTGCGGTGTCAGGCATGGCCACCTCCCCACTGGTGTCGGAGCCGGGCGATCTCGGTCTCGCCGTAGAAGTGACGCGCGAAGCGGGTGTCGTAAAGACGATCGAGATAGTCCGTTGGGAGCTGGACGTTGGCGATGAAGTCCTTGTACATCGAGTAGGCCGGATCCTCCTCGGTGACATGGGTCTGTTCGAGCCGGGGCACGTCGACCCCGAGGAACTCGGCGAAGGCGGCGGCATAGCAATCGTTGAGGCGCTCGACCTTGATCAGCAGTACGGCGATATCGGATTGGCGGATGATCTGATAGCCGCGCGCGATCGGAAAGGGCTGGGCGTAGACGTCGATACCGAAGGTGTCGCGGATCTCCTCGTCGAACCAGCATACCGGCTGGTCGTGCGGGAAGCGCTCGAGGAAGGTCTCGAGGATCTCGGCGTCGCCGAGCGCGCCCCGGGCGTGGCGGTCGAAGAAATCGGGGATGAAGTCCTCGATACTGAGGAAATAGACCGAGAGGTTGCGTGCCACCGGCTCGCGGAAGACGCTCACCAGATGCCAGGGACGGTGGTGTGGGCCGTGCTGCTGCAACTCCTGGCCGATGCGTCGGGCCATGCGCACGTTCAGCGGCAGGCGCCGCTCGGGGGCGCCGGCGAAGCGGTCGAGACGCTTGCGGATGTTGACCGGATTGAGCCAGTGGGTGTGGAACACCGGCATGCCCAGTCCGGCAGCCCGTAGGGTGTTGACCGTGGTCATCGAGCCGGCACGTCCCATCTGGTGGACCAGTAGCGCCGGGTCGCGACCTGCGAGGTGGGCCTCGAGGGCGGCGAGGCTGCGCCGGTTGCGGTGGCGGGTCTGCCAGGCATAGAGGTGCTGGCGTGCGCGCTGCAGACTGCGTTTCATCGTTGCTCCTATCTGCGCTCGCCGCGGCGGCGCTCGAGTACCTGCGTATAAGCCGGGCCATAGTGGGCGACACTGACGCGCCAGTTGCGTGTCTGCTCGACGAAGCGTCGTCCCGCCGCGCGCATCGCCGGCCAGTGCTCGCGTGCCTTGAGCATCGCCTCCACGGTGGAGACGAGGGCCGTGACGTCGCCGGCGCGAAACAGCCGTCCGGTCTCGCCGTCGCGGATCAGCTCGCGGTGTCCGCCGACGTCGGAGGCGACGAACACCCGCCCCTGGGCCATGGCCTCGAGCGGTTTGAGCGGAGTGACCAGCTCGGTGAGACGGATCGCGTGGCGGGGGTAGACCAGCAGGTCGATCAGGTCGTAGTAGCGCTGCACCTCCTGGTGCGGCACCCGCCCGGTGAAGCGGACCGCTGCGGCGATGCCGAGCTGCTCGGCGCGTGCGCGCAACGCCGCCTCCTGGGGACCGCCGCCGACCAGCAGCAGATGCAGCCCGGGGCGCTGTTGCAGCAGTCGTGGCAGCGCCTCGAGCAGCAGGTCGAGCCCCTCGTAGGCATAGAAGGAGCCGACGAAACCGATTACCTCGCCGTTGTCCTCGAGCCCGAGGCGGCGCGCCAGTACAGGGTCCGGCGCGGCACTCGGGCGGAAGTGTTCGAGATCGACGGCATTGGGGATCACGGTGACCCGCTGCGCCGGGATACCGCGGGCGATGATGTCGCCGCGCAGTCCCTCGCAGATGGTGAAGACGTGTGCGGCGTGGCGTAGCGCGTGCGTCTCGAGTGCGCGGGTGGCCTGGTAGCGCAGGCTGCCGGCGACGGTGGTGCCGTGATCGACCGCGGCATCCTCCCAGAAGGCGCGGACCTCGTAGACCACCGGGATGCCGAGCCGGCGGCCGACGCGGAGTGCGGGGAAGGCGTCGAGGACGGGGGAATGGGCGTGCAGCAGGTCGGGGAGGAGGTGCCGGGCAAGCTCGAACAGCCGCTGCTCGGTGGCGCGCATCTCCAGCCAGGGGCCGAGGACGGGGTGCGTGGCGAGTGCGCCACGTGGCGGTGCGGTGCGATGGAACTCGAGGCCGTCGCAGTGTTCGCTGTCAGCGCGCCGGTTGCCGTGGCGTGGTCCGGTGAGATGGCAGGTCTCCCAACCGAGTCGACGTTGTTCGCGAAGCAGGTTGGCGGTCCTGAAGGTATAGCCGGAGTGGAGCGGTAACGAATGGTCGAGGATGTGGAGGATGCGCATCGGGGCGGTCCTTGGGGCTCAGTCCGCACGGGGCCGGGGCGCATGTCTGCATGGCATTCGACAGCCTGGACGGTGCACGGCGTGGTCCTGTGTCTGGATGGGTGCGGAAAAGCTACGAAATGTGTAGGCTGTGCGTCAAGGTTGGCCTGGCGGGATCCTGTTTAAAGATGTTTTTTATCTTTGTATATAAAAAGATTATAGCCTTTCGTCGGGTTTGTGTGGTGACCTGGTGTTTTTGCGCTACGTGTGCGCACCGCGTCGCGGTACGGTATGCTCTCGATACTGGTCGGTGTGAGGTGTCTTGCATCGGTCAGGGGCCTGGACGTATGGCCGGTGTTGGGCGCCGGTCTCGTCTTGCGCCCGAGACGGGGCGTCGCCAAGAAGGGAAGGAGGGGCTCCCGCGCGGCGATCGCCTGTGGCGGGCCCCGGCGCAGATCGTCTGCGCGCGGGCGGCGCCCGTCCCGGGCGCCTGCTCCCATGGAGGTGCTGCGGGCCCGCAGAATCCGCTCAACATGCTGAAGAGATCCCTCAATGACTACTCCGAATCCCCCCGACACGGATCACGACGAGAACACCCACAGCCGTGCTCGCCGGCGTTTGCTCAAACAGGCGGCGGTGGCCGCGCCGATGGTGATGACCCTGCGCAGTGGTGCGGCCTTGGCGCAGAGCAGCGGTTGCGTCGATGTCGTCGAGTTCAACGCCCAGCGTGAGCTGGCACCCGGCGAGGCCTGCGACGGCATCCTCGAGGATGATCCCAATACCGGTGTCAGCCGCTGCAACGGCAACATCGTCACGGCCTCGTCGGCCACTTCGCTGGGGCCGGACGCGCCGCTGTGCCAGTGATGGGGCCGTGTGACGGGTGCGCGCTGGGTGCGCCGCTCTGGAGGTGAGCCGTGTCGGTGAGTTCGGCGATGGTGAGGCCCGTGCGCTGGCGACTCAGCTCCGCCCCGTTGCTCGAGGTCGTCTGGGATGGTGAGCGGCTGCTCTATCAGGGGGCCTCGGGCGAGACCCACTACCTCAATGCCGCCGGGTCGCAGGTGGTGGCGCGCCTGCATGAGGGCGAGGCGACTGTCGATGACCTACTCGCGGTGCTTGACCCCGCGCCCTCGGCGGGCGCTGCCGAGGTATTGCGTCGCAGCCAGCTCGAGGCCCTGCTGGCGCGTCTCGATGAGCTGGGGATCGTGATCGGGACCACGACGGCGTGAGGGTTGGCGATCTCGATATCGATGAGCTTGCCCGCCAGGTGCAGAGGCCCTGCGGGATCGATGTCTGTATCGGCCCCTTCCTGGTTAACCTGCAGCTCGGGCTGACCGCCTTGCTGCCGGTGCTGTGGCGGATGTGGGGCGACTACCCGCTGGCAGTGCCCGGTCAAGTCCGTGATTTCCATGTCCGTCTCGATCACCACGGGTGGCTGCGGCGGTGGTGGCGACCCCAGGCGCGCTTCACCGTCGATGGTCGCTCCCCCTTTCAGCCGCTGGCGGCGGCACACCATTTCCCGATGCTCGAGTGGGGGTTGAATTGGTGCGTGGCGCGGCGCGCTCACCATCTGTTGATGCTCCATGCCGCCGTGCTCGAACGTGGTGGACGCGCCCTGGTGTTGCCCGGGGCCCCTGGGGCCGGTAAATCGACCCTCTGCACCGCCTTGGCCCATCGCGGCTGGCGCCTGCTCTCCGACGAGTTCGGCTTGGTGGCCCCGCAACACGGGCGGTTGTTGCCGCTGCCGCGGCCGATCCCGCTGAAGAACGACTCGATCGAGGTGATCCGTGCCTTTGCGCCCGAGGCCGAGATCGGTCCCGCCTTCACCGGGACTCGCAAGGGCACGGTGGCACATGTGCGCCCACCGCGCGCGGCGGTGATGCGCATGGACGAGCCGGCAACCCCGGCTTGGGTGGTGTTCCCGCGATGGCAGGCCGAGGCCCCGACCCGGCTCGAGCCGTTGAACCGGAGCGATGCCTTTTTGATGGTGGCGGGCAACGCTTTCAACTATGAGCTGTGCGGTGAGGGTGGCTTCATCACCGTTGCTCGGTTGGTCGAGCGTTGTCGCTGCTATCGACTGGGCTATTCCGATCTCGACGCGGCCTTGGGCGTGCTCGGTGCGCTCGCGGAGACCGAACCATGAGCCAGCGTATGAACCGGTCACGTCACGCCGGCGCACTGCTGCTGCGTGCGCTGCGCGCCCCGGAGACGCTGCCGACACTGTCGTCTGCGGATTGGGACCTGTTGTTGCGGGCAGCGCGTCATACTCGCCTGCTCGGGCGCCTGGATGCCGATCTCGCCGCCCGGGGGCTGATTGAGCAATTGCCCGAGCGGGTTGCCCACCATCTGCATGCGGCACGCTGTCAGGTGCAATACCAGCAGCGGCGGCTGACCTGGGAGGTCGATCGCATCTTGCGTGCGCTCGATGGCGTCCCGGTCGAGGTGGTCGCGCTCAAAGGGGTCGCCTACGTTCTGGCCGAGACGGCGGCGGCGCGAGGCCGCCTGTTCTCGGATGTCGATCTGTTGATTGCCGAGGATGGGCTTGCCGAGGTCGAGCAACGTTTGCGGGCTCGGGGCTGGCAGGGCGCTGGTCTGTCGAGGTATGACGAGCGTTACTACCGTGAGTGGATGCACGAGCTGCCGCCGTTGCGACACCTCGAGCGCGACACCGAGATCGATTTGCACCATCGGCTACTGCCGCGCACCAATCGATTGCACTTCGATCCAGCGCCGTTGTTCGCGGCGAGCTGCAAGGTGGCCGGGCACGAGTCGCTACGGGTGCTCGGCGCGCCCGATATGGTGCTGCATGCGGTGCTCCACCTGTTTATGGAGGGGGATCGACACGAGGGCCTGCGGTTGCGTGACCTGGTCGATGTCTGGGACCTGCTCGGTCAATTCAGGGGGCGCGTGGGTTTTTGGCCGGCGCTACTCGACCGTGCCGAGCAGTTCGGGCTACAACGCCCGCTGTTTCATGCGTTGCATCATGTACACCAGCTCTTTGTCCTGGAGCTGCCGGTGGTGGTCGAGGCGCGATTGCGGCAGTGGCGGCCAGCGCCCCCGCTGGCGTGGCTGATGACGCGGCTGGTGCGCTTGTCTCTACTCCCCGATGCCGATGGCCGGGCCCCCCTGCGGGTGAGGGGCGCGCGGACCCTGATCTTTGCGCGCGCTCACTGGTTGCGGATGCCGTCATGGCTGTTGTTGCGTCATCTCGGATACAAGGGCAGCCTGCAACTGCGTACACTTTTTGGTGGTTGATGTTTGTGTCAGCCCCCTTTGTTTTTTCTGCTGGGGTATCTGAATCGATCCTTGTTTCGAATCGTTTTCGAGGTGCGTTCAGGGGGGCGGACAAGGAGCGGCCATTTGATTTTTTTGTACACGTAAGGTTAACCTCGACCGCAGGCCGATCAATCCCCGAGGTGATGTCATGGGCGCGAGAACCGTTCCTGTTGCAAGAAGGGGCGTGAAGGATGACAGGTGCGAAGCGGGACTGGACGCCGTGTGGATGCCGCGGGATCTCAAGGCTGGACTAAGGGCTCGAACAGGGTGGCGGATGACCCGGGTTCTCGTCAGGGCCCAGGGTCTAGTCGCGCGACTTCCATGAGATAGGCGCCGCCCCGACCTGGGCGATCGAAGAGGATCGCTCTGTCGCCATCGGTCGGCGTCGCGCTCTGTTCGTCATCGCCAGGTGTTCCCCGCCCATGCGTTCCATCCGAATCTTCCGTCACTATATGCGTCTACCCCTGCTGATCCTGGCCGGGATCGAGGGGTTGGTCTTCGCCACCTGTTTCCATGCCAGCCTCCATCTGCGGTGGTGGTCGATCGGGGCCGAGGTGCCGGCCGATATCGCCGGGGTCTCGCTCTATTCCGTGGTGCTGGCGGTCGTCTTCGTGCTCTCGATGGGGGCGATGGGGCTCTACGAGGCGAGCTTCAGGGAGGGGTGGTGGGGATCGCTGCTACGGATCGTGCTGGCGGTGTTGCTCGGTGCCGTGGCGCTGGCGGTGCTCTCCTTCAGCTTCCCACACATCGAGCTGTGGCGCAGTATCCTGGCCTTGACCGTGGTGCTATCGATCACCGCCGTCATCGCATTGCGGCTGCTCTCCTATGTCATCAAGCCGGGCATCTTCAAACGGCGGGTCTTGGTGCTCGGTGCCGGGCCACTCGCCGAGGCGGTGATGGCCGCCAATCCACGTGGCCTCGACATCGTCGGGCTGGTGCCGTTGCAGGCCGAGGCCGCCGAACAGGACGTGCCGGGCTGCATCCCCTATGACCGGCCGTTGCTGCGCATCATTACCGAGACCCAGGCCGATGAGCTGGTGGTGGCGGTCAAGGATCGGCGCGGCAAGCTGCCGATCGAGGAGCTACTCGACTGTCGCATGGCTGGCATCGAGGTGCTCGAGCCGCAGGGGTTCTTCGAGCGCGAGATGGGCGTGGTCAAGCTCGATTTGTTGAATCCGAGCTGGCTGATGCTCTCCGATGGCTTTCGGCATGGCGCGATGACGATGCTGCTCAAGCGGTTGTTCGACGTGCTGGTGTCGGTGGTCTTTCTGGTGTTGCTGTGGCCGGTGATGCTGATCACCGCGCTGGCGATCGCCGTCGAGAGCCGTTTTCGCCACCCGGTGTTCTATCGTCAGACCCGCATCGGTGAGAACGGGCTACCGTTCGATGTGGTCAAGTTCCGCAGTATGCGGGTCGACGCCGAGGCCGATGGCCGACCGCGCTGGGCGACCAAGAACGACTCGCGCATCACCCGCGTCGGGCGCTTCATCCGCAAGACCCGGATCGACGAGCTGCCGCAGATCTTCAATGTCCTCAAGGGCGAGATGAGCTTTGTCGGGCCGCGGCCGGAGCGGCCCGAGTTCGTCGCCACCCTGGCGCGCAAGTACGACTACTACGCCGCGCGTCATCGCGTCAAACCCGGGCTGACCGGCTGGGCGCAGCTCTGCTATCCCTATGGCAGCTCCGAGGAGGATGCGCTGCGTAAGCTCGAGTACGACCTCTACTACGTCAAGAACTACAGCATCTTCCTCGATCTGCTGATCCTGATCGAGACGGTCGAGGTGGTGGTCTTCGGCAAGGGGGCGGTCTAGGGGCGGCTCGGACGCGTGACCGTCCGAGCGCAGCGATCAGTCGGTCTTGGTTGCTTCTTCCTCGCAGTTGGCCAGTGCGCTCAGGGCGTGCTCGCAGGCGTGCGCACCGAGCCCGAGTCGGGCGAGCAGTTCGGGCTGGGTCTCGGGCTCGCTGGGGCGGGCGCCGAGCCCGTCGCCTCGGGTCTCGAGCAGCTGGTCGGCCAGGCAGGCCAGCAGCACCAATGATTCGTGCTCGCCGCGATAGGCCGGGTTGTGGTGATGACGCTGTACGGTCTGCAGGGCCTCGGGCATCTCCCAGGCCTCGAACAGCCAACCGCCGAGTTGGGTGTGCTCGACACCGATGGCAAAGCGCTCGATGGTCGGGAGCGCCAGCCCCGGATTGGATTGGATGAAGCGTGCGAGCAGCTGGAAGTGTTCGGGTAGCAGGTGGCCGAGCAGTAGATAACCAATGTTCTGGGTGACCCCGGCGAGTTCGATCTGGCCGCTGGCCGGACGCAGCTCGGCGGGTTGCTCGCGGGCGAGTGCCTGCATCAGTGTGGTGCACTGCATGCCGTGGCGCCAGATGCGGTCGCGTCCGAGCGCGCCGGTGTTGGGGGTCTTGAGTGGACTGAGTGCGGCCAGCCCGAGGGCGAGACTGAACGAGAGGTTGAAGCCGAGTGCGCGCACGATGGCATCACGCACCGTGTTGACGGGGCTGCGCGGGGCATAGTAGGGGGAGTTGGCCCAGCGCAGCAGCTGTGCCGAGAGCATGGGGTCGAGCGCGACCGCCTCGGCCAGCATCAGGGCGTTGGCATCGGGGTCGGCGCGCAGCTCGAGCAGGCGTCGGGTGATCTCCGGCAGTGGCGGGAGTGCCTCGCTCGAGCGGATCTGATCGCGGATATCGCCTGGTGCGCCCAGGCCTGGTCCTGCTCCCGTTGCCGATTCCAGATTCCAACGTAGGGTCTGGACCTCGTCATTGGGGCCGGAGCGCTCAACTGCCACTGTGTGTTCGTTCATCGGATGTATTGAGCTGGTAGCGCTTGAGTTTGCGGTAGAGCGTGCGCTCGCTGATCGACATGCTGGCCGCGACCTCCTTGCGACTGCCGCGATGGCGCTGTAGCAGTTGCAGGATGTATCTGGCCTCGGCGGCCTCGACCGGCGAGAGCATGCTGATGCTGGGGTGCTCATGCAAGAGTTCTGCCGCTGTGTCGGTGGCCGGGGGCGTCGGGGGCGCGCTGGTGCTGGCCGGTAGGCGGATGGCCGCATCGCCGATCGTCCCGTCGGGGCTGAGGACCGTGGCGAGGTGTAGCAGGTTACGCAGCTCGCGGATATTGCCGGGGAAGGAGTAGAGCAGCAGCTTACGCAGCGCGTCCTTGGTCATCCGATAAGGCCGCCCTGATTGCGCCGAGATCTCCCGCAGCAGGTGCTCGGCGAGTTCGGGGATGTCGGCCCGACGCTCGCGTAGTGGCGGGATGGGGAGCGGCAGCACCGCGAGCCGATAGTAGAGGTCCTGGCGGAACTGGCCTTGCTCGACCATGACGCGTAGGTCGCGATGGGTGGCGCTGACCACGCGTACATTGGCCTGGCGGATCTTGGTCGAGCCGACCTGGCGGAACATCCCGCTCTCGAGGGCGCGTAACAGCTTGGGCTGCTGGGAGAGCGGGAGTTCGCCGATCTCGTCGAGGAACAGGGTCCCGGTGTCGGCTAGCTCGAGCAGTCCGGTCTTGCTGCCGACGGCCCCGGTAAAGGCCCCCTTGACGTGGCCGAACAGCTCGCTCTCGAACAGCTCCTCGCTGAGGACGGTGCAGTCGACCACCACGAAGGGGCTCTTGGCTCGGGTCGAGTGCTGGTGGATGAACTCGGCGGCGAGTTCCTTACCCGAACCGGTCTCTCCCTGGAGCAGTACCGCCGCATCGGTGGCGGCCGCGCGTCTGAGTTCTTGAGCGAGGGTGTGCATCTGCTGCGATCGCCCGACCATCTGTCCGGGCTGGCGCTGCCCCTGGAGCAGGTGCAGTGATTCGCCGAGCAGTACCTGGCCCTGGGGGTCGACGATGGGAAAACCCTGGATCTGGGCGAAGCGGATCTCGCCCCGAGCGTCGACCAGCGCGTGGGTCTCGATATAGGGCTCGAGGTCTCGGAAAAAACGCCGATGGCGGCAGCCATCCTCGGCGCCGGTCGCATCGAGCCGGCAGCAGGGCGTGCCGATCAGGTTGTTGGGGTCATACCCCAGGGCGGTCTCGAGGGCCGTGTTGACGCTACGGATGCGCATCTCGGCATCGATGACCAGGAAGGGATTTCGCTGGGCGAGCAACAGGGTCGAGAGATAGGGTGTCCGCGACATGAGAGGCTAGGCTGTATCCTGACGTCCTCCACTCCCGGCGCCGTCGTGACGTCGTCGTACGTCTGAGAGGGAGTGGCCGGTTTGAGTTGGATCGCCCCGGGACGCGGGCGCGTCCGGGCCGACCGGTGTCCGTCGAGCATGGGGTGGGCGCGCCCCGTCGGCGTCGTCATGGCCCGGTCCCGGCTGCTCGGGTGTCGCGGTCCGCCGGCTTGGGGCGAATAAGCCGGTCCAGTTTAGCAGCGCTTGCTTCGATCCCTCAAAGGCCGTGACAGGGTTCACGTCGACCCGGGTGGAGACAAGCCTGTGGTCTCCCGATGCCAAGATCAAGCACACCACGATGGCGGGAATGGGCCGACAGCGTTGGCGATGGCTGCCAGATCTGGCAGTCGTTCGGTTAGCGCCAGCATTCGACCCGTGCGATGAAGGCGCTGGTGTATTCGAGCATGTCGTCGGGGGGAGTGGCCGGCTGGTCGGTCTGGGCGTCGATGCCGTGGCGTGCCAGGAAGGGCAGGGTCACGGTGTTGGGGATGGAGACCCCGATGTCGCGGACCACGCGCCCGGTACGTTCGTAGACACTGGGCGTGTCGACCGCGGCGAAGACCACCCCGACCACCCGGCCGGTGACATCGAGTACCGGTCCGCCGCTGTTGCCGGGGCGGATGTCGGCATTGAGGGTGATGGTCCGCGCGGGGGTGGTGATCAGTCGGGTCGGTGCGATGCTGCCGGTGGTCAGCAGCGGGCGTAACGGCGGCAGCCCCTGGTTGGGATAGCCGATGATCGCCACCGTTTCGGGGAGGGGGTCGTCGATCGGCATGAAGGGTGCGCTGCGCTCGGGGCGGTAATCGGTGGCCAGCAGTGCCAGGTCGGCGCCGGTGTCGACCGCGATGGCACGCGCCGGGGCCATCTCGCCATGATCGCGTGAGACGGTGACGGTGGTGCAGTCGTGGACGACATGGGCGTTGGTAAGCAGGTGTCCGGCCGGGTCGACGAAGAAGCCCGCGCCGATGCGTTCGAGCCGTCTGCCGAGTACCCGTGGGGTGCTGTTGACCTCGAGTGAGTCACGCACATAGGCGCGACGTCGGGCGCGGATTTGGGCGGCCTCGGCGTCGCTGACGGCGCGCCCCTGGCAGTCCTGCTGACGGGTCCGGACGACCATCTCGCGCTCGGCGTCGTAACAATTGACCAAGGTGCTGGCCGAGGTCGGTGAGACCGGCAAGAGGGGATGCAGCACCAGCAGTGTGACTGCCAGGATGAGTGGGGCCGGGCGGACGCGAAGGGGGGCATGCATGCTTGCAGTTCCTGTTCGTGCGGGCCATATGGGCAGGGGAGACATGCCGTGTCCGCCCGCCCGGTTTACTGGTATCGTCGATACGTGTTCGCTGATGCGGCCTGGATCCTACAATTGATGGCGCTGTCGGTGCAGCCGGCAGGGCCTGCGCCATCTCCATCGTTGTGGGTCCAGAAGGACATAAACCTGAGTCTGCCAGGGAGACCCTTCCATGCCGAAGATCGATCTCGTGACCCCCTACAAGGAATACTTCAGGATCATCGCGGCGACAACGGACGAATTGCGCGATCGGGTGTTCTCCCTGCGCTACGAGGTCTATTGCCAAGAGCTCGGGTGGGAGGACGCCTCGGCCTTCCCGGATCGGCGCGAGATCGATCACTTCGACGCCGAGTCGATACACTGTCTGCTGCACCATCGTCGCTCCGGGCGCGATGCCGGAACCGTGCGTCTGGTCCGTGCCAGGGCCGATTGCGCCGAGCCCTGTATGCCGTTGGTCGAGCACTATGAGCCGAATCTGTTCTTCTCCGCGCACAACCCCCTGGCGATGCCCAGGGGGGGCTTCGGCGAGATCTCCAGGCTGGCGCTGCACGAGCAGTTCCGGCGCCGGCCCGGGGAGCAGTCAACGCCCGACGGGCATGGCACCGACCTGTTTCAGTGGACCCAGGATGACCGCCGTCGTTTCCCCCACATGGCCCTGGGCTTGTACCTGGCGGCGGCGACCATCGGCCTGTCCGAGGGCATGGACGGGGTCTACGCGATGATGGAGCCGCGCCTCGCCCGGCATCTGCACTTCGGCGGCATCTTCTTCGAGCAGGTCGGCGAGCCGATCGAGTTCCGGGGCGCGCGCGCGCCTTTCTATATCTCGCGCGAGATGCTGTTCGAACACCTCACCCCACCCCTGCGGGCCCTGCTCGAGGCCATCGCCGAGGACCTCGAGGTTGCGCTGTAGCCTCAAAATCCCTTGCTGTTCCAGGTGCTCGGCGAGCACTGGCCGAGGTGTGGGACGAAGTGCGCTAGCCCGAAGGCATGGCGGCGGCAGTCCTCGACCCGTCCGACCATTGGCACCACATGATCGCCGATCTCCGAGATCCACACCGGGTCGTGGATCTGGATAAAGCCGATGCGTCGATACAGGGGGGCGAGCTTGGGCGTGGAGTTGAGCAGGACATGTGTTGCTCCCCAATGTTGGAAGCAGTGGGTCGCGGCGCGGTAGAGCGCGCGCAGGATGTTGTAGCGCCGCCGCCATTGTCCACGAATCACCAGCATGCTGCCGGATGCGGCGCGGTAGCGGTTGGCCGGGCCGGGGCGATGCAGCTCGGCGAGTGTGGAGCGAAAGTCGAAGTGGGTCTCGGGCGGTAGGCCGTGTCCGGTCTCGAGGTTGACGCGGATGGCCGCGACCGGCTGTTCGCCGTCATAGGCGAGGATGTGCCTCACCCCCAAGCCATGGTCGAAGCGGTCGGTCAGCCTCGCCTCCGGTCGGGGGACGCCGCCATACCGTCCTTCCTCGATGATGTACACCTGATGTCTTAGCCAGAGCGCGTGCTCGATTTGATCCGGCGTCCTGGCGGTCAGTATCTTAATCGGCATCTTGCGAGGGAAAGGGCTTGGTTTTTGGCGGTTCGCGTCCACTGCGTCCGTAATGAGATCATGCTAACGGATTCGTCGACCGGGTCACATTCTTTTTACACGAACGGTTGCGTTTCCGGGCAATTCGCGCGCAATGGAGGCATGGACGATGGGCATGAGCGAGACTGCCGGGCTGGCTGCGGCACTAGGTGACTGGCGAGCGCTGTTGGGCGAGCAGCGGGTCCTGGTCGGGGAGGCCGTGCACTCCAGGTACGGTCTCGACACCACCGGCACCCAGCGGCAGATCGTCGCGGCCCTGCTGGTCGAGCAAGCCGATCAGGTGGCGCCACTGGTGGCGGTGGCCAAGCGCTACCGTCTCTCGCTGTATCCGATCAGTACCGGTCGCAACTGGGGGTATGGCAGCGCGCTGCCGGTGCGCGATGGCTGCGTGATCGTCGATCTCGGCCGGCTGCAGCGCATCCTCGACTTCGACCCCGAACTCGGCGTGGTCACCCTCGAGCCCGGGGTGACCCAGGCGATGCTCGCCGATTTCCTCGATCGACACGCCTACCCCTTCCTGGTGCCGGTCACCGGCGCCGGCCCGCACTGTAGCCTGATCGGCAATGCCCTGGAGCGAGGCTACGGCATCACCCCCCATGTCGATCACTTCGCAGCGCTCACCGACCTCGAGGCGGTGCTCGCCGATGGCTCGATCTATCGCTCAATGCTCTGCGAGGCCGGTGGTGAGGCCCTCGCTCGGGTGTTTCGCTGGGGTATCGGGCCCTATACCAACGGACTCTTCACTCAGAGCGGGTTTGGCATCGTCACGCGGGCGAGCATCGCCTTGGCGCGCCGTCCCGAGCGAGTTGCGGTCTTTCTCTTCAGCCTCCGCGACGAGGCCGCGCTGGCGCCAGCGGTGGCACGGGTGCGCGATATCCTACAGCGGTTGCCCGGGGTGGTCGGTGGCGTCAATCTGATGAACCGGCGGCGTGTCCTGGCCATGGCCGCCCCGTATCCACAGGATCGGCTCGATCGGCATGGCTTGATCCCCCAGGCCGTGGTTGACGAACTCGGCGCCCAGTACCAGATCCTCCCCTGGACCGGATTCGGCACCCTCTATGGGTCGGCCGCGGTCATGACCGCGGCACGACGCGAGGTGCGTCGCGCCCTTGCTGGTGTCGGGGTGCGGTTGATCTTCCTCAGCCCGACACGTGCCGCGCAGCTCGCTGCGCTGGCGCGCTGGCTGCCGGGTCGTGTCGGGCGTGGGTTGGCCAGCACTGCGGCGACCCTGGCCAGCTCGCTGGAGCTGGTGGCCGGACGCCCCAACCAGACGGCATTGCCGCTGTGCTACTGGCGCAACCCTCGGGAGATGGGCGCGGGCATGCTCGACCCGGCGCGCGACGGTTGTGGGCTGCGTTGGTATTCACCGCTGGTGCCGATGCGCCCGCAACAGGTCTGCGACTATGTCGAGATGGTCGAGCGCGTCGGGCTCGAGCATGGCATTGAGCCGCTGATCACCCTCACCAGTCTCAATGACCGGGTGTTCGATAGTACGGTGCCGTTGATCTTTGCGCGCGATGGGGTCGGAGCCGGGGAGCGGGCCGCTTGTGAGTGCTATCGCGCAATGCTCGAGGCCGGGCGTGAACTCGGCTGTTTCCCTTATCGGATGGGGGTCGACGGCATGGCCGAACTCGATGCCCTGCTCGAGCGTTCCAGGGTCTTCGGGCAACGCCTGCGCGCGGCCCTCGACCCCGAGGGGGTGATCGCCCCGGGGCGGTATGAGGGGGGGTGAGCCTGGCTCGGGATGGTTTCTTCTAACATGCTCGGAGCAGGTCGCACATGATACCGCGTATCCATTTCTTCGAGTTTGGCGACTGGCGGCGATTGCCCGCTGCGATCCGCCATGGGATTACCGATTTCCTCGAGTTCGCGGTTCGGGTCTCCGACCTCTACGCTGCGGTGACGCCGCGTCTCGAGCGTGCCCTGGAGGAGAGTGGGGCGCCCGTCATCCTCGATCTCTGCAGTGGTGGTGGTGGCCCCTGGGAACGGATGCTCGATCGGCTCGGCCCGGTGCGCGCGGGCAGGATCCGGGTGCGGGTCAGTGACGTCTATCCCAACCGTGCCGCGTTGCGGCGGCTGCGCGAGCGTACCGGCACGGCGCTCGAGGTGATCGAATACCCGGTCAGCGCGATGGCGGTGCCGGCTGCGATCGATGGCTTTCGTACCCTGTTCTCGGCCTTCCATCACTTCCGCCCCGACCAGGCGCGCGCGATCCTTGCCGATGCCGTCGCACAGCGCCAGGGGATCGCGGTGTTCGAGTCGACTCAACGCCATCCGCTGTTGTTGCTCTACATGCTCTTCACTCCGCTGTTGGTGTTGCTTGCCACCCCCTTCATCCGGCCCTTCCGCTGGAGTCGGTTGCTATGGACCTATCTGATCCCGGTGATCCCGCTGGCGGTGATGTTCGACGGGATCGTCTCCTGTCTGCGGACCTATAGCGTCGCCGAACTCGATCGGCTCACCCGTGGGCTCGATGACCAGGGCTATCACTGGGAGTGTGGGGTGGCGCGGTTGGGGCCGTTGCCGGTGGGGGTGACCTATCTCATCGGTCTGCCGCGTCCCCCGGGCTGATACCCGTCACGGCGCCCCGAGACCGCCCCGCCGTGGGATCGTTATTGCAAGAGGATGAACGATGTTGTGTACAAGGAACGCGATCGACCGGTTGGTCCTCGCCGCCGCCCTGCTGGCTGGTAGTGCTGCCACGGTGGTGGCCGCCGAGGCGCCGCTTGGGGCGGCGGCGCTGTCTGCAGGCGATGCGTCGGTGGCCGTGATCGAGCTGAAGAATGCCCTTCAGGACGATCCGCGTGATGCCCGCGCCCGGGCCTTGCTCGGTCGTGCCCTGCTGCTGCAGGGCGATGTCCACGCCGCCCGTCAAGAGCTGGAGCGGGCCCAGCGCCTCGGGGCCGAGCCGGCGTTGCTGCACCCTTGGTTGGCACGTGTCTGGCTCCGTCTGAGGGCCATTGCGCCGTTGCGCGCGCTGGAGGTGTCGGAGGCGCTGCCGGTGGCCGTACGCGCCGAGCTCTTCGCCCTGCAGGCCGAGGCCGAACTGGTGGCCGGGGAGAGAGATGCAGCGCGGCGTGTGTTGGGGGTGGCGCAGGCGTTGCAGCCCGACGCCGCCGCGGTGGTCTTCGCGTTGGCACGGTTGGAGGCCGCCGATGGTCAGCTGGTCGCGGCGCGGGCACGCCTTGCGGACTTACTCGAGCGGCGGCCGGGGGTGGCGCGTGCCTGGTCGTTGAGTGGTGATCTGGCTCGTCGGGCCGGGGATCTGGCCGCCGCCGAGGCCGCCTTCGGTCATGCCCTCGAGGATCCGCTCGAGCGCTTCCAGGCGCAGCTCAACCGTGCCTACACCCGTATCCAGCGCGGGGCGCTGGATGCCGCCCAGTCCGATCTCGATCAGCTGCGTCGGCTCGCCCCCGACAATGCGCTGCTCGACTATGCCCAGGGGATGTTGCTCTACGAACGTGGCGACCACGCCGCTGCGATCGCCCATCTGGACACCGCCCTCGCGGCCCTGCCCGAGTTCGCCCCGGCGCTGTCGCTGGCCGGGGCGGCCCGACTGGCGCTCGGCCAGCCCGAGCAGGCGCGGGTCCATCTCGAGCGTGCCCGCTCACTGCAGCCGCAGGACCTGGCGACCCAGCGTCTGTTGGCGATGGCCTTGTTGCGACAGGGCGAGGCCGTGGCCGCCGAGCAGCTGGCGCGCGGCGTGCTCGAGCACCAGCCCGAGGACCTCGCCACCACCGACCTGCTGGCCAGCGCCCTGCTGTTGCAGGGCAAGCGCGAGCAGAGCCTGCCCTATCTGCGTCGGGTCAAGGCCGGATTGCCGGACTCGGCGCTCGCTGGTGCCCGGCTCGGTACGGCGTTGCTGGCCGAGCCCGGTTCGGCGGAGGGGATCGCCGAGCTGCAGGCGGCGCTGGCCCAGGATCCCGACTTCCAGGGCGCGGCCGAGCGCCTGGTGATCGCTCAGCTGGCGCGCGGTGATCTCGATCAGGCCCGGGCCGCGGCCCGCGACTATCGTGATCGGCACCCTGAGTCGGCGCGGGCCCAGACCCTGCTGGGGGTCGTGGAGCTGCGCGGGGATGCGCCGGCGGCCGCGCGGGCGGCATTTATCCAGGCGCTGGCGCTGGATCCCGCCGAGCCTACTGCGACCATCGGACTGGCGAACCTGGCGCTGGCCGGTCAGGACCTCGAGGAGGCCCGTCGGCGACTCGAAAGCGGTCTGGCGCAGCGCCCCGACGATCCGCGCCTGCTCATCGCCCAGGCCCGTTTGGCGCTCGTCGAGGACGACCGGGGCCGCGCCCGCGCGCTGCTTGAGCGCGCGGTGGCGCATAACCCCGCAACACTCGCGCCACGACTCTATCTCGGCGCCTATCTACTGCGTCGCGACGAGACGGTGGCGGCACTCGAGGTGCTCGAGGCGGCACATGTGCGTTTTGCGAAGAACCCAGCGCTGCTCGGGTTGATCGCCGATGCCCAACTCGTGCTCGGACGCTATGGCAGTGCCCGCGCGACCCTATCGCGGTTGGTCGAGCTGACCCCGGAGGATCCCCGTGTCCGGGTCGCGTTGGCCGCTAGCCTGGCGGCCCTGGATCAATCCGTCGCGGCCCGCCAGCAGCTCGATCACGCCCTTGCACTCGACCCCGAATTCGCCCCGGCGCTGCTCGGACGGGCGCGCCTGGCGTTGGCCGCGGGGGCGCTCGATGAGGCCGATGCCATGTTGACGCGATGGCGTCGCGTGGGCGGCGAGCCGGGTGCCGAGGTGTTGCTGCTCGAGGGGCGCCTGGCGCAGCAGCGCGGCGATCTGGATGCTGCCGCTGCAACCTTGACCGAGTTGCTCGATGGGGACGGCGCTGCGCTCGGGGACGATACGCAGCGGCTCGGTGCCGCCGAGCAGCTGGTGCTCGGTCACGCCCAGCGCGGTGATCTGGCTGTCGCGATCGAGGCGGCGCGCACGCTTGGTGTGCGCTACCCCGACCGTGCCCGACCCCGGGTACTGCTCGGGCTGATGTCCCTACGTGATGGCCAGCTGCAGGCGGCTGCTCGTAGCTTCGATGCGGCGCTGGCGCTTGAGCCGGGGCTGGCGGCGGCCGTCGATGGGCGGGTTGCGGTCGATCTGGCCAATGAGGACCTGGAGAGCGCGGCGAGTCGTTACCGCCACGCCCTCGAGGTGGCGCCCGGGGACGTCGACCTGTTGGTCGGGCAGGCGCGTCTGGCGCTGCTGGCCGAGGACTCGGAGGCTGCGCAGCAGGCGCTCGAGCGGGCGCTCGCGGCCAATCCACGGCAGCTGCGCCCGCGGCTCTATCTCGCCGCCTATCAGTTGCAGCGTGATCACCCGGATGCGGCCTTGGAGGTGCTTGGCGCGGCGGCCCCCGTCCATGCTGATGATCCCGAGCTGCTCGGTCTTACCGCCGAGGCCCAGCTTCGGCTCGGCGACGATGAGGCGGCTCGGCAGACCCTGGTGACATTGGCGCGGCTGCAGCCCGGGCGGCCAGGGGTGTTGACCGCTTTGGCCACGGCCGAGGCGCGACTCGGCCGCCTGGCGCTGGCCGAGGAGGCGTTGCACCAGGCCCTGGAGGTGGCGCCGGACTCGATCGTCGCTCATGCCGGGTTGGTCCGTCTGGCAGTGGCCGAAGGTGACATGACGTTGGCGCACGCGCGCGCCGAGGCGCTGCACGCGGTGGCCGGCACGGATCATCCCGAGCTGCTGTCGGTCACGGGGTTGATCGCCGAGCGGGAGGCCGATCATGTCGCCGCGCTCGCCAGCTATCGGCGTCTGTTCGAGGTGGCGGCGAGCGCCGACAACCTGTTGCGGCTGGCGCAGGCACAGGTGCGCGCCGGCGAGGCGGACGCGGCCACCGCGCTACTCGAGGACTGGTTGGAACGATATCCCGAGGACGTGTGGGTCCAGTTCAACCTCGCCCAGCTGTATATGAGACAGGGACGGCGGGCGGCGGCGATCGCCGCCTTCGAGCGCACCATCGAGGTCGCGCCCGGGCATGCCATCGCGCTCAACAACCTGGCCTGGTTGATCCGCGACCAGGATCGCGCGCGCGCGCTCGACTATGCCCGACGGGCCTATGCCGCCGCCCCTGAGTCGGTCGACGTAGCCGATACCCTGGCGGTGGTGCTGTTCGAGGATGGCGCCCTGGCCGAGGCGCGGCGGGTCATCGACGAGGCCCAGGCGTTGGCCCCAGGGGATCCGACGGTGCGTTTCCACAAGGCACAGATCCTGGCGGCATTGGGACTCGAGGACGAGGCGCGTCGACTGCTCGAGGCGACCCTGGCTGACGATCAGGCGTTTGCCGAGCGCGCAGCGGCGGAGTCGTTGCGCGCCGATCTGGGCGACTGAATCGCGCCGGCGACCGTCAGTGGTGGGCGCGCCGGCGAACGTGTCAGGGCCCGCCCCGATCCCGGGGCGGGCCCTGTGCGCTCCATCTGCGATTCTCGATCTGCCATGCAATCCGCGTGTCGTGGGTTGCCTCTCGCGTTTTGCAGCTCCCGCTCACCCCGACGCCTGGCGTCGGGGGCGGGTGCGCCTGCTCAGCTCACGGCCTGGCGGTTGGCATGTTGCTGCTCGTCATAACGTTGCAACAGACAGCGGTAGACATTGACCAGGACCTCTTCCCTGAAGGTGGCTGGCGGGGTCAGTTCTGCGATCTCGCGCCGGTAGCGGTCGATACGTGCGTCGAGCTGCATCTCATCGAGTGCGAGGTCGTTATCGTGCGGGTGTGTGTGCATGGTTTCGGCCTGCATTGTCATGCGTGAAGTGGATTCCAGCACGGGATGGGCGTTGCCATAGCTGGGGATGGTCCGCCGTCTGGGCAGCAAGTCGCATGCCTTTTTGGTGATGGACGACATCCCTGTCTGCGGGTGACGGCTGCGCCGGTGGGTGTTGACGCGCCAAATAGGTCTGCCCGTCAGTTGAGCATGAGTGCGTCATGGTCAAGAGCGTGTGATTGCGTTGCGACTGCTAGGTCTATGATGTCAGAATCTGACGCCGCCGTCGCGGCTGATTTCCGTGTCATTGATGTGAGTTTGGATTAGGTAGTATTAGTGTCTGGATCTTTTCTCTAGGGGTATATTTTTTATTTATAAGTATTTTGGGTCGTAATTTTATTTATAAAATTTTGTTTTTCATATATTTTTACCTTTCGTCTTAAAGGCTTTTTTCTGATATTCGGAATGGGGCGTCCTGGTACCCTGATTGCAGCATTCTATGGACGGGAGGGCGCGATGCTGCAACTTGGGTGAGCTGTTGCGTCCGGCACATCAAATAGCTGTCGATCGCGACTTCATGTCACGCGAAGGCCGCGCGCCGCCAGGTCGAGCATGGTGTTGAACCATTATGTATGAGCACTTCTACGCCCTCGAGGCGGACCCGTTTCGCTTGAGTCCGGACCATCGCTTCTGTTTTACCCACAGAAACTATGCGCGTGCGCGTTCCTATATCGATTATGCGCTGCATCGTGGCGAGGGTTTCGTGATGATCACCGGTCATCCAGGGACGGGCAAGACCACCCTGATCAATGACCTGCTCGAACGCCTGCCGGCCCAGGAGGTGGCCGTCTCCATGCTGGTCAGTACCCAGCTGGCCGCCGAGGACCTGCTGCGGATGACCGCTTACGGCTTCGGGCTGCGGGCTGCGGCATCACACAAGGCCGAGGTGCTGCAGGGGTTGATGGCCTTTCTGGAGCGCCAGCACCAGGCCGGTCGCCGCGCCTTGCTGATCATCGACGAGGCCCAGGACCTGGCCGCCACGGCGCTCGAAGAGCTGCGCTTGTTGACCAATCTGCAGCGTCAGGGCCGTCCCTTGCTGCAGATCGTGCTGGTCGGCCAGGAGCATCTGCGGGAGCTGGTCCAGGGGCCGGACATGGCGCAGGTCCATCAGCGTCTGGTCGCCGCCTGGCATCTCGAACCCCTGGGTCCGGTCGAGACCCTGGCCTATGTGCGTCACCGGTTGGAGATGGGCGGCTGGCGCGGGGACCCGGCGTTCGCCCCCGGGGTGCTGCGCACCGTCTTCGAGTTCAGCGCAGGGGTGCCGCGCCGGATCAACCTGATCTGCAGTCGGTTGTTGTTGCGCGGCTTCATCGAGGAGCGTCACCGTATCGCGCTCGAGGATGCCGAACAGGTGCTCGACGAGCTGCACCAGGAGGCCTTGACGGCCGCGACCCAGGCGGGGGGTGATGTCGACTGGGACGAGCTTGATCAGGGGCTGTGCGCCGCGCCGGAGACGCCGCCAGCGGCGGTTGCGGTGGTCCCGGCTGAGACGGTGGTGGCCCCGGAGCTTGAGGTGGCGCTGAGCGAAGAACTCCTGGCGCTCGAGGCGGCCGCCGGCGACGCGCCCACGCCTGCCTGCGAACCACTGTTGCCCGATGAGTTCGATGAGGCCTTCGACGAACCCGCGCCTGCGCCCCTGCCGCGTCGTGCCCGTGGGCGTTGGCTGCTCGGCGGGGCGACCCTGGCCGCGAGCGCTCTGCTCGGAGCCTCCTATCTGCTCCAGCCACAGTGGGCTGCGGCCCTGCAGCAGCAGGCGCGCGATTGGCTGGAGCGCTCACTGCCCGGCGCGGTTGCCGAGTTCGCGGGTGTGGACCCCGAGTCGCTGGCGACGCCGGAGCGTTCCAGGGTGCTCGGGTCGTCCTCGGTCCTCGCTGGCGACGGGGCGGGTGAGGGCGCCGCCGTCGTCACTGTGCAGCCCCCGCTCCAGCCGTCTGCTGTCACGCCTGTCACGCCGGTGGTCGAGTCGCTGTCCCCCGTCCTGGCCTCGTCGCCCGCCGTGTCCGGCGCTCGGGTGGCGCCGGCGCCCGAGCCAGCGGCCGTCGCACGTGTCACTGCGGCAGGCGAGGATCAAGAGACGCCGGTCCTCCAGGTCGCCGATACGCGCTCGCTTACCCCGTCTGCGCTGCGTGCCGAGACCCTGGCCGGGCCGGGGGGGGCGTTGCCCGACCCCGTCCAGGTGGTGTTCGCTTGGAACAGCACCGAACTCGAGCCACGCTTCGCCGCGCGGCTCGATATCCTGATCGAACAACTGCAGCGGCGTACCGACCTCGACGCCGAGGTCGTCGGCTATTCCGACCCTTATGGAGACCCAGACTATAACCTCGCGCTGTCGCGGCGTCGGGCCCAGGCGGTTGCCGTCTATCTGGTCGCCGGTGGGGTCGAACGCGCGCGCCTACTGGTCGAGGGACGTGGGCCGCTCGAACCCGGCGCGCTGACACGTCAATCGGCCGAGGCGCGTGCGGCACGCGGGCGCGTGGTCGAGGTCCTGGTCCAGCCGCGCGCGGATGAGGCGCGCGGATGAACGTGGCCAGCTTCAGTTATGCGACGGCCTTGATCGCCTATTTGGTGCTGACCCTGTTGCTGATCACCGCCTGGCGTGGTCGCTTGCTGGGGTTGTTCGCGTTACTGGCAAGCCTGGCAAGCGCTTGTTGGGCCGGCATCGTCCTGGCCATGCAGCATCAGCTGCTACCCCCGGGGCAGTGGGCGGCAGTGGCCGAGCTGGTCCGCAATGCTGCCTGGTTCGTGTTCCTGTCGCGGGTGCTGCTCGCCGAGCGCGAGAGGCGCTCGGGGGGGCGCTGGGCCCAGGCTTCATGGTGGATCGTCGGGGGCGGTGCGCTGCTCACCCTGGCGCTCCCACTGCTGTCGCGGCCGCTGGGGCTCGGCCCGGTCGAGGTGACCAACGCGGTCCTGCTCGGTTGGGTGCTCTGGGCCATCTTCGGGTTGGTGCTGCTCGAGCAGATCATCCGTAATCGCCGCCCCGAGCAACGTTGGGGAATCAAACACCTCTGTCTCGGTCTGGGGGCGGTGTTCGCCTTCGACCTATTCTTCTTCTCCGATGCCTTGCTGTTGCATCGCATCGACCCGGCGCTCTGGCAGGCGCGAGGGCTGGTGCACGCCCTGGTGGTACCGCTGATCGCGGTCTCGGCGGCGCGTAATCCGAGCTGGTCGCTGGAGGTCCATGTCTCGCGTCATGCCGTCTTCCATTCGGCGACCTTGACCGGTGCCGGGCTCTATCTGCTGGCGATGGCCGCCGCGGGCTATTACATCCGCTATTTCGGTGGTGCCTGGGGGGCGGTGCTGCAGATCACCTTCCTGTTTGCGGCCTTGCTGTTCCTGCTGGCGGTGGTCTTCTCCGGACAGTTGCGGGCGCGGCTACGGGTACTGCTCAGTAGACACTTCTTCAATTTCAAGTACGACTATCGTGAGCAGTGGCTGAGTTTCACGACCGCGCTGTCGCGTCCAGGTGTGGCGCTACCCGAGGCGGTGGTCTCGGCCCTCGGTGGGCTCGTCGATAGTCCCGGAGGGATGCTCTGGGTCGAGGGCGAGCACGGCGGCCTCGAGTTCTGTGTCCAGTACAACTGGATTACCCCCCAACCCCAGATCCTGGCGGCGGAGGCGCCCATGGTCGAGTTCCTGAGACGTCGCGCCTGGGTGATCGACCTCGACGAGTATCATGCCGATCCGGAGCGCTATCAGGGGGTCGAGTTGCCGGACTGGCTGTGTGCCCCGAGCACGGCCTGGCTGGTCATTCCGCTCCTGCATCGCGAGATGTTGTGTGGTTTCGTGGTGTTGGCGCGGGGGGCGACCAGCACCAGGCTCAACTGGGAGGATCGCTCGCTGTTGCGCACTGCTGGTCGTCAGGCCGCGGCCCATGTCGCCCAGCACCTGGCCGACCAGGCGTTGATGCGGGCGCGTCAGTTCGAGGCCTTCAATCAGCTCTCGGCCTATGTTGCTCATGACCTCAAGAATCTGCTCGCGCAGCAATCGCTGATCGTCTCCAACGCTGAGCGTCATCGCGACAACCCAGCCTTTCTCGACGATGTCATCCACACCGTACGCAGCTCGGTCGAGCGGATGACGCGGTTGATGGAGCAACTGCGTGAGGGCGTGCGCGGCGAGGCCCCGCAACGCCTGGATCTGGTCCTGCTACTGAGCGAGGTGGTCCATGCGCGCAGTTCCCGGGCCCCGGTCCCGGTGCTGGAAACGCCGGCGAGCCCTTTGTGTGTGCGTGCTGATCGCGAGCGTCTGCTTAACGTGTTCTCTCATCTGGTGCAGAATGCGCAGGAGGCAACTCCGCCGGAGGGGCGGGTGAGGCTCGGATTGGATGTCGAAGAGGGGTTCGCCATTGTCGAGATCGAGGATGATGGCGTTGGTATGAGCGCAGAATTCATCAGAGATCGGTTGTTTAAGCCCTTTGATTCGACCAAGGGTCTGACTGGCATGGGGATCGGTGCCTTCGAGAGCCGGGAGTTCGTGCGGCTTCTCGGTGGCGACCTGTTAGTGCACAGTCGGCCCGGGAAGGGGTCGATGTTTCGTGTATGCTTGCCACTGGATGACGATGTGCAACAGGAGACTGCGGTGGCGGGGGTGGGGCACCACGAGGTGACATCATGAAGGGGGCGAAGAAATGTCTGCTGGTGGTCGAGGACGACCCCGGGCTGCAGAGCCAGCTGCGCTGGTGCTTCGACGACTTCGAGGTGGTGTTGGCCGCCGACCGTCAAGAGGCACTGGCGCAGGTGCGACGTCATCGTCCCGGCGTGGTCACCCTGGATCTTGGGTTGCCGCCGGATCCTGGGGGGGTGAGTGAGGGGCTGGCGTTGCTCGAGGAGATCGTCTCTCTGGCCCCACAGACCAAGGTCGTGGTGGTCACCGGCAACGATGATCGACGTCATGCGTTGCAGGCGATCGGGCTCGGCGCCTATGACTTCTATCTCAAGCCGATCGATGCCGAGACCCTCAACCTGGTGGTCGAACGCGGTCACCGGCTGCATGCCCTCGAGACCGAAAACCTGCGCCTGCAGCACAGTCAGATGGGCACGCCGCTGCGCGGCATCATCGCCAGCAGCAGGCCCATGCTCGAGGTCTGTCGCATGGTCGAGAAGGTCGCCCCGACCGACGTCACCACCCTGATCCTCGGCGAGAGTGGTACCGGCAAGGAGTTGTTCGCGCGCGCCCTGCACGAACTAGGGCCCCGCAGTTCGGGGCGGCTGGTGGCGATCAACTGTGCCGCGATCCCAGAAAACCTGCTCGAGAGCGAGCTGTTCGGGTACGAGAAGGGGGCCTTCACCGGCGCGGTCAAGCAGACCCGCGGCAAGATTGAGTACGCCGATGGCGGCACCCTGTTTCTCGACGAGATCGGCGACTTGTCGCAGCCGCTGCAGGCGAAGCTGTTGCGCTTCCTGCAGGAGCGGGTGATCGAGCGGGTCGGTGGTCGCCAGGAGATCCCGGTCGACCTGCGCGTGATCTGCGCCACCCATCGTGATCTACGGGCGCAGATCGTCGAGGGTCGCTTTCGCGAGGACCTCTTCTATCGGGTCAGCGAGATCACCATGACCCTGCCGCCGTTGCGCGAGCGCGAGGGGGATCTGCTGGTGCTGGCCCGTGCCTTCCTTGAGCGCTATGGCCGTGAATACACCAAGACGGTGCGCGGCTTCACCAAGGACGCGGTGGCGGCGCTGGAGGCCCATGACTGGCCCGGCAACGTGCGCGAACTCGAGAGCCGGATCCGGCGCGCGGTGATCATGGCCGATGGTCAGCAGTTGACGCCCGCCGATCTCGAGTTGGCCACCGGTGCTGGCGAACCAGCATTGCCGCTGAACCTGCAGGTGGTTCGCGAGCAGGCCGAGACCGGGGCGATTCGCCAGGCGCTTGCCCGCGTCGACGGCAACATCACGCAGGCGGCACGGCTGCTCGGGGTGACCCGCCCGACCCTCTACAGCCTGCTCGATAAATACGGACTCAAGGGCTGAATCATGCCATGTCTGCGCGCCACGGACCGTTTTACACAATTCGTGTTAAGTGCTTTGCCCGCGGCGGATGTGCCGCATCTATACACGATCTGGTGGGGCGGGCAGGGCCTGCCGGCTCGCATGCCCGCCCGCGACTCGACGCCGGCGCCACGCGCGCGATCGGGCCAGGGTGGGTGCGGAGTTTGCTTCTGGAAGGGGGAACCGTGTTGAGCACGTATCTTGGATCGATCGACAGTGCCTGGTCGCGGCTGTGTCTTGGCGTGGTGCTGGTGCTGCTGGCTGGCTGCTCGGGATCTGGCCAGGACCTGCCGCCGGTGCCACCGGAGCAGCGCGAGCTGGCGGTGCAGGAGGGGTATTTCTACGAGATCGCCCCGGGCGATTCGGTCAGCATCTTCGTCTGGGGGCTCAACGACCTCTCGGGGACGGTCCCGGTGCGCCCCGACGGCATGCTCACCACGCCGCTGATCGAGGACATGCCGGCCAGCGGCAAGACCCCGTCGCAGCTCGCCCGCGACCTCGAGAAGGAATATGCGGTCTATGTCCGCTCACCGATCGTCACCGTCATCGTCAAGGGCTTCGTCGGATTGCCCTCACAACAGGTCCGGGTCGTCGGTGAGGCGATGGTGCCGGCGGCGGTGCCCTTCCACAAGCACATGACCCTGCTCGACCTGATGATCGCCGTTGGCGGGCTGACCGACTTCGCCGCCGGCAACAAATCGGTGCTGGTGCGCTACTACGGTGGCGAGCGGCGGCAATACTCGGTGCGTTTGGACGACCTGATTCGCGATGGCGAGATCGCCGAGAACGTGAGCCTGCTACCGGGGGACATCCTGATCATCCCCGAGGCCTGGTTCTAATGCCGCGCTGAGGCGGCGGCGTGGTACGACTCGAGATTTTCTTGTTTCAAAGAGGGCAGCGATGCACGAACTCCTGGCGCAACTGTTCGGCTATGCGCGCGGCATGTGGCGTTACCGCTGGCTGGCGCTCATCGTCGCCTGGGCGATCGCCATCGCGGGCTGGACCGTCGTCTCGCGCATCCCCGATGAGTATCGCTCCTCGGCACGGGTGTTCGTCGATACTA
>NZ_JAAXKX010000010.1 GCF_012276755.1 Marichromatium bheemlicum | reverse complement strand
GGCCACCACTGGTGGCTGGCGGCTGACCGCTGGGGGCACTTCTCTCCTTTGCGCCCTTGGTGTCTTTGCGGTTCGAATCAGCCTTCAGCGAGAGGATCGCCGGGGATTGTCGGAGTGCAAAGGCCCAAAGGGATAACGCGCTTCCAGCCCCGTCGGTCGGGCTGCCGCTGCGCGGCAACCCGACAGCTGCCTCAAGGTCTCGGGGTTGACGCCAATTCCTGAGAAAGGTCCGCGTGGGCGCTGGCTCAGCCAACCTACGACGCTGGTGGCCGAGGGCTGCTCGCTGGCGGCTGCTCGCAGGTCGGCCGCGCCCGCTACCGCCGCCGGCGCTGTAGCCCGCCGGTGACGGCGTCGGCGGCGGTGGGGTCCTCGGGCCAGTGGTGCTTGGGGTAGCGCCCGCGCAGCTCCTTGCGCACGTCCGTATAGCCCTGGGCCCAGAAGCTGGCGAGGTCCTGGGTGACCTGGATCGGGCGTCGCGCCGGGGAGAGCAGGTGGAGCAGCACCGCCACCCGGCCGTCGCACACCCGCGGGGTCTCGCGCAGTCCGAACAGCTCCTGCAGCGGCACGGCGAGCACCGGCGGTCCGTCGCCGGCGTAGTCGAGACGGCGCTGGTTGCCCGCCGGGGTGCGTAGATGGGTCGGTGCGGCGCGGTCGAGCCGTTGACGGTGCTCCCAGTCGAGCAGGCCGAGCAACAGCTCGGCCGCCTCCAGTCGCCGGGTCTCGCTCAGCCGCGACTTGCCGATCAGCCAAGGGTCGAGCCAGTCGGCTGCGCGCGCGCGCAGCCCCTCGGCGCTGGGGTCGGGCCAGCCGCCCTGGGGGTCGTGGTCGCGCAGCAGGGCGATGCGGGCGCGCAACTGCGTGGCGCCATCGTCCCAGCGCAGCGCCCGCTCGGGGTCGGCGAGCACCTGTTCGCGCAGCAGTTCGAGCACCGCCGGGTCGTCGGGGAGCGGCAGCGGGCGCGCCTCGAGGATGAGGGCGTCGAGCCGGGTGAACTCACGCGCGCGCACCGCCTCGTGCTCGGCGTCCCAGTCGCAGCGGGTCTCAGTGTGGATGCGCTGCGCGCAGACTGCGTGCAGGGTGTCGGCGTCGATCGCCAAGGCGTGACGGATGCGCCCGTCGCGGCCCTGGGCGTCGAGTTCGGCGACGACCAGATAGGGGCTGGCGGTGAGCGCATCGGCCGGGTCGAGCCGCGCGCCGTTACCGGCGGCGAGCAGGTAGCGCTCGCCGCGGGCATCGCGCCGCTGGGCGATGCGCTCGGGGTAGGCGAGGGCGAGCAGCGCGCCCGGGGTGCGGGCCGTGCCCGGCGGGTGGCTGGCGCGCGCGACCCGCTCGCCGAGCTGACGCGCGGCGCGTGCCACGGCGTCGAGTCGGCGTGGATCGAAGCCGGGCGTCGGGCGGCGCGCGCGTCGTTGCGCCAGTGCCTGCAGTCGCGCGCCGAGGTCGGCCGGTGAGCTGAGCGCGCGCGGGTCGAGCGCCGGGTCGCGCTCGCTGAGCAGGGCGCCGAGATCGGCGGCGAGCGCGCGCGCCTCGGGCGCGGCGCCGAGCAGCATCACCCCGAGCCGGGGGTGGAGCGGCAGCTGGGCGAGGGCGCGCCCGAGCGCGGTGATGGCGCCGCGCGCATCGAGCGCGCCGAGCGTCTGGAGGAGGGCGCGGCCCTGTGCCCAGGCCGGGCCCGGCGGTGGGTCGAGCCAGGCCAGCTCGGCGGGGTCGTTCACCCCCCAGAGCGCGAGTTCGAGGGCCAGCGGCGCGAGGTCGGCCTGGAGAATCTCGGGGGCGCGCTGTGCGGCGCGTCCACGCGCCTGCTCGCGGGTCCACAGCCGGTAGCAGTGACCGGGCCCGAGCCGCCCGGCGCGTCCGGCACGCTGCTCGGCCGAGGCGAGCGAGACCGGCTCAGTGACCAGTCGGGTGAGCCCGGTGTTGGGGTCGAAGCGCGGCTTGCGGGTGAGCCCGCCGTCGATCACCACGCCGACGCCCTCGATGGTGAGGCTGGTCTCGGCGATGTCGGTGGCGAGGATCACCCGCCGTCGTCCGGGCGTGGGCGGGGCGAGGGCGCGCGCCTGCTCGGCGGTGGGCAGACTGCCGTGGAGGGCGAGCAGGTCGGTCTCGGGGCCGAGCCGGGGGGCGAGTGCTGCGCGACAGCGCTCGATCTCGCGCACCCCGGGGAGGAAGGCGAGGAGGTCGTCGTCGTGCGCGGCGAGCGCGTGCACCACCACGCCGACCAGGCCCGCCGGCTGCTCGACCGGGCGCTCGGCATGGTGCACCGTGACCGGATGGGTGCGCCCGGCGGCGCGGATCGTCTCGGCGCCGCCGAGCAGTCTGGCCACCGGCTCGGCCTCAATCGTCGCCGACATCACCAGCACCCGCAGCTCGGGGCGTAGGTTGGCGACCACGTCGAGCACCAGCGCCAACCCCAGGTCGGCGTGCAGGCTGCGCTCGTGGAACTCGTCGAAGATCACCAGATCGACCCCGCTGAGCTCGGGGTCGTGCTGCAACCGGCGGGTGAGGATGCTCTCGGTGAGCACCTCGATGCGGGTCGCTGGGCCGATCCGGCGCTCGAAGCGCACTTGGTAGCCGACCGTCTCGCCGAGCAGTTCATTACACAGTGCGGCCATCCGCGCGGCGGTCATGCGCGCCGCCGGGCGGCGCGGCTCGAGCATCAGGATGCGTCCGCCGATCAGCCCCTCGGCCTCGAGCAGGGCGAGCGGCGCGCGGGTCGACTTGCCCGAACCGGTGGGGGCCTGGAGCAGGGCGTGGCCGTGGCGTAGGGCCTCGATCAGCGCCGGCAGGCTGGTCTCGATCGGCAGTGGGGCGGGGCTGGGCGTGTGCTGTGACATGCGAACGGTCGGGACGGCTGTGCCCCGGGGGTGCATCGACGCCGGGGCGGTGGAACAATGATGTCGCGCCCGGGATCAGGGATGGCGCGATCGCGCGGCGCATTGTCGTGCCTCTGGCCGCGCTTGGCCAGGGGCGAGGTCATCCGCTGCCGAATCGGGAACGATGTCGCAACCTGCCCTGAGTGAGTGTCTCGAGTGCGGCCTGCTGCAGCACTGCCCGCCGCTGCCGCACGGTGGCGCCGCGTGCTGCGTGCGCTGTGGCAAGGTGTTGCGCCGGCATCGCCCCGACAGCCTCGAGCGCACCCTGGCCTTCACCCTCGCCGGGCTGGTGCTGTTCGTGATCGCCAATGCCTTCCCCTTCCTCGCCTTCCGCATGCAGGGGCAGGTCACCGAAACCACGCTGCTGACCGGGGTGGCCGAGCTCTATCGCGGCGGGCAGTGGGAGATCGCCCTGGTGGTGCTCTTCACCAGCGTGCTGGCGCCGGGGCTGCAGCTCCTGCTGCTGCTCGCGGTGCTCGCGCCCTTGCGCCTGGCGCGCGCGCCGCGCTGGCTGCCGCGGTTGTTTCGCTGGGTGCGGACCATCGCCCCCTGGGGGATGATGGATGTGTTCATGCTCGGCATCCTGGTGGCGGTGGTCAAGCTCGCCGACATGGCCACCATCGTCCCCGGCACCTCGTTGTTCGCCTTCGCGGCGCTGATCCTGGTGCTCGCCGCCGCCCAGGCGAGCCTCGATCCCGAGTTGGTGTGGTCGCGGGCGGCGCTGGCGCCGGCGCCAGCGCCGCGCCCCGACGGGGCGCACCGCACCTGTGAGGTGTGCGCGCTGGTGGTGGTACCGGAGCGCGCGCGCGATGGCTGTTGTCCGCGTTGCGGCGCGGCGTTGCACCGGCGCAAGCCCGAGAGCCTGCAGCGCACCTGGGCGTTGGTGCTGGCATCGCTGATCTGCTACGTGCCGGCGAACCTGCTGCCGATCATGACCGTCACGTCGCTCGGGCGCAGCCAATCGGATACTATCTTCAGCGGCGTGGTCTTCCTCTTCAGCCACGGCATGTGGCCGCTGGGGCTGGTGGTCTTCGTCGCCAGCGTGTTCGTGCCGCTGCTCAAGCTGCTGATCCTCGTCGGGTTGCTGATCTCGGTGCATGCGCGCATGCGCTGGCGCCCACGCGAGCGAACCCGACTCTACCGACTGACCGAGGCGATCGGACGCTGGTCGATGGTCGATGTCTATGTGGTGACCATCCTGGTGGCGCTGGTGCGCCTGGGTAACCTCGCCAGCGTCGAGGCTGAGGCCGGCGCCATCTTCTTCTGCGCGGTGGTGGTGTTGACCATGATCGCGGCGATGTCTTTCGACCCCCGGCTGATCTGGGACCGCTTGGAGCTGCAGCATGCCACAGACCGTTGAGCGCCGTGACGGCGCGCCCGCCTTGCCGGAGGCCGAGGTGCGGGTGCGTGGGGCGCCCTCGCTGGTGTGGCTGATCCCGCTGCTGGCGCTGGCCATCGGTGCCTGGCTGGCGCTGAAGACGCTCAGCGAGCAGGGGCCGACCATCACCGTACGCTTCCCCAGCGCAGCCGGGCTGCAGGCGGGCAAGACCAAGGTCAAGTTCAAGGACGTCGAGGTCGGCCAGGTGACGGCGATCGACGTCAGTCAAGACCTCGACTCGGTGATCGTCACCGCCGAGCTCAAGCACGGCAGCACCCATCTGCTCAACGCCGAGACCCGCTTCTGGGTCGAGCGCCCACGAGTGAGCGCGAGCCGGGTCTCGGGGCTCGAGACGCTGCTCTCGGGCGCCTTCATCGCCCTCGACCCGGGCAGCAGCGGCGCCACGCGGCGCGACTTCGTCGGCCTCGACGAGCCGCCGCTGTTCACCACCGACGCGCCCGGTACCCGTTTCGTGCTGCGCGCCGCGACCCTGGGCTCGCTCAACATCGGCTCGCCGGTCTACTACCGCCAGATCCAGGTCGGGCAGGTGGTCGGGGTCGGGCTCGAGGAGGATGCCAGCGCAGTGCGCATCGAGCTCTTCATCCCCGCCCCGCACGATGCCCTGATCAGTGCCGAGACCCGCTTCTGGAACGCCAGCGGCATCGATATCTCGCTGAGCGGCGCGGGGATCAGCCTCGACACCCAGTCGCTGGTCTCGGTGCTGCTCGGCGGGGTGGCCTTCGACACCCCCGATACCATCGCCGGCAGCGGTGCGCCCGCCCAGCCGCTCGACGTCTTCCCGCTCTATCCCAACCGCGAGGCGGCGCATGCCAGGACCTATGCCGCCAAGTCGCACTATCTGCTGCTGTTCGAGGGCTCGGTGCGCGGGCTGAGCATCGGCGCGCCGGTGATGCTGCGCGGCATCGAGGTCGGTCAAGTGCTCGATATCCAGCTCCAGTTCGACCCCGAGGCCGAGGTGTTTCGCATCCCCGTGCTGATCGAGGTCGAGCCCGAGCGCATCGCCTTGCGCAACCTCGATCGGGCGCCCGATTATGCGCATATGCTCGAACGGCTGGTCGGACTCGGGCTGCGCGCTCAACTCAAGCTCGCCAGCCTGATCACCGGTCAGCTCTACGTCGAGCTCGACCTCGATCCCGAGGCACCTTCGGCAGGCCTCGGGCGCTATGGTGACTATGTGGTGATCCCGACCCGGCCGACGCCGCTCGAGGCGCTCACCGGCAAGCTCGATCGTATCCTCTCGCGGCTCGAGCAGGTCCCCTTCGAGCAGATCGGGGCCGATCTCGGCCAGACCCTCGGGCGGGTGCGCGAGGTGGTCGACAGCGGGGTGCTGAGCCAGCTCGGCGAGGACCTCGAGGACACCCTGGCGAGCCTGCGCGGGCTCGCCGAGCAGCTCGAGGGCGAGGTCGCGCCGGCGCTGCGCGGTACCCTGGAGGAGGCGCGCGCGACCTTCGCCCACGCCGGGGCGATGCTCGACCCCGAGGCGGCGACGACACGCGAGTTCAGAACCATGCTGCGAGAGACGGCCGAGGCGGCGCGCGCGGTGCGCGACCTGGCCGATTATCTGGAGCGGCATCCGGAGGCCCTGATCCAGGGCAAGGGAGGTCTACGATGACGGAGCGCCGATGCCGATTGGCGGCGGTCGCGCTGATGGCTGCGGTGAGTGCGGGGTGCGCTAGCTCGCCGCCGGCGCGGTTCTATGCACTGAGCGCAGTGGCCGACGCCCAACCGGAGGCGCTCGCCCCGGGGCTTGCTGTCGGGGTCGGGCCGCTGGTGTTGCCGGAGTACCTCGATCGCGCTCAGCTCGTCACCCGCGAGTCGGGCAACCGGCTGCGGATCGACGAGTTCGAGCGCTGGGGCGGCTCGCTGCGCGACGACTTCCTGCGGGTGTGGAGCGAGAACCTGGCGCGCGCGCTCGGTAGCGAACGGGTGCGGTTGCTCGAGGGCGAGCTGCGCTATGGGGTCGATCTGCGGGTCGGCGCCGAGCTGCTCGCCTTCGAGGGGCATGCTGACGGTAGCGCTCGGCTCAAGGTGCGCTGGGCGGTGCGCGACGGCGCCGGCCGACGCACCCTGCTGGTGCGCGAGAGCGACTATCGCCAGCCGGTAGCCGCGCCCGGCGACAGCCGCGCCTTGGTCGCCGCCCTCGACCGGCTGCTCGCACGCTTCAGCGCCGAGGTCGCGCGCGCACTCGCGGCGCTGCCACCGACCCCGCCCGAGTCCGTCGATCAGGCGCGATAGCCGATACGCAGGCCGCCCCAGTGGCGTCCGCGTACATAGATCGGTGCGGAGATGTCGTGCATGATCTCGCCGGTGTCGCGGCGATAGGTCTGGATCAGGAAGGGCAGCTCGTGGGCGCCACATCGGCGCCCGACCGGGTCGTCGAAGAGACGCTTGGTGCGATTGTGCAGCAGGTCGTGGTCGCGATCGCCGGTCAACGGCTGGGAATAACGTTGGTTGTGGGTCGGGACATAGCCGTTGCGATCGCAACCGATGGCATAGGCGACATGGGCATTGGCCTTGAGCACTGGTTCCTGGAGCGAAGGGAAGAGGCGGTCGGTGAGGGTGTCGAAGCCGGTGTGGTACTTCTTCGGGTCGGTCCCGGGGATGGTGCGGTAGTTGCTTTCGAACAGCTCGCGCTCGCTGATCTCTCCACTGGAGAGTGCCTGCTCGAGCTGGGCACCGAGCGCGGCGGCGAGCCGTTGCGCCAGCGCCGGCATTTGTTGGTGGGTTTTGATCGCCTGCTCGCCGGCGGCACCGAGCTGGAAGACCTGGCTGACCTCGTGCAGGTTGGTCGCTAGTCCCTCGAGCGCCTGGACCGCCTGCAGCGTCGCCGCAGCGCCCTGGGCGTTGCGCTCGGCCATCTCGCTGATCTCCTGCACATGCTGACTGACACGCCGGGCCTCGTCGCCCTGCTGGGCGATCTCGGTGGCAATACCGTTGATGCGCTCGAGGGTGCGTGCCGCGCCTTGATCGATCCCGGTGAGCGCGGTGGCCGCCTCACCGGCGAGGTCGGCCCCGGACTGCGCTTGGGTGCTGCCGGCCCCGATCGCTGCGACCGCCTCGCGGGTCTCGGCCTGGATGGTGGTGATCACCTCGCCGATCTCGGTGGTGGCGGTGGCGGTGCGCTCGGCGAGCTTGCGCACCTCGTCGGCGACCACCGCGAAGCCGCGCCCGGCCTCGCCGGCGCGCGCCGCCTCGATCGCGGCGTTGAGTGCGAGCAGGTTAGTCTGGTCGGCGATCTCGCGGATGGTGCGCACGATTCCGCCAATCGCCTCAGAGCGCTCGCCGAGTGCGGCGATCAGCTGCGCCGAGCGCCCCACCGAGTCGGCGATGTGGGCGATCTCGGCGGCGGCCTCGGAGACGATGCGGCTGCCGTGTTGCGAGAGCGCGCGCGCCTCCTCGGCGTCGCTGGCCGAGTCGCGGGCGTGTTCGGCCACCACCTCGACCCCGGCGCTCATCTCGCCGATGGCCTGGGCCATGTCTGCAGAGGCCGCGCCTTGGGCCGCCGAGTCCTCGGCCAGGGCGCGGGCGTTGGTGGCGAGGGCGTCGGCCGCCTCGGCGAGGCGCTGGGCATCGTAGAGGACCTTGCCGATGATCCCCTGGAAGCTCTCGATCAGGGCGTTGTAGTGACCGGCGCAGTGACCGGCGGGGCTGGTCGAGACCGTGGCTCGGCGGGCGAGATCGCCGTCGGCGCGGGTGCGTGCGAGGGTGTCGGCAAAGCCCCTGAGTTCGACCCCGAGGGTGCGTTCGAGCAGCAACCAGGCGCTGCCGCCGAGTACCAGCGCGAGCACCAGCTGACCGCCCAGCAGGGGCATCGACAAGCTGCCGCTGATCAGTGCAAGCGTGCATCCACCCAGCCCGGATAGGGCGCCCAGGGCCATGCCAATCATCCAGAATCGCATATCGAGGTCCTATGCTGCGGCGCTTGGTGCGCGCTCCGTCGTTGTCTCGGCGGTCGACGTCGATGTTGCATGTGACGCCTGTCTCGAGCGGCATTCTAACGGGACCCGTGTACGGTGTTTGGGATTCGTTGCGCCGTGCTTCGAAGAAAGTGCGGACACGGTCTCATTGCACCAAGTGGCGCCCGGGTGCTCGGGGGGGGGCTGGCTCAGGCTGGGTGTGGGGTGGCAAGGGAGGGCGGCCGTGTACGCGCCTCGAGGCCGACTGGTCGTGTCGTGGCGCCACGCCCTGCCTTCAGTGACGGTCAGCGGCGCCCTTGGGGGTGTGCGCAGGGGCGTCGTCGAGTCGCCGCGTGTCGGTTCGCCCCCGGCGTGCTTGGTTGAGGGCGGCGAGCACGTCGTCCCAGAGTCGAATGCGGGCACACAGTGCCTCTTCGGCGGCGACCTCGGCCTCTTCAAGGCGTTGTGGGTCTGCGGCGCAGAGCACCTCGAGCAGGCGTCTTGATAACGGTCCGTGAAAGTCGCTGTCGAGGGCGATATGACGGTGCAGATAGGCGTGGAAGGCAGGTGCTTGCTCGACGGTGATCGCCATGTCGTCGAGCAGTCGGCGAAACAGCATCGGGATCAGTGTCTCGCGGCCGTGGGCGAGGGCGGCGGCGACCATGTGTGGCTTGTCGGCGCGGATGAAGGCGAAGGTGGTCTCGGTGAAATAGCGCGCCGGTTGCGGGACCAGTTCGGGATCATAGAGCAAGGTGTCGAGCGGCTCGGTGGCGAGCCGCTCGGTGAAGCGCCGAGGAGGTCCGGCATCGGCGCCGACCTCGGTCATGGCGCGACAGTAGAGTTCGAAGTGGCTGGCATAGTGCGGTGTCGCCTCGATCGAGGTGAGGGTGTCGGCCTCCTCCTCGAGCACCAGCTGATTGATGAAGTAGCGCAGTGCCGGATCGCCCAGCGGGCGCCAGGGTAGGGTGGTCGGGGCGAGGCGCTGTTGCAGGTACTTGATCAGCGACATGAAGTCCCAGACCGAGAAGACATGGTGTCGCATGAAGATGCGGAGCGACTCGAGGTCGGTGATGGCGGCATAGAGCGGATGTTGTTCGAGCTGCTGACGCAGCGCGAGGAGGTGGTCGAGATCGGGTGATGCCATGCGCCTGTCCTCGGCTGATCGCTGCGCCGAGCCGTCATCCGAGCGCGGCGCATGGTGAGTGAGGCCCGCGGTCTTTTCAGTGCAGTCTGCCGGGATCACGCCCCCAGCGGCTGTAATAGGTCTGCATCAAGGCCCTTACCTGGGCGGGATAATCGCGGGTCTCCATCTGCTCCATGCCCTCGCGGAAGAAGCCGGGGGCGAGTTCGGGGACGAGTTCGACCAGGGCGTCGAAGGCCGCGCGCATCAGCGCCGGATGTTGGGTGCGGGTGGCGACGATGGCGCGGTTGTAGATCAGCACCTGCCAGGCCTGAGCCGCCTCGGGACCGGCCGGATCCTGCAGGCGCTCGGCGCCGACGCCGTCGAGGATCTCGGAGATCAGCCGGTGCAGTGAACGCAGCTCGTCGATGTCGACCGTGGTATTGGCCAATCCTGCGGTGGCATCGACCAGGGGCGCGGGGCGCAGCAGCTCTCCCCCCTGACGCAGCACCCAGCAACTCAGCGGCAGTGCCAGACAGGTGACGTGTCGGGCATGGGTGGGGAGTTGGAGCGTGCGGGCGAGTGCGGCGAGTTGCTCGAGCAGATCGAGACCGTGGGCGAGGTGCTGGGTGAGCGCACGCTCGCGCGCGCAAGTCCCGAGTCCGGCCTCGGGTTGAGGGTGTGACAGCGCCTCAAGGGCGTCGAGTAGCTGCCAGAATGCCTCGAGCAGGATGCGAGGATCGACATCCGGCGGTGCATCCAGCCCCGCATGGCGATCGCAGACATCCTCGCCGAGTTCGGCGAGGCGCTGGGCGATATGGTTGAGATCGACCGGAGCTAGCCTCATGCGTCATCGCGCCTCATGTATAGGACCTGGGGTGCCGGTGCGATGCCGGCATCACCTCCCTCTCCACCTTGCGGTAGACTAGAGAGATGAGTCCGATCCCCGATCTTCATACCCACTCGAACGCCTCCGATGGAACCCTGACCCCACAAGCGTTGGTGGAGCGCGCCGCGCGCGCTGGCCTGACGATGCTGGCGTTGACCGATCACGACACCACCGCTGGGGTGGACGAGGCGCGCGCAGCGGCCGCGCGCTGTGCGCTGACGCTGGTGCCCGGGGTGGAGATCTCGGTCACTTGGAACGCCCGCACCATTCATGTGGTAGGACTGAACGTCGATCCTGTCAACCCTGAGCTACAGCAGGGGCTGGCGCGACTGCGCGTCTTTCGCGATTGGCGCGCCGAGGAGATCGGCCGCCGCTTGGCCAAGCATGGCATCAGCGGCGCCTATGAAGGCGCGCGGGCGCTGTCCGGGGGGGCATTGATCGGGCGTACCCATTTCGCCCGCTTCCTCGTCGGCCAGCGCCTTGCCGCAGACACCGGGGATGTGTTCAAGCGTTTCCTCACCACTGGCAAACCGGGCTACGTCGCCGGTGACTGGGCGAGCCTGGAGGAGGCGGTGGGCTGGATCCGTGGCGCTGGCGGTCAGGCGGTGATAGCCCATCCGGCGCGCTACAAGCTCACCCGCACCAAGCTGTTACAGCTGATCGGCGAGTTCCGCGAGCACGGTGGTGGTGGCATCGAGGTGGTGACCAGCAGCCATAGCCGCGACGAGGTCTTCACCTTTGCCCGCCATGCCCGCGAGCAACGCCTGCTGGCTTCGGCGGGGTCGGATTATCACGGTCCCGAGCAGCCCTGGCTGGTGCTCGGTCGGTTGCCGCCGCTGCCCGACGGGTGTGTCCCGATCTGGCGCGATTGGTCGCTGCCGCGCGGGGCGCAGGTTGCCGCGCAGGCGGCGGGTTGAGGAATAGAAATGGCGCAGTTCTTTCAGATTCATCCGGTCAATCCGCAGCCGCGGTTGATCCGGCGTGCGGTGGAGATCTTGCTCGGGGGTGGGGTGATCGTCTATCCCACCGACTCCTCCTATGCGCTCGGCTGTCAGCTCGGTGAGAAGTCGGCGATGGAGCGTATCCGACGTATCCGTCAGCTCGACGACAAACACAATTTTACCCTGGTCTGTCGCGATCTCTCCGAGATCACCACTTATGCCAAGATTGACAACCAGGCCTTTCGACTGCTCAAGTCGTTGACCCCCGGCCCCTATACCTTCATCCACCAGGCCACCAAGCAGGTGCCGCGGCGGTTGCTCCATCCCAAGCGTAAGGCGATCGGTATCCGTGTGCCGGACAACGAGATCTGTCGTGCGCTACTCGGTGAACTCGACCAGCCGATCCTCAGCTCGACACTGATCATGCCCGAGGACGAACACCCGCTCACCGATCCCTACGAGATGCGTGAGCTGCTCGACAAGCATGTCGACTTGGTCATCGATGGTGATTTCTGTGGGCTCGAGCCGACCACGGTGATCGACATGACCGCTGAGCCCCCGGAGATCATGCGCCAGGGCAAGGGCGACGCTACCCCATTGAACTGATATCCCCGATGCAGACGCTCAATCACATCCAGTGGCTGGCAGTGCTGGCCCTCCCGGTGTTGTTCGCGATCACCGTCCATGAGGCCGCGCACGGCTGGATGGCCAGCCGACTCGGGGATCGCACCGCATTGATGCTGGGGCGGGTGACCTTCAATCCGCTCCGACACGTCGATCTCGTCGGCACCTTGCTGGTGCCTGCCGTCACCTTTGTCCTCGTCGGGTTCCTCTTCGGCTGGGCCAAGCCGGTCCCCGTGGTCTATCGCAACCTGCATCGACCCCGTCGTGACATGGCCCTGGTCGCGCTCGCCGGTCCCGGCGCCAACCTGTTGATGGCGCTGGGCTGGGGGGCGGTGATCGAGATCGGGTTGTGGCTGGGGCCAGAGACGGCCTGGGCAGCGTTGCCGCTCGTCTACATGGGCGCGGCCGGGGTGCTGATCAATGTCTTCCTCATGGTGCTCAACCTGTTTCCGCTGTTACCCTTGGACGGCGGGCGCGTGCTGAACGCGCTGCTGCCACTGCCACTGGCGCTGTGGTTTGCACGGCTCGAACCCTTTGGTCTGATCATCCTGTTGGCCCTCCTGGTCACCGGCGTGCTCGGCGCGATCCTGTTGCCGCTGGTCGCTGGCACCATCGCCCTGCTACCGGGCGCCGGGGTCGTCATGGAATTGTTTTTCGTCTGACGCGAGGCCGTTAATCCTTGAATTCCGTCTCCGCACAACACTCGCGCGTCCTCTCCGGGATGCGCCCGACCGGCCGACTCCACCTCGGCCATTATCATGGTGTGCTCAAGAACTGGGTCGAACTCCAGCATGAGTACGATTGCTTCTTCTTCATCGCCGACTGGCATGCGTTGACCACCACCTACGAGGATCCCTCCTCGATCCCGGCCAATATTTGGGAGATGGCGATCGACTGGCTGGCCGCCGGCGTCAACCCCGGCGCCGCGACCCTGTTCGTGCAGTCGCGGGTGCCCGAGCACGCCGAGCTGCACTTGCTGCTGTCGATGATCACCCCGCTAGGCTGGCTCGAGCGGGTGCCGACCTACAAGGATCAACAGGAGCGGCTCAAGGAACTCGACCTGGCCACCTATGGCTTTCTCGGCTATCCGCTGCTGCAGAGCGCCGACATCCTCATCTACAAGGCCGGTCAGATCCCGGTCGGTGAGGACCAGATCGCCCATGTCGAACTCACCCGTGAGATCGCGCGGCGCTTCAACCACGTCTATGGCCGTGAGCCCGACTTCGAGGAGAAGGCCGAGGCGGCGCGCCGCAAGATGGGCAAGAAGAACGGTAAGCTGTTCGACAAGCTCCGCCGCGCCTACCAGGAGCAGGGTGATCAGGAGTCGCTGGAGGTGGCGCGGGCGCTGCTCGAGAATCAGGCCAATATTACCGTCGCCGATCGTGAGCGGCTGTTCGGCTATCTCGAGGGTGGTGGTCGCGAGATCCTGCCCGAGCCCCAGCCGCTGCTGACCAAGGCCTCGCGGATGCCCGGGCTCGATGGTCAGAAGATGTCGAAGTCCTATGGCAACACCATCTCGCTGCGCGACCGTCCCGAGGAGGTCGAGCAGGCGATGCGCACCATGCCCACCGACCCGGCGCGGGTGCGACGCACCGACCCGGGCGATCCGGAGAAGTGTCCGGTGTGGCAGTTCCATCAGGTCTACTCCGATCCGGCCGTGTGCGACTGGGTACAGCAGGGTTGCCGCTCGGCCGGGATCGGTTGTCTCGAGTGCAAGCAGCCGGTGATCGATGCCGTCTGTGCCGAATTGAAGCCGATCCAAGCCCGCGCCGAGGAGTTTTCCGCCCAGCCCGAGCTGGTGCGTAGCATCCTCAACGAGGGCTGCGAGAAGGCCCGCGACGTCGCCCGCGAGACCCTCGAAGAGGTCCGTCACGCGATGTCGTTGGTGATGGTCTGAGCCGCGTCCGGTCGCGCGCCTGTCAGCACGTCGGTCGGATGCCCATGGATCAAACACGCCACGCGTGTCTGAGCGCGCCCGTGCCCCCTGTGCCCGAGAACGGGTCCGGGGGCGCGAGCGTGCCCCTTGCCCTGGTCCGGGGGACGCCGGTCTTGACGCTGCCGCAGGATCTCTACATCCCGCCCGACGCGTTGGAGGTCTTTCTCGAGGCCTTCGAAGGCCCGCTCGACCTGCTGCTTTACCTGATTAAGCGTCAGAACCTCGATATCCTCGACATCCCCATCGCCGAGATCACCGCGCAGTACATGGAGTACGTCGAGCTGATGAGCGAGCTGCGACTCGAACTCGCCGCCGAGTACCTGGTGATGGCCGCGATGCTCGCCGAGATCAAGTCGCGCATGTTGCTACCGCGTCCGGTCAGTGCCGAGGACGATGACGAGGACGCCGACCCGCGTGCCGAGTTGATCCGTCGGTTGCTTGAATACGAGCGGTTCAAGCGCGCCGCCCAGACGCTCGATGCCCTGCCGCGGCTCGAACGCGACCTGTTTACGGTCAGTGCCGAGGTCCCGCGCGCCGAGATCCGCCGTTTGCCCCCGCCAGTCGAACTCGACGAGCTGATCGGGGCGCTGCGCGAGGTGCTGGCGCGGGCCGATCTCTATGTCAGCCACCGCGTCGAGCGCGAGTCGCTGTCGCTGCGCGAACGCATGTCGATGGTGCTCGAGCGGCTCGGAGGGGGCGGTTTTCGCCGTTTCACCGAACTCTTCGACCTCACCGAGGGCCGCGCCGGCGCGGTGGTGACCTTCCTCGCGGTGCTCGAGCTGGTCAAGAGCGCGACCCTGGAGCTGGTCCAGTCCGAACCCTTCGCCCCGATCCACGTCCGGCTGCGTGACAGCGGCAGTGACGATGAGCCCCAGGAACACGATGACGCCACAGCGGCTTAAACAAATCGTCGAGGCGGCACTGTTCGCCGCCGACACCCCGCTGACCAGCGAGCGGCTGTTGCAGCTGTTCGAGGACCGTGAGCGCCCGCCGCGCGGCGCCCTCGATCGCGCCCTGCTCGAGCTTGCCGAGGACTATGCCGGGCGCGGCATCGCCTTGGTCGAGGTGGCCAGCGGTTGGCGCGTGCAGGTGCGTGCCGAACTCTCACCTTGGGTCGGGCGGTTGTGGGAGGAGCGCGCGCCGCGCTACTCGCGCGCGCTGCTCGAGACCCTGGCGCTGATCGTCTATCGTCAGCCGATCACCCGTGGCGAGATCGAGGAGATCCGCGGCGTCTCGGTCAGCACCAACATCATCCGCACCCTGCTCGAGCGCGAGTGGGTGCGGGTGGTCGGGCATCGCGACGTCCCCGGCCGTCCGGCGCTCTATGCCACCACCCGGCGCTTTCTCGACTACTTCGGGCTGCGCTCGCTCAACGAGCTGCCGCCCTTGGCCGAGATCCGTGAACCGGAGCTATTGTTCAACGAGGAGCTGGCGCTCGAGGCGCCGCCCCAACCCCATTCCACGTCCCAGGAGACCGCGCGCGCGGTCCCGGAGCAACACAACGATGAAGAATGACCGACGCCCGGGTCCTCGGGCGCCACAGCAAGAACCGGTGCGGCTGCAGAAGCTGCTCGCCGAGGCAGGCCTTGGCTCGCGGCGCGAGATCGAGGGCTGGATCAGCGCCGGGCGGGTGCGCGTCAACGGCGAGCTGGCCACGCTTGGTGATCGCGCCACCCGCGCCGACCGTATCCGTGTCGACGGGCGCGACGTGCGGCTGCATCGCCAGCGCGACACCGAGCGCCAGGTCATCGTTTACCACAAGCCCGAGGGCGAGGTGGTCACCCGACGCGACCCGGAGGAGCGCGCCACGGTGTTCCGGCGGTTGCCACGTCCCAAGCAGGGGCGCTGGATCGCCGTCGGCCGGCTCGACATCAACACCTCCGGGCTGATCCTGTTCACCACCGATGGCGAGCTGGCCAACCGGCTGATGCATCCCTCGCGCGAACTCGAGCGCGAGTACGCGGTGCGCATCCTCGGCGAGCCGAGTCAGGAGACGCTGACGCAGTTGGCCAAGGGCATCGAGTTGGAAGACGGTCCGGCGTGCTTCGATCGCATCGAGTCGCGCGGCGGCAGCGGCGCCAATCGCTGGTATCACGTGGTGCTGCACGATGGGCGCAACCGCGAGGTGCGGCGGTTGTGGGAGGCGGTGGGGATGACCGTCAGCCGGCTGATCCGGGTACGTTACGGCAACATCGAACTCGGCCGGCGATTGTTCCCGGGTAACTGGCGAGCGCTCGACGAGGAGGAACTCGCGGGCCTACTGACGCTTGCCGGGATGGCGCCACCGCGCCAGCCGCGTCGTGGCCCTGGTGGCGGGGCCCGGCGCGGCGGCTGACCGCAATCGCTCAGTAATGCGGCGGTGGCGGCTCGTCGGAGGGCGCGCCGCCCTCTTGGTCGTCACGCGCGGCGAGTGCTGAGGTGATCCAGATGCGCACCCGAGCGAGTTCCTCGCGCAGCGCGTCGATCTCGGCCTGCTGGCGGGTGACCACCGCGTTGAGCTGCTTGAGGTCGTCTTCCTGGTAGGTCAGACGCAGCTGCAGCTCGGTAATCGCCTCGTCCTGGGATGTGATCTCGGTCATAGGTAGAGCAGGATGGTGAAGTAGTGACTGATGCTACCGGCGAGCACGAACAGGTGCCAGATGCCATGACACCAAGGGTAGCGGTCGTCGAGGACGTAGAAGACCACACCCACGGTATAGAAGAGCCCCCCGGCCAGTAGCCACCAGAATCCGGCCGCCGGTAGCGCCGCGATCAAGGGATCGAGGGCGAACACCACCAGCCACCCCATCCCCAGATAGATCAGGATCGGCAGCACCCGCGCACCCTTGCGTGGCAAGGATTCGAGGATCATGCCGACCACCGCCAGCCCCCAGACCGCACCGAACAACCACCAGCCGACGCTGCCCTGCAGCGCGAGCAGGGTGAAGGGCGTGTAGGTGCCCGCGATCAACAGATAGATCGCATGATGATCGAGCATGCGGAAGATCTGCTTGGCGCGTCCGCGCAGGCTGTGATAGAGGGTCGAGAACAGATAAAGCAGGAACAGCGTGACCCCATAGATGGTCAGGCTGGAGATGCGCACCGCGCCGCCCTCGGTGCTGGCGAGGGTGACCATTACGGTGACCCCGATCAAGGCGAGCACGGCGCCCACCAGGTGTGTGATGCTGTTGAAGCGTTCTCCTGCGTACACGATTCACCCTTACTGTGGAGATGACGACACCGCGATGCACGGGACGTCGCGACGAGATATGGGTTCGAACCACCCCGGCAGCCGCGCCTGGACGTGGAAGATGACGGGCTGGGGAAGGGTGGCTGGATGCGAGTGCATTATTACACAGTCGAGCGTGTATGCCAGGCCGAGCCGTCAGCCGCCAGGATTGAACCGCAAAGGCGCGAAGCGCGCAAAGCGAATGATGTGTGATGTCGGCGTGAGGCCACAGACGGCGCGGGTCCTGGCAGCTGATCGCTGGCGGCTTATTCCCCTTTGCGTCCTTGGCGTCTTCGCGGTTCAATCCCTTTGATAGCTGGTAACGAGGTGGTCATGACCGAGTCATCGGATCGACAGGACGGCAAGGGCTGGCGCGCGCGCTGGCGGCGCGTGCGTGAGGTGTTGTTCGAGCCTCGGGTCGACGAGGTGGCGCTCGAACGTACCCTGGCCGCGGCGCGCGAACGTCATCCGCCGCCGGTGGTGTGGCTGGTGGGCAAGACCCAGTCGGGCAAGAGTTCGATCGTGCGAGCCCTCACCGCGAGCAGCGCCGCCGAGGTCGGCGACGGCTTCCGTCCCTGTACCAGGACCGCGCGGCTCTACGACTTCCCGGCCGAGCTGCCGCTGGTGCGCTTTCTCGACACCCGCGGACTCGGCGAGATCGATTACGATCCGGCCGAGGATATCCGTTTCTGCGAGTCGCAGTCGCACCTACTGCTGGCGGTGATGAAGGTCGCCGATCCCGATCAGCAGGCGGTGTTCGAGGTGTTGCGCGAGGTTCGGCGGCGCCACCCCGAGTGGCCGCTGGTGATCGCCCAGACCGGGTTGCACGAACTCTATGCGCGGGTCACCGATCCGCACCCGACACCCTATCCGTTCGACCAGGATCCTTGGCCGACGGATCTGCCGAACGATCTGGTCCGTGCGCTGCACGCCCAGCGCGATGCGCTCGGTGAGCTGCCGGGGCTGGCCGAGGTGCGTTGGGTGGCGATCGACCTGACCCTGCCGGAGGACGGTTTCGCGCCGCCGGACTACGGCATCGAGGCGCTGTGGACGGCACTCGACGGGGTCTCCAGTCTGCGCCTGGCCGAGCTGTTGCGCGCCGACCCCGAGGTGCGCGATCTGTTCGCGCGCAGCGCCCATCCGCATATCGTCGGCTATGCCCTGGCCGCGGCCGGGGTCGGTGCGCTGCCGGCGCTCGATCTGGTCGGGGTGCCGGCGATCCAGGCCAAGTTGCTGCAGAGTCTCGCCGCCCTCTATGGCCAGCCCTGGTCGCGTCGCGAGATCGCCGAGTTCCTCGGCCTGCTGGGGGTCGGTGTCGGGGCGGCCTACGCCACCCACGCCGCCGGCCGCACCCTGGTCAAGCTGGTGCCGGGGCTGGGACAGACGCTCGGCGCGTTGTGGGGCGCGAGCGCCAGCGGCGCCACCACCTATGCCCTGGGCAAGGCCGCCGGGGCCTATTTCAATGATCGTCGCCACGGCGTCGAGACCCAGGCGCGGGTGCTGCGCGCGCGCTTCGCTGCCGAACTCGAACGCGGTCGTGCCCTGATCGGTCGGGAACGAGAATGAGTCCCTTGCTACGCTGGGTTGGACGTTGGCGCGCACTGGCGCTGGTGCTGTGGGCGCTCCCGCTGCTGGCGCTGCTGGGCGCTGGCGGCTGGTGGCTGTACCAACAGGGCGTGGTGGTCGGTTGGTTGATTGCCGGGGCGCTCTGTGGGCTGCTCGGTCACGGGCTGATGTTGCTGGCGGCGCGGCGTGAGCGCGCCTGTCTGGCGGCGGTGCACACCGGTCCCGATCCGGACTGGCCGCCGCGCGCTAGTGATGCCTGGGCGGTGGTCGAGCAACAGCTCGCCGAGCTGCGCCCCGAGGACTGGCCGCTGGGTGAAGGCATGCGCCTGGGGCTGCTCGGCCAGCAGACCCTGGAGCGGGTCGCGCGTCACTTCCACCCCGAGGTCGAGCAGCCCTTGCTCGAGCTGACCCTGCCGCACGCCCTACTGGTGATCGAGCGGGCGAGCCGCGACCTGCGCCTCAGCGTGACCGAGCAGGTGCCCTTCAGTCACACCCTCACCCTCGGCATGTTGGCGCGGCTCTATCGTTGGAAGGGCTTCGCCGAACGTCTCTATGGGCTCTATCGTGCTGGGCGTTGGGTGGCCAGCCCGACCAGTGCGTTGCTCGCCGAGGCGTTGTCACGGCTGCGTAGTCGCGGTTATGCGCTGGCGCGCGACGAGCTCTATGCCTGGGTGTTGCGCGAGTACGTGCGCAAGGTCGGCTATTATGCCATCGCCCTCTACAGTGGCCGGCTGGCGCTCGACGAGTCCCCCGGCGCGACTCCACCACTGCAGGATGATTCCGCGCGTGATCTCGATCGGGCCGAGGAGGATGCCCGTGGAGAGGAGCCGCTGCGCATCCTCGTGATCGGGCGTACCAACGCCGGCAAGTCGAGCCTGATCAACGCGCTCTTCGGCAGCCTGCGCCAGGCCACCGACGCGTTGCCCGGGACCACCCGTGAACCGACCCCGCTGCGTCTCGAGCGCGACGGCCTGGCGCTGGCGCTGGTGTTCGATACCCCGGGGCTGGAGCAGTTCGATGCGGCGACGCTGCATGCCGCGGCCGACACCGCCGACATGCTGCTGTGGGTGAGCCCGGCACATCGTCCCGATCGCGGCGCCGAGCGCGCGCGGCTCGATGCCCTGCGCGCCCATCTCGCCGCGCGGAGCGAACGCCCCGCCCCGCCGCTGCTACTCGTGCTCTCACACGTCGATCGGTTACGTCCGGTACGAGAGTGGGCGCCCCCCTATGACCTCAAGGTGACCGATCGCCCCAAGGCGGTCAACATCCGCGCTGCGCTCGAACACGCCAGTGTTGAGCTGAGGGTGGCTCTGGCCGATGTCATCCCGGTGGCGCTACTGCCCGAGGCCGCCTATAACGTCGACGACGTACTGTGGTCGGCGTTGCTCGAGCGGCTCGATCGCGCCAATCGTGCCCGGCTACTCCGGGTGCGGGGGGCGCGCCAGGGCGGGGAGGAGTGGCGGATGCTGCGTCGCCAGCTCGCCAATGCCGGGCGTTTCCTGTTGCGCTGGCCGGGGGGACGTGACTGAGCGCTCAGAGGTGCGGGAGCGCGATCTCCACTCGCTCGGCGGCGGCACGGGCGGCGAAGACCTCGATGTCTGCGGCGATGGCGCGCCAGCAAGCGCGCTCGAGCTGTGCGACCGGACCGTCGCAGGCGATCTGGCAGCACAGCTGGTGGTGACGCAGTGCGATCTCGATGCGGATCAGGATCGGGGTCGTGGAGGCATCCTCGGGGGTCAAGGCGAGGTGCAGCGTGCAGGATTGGGTCGCCAGGCGCGGGAGCAGGGTCTCGACGCGGGCCAGCCGACAGTGTGGTGCGCGACCGCGTAGGCGGAGTGCATGAGCGAGTTCGCGCTCACCGAAACGCTGTATCGCTTGTTCGATCTCGTGGACCCGGCGTTGGGCCTCGTGCACCCGCCAAGGTGCCGGTTGTTCGTCGCGGAGCTGGTCGCGCAGCGCCCGGCGCAGGCGATCAAAGGCCTTGGGAAGGGTGCCGCTGTGGATGCCTCGGCGTAGCATCGCGCGCATGTTCTCGCCGTGGGCGCCGACCACCGCCGGCTCTGGCACCGGATGCAGATCGGTGCGCGGGGGGTGGTTGGCGGCATAGATCTTCCAGTTTTCCTTGAGTTCCCAGACCAGGAAGCCGGCCAGCCCCGGTAGCAGCAACACGGTGAGGGTCACGAAGGGATAGGCGACGAGCTTCGGTAGTACCGATTCGGTGAGGGTGACCAACACCCCGGTGATCGCCGGGAGGAAGGGCAGCAGCAGCTTGTGGGCGATGGTGACCAGCGGGAAGTGCTTGATCGGGTTGACCTGGGGCTCGACCAGCACGGTGACATAGAACTGAATCAGCGCCTGCAGCAGGTTCCACAAAGGGGCCAGTAACGACTTGACCAGCAGCTCGGGGACGGACTCGGTGAGGTGGTGGCTGAGTAGTTCTTCGATGCGGTGCAGCCCCTGCTGGAAGCGCCGAGTGAACTCCTTGAAGAAATCGAGCAGGGCCTTGACCAGCCCGATCACCAGGGTCTGGTTGAGTCGCCGTAGCAAGGCGCCGAGTGTGCTCACGGTTTGATCGACGAGGCGTCGCCCGAGCGGGGTGTTGTTGATCAGGATGCCGAGGGTGAAGGCGAGCCCGAACAGGGGGGCGCCGGGCTCGATGAGGTGCCCCTCGGCCAGGCTGGCGAGCGCGATAAAGGGCAATAGCGCCAAGGCGCCGGTGAGCAGCGGGCGCAGCAGGTTGTGGTCGAGCGCGCGGATCGCGCGGGTGGCTAGCAGGTTGGCGACCGGTCGCCAGCGTAGCAGTCGCCGCAGCCCGTCGAACAGCAGCAGCCGTAATCCGCTGCCCAGGGCATGCCACAGGGTGATGAAGACGTGACGGCCGATCTCGGTATAGACCCCGAGGTTGATGGTCACGGCGGCCACTGCGATCAACCACAGCGGTGCCAGCTCCGGGTGCGGACCGCCCGGTACCAGCAAGCCGACGAGCAGATCGAGGGTCTTGAGCCCGAGGAAGGCCAGGCCGAGCGGTAGCAGCAGGTGACGGATCAGCAAACGTCCGCCAGGGGTGCCGAACAGTGGTGCGCTGAGCTGTTGCAGGCCCTTAATGTAGATCTCGCCGGGCTTGTAGACACCAGGCAGGGCCCGGCTGGCGGCGCGGTCGAAGCGCGCCAGGCGGTCGCCGCCGAGCAGTTCGCGCAGGCCCGGATCGGGGAGGCGCAGGGTATTGCGGGCGACGATATCGCGCACCTCGGTGAAGCGCAGATGACGGCGGTGTTCGATGACGTCGAGCAGCTCGCAGAGCAACTTGTGTGCGGCGACGCGCTCGCGGTGATCGCGAGGGGTGAAGCCGGCCGTGGTCAACGCCTGCTCGAGATGAGGGCGCAACTGGGTCTGTAGCCGCGCGCTGTGGCGTGCCGAGAGCGCGCGTAGCGGTGCCGCGAAGCGCTCGACCTCAGGCACCGTCCAGCCGATCCCGTCGAGTCTCACCAGGCCGGCGTCGAGCGCGTGCAATGCCTTCAGTGTCGACTGGAAGGGGAGGATCTGGCGTAGTGGTCGTCGCCCCCAGCTCAGTGCCCAGCGCAGCGGCTGGAGTCGGTAGTAGGTGGTGCGGCCCTCGCGTAGGACCTGTTCGAGCATGCGCAACTGCGCGCGGGCAGGGCGGGCACCGAGATCGTGGCGTGTCTCCTCGACCAGCCGGGCGATGAGTGCGCGTAGCGCCTGGGCCTCGTGCGGAGGCAGCTTCCAGCGTACCGCGATCAGGTCGCCGAGCGCCTGTTGGGCGCGGTCGACGCGGCGTGTGATGGTTGCGGTGATGCGCCGGGCCTCGGTCGCGCGGGGCTGACCGAGGCGCCGCAACAGCCGTTCGGCATTGACCAGTTGCCACAGCGTCAGGGCATAGCGGTCATTGAGCTCGGCGCGTTGCGCCATGCGGATGGCATGACGAAACAGCATCAGGTAGGTGCCCGTGAGCACCGTTGGTCGACTCGGGCTGCGTCGTTCGAATCGCAGGCCAAGGGCGAGTAGTGCGGCGAGCAGTGGGGCCAGGGCGTTGAGCAGCCAGTCGCGCAGGCGCTGTGCCCAGCCGCCTCGGGGGAGCTGCGAGCCCTGCTCTAGCGCGGCCAGACAGCGTGCGTGCAGGCCGGCTGGCGGTGGCGCGTTGCTGGCGGTCGGGGGCGAGACGCTGCTCGGTGCGGTCGTCGGCATGTCGCGGGACGGTCTCGGGAGGCCCGGATCGGTGGCGCCATAGGGCAGGGTGGAGGGTAGAGCGAGCGCTTGTGCCGCCTCGCCGCAGGCCGGATCGGGCCGTGTGCGTGCCAGTAGGGCGGTGAGTCGTCGACCGTCGGGGGCCAGATCCTGGCTCGCCAGCCAGGCATCGAGCAGCGCCCAGTCGAGGATCGCCGGGAACAGAAAACCGCGGGCCCCGGGGGCAAAGTGATAGAGCCGGGCGAGCAGGGCGACGAAGGCGCGACAGACCAGGGTGTCAGCAATCCCGTTGGGGGTGAGGCCGTCGCGGCCGAGCACCTCGCGGATCTCGGCGAAGGCGTCGGGGCCAACTAGCTCGATCAGTGCCGTGGTGCGTGCCGTGGCCGCAGTGTCGGCCAGTTGCCAGGCGCGGGCGACCTCGGCCTCGAAGCGCCGCGCCCAGTAGTCACGCAGCAGGCGCACGAATCCTGCGCGATCGCGCCGTTGCTCGGGCGGGATCGGTAGCAGGATCACTGCATCGGGCAGGTCGAGTCCCTCGATCACCGCCAGCGCCTCCGGGTTCTCGGTCTCGAGACCGTGGAGGAAGTCGGCGCACGGCATCAGTGCGTAGCCGAGCTCTGGGATCGAGCCCTCGTAGCCATCGCTGCCGAGCTGCTTGGCCACCAGGCGTTCGATGGCGCGGGGATGGAACAGGAAGACACCCTCGGTGGGCTTGAGGATGCGGGCGCGGAAGGCACGGGCATGGCCTTCCTCGGAGTGGGTCTGGGAGCGCGCTGAGATCATCCGCTAGCGAGCGATGTGGTTGTTGGGGCGGCGCCGGGTTCGACCCGTCGCCGCCACGATGGTTCGCGGCTCAGCCGGGTAGGCGACGCGACGATCCCTGGAGGATGCCCTGTTCGCCCTCGCTCTTGGCGATCAGGACCGCGCCGCAGGAGTCGCCGAAGACGTTCACCGAGGTGCGCATCATGTCGAGGATGCGATCGACGGCGAGGATCAGCCCGATGCCCTCAAGCGGCAGGCCGACGGCGGCGAGGATGATCGAGATCGCCACCAGGCTCGCCGCCGGGATCCCTGCTACCCCGATCGAGGTGGTCAGCGCCAGTAGCACCACGGTGACCTGGGCGGCGAGCCCGAGTTCGATGCCGTAGGCCTGGGCGATGAAGATCACCGCCACGCATTCATAGAGCGCAGTGCCGTCCATGTTGACCGTGGCCCCGAGCGGCAGCACGAAGCTGGTGGTGCGGTTGGAGACACCAGCGTTCTTCTCCAGCGACTCCATGGTCAATGGCAGCGTGGCCGAGGACGATGCGGTGGAGAAGGCGGTGAGCAGCGCCGCACTCATTGCCTGATAGTGGCGCAGCGGGTTGAGTCCGGCCAGCAGCAGCAACAACGGCAGGGTGATCAGGAAGTGGATGCCGAGCGCGGCGACCACGGTGACAAAGAACAGCGCCAGCGGGCCGAAGACCTCGACCCCGGAGTCGGCGACGGTCTTGGCGACCAGGGCGAAGACCCCGAGCGGGGCGAAGCGCATGATGAGATCGGTGATCCGCATCATGATCGCGAACATGCCCTTCCAGAAATCGGACTGGGCCTTGGCGTGGTCCCCCTCGATACGGGTGAGATAGTAGCCGTAGAGCAGGCTGAAGAAGATCAGCCCGAGCATCTGTCCGGCACTGGCGGCGGCGACCACGTTGGTCGGGATCATGCGCAGGAAGACCTCGACGATGTCACCGGCATCCTTGTCGGCGAACTGCGCCTCGAAGCCGGCGCGATCGGCGCTCAGTCCGAAGACCTCCTGGGCCGAGCCCTCGATCACCCCGGGTTGCAGCAGGTTGACTACGAACAACCCAGCGAGCACCGCCAGCAGGGTGGTGAGTACGTAGTAGCCGATGGTCTTGGCGCCGAGCCGGCCGAGATTGCGCGAGCCGCCGATGCCCGAGATGCCGACGATGATCGACGAGATCACCAGCGGGACGATCAACATCTTCAGTGCATTCAGGAACAATTCGCCGACGAAATCGAAGATCGAATAGAAACTGACCCCGAGCACGGCCGCCTCGCGACCGGCCAGCAGGCCGGCGGCGACGGCCAGGATGAGGGCGATGAGGATCTGCCAGTGGAGCTTGAGTCTGAAAAAGGCCATCGGTGCCTCCGGGGTCGCTCGAGCTGCCGAGCGGCGTGCTGCGCGGGGTCGGGCAGTCCGGTCGCCGTTCGAGCGATCAAGTCATTGATAAAAAAGGTTATTTGCTGTGTTTGCGGGGCAGGCGCCACAGGCGCTCCCGAGGCGCGGGCGGGGAGTGTCGCAGTCCCGCGGCGGTGGCGGGTCGATCGCTGTCCCCACAATCAATCGCGCACGGGTGGTGCGAGTCGCGGTATGTTCGGGGGTTGGACGCCCGTGTCCGTGACCGTGGCCGTCGTGCGCTGGCCGATCCTGTCGGCGGTGGGCGGCCTGTCGCACGCGTGCGGCGAGGGCCCGGCCCGACGACGTGGACAACCGCTCGAACGCCCGGGACCCTGCATCCAGGGGCGCGCGGTAATGGACGTCCGATTGATTCCGCTCCGGGAATCGATCAGCATCCCGGGATGGCCGGGTTGATGGCCACAGCCAGGGAGCGATCGTCTGCGGGCGGGATCATAGCATGGCTTCGTCCATGGTCCCGGCCGGGACGGTGCCGTATGGAAACATCTGGCCGCGGGATGGATGCGTCTTCGCGGCGTTTACACTGGAGCGATGACTGTCGACCATGCACTATCGAGTCTTTTATCTGTTCGAACGGGCGGGTGAGTCCGTCTCCTCGGCCAGCGCGGTGGAGATGAGCGCGCGGGCGATTCGCGAGCAGCTGGTGCCGCGGCTGCAGAGCGAGGACGATTATCTGGGCATCATCGATGCCGATGAGAACGTGCTGCAGATCCTCTACGAGCCCGCCGAGTCGCGCTATTGGGTGGAGCTGCCGATCGATGCCGCCAAGGCCTCCTATGGACGCCACATGGTGCTCGACGAGCTCGAGGAGCTGATGCAGTGCCTGCCCAAGGTCTTCGACCGAGAGGCGATCCCGGGGCTCGAATATCGTCCCTGGTGAGCCTGATCCACGACGTCTGTTTGAAGTGACCGCGTCCGACCTCGCCGGTACGGACGCGGTCGCGGCTTCCGGCTCGCCTCCGGCCTCGCTCGCTGTGAGCCGGTATCGGTCTTCAGAGTCCGCACACCGCCCCCTGCACTTGTCCTGCTCGCCCGCCGCGCGCGCTCATCGAGTCGGCGCAGTCGGCGCTCATCGGTCCCCTCGCTCTCGCTCCCGGAGGCACGGTCGTCACCCGGGACAATTCTGTGTTTTTATTCACGATTCGTGTTGAACTGGCTTGCAGTTGCCTCGACTCTCAAGGCTCATGCCGTGGTGTCGGGGGAGGGCCGCCGAGGGGCGTGCGATCGGGGCCGCGAACAGGCGACGGGTGTGTCAGGCGAGTTGCCGGCTCGCACCGGCCGCTCTGGACGTGAGGCCTGCGTCTCGCTGCGACTATTGCCGGGTGCGGGCTCGGAGGGGCTCGGGGGGGCTCAGGGGGCGGCGGCCCCTGCCGGGGCCTCGCGTACCAGGCGGATCGCGCCCTCTTGCTCCTTGCTCATGCGGTAGCGGCTGCCGGCGAAGAAGCTTACCGCCCAGGCTCGATCGAGGCCGCCGGTATCGCCTGAGCTGGTCCAGAAGATGAGCCCCGGGGTATTGGGGAAGACTTGTGGGTTGACTGCGGGGCCGGGGTGGCAACGCTCGACGATGGTGGTGAGTTCGTCGGCGCGCGGCAGGCGCCAGCCGTCATCCCGTTGGGCGACCAGCGCCTCGGCGGCACGCCATGACCAGCTGCCGGGGCGTCCCACGCAGTCGCGCCCGTCCCAACGCTGGCCGAGGGCGCAGCGCTGCCAGTCGAGTCCGGTGGGTTGGTGGCGTACCGCTTGGCCCTCCTCGATCAGGGTGAAGTCGGCCGAGGGCGTCGTCTGGGCCCGATTGGGTAGACAGATCTCGGCGGCATCGGGGATCACCCCGGGCGCCGCTGGCGGCTGAGCCAGGAGAGGCGTTGTGGTGAGGACACCGAGGGTGAGCAGAGAGACGAGGCGTGACGATGGTCTGGACATGGATTTCGAGGGGGTGCGATTGGACGGTGGTCTTGTGCACATCATGACTATATTATGGAGACGCGAGTGTGGATGCGGTCACTTCGTCGCCAAGACTGGATGCCCCGCGAGGCAAGGGCGCATGCAATCGAGACCGACCCTGGTCCGATGAGCGGTCGATTGAGCCCAGGCGCTAGCGCTGAACAAGGAGCCTTGACGAACAGACCGTGACCACCATGTGCCATGCCACACCTTGGCCCGATTCCAGGGCCGCACGCGTATCATCCTCTCCATCGCCTGCCGGGGGCCTCGCCTCTGCCGGTATGGGCTCGAACCCAGGAAAATCAGCCCCTTCGATCCCCACCGCGATCATGTCGCACGCATGCTCGCTTGACGTGTCCCCAAAGGTCTGTGACGCTGTTTGGCACGCGTATCGCGTGCGGGTGGCTACGATCCGACAGGGCCGTGACGCGGGTGGTTCGCCGAGACGACAAGAGATGCTTTTGCGTCTGCCAGGCGTCCCCAGATGGGGCACACAGAGACACTTGAATTCGGAACATTCTCTCGATGGCTAAGACGATTCTCACCGTGGACGACTCCGCCTCCATTCGCCAGATGGTCTCCTTTACCCTCAAGGAGGCCGGCTACAGCGTGACCGAGGCGGTCGATGGCCAAGACGGACTCGACAAGGCGCGGGCCGGTCGCTTCGACCTAATCTTCACCGACCAGAACATGCCGCGGATGGACGGGGTGAGTCTGATCAAGCAGTTGCGCGCGCTGCCCAATTATCGCTCTACCCCCATCCTGATGTTGACCACGGAGTCGGGCGACGCCATGAAGAGCCAGGGGCGGGCCGCGGGCGCCACCGGCTGGTTGGTCAAGCCCTTCGATCCGCAGAAGCTGCTGGAGGTCGTTCGCAAAGTGATCGGCTGAGGCGCCCCCGCGCACACGGAAAGAGGCGGACATGACCATCGATATGACCCGTTTCTATCAGGTCTTCTTCGACGAGGCCAGCGAGCACCTGGCCGAGATGGAGACCTTGCTGCTGGAGCTGGATATCGAGGCCCCCGACCCGGAGGTGCTCAATGCCATCTTCCGGGCGGCGCACTCCATCAAGGGCGGCGCGGGGACCTTTGGCTTCAGCGATGTCGCCCGGGTGACCCATATCCTCGAGACCCTGCTCGACCGGGTGCGCAAGCATGAGCTGCACCCGAGCGTGGAGATCATCGACACCACCCTGCAGGCCGGTGATCTACTCAAGGCCCAGCTCGCCGCCCACCAACAGGGCACCGAGTTCGAGGATCCGCAGATCGCTGCCGTCTGCGAGCGGCTCGAGACCCTCGCCCAGGGTGACCTGCCCGCCGCCGAGTCCGTCTCCCCCCTCGTCGACCCCGACCCCCGAACCTGGTGGGGCATCACCTTCAACGCCGGTCTGCTCGAGGCCCCGGACCGCGAGGCGGGTCTGGTCGCCGCCCTCGCCGAACTCGGTGAACTCGAGCATACCCCGGCCGCCACCACGCCCGGTGAGCGGCTGAACTGGCGACTTCATACCGCAGCTGGGCGCGAGGCCATCGTCGAGATCTTCGACTTCCTCTGTGATCCGAGCGAGGTGGAGATCACCGCCATGGGGCAGGCCGAGGCGGCGGCGGATGCGGACGAGGCGGGTTTCGGTCTCTTCGAGGACGCCCCCGGCGCCGCGCCCAGCAGTGGCGATCAGGAACTCGATGGTTTTGGCCTGTTCGACGACAGCCCGGGGATGGAGCAGGTGGCCGAGACCGCCGCGCGGCAGCGCGAGGAGCTGCAACAGGGGTTCGGCTTCTTCGCGACGGCGCCGGGGGCGCCTGGGGCCGATCCGGCGAATGCCGAGTCGGCACCCGCATCGCCCCCGCCCCCCAGTGGGGCGGCCCCGCGGCGCCAGCCCGGTGGCGTCCGGCGTCAACCCCAGGGCGAGTCCTCGATCCGGGTCAGTGTCGAGAAGGTCGACCAGCTCATCAACCTCGTCGGCGAGTTGGTGATCACCCATGCGATGCTCGCCGAGTCGGCCTCGGGGCTCGATCCCGTCGCCCAGGAGCGGGTGCTCGACGGGTTGTCCAACCTCGAGCGCAACTCACGCGACCTGCAGCAGGCGGTGATGTCGATCCGGATGATGCCGATCAGCTTCGTCTTTAATCGCTTTCCTCGGGTGGTGCGTGATACCGCTGCAGCGCTCGACAAGAAGGTCTCGCTACGACTCATCGGTGAGGACACCGAACTCGACAAGGGGCTGATCGAACGCCTCGCCGATCCCCTCAACCACCTGGTGCGCAACAGCATCGATCACGGCATCGAGACCGCCCAGCAGCGCATCGAGCAGGGCAAGCCCGAGACCGGTGAGATCGTCCTCGCGGCCAGCCATCGCGGCGGTAACGTGGTCGTCGAGGTCAGCGACGACGGTGCCGGGCTCGATCGCGAACGGCTGCTCGCCAAGGCCGCCGAGCGGGGCGTGGCGCTCCCCGACAACCCCTCCGACAAGGAAGTCTGGCAGCTGATCTTCGCGCCGGGCTTCTCGACGGCGAAGGCGGTGACCGACATCTCCGGGCGCGGTGTCGGCATGGATGTGGTGCGCCGTAACATCGAGGCGATGAACGGGCGTGTCGAGATCGACTCCGAGCCGGGGCAGGGGACGCGCATCACCATCCGCCTGCCGCTGACCCTGGCGATCCTCGATGGCATGTCGGTACGCGTCTGCGACGAGACCTTCATCCTTCCGCTGACGGTGATCCGTGAGTCCATCCGGCCCCAGCCGGGACAGTGCAAGACCCTGGCCGGCAAGGGCAACGTGGTTCATGTCGGCGAGGAGTATCTGCCGCTCGTCGCCTTGCACCAGCTCTTCGGGTTGAGCGTGCAGCAGGTCGCGCCGGAGGCGTCGATCCTGGTGATCATCGAGTCGAACGAGGGGCGTGCCGCGTTGCAGGTCGACGACCTGCTTGCCCAGCACCAGGTCGTGATCAAGAGTCTCGAGACCAACTACCGCAAGGTCGAGGGGATCTCCGGGGCAACCATCATGGGCGATGGCCGGGTCGCTATGATCCTCGACGTCGACGCGCTGGTCAGGCTCAGTCGTAAGACGTCTTGACCGTCATCCACCACCGCCGAAGAGGAGTAGTAGTCCCGTGGAGGAACCGATGAACGAAGATTCTCAGGATTCGACCACCGTCAACAGCGAGGACTCGCGCGAGTATCTCACCTTCACCCTGGGCGACGAGGAATACGGCATCGACATCCTCAACGTGCAGGAGATCCGCGGCTACGACACCGTCACCAAGATCGCCAACTCGCCACACTTCATCAAGGGCGTGATCAACATGCGCGGAGTGATCGTGCCGATCATCGACATGCGCCTGAAGTTCGATCTCGGTGAGGTCGAGTACAACCAGTTCACCGTGGTGATCATCCTCAACATCACCGGACGCGTGGTCGGTATGGTCGTCGACGGGGTCTCCGATGTGATCGCGCTGCACCAGGACCAGATCCGTCCGGCACCGGAGTTCGGCGCCGTGCTCGATACCGCCTATATCGATGGCCTGGCCACGCTTGAGGAGCGGATGGTGATCATGGTGAACATCGAGCGGCTGATGAACAGCGAGGAGATGGGGCTGGTCGACCAGGCACGCGCGAGTGCCGAGTGAGCGCGTCGCCGCGGGTGCGGTGGCGTCGGTAATCGAGAGCATGACGGGAGAGCCGACATGGGGAATATGAAGGTCGCGACACGCTTGGGCCTGGGCTTCGGCATCGTGCTGGTGTTGTTGGGGGCCGTCGGGTTCATTGGCATCAACAAGATCTACGGGATCGATCGCAACATCGACTCCATCACCCAGGACCTGTTCCCGAAGACGGTCCATGCCAACAATGTCATCGACAGCGTCAACGCGGTGGCGCGCTCGGTGCGCAACATCCTGGTCTATGACGATCGTCTGACCACCCAGCGTGAGATGGATGCGATCGATCATCATGGCCGCGAGATCACCAAGGATCTCGATCGCCTCGAGTCGATGATCACCTCACCCGAGGGGCTGCGCCTGCTGGCCTCGACGCGTGATGCGCGTGAGTCCTATGTCGATGCCCAGGCGCGGTTGATGGGGCTGCTGCGCGGCGGTCAGCGCGAGGCGGCCAAGGCCTTGCTCGAGACCGAGGTCGAGGACGCCCAACGTGACTATCTGCGCGCGATCGCGGCGCTGATCAGCTTCCAGACCGAATTGATGCGTGAGGCCGGCGAAGAGGCCCAACAGAACGTTGATTCGGCCACCACCCAGGTGCTGGCGCTCTGCATCATTGCGCTGGTAGTCGGTGTCATCGTCGGCCTGTGGATCGTGCGCGGGTTGATGAAACAGCTCGGCGGTGAGCCCAGCTATGCCGCCTCGATGGTCAAGACCATCGCCGCCGGTGATCTCTCCCACGAGATCCGTACCAAGCCCGACGACGACACCAGCCTGCTCTATTCGCTCAAGCGCATGCAGGAGACGCTCAAGTCGCTGGTCGGTGAGATCGCGCTGGTCGTTGAAGGGGCCGCCGAGGGTGACTTCTCCAAGCGCATCGACCTGGCCGACAAACAGGGCTTCGGCAAGGATATCAGCGTCAACATCAATCAGCTCTCCGATACCACCGAGACCGGTCTCAAGGACATCTCGCGTGTGGCCGACGCGCTCGCCGCGGGGGATCTGTCGCAGTCGATCACCCGCGACTACCCGGGGCTGTTCGGACGCACCAAGACCGGGGTCAATGCCTCGGTGGTGTCGATGAACAATGTGGTCAACGAGATTCGCAGCATCGTCGATGCCGCCACCCAGGGTAATTTCAGCGTGCGCCTCGAGCTGGCCGGTAAACAGGGCTTTGCGCAGGAGATCGCGCAGTTGCTCAATCAGCTCTCCGACACCACCGAGGTCGGACTCAAGGACGTGATGCGGGTCTCCAAGTCGCTCGCCGAGGGCGATCTCACCCAGACCATCACCAAGGACTACCCGGGGCTGTTCGGCGAGACCAAGGACGGCGTCAACACCACGGTGACCAACCTGCAGCAGTTGGTGCTGCGTATCAAGGAGTCGGTCGACACCATCAATACCGCCTCCAACGAAATCGCCACCGGCAACCAGGACCTCAGTCAGCGCACCGAGGAGCAGGCCAGCTCGCTGGAGGAGACCGCCAGCTCGATGGAGGAGCTCACCAGCACGGTCAAGCAGAACGCCGATAACGCCCGTCAGGCCAATCAGCTCTCGGTGACCTCCTCCGAGGTCGCGGTCAAGGGCGGGAACGTGGTGCAGGCCTCGGTCGAGACCATGGCGGCGATCTCCGAGGCGAGCAAGAAGATCGCCGACATCATCGGGGTGATCGACGGCATCGCCTTCCAGACCAACATCCTCGCGCTCAACGCCGCGGTCGAGGCGGCCCGTGCCGGCGAGCAGGGGCGTGGCTTCGCGGTGGTCGCCGCCGAGGTGCGCAACCTCGCCCAGCGTTCGGCCAACGCCGCCAAGGAGATCAAGACACTCATCACCGATAGCGTCGAGAAGGTCGACTCGGGCACCGCGCAGGTCAACGAGGCCGGTGAGCGGATGGATGAGATCGTCACCTCGATCAAGCGCGTCACCGACATCATGGCCGAGATCTCGGCCGCCTCCGACGAGCAATCGGCCGGGATCGAGCAGATCAACCAGGCCGTCACCCAGATGGACGACGTCACCCAACAGAACGCCGCCTTGGTCGAGGAGGCCGCCGCTGCGGCCGAGTCGCTCGAGGAACAGGCCCGCGCCCTGGCCAAGGTGGTCTCGGTGTTCAAGGTCGAGCAGGGCCTCGGCGGACAGGGATTGGCGCCGAGGACGGTGACCACGCCTGCGGTGCGTCCGAGCGCGGCACGCCCGGTGGCGACCAAGCGGCCGCTCGCCCAGTCCAAGCCGAAGAAGATGGCGGCGCCACCGGCGGGCGATGACGGCGACTGGGAGGAGTTCTGACCGCGTTTGCGGGGCGGCGGTGGTCGAGACCGTCGATCGATCCGTGCGCCCCGCCGCTGCGGCGGGGTGAGTGGTCCAGGGAAGGGACCGCGTCGCGGCGCGGTCGTCAGTGAACCCAGACGATGCACGAGCGTGAGTTCCCCTTCACCAAGCACGACTTCGAGCGGATTCGTAAGCTCATCTACACCTATGCCGGTATCTCGCTGCATGCCGGTAAGGTGGACATGGTCTACAGCCGGATCACGCGTCGACTCCGCGCCACCGGGCTGCGTTCGTTCGAGGACTATCTCGAGCGCTTGATGAGCGACGGTGACGAGTGGCAGCACTTCGTCAACTCGCTGACGACCAATCTGACCTCGTTCTTTCGCGAGGCGCACCACTTCCCGATCCTCGCCGAGCATATCCGTGCCCTGCACCAGCAGACACGCCGGCCGCTGAAGCTGTGGTCTGCGGCCTGTTCGACCGGCGAGGAGCCCTATTCGATGGCGATGACGATGATCGACACCTTCGGCACCTGGACCCCTCCGGTGCGGATCCTCGCCACCGATCTCGACACCAACGTGCTCGATCAGGCGCGGGCCGGGATCTATTCGGCTGAGCGTGTCGAACGCCTCTCCCACGACCTCACGCGACGCTTCTTCCAGCGTGGGCGAGGGGGGCATGCCGGGATGGTGCGGGTGAATCCGGCGGTGCGTGCGTTGGTGCACTTTCGTCGCTTCAACCTGCTCGAGGACTCATGGCCGATGCGAGGCCCCTTTGCCGCAGTGTTCTGTCGGAATGTGCTGATTTATTTCGACAAGCCGACCCAATATCGACTGATGCAGCACTTCCACCCGCTGCTCTATCCACAGGGATTGCTGTTCGTCGGTCACTCGGAGAGCCTGCTGCACGCGGCCGATCTGTTTCGTCCTCGGGGCCAGACCGTCTGTATCCCCGTTGCACGACCATCAGCACGCACGAGGTGACCATGAGCGCCGGTTTCGAGGAGATCCTCGCCCCTAATTACTACTACGACCGGAACTTCGGCACCGATGCCGTCAAGATCCTGCCGGGCGAATACTATGTCTCCAACCGAGACCTATTGATGGTGACCGTGCTCGGCTCCTGCGTCGGCGCCTGCGTACGCGATCGGATCAGTGGCATCGGCGGCATCAACCACTTCATGCTGCCCGATGACAAGCGCGAGGAGGAAAACCGCTTCGGCCGCTCGATGCGCTATGGCGACTACGCCATGGAGATCCTCATCAACCAGCTGTTGAAGCTCGGTGCACGGCGCCACAATCTCGAGGCCAAGGTGTTCGGTGGCGGCAATGTGCTCCCGGGCTTCAAGAACAACATGGTCGGTGAGCGCAACGCGGACTTCGTGATCGACTATCTCGACACCGAAGGGATACCCTTGATCGCGCGAGATCTGCTCGGCAACTATCCGCGCAAGGTCTATTTCTTTCCCGCCACCGGCAAGGTGTTGGTCAAGCGGCTGCGCAGCCTGCACAACGACACCATCATCGAGCGTGAACTGACCTACCGGCAGCGGTTGCGTCAGTCCAAGGTGGAGGGCGATGTCGAGCTGTTTTGAATTCCATCGGGTCGGTACCCGCCGATCCGCTACCGATCCCGGCCGCCGTGAGCGCTCGACAGTGAGTACAGGCCTGGCATGGAGGAGATATGTCGAAGCTCAAGCCATATTGGCTCCCGCTCTCGCTCGGCCTGGCCGTGCTACTGCAACAGCTGCTACTGCCCGGGGTGGTGCCCTGGTTGGGTACGCTGGTGCTGGTGCTGGCCTGGGTCGGGATGCAGTGGCGGACGTTGCAGCGGCCTCAACGGCCACTACCCGTGCTGCACCATGAGCCTCAGCCGCAGGCGGGCGCCGATCGTGAACTCTGGGAGCTGGTGCGCGAGATCGATGCACTGATCGTCCCCGAGATGACCGAGCTGCGCGAGCTCATCGGGCAGGTCGACGGTCTCGTCGAGCAGGCCTCCAACGACCTGCAACAGAGCTTCCAGGGCCTCTCTGAGGCCTCGAAGGTCCAGCAGGGGCTGGTGGTTCGTCTAGTTCAGGGGATGTCCGGTAGTGAGGACGAGAGCGATGATGCGGACATGCCGCACATCGACATGAACGTCTTTCTCGAGGAGAACAGCAAGCTCTTGGAGGAAAATGTCGCCCGACTGATCGACATGGGCAAGCACAGCGTCCAGGTCGTCCATCAGATCGAGGACCTCTCGGCGCAGATCGATGGGATCTTCGACGGACTCGATGGCGCCACCAAGATTGCCCGCCAGACCAATCTGCTGGCGCTCAATGCGGCGATCGAAGCGGCGCGTGCCGGGGAGTCCGGGCGTGGCTTCTCGGTGGTGGCCCAGGAGGTCCGCAAGCTGTCGATGGACTCGGCGGCCTTCACCGAGCAGATCCGCAGCCAGGTCGAGCAGACCCAGGGCTTCTTCGCCGATACCCACGCCATTGTCGCCAGCATGGCCTCGCAGGACATGAATGCCTCGATCACTGCCAAGGGGGCGATGGACGACATGATCGAGCAAGTGCAGCTGCTCAATCGCAACGTCTCCTCGGGGCTCGACCAACTCACCGGGATCGTCGAGCGCATCCAGGCCAGTGTCGCCGACGCGATCCGGTTGCTGCAATTCCAGGATATCGCCCATCAGGTGATGTCACGCGCCCAGGTTCGGATCGACTTCATGGAGCGCTTCGCGGCCGAGTTGCGCCAGCTGCCGTTGATCGATCCGACCGGCGACGATGTCGCCGCAGCGCGTGAGCGGCTCGAACGCCTCCAGGCCGAACTCGAGCAGGCGGCTCATCGCTCGGTGACCCAGCAGTCGATGGACGAAGGGGATATCGAACTGTTCTGAACGTAGAGACGGGAGCATCGTCGTGGGTAGAGCGATTCGTGTCTTGGTGATCGATGACTCGGCGCTGGTGCGCAAGCTGCTCTCCGAGCTGCTCAACACCGCCGCCGACATCGAGGTGGTGGGTACCGCCCAGGATCCCTATGTCGCGCGCGAGCGGATCAAGGCGCTCGAACCCGACGTCCTGACACTCGATGTCGAGATGCCCCGCATGGACGGCCTGACCTTCCTGCGCAATCTCATGCGGCTGCGGCCGATGCCGGTGGTGATGGTCTCGTCGCTGACCGAGCGTGGCGCCGACGTCACCCTCCAGGCACTCGAACTCGGGGCCGTCGACTTCGTCTGCAAACCGGCGCTCGATGTCAGCGGTCATCTAAAGGACTATGCCGCCGAACTGATCGAGAAGATCCGCGTCGCCTCGCGCGTGCGGATCCGCGCCAACTCCGTGCTGCCAGTGGCTGGCGCCGCGCCGCCGCGTCCGCGCCCGCAGGCCCCGGCGCTGCGCCATTACCGCACCACCGATCGCATCATCGTCATCGGCGCCTCGACCGGGGGGACCGAGGCGATTCGCGAGATCCTCATGCGACTGCCGCCGGATGTCCCCGGGATCGCCATCGTGCAGCACATCCCCCCGGGGTTCAGCGCCGCCTTCGCCGAGCGGATGAACCGCCAGACCGGACTGGTGGTCAAGGAGGCCGCCGAGGGTGATCGGATGATGCCGGGACACGTCTATATCGCCCCGGGGGATCGGCACCTGCAACTGGCTCGCGATGGTGCCCGCTATGTCTGCAGGATCAACGACAAGGCGCCGGTCAACCGACACCGCCCGAGTGTCGATGTCCTGTTCGAGTCGGTCGCTCACACCGCCGGTACCAATGCCTGCGCCGCGCTGCTGACCGGGATGGGTGCCGATGGCGCCGCCGGCCTCAAGCAGCTACACGATCTCGGTGTCTATACTGTCGCGCAGGACGAGGCCTCCAGCGTGGTCTGGGGGATGCCCGGCGAGGCGGTCAAGCGCGGCGCGGCGAGCGCGGTACTCCCGTTGCACGCAATCGGCGATGCGCTGCTCAAGGCCTCGCGTGCCCGGGCATCCGCTGAACGATCGCACTGATAGTGTGCCTCATCCAACCCATGCCCGGCGTTGTCCAGGGACATGCCAGCGGCCCAATCCAGGAACTCAGATCATGTCTGTGACACGTCAGCTCGACGACACCCACTCCGAGGTCAAGATCAGCGTCGATGGTCGCTTCGACTTCTCGTTGCACAAGCTCTTTCGCGACGCCTATCGTGACCTCTCGCCGGCCAGCATGCGCTTCATCGTCGATCTCGGCGCGGCGACCTATCTCGACAGCTCGGCGTTGGGCATGCTGCTGCTGCTGCGCGAACATGCCGGCGGTGATCGCGCCCAGGTGCGTATCGTCAACGCCAAGGGGGATGTGCTGCGGGTGCTCAAGATCGCCAATTTCGATCGTCTGTTCGCCTTCGACTGAGCGGCTCGGGAGACATCATGGAACCCGCTACACCTGCCGCTGCCGGCGCACCGTCCGAGACACCGCGTGGGACCGCCTTGATCGTCGATGACGAATTGGCCAATTGCCGGCTCTTGGCGCGGATGCTGCAGCGCGAGGGCTTTCGCACGCTCGAGGCGCTCAGTGGCGAGGTGGCGCTGGAGCTGTTTACCGCCGAGCGTCCCGATATCGTCTTCATGGACGTGATGATGCCCGAACTCAGCGGGCTGGAGACGACGACCCGGATCAAGCAGCTCTCGGGCATGGACTTCGTGCCGGTGATCTTTCTCACCGCGTTGAGCGACGAGGAGTCGATGACCAGCTGTATCGCCGCCGGTGGCGATGACTTCCTCTCCAAGCCCTTCAGTCTCGGGGTGCTCAAGTCACGGATTCGGGCGATGGAGCGGGTGCGGGATCTGCACCGACGGCTCGCGGCGCAGAAACTCGCCCTCGCCGAGATGCTCGAGCGTGAGCACGAGGAGCAGGCGCTGGCCGAGCGGGTGCTGAGCTACGCCGTCGGCAACCGTAACGCCGAGGTCGAGCGCCTGGCGCTGCTACAGCGTCCGGCGGCACTGTTCAACGGTGATCTGGTGCTGACCCAGCGGCTACCCGATGGCGGGTTGCGGATCCTGCTCGGGGACTTCACCGGCCATGGGTTGGCCGCTGCCTTCGGGGCGCTGCCGGTGGCCGACATCTTCCACACCCTGACGCGGCGTGGTGCCGACGATGCGCGGGTACTCGCGGCGATCAATCGCAAGCTCCATCAGGTGTTGCCGGCCGACCGTTTCATGGCCGCGGTGCTGGTCTCGATCCCCGCCTCGGGCGATGCCCTGTATTGGTGGAACGGAGGCATGCCCAGTGGCTGGCTGCGTACCCGCGCGGCCCTCGTCGAGCTCTCCTCGCACGCCCTGCCGCTAGGCATCCAACCCGAGTTCCCGACGCGCGAGCCGCGCCACCGACTCGCGCTCTCTCCCGGCGATCGTTTGTTGTTGATGAGTGATGGTCTGCTCGAGGCGCTCGATCGCGATGGGCGGATGTTCATCGAGCGGGGGTTGATGGAGCTGCTCCACGGCTGGCGTCCCGACGAGGCGCTGTTGCCGACCCTGGTCGAGGCGCTCGATCGTCACTGCGAGCAGACCGAGCAGCTCGATGACATCGCCCTGCTCGAATGTCCGCTCGATGCTGCCACCATGCCGGTGGCCAGCGGCCAGTTGGTGCGTGGCAGCAGCGGCAGTTGGAACTGGTCGCTGGAGTTGCGTGACGGGCAGATCGGCAATCCACCCTCGCTGCGCGCCGCACTCGGGCCGCTCGGTTTGCTCGATGGGCTCGAGACCCAGGAAGGGGCGCTGGAGACGGTGTTCGCCGAACTCTATGCCAATGCCCTCGAACACGGGGTGCTCGGCCTCTCCTCGCAGATGAAGCGCACTGCCGATGGCTTCGAGGCCTATTATCGTGAGCGCTCGACCCGGCTGGTCGAGGGCTGCCAGGGTTGGGTGCGGGTCGAGGTCCGGTTCGAGCCACAGCCCGATGGCGGTTTGGTGGTGATCTCGGTCAGCGATAGCGGGCGTGGTTTCAATCTCGATGCCGAACACTTCCCGAGTCCGGATGCCAGCTGTCCCTGGGGGCGGGGGTTGGCGCTGGTGCGGGGTCTGTGCGAGTCGGTCGATATCGATCCCTCCGGCTCACGGGTCGAGGCCCAGTATCGCTGGTAGTCGCGTACCGCCTCTGCCGTTGCGCCGGGGCAACCACTTCGCAGAATCACACTTCGGCTGATGTCGACGGCTTGTCGGCGGGGCGGATGTGACATACCTTGGCACGACTCGCTCCCCTTGCTTTCGGGCGGGCGCCTTGCAATGCCTCTTCAATCCTGGCTTGGACCGGCGAGGTCAGCGGCGGGCCAGGATGCCGCGTGCCGAGATGACGATGTCCGAGACGTCCACAACATGAGCCGAATGCGCCTGTCTCGACTACAGCTCAAGCTGTGGCTGGGGGTCGGTGTCGTGGTCCTGGCCGGTTTTCTCGCCCTGCAGATCGATCACCAGCACACCCTGCGCCAGCTCGTGCTCGAACAGGTCCGTGACGACGCCAGGACCCTGCACACGGTCCTGCTGGCCGCCCACCGGGGCCATTATCGCTCTCTTACCGATGCGCCCCCGGCTGGGAGTGGCTTCCTCCCGCAGCCGGTGATCGGTCGCCTGGCCGAGGCGGTCCAAGGGGAGGGCGGTGCGCGCGGGCTGCATTTCGAGACCGTTACCCTACGCGCGCGCAGTCCGGGGCATCAGGCCGATCCCGATGAGATCGAGGCGATCCGTTTCTTCGAACGCAACCCGGACGCCCGCGATCGTCTGGTCGAGCGCAGTGATGCCTCTGGAGCCGGCCTCTATCATTATGCCCAACCGATCTGGGTCGAACCCGATTGCCTGGCCTGTCATGGGGCACGCGCCGATGCACCCGCGCCGATCGCGGCCCATTATGACGGCGGCTTTGGGTACCAGCCCGGTGAGCTACGTGGCATCCTCGGCGTCCGCATCCCTCAGACCGTGGTCGAGGCGCGGGCCGAGACCATGTGGGTCGGCTCGATGCTCGATCAGCTGGTGATCTTCCCGTTGATGCTGCTCGTCGGTGGCATCCTGCTCCAGCGCTTCGTGGTCGACAAGGTGGTGCGGTTGGAGACCGCCGCCCATGCCCTGGCCGCAGAGCGTGAGGTGGCGCCACTGCCCTGTGCCGGTGGCGACGAACTCGATGACCTGGCGCGTGCCTTCAATCGGATGTCGGTCCAGACCCTGGCGCGTGCCCGGGCGCTGCACGAGGAGCGCGCCTTCCTGCAGCATGTGATCGATGGCATCGATGATCCGATCTTGGTCATCGGACTCGACTACCAGGTGTTGCGGATGAACCGGGTCGCGCGCGAGCTGGTGCGCGACCGCGGCCTGGAGCCTGGGATCAGCTGTCATGAGCTGTGGCAGGGGCGCAAACAGCCCTGTGGCGATGTCCAGCATCGCTGTCCGTTGCAACGGGTCATCGAGACCCAGGCGCCGAGCAAGGTGGTGCATCAACACACCGACGAGGCGGGCCTTACCCGCAGCTTCGAGGTCGTCGCCAGCCCGCTCTATGATGATGACGCCCGTGTCATCGGTATCATCGAGGTCTCGCGCGAGATCACCGAGCGATTGCACCTGCTCGCCCGGCTCGAGGCCAGCGATCAGGCCAACACCCAGCTCACCCGTTATGACCTGCTCACCGGCCTGCCCAATCGGGCGCTGTTCTCCGAGCGGCTGGGCTTTGCCATCGAGCAGGCCCGCATGCGCGGCGACGCGCTGGCGGTGCTGATCATCGATCTCGATCGCTTCAAGCACATCAATGACAGCTTCGATCACAGCGACGGCGACCGAATCCTCAAGCGTGTCGCCAATCGTCTGCGTGGCCTGTTCGGGGCTGGCGATACCCTGGCCCGGATGGGCGGCGATGAGTTCGGGGTCATCCTGCGAGGGCTGCGCGATCGCGAACAGGCGACTGCCACCGCGCACCGTATCAACGCAGCCTTCACCGCGCCGTTCGAGCTACAGGGGCATACCCTGGTGCTCGGTGCGAGTATCGGAATCAGCCTCTATCCCGAGCACGGCGCCCGTGGCGATGATCTGATTCGTAACGCCGACGCCGCGCTCTATCGCGCCAAGGCCGGCGGCGGTGGTGGCTTTGCCTACTACACCGCCGAGCTGACGGTGCACGCCTTCGAGCAAGTGTTGCTTGAGGGGAATCTGCGCCAGGCACTCGCCGACGAGTCCTTCGTGCTGTATTACCAACCCCAACTCGAACTCGATGGCGAGCGCCTCCACGGGCTCGAGGCACTGGTGCGTTGGCAGCACCCGGAGCTGGGGCTGGTGGCGCCGGACAAGTTCATCCCCCTGGCCGAGGACTCCGGTCTGATCATCCCGCTCGGACGTTGGGTGCTGACCGAGGCCTGCCGGCAGATGGCCGAGTGGCGTCAGGCGGGGCTGGTGCCGGAGGAGGCGATGATGTGCGTCAACCTCTCGACCAAGCAGTTCGCCGATCACGACCTGATCGGGGTGATTCAACGCACCCTGCAGGAGACCGGGCTGGCGGCGGCGATGCTCGAACTCGAGGTCACCGAGTCGGTGATGATGCGGGCCTCGGACCAGGTCATCCCGCAGCTCGAACGCTTGCGTGCGCTCGGGGTCAAGGTGGCGCTCGATGACTTTGGTACCGGTTACTCCTCGCTGAGCTATCTCAAGCGCCTGCCTTTCACCAAGCTCAAGATCGATCGTTCCTTCGTCTCCGAGCTACCGGAGGACGCCAGCGACGTGGCCATCACCAAGGCGATCATCGCGCTCGCCGAGAGCCTGTCGCTGGAGGTCCTGGCCGAGGGCGTCGAGACCCCGGCGCAGTGCCGCTTCCTGCTCGATCACGGTTGCCGCCTGGGGCAGGGATACCTCTACTCCAAGCCCCTGGCTGCGGCCGTCTGCACCCGCTATCTGAGCGCGCTCAGTGAGGCCGCGGCGGCTGGCACGTCCTAGAGCGACTCCATCCATTGCGCCAGGGTCTGTGCGAGCGTGGCGTGGCGCGCCTCGAGCGCGCCTCGTTGGGCTCGGGCCTGGTCGAGTTCGCCGGCATGGGCCTGCTGTTCGATCACGATGGCCTGTTGCTCGAGCGCCGGTGCCGAGAGGTTGCTGGCCATCCCCTTGATGCTGTGGGCCTTGAAGGCGACCGCCTCGAGATCGCCGTCCTCGAGGGCCTGTCCGAGTTCGATGATGCGCTGAGGGAGGTCGGTGAGAAACTGCGGCACGACGCCGAGTATGAGTTCGCGATCATGCATCATCCGCTCGAGCAGTTCGGCGCTGACGAACACCTCCTCGGCCTCCGTGGCGCTCTGTGCCTCTGGTGCGGCCGGCGCCGATGCCAGCTGGGCCTCGAGTACGGCGGCGAGTGCCCGGGGCTGGATCGGCTTGGAGAGGTGGGCGTTCATCCCGGCCTCGCGGCAGCGGGCCTGATCTCCGGCCTGGGTGAGTGCGGTCATCGCCACGATCGGCACCTTGGCGCAGGCGGTGCCGGCCGCGCCGCTGCGGATGCGCCGCGCAGTCTCGAAGCCATCCAAACCGGGCATCTGGCAGTCCATGATCACCAGGTCGTAGTCCGCGTGGGTGAGCGCATCGAGTGCGTCATAACCATCGCTGGCGAGGTCGACTCGTGAGTGACCGAGCTTGTTGAGTAGCCCGCGGGCGACGACCTGGTTGGTGGGGTTGTCCTCGACGAGGAGGATACGGTATTGCCCCGCTGGAGTGGGGTGAAGCGGCGGCGGGGAGGCGGGTGCGAGTCGCTCCGGGAGGAGTTGTTCGAGCCCCTGGCGCAGGTGCGTGGCACGCACCGGCTTGGTGAGGTAGAGGTCGCAGTGGCAGTCGGGGCGGCTGGGGACCTCGTGGCGGTTGAGCGGGACCAGGAGCGCGAGCGCGGTCTCGGCTAGACGTGGATGATGTCGCAGGCGTTCGGCGAAGAGGCAGCCATCGGCATCGTTGCTGAGCGAGAGGTCGATCAGGACGATGCGATAGGGATCATTCGTGCTCGCCGCCCGATCGAGCAGGTTGAAGGCCTCGGTGGTGGTCGCCGCCTCGCTGAAGCGACAGCCGCAGTACCTGAGCAACTCGCCGATGAGGCGCCGACTCGGCGCATGGTCATCGACGATCAACAGACGGGCGTCGATATCGGAGCGGGCGGGGACGGGGATGGTGTCGTCGAGTTCGAGGCCGACCCTGAACCAGAAGCAGGCCCCCTCTCCGGGGACGCTGTCGACGCCGATCTCGCCGCCCATCAGCTCTACGAGTTGCTTGGAGATGGTCAGCCCCAGTCCGGTGCCACCATAACGGCGACTGTGCGAGGTGTCGTGTTGGGTGAAGGCCTCGAACAGCGTCACCTGGTCGGCGGCGGCGATACCGATGCCGGTATCCTCGACCTCGAAGCGAGTCTGGCCGTCGACACCGCGCTCGACGCGGATCTGCACCTCCCCCCGATCGGTGAATTTGACCGCGTTGCCAACCAGGTTGATCAGTACCTGTCGTAGCCGCCCGGCATCGCCCCACAGCCAGGGCTGCTCCAGCCCGTCGAGGTGATAGGTCAGCTCCAGGCCCTTTTCCTGGGCGCGGAAGGCGAGCATCTCGGCGACGTCCTCGATCAGGGTACGCAGGTCGAAGCGCTCGCACTGCAGGGTGAGCTTGCCGGCCTCGAACTTGGAGAGATCGAGCACGCCGTTGATCAGCGCCAACAGGCTCTCACTGCTGGCCCGTAGGATCTCGGTGTAGCGTCGCTGCTCGAAGTTCAGCGTGGTGTTGAGCAGCAGATCGCTCATGCCCATGATGCCGTTGAGCGGGGTGCGGATCTCGTGGCTCATGTTGGCCAGGAACGCACTCTTGGCGCGCGCGGCCTGCTCGGCCTGGAGCCGGGCCTGGCGCAGGTCGTCCTCGCGTCTGTTGCGCCGCAGCGCGTTGCGCAGTAGCTCGGTGAGCAGGATCAGCAGGTCGATCTCGGCCTCGGCCCAGTGGCGATCGGCGCGCGCGGTGCAGAAAGCGAGAAAGCCGTGGCAGCCACGCTGATCGCGCAGCGGCAACAACAGCAGGGTGTGGATGTCACGGATCTCGAGTTGGCTGCGCAGCGGGTCGTCGGCGGCGAGGCTGGCGCGCGTGGCGAACAGGAAGCGCGGGCCGTCATGGCGCTGGCACAGCAAGGGTTCGAGCAGGGTGCTGGGGATCCAAGGCGTCGTTGTGGACGTGGAGGCGATGTCGAGATCGCACCAGGCGGCGATGCGCTGAGGCGTGTCGTCCTCCGCCGCGGTGTAGGCGTAGAGGCAGGCGCGATCGGCATCGATGAAGCCGCCGACCTTGGCCAGGGCGTCGTGGATCGCCTCCTCGAGGTGTTCGCTCGGGGTGGTGAGAAAGCGCAGTGACAGGTCCATGATCAGGCGCTGCCATTCGAGCCGGAGATAGAGCTGTTCGCGCGCCAGCTGTCGATCGGTGACATTGTGGGCAACATGGACGTAGCCGACCAACTCGTCGGTGTCGTCATAGAGCGCGGTGGTGGTGATGCGTAGGTGGCCGCCGAGGCGGGGCTCGTAGAGTTCTGCAGTGGCGCTCTCGCCGCTTTGCTCGGTGCGCGTCAGCGGGCACTGGTGTGGTGGCGCGTGGGTGCCGTGTACCACTAGGTGACAGGGTTGTCCGACCAAGCTTGCCGCAGGTCGGCCGAGCTGATCGGCCATGGCGCGGTTGACCCGGATGATGCGGCGTTGACGGTCGATCAGGGCAACGGCATCGGGCAAGGCATCGAAGGTATGTGTCCAGAGCGCGCGCCCCCAGGGCGACATCGGGTCGGTGCTGGCGTGGTCGAGTCGCTGTGGGGGCTCGACCCGGAGGCCGTGGGGGTGGGGCGGGGGGTGTTCAGCTGACATGGTCGTCGTCCTGGGGCAGGGTGTCTCGCATCTCGATCAGGGCCATGCGAAGGTCGTGGAATGCCGTCTCGACCGCGCTCAGGCGGGCGCTGATGAGCGCCGTGGCAGCGCCGGTGCTACAGGCCGCCTCGAGAGCGGTGGCGGCCTGCTGTAGCTGTCGGGCGCCGACCCCGAGCGCCGCCTCTGTGATGTGCCGGGCTAGGCGGGTGCAGGTCGGGAGGTCGTGCTGCTGGTGGGCGCGCGTAAGCTCGCCGAGTCGTTCGGGGAGATCGGCGAGAAAGGTCTCGATCACCTGCGCGACGAGTGCGGTGTCGCCCATCAGCTGTTCGAGTAGTGTCGCGGTGTCGAGGCCAGCCCCTGGCTGCGGCAGCCAGCGCTCCAGGGTGGCGGCGAGCGTGCCGGGCTCGATCGGCTTGGCCAGATAGTCGTTCATGCCCGCGTTCAGGCAGCGGATGCGATCGTCCTCGAGCGCGTGGGCGGTCATGGCGATGATCGGGATCTCGCGCCCGGGCAGGTCGTTGGCGGGGTCGCGGATGCGCCGGGTGGTCTCGAGCCCGTCGAGCAACGGCATCTGTACGTCGATGAGCAGCAGGTCGTAGTGGCGACTGGCGAGGGCATCGAGCACCTCCTGGCCGTTGCTCACGCAATCGGCATCGAAGCCGAGGTGACCGAGGATACCGAGTGCCACCTGCTGATTGGTGAGGTTGTCGTCGGCGAGCAACAACCGCGCGGGGTGGCGATCGCGTGCGGCGGCGGGCGAGGGCGTGGGCGGCGTTGTCTCGGCCGGCGCCAGCGCCGCCTCGAGTGTCGCCAGCAGGTCGCGGTGACGGATCGGCTTGCTCAGGTGGGTGGTGAAGCCATGACGGCTGCAGCGCCTGGTATCGCGCACACGCCCCAGGGCGGTCAGCATCACCAGGGCGGTGGCGGCCAGCGCGGGCTCACCCCGGATCGTCTCGCCGAGGGCGATACCATCCATCCCCGGCATCCCCAGATCGATCAGCGCGATGGTGAACGGTTGCTCCTGGCGAACGCCCTGGCGCAGTTGCTCGAGTCCCTGCTCGCCATCGCCGGCAAGCCCCGTCTGCAGCCCCCAGTCACTCAGTTGGGCGGCGATCAGCTCGCGGCTGGTACGGTTGTCGTCGACGATCAGGATGCGCTGCCGGCGCAGTCGAGCTGAGGCGGTGACGGGCGCGCCGGGGCTGGCCGACTGGCAGGCGAAAGGGAGGTCGCACCAGAAGATCGAGCCCTGATTGACCGTGCTCTCGAAGCCCAACTCCCCGCCCATCAGCTCGACTAGTTGTTTAGTGATCGCCAGGCCGAGTCCGGTTCCGCCGTAGCGGCGGCTGTCCGAGGGGTCGACCTGGGAGAAGCCACGAAACAACAGCTGGCGCTTGTCGCGGGCGATGCCGATGCCGGTGTCGCGCACCGCCAGGCGCAGCCTGACCCGGCCGGCCTCCTGGTCGAGCAGACTGACGCGTACCACGACCTCGCCGTGCTCGGTGAACTTGATCGCGTTACCGACCAGGTTGGTGAGGATCTGCAGGATGCGTCCGGGGTCGCCACGCAGGGTGCTGGGCACCTCGGGGGCGGCGCCACAGATCAGCTCCAGCCCCTTGTCGTGGGCGTGCAGGGCCATGGTCGCGACGAAGTCGTCGAGCAGTTCGATGAGATCGAAATCGAGCTGTTCGAGGGTGAGCTTACCGGCCTCGATCTTGGAGAAATCGAGGATGTCGTTGATGATCTTGAGTAGTCCCTCGCCACTGTGCTGGGCGATCTCGAGATAACGCTGCTGCTCGGCGTCGAGTGGACTCTCACGCAGCAGCCCGAGCATGCCGATGACCCCGTTCATCGGGGTGCGGATCTCGTGGCTCATGTTCGAGAGAAAACGGCTCTTGGCGCGACTGGCCATCTTGGCACGCTCGATCGCGGTCTGCAGGGCCGCATTGCTCTCGCGCAGCGCATCCTCGGCGCGTTTGCGGGCGCTGATGTCGATCGACAGCGTGCCGGAACCGATCAGACGCTGTTCGCGATCGTAGATCGGATACTTCTTAGTGAGCAGGGTGCGGGTCTCGCCGCTGGCCAGGCGCACCGTGTGCTCGCGGATCAGGCTCTCCCCCGGGGGCAGTGACTGCGCCTGCCGGTCATCGGCCATGGTGGCCCGCACCGGGTCCTGCTCCGGGTCGAGCCCGAGGAGTTCGGCGTCGGTGCGTCCCACTACCTGCGCGGTGTCCGCGGCCCCGACGGCGTGCGCGAAGGCCGGATTGGCAGCGATCACGCGAAGCGCCTGATCGCGGATCGCGACCAGGTCGTCGCTGTGCTCGACCGCCGCCGAGAGCATCGTCATGGTGCGTTCGGCCTCCTTGCGCGCGGTGATGTCGGTGTGCGATCCGCTCATGCGGTAGGGCTGGCCCTGGGCATTGCGCAGGGCGCGGCCGCGCGAGAGGATCCAACGGTAACTGCCGTCACGGTGCCGGAGCCTGAACTCGAGGGCATAGCTCTGCTTTGCATGTTGCAGATAGCGGGCGAGCTGATCGAGCACGTGGCGTTTCTCGTCGGGGTGCAGCCGGCTCTCGAAACTCTCGAAGCGATCGGCGAGTTCGTCGTCGGCGAAGCCGAGCTGCTGCTTCCAGCGTGGTGAGATGAACACCTGATCGTTACGTAGATCCCAGTCCCAGATGCCGTCGCTGCTGTTGTCGATCGCCAGCATGTAGCGTTCGCGGCTGAGTTCGAGTTCGCTGTGGACACGCTGCTCCTCGGTCATGTCGCGAAACACGATCACCGCCCCCAGGGGACGTCCCGTCTCGTTGCGGATCGGCGCGCTGCTGACCACCACCGGCCAGCTCTTGCCGTCGCGCGCAATCAGCAGGGCGTGGGTGGTCCTGGTCTCCAGGGTCTCGGCGCCTGGGAGCTCGATCGGGTCGCGGCTGTCTGGGGCGAGGAGTGTCAGTACCTCGGTCAGGTGTCGTCCCTGCGCCGTGCTGGGCTGCCATCCGGTGAGCTGTGCGCCGGTGGGGTTGAGATCGACGACCCGGCCTTGCGCATCCGTGCTGATCACCCCCTCGGCGATCGAGCGCAGGGTCGCGGCCAGCAGGCCCTGGTGCTCGAGCAGGCTCCGCTGTTGACGCTGGATCAGACGGTTGGTGCGTCTCACCAGCAGCAGACTGATACCGAGGGCGAGCCCCAGCAGCAGGGTGGTGACGATCGCCCAGGTGCGGATGTGGCGGTCGAAGGCGGCCGCCTCGTGGGTGAGGTCGTGGAGCAGCAACAGGTCACCGACGGCACGCCCGGCGGCGTCGTGCAGCGGTATCAGCGCCAGTCGCCAGCGGATGCCGTCGATGACCCGTTCGTGACCGGTATCGAGATGGCGCACGCCGGGACGATCGAGATCATCGATCATCGCCTCCAGTCCGGGGGGCAGCCCGCCAGCCGAGCTGTAGCTCACCACACTGCGCTGGAGGCGTCCCCAGTCATCGCCGCGCCCGAGCATCCGCATGCCGGATCGCCACTGCTCGGGTTCCAGTCGGTGTTTGCGGATGAGCACCGCGAGCCCGACCTCGCTGGGAAGCTGCAGGGCGTCGAGGATGTCCTCGATCTCCTTGCCGACCTCGACATAACCGATCCGCTCGCCCTGGAGGCGGACCGGGTGGACTGCCCTGAGGGTGAAGGTGCCGAGGGGGCCGAGTTCGAGCCCTTGGGCGGCGGCGTCGGTGCGCTCGGCCTGGCGGGTGGTGAAGCGGTCGATACGATCACCGGCACGCTGCGGGGCATGGAGGCGCAACAGGACGCGTCTGCCAGGGTCGAGGAAATAGACGTGGGTGATGCCATTGTGTCGGCGCAACCGCTTGAACATGGCGCGCCAGTGTTGATCGAGCTGCGTGATGTTGCGTGTCGCCAGCGCGTTACGGGTCGTTGCATCCATTGCCACCGAGGCGGCGAGGGTCTCGAGCCATCTCGACTGGTCCTCCAGGACCGCGCCGAAGACAGCGGCCGTCTCGTCGACCTCGGCGCTGACGAGTTCATCGAGCCGCTGCTCCTGAATCCACCACAGCAGCGTCGAGAAGGCAGCCATCAGCAACACGAGGATGGCCGCAAACAGCGGTAACAGGTGACGGAGTGAGGATCCGGGGGGGGGCGCCCAACTCATCCGGGCCCCCCCCGGGGCGGTATCCCGGTGCCACGGTGGGTGGTGTGCGAAGAGGCGGGGGGCAGGCCGCGGCGGGCCGCCGGTAGGTCTGTCATGACGGGCTCCGGGCAATGGTACGGGCCCCGGCGCCGCTGCCACCCGGCGGGGCCGGGTGGCTTACGGTCTGGCGCGGAGCGCATCCGGCCAATTATATGCAGGGATCGGCGCCCCTCGTCGTGACTCGGGACGCATTCGGGGTCAGCCCCGGGTGCAGTTCGCCTCGCCGGGCGTGTCAGTGACGTGCGCGGGGGACGTAGCGATCAGGGATGAGGATGGTGGGGGTCCGTTGCGAGGCGTCGCGGCGCGGGAAGTCGAGGGTGTAGTGCAGCCCCCGGCTCTCGCGCCGGCGCAGTGCCGACTGGATGATGAGTTCGGAGACCTCGAGCAGGTTGCGCAGCTCAATGAGGTCGTTGCTCACCCGGAAGTTGGCGTAGTACTCGATCACCTCGTGGGCGAGCAGATCGGCGCGGCGCTTGGCGCGACGCAGCCGCTTGGTGGTACGGACGATGCCGACGTAGTCCCACATGAAGCGGCGCAGCTCCTCCCAGTTGTGGGTGACCACGACCTCTTCGTCGGGCTCGGTGACCCGGCTCTCGTCCCAGTCCGGTGCGTCGGGGGCGAACTCGACCTTGCTGGCCAGTGCGGCGATGTCCTCGGCGGCGCGTTCGGAGTAGACCAGACACTCCAGCAGCGAGTTACTGGCCATGCGGTTGGCGCCATGCAGCCCGGTGTAGGCCGTCTCGCCGCTGGCATAGAGTCCGGGTAGGTCGGTGCGGGCGTGGCGGTCGACCATTACCCCGCCACAGGTGTAGTGCGCGGCCGGGACCACCGGGATGGGATCGCGGGTGATATCGATGCCCAGCTCGAGGCAACGGGCGTGGATGGTGGGGAAGTGCTCGATGATGAAGTCGGCCGGGCGATGGGAGATGTCGAGATAGACGCAAGGGGCGCCGAGACGCTTCATTTCGTGGTCGATGGCGCGGGCGACGATATCGCGCGGGGCGAGTTCGGCGCGCTCGTCGAAGCGCGGCATGAAGCGTTCGCCATCGGGGAGCAGCAGCCGCGCGCCCTCGCCGCGCAGCGCCTCGGTGATCAGGTAGGAATGCGCCTCTGGGTGATAGAGGCAGGTCGGGTGGAATTGCATGAACTCCATGTTCGCCACCCGGCAACCGGCGCGCCAGGCCATGGCGATGCCATCGCCGGTGGAGACGTCGGGGTTGCTGGTGTAGAGGTAGACCTTGTTGGCCCCGCCGGTGGCGAGCACCACGAACCGGGCCATGAAGGTCTCGACCTGATCACTGCCGAGATCGAGGATGTAGGCGCCGAGACAGCGATGATCCCGGCTGCCCGGCAGGTGCTTGGTGGTGATCAGGTCGACAGCGATGTGCTGCTCGTAGAGCGAGATATTGTCTCGCTGGCGCACCTGCGCCTCGAGCGTGGTTGCTACCGCTCGGCCGGTGGCGTCGGCGGCGTGGACCACGCGTCGGTGCGAGTGTCCGCCCTCGCGGGTGAGGTGATAACCGCCGGTGCTCTGATAGGCCGCGTCGCGGGTAAACTCGACCCCTTGGTCGAGCAACCAGCGGATGTTGTCGGGACCGCGCTCGACGACCATCCGCACCGCCTCGCGCTCACACAGGTGGGCCCCAGCCGTGAGGGTGTCCTGGACGTGCGACTCGATCGAGTCGTGCTCGTCGAGTACCGCCGAGATCCCGCCCTGGGCATAGCGGGTACTGCCCTCGACAAGCTCGCGCTTGGAGACCACCGCCACCGACAGCTCGGGGTCGAGTCGCAGCGCGAGACTGAGCCCCGCGGCGCCGCTGCCGAGGATGAGGACGTCGTGACGATGAACGGTTGCTGACATGGTCGGGACTCGCTGCAATGAGGAAATAAGGATGGATTCTGGGCGCCGTGCCTCGGGTGGACGCGCGAGTCGCGTCGTCACGACGGTGGCCGCGGGCTGATCTTCATTTTTATGCCGCTGGCGCCGTGAAATCCAGTCCGTTACGTACGTGATCGCCGCGTCGGGGCGATTGGTCGGGACCAGCCGAAAGGGTGTGCGAGGTCACACGGACTTGCCGCTGTGGCCGATTCCGGTCAGGATTGGACGCTTTGATTTGCGAGAGTGCGGATGCAATTGTGGCCCCACTCGAAGAACTTCCTAATCGGGGAGCTGTCCATGCCAACGGAGCCGATGGTCAGGGGACCGGCGGTCGTGATCCATGTCTGAGCGCCAGGCCGATCAGGAGTTGGTCGGGCGTGCCCAGTCGGGTGACAAACGCGCCTTTGACCTCTTGGTGCTGAAATATCAGCAGAAGATCTCCAATCTGATCTCGCGCTATCTGCGCGACTCGGCGGAGGTGATGGATGTCACCCAGGATGCCTTCCTCAAGGCCTACCGGGCCTTGCCGGGATTTCGCGGCGAGAGCGCTTTCTACACCTGGCTCTACCGGATTGCCGTCAATACCGTCAAGAACCACCTCGTCGCCCAGGGGCGGCGCCCGCCGGGTGGTGACGTCGAGGCCGAGGTGGCCGAGCAGATGGAGGGAGGGTCACGGCTGCGCGACGGTGCCACGCCCGAGCGCGAGCTGCTCAGCGACGAAATCGCCCGCGCCGTTCAGGGGGCGCTCGACGACCTGCCCGATGATTTGCGCACGGCGATCGTGTTGCGAGAGTTCGAGGGCATGAGTTACGAAGAGATCGCCAATGCCATGGAGTGTCCGATCGGCACCGTTCGCTCGCGTATCTTTCGGGCGCGTGACGCCATCGACAAGCGATTACGGCCCTTGCTCAGACCCTAAAGTCTGGGCGTGAATCGCCCGTGCGGCATGGCCGTCCGGGCCCGGGGCGGCCCAGCGCTCGGCTCGCGCGATGGTGCGTGGACCAAGGTGCAAGGCCGAGACAGCGACACAACCCAGCGCAGGCGTGAACCAATGACCGAGCTAAGACAACGACTTTCCGAACTGCAAGACGGCGAACTCGACACCGCCAGTACCGGGCGCCTGCTCGATGCCCTGGCGCACGATGACGAGTTGCGCGACACCTGGGCGCGCTACCAGATGATCGGTCATGCGATCCGTGGCGAGCGGATCGATCCGCCGCATGCCGAGGTGGCCGATGCGGTGCGTGAACGGGTGATGGCCGATGCCCTGGTCTTCCACCAGCGTCATCGCTTCCAGCCGCGCCGCGCCTTGGCGCCGGTGGCCGGGATGGCGCTGGCGGCGACGGCGGCCTTCGTCGCCGTGTTTGCGGTGCCGCCGCTGTTCTTCCAGGGGGGGGATCACCTCGAGGGGGGCTTCCCGACCACCGCGCAGCACCAGCCCGTCTCACCGCCGCCGACGATGGTCACGACCGTCGGCGACGGGCGCTGGGGGATCGATCGTCCGGATCTCGCCAACAAGCTCGACCTGTTTCTAGTCACCCATCAAGACACCGCCTCCGTCAGTGGGGCCAAGGGCATGCTGCCTTATGCGACCTTTGTCGGTTATGAATCGCCCCGCTAGTCATCGCTCCTCCTGGGCGGCGGCGCTCTGTCTCGGTGCGTTGTTGTGTCTACTCGCGCCCTGGTCTGTCGCGACCACGCAGCAAGCGCCTGCCGCGGGGTCAGACACCCCGGTCGGCGAACTGCTCGAACGGATGTCCGAGGCGCTACGTGCGCTCAGTTACGAAGGCACCCTGATCTATCTCCACGACAACCAGCTCGAGACCCTGCACCTAATCCATCGTGTCGCCGCCGGCTATACCCAGGAGCGGTTGGTCGCGCTCAGTGGCCCGGTGCGTGCGCTCTCGCGTGACTCGCGTCGGGTCAACTGCACCATGCGTGATGGTCACGGCATCTCGGTACAGAGCGCCGGCAGTGGCGCCGGCCTGATCGACACCAACGGCATCGATCCCGAGCGGCTCGGCGATCACTATCGTATCGAGCGCCTAGGGCAGGGCCGGGTTGCCGGTCGCGATACCGAGGTGATCGGTATCATCCCGCGTGATGCGCTGCGATACGGCTATCGTTTCCACATCGATCGCGAGACCGCGCTACCGCTCAAATCCGACCTGATCGACCGCACCGAGCAGGCACTCGAACAGCTGATGTTCGCCACGGTCACCTTCCATCCCGCCGACGGCACCGAGCCCGAGGCCGCCCCGCAGGGGGTGCGCGAGGCACCGGTGACCGAGCCCCCGCCACAGTGGCGCTTCGAGGGGCAGCCGCCCGGTTTCCAGTTGGTGATCCATCACCGCATCCCACAAGACGATGGTGTCGTCGTCGACCACTTCCTGTTCACCGATCGACTCTCGGCCTACTCGATCTATGTCGAGCAGACGCCCGCGCCGGGGCTCGAGGGTTCAACCAACATCGGTGCTGTGCACGCCGCCGGACGGCGCCTGGCCGGCTATCAGATCACCGCCGTCGGCGAGGTGCCGGCGGCGACCGTGGAGGCGGCCGTCGCCGGTGTGCGCCGGCTCGTCGAGGACTGACACCATGATCGAGGAACAAGGACGGGTGATCGCGCGCGATGGCGATCATCTCTGGGTCCAGACCCAACGGCAGAGCGTCTGTGGTGGCTGTGCAGCGCGTGGCGCTTGCGGTACCTCGCTGCTCGAACGCCTGTTTTCGCGGCGCCTGGCCAAGGTCCGCGCGCGTGATCGGATCGGCGCCGAGGTTGGCGACGAGGTCGTGTTGGCAATCTCCGCACAGGGGGTGTTGCGGCTGTCACTGGCGGCCTATCTGGCCCCCACCCTGGGATTGGTGCTGGGGGCAGTGGCAGGAAACGCACTCGGTGGCGCCAATGCCGATGCGGTGGGCTTGCTCGGCGCCGGTTTGGGTCTTACTCTCGCACTGGTGTGGCTTCGCGGCTACAGTCGCGCTCTGGCCCGGGATCCGTCACGTCAGCCGGAGGTGGTCCGCCGGCTCGCCCCCGAGCCGCCGCAGGTGACCTTCCTCGAGTCCTGACGGCAAGCGCCTGCGTCCTCGGGCATCCGCGAATCCGCCAGCCCAGGCGGCTCCGGCCGCATCGACGAATCTTTGAGGAGCAACCATGCGCTCGAAACCCCGCCTCTCGCTCGCTCTGACCACCTTGCTCTGTTGCGCCTTGGCGCCGGGGCTGGCCGTCGGGCGCACCCTGCCGGACTTCGCCAGCCTGGTTGCCGAGAACGGCCCCTCGGTGGTCAATATCAGCACCAAGCAACACACCTCGAACCTCTCCGAGATGCACGGCTTCACCATCCCCGACCTGCCCGACGAGGGGCCGCTGCGCGATTTCTTCGATCGCTTCTTCGGGGACGAGGGCGAGCTGCCCGAGGATCGCGAGTCGCGCTCGCTCGGCTCCGGGTTCATCGTCTCCTCCGATGGTTTCGTGATGACCAACTCTCACGTCGTCGAGGGGGCCGACGAGATCGTGGTGCGCACCAGTGACCGGCGCGAATTCGTCGCCGACCTGGTCGGTACCGACAAGCGCAGCGACATCGCCCTGCTCAAGGTCGAGGCCGAGGACCTGCCGGCGGTGCGCATCGGCTCGTCCAAGGACCTTCAGGTCGGTGAGTGGGTGCTGGCGATCGGCTCGCCCTTCGGCTTCGAGTCCTCGGCCACGGCCGGTATCGTCAGCGCCAAGGGGCGCAACCTGCCGACGGAGAACTATGTCCCCTTCATCCAGACCGATGTCGCCATCAACCCGGGAAATTCGGGCGGACCGCTGTTCGATCTCGATGGTCGTGTGGTCGGCGTCAACAGCCAGATCTACAGCCGTACCGGCGGCTTCATGGGGCTGTCGTTCGCGATCCCGATCGACGTCGCCATGGATGTCGTCGAACAGCTCAAGACCAAGGGGCGAGTGACCCGTGGTTGGCTCGGGGTGATGATCCAGGACATCACTCGTGAGTTGGCGGCGAGCTTCGGGCTCAAGCAACCGCGTGGGGCGCTGGTCGCCGAGGTGCTGCCCGGTAGCCCGGCTGCAGCCGCCGGGCTGCAGCCGGGTGACGTGATCCTCGCCTTCGATGGCAAAGACGTACTCACCTCCAGTGCCCTGCCGCCGCTGGTCGGGGCGATGCCGATCGACGCCGAGGCCGAGATCAAGGTGTTGCGCCAGGGTGAGCGGGTCACACTCTCGGTGACCATCGCCGAGCTGCCCGAGGAGGACCCCCTCGACGCCAGCACCGATGCCGAGACGACCCCCGCCAACCGTGTCGGGTTGGTGGTGCGTGCCATCGCCCCGGAGCAGCGTGAGCATTTCGGTATCGAACAGGGCGGGGTGATGGTCGAGGCCATCGAACCAGGGCCGGCCGAGCGCGCCGGGCTGCGCGCTGGTGACCTGATCCTGATGCTCGACGGCCAACCGGTCACCGATCCGGTCAGTTTCGAGCAGGTCCTCGCCGGGATCGAGTCGGGGCGCTCGGTGGCGGTGTTGGTGCAGCGCGGCGAGGGACGAATGTTCTTTGCCATCCGTATCCCCGAGGCGGACTGACAGCCCAGGCGTCATCGACCTCGGCCCGCGTCGCTATCCTTCGCTGGTCGCTGGTCGCTGGTCGCTGGTCGCTGGTCGCTGGTCGCTGGTCGCTGGTCGCTGGTCGCTAGCGGCTGGCGGTTGATGTACCGCCCCCGGCGCCTCTGGTAAGATGAGCGGCTACCTGTCGTGGCACCACGCCCTTAGTGGCGCAGTGCCACGGTCACTCGCATTCATCAGCCGCTGGGCGCACACGCAATCCCGATGACCGATCTCTCCCACATCCGCAACTTCTCGATCATCGCCCATATCGATCACGGCAAGTCGACCATCGCCGACCGTTTCATCCAGGTCAGCGGCGCCTTGACCGATCGTGAGATGTCGAGCCAGGTGCTCGATTCCATGGACCTTGAGCGCGAGCGCGGGATCACCATCAAGGCACAGAGCGTCACCCTGAACTATCAGGCACGCGACGGCGAGACCTACCAGCTCAACTTCATCGACACCCCCGGGCACGTCGATTTCTCCTACGAGGTGTCGCGCTCGTTGGCCGCCTGCGAAGGGGCGTTGCTGGTGGTCGATGCCGCCCAGGGTGTCGAGGCGCAGAGCGTAGCCAACTGCTACACCGCGATCGACCAGGGGCTCGAGGTGCTGCCGGTGCTCAACAAGATCGACCTGCCTTCGGCCGAACCCGAGCGGGTGATCGGCGAGATCGAGGAGATCATCGGTCTGGAGGCCACCGACGCGCTGCGGGTGAGCGCCAAGACCGGTCTCGGCATCCCCGATCTCCTCGAGGCGCTGGTCGAGCGCATCCCGGCGCCCGAGGGTGATCGCGAGGCACCGCTGCAGGCGCTGATCATCGACTCCTGGTTCGACCCTTACGTCGGCGTGGTCTCGCTGGTGCGGGTGGTCAACGGCGAGATCCATCGGCGCGACAAGATCCAGATGATGTCCACCGGGCGTACCCATCAGGTCGACGCGGTCGGCGTCTTCACCCCGAAGAAAACCGACCGCGAGTGCCTCTCTACCGGCGAGGTCGGCTTCCTCATCGCCGGCATCAAGGAGATCGACGGCGCGCCGGTGGGCGATACCATCACCCACCCCGACAATCCCGGCGCCAAGCTGCCGGGCTTCAAGGAGATGCGTCCACGCGTCTTCGCCGGGCTCTACACCGTGGTCACCGACGACTACGAGGACCTGCGCGAGGCGCTCGGCAAGCTGCGCCTCAACGACGCCGCGCTCTACTACGAGCCCGAGGTCTCCCAGGCGCTCGGCTTCGGTTTCCGCTGTGGCTTCCTCGGCATGCTCCACATGGAGATCATCCAGGAGCGGCTCGAGCGCGAGTACGACCTCGATCTCATCACCACCGCGCCCACCGTGGTCTACGAGGTGCTGCGCAACGACGGCGAGCTGGTCAAGGTCGACAACCCCGCCAACCTGCCCGAGCCGAACCAGATCGCCGAGGTCCGCGAGCCGATCATCGAGGCCCACATCCTGGTCCCACAGGACTACCTCGGCGCGGTCATCACGCTTTGTATCGAGAAGCGCGGGGTACAGAAGAACCTGCAGTATCTCGGCGGCCAGGTGCAGGTGACCTACGACCTGCCGCTGAGCGAGGTGGTGCTCGACTTCTTCGATCGGCTGAAGTCGGTCAGCCGTGGCTTCGCCTCCTTCGAGTACGAGTTCAAGCGCTTCGAGGCCGCCGACCTGATCAAGCTCGACGTGCTGATCAACGGCGACAAAGTCGATTCGCTGTCCTCGATCGTCCATCGCTCGCAGTCGCAATCGCGCGGACGCGAGGTCACCGAGCGGATGAAGGAGCTGATCCCTCGACAGATGTTCGAGGTCGCCATCCAGGCGGCCATCGGCACCAAAATCATCGCCCGTACCACGGTCAAGGCGCTGCGCAAGAACGTCACCGCCAAGTGCTACGGCGGTGACGCCACCCGTAAGCGCAAGCTGCTCGAGAAGCAGAAGGCCGGCAAGCGGCGCATGAAGCAGGTCGGCAAGGTCGAGATCCCCCAGGAGGCCTTCCTTGCCGTGCTCCAGGTCGGCAAGGATAATTGAGCCCGCCGGCCGCGTGCCCGGTGCGCGCGGCCCCGGTGCCCATCACTCGCCGCTCGCCCGTCTGGGTGGACGCGCCCGCCGTCGCCTGTCGCCCCCCGGGGCACGGACCATCCCCTAAGGACCAAGAGACCCTGCAGACGCAATGACCAACTTCGACTTTCCCGCCTTCCTGGTGCTGGCCTCCGTGGTGACCGGCGCGATCTGGCTGATCGATGCGCGCTGGCTCGCCCCGCGCCGTCGTGCCGCTGCCGGTGGCGCCCCGGTCAAGGAGCCGGTGGTGGTGGAGTATGCGCGTGCCTTCTTCCCGGTGATCTTCGCGGTGTTGATCCTGCGCTCGTTCGTGGTCGAGCCCTTCCGCATCCCCTCCAACTCGATGATGCCGACCCTGCTCACCGGTGACTTCATCCTGGTCAATAAGTACGCCTATGGGCTGCGTCTGCCGGTGGTCAACGCCAAGTTCGTCGACATCGGCGAGCCCGAGCGTGGCGACGTGGTGGTGTTCCGCTTCCCCCTCGATCCCTCGACCGACTACATCAAGCGGGTGATCGGGCTGCCCGGGGATGTCGTCGGTTATCGCGACAAGACCATCTATCTCAACGGCGAGCCGGTGGCCCAGCTACCGCTCGGGCGCTACACTGGTGTCGGCTCCGGGCAGGTCATGACCGGCGCGCGCGAGGCCCTTGAGAGCCTCGACGGCGTCGAGCACAGCATCCTCACCCGTTCACGCGCCCCCGATCTGCCGCCCGGCTGCCGGGTACTGGCCTTCGGGCCGGTCAAGGTGCCGGAGGGGCAATACTTCGTGATGGGCGACAACCGCGACAACAGCAACGACAGCCGTTGCTGGGGCTTCGTCCCGGAGGAGAACCTGGTCGGCAAGGCGTTCGGCATCTGGATGCACTGGGACGGGGCCCGCGACGGTCTGCCGATCGCCTGGTCGCGTCTCGGCGACGGTATCGATTGAGGAGCTGAACCATGCCGCTACCGACCCACACCGCGCCAGTGACCCGACAACACGGCCTCGGTCTGCTCTCGTTCATGATCCTGGTGGTGATCGCCGCCTTCTTCATCACCCTGGTGCTCAAGCTCGGTCCGGTCTATATGCAGAACCTGACCATCCAGTCGGTGATGGACGGGCTACAGGATCCGGTCCAGCCGGTGGGTAACAGCACGCGCAAGATTAGTGGTTATCTCGCGCGCAATCTCGATATCAATGGGATCGACGTGGTCTCGGCGCAGGACTTCGAATTCAAGCGAACCGACGCCGATCGATTGACCGTGGTCCTCGAATACGAACGTCGCACGCATCTGTTCTTCAACGTCGATGCTGTGTTGACGTTCCACAATCAGGTGGAAATCAGCACTCAGTGAATGCAGATCCCAGACGGTTGGCGCGTGTGCTCGGGCACGAATTCGCGCGGCCGGAATTGCTCGAACAGGCCCTGACGCATCGTAGCGCCGGCCCGACCAACAACGAACGCCTCGAGTTCCTCGGCGATGCCCTGATCGGGCTGTTGATCGCCGAGGCGCTCGGTCATCGCTTCCCCGAGGCCGATGAGGGTACCCTCAGCCGCTTGCGCGCGAGCCTGGTCAAGCGCGAGGCGCTGGCCAAGCTCGCTCGCGGCATCGAGCTGGGCGACTACATGCGCCTCGGGGCAGGGGAGTTGCGCACCGGTGGTCACGCCCGCGACTCCATCCTCGCCGATGCCCTGGAGGCGGTGCTCGGCGCCGTCTATCTCGACGGCGGTTTCGCGGTGGCCAATACCGTGGTGGCTAACCTGTTCGCCGAGCGCCTGGCGCAGACCAGCATCTCGCGCTCCGGCAAGGACCCCAAGACCCGGCTGCAGGAGTTCCTGCAGGCCCGGCACCGACCGCTGCCGGAATACGCGGTGATCGCCATCGAAGGCGATCAGCACGCCCAATCCTTCACCGTGGTCTGCTCGCTCAACGACGCCGAGCTGACCACCCGTGGCCTCGGCACCAGCCGACGCCGTGCCGAGCAGGCGGCCGCCGAGGCCATGCTGGAGACCCTCGAACATGACTGACGCCATCACCGGTCGCTGCGGCACCGTCGCCATCGTCGGACGTCCCAACGTCGGCAAGTCGACGCTGCTCAACCGCATCCTCGGCCAGAAGCTCGCGATCACCTCGCACAAGGCGCAGACCACGCGTCACTCCATCCTCGGGATCAAGACCAGCGCGGCCGGGCAGATCCTGTTCGTCGACACCCCGGGGATCCATCAGCGTGGCGAGAATGCGCTCAATCGCTATCTCAACCGTACCGCGCGTGCCGCGCTCGCCGATACCGACCTGATCCTATTCGTGGTCGAGGCGTTGCGTTGGACCGAGGAGGACGAACAGGCGCTCGCCGCCGTCGCCCGCGCCGGGGTCGAGTGCATCGCGGTGATCAACAAGGTCGATCGGGTCGAGGACAAGGAGGCGCTGTTGCCCTTCCTCAAGACCCTGGGCGAGCGGCACGCCTTCCGCGAGCTGTTCCCGGTCTCGGCGGCGCGTGGCAATCAGGTCGAGGCGCTGGAGCAGGCGGTGCTCGCCGCACTCCCCGAGGGTGAGCCGATCTTCCCCGAGGAGCAGCTCACCGATCGCTCGGAGCGCTTCTTCGCCGCCGAGCTGCTGCGCGAACAACTCACCCAGCGTTATGGCGAGGAGCTGCCCTATCGCACCACGGTCGAGATCGAGCGCTTCGAGGTGGTCGACGGGCGCTATGTGATCAATGCCCTGATCTGGGTCGAGCGCCCGGGGCAGAAGGCGATCATCATCGGCAAGCAGGGCGAGTCGCTCAAGGCCACCGCGACCCAGGCGCGCCTGGAGATGCAGAAGCTCTTCGACTGCCCAGTCCATCTCGAGGTCTGGGTCAAGATCAAGAAGAGCTGGTCGAGCGACGAGGCCGCGCTCGCGCGCCTTGGCTACAGCGAGGACTGATCGGCGGCGGTGGGCGCCAGCGCCTGTCACGGTTTCGTCCTGCACCGGCACGACTATCGCGACACCAGCCTGCTGGTCGAGCTGTTCTGTGTCGGTCGCGGGCGGCTGCCTGCGGTCGCGCGCGGCGCGCGGCGCGCCCGCGCTGGCGGTCGTGCCGCGCTGCTCCAGCCCTTCCAACCGCTGTGGCTGGAACTCGGCGGGCGTGGCGAGGTGCGCACCCTGACCCGGGTCGAGGCCGTGGGCCGGCCCTATGCGCTCGCCGGTCGGGCACTGCTCTGCGGTTTCTATGTCAACGAGCTGCTGTTGCGTCTGCTCGGTCGTGAGGACCCGCACGATGCGCTGCTCGACGACTACCAGGTCGCGCTCGCGGCACTGGCCGCGGGAGGCGACCTCGAGCCGGTGCTGCGCCGCTTCGAGCTGCGCCTGCTCGATGCCCTCGGTTATGGTCTCGCGCTCGCTGTCGAGACCGCCACCGGCCGGCCGGTGCGCGCCACCGCCGACTATGTCTTCGAGCCCGAGCAGGGGCTGCGCGCGGCCACCGCCACCGATGACCCGCGGGCGTGTTGTCGCGGCGTCACCCTGCTGGCGCTCGCCGCCGATGCCAAGCCGGTCGACGCCGAGCAGCGGCGCGAGGCGCGGGTGTTGCTGCGCGCCATGCTCGCGCCCCATCTCGGAGATCGTCCACTCCGCACCCGTGCGCTGTTCCAGCAGTGGTATGGCCGACGCGGGTGATCATCCCCACACTAGATGAGCAGCGGCCTCGTGTCACGGTGCCGCGTTCCCTATCGTTCGAAGCGAGGAGAAATCCCTTGAGCACGCATGCCAACGAGGTGCTGCTGGGCGTCAACATCGACCATATCGCCACCGTGCGTCAGGCGCGTGGTACCCGCTATCCCGAGCCGATCCAGGCGGCGCTGGTCGCCGAGCAGGCCGGGGCCGATGCCATCACCCTGCACCTGCGCGAGGATCGCCGCCACATCCAGGACCGTGATGTCGAGCTGCTGCGCGGCATCCTGCAGACGCGGATGAACCTGGAGATGGCCGCCACCGCCGAGATGGGCGAGATTGCAGCGCGGCTGCGTCCACACGACTGCTGTCTGGTGCCCGAGCGACGCCAGGAGCTGACCACCGAGGGTGGGCTCGACCTGATCGCCCACCAGGCCCACCTCACCGAGTTCTGCGCCCGTCTGGCCGAGGCCGGGGTGCGGGTGTCGCTGTTCGTTGACCCCGATCCGGCGCAGCTCGATGCGGCGCGCGCTATCGGCGCCCCGGTCGTCGAGCTACACACCGGGCACTATGCCGACGCCGACGGACGCGAGGCCCGCGCCGAGGCGCTAGCGCGTATCGAGCGTGCCGTCAGCCACGGCCGTTCGTTGGGGTTGCAGGTCAACGCCGGACACGGGCTCGATTACGCCAACGTCAAGCCGATTGCGGCCATCCCTGGCATCACCGAACTCAATATCGGTCATGCCATCATCGCCCGTGCGCTCTTCTCCGGGCTCGACCGCGCGGTACGCGACATGCGTGCCCTGATCACCACGGCCAGTGCCCACTGAAGGGCGATCATCATCCACCGGCCATGGCGCTCGGCGCGCCCGATCGCCATGGCCCTTTCGATCGGAACATGGCCGGCGCCGTTTTCCCTGCCCGATCTGCGGGCTAGACTGTGCCGCGGGAAACGATACCCGTCAGTCTGAAACCAAGAGCCATGTCCGCAGATACCCTGATCTTCATGCTTGCCATCGATCGCGGGGTGGGCCCCGCGCCCTTGACCCGCCATCGTCCGAAGGCAGCCGTTCCCTTCGGTGGTAAGTTCCGGGTGATCGATTTCGCGCTGGCCAACTGTCTGCATTCGGGCCTGCGCCAGGTCCTGGTGGTGACCCAGTACAAGAGCCATTCGCTGCACAAGCACCTGCGCGATGGTTGGTCGATCTACAACCCCGAACTCGGTGAGTTCATCATCCCGGTGCCGGCGCAGATGCGCGACGGCCAGCACTGGTACGCCGGTCCCTTCGATGCGATTCGGCAGAATCGTAACCTGATCGAACGCAACCGCGCCCGTCAGGTCTTGGTGCTCGATGGTGGCGCCATCTATCGCATGGATTACAGCGAGATGGTGCATGCCCATGTCGACGCTCGCGCTGAGGTCACGGTGGCGGTGCGCGAGGTCGACCCGAGTGCGCCGCCCTCACGGACCCAGGCCCGCGTCGAACTCGACGAGCACGATCGCATCGTGCGCATCCTGCCGGCAGAACGTGCCGGCGAGATCCAGAGTGAGCGTGCCTTCGAGACCATGGGCGTCTATATCTTCGATCGCGGCTGGCTGTTCGATGCCTTCGCTCGGCGCGAGAGCGCCGATGCCGAGGTCGGTCCGCTGCCCCCGGATCGACATCTCGCCAAGGACGTACTCGCCTTCCTCACCCAAACGCACCGGGTGCGCGCCTATCGCTTTGGTCAGGAGCGCGGCCGGGTCACTCCCGATCGCTACTGGTGCGATCTCTCCTCGGTCGATGCCTACTACCAGGCCAACATGGAGCTATTGAGCCCGGAACCCTCGCTCGATCTCTACCAGGACGACTGGAACATCCGCACCTCCCAGGGGCAGTATCCGCCAGCACGCACCGTACCGGGTGCGCGCAGCGGTAACGAGGGGATCTTCGTCAACTCGATGCTCGCTGCCGGTACCGTGATCTGTGGCGGCGGAGTCAACCACTCGATGCTGTTCCCGCGCGTGCGTGTCGGTGATAGCGCCATCGTCGAGAAGGCGATCCTGTTCGATGGCGTGCAGGTCGGCGCCGAGGCCCATCTGCGTAACTGCATCGTCGAGAAGGGCGTGGTAGTGCCACCTGGAGAGCAGGTCGGCATCGACCCCGAGCGCGATCGCGAGCGTTTCGAGGTCTCGCAGAAGGGCATCGTCGTCGTGCCCCGGGATGTCGAGTGGTCATAACGTCCACGACACTTCAGGCACTCTACCAAACGCTCTACACCTGTTACGGTGCTCAGGGGTGGTGGCCGGCCGAGACCCCGTTCGAGGTCATGGTCGGTGCCATCCTCACCCAGAACACCAGCTGGCGTAACGTCGAGCGCGCGCTCGACCAGTTACGCACTGAGACCACGTTGAGCGCCGAGGCACTGCTCGCGCTCGAACCGACGCGCCTGGCCGAGCTACTGCGTCCCAGTGGTTACTACAACGTCAAGGCCCGGCGCCTGCTGGCATTCTGCAAGCGTTACCGCCAAATCGGCGAGTTCGACGCGCTCGCAGCACTCGCGACCCCAGCGTTGCGTGAATGGTTGTTGGCGATCCCCGGCGTCGGCCCGGAGACGGCCGATGACATCCTGCTCTATGCCTTCGCGCGCCCGGTCTTTGTGGTCGATGCCTATACTCGACGCTTGTGCGCCCGGCTCGGGTGGCTCAACGGCGACGAGGATTACGAGACCATTCGCCATGGATTCGAAGAGGCCTTGCCGAGTGATGTCGCCCTGTTCCAGGAATACCATGCACTGATCGTGGCGCACGCCAAGCACGTCTGCCGAGTGCGACCGAACTGCACAGACTGCGCCTTGCGGACACCTTGTCCGTTCGTCTTGTCGCCGCCGCCCCGTGGCAATACGACACCGATTTGAGCCGAGGACCACGAGACCATGCCGCGAGTCGACAACGAGACCTTCTATCACGACGCCCTGGAGGCCCATGGCACCACGGCTGAGGGCGTGCAGTGGATCTCCGAACAGACCCAGCAGGTGCGCTTTCGTGTGCTCTGTGAGCTATTGCCTGATGATCTCGCCAGCATCGAGTTGGTCGATGCTGGCTGCGGTTTCGGCGACTTGCTGCTCTATCTGCGTGAATGCGAACGAGAGCCGGCGCGCTATCTCGGATTAGACGTGATGGCGCCGATGATCGAGACGGCGCGCGCGCGCACCGGCTGCGAGATCCGTCACTGCGACGTACTCCAGGATCCACTGCCCGAGGCCGATTATTATCTCTGCAGCGGCGCCATGAACATCCTCACCTGGGACGAAACCCAGGCCTTTATCCGCAATTGTCTTGCTGCCAGCCGTCGCGGTTTCGTGTTCAACCTGCTCAAGGGTCGCGATACCTCGCTCATCTACAACTGCCGTAAACCCGCCGAGATCCAACAGCTTGCCGATACCTTGAACGCGACCATGACGGTGCGAGAGGGTTATCTGGCGGGGGATTTCAGCGTATTGCTCGAGCACTGCTGACTTCGATGTATCGAGATCGATCTGGCCGGTGCTGGCGCCATCGGCTGATGTTGGGTTGCACCCAACTCACCTCACTGCGTCACCTCGTAGATTGGATTGCCCGTTCCTCACCATTTCATCAGTGGTGATTGCCCTTGAGCAGGAAACCCAACAAGATCACTAGCGTTCGAGAAAATGGCTGGTGTCACGGCGGCAGCCGTCTTCTTGAAACCGCGTAATGAAAAGTTGCAAGCCATCTGCGTTGCGATGGATTGATCACTTTGGCTGTTCACTATATACACCTGCAGGCCGCGGCTCTCGAGGGCTTTTAGAGGCTCTATCAAAAAGCCCTACGCCCACTCCAAAGCATTCCAGCAAATGAGTGCGAGTCCCAGGAAGAGAAACGCCTCGTGAATATCGGCCCGGCGCCCGAAGTGAGGTTCCCCTGTTTTTTCGCCCCTCAAGGGGTTGGTCTCATGCGACCGTCTGGTCGCGGCGCTGTTTTGCCTCCCACTGTTGCATGAACTCGACGCCTCTGACAACGCGAACGGCTTTTTGATAGAGCCTCTTAATAGGCCGAGTGTTGCGTTCCGACGAGTCGTCGGTGAAGGATGAGGCCATGGCGGTGTTTCAATCCTTGTTGTAATGGATTGAGTGTTGCGGCTAGCTGAGCTGGGCGGCGATGAAGCGCCGGCTTTCTGTTTCAATCCTTGTTGTAATGGATTGAGTGTTGCGGCTCGATACATTGAGGCCGAGTACCGACGACAATTGCTGTTTCAATCCTTGTTGTAATGGATTGAGTGTTGCGGCTGGTATAGTGTTAGATACCATTAACATGCACGTAATGTTTCAATCCTTGTTGTAATGGATTGAGTGTTGCGGCTCGCCTCAATCTCGACCGACCCGCTGCCCGTAATCTGTTTCAATCCTTGTTGTAATGGATTGAGTGTTGCGGCAAGACGGGCCGGGTTGTGGGTTACGACTGCTGTGCCGTTTCAATCCTTGTTGTAATGGATTGAGTGTTGCGGCTCCATCGAACGCCTTGCAAAACAAGGGGTTATCACTGTTTCAATCCTTGTTGTAATGGATTGAGTGTTGCGGCTCTGCATGGTCTTTCTCCTTTATGTCTGCGTTGTCTGTTTCAATCCTTGTTGTAATGGATTGAGTGTTGCGGCCGGTTTTCCGGTCCGGGACCGACCGTATCGCAAACGTTTCAATCCTTGTTGTAATGGATTGAGTGTTGCGGCATTGATGTTCCTGAAATACTCACCGAGATACAAGCGGTTTCAATCCTTGTTGTAATGGATTGAGTGTTGCGGCAACAGGCCCCGTGACAGGGCCGGCCTCGGTCTACCAGTTTCAATCCTTGTTGTAATGGATTGAGTGTTGCGGCCTCGCGCCCAAATACCGGTTCGCGACAAATTGCTCAGTTTCAATCCTTGTTGTAATGGATTGAGTGTTGCGGCCTGGCGATTCTTATGGCGACATCTGGGACTCAAAAAGTTTCAATCCTTGTTGTAATGGATTGAGTGTTGCGGCCTTGGCCCGACCGTTCGTCGTGCCTGCTGACGCGAGTTTCAATCCTTGTTGTAATGGATTGAGTGTTGCGGCCAGCCGCATCCTCGTTCGTGACGCCAGTAAGGCCACGTTTCAATCCTTGTTGTAATGGATTGAGTGTTGCGGCATGGACTACGCCGAGAAACTATTGCAAGCCCACAAGGTTTCAATCCTTGTTGTAATGGATTGAGTGTTGCGGCCCGACCACGTCGCAAGCACCTTCGCCGCCGAGCTTACGTTTCAATCCTTGTTGTAATGGATTGAGTGTTGCGGCCCTTTGCTGTTAAGGGCCTTACTGTTTTGCCGGGAGGGTTTCAATCCTTGTTGTAATGGATTGAGTGTTGCGGCGTTGTGGTCGCCCAGAACTCTCCAGCGTTTATTGGGTTTCAATCCTTGTTGTAATGGATTGAGTGTTGCGGCCACCGACGACCCGCCGTGATCTATGAGGTAGAACGGGGTTTCAATCCTTGTTGTAATGGATTGAGTGTTGCGGCGCCGGGGTGTCGACCGTGCTCAGCCTGCGCCTTACGTTTCAATCCTTGTTGTAATGGATTGAGTGTTGCGGCGTCTGAGGCTCCTGCTCGATCGGGGGCCAGTCGCGGTTTCAATCCTTGTTGTAATGGATTGAGTGTTGCGGCCACCGCTGGCCGAGTGGCGGTGGGGTAATATTGGCAAGTTTCAATCCTTGTTGTAATGGATTGAGTGTTGCGGCCTCGGGATCGAGGATCTGCATCTCCACGACATGCGGTTTCAATCCTTGTTGTAATGGATTGAGTGTTGCGGCCGCAAATTCTCTAAAAATTCTTTTAAATCAAATAATTGCTCTTTTGGGGCGAGCCTCTTTGGAAGCGAAAAATAGACGTTTTGCACCGATTTTTGCCCTGTTTTCTTGTTGGCTGACATTGAACCTTTTGATTTTATTTCTTATTTATCAGTCGATTACGTGAGCAGTGTTGGTGGTCGGTGATATTTTTTGCTCAGCAGCCTGTGTCGAAGGCGCTGTGGGATACGGTCTTGCCGTGCCCCAATCATATCAAGTCGAGGTGACCGGTGCCCGTTGTGTGTGCGCTTCGGGTGTGCGGCAGTGGCCTGGGCGGGCGGGCTCGTTCGCCTGGGCAGAGGGCTGGACGTCCATAGTAGACTTATTGCTTTTGGCGGGGAGATACCGTGTTGCAACTTGTAGCGATCGCCGGGGGCGGTGCGCTCGGGGCGTTGTCGCGCTTCTGGATCTCGACCGGGGTCTACCGGGTGTTGGGGCGTGACTTCCCCTGGGGCACCTTGGCGGTGAACGTGATCGGTTCCTTTCTCATGGGGCTGCTGTTCGTGCTGCTCACCGAGCGGTTGGCGGTAGCGGCCGAGTGGCGTGGTGCCGTGCTCGTCGGGTTCCTGGGGGCGTTGACGACCTTTTCGACCTTCTCGATCGAGACCCTGAACCTGATCGAGCAGGGGGCACTGTTGCGGGCCTCCGTGAACGTGGGCGCGAGCGTCGGGGTGTGTGTGTTGCTGTGCTGGGCGGGCATCGCCCTGGGGAGATCACTGTGAGTCAGAACGAAGCGATCCTGGTGCGGGTCTATCTCGCCGAATCCGATCATGAACTGAAACCCCTGGTGCAGACCCTGCGCGACGAGCTGCAGGTACGTGGGGTGACGGTGCTGCGCGCGATCGAGGGTTATGGCCCCTCGGGGCGGACGCACGCCGTCTCGCTGGTCGATCTGTCGCTCGATCTGCCGCTGGTGGTGGAGTTCTTCGATGCCCCCGAGCGCGCCCGTGCGGCGATCGCTCGAATCCGTAATCAGGTGAAACCGGGGCACATCGTGTCCTGGCCGGTCACCGTCGAGTCCTGAGACCCAAGGAGACTACATGCTAGACCCACGACTGTTGCGCAACGACCTCGCGCGTGTCGCCGAGCTGCTCGCCCGGCGCGGCGTGACCCTGGACACCGCCCGTTTCGAGCAGCTCGAGCAAGAACGCAAGCGGCTGCAGGTCGAGGCCCAGACGCTGCAGACCGAGCGCAACACCCGCTCCAAGTCGATCGGCAAGGCCAAGGCCGCAGGCGAGGACATCGAGCCGTTGCTCGCCGAGGTCGCCAACCTGGGGGATCGACTCAAGGCCGCCGAGCAGGCGCTGGCCGAGTGCCAGGGTGAGATCGAGTCGATCGCGCTGGGACTTCCGAACCTGCCCGACGACAGCGTGCCGGACGGTCGCGACGAGGTCGACAACCGCGAGGAGCGGCGCTGGGGCGAGGTGCCGAGCTTCGACTTCACCCCGCTCGATCATGTCGACCTGGGCGCGCGCAACGGCTGGATGGACTTCGATCTCGCCGCCAAGGTGACCGGCTCGCGCTTCGTCACCCTGTCCGGGCCGATGGCGCGGCTGCACCGCGCGCTGATCCAGTTCATGCTCGACGTGCACACCACCGAGCACGGCTACACCGAGACCTATGTCCCGTACCTGGTCAACTCCGACAGCCTCTACGGCACCGGTCAGTTGCCTAAGTTCGAGGAGGACTTGTTCAAGGTTCCTGGCGAGCGCGATCTCTACCTGATCCCGACCGCCGAGGTGCCGGTGACCAATCTGGCGCGTGACTGCATCTTCGAGGCCGATGAGCTGCCGCGTCGCTGGGTCGCCCATACCCCTTGCTTCCGTAGCGAGGCCGGTTCCTACGGCAAGGACACCCGGGGGATGATCCGGCAGCACCAGTTCGAGAAGGTCGAGTTGGTACAGGCGGTGCCCGAGGCCGAGTCCTTCGCCGCGCTCGAGGCGCTCACCGGGCACGCCGAGTCGATCCTGCAACGGCTGGGGCTGGCCTATCGGGTGGTGACCCTGTGCACCGGCGATCTCGGTTTCTCCTCGCGCAAGACCTACGACCTGGAGGTGTGGCTGCCGGGTCAGCAGACCTATCGCGAGATCTCCTCGTGCAGCAACTTCGGCGACTTCCAGGCCCGGCGGCTGCGCGCGCGCTGGCGCAACCCCGAGACCGGCAAGCCCGAGCTGCTGCACACCCTCAACGGTTCCGGCCTGGCGGTGGGGCGTACCCTGGTGGCGGTGCTCGAGAACTATCAGCTCGCCGACGGTCGGGTGCGCATCCCCGAGGTGTTGCGCCCCTACATGGGCGGTCTCGAGGTGCTCGGCTGAACCAAGTGCGCCGGCGGTGATCCCGCCGGCGCCTCAGCGCGTCTGCGGGATGTAGACGTAGGCGCGCGCTACCCCGGCACCGACGACCTCCAGCGCCTTACTCTCGTAGAAGTGGCCGAGCGCGGCGCGTGCGCCCGCCGGGTAGTCGCCGAGATCGACCTGGTTGGCGGTGACCCGGTAGCGGCCCTCGCCGGGTGGCAGCTGCAGATAGACCGCGCAGGGATTGGAGCTACAGGTGCCGGTGTCGCCCGGCGCCAGGGTGATGCTGCCCCAGTCGCTGACATGACGAGTGGTGGTGGCACACCCGGCGAGGCTGAGCGTCAGGATGAACAGGGCGAGGCGAGCACTGTCGCGTCCCGACCGGCTGGGCTGATGCATGGTTGGCTCCCTGCCGGATCGAGGCCGGCGTCTGGATCAATCTGGGTGTCCTCAAGCATAGCGAGACGGCAACGTGGTTGCCGCTCGTCGTCATTGCCCGATGGCCGGTCGGTCTGCGACAAAGAGATTTGATCAATGCCATGGCGGTCGTCAAAATGGCGACTCACTCAACCGTCCCGAGGGCGTTCTATCCCGAGCGATCGGGAGGCCAGGGAGCAATAGCCCGATGGGATGTCCCGCGCTTGCTGGGCGTCTGGCGGTCCCTCCGCCGCGCCTGATCGACCCCGATCCGTCCCGCTCTCACAGGCTTGCGCCGCGAGGGCTTCCCCGACCGAACACGATGAAACCGATTTTCACCGTCTATTCTCCCGCCTCGCCGAGCTGCCCATGAACGCGATCGATCCCTGGGTCTGTCTCGATGCGCTGGACTGCGCAATCGCGGTGGTCGATGGCGATGGGGCCTGCGTCTATGCCAATCGACAGCACCGCAGCACGTTGCCACCCGGCCCGTGGGCGATTCCAGAGGCTCGGGGCGAGGTGTTGGAGCAGGCACGTCAGGGCGTGCGTGAGGTCTGTCGTGGCCACCGCGCCGAGTTCTCGCTCGAATACCCGCTGGTGCTCGACGGCGAGCCCCGCTGGTTGCGGCTCAGCGCCCGGCGCCTCGATGCTGATGGTGCGACCTGGCGGGCGCTGGTCGCTCAGCGCGATGTCTCGGCCTATCACCACGTCGAGCAGGCCCTGGCGCTGACTCAGGGGCAGCTCTGCACGGTGCTCGACAGCTCGCCCGATCTGATCTTCTTCAAAGACCAGGAAGGGCGTTATCTCGGCTGTAACCGCGCCTTTGCGGCGCTGCTCGGACGTGATCCCGAGCAGATCGTCGGTGCCGACGATACCGCGCTCTTCCCCGCGGAGACGGCCGCCCGGCTACAGGCCGATGATGCGCGGGTGCGCGCGTGTGGCCAGGCCCGGCGCTTCGACTTCTGGCACTGCGACGCACGCGGTGGGCGGCGCCTCTTCGATGTGCTCAAGGCCCCGTATCAGGGCGCTGACGGGGTGCCGTTCGGAGTGATGGGCTGTGGCCGTGACCTCACCGCGCTGCACCGTAGTCAGACGCTGCTGAGTGAGGCTCAGGCGATGACCGGGTTGGGGAGCTGGGAGCTGGAGCTTGCGACCGGTCGTGTGCTCTGGTCGGCACCGCTGTCTGCGATCCTCGGAGGCGCCCCTGGGGACTGCCCGGCTACCGAGCAAGAGCTGCTCGATCTGGTCGAGCCCGCCGATCGAGCACAGGTGGCCTCCGCCCTAGAGACGGCACGCCGTGGGGGCGAGCCGGGCGACATCGAGTATCGGGTGAGACGGTCCAGTGCGCAGACGCCGCGCTGGGTGCGCCAACGCGTCCGGGCCGTGGTCGGCTGCGATGGCGAGCCGGTGCGACTGCTCGGGTCGGTGCTCGACGTCACCGAGGATCGCCAGGCCCAGGCGGCGCTACGTCACAGCGAGGCGCGCTATCGCGCCCTGTTCGAGGGCGCCGAGGAGGCGATGTGGATCATCGATGGCGCCGACCTGAGCTGCCTGGCCAACCCCGCGGCGGCGACCCTGTTCGGCTATGACAGCGCCGCCGAGCTGAACGACGTTCATCCCAGCGTGCTCTCGCCCGAGTTCCAGGCCAATGGACGCCGCTCGACCGAGCAAGGTACCGAGATCCTCGCCTTCCTCGCCGCGCACGGCAGCGCCTGTTTCGAGTGGCTCCATCGGCGGCGTGATAGCACCACCTTTCCGGCCGAGGTGCAGAGTCGGCGTATCCCGCTCGCCGCCCGCCAGCTGCGCGTCGCGCTCATCCGCGATCTCAGCGAGCAGCGCCGGCGTGAGGATGTCCAGCGCCTGACCAGCGCGGTGTTCGAGAACACCGCCGAGGGCATCATGGTGACCGATGCCGCCGGCGATATCGTCGCGGTCAATCCCGCCTTCACCGCGATCACCGGCTACGCCGCAGAACAGGCGCGTGGTCGCAACCCGCGCCTGCTCAAATCCGGGCGTCATCCGCAGGACTTCTACCGTCGCTTGTGGCACGCCTTGATCGAGCAGGGGCGCTGGCAGGGCGAGCTGTGGAACCGGCGGCGCGACGGTGAACTCTATCCGCAGTGGATGAGTATCAACGCCGTGCGTAACCATCGCGACGAGGTGGTCAACTATGTCGCCATCTTCAGCGATATCACCGAACGCTATCGGTCGGCCGAGGAGATCGAGTTTCTCAGCAACCATGACCCGCTCACCGGCCTGCCCAACGCTCGGTTGTTGAAACAGCGCCTAGCACAGGCCGTCGAGCAGGCCGCCGGTCACGACCAGCGCCTCGGCGTGTTCTATGTCGATGTCGATCGCTACAACGAGGTCATCGCCAGTCATGGTCATGCGGTTGCTGATACGGTGCTGTGCGTCCTCGGCGCGCGCCTGAACGAGGCCACCGGCAGTGGTGATCTGGTGGCACGCCTGAGTGACGACACCTTTGTCATCGTCACCGATGTGGGCGAGGAGCTGAGCACGGCCTCGGCGCTGGCCGCACACTACCTCGGCGTCTGCTGTCAGCCGATCGAGATCACCTCCGAGCGCCAGCTCACCCTCAGCGCCTCGGCCGGCGGGGCGCTCTATCCCGGTGATGGTCGCGATGCCGCCGAGTTGTTGCGCCACGCCGCCTCGGCGCTGCTCTCGGCCAAGCGTCGCGGGCGGCGCTCGATCGCCTTTTATCGCCCTGAGATCACCGCCGCCGCCGTCGAGCGACTGGCGCTCGAGGAGGGGCTACGCACCGCACTCGCCGAGGAGCAGTTCGTCGTCCACTACCAGCCGTTGGTTGAGCCGCAGCAGAACGGCATCCATGCCGCCGAGGCGTTGTTGCGGTGGCAGCGGGGCAGTGAGCTGGTGATGCCCGGCGCCTTCATCGACGTCATCGAGAATAGCGATCTGGTGGTGCCGGTCGGCCGTTGGGTGATCGAGGCGGTGTTGCGTCAGATGCGATTGTGGCGCGAGGCCGGGCTGCCCGAGATCCGCGTCTCGGTCAATGTTTCCGAGCCGCAGATCACCGCCGGCGGGTTGGCCGAGACCATCGCCGAGCTACTCGAACGCTACGATATCCCCGCGCGACTGCTCCACATCGAGCTGATCGAGCGGGTGTTGCTGCACGACCCGAAACGCGCGCTGACCGAACTCGAACGGCTGCGCGCGCTCGGCATTGGCATCGCGCTCGATGACTTCGGTACCGGCTACTCCAGCCTCAGCTATCTCACCCAGTTCCCGGTCGATTGCCTCAAGATCGACCGCAGCTTCGTCAACGACCTCGCCACCGATCGGCGCAGCGGCGCGATCGTGCGTGCCATCCTGTCGATGGCGCGCAACCTCGATATCTGCGCCGTTGCCGAAGGAGTCGAGGACATCCGCCAGCAGCGCATCCTCGCGGCCGAGGGCTGTAACCTGATCCAGGGCTATCTGATCAGTCGACCGGTCTCGGCCAATACCTTGATGCGTCTGCTCGAGGCGCAGCAGCGTGCGCGCGGTTCGCATCGTTCGTCGACGCGCGCGTTGGTCTCGGCCGTCGGCTGAGTGCCCCAGAATTCCCTCAACGCATAGGAGATCGCCCGATGACGACCACCTTCAGCGCTTATCGGATCGACCGTCACGAAGACACCCAGCAGCTCGAATTGACCCGCCTGACCGAGGCCGACCTGATGGAGGGCAATGTCACCGTCGCGGTCGAGTACTCGACGCTCAACTACAAGGATGGGCTGGCGCTCACCGGGCGCTCGCCGGTCGTGCGCCGCTTCCCGCTGATCCCCGGGATCGATTTCGCCGGCCGGGTGGTGGAGTCGGGAGATCCGCGTTTCCGTCCCGGTGATCGGGTGGTGCTCAACGGTTATGGCGTCGGGGAGACCCACTCCGGTGGCTACGCCGGACGCGCGCGGGTGCCGGGCGACTGGCTGGTGGCGCTGCCCGAGGGGCTGACCAGCCGTCAGGCGATGGCCATCGGTACCGCCGGCTACACCGCAATGCTTGCGGTGCTGGCGCTGGAGTCGCACGGGCTCGAACCGGGCGCCGGCGAGGTGTTGGTGACCGGCGCCGCCGGGGGGGTCGGGAGCATCGCCGTGGCCCTGTTGGCCCGGCTCGGTCATCAGGTCACCGCGGTCACCGGGCGACCGCACGAGGCGGGCTATCTACGGGCACTGGGCGCGACCGAGATCCTCGACCGTGGCGCCTTCACCGAGGCGCCACGGCCGCTCGAGTCGGAGCGCTGGGCCGCGGCGGTCGACGTCGCCGGTGGTCAAACCCTGGCCAACGTGCTCAGCCGCACCCGGCGCGCCGGGGCGGTGGCCGCCTGTGGCCTGGCCGATGCGATGGCGCTGCCGACCACGGTCGCGCCCTTCATCCTGCGTGGTATCACCCTCTATGGCATCGACTCGGTGATGGCTTCGCACGCGCTGCGCGAGCGCGCCTGGTCGCGCCTGGCGCGCGATCTCGATCTCGATCGGCTCGAGACCATGACTCGTGAGATCGACTTCGCGCAACTGCCCCAGGCCGCCGAGGAGATCCTCGCCGGACGGGTCCGAGGACGCACCGTGGTGCGTATCCCCGAGGCCGACTGAGCCGCGACGCTGGCATCGCGTCTGCTCCGGACCCATTCTCTAAAAACCAACGGGGGCGCGGGGAACGCGCCCCGTCGATCGATCGACCACGCCGTCAGGGATGTGCGGTGTGTGCCATCCGAATGCCTGCCGTCGTGTCGTGGGCGCATCCGGTCGACCGTACCGGGCGCGTCCGCGATAGAATCGTGCATTGCCTGAAATCTAATGAATCCTGCCATGAACGCTCAAGCCGCACCGGCTCCGCGCACCGCTGAGACGACCCTCGACGTCGCCGCGCTGCGCGCCCAGTTCCCCATCCTTTCCACCCAGGTCGATGGTCGCCCGCTGGTCTATCTCGACAGCGCCGCTTCGACCCAGCAGCCGCAGGCGGTGATCGCGGCGGTCAGCGATTATCACCGTGCCGCCCACGCCAACATCCATCGCGGCAACTACCGCCTCTCGCAGCACGCCACCCGGCTCTACGAGCACGCCCGCGCGGCGGTGGCGCGCTTCCTCAACGCCGCCGAACCCGCCGAGTGCGTGTTCACCCGCAGCACCACCGAGGCGATCAACCTGGTCGCTGCCACTTGGGGGCGCGCCAACCTCGGCCCCGGCGACGAGATCCTGCTCTCCAACCTCGAACACCACTCCAACATCGTCCCCTGGCAGATGCTCGCCGAGCAGACCGGGGCACGTATTCGCGTCATCCCCATCGACGACGCCGGCGACATCGACCTCGACGCCTACCGCCGGCTGCTCTCGCCGCGCACCCGGTTGGTCGGGGTCAACCAGGTCTCCAACGCCCTCGGCACCGTCAATCCGGTACGCGAGATCATCGAGCTGGCCCACGCGCACGGCGCCCTGGTGCTGGTCGACGGCGCCCAGTGGGTCGCCCACGGGCGTACCGACGTGCGCGCGCTCGACGCCGACTTCTATGCCTTCTCCGGCCACAAGCTCTACGGCCCGACCGGGATCGGCGTGCTCTATGCCAAGCGCGCGTTGCTCGAGACGATGCCGCCCTACCAGGGCGGCGGCGACATGATCGAGCAGGTCAGCTTCGAGGCCACCCGCTATGCCGCGCCGCCGACCCGCTTCGAGGCCGGCACGCCCAACATCTCCGGCGCGGTGGGGCTGGGCGCGGCGATCGACTGGATCGAGTCGGTCGGCTTCGAGCGCATCAGCGCCCACGAGCAGTGGTTGCTGCGTCATGCCACCGAGCGTCTGGAGGCCATCCCCGGGCTCGCGCTCAAGGGCCGGGCACGGCGGCGCAGCTGTGTCGCCTCCTGGGTGATGGAGGCGCCGGCGATCTCCAGCCTCGACCTCGGCACCGCGCTCGACCTGCGCGGCATCTGCGTGCGCACCGGCCACCACTGCTGCCAGCCGCTGATGGACCGGCTCGGCGTGGCGGCCACGGTGCGCGCCTCCTTCGGCGTCTACAACACCCTGGAGGAGATCGACACCCTGGCCGATGCGCTGATCGAGATCGCTGACGAGACGCGCGCGCGTCAGGCACGGGTCGCGCCCGTCGCCGAGACCGCGCTCGACTACCCGGGGCCGAGCGCCGACTCGCCCGCCGCCGCCGCCGCGCAGATCGCCGACGACTTCGAACTGCTGCCCGACTGGCCGACCCGGCATGAGTACATCATCGACCTCGGCGGTCGGCTGCCGCACCTGCCCGCGTCGATGCAGAACGCCGCGACGCATGTGCAGGGGTGCCAGAGCCAGGTCTATATCGCCGCCCGCGCCATGCCCGACGACCCCGAGCGCGTAGAGTTCCTCGCCGACAGCGACGCCGAGCTGGTGCGCGGCCTGATCGCGCTGCTCCAGCAGCTCTACTCCGGGCAGCGCGCGCGCGACATCCTCGACTTCGACGCCCGTGCCTTCTTTGCCCGGCTCGGACTCGACGGGCATCTCAGCATGAACCGGCGCAACGGCCTTGAGGCGATGGTGCAGCGACTGCGTCAGGTGGCCGCGCGTCAGGTCGCGGCGGACGCCTGAGTGAAAGCGTTGGCACGGGGCCGGACGGCCCCGTGCCGGGGAAGGGTGGGGCGCGTCTCAGCGCACCGCCATGATCAGCACGATCACTAGCGCCGCGACCGCGCCGAGCGGCACGATCGCCGCCGCCCAGTCACCCTTCTCGGCCTTGGCGCCGTGCTCCTGCCAGCGCTTGTAGACCGGCCAGAGATAGAACAGCATCAGCCCGAGCAGGGCCGCGGCCATGATCTTCAGGAACAATTCCATGGTGGAGACCTCCGGCGAGACAAACAAAAGCCCCGGCGCGGGGCCGGGGCTGTCACGGGGCGGGTGGGGTGATTACTCGTCGCCGCCCATGATGCCGAGGATCTGCAACAGGCTGATGAAGATGTTGAAGATGCTCAGATAGATGCCGTAGGTGGCCATGATGTAGTTGGTCTCCTCACCCCGCGCGATCCGGCTGGTATCGAACAGGATGAAGCCGCTCATCAGCAGGATGATGGCCGAGGAGATCGCTAGCGACAGCGCCGGCATCTGCAGGAACAGGTTCGCGATCACCGCGATCATCACCACCATCATGCCGGCGAAGATGAACCCGCCCATGAAGCTGAAGTCACGCTTGCTGCTGAGCGCGTAACCCGACAGCCCGAGGAAGATCGCGGCGGTGCCACCGAAGGCCAGCCCCACGGTCTGCGGGCCGTTGGGCAGCGCCAGATACATGCTCAGGATCGAGCCCAGACCGAAGCCCATCAGGCCGGTGATCAGGAAGATCACGCCGATGCCGGCAGAGGAGTTGGCGGTGCGCGGCAGCACGAACATCCCGAGCACCATGGCCACGATCACCGAGGCCAGGTAGGTCCAGGAGGGCATTGCCAGCGCGATCGACAGCATCGCCGTCAGGGCGCTGAAGCCCAGGGTCGCGGCCAGCAACAGATAGGTGTTCTTGAGCACCTTGTTGGCCGCGACGGCCGACGGGGCGCTCTGAACGAAGGAAAAGTTGGTGTTGGCCATGTCGTGCGTTCACTCCTTAAATGGTCGAACAGGTTTGGGAAACCGATTGATCGCAGGATGAGACTGATTGCGATCTCTCAAGTTCCAGAAGGATACCTGACCAGCCGTCCCGCGCAAGCCCGGCCGGGCTTGGGAAAACGCCCGAGTTGCGGTATCCTTCTCCTCCCCGCCAGATGCGGACGACCGGCGCCAACTCAAGCCGTCCCCACAGGTCGTCCCGCGCATACCCCGGAAAGGTGGCTGAGCGGTCGCAAGCGGCGGTCTTGAATGCTGCCCGTTACGGCGGGGAAAGTTATTGGAGGGATGGCAGAGCGGTTGAATGCACTGGTCTTGAAAACCAGCAAGGGTTAACGCCCTTCCAGGGTTCGAATCCCTGTCCCTCCGCCATATCAATCAAGTGCTTGCGGCGCATCAGCTCACGGTTGACTTGATTCTGGAAACCCGCCTTTTGGCGGGTTTCTTCATTTTGGGGTCGGTATAACCGGCGGGCACATGAAGCCGGTCGGTTGGGTTGCCCATCCTTGGCAACCCAACAGCGCGCCGTCGCTTGACGATGATCCCGATCGTCTTCGGGCGTCGATCGGGCTCGTTGGGTTGCCCGTCGTGGCCGTCATCCTCAGCTTGAGGATCGGTGGCCGGGCAACCCAACCTCCGGGCCCGCCAAACACCCCAGGCCGTACATCTGTGCGCCCAGCCCGGTAGGTTGGGTTGCCCGTCGTGGCCGTCATCCTCACCTTGAGGATCGGTGACCGGGCAACCCAACCTACGGGGCCCGTCAAACACCCCAGGCCGTATATCCGTGCGCCCGTAGGATGGGCAAAGTGCAGCGTGCCCATCGTCGCGTTCGTCTCCAGTCCCTTCGAGCACGAGCGCGCGAAGACTGATCGCGAGGCGCCGGTTTGCGTCTTCGGGCGATGTGATTGCTGCGACTGGTCTGTATCCGCCGGCTGGCGGGATGTCCTTGACATCATCCTGCGCGCCAGTCATTACATCTCCTGCGGTTGTCTGGTCGGTCGAAGCGGATAACAGCGCCGTGCGCGGAAGGGAATCCCCATGAACCCAAGGCTCCTCCTGGTCTCGGTCTCCGTCTCCCCCGGTCGTTCTCGTCGCACCGGGTGCCGTCTGCTTCGCCGCGAGCACACTAATGCGTGTCGCCTCGACCGCCTTCGCGCCGCCCCTCGTGGCATCACCGGGACCGCACCGCCCCCCTGGCCTCCACCATCGCGCACCTCTCGTCGTCGTCGGACCCAGGGTGATGGAATCGGGCCGTCATGCGGATAGTGCGTCCCACTCCCTGTAAGGTCGTGGTGGCCGGAACCGGGTTCGGTCGTATCTATCTCGACGCGATTGGCCTTGCGCCCAAGCAGTACAGACTCGCCGGGATCCTCGCGCGTGGCAGCAACCACTCGATGCGCTGCGCCCGCGAACACGGGGTCCCGCTCTTCACCGACATCGGTGATATCCCCGAGGATGTCGAGATCGTCTGCGTCGTACTACGCTCGGGGAGTATCGGCAGCCCCGGCACGGAGCTGACCAAGCGGTTGCTCGCGCGTGGGTTCCACGTCCTCCAGGAGCACCCGGTCCATGCCGCCGAGATCACCGAGTGCCTGCGCCTGTCACGCGCCAACGATACCGCCTACGCGATCAACACCCTGTACCCGAACCTCGAACCGGTCCGCCAGTTCCTGGCCGCTGCCGAACAGCTACGTCGCCGCCGGCGCATCCTCTGCGTCGATGCCGCCTGTAACAGCCAGGTCAGCTATCCGCTGCTCGACCTGCTCGGACACGCCCTCGGTGGGCTGCGCCCCTGGTCGTTCAATAGTTGCCCACCGCCGCCGGGGCAGCCGTTCAGTAATCTCTATGCGACCATCGCCGGGGTGCCGACGACGCTTCACGTCCACAACCAGGTCCATCCCGAGGATCCGGACAACCATGGTCTGTTGATGCATCGCATCTCGCTGTTCTGCGACGGCGGCGTACTCACCCTGAGCGATACCCATGGGCCGGTGTTGTGGAACGCGCGCATGCACTCGCCGCGCGACGCCAATGGTCGGCTACAGCTCTCCGGGCCGGGGACCGAGCGGCTCGCCTGTCGCAGCACCAGCCTGCTCGACAGTGCGCCACCGCCGAGTTTCCACGATATCTTTGCCCGCATCTGGCCAACTGCGATGATACGGGCGCTCGATGCCCTACGCGCTGATATCGCCGACCCGCAGCGGCGTGTCCATACGGGGCGCTGGGCGCTGGATGTCTCGCTCGCCTGGCACGAGCTGAGCGGTCAGCTCGGCACCCCGGAGCTGATCCGTCCGGTCTCTCCGGAACCGCTACCACTGGAAAAGTTGGTACGGCGCAAGGGCCGCAAGAGGCCCGCAGGGTGCGGTCAGAAAAAACTGGAGAAATGAGCGCGCTGCAACGATGGGACATGCCAGCCTCGACGCCGATCCCAGTCGGTTGGCTTGTCCATCCTTGGCAGCCCAACGGCTACGCCGTCGTTTGACGATGATCTCAATCGTCTTCGGGTGTTGATCGGGTCTGTTGGGTTGCCCGTTGCGGTCGTCATCGCGACTTCGGATGACTGGTGGAGACGGGCAACCCAGCCGCCGGGCTCGCCGGTAGGATGGGCAAAACGCAGCGTGCCCATCGTCGCCGCGCTCCGCTCGCCTAACCGACGGGGCCGGGGCGGTGCGTCGTGGCCGATCTCAATCCCAGTACCACACCCCTTCGATCCCGATGGTGCGCGGTTCGCCGGCCATGCCGTACCAGGCGTTGCCGCCGCCCTGAGCAGCGCGGGTGACGTATTCCTCGTCGAGCAGGTTGCGGCCCCAAAGGGCGATCTCGTAGCGCGCGCCTTGGTGGCTGAGCTTGGCGTCGATCACCTGGTAGCTGTCCTGGGAGACGGTGTTTGCGGCGTCGAAGAAGATCCGTCCGACCGAGCGAAAGCGACCGTTGAGGGACCAGCCGTCGTCGAGGTGGTAGGTGGCGCTCAGGTTGGCGGTGTGCTCGGGGGCGTCGACCACCTGTTTGCCGCCGAGGTCGATCCCGGCGCGGATGTAGTCGGTCAGCTCCGCGTCGGTGTAGCCGACGCTGCCGCTGAGGTCGAGACGGGGCGTGGGGCGGGCGAAGAACTCCAGTTCGACGCCTCGGCTGCGTGCCTCGCCGGCATTCTCGATGTAGAAGGCGGTGCCGACCGGGGTCAACACCTCGACCTGGCGCTCGGTCCAGTCGATCTGGAAGAGCGCGAGGTCGAGCTGCAAACGGCGGTCGAACCAGGTGCTCTTGAGGCCGATCTCGTAATTGGTGGTGAACTCCGAGTCGTAGGGGGTGCCGAGGTTCTCGTTGTCGTTGAAGCCGCCGCTGCGGAAGCCGCGTGAGACGGTGGCATAGCCGAGCAGGTCGTCGTCGAAGGCATAGCTCAAGGAGAACTTAGGCAGCCAGGCGGTGAAGGTCTCATCGGTGTTGCCGCTGATGTCGACATAGCCGGTGAAGGCATCGGCCCGCTGGCGGTAGTCGAAGTCCTTGGTCTGGCGGTCCCAGCGTAGCCCGGCGGTCAGGGTCAGGCGCTCGGCGAAGGTGTAGCTCGTCTCGCCGAACAGGGCGGTGCCAAGGGTGTCGGTGGTGCTGCGTTGGCGGATGTGGCCGATCCCGAGCGGTGTGCCCATATTGCCGAGGTTGAGCCGGGTGCGGTAATCGCGGGCGTCCTCTTCGGCGAACAGATAGGCCCCGAACAGCCAGCGCAGTGGGCTGTCGGCGCGGTCGGAGAGTAGTCGCAGCTCCTGGCTGTAGAGACGGACGTCCTTCTCCAGCCGCAATCGAAAGAGGTCGACCGCGGTGAAGTCGGCGTCGATGTCGGTGAGGAAGGACTCGTCACGCGCGGCGGTGATCGACAGCAGGCGCATGCCGTCGAGCTGTTGCTCGATACGCAGTGCGCTGCCGGTGGCGGTCTTGTCGGTCTCGCCGAGGTAATCGACATCGATGTATTGGCGGCGGTCGCTTGCCGTGAGCGGCGCAAAGCCGACGTAGTGGTCGCTGGGGTAGCGTTGCAGGTCGAGGCTGAGATCGATGTCGAGGTCCGGGGTCGGGGTCAGGCGCACGCCGAGCCGACCGTCGAACCGCGACCAGGCGCCGACCTCGTCGTCGCCCTCGACGGTCTCGAAATAGCCCTCGGAGTGTTGATAGCGCGCCGAGAGCCGGGCGAAGACGTTGTCCATCGCCACCGGGCCGTTGACCATGGCCGCCAGCGTGGCACTGTCGAAGGTGCCGTAACCGGCCTCGGCGCGGGCCTCGGGGACGTGGCCGGGGCGCTTGGTGACGACATTGATCACCCCGGCCTCGGTGTTGCGCCCGTAGAGCGTGCCCTGCGGGCCGCGCAGCACCTCGATGCGCTCGATGTCCTGCAGGCCGATGTCGAGCCCGGGGTAGTAGACGTCGTCGACGTAAAAGCCGAGCGCCGGGCTACCGCCCATCGACGAGGTAATGCCGCGCACCGTGGCGAAGGTGGCGAAGGAGGCCGCCGGGCCGGTGCGGGTGAGGTGGATGTTGGGCGCGCGCTCGAACACCCGCGCGGTCTCGTCGATATCGGCCTCCTCGATCTGTGAGGCGTCGAGCACGCTGATGCTTGCGGGGACGCGCCGCGCTTCGCCCTCGCGCTTCTCGGCGGTGACGGTGAGCGTCGGCAGGACGTGATCGGCGGCAGGGTCGGCAATTGCCACAGGTGTGCCCAGCGAGAGCACGATCAACAGCAGGGGTGTGAGGTGACGGTGCATGTTCATCTCAATCGGTCGATTGCCGTACGACAGGGTGCGGCGCACCCGTCGCATGGGTTGGTTCAGCGATTTGCCTACCCGACGGACCCCGTGGATTGGATGTCCCATCACGCCCTCTCATCACGCCCCGGGATGTCACATCACGCCCGACGTCATTACGAGACAGAAGAGGCAACCGGCGATCGATCGGGTTCGTTGGGTTGCCCGTCGCGCCCGCCATCGCCTCCTGGTGAGCGGGCAACCCAACCTACGTGGCTACGGGGTCAGCAACGCACTCAGTCGGGCGATCACCGCGCCCGGTGCGTCGCTGAGATAGAAGTGCCCGCCGGGGAATAAGGGCTCGACGCGGAAGCCGGCATGCGGCAGGCAGAACAGCCGCCGCCGCGCCGCCGGCCGGGGCGAGGTGGGGCGAGGGCTCAGCGCGCATCGCCCGTCACCACGGCGGGGTTCAGCGCGGGCGCGTCCTCCGTCGACTCACCCTCGGGGAACACCGGCTGGAAGCGGTAGGGCAGCGCCAGCAGCAGGGCGACGACGGCCACCGCCAGCGCGGTCCAGATCACCGAGAGATAGCCGAGCTGCTCGGCCAGCGAGGTGCTCACCGTCGCCGCGACCATCGCAAAGCCCATGCTCAGGCTGAACTGCAGGCTGTAGTCGGTGGCCGGGGCGTCGTGCGAGGCGTGGTCCATCATCACCGCCGCCAGCACCGTGGTGGCCGGATTGCAGCAGAGGAAGAAGGCGCCGATGGCGAGCATTACCGTGAGGGTGTCGGTCATCCCCAGCAGCGGCAGCGCGACGGCACCCACCCCGATGATCTGCAACAGCGCCGCGCCGGTCAGCGCGTTGCGTCGTGCCACGCGGTTGAATACCCAGCCCGCGGCCAGCGCGCCGATGATGCCGACCACCGAGCCGAAGACGTTGACGGTGAAGCCGATGCGCTCGACCGACCAGCCGAGATCGACCAGGATCGGGGTCAGCGGGATGAACATCAGGTTGTAGCCGAGCGGGTAGAGCAGCAGCATCGCCAGCCAGTAGCGCCCGGGGCGGGCGCGCAACAGCCCGCCGATGCGCGGCAGCAGCCGGGGCCGCGCGGTCGTCGCCACCGGCCAGCGCGGCTCGCGGAAGACGAGCAGCTGCACCAGCGCCACCCCGGTGGCGAGGGCGAGCACCACCATGCTGCCGACCCACCCCAGATAGGGATAGGCCATCAGCACCACGCCGCCGCCGAGCATGTTGCCGAGCAGTCCGCCGGCGACCTGGATGCCGTTGCCGGTGCCGCGCTCCTCGGCCGGGATCAGCCGGCAGGCGAGCCCGTCGGCGGCGATGTCCTGGGTCGCCGAGAGCAGGGCGACCACCACGCAGAGCAGATAGATGGTGGAGAAGTCGTCGATCAGGTCGTAGGCGCCGATCAGCAGGAAGCAGGCCATCATCCCCGCCTGCATCAGCATCAGCCAGCCGCGATAGTGCCCCCAGCGGCGCACGCCGATGCGGTCGACCAGCGGCGCCCAGAGGAACTTGAGCGCCCACAGCAGCCCGAGCATATAGACCAGGCTGATCTGGTCGAGCGGCGCGCCCTGTTCGCGCAGCAGCGCGGCGAGGGCGATGACGAAGAAGCCGAGCCCGAGGTACTGGGTGGTGTAGAGGCTGGCGAGCAGCCACCAGGTGGACCTCGGGGTCTTGGTCCGGGTTGGATCATTCATCACGGATCAGGTCTCAGAAGAAGTAGTTGACGCCGAGCCCGACGGTACGCCCGCGCGCCGGCGCGCCGATCCGCAGGGTCGGGGTGTACTGGTAGGCGTAGAGGTCGTAGTCCTCGTCGAGCAGGTTGTCGGCCCACAGATAGAGCTCGGCGTTGCCAGCGGCGAGGCCGACGCGCAGGTCGAGCTTCTGGTAGGCGTCGAGGTCGAAGGTGTTCTGCGGGTCGCCGGGGCGCTCGCCGACGAAGCGATAGCTGAGCTGGGTGTTGAGGGTGAGCGGACCGAGCCCGCCGACGGCCGGCAGCGGTTTGACGTGGCCGAGGCTCAGGCTCGCGCCCCAGCGCGGCACCTCGGGGACGCGGTTGCCGTCGTCGACGTCACCGCCGGAGACGCCGCGCGCGTCGCTGGTGATCTGGGCGTCGGTATAGCTGAGCGCGGCGGCGAGCGAGAGCCCGTTGTCGAAGGCATAGCGGCCCTCCAGCTCGGCGCCCTTGCTCTCGGTGTCGGCGTTGATCGCGGTGGCGGCGAAGGTGTGGGCGTCGTAGCCGAGCAGGTGGTCGTCCTTCACCCGGTTGAAGAAGAGCGCGCCGTTGAGGGTGAAGCGCCCGTCGAGCGATTCGTGCTTGAAGCCGAGTTCGAGGGTGTTGACGCTGGCCGAGTCGTAGGGCGTGCTGCCCTCGATGCTGGAGGCGTAGTCGTTGAAGCCGCCGGACTTGTGGCCGCGGGCGAGCAGGCCGTAGAGGTTGGTCTCCTCGCTGAGGGCATAGCTCAGCGCCAGTCGCCCGGTGGTGTAGTCGTCGCTGAGGTCGCGCTCGTCGCGGGTCACCGTGGCGCCGCGCCGATAGCTCGCCGCGTAATCCTTCTCGTCCCAGGAGTGACGCACGCCGCCGGTGAGCTTCAGCGCATCGCCGAGCGGATAGGTCAGCTCGCCGAACAGCGCCGCGCTCTGGCTGCTGAAGTCGCGCGCGTAGAAGTTGCCGGTCATGGTGTCGAGGGTGTCGAAGGTACGGTCGGACTGCGACAGGTGCAGGCCGGTCACCCAGAACACCGGGGCATCGGGCAGCGACGACCAGCGCAGCTCCTGGCTGGTCTCGTCCTGCTCCGAGGTGTCGAGGAAGGCGACCTCGCCGGGGAAACCGAAGACCTGCTCGGTGATGGTGCGGTCATAGGCCTTCCACTTGACGATATCGGTCGAGACCAGCGAGGTGATGAGACTCAGCCGGCTGCCGGCGAGATCGTGGTTGATCTCCAGCGAGTAGCGCTCGGTCTTGCGCTCGTTGTCGTCGAACAGCCCCGGGGTGAGGTCGTTGGCCGGCTGATCGCCATAGGGTTGGGCGACGATCAGGTTGGCCTGGTGCTCGATCGAGTAGCGCTCGGCCACCAGCGTCGCCTCGGTGCCCGCGCCGATCTCCCACAGCAGGGTGCCGCGCAGGGTCTGCTCGTGCGGGCGCATCAGCGGCTCGCCGTCGCGGCTGTTCTCCACCCAGAGATCCGAGGTGGTGTTGCGATAGGCCACGCGGGCGCTCACCTGCTCGGAGATCGGGCCGCTGAACACCGCCTCGCCCATCTTGCGTCCGAGCTCGCCGACCTCGCCGCGCACGTGGCCCTCGAAATAGCGTGTCGGCTTGCGCGTGGTGACATTGATCGCGCCGGCCTCGCTGTTGCGTCCGAACAGGGTGCCCTGCGGCCCCTTGAGCACCTCGATGCGCTCGATGTCGAGCATGCCGAGCGCGAGGTTGCGCGTGGACATCGACACCCCGTCGACGTTCAGCACCACCGAGTTGTCGTCCATGTTGAGCTGGTAGAGCGAGCCGACGCCACGGATGCGCACGTTGGCGTTGTTGGGACCGCCGTCGCCGCTGATGTCGACGCCGGGCACCGTCGCCAGCACCTCCTCGAGGTTGTCGAGACGCTGCTCCTCGAGCTGCTCGCCGCCGAGCACGCTGAGCCCGAAGGGGATCTCCTTGGCCTGCTCCTCGCCGCGTCGGGCGGTGACGGTGATGGTCGACAGCGAGACCGAGGCCTCCCCGGTCTCCGCGCCCGCCGCGTGCGTGGCCACGGGCAGGGTGGTCAGTCCGCTCGCGCCGACGACCAGCGCCAGGAGCAAGGGTTGGCCCTGGCGCAGCGACATGCTGGGGTGCTCTCGTGTGTTCATCTACGTCCTTCTTTAGTCTTGGCGATGCGTGGCCGTGTGGGCCCTGTGGTGAAAATCTGTGTGGCTTGCGCCGTGAAGGCGTCGAGCGATATCGCCCGGCCCATAGGCCCGTGTTGCTTCATCAAGGGCGTGGTGTGGACGGCTTGGTGTGTGGTGGCGTGTCCCATGGGCCTTGCGCCGTCTCGGGCGATCAGCGCGCGAGGGGGTGGTCCATGGCGGGTCTCCGGGGTGTCAGGCGAATGAAGAGGTGTTCCCCGATCCCTGGTGGAACGTGGGACTGAGGGGGTTAAATTGATATCAATTATCATTCGCTGAATTGGGGGCGGCTCCCCGGATCGGCAGTCATGAACCCCGATCGGGATTCTTCGCGGCCAGGATCGGATCGGTGCTGCCCGCGCCGTGTCGGATGGAGGATGCGTGGGTGTTGGGTGGTGACTGGCGCGAGTGTCCCTGGTCCGGGGTCGAGGCGATGTTGGCCGGCGGGCTGGAGCGCCCGCTGGTGGTGATGGCGCCTCTGGCGTCGAATGGCGAGGCGCTCGCGCCCTGGCTGTCGGCGCCGGAGCAGGCGCGTTGTGTGCGCTATCGTCGCTCCGCCGACCGGCTGCGTTGCGCGAGCGCACACGCGCTCAAGCGGCGGGTGCTGGCGGCGCTGCTCGGGGTGAGGCCGAGGGCGCTGGCGCTGGTGCAGGGGGCCTACGGCAAGCCCGCGCTGGCGAACGGCGCGCTCGCCTTCAACCTGTCGCACGCCGGTGACTGGGTGGCGCTCGCTTGTGACCCGGCGGGTGCGGTCGGGGTCGACCTGGAGCAACCGGCGGCGCGACACCGTGGCATCGAGGGGATCACGATCGGGCACCCGGCGGATCGGCTAGAGCCGCTGCCGGTGTCGGTCGAGCAGGGTTTCTACGTCACCTGGACGCTCAAGGAGGCGGTCACCAAGGGCGTCGGGCTTGGGCTCGGGGTCGAGTTCGCCACGCTCGCGTTGCGTCCCCAGGGCGATGGGCGCTATCGCTGTCGCTGTCGCGGACAGTGCTGGTACGCGCGACACCAGTGTCTCGACGGCGGCGTGCACCTGGCGCTGGCTTGTCGGCGTTGCTGGACGCGGGTGGATTGGTGGCGGTTGAGCTGGGGCGCGGCTCAGTTTGCGCCGGTGTTGCCGAGGTAGTGTCGGCGTGTCTCGCTCGGCAGCACCCCGAACTGTTTACGGAAGGCGGCGCTGAAGTGGCTGATGTTGCTGTAGCCGAGCATCAGCGCGGTCTCGGTGACGCTGTGCTGGCGCAGCAGTTGGCGGGCGCGGTCCATGCGGTGTTGCTGGAAGAGGGCGTAAATGCTGGTGCCGAACAGCGCCTTGAAGCCCTGCTTGAGCTTGAGCTGGTTGAGCCCGGTGTCCTGGGCCAGCTCGGCGATGGTTGGTGCTTCGCTGAGGTTGCTGAGCAGGCGATCGCGCGCGGCGAGCAGACAGCGTCGCTCGCGCAGCGGGGTGCGTGGGTTGCGCTCGTCGGGGCTGAGCCCGTGCAGCAACCAGCCGAGGTATTCGAGTGCGGCAGCATGCAGCAGCAACGGATCGGGTTGCTGGATACGCTGGGCGAGGCGGGTGGCGGCGGCGATGGTGCGGTTGCCGGGACGGCTGGCGCGCATCAGGAACCCTTGCGCGATTGCCTCGCTGACCTGGTCGAAGTCCTCGCCGATGAGTTCGCCGAGGAGTGTTGGGGCGACGGCTAGGTCGACCTGTTGGTAGCGTGCGCCATAGCGCACCACGAAGCGTTCTCCGGGCGCAAAACCGATGCAGCCCTCGCCGATCCGAGGGCAAAGCAGGCGGTCGCGGATCTGTGCCTGTGATGTCTCGCGCAACAGACAGGTGAAGTGCACCTGACCGCTGGTGTTGATCAAGACCCCCTGGGTTTCGTGTTGACCGTCGCCGTTGTAGAGCACGGCCTTCATCCCCGGGCAGACTCCTGCTGACCTGACCTGAATACCATGCAGTACCTCGTGAACCTCCAACGGTGTTTGCGATGCCCGTTGTTTTGCCACGGCCAATGATTCCTGGGGACAAGACATGTCTCTTTCCTGAATGCAGTGACCACCGATATCGGTTTGAAGGGGGTCGGGGGTGAGTGATGGCCGCGCAATCGGGATCGATCACGCGAGTGCGACCCTGTGGAGGAGGCCGGCCTAAATCCTAAACAAGAATTAATCTTATTTGCAACGGTTTCAACGAAGATGCCTGTAGCTGCGGATCGAACGGAGCGACCGTGTCGGTGCGCCCCATGAGGGCACTTGTGTTTTGCCTCGCCGGGCGAGCCACATCGGGTCTCGACGTCTCATGACCCCAGGTCAGCCCGGCGTGCGTTCTGCCTCTGGCCGCCGGGGTGGGCCGGTAGTCGTGCGACGGCGGTTCCGGGTGAATCCTCGCCGGGAGCGACGCGGCCGTCTCGCGAGGGGGTTGCCTGCATGGCGGTGAATGGCACCTAAGGTCCAAGGTCATGCCGAACGCCCGGAGGCGGCGTTGAGCTTGAAGAGGCCTCGCCCCTTTCGAGTGTGACGACGATGTGACGAGGCCTGCTCGCCGCAGGCGCTTGACCGAGCGCGGCATCGGGCTGCTCGGCAGCTCGTGGAGGTGAAAACTTCAGATCGGGTCAGCGCGCGACCCTATGCGGGGAGCGTCGGGGCGGGGCGACTCATAGGCTGGGGGTCTCCCCGAAACCGATCAGAGGACCCCGTCGATGCCCAGCGCTCAATTGTTATCCCGCCTGCTCGCTGGCGCGCTCGCGCTCACCGCCGCCACGACCCTCGCCGCCCCCACCGGCGAGGAGATCATGACCCGTGTCGATCAGCGTCCCGACGGTGAGGATCGCCGCTCGACCATGGTGATGGAGCTGATCAACAGCAACGGCAGCACCCGGGTGCGGCGGATGCTGGTGCTGTCCAAGGACGACGGGCCGGACACTCGCAAGGTGATGGCGCTGCAGTCGCCGCCGGACGTCAAGGGCACCGCCTTCCTCACCTGGGAGTACGACGACATCGCCCGCGACGACGACCGCTGGCTCTATCTGCCCGCACTCAAGCGGGTGCGGCGGATCATGGGCGAGTCGCGCAACGACGCCTTCATGGGCTCGGACTTCACCTATGACGACCTAGGCGACCGCAGCGTCGAGGAAGACACCCACACGCTGATCGGCGAGGAACGCCTCGACGGTCACGATTGCTGGGTGGTGGAGTCGGTACCCAGGGGCGACGACGAACTCTACGTCCGCAAGCAGGTGTGGGTGCGCCAGGATGCCGATCTGCCGATCAAGGTCGAGTTCTACGACCACCGCGGTCTGCTCAAGGTGCTGCGGGTGCTCGAGGCGCGCCAGCAGGACGGCTTCTGGGTGCAGTTCCGCACCGAGATGCACAACGTCCAGCAGGACCACCGCACGCTGATGACCATCGAGGAGATCGCCCACGACACCGGGCTGCGCGACGCGCTCTTCGAGGTCTCGGCGATCCAGCGCGGCCATCTGCGCTGACCCCGCCGTGTCGTTCCCGTCGATCTCGCGCCGGCTCGTCGCCGCCCTGCTGTGCTGTGGCCTCCTGTCGCCGGCGGCGGCGGGCGAGCTGCTCGACACCCTGAGCTGGGACGGTTTCGTCGAGACCTATCAGGCGCTGCAGCTCGCCGCCCCCCAGGACACCCAGGGCTCGCGCGCCCGGGCGCGGCTGCGGCTCTACGCCGGCGAGGGCGATCGTCAGCTGTTCGCGCGCATCACCGCCGAGCGTGACCTCGCCTTCGAGGGCAACCGGATCGAGCTCGACGAGGGCTATCTCGATCTGGTCGGGCGCGGCTGGGACGCGCGCCTCGGTCGCCAGGTGGTGATCTGGGGGCGCGCCGACGGGCTGCGTATCGTCGATCGGGTCTCGACCCTGGACAGCTCCGAGTCGCTCACCCGCGAGCTCGACGAGGTGCGGCTCGGGGTCGACGCGCTACGGCTGCGCCGGCTCGACGACTCCAGCCAGATCACGCTGATCTGGTCGCCGCGCTTTCGGCCCGGACGCGCGCCGAGCGAGGTCTGGGCGCTGCCCGACCCGGTCCCCGAGGGGGTGGCGCGCGCGGGTGTCGAGCGTCCCGGCAGCGCCCTCGACGCGGGGGTGTTCGCCGCGCGCTGGTCTTACTACGGCGCCGGGCTCGACCTCGCCGTCTCCGTCCTCCACACCTGGGAGGACCTGCCGAGCCTCGATCGCGAGTCTGGCGCCGACGGCGCCATCACCCTGGTGCCGCGCCACCATCGCCTGACCCTCTGGGGGCTGGAGTTCGCCCGTCCGTGGCAGAGCTTCGTGTTCCGTGGCGAGGCGGTCTACATCCAGGGGCAGCGCTTCGAACCCGCCGACTGGCGCGACCCGCTGCGCCGCGAGGACCTGCTGCACTGGATGCTCGGGCTGGACTGGACGCCGGGCAACAACTGGACGCTGATCGCCCAGGTCTCGGACGCCTGGATCCCCGGCTATGGCCAGGGCCTGGCCAGCGAGGCCCACACCCCGGTGCTCACCCTGGGGCTGACCGCCGATCTGCTGCGCGAGACCCTCGAATTCAGCAACCTGCTCTTCGTCCGTCCCAACGAGCAGGGCTACTACAACCGCCTCAGCCTCGATTACGCGGTCACCGACCGCTTCCACGCCGGTCTCGGGCTCGACCTGTTCGGCGGCGAGGAGGGCGCCTTCGCCTTCTACAAGGAGAACGACCAGTTATGGCTCAAGCTCAAGTACAGCTTCTGACCCGCGCCGCCACCGGGGGCGCGTCATGCTGAGGATCGAGCGCGTCAACCTCGGCTTTCGCCGGCTCACCGAGACCTTGCTGCGTCGCCGACTGTGGGTGCTGCTCGGCGTCGGGCTCTGTCTCGGTGGGGCGGTGTCCGGGATCGGCGGCCTGCACAGCGATGTCGACCCGGACAACTGGCTGCTCGAAGACGACGCCATGCGTCAGGACCACGACCACTTCGAGCGCATCTTCGGCAACAGCGACTATTGCGCGGTGCTGATCGAGCACGAGGACGTGTTCAGCCCCGAGGTGCTGCGCGGCATCCGCGCGCTCGGCACCGAGCTGGAGCGTCGCGTCCCCCATGCCGACGAGGTGCTGTCGCTGACCGACCTGGAGTTCATGCTCGGGAGCGAGGAAGGGCTGGAGATCACCGAGCTGGTCCCCGAGCCGGTGCCGGAGTCGGCCGCGGCGCTCGCCGAGATCCGCGCCCTGGCGATGTCGCGCCCGTCGATCCGCGATCGGCTGGTCTCGGCCGACGGCACCCAGACCTGGGTGATGCTGCGCCTCCACGGCTATGGCGAGGTCGCGCGCAGCGAGGGCCCGGACCTGCAGGTCGGGCGCAGCTGCAGCGAGATCGCCGCCCAGCCCGAGTACGCCTTCATGCGCCCGCAGGTCACCGGGCTGCCGGCGGTCAACTACGAGAAGAAGCGGTTCTTCAACGCCGAGGCGCCGCGCCTGCTGGGGATCTCGCTGCTGGTCAGCGCGCTGATCCTGGCGGTGACGCTGCGCTCGGTGTGGGGCGTGCTCTTCCCGCTGTTCACCGCGGCGGCGGCGATGGCGATGGTGCTGGGGGTGCAAGGGCATCTCGGCGTCGGTATCGACCCCTCGCTGGTGTTCCTGCCGCTGTTTCTCGGCATGGCGGTGTCGATCGGCTATTCGATCCATGTCATCAACCACTTCCGCCGTCGCTTCCTCGTCACCGGCGTGCGCCGCGCGGCCATCCTCCATGCCCTGGAGGAGACCGGCTGGCCGCTGCTGTTCACCGCGCTGACCACGGCCGCGGCGATGCTCTCCTTCCTGCTCATCCCGCTGCAGCCGATCCACTGGATCGGCTACACCGCGGCGAGCCTGGTGCTGGTGACCTGGGCGCTGGTGGTGCTGGTGTTGCCGGTGTTGTTGAGCTTCGGTCGGGATCGCGCCCCGGCGCCGGACGCGGGTCCGGGCGATCGCCCCCGTGGCCGTCCGCTGGAGCGGCTGCTCGGCGCCTTCGGCGGCTGGGTGTTGCGCCGTCCGCGTGCGGTGATCGCCGTCTTCCTGCTGCTCACCCTGGGCTGCGTGGCCGGGCTCAGTCAGTTCCGCGTCTCGTTCGACTATCGCGAGACCATGGGGCTGCAGGTGCCCTATATCGCGCGGATGAACGCGGTGGCCGAGAGCGAGGTCGGCTCGCTCTACGCCTATGACCTGGCGATCGCCTTCGACGCCCCGGACAAGGCGCGCGAGCCGGCCAACCTCGCCAAGCTCGACCAGCTGCGCGAGGAGATCCTCGGCTTCCCGCTGACCAAGCGGGTGACCTCGCTCAACCTGGTGGTGAAGGATCTGCACCAGGCGGTGTTCGGCGGCGGCGACGCCGACTACCGGCTGCCGGAGGATCGCCAGCTGCTCGCCCAGCTGCTGTTGCTCTACGAGAACGCAGGCGGCACCGAGGCGGCGCGCTGGGTCGATTACGACTACCAGCGACTGCGGATGATGATCGAGGTCAGCGACTACGACTCGGAGGAGGCCGAGCGCGAGCTCGAGCGTATCCGCACCCGCGCCGCCGAGTTGTTCCCCGACGCCAAGGTGTACCTGATCGGCTCGATCGCGCAGTACACCTACATGATGCACCAGGTCACCTGGGGCCAGCTCGGCTCCTTCATGGTGGCGCTGGTGATCATCGGGGTGCTGATGATGGTGGTCTTCGGCGGGGTGCGCATCGGCCTGATCGCGATGATCCCGAACGTCGCCCCGGCGCTCGCCGTCGGCGGCGCCATGGGCTGGAGCGGGATCCCGATGGACATCATGACGGTGACCATCATGCCGATGCTGCTGGGGCTGGCGGTCGACGACAGCATCCACTTCATCGCCCATGCCCGGCTCGAGCACCAGCGCACCGGTGGCGATTACGTCGAGTCGATCCGGCGCACCTTCACCAGCGTCGGCGTCGCCCTGGTGCTGACCTCGGTGGTGCTGGTGCTGAACTTCTCCGTCTATCTCGCCTCGACGGTGAACATGTTCATCCACATGGGCGCGCTGGTGGCGCTGGGGATCGGTGCGGCGCTGCTCACCGACTTCTTCGTCACCCCGGTGCTGCTCGAGCGGCTGCGTCCCTTCGACCCCCGGTCACGCCGGGGGTGAGGGCCGGGCGGCCTCAGCGCCGCCCGGTGTAGAGCTCGGTGCCGACCGGCAGCTCGCGCACCCAGGCGCCGGCGTCGCGCAGTGGTCGGGGGAGCTTGGCCAGGGCGGTGGCCGCGGGCGTCCAGCCGGGGTAGATGCCCTCGGTGATGGCGATCCAGCCGCTGCCCGGGCCGCTGTCGATGCGCCAGGTGTCGATCCCCTGGGCGGCGAGCTGGCGCTGGAAGCGCCCGGCGCGCTCCTCGCTGAGGAAGGCGCCGAGCTGCAGGGTGTAGCGGATCTCCTTGAGGACCACCTGGCGTCCGGGCGCGGGCGAGGGTGTCGGCGTGGCCGGGGGCGGAGGGGCGGGTGGGCGCTGTGAGGTGGCGCTGGTGTCGATCTCTGCCGGCGCGGTGTCGGGCAGGGGCTGGCGGGCCTCGGCGAGTTCCATCCGGGTCGCCTCGAGACTGTCAGTGAGCGCTCGGACCTCGGCCTGGAGTGCTGAGACCTGGGTCTCGAGTCCCTGGATGGCACGCAATGGCTCGTCGTCGAGGCCGCCGCCGAGTTGTGCGATTGCGCCCCCGAGATGCCACCAGGACAGCGCGATCACTAACACCAGGACACCACCGAGTGCCCCGAGCCCGGCCGCCCCCTGGAGCTTGACGCGTTCGAGTTGTCTCTCCCACCATTTGCGATCACGCAGGTCGAGCCGTTGGGTCGGCGCGCTCTGGGTCTCCTCCGGTGTCGACCGTGGCCGGGGAGGACGGGGGCGTGGCGTGGGTTGGGGTGGCGGCGGTGGGGGCGACGCGGGAGGTTCGGGCTCCCCGGCGCGTGGATCGAGTTCATGGACACCGCTGGTATCGGGTTCGATGGCGAACGTCTGTTCCGGCTCTGGCTCTGGCTCTGGCTCTGGTTCCGGCTGCGGGCGGGGCGGTGGTTCGGGTGTTGGCGCGGGCGCGCGATCGGGTTGCGGTTCCGGCGCGGCGTCCTCGGCTTGGTGGACGCGGCCGGGGAGTGGGTCCTCGAACAGCGATTCGAGGGTGTTCTCCGGGGGGGCGTGTTCCGATATCGGCGCGATCAGGTCCTCGGCCAGACGCTCGAGGGTGCGTAGCTGGCGCGGATCGGTTTCCAGGTCCTCGAAGGCCTGGAGGATCTCGGCGAGATAGATGCGCTCGCGCATCCCGATCTGTCCCTGGTCGAGTTGTCCGAGCGCACGCCCGAGGCTGTTGACCAGGGCCTCGCTACCCTCAGGGTCCTGCTCCGCGACCCGGGCGAGACGGTGGCTGATGGTGGCGATCAGGGCGGCGTCCCGATCATGCTTTGCATCCGCTTCGGTGGCCTGTGGCCGGGGGTTCTCATCTGTCATCCGACGTTCCTCGCGCAGTGGCTCCTGGTCCTCGGTCGTAGCGGGTCAGCCGCTGGCGGGCAGTCGACCGTGGTTGCCCCCATATTGGAAGCGAACGCCGATCAGGGACAGGATCGCGCACAATCAATCGATGCCGCCCCGTTCGGCGGGGCCGACGAGACGAATCCTTGCATGAGTGTCGCAGAACAGGCCAACCGATCCGATCCCCGTCACCTGCTCCAGGGCATCCCCCAGTCGCCCGGGGTTTATCGCATGCTCGACGCCGAGGGCACGGTACTCTATGTCGGCAAGGCCAAGAGCCTGCGGCGTCGGGTGGCAAGCTACTTCAGCCACAGCCGTCAGCTCAACCGTCGTATCCAGTTGATGGTGAGCCTGATCGCCGATATTGCCATTACCGTCACCCGCACCGAGGGTGAGGCGTTGCTGCTCGAGAGCAACCTCATCAAGTCGCTGCGCCCACGCTTCAATGTACTGCTGCGCGACGACAAGGGCTATCCGCACATCCTCCTCACCTCCCAGGACCGCTTCCCGCGCTTGACCTTTCATCGCGGCGCGTGCCCGCGCACGGGCCGTTTGTTCGGACCCTACCCGAACGCTTGGGCGGTGCGTGAGACGCTGCAGTTGTTGCAGAAGGTCTTCCCCTTGCGCCAGTGCGAGGACGCCGTCTTTCGCAACCGCTCGCGTCCCTGTCTGCAATATCAGATCAAGCGCTGCAGCGGTCCCTGTGTCGGGCTGGTCGATGAGGCGACCTATGCCGCCGACGTGGCGCGTACCGTCAAGTTCTTGGAGGGGCGGGCGCCCGAGCTGATCGACGAGCTGGTCGCCGAGATGGATGAGGCCGCCGCGGCACTGGAGTTCGAGCACGCCGCCGAGCTGCGCGACCGCATCGAGCAGCTGCGTCAGGTACTGCAGCGCCAGTACGTCAGCGGCGAGGGCGGGGATCTCGACCTGCTCGCCTGCGTGCAGGAGGGTGGTTTGAGTTGTGTGGCGGTGATGTTCGTGCGCGGCGGGCGCAGCCTCGGTACCCGCGCGTTCTTCCCGCAGGTGCCTGAGGAAACCGATGCCGGTGGGGTGCTCGCGGCCTTCCTCGCTCAGTTCTATGCCGGGCACGAGGTCCCGGGCGAGCTGGTCGTCAGCGAGCCGGTCGAGGAGCAGGGGCTGCTCGAGCAGGCGCTCGGCGAGCACGCCGGGCACCGGGTGCGGATCAAGTCGCGGGTACGCGCCGAGCGTGCGCGCTGGCTGGAGATGGTGCGCGCTAACGCCGAGGTGGCGCTGCGCGCGCGGCTCGGCAGTCGCGCCGGCTACGGGCTCAGGCTGGAGTCGCTGCGCGAGGCGCTGGCGCTCGATACCGCGCCACGCCGGATGGAGTGCTTCGACATCAGCCACACCCGAGGCGAGCGCGCGGTGGCCTCCTGCGTGGTGTTCGACGGCGAGGGGCCGCGCAAGTCCGACTACCGTCGCTTCAATATCGAGGGCATCACCCCGGGCGACGACTACGCCGCTATGGCCCAGGCGATGACCCGGCGCTACACCCGGGTCCAACGCGGCGAGGCGCCCACACCCGATGTGCTCTTCATCGACGGCGGGCGCGGCCAGCTCAACGCCGCGGCCGCCGCGCTAGCGGAGCTGGGGATGTCGATCGAGTGCCTGGTCGGCGTCTCCAAGGGGCCGGACCGACGCCCCGGCACCGAGCAGCTCTGGTTGTTGGGGCGGGAGGCGCCCGTTATACTGCCGAGCGATTCGCCGGCCATGCATCTCATCGAGCAGATCCGTGACGAAGCCCATCGTTTTGCGATCACGGCCCACCGCCAGCGGCGAGCCAAGGCCCGCACCACCTCGGTGCTGGAAGGCATCGACGGAATCGGTCCCAAGCGCCGACAGCGACTCCTCAGGCAATTCGGCGGTATGCGCGGCCTGATCCGGGCCGGTGTCGAGGACATCGCCGGGGTCGAAGGGATCAGCCGGCACCTGGCCCAACAGATCTACGATGCCCTCCACCGCGAGGCCGCTGGACCCTGACCTTATGTGGAACCTCCCCAATCTGCTGACGTTGCTGCGGATCTTGCTGATCCCGGTGTTCGTCGCCGTCTTCTATCTCGATACTCCCTGGGCCGCCTACGCCGCTGCTGCCGTGTTCGGCGCCGCAGCGCTGACCGACTGGCTCGATGGTTATCTGGCGCGGCGCTGGAGCCAGACCTCACCGCTCGGCGCCTTCCTCGACCCGGTGGCCGACAAGCTGATGGTGGCCGTGGCGCTGGTGGTGGCCGTGCAGGCCGACCCGCGGGTGCTGATGGCACTGCCGGTGATGGTGATCATCGGTCGTGAGATCGCTGTCTCGGCGGTGCGCGAGTGGATGGCCGAGATCGGTGATCGCGCGGCGGTGGCCGTCTCCAAGCTCGGCAAGATCAAGACCACGGTGCAGATGATCTCGATCGCCATCCTCATCCTGCGCGAGTCAGTCTTCGGCCCCTGGCTCTACGACCTCGGTGTGGTGCTGCTCTATGTCGCCGCCATCCTGACGCTGTGGTCGATGATGCTCTATCTGCGCGCGGCTTGGCCGAGCCTGAGCGGCACCCGGCAGGGCGAATGAAAAAAATGTTGTGATAGGGGTTGACGCCCCGGAGATGTCGTCTATAATGGGCATCTCTTTCGGCGGGAATAGCTCAGTTGGTAGAGCACAACCTTGCCAAGGTTGGGGTCGCGAGTTCGAGTCTCGTTTCCCGCTCCAAATTCCGAAAGAACGACCGCTTCGCGGGTTTGAGGCGATCGGGCTTTTTGGTCGGCAAGCTGCATCAGCGCTATCGACCAGTTCAAGAAAACACTTGAACAACGTCACGAAAGACGTTAAAATTCGAAAAGTAAAGCGGGAATAGCTCAGTTGGTAGAGCACAACCTTGCCAAGGTTGGGGTCGCGAGTTCGAGTCTCGTTTCCCGCTCCAAATCTTGAAAAAACCGGTGCCTCAAGGTACCGGTTTTTTTGTGCCTGTCATTTCCCATCCCCATCTCCCCTTGGTCGACAGCATCGCTGTCGTCGTCTTTGCCGAGGTCTCGAGATGGCGAATGGATGGTCGCGCCCGGGCCCCGGGCGCCTGCTGCTCGATCGCTTGCGGCTGCGTCCTTACGGCGCGGCGCTGCTCACCCCCGCCGTGCGCACCTGGCTCGGCTTCGCGACCCTGTTGATCCTGCTGATGGCCCTGCTCGAGGGCGTGGTCTGGGGGCTGGTCGGCGCCTCGCTGGTGCCCGAGGCGAGCCCTTGGCTGCGCTGGCCGGCGGGGGGCTTGTTCTTCCTGCTGATGTTCACCGTGATCTGGGTGGTCGATGCCTCGCTGATGCTCTCGGAGCGACCGCGCGGTGGTCTCGGGGGGCGTCTGCGCTGGTTTGTCGGGGTGCTGGTGCGCATCCTCATCGTCGCGCTCTCGCTCTATGTCACCGCGCCCCTGTTGGCGCGGCTGATCCGCGCCGACGACATCGCCCTCCACCACCAGCGTCAGGTCGAGCGCTATCATGTCGAGCGTGCCGCGCGGTTGGAGGCCCGGCTCGCCGAGCGTCTGGCGCCGCTGACGCGCGAGACCGGCGCACGGATCGCGGCCCTGGAGAGCGAGCGGGCGCGCCTCACCGAGACGCTCGAGCGCGTGCGGGCGCGGCGTGCGCGGATCGAGGCGGCCGCCGCCCCCGGGCTCGAACTACTGCGCGAGGAGTTGGCCGCCGCCCGGTTGCGGCTCGGCGACGAGTTGCACGGTCGCGCCGGGCGCCCGCCCGGCTATGGGCCCGAGGCCAGACGCTGGGAGCGCCAGGTCGGCGAACAGGAGGCCGAGCTCGAGCGTGCCGAGGCCGCACTCGGCGCACGGCTCGGCGGGGTTGACGCCGAGCGCGCGGACATCGAGCAGCGGTTGCGCGCGCTCGCCGTGCGGCTCGATGCATTGCGTGCCTCAGGCGAGGCCGAGCGCGAACGTCTTCGCGCCGAACTCGTCGCCGCGCAACCTCCGGCCGAACCCCCGCGCCTGACCTTCGCCGCCCGCTCCAAGGCGCTCGAGGCGTTGCGCGCGCGCTCCGACGAGCGCGGCGTGCCGCACTTCGAGACCGTCGAGGGCTTCACCCAGGCGCTGCTCGCCATCCTCTTCTGCGCGCTGCTCGCGCTCAAGTTGTTCGAACCGGGGGCGGTGCGTGCCTATTTCGACGATCGTCTGCAGGGTCAGTACCGCAAGTATCTGCGTGGTGGGTTGGCCGCGATCCCCGGCTTCGAGCACTGGCAGGACCCGGCGCGGCGGCTCTCGCCGCACGAGTTCGCCGCCGCTTGGCACGCGCACGAGCACGATCCCGCCGCCTTCCATGCCCAGCGCCTGGCCATGCTCGAGGCCGCCGCCCCGGTGGAGTCCGCAGCACGCGAGCAGCGCTTGGCGGCGGCACTGGAACAGGCCCGTTATCACAACCTCGCCGAGGAGCAGGGGCTGGCGCGTGAGCGGCGTGCTCGTGAACTCGCCGCCCAGACCCGAGAGCTGGAGCTGCGGCATCAGGCGTTGGCGCAGGCATTGCGCGAGGACCTGGCGCAGCGTCGCGCCCAGCGCGAGGTGGAGTGGGGACTCGACCAGGATCGGGAGCGCGAGACCTTGCGTCAGCGCCGGGCGCGTTTCGATGCCGAGCTGCACCAGCTCGGTGAAGAGCAACGGTGGCGTGAGCGCGAGAGCGAGATCCTACACCAACAGCGCATGCAGGCCCTGGAGCTGGAGTCCCAGGATCAGCGGAGGATCCGTGCCGTGGCACGCCAGCGCGAGCGGGCCGAGGCATGCCAAGTACGGGCGGAGCGCCAGCTCGAGCGGCTGCAGACGCAGGAACTGGCCGAACGCGAGCGCCTGGCCACGGCCCGTGCCAGGGTCGTCGGGGTCGAAGGCGCGCTGGAGCAGACGCGCGCACAGTTGGCGACGCTGCCGTCGGGGTCACGCCGGGCCCGACGGCTCGGTGAGCGGGTGCAGGCCCTGGTCGTCGAGCTGAGCACGGCGCGTAGCGGTGTCGATGCCGCTGCCCTGGCACACACCAATCTGCTGACCCGGATCGGCCTGATCGAGGAGGGGCTGGGGCAGTGGTTGTTCACGGGCGCCTCTCCGGAGGAGGGGGCGCCCGAGGACGAGTCAAGCGAGGCCTGATCGAGGTCGATTGACATCTCTCAATTGATAATGATTCTCGAAACCAATATTATCGGCGCCGAAATCATCATCCCCCTGCAAGACATAGGGGAAAGCATTCGCGATTGAGGAGTCGATCCACTGTTATGAACAAACGCTCGTTGCTGGGGGTGCTTGGCGCCCTGTTGCTGCTGCCGCTACTGTTGAGCGGGTGCGGTGAGTCGGTCTCGGAGGAGGGCGCTCAAGGGAGCCGGGTCGGGGTGCTGCTGGTCAGCCACGGCTCGCACTCGAAGAACTGGCGCGACATGCTCGTCGATGTCGAGCACTCGGTGCGCGATCGCATCACGGCCGACGGGCGGGTCGCCGAGGTGCGCACCGCCTTCATGGAGTACACCGAACCCTCGATCAGCACCCAGATGCGCGCCTTCGACGAGGCCGGGTTCGACGAGGTGATCGTGGTGCCGCTGTTTCTCACCGTCAGCTCGCACTCGCTCGACGACATCCCCACCATCCTCGGCATGAAGGCCGACCCCAAGGTCATGGCCAAGCTCGCCGAGGAGGAGATCGAACTCTACCGTCCCGAGGCCCGGGTCACCCTGACCCCGATGCTCGATTTCTCCTCACTGCTCAAGAAGAATCTGCTGCGTCGTACTCAGGCGCTCGCCGGCGAGACCGAGGACACCGGCGTGGTGCTGGTGGCCTACGGCGATGCCAGTTACAACCAGCAGTGGGAGGCCCTGGTCGGCGACATCGGGCGTTATCTCAAGCTCAAGGCCGGGATCGATACCGTCGCCTATTCCTGGTGCGGACACCTGGTCGACTATTCACCCGAGCCGACTCTGCGCGCCATCGAGCAGGTGCTGGAGCTGGAGGATCGGGCGGCGGTGCTGCCGGTGCTGGTGGCCGTCGATCCTGACTTCCAGGATGAGATCATCGGGACAGCGGTGGCACAGAGTTCGGATCACAGTCGGGTGCTCTATGCCGGCGATGCCATCCTGCCCGATGCCGGTCTCAACGACTGGGTGGTCGAGATCGTGAGGAAGAGCCTCGATGGTGGCGCTTGAGCGGCTTGGTCGGCGTCGGATCACCGCGACCCTGCTGCTCGCCGTCACCGTGGCGGTGCTGTGGGCCGGCAGCGAACCGACCGAGACCGGGCCCAGTTTCCGTATCGATCCCATTGATCCGTCGCACGCGCAGCCGCGGCTGATCGGCCAGTCGGGGCCGGGGACAAGCACGGGGTTCGGGCTGATGGCCGGCGCGGTCCCCACTCAGGGACACGGCTATGCACTGCTCGATGGCGCGCCGCGCGCTCTCGACGCCCCCTTCGGTCTGCTCGGGGGGACGGGTCAGGTCCGGCGCAGCCCGGGTGAGGCGGCCGCTGCCTTGGCGCACCGCGCCGCTGCCGCCGATCCCGATGGCTATGGTGCGGTGGCACGAGCCACCGAGACCCTGCCGCTGGCCGAGCGGCGCGATCGCGCCGGGCGCTATCGTGGGCTCTATCTCGACAATCTCGCGCTCGACACCCGGGTACGCGGATTCGCCGGACCGCTGCGTATCGGTGTCTATCTCGACGCCGAGGGTGGGGTGCGCGAGCTGGTGTTGCTCGACTCGCGCGAGACCCCGAGCTATCTGCATCGGGTCGAGAGCGCCGGGTTCTACGACCGCGCCCGGGCCGTCGAACTCACCCCGGGGCTGCATCGGGTCGATGCGGTGAGTGGTGCGACCCTGACCTCGCAGGCTCTGGCGCGGGCGCTCGACGAGTTGATCAGCAGCGCCGGTCCCGTGCTCGACGACTATCTCGACCACACCGTCCAGGGCTTTGCCCTGGAGGCGCCGCTCTCGGAGCGCTGGAAGTGGCAACTGGTCCTGATCTTGGTGCTGTTCGCGTTGCTTTGGCAGCGGCGCTGGCGGCTGGACCGGACCGAGCTGACCCTACTCGGGGTGACCAGCCTGGTCACGCTCGGCTTCCTGTTCAATCTCGGTTTCACCTATCTCAACCTGCTCCATCCGCTGCTCGGGGTCTCGGTCTCGGCGCTGGTGGGCTGCTATGCGGTGTTGGTGGTGCTCGGCGCGATCTGGGACGACAACACCTACTGTCGCCACCTCTGTCCCTTTGGCCAGGCCCAGCGCTTGGTCGCGCGGTTCGATCGACGTTCGCGCTGGCGTCACTGGCCGCTCGGCAATCGCGCCATGTACTGGCTGCGGTTGACGCTGGCGCTGGTACTGATCAGTGGGGTCGTGCTCGGCGTCGAGCACTGGAGTGGTTTCGAGCTCTTCCCCGAGCTGTTCACGCTTGATTTCAGTTCACTGTGGTTCCTGGTGGCGCTCTTTCTGGTGCTGCGGGTCTCGGCCTGGGTACCGATGCTGTGGTGTCGGTTGCTGTGTCCGACCGGTGCCGTGCTCGACCTGATTGCCCGCGCGGTGCGCCCGCCACGACGACGGCGTGCCAGGGTGTCGGTGCCGCTGCCGATCCCTCGACCCGCGCGCGCCTCGGCCCCCTGAACCATCCCGACGCCAGCCAGCTCGCCGTGATCCGGCCGCCAGCCACGTCAGTCTTGTACTTCGAGGTAATCCATGATGTCCCAACCCGCTTCGTTTCCGAGGCTGGTCGGTTGTTGCGCCCTGCTGGCCCTGTCGCAATCGCTGGCCGCAGAGACCCGCCTGCCGACCATCTCGGTGGTGGCCACCGGTACCGAACGCGCCGTCGACACCCTGCCCGAGTCGGTCAGCGTGGTCGAGCGCAAGCAGCTCGACCAGGCCCAGCCGAGCACCATCGGCGAGGTGCTCGAGACCCTGCCCAACGTCGCCCTCGGCGGCGGGCCGCGCCCGGCCGGACAACAGCTGACCATCCGTGGGATCGGTGATACGCGGCTGCTCTATCTGATCGATGGGGTGCGCCAGAACTTCTCGCGCTCGCACAGCGCGCGGATCTTCGTCGAACCGGAGTTGCTCGAACGCGTCGAGGTGCAACGCGGTCCGGCCTCGGCGCTCTGGGGCAGTGGTGCGCTTGGCGGGGTGGTGGCGCTGCAGACCCGGGAGGCGGCCGAGCTGCTGCGCCCGGGGCAACGCATCGGCGGGCTGGTCAAGACCGGCTATCAGGACGTCAACGACGAGTGGCTGGGGGCGGCGGCGGTCTATGGCGCGCCGACCGACGGGCTCGACTACCTGCTCAACCTCTCCTATCGCGAGGCCGGTGACGTCGCCCTCGGCGACGGCAGCGATCTCGACCACTCCGGCTACGAACGCTTCTCCGGGCTCGGCAAGCTCAACTGGACCCCGGACGGGGTCAACCACTTCGGGCTCTCGCTGATGGGCGGCGAGCTCTCCGGCGAGGTGCCGTCGAACGCCCAGATCGCCGCCACCGCCGAGGACCTGCTCGATCGCGACATCCAGCAGACCAATCTGGCGTTGCGCTATCGCCACGAGGCCCCGGACCAGCCCTGGTTCAACCCGGCGTTGACCCTCTATCGCAACCTCACCGACATCGACGAGACCCGGCTGCACGACGGGCGCGAGGACGAGACCGAGATCGAGACCCTGGGGATCGATCTGCGCAACCAGATGCGCTTCTCCGGCGAGGGCGCGCTGGCGCAGCTGCTGAGCTACGGCCTCGAGTGGCATCGCGACAGCGTCGAGGCCAGCCGCAACGGCGCGGCGCGTCCGAGCTACCCCGACGGCGAGGGCGAGGTGCTCGGGTTCTTCCTCCAGGACGAGATCATGATCGGCGAGCGCTGGACCCTGATCCCCGGGGTGCGCTGGGACCGCTACACCCGCGAGAGCGATGACGCGACGCTGGAGGATCACGACGACAGCGCCTTCTCAGCCAAGCTGGGGGTGGATGTCGCCGTCACCGACTGGTTGTCGCTGCAGGCGAGCTACAACGAGGCCTTCCGCGCCCCCGGTGTCTCCGAGCTCTATGTCTCCGGGACCCATTTCAGCTGTGGCCCAGGGTGTCGGAACCTGTTCGTGCCCAATCCCGATCTCGAGCCCGAGAAGGCGCACAACAAGGAGATCGGCATCCGCTTGCATCGCGACGACCTGTTCGCCCCGGGCGATCGCGCTCGCTTCCAGGCGCGCGCCTTCCGCAACGATGTCGACGACTTCATCGATCAGATCGTGCAGTTCGTCTTCTATCCGGTGCCGGGTAACCCCCAGCGTGGCGGGGTGACGAGCTTCCGCAACGTCGATTCGGCCAAGCTCGAGGGCTTCGAGCTGGAGGCCGGCTATGATGCCGGGCGCTGGTTCGCCAACGCCTTCTTCGCCCGCACCCGGGGTGAGAACAAGCGCAGTGGCGAGCCGCTCTCGAGCGTGCAGCCTGATACCTGGCAGCTCGAGGCCGGGCTGCGGCTGCCTGAGCAACGCGTCGAGCTGGGCTGGCGCGCGCGCTTCGTCGCCGAGCAGGACCGGGTGCCGGTCGACGGCACGCCCGCCGACAGCCATCAGCTCCACGACCTCTGGCTGACCTGGCGTCCGCACCGCGATCTCACCCTGGACCTCGGCATCGACAACCTGTTCGACGAGGACTACCAGCCCTATCTCTCCGCGCTCAAGGGGCCGGGGCGCAACCTCAAGGCGACCCTGAGCTATCGCTTCTGAGCATCGCACCCCGCGCCGCCGGCTCGGCGCGGGGCGCGACAGGGGGTCAGACCAGATCGAAGCGATCGGCGTTCATCACCTTGGTCCAGGCGGCGGCGAAATCGTTGACGAACTTCTCGCGGTTGTCGTCCTGGGCATAGACCTCGGCATAGGCGCGTAGGACGGCGTTGGAGCCGAACACCAGGTCGACCCGGGTCGCGCTCCAGCGCAGCTCACCGCTGGCGCGGTCGCGGATCTCGTAGCGGTTCTCGCCCGTCGGCTCCCAGCGATAGCCCATGTCGGTGAGGTTGACGAAGAAATCGTTGCTCAACACCCCGACGCGATCGGTGAACACCCCGTGGTGGGTTCCGCCGTGGTTGGTGCCGAGCACCCGCATGCCCCCGATCAGCACCGTCATTTCGGGGGCGGTGAGGCCCATCAGCTGGGTGCGGTCGAGGAGCAGCTCCTCGGGGCTGACGGTGCCGTCCTGCTTGAGCCAGTTGCGATAGCCGTCGTGGACGGGTTCGAGCGGTGCGAAGGAGTCGACGTCGGTCATCTCCGCGCTGGCGTCGCCGCGACCGCGGGCGAAGGGGAGGTGGATCTCGAACCCGGCGGCGCGCGCCGCCTGCTCGACCCCGACGTTGCCGGCGAGCACGATGGTGTCGGCGAGGCTCGCGCCGGACGCCCTGGCGATGCCCTCGAGCACCCCGAGCACCCGGCCCAGCCGCTCGGGCTCGTTACCCGGCCAGTCCTTCTGCGGCGCGAGCCGGATGCGCGCGCCATTGGCGCCGCCGCGCAGGTCCGAGCCGCGGAAGGTGCGGGCGCTGTCCCAGGCGGTGGCGACCAGCTCGCCGACCCCGAGACCGCTCTCGGCAATCCGCGCCTTGAGCGCCTCGACGTCGTAGTCGGTCGGACCGGCGGGGATCGGGTCCTGCCAGATCAGGTCCTCGGCGGGGACGTCGGGGCCGATATAGCGCGCCTTGGGACCCATGTCGCGATGGGTGAGCTTGAACCAGGCGCGGGCGAAGACCTCGGAGAAGTAGGCCGGGTCCTGGTGGAAGCGCTCGGCGATCTTGCGGTAGGCCGGGTCCATCTTTATCGCCATGTCGGCGTCGGTCATGATCGGGGTGCGTCGGATCGACGGGTCCTCGACGTCGACCGGACGGTCGGCCTCGGCGATCTCGACCGGTTGCCACTGCCAGGCCCCGGCCGGGCTCTTCGCTAGCGCCCACTCGTGACCCAGCAGCATGTCGAAATAGCCGTTGTCCCAGCGCGTCGGGTGGGTCGTCCAGGCGCCCTCGATGCCGCTGGTGACCGCGTCGCGACCGATCCCCCGGGTGGTCTTGTTGATCCAGCCGAGCCCCTGATCCTCGGGGGCGGCGGCCTCGGGTTCGGGACCGAGCAGGGCGGCATCACCGTTGCCGTGACACTTGCCGACGGTGTGACCGCCGGCGGTGAGGGCGACCGTCTCCTCGTCGTCCATCGCCATGCGGGCGAAGGTCTCGCGCACGTCGCGCGCGGTGCGCAGCGGGTCGGGGTTGCCGTCGACCCCCTCGGGGTTGACGTAGATCAGCCCCATCATCACCGCCGCCAGCGGGTTCTCCAGGTCGCGCTCGCCGGAGTAGCGGCTCTCGGGGTTGTCCGTGGGGGCCAGCCACGCCTTCTCCGAGCCCCAGTAGATGTCCTGCTCGGGGTGCCAGATGTCCTCGCGCCCGAAGGCGAAGCCAAAGGTCTTGAGCCCCATCGACTCATAGGCGATGGTGCCGGCGAGCACGATCAGGTCGGCCCAGCTCACGCGGTTGCCGTACTTCTTCTTGATCGGCCACAGCAGGCGGCGCGCCTTGTCGAGGTTGACGTTGTCCGGCCAGCTGTTGAGCGGGGCGAAGCGCTGGTTGCCGGTGCCGGCGCCGCCGCGCCCGTCGGCGATGCGATAGCTGCCGGCGGCGTGCCAGGCCATGCGGATCATCAGCCCGCCATAGTGTCCCCAGTCGGCGGGCCACCACGCCTGGCTGTCGGTCATCAGCGCGTGCAGGTCGCGCTTGAGGCCCTCGACGTCGAGCTGTTCGAGCGCCTTGCGATAGTCGAAGTCCGCGCCCATCGGGTCGCTCTTGCGGTCGTGCTGGTGGAGGATGTCGAGGTTGAGCGCCTTCGGCCACCAGTCCATGTTGGTGGCGCCCACGGTGGTGTTCGCGCCGTGCATCACCGGACACTTGCCGGCCCCCTGGGGCGTTTGCTGGTTCATCGCGGATCTCCGTTCGTGGATGCGTCGATTGGAATGCACCGCCGTCGCGGCGTGTGCGGTATGGCATCAGCGTAGGAGGCAGGGCGAGCGGGCGCTAATCGTTTGGCTGCATTCACTCCATCGGCGATAGCGATCAGGTTGGTCTTTATGATTTGTGTTGATGCGCGAATCGTGCAGACCGCTCGGGCGCGGATCAGCCACGGGCGGGGCTGCGGCGGGAGAGGGGGCGGGACCGCTGCCCGCCCCGTGGCAGGCAGCGGTGGCGGCTCAGCGGTCCTCGAAGTGCGCCTCGCGCTTGGCGATGAAGGCGGCCATGCCCTCGCGCCGGTCGTGGGTGGCGAAGGCGGCGTGGAACACCCGTCGCTCGAAGCGCACGCCCTCGGTGAGCCCGACCTCGAAGGCGCGATTGACGCTCTCCTTGAGCATCATGCTGATCGGGATCGACTTGGCGGCGATCAGCCGCGCGGTGTCGAGCGCCTCGTCGAGCAGCCGGGCGGCGGGCACGACGCGCGCGACCAGACCGTAGCGCTCGGCCTCGGCGGCGTCGATCAGCCGTCCGGTGAGACACATCTCCATCGCCCTGGACTTGCCCACGGCGCGGGTCAGGCGCTGGGTGCCGCCCATCCCCGGAAGCACCCCCAGGTTGGTCTCCGGCAGGCCGAACCGAGCACCCTCTCCGGCGAGGATGATGTCGCACATCAGCGCCAGCTCGAAGCCGCCGCCGAGGGCGAAGCCGTTGACCGCGGCGATGATCGGCTTGCGCCGGGCGGCGATGCGGTCGCTGTCGCCGCAGAGGTCGTCGACATAGGTCTGGGGATAGCCGAGATCGGCGATCTCCTTGACGTCGGCACCGGCGGCGAAGGCCCGCTCCGAACCGGTGATGACGATACAGCCGATCCGTGGGTTGGCCTCCAGTTCGTCGAGCGCGTGGTTGAGTTCGCGGATCAAGCGGGCGTCGAGTGCGTTGAGCGCCTCCGGACGCTCGAGGGTGATCAGACCGACGCGGTCGTGGATCTGCAACTGGATGGGACGATCGCTCATGGGGCGGCTCCTGCTCAGAGATTGCGCGAGATCACCAGACGCTGGATGTCGCTGGTGCCCTCATAGATCTGACAGACACGGACGTCGCGATAGATGCGCTCGATCGGGAAGTCGCTGAGATAGCCGTAGCCGCCGAGCGTCTGCAGCGCCGAGGAGCAGACCCGCTCGGCCATCTCCGAGGCGAACAGCTTGGCCATCGAGGCCTCCACCAGCGCCGGTTGATCGGCATCGCGCAGGGCCGCGGCGTGGTGCACCATCTGGCGGGCGACGGCGATCTGGGTGGCCATGTCGGCGAGCCGGAAGGCCACCGCCTGGTGCTCGATGATCGGCTTGCCGAAGCTCTCGCGCTCGCGGGCGTAGTCGCGCGCGGCCTCGAAGGCGGCGCGCGCCATGCCGACGGACTGCGCGGCGATGCCGATGCGCCCGCCCTCGAGGTTGGCCAGGGCGATGCGGTAGCCCTCGCCCTCGGCGCCGAGCCGATTCTCGACCGGGACCCGCACCCCCTCGAGCAGGAGCTGACAGGTGTCCGAGGCGCGCTGGCCGAGCTTGTCCTCGACCCGGCTGACGCTGTAGCCGGGGCTGTCGGTGGGCACGATGAAGGCGCTGATGCCGCGCTTGCCGGCCGCCGCGTCGGTGACGGCAAAGACGATCACCACCCCGGCGGTGCGCCCCGAGGTGATGAACTGCTTGCAGCCGTCGAGCACGTAGTGATCGCCCTCGCGGCGCGCCCGGGTCTTGAGCTGGCGCGCGTCGGAGCCGGCCTGGGGCTCGCTCAGGGCGAAGGCGCCGAGCAGCTCGCCGCTGGCCATGGGGGTGAGGAAGCGGTCTTTCTGGGCAGCGTCGCCGAAGCGCAGGATCGGCATGCAGCTCACCGAGTTGTGCACGCTCATGATGGTCGAGCAGGCGCCGTCGCCGGCGGCGATCTCCTCGAGCGCCATGGCATAGGCGAGATAGCCGGTGTCGCTGCCGCCCCACTGCTCGGGCACCAGCATGCCGAGAAAGCCGAGTTCCCCCATCTCGGCGATGGCCGCCTCGGGGAAGCGGTGCTCGCGGTCCCACTCGGCGGCGAAGGGGGCGAGACGCCTCTGCGCGAACTGACGCGCGGCCTCGCCGAGCAGGCGTTGTTCTTCGTTGGGCAGCATGGGCCGGATCCTCCTACAGACACTCGATGGCCATCGCGGTGGCCTCGCCACCACCGATGCACAGGCTCGCTACGCCGCGCCTCAGACCGCGCTGGCGCAGTGCCGCGAGCAGGGTGACCAGGATGCGCGCGCCCGAGGCGCCGATCGGATGACCGAGGGCGCAGGCGCCGCCGTGGACGTTGACCTTGTCGTGGGGGATGGCGAGTTTCTGCATCGCCACCAGGGTGACCACCGCGAAGGCCTCGTTGATCTCGAACAGGTCGACGGTGTCGAGCGACCAGCCGGTCTTGTGCATCAGCCGCTCGATCGCACCGATCGGCGCCTCCGGGAAGCGCGCCGGGGCGTCGGCGAAGGCGGCGTGGCCGTGGATCACCGCCAGCGGCGCCAGCCCGCGGCGCTCGGCCTCGGCGCGGCGCATCAGGATCAGCGCGGCGGCGCCGTCGGAGATCGAGCTGGAGTTGGCGGCGGTGACGGTGCCGCCCTCGCGAAACGCCGGTCGCAGCCCGGGGATCTTGTCGAGCCGGGCGCGCGGCGGTTGCTCGTCGTCGACGATCAGCCGCTGTTCCTTGCCGATGCGCACCTGCAGCGGGGTGATCTCGTCGCGGAAGTGCCCGTCGTCGATCGCCCGCTGGGCGCGGGTCAGCGACTCGATGGCGAAGGCGTCCTGGGTCTCGCGGTCGAGCCCGTTGGCCGCGGCGCAGTCCTCGGCGAAGGTGCCCATCAGCCGGCCCTTGTCGTAGGCGTCTTCCAAGCCGTCGAGGAACATGTGGTCGAGCACCCGGCCATGCCCCATGCGATAGCCGCCGCGGGCGCGATCGAGCAGATAGGGGGCGTTGGACATGCTCTCCATGCCCCCGGCGACCACCACCTCGGCGCTGCCGGCGAGCAGCATGTCGTGGCCGTGGATGGCCGCCGCCATGCCCGAGCCGCACATCTTGTTGATGGTGGTGCAGCGCGTCGACTGATCCAGCCCGGCGCCGAGCGCGGCCTGACGCGCCGGTGCCTGGCCCAGCCCGGCGGGCAGCACGCAGCCGAACAGCACCTCGTCGATGCTGTCGGCGCTGATGCCGGCGCGCTCGACGGCGGCGCCGATCGCGGCGCTGCCGAGCTGCGGGGCGGTGAGCCCGCCGAGCACGCCCTGGAAGCCGCCCATCGGGGTGCGGGCAGCGCTGACGATGACGATCGGATCCTGGTCCATCATGACGACTCCTCTATCTGGCGGCCATGCGCAAGGCGCCGTCGAGACGGATCACCTCGCCGTTGAGCATGGGGTTGGTGACGATCGTGCGGACCAGCGCGGCGTACTCGGCCGGGCGCCCGAGCCGGGGCGGGAAGGGCACGCCGGCGGCGAGCGAGGCGCGCACCTCCTCGCTCATCCCGGCCATCATCGGGGTCTCGAAGATGCCCGGGGCGATGGTCATCACGCGGATGCCGAAGCGCGCCAGCTCACGCGCCGCCGGCAGGGTGAGGCTGGCGACGGCGCCCTTGGAGGCGGCATAGGCGGCCTGACCGATCTGGCCGTCGGCGGCGGCGATCGAGCCGGTGTTGACGATCACCCCGCGCTCGCCGTCGGCGTCGGGCGCGTTCTCGGCGATCAGCGGTGCGGCCAGGCGCATCAGGTTGAAGCTGCCGATGAGGTTGATGTCGATCACCCGACGGAACCCGTCCAGGGCGTGCGGGCCCTGGCGACCGAGGATCTTCTCGCCGTGCGCGACCCCGGCGCAGTTGATCAGTCCGTGCAGGGCGCCGTGGGCGGCGAGGGTGTCCTGGAGCGCGGCCTCGACCGCGGCCTCGTCACGGATGTCGGCGCGGCTGGCGCGACAGCCGAGTTGCTCGGCCCGCTCGGCCAGTGCCGCGGCGTCGATGTCGACCAGCATCACCCGCGCGCCGGCGCCGATCAGCATCTCGGCGGTGGCCGCGCCCAGCCCGGAGGCCCCGCCGCTGACGAGAAAGACCTTGTCTTCGATCTGCATCCTGCTCTCCTTTTTTCCCTTCAGGCCGAGGCGGCGTGCGCCTCGGCGGGTTGCCCGGTGGCCGCCTCGCGCATCCTGGCGATCTCCTGGTTGCGCAGGATGAAGCGCTGCAGCTTGCCGCTGGAGGTCTTAGGCAGCTCGGCGACGAACTCGATCTCGCGCGGATAGGCGTGCGCGGCCAGGCGCTCGCGCACGTGTTGGCGCAGCTCCTCGGCCAGCGCGGCGGCTTGGGCCTCGACCTCTGCCGGGGTCAACTCGGGCGCTGGTTCATGGTCCGGGCCGAGCACCACGAAGGCCTTGACCACCTCGGTGCGCTCCGGGTCGGGCTTGCCGACCACCGCCGCCTCGACCACCGCCGGATGCTCGATCAGCGCGCTCTCGATGTCGAAGGGCCCGACGCGATAGCCCGAGGTGGTGATGACGTCGTCGCTGCGCCCGACGAAGCTGATGCTGCCGTCCGGGTTGAGCTCCACGGTGTCGCCGCTGAGGTAGTAGTCGCCGACGAAGGCGTTGGTCGGGGCGTTGAGATAGCCGCCGAACCAGAACAGCGGCGACTGGCTGCGATCGAGCGCGAGGATGCCCGGCTGGCCCGGCGGCAGCTCACGCTGCTGTTCGTCGAGCACGACGATGCGATGCCCCGGCGAGGCGAACCCGGCCGAGCCGAGGTGCACCGGGTGGCGCAGCGCGTGGTGATTGCACAGCACCATGCCGAGTTCGGTCTGGCCGTAGTGGTCGTGGATGACCACATCGAGCTGGCGCGCGAACCAGCGGATCACCTCCGGGTTCAGCGGTTCGCCGGCGCTGCTGACCACGCGCAGCCGACCGCGCGCCGCCGCGGCGAAGGTCTCGCCCCCGGCGATCAGCAGCCGATAGGCGGTGGGGGAGCCGGCGAGGTTGGTGATGCCGTACCGCTCGATCACCCGGCTGGTGCTCTCGACCGTGAAGGGGCCCTCGTAGAAGGTCGTCGCGTGCCCCAGCGACAGCGGACCGGTGACGCCGAAGTAGACGCCATAGGCCCAGCCCGGATCGGCGATGTTCCAGAAGGCGTCGTCGGGGCGCAGGTCCACCGCGTCGCGCATATAGCCCTGGAAGGCGACGATCGCCTTCAGCGGCACGTGCAGCGCCTTGGCCGGTCCGGTGGTGCCGGAGGTGAACATCAGCAGGAAGGGGGCCTCGCCGTCGAGCATCACCGGCGCACAGTCGCTCGAGTGCTGTTCGAGCACGGCCCAGAAGTCGTGATCCCGTCCATTCGTTGGGGTGTCGATGGTGACGACCTGGGGCGTGGCCTCGATATCGTCGAGCTTGGCGCGGTTGCGCCCGTCGGTGATCACCACCCTGGCCCCTGAGGTGGTCAACCGGTAGTCGATTGCCTTGGGCCCGAAGGCGGTAAAGAGCGGCTGGTAGACGGCGCCGAGCCGCCAGGTGGCGAGCACGGTGATCAGCAGTTCAACCCGGCGCGGCAGCAGCCCGGCGACGGTGTCGCCCTGGCCGATGCCCTGCGCGCGCAGGAAGTTGGCCAGCCGTGCGGCGCGGTCCCTGAGCTCGGCGAAGGTATGGGTCGCGCTGCGGCCGTCCTCGCCCTCCCAGAACAGGGCGATGTCGTCGGAGTCGGCATGTCGGTCGCAACACTCGATACAGGCATTGAGTGCCCTGAGGCTGCCCGAGAGCGCCGCCTCGGCGGCCCCTCGATGATCGAACTGCGTGATCGCTGCTTGGTAGTCGCGCATCGCCAGTGTCCCCCGCGTCCTTTTGGTGATTGGGATCGCTCCGCATGGAGCATGCGGTCATGCCGTCGTGATACTGGCGTGGCACGGGTTGGCGGACAATGGTCGAAGGGCTCAAGTTGTCTGAGCGATTTGAACAACAGCGATCGAATTGTCGATCATGCAAATATGCTGATGGACTGGGGCGCGCTCGGGGGCTGGACCAGCGTCGGGCGTGCTGGGATAGCGGGGCGACGGGTCGGGATCAGCCGGAGGCGTCGAGGATCAGGCTGCGATAGTGCCCCGGGTTCGAGCCACACCACTTGCGGAAGGCCTTGTAGAAGGAACTGACGTCGGCAAAGCCCAGCCGCTCGGCGATCTCGGCGAAACCGAGCTGCGGCTCGGCCAGCCAGCCGATGGCCAGCTCCTTGCGCACGCCGTCCTTGAGCCCCTGATAGGTCTGTCCCTCCTCGGCGAGACGCCGCCGCAGGGTCGAGGTCGACATGTGCAGCCGCTGCGCCAGGACCTCGGCCCGCGGCCACTGCTCGGCAGGCAGCTGGCGCAGATCGTTGCGGATCCGGCTCGCCAGGCTCTGCGGGTCGCGGTACTTGACCAGGATGTTGGCCGGGGCCTGGGCGAGGAAGTGCGCGAGTTCGGCCTCGCTGCGCCTGACCGGCAGGTCCAGACAGTCGGCCGAGACGATCATCCGCGTGCGCGGCTGGTCGAAACGCAGGTTCTCCGAGAACATCACCCGATAGTCGTCGCAGAACGCCGGCGCCGGACAGCGCAGATCGATCGCCAGGATCGGGATACGTCGCCCCGACAGCCAGCAGGCCGCGCCGTGCACGATCATCCAATAGGTGAAATAGGTGAAGGCCCGGCGGGGAGGGGCATCCCCCTCGTGCAGCACGATCTCCGCCAACCCCTGCTGGCGCACCAGCCGCGCCGACATCGCATCGAGCATCAACGACAGGAAGGCCAGCGCCGAGGCCAGCGCCGCCTCGAGCGTCTCCTGCGCCATCGACGAGCGACAGAGGAAGGCCAGGCTGCCGCACCGGAGTCGGCGCGGGTTCATGCCGAAGAACTCGTCGTCGAGACGACGCGCGAGCAGCCGCCACAGCCGGCCATAGGCGGCGGCCGAGACGCGGGCGTCGTTGCACGCCCAGCGCGCGGGATCGATACCGGCTGCGCCCAGTACCGCATCGGTGGCTGCGCCCGGCTCGCAGCACTGCTGCAGCGCCTCGCGAACCAGCTGCATGGAGATGGTGTCCTTCTCGGGGGGCTTGCGTAACGGCATGTGTTGACCGGGTGTCCTGACTCGGGCCGACCCCGATGGTACAACATGGCCGAGGTAGTGCCGTAGGGTGGGGGCTTCGCGCGGTTGCTGGTAACGGCAACTGGGTGTTGTAGGGTGGTGCGGGCATTCTTGTGCAAACGGATGTCCACCGATGATCAGGCTCCCGGGCTGTGGAATGTTGCGCGAGCGGTGGCTTCGTGAATCAGAAGCTCCAACACCTCGCGGGCTCGGAACAAAAGATAGCTTCGACGGGGAATATGATCACACGGGGCGCAACAATTAGTGTAAATATTGAGCGTTTAGGAACGCTGGATTTTGAGAGGGTAGAATGGTATTAGACTTCGGGAAGTTGAACGCTGGAGCAGTATCGAAGCAGACTGATCCGCGAAAGATATTCACCACACTAAAACGTGATGTCAGATTCAAACGTCCACTAGATGAACAAGCGGATGTCCTAGATGCGTGGCATTGCCGTAGAGCCGCAAAGGATTTGACAATTAAAATGAACACTGGTGGTGGAAAAACAGTGGTCGGCCTGCTTTGCCTTCAGAGTTCACTCAACGAAAACGTGAAGCCGGCTGTCTATATAACTCCTGACAGTTTCCTAGTGGATCAAGTGCTTGCCGAAGCTGAGGCGCTAGGCATCCCCGCGACAAGTGACGAAAAGAATCCAGAGTTTATGGCGGGCCGTTCTATCCTGGTCGCCAATGTATTCAAGCTCTTCAACGGGCGCTCGGTATTCGGTATAGGTGAAACGAAGATCCCGATTGGCAGCGTTGTGATCGACGATGCCCACGCGTGCTTAGGTGTTGTGCATGATCAGTTCTGCATAAAATCAAAAGCGGGAAGCCCAGTCTACGACGAACTGTTAAAGATCTTCGAAAGGGATCTGCAAGATCAATCGCCGTCCGGACTGCTCGACGTTAAAGATAACGACCCCAGCATTGTCATGGCAGTGCCGTACTGGGCTTGGCAAAATCGCAAAGACGAAATCATTGCTCTCCTTCACCGCAATAGGAATACCGAAGAACTTCAATGGAATTGGCCGCTGCTGAGCGACTGCATCCCGTTTTGCTCCTGTGTTTTTGGGGGAGGCCGACTTGAGATTGCACCACGGTTTATCCCCATCGACCGCGTCTCTGCCTTCCACGCCGCACAAAGGCGCATTTATATGACGGCGACGCTAGCCGACGACACGATTTTGGTCAGCCATTTTAAGGCAAACGCAGGCGATGTTGCTCAACCCATAAGACCAAGGGGAGGTGGCGACATAGGGGATCGAATGATCCTCGCGCCTCAGGAAATCAACCCGGACTGTCAGGGCTATCGCATCAAGGATCTCTAATATTATAAGATGCCAATATCTTTTGATATCAGTCTATTGTCGCCATCGTGCATCGAAACTCCGTCCTTATTCCCACGAAAGATCTCGGACTGTGCAAGACAAGATCCGCAACTGGAGCGAGGCTTCGTCTTGATCATGGCGCCAAGAAGCGAGCCCTCGGCGAAACCTCGTCTTAAGCAACGAGTGCAGAACCCCCTATCGCTTTGAATTATATCTAATATTAGCGTAATCGAATATTAGGGGTGCTTGATGCGATAGCCCTGCCCGGACTGTACAGTCGAGGAACTCAGAAGCTTCGTATCTGATATTTCAAAGGAAGTGAACGTCGTTGTCATCGTGCCCTCTAAGCTACGAGCTGGCTTCTGGAGTCAAGTAGCCGACCAGATCTTGGACAAGAACAACATCCGCCAAGGGATCGATGCTCTCAAGAAGAGCCACGTCGGCCTAACTGTACTCATTAACAAGTACGACGGTATTGACCTGCCAGCGAAAGCGTGCGAGTTGCTTGTCATTGATGGCCTCCCCGAAGTGTACGGCCTGGTTGAACGCCTAGAGATGAAACTTCTTGACGGCACTAAGCGTCAGTTGGTGCGACAGGTCCAGCGAATCGAGCAAGGCATGGGGCGCGGCGTGCGATCAAGCGACGACCACTGCGTGGTATTGTTACTTGGAGGGAAGTTGACTCAGAGATTAAACATGCCCGAGGCCGAGCAGATGTTCTCGTCAGCGACCCGTGCTCAGATCACCCTTGGAAAGGAGGTTGCAGCGCAGGTTCGTGGCCAACCCATTGAAGAGCTGAAGCAGATTATTAATCTATGCCTCAAGCAGAATGACCAGTGGGTGCAAGCCGGTAGAAACTGTGTCGTAAATGCACCGGATTTAACTGAAGGTTATCTGAATTTTAATCAAATAAAGCTTCGGGAAGCGTTCGACGCTATCCGGATCGAAAGGTATGATGTCGCCTTTGGTAAAGCACAGGAAGCCGTCAATGAAGAAGAGGAACTTGCGGTTAAGGGGTTTCTCAAGCAACAACTAGCTGAATACACCAACTTTAAGATTCCTTCGAAAGCGCAGGAGCTGCAATTATCTGCATTGAGCGATAACCCGCGTGTACTAAAGCCAATTGCCGGTGCTACATATAAAAAGCTCAGCGCACCTGTTATTGGGCAAGCTGCGGCGGCTGTGAGCTTCATGGAGGAAAAGTTTCTAGAAGGTAACGATTTACTCATCTGGGTAAATGGCCTGCTTGACGATCTCGATTGGGGAGAGGCAGGAGCTAAACGGTTTGAGGCTGCTGTGCAGGATTTGGGTGGACTGTTGGGATTCGGATCGCAGCGACCGGAGGAAACACTGGGTCGAGGTCCGGATAATCTTTGGGCACTCGGCGAGCTTAAATACCTGGTTATCGAGTGCAAGAGCGGAGCCGTAAGGGCGGAAAAGATTTCGAAAGGTGACACCAATCAACTGAACGGATCCATCAACTGGTTCCATGAGAAGTACGACGCCACATGCTCTATGACGCCCATCATAGTTCACCCAAAGACGATCTTCGAATTCGCTGCGTCACCGCATGAAGAGATACGAATTGTGAATGACGATGGGCTTAAAAGACTCCGAAAAGCGGTTCGCGACTATTCTGAATCCCTGGCTATCTCTGGAGGATTCAGAGAGGCTAAAGAAGTGATGAAGCAACTTCAGCACTATCGGTTGACAGCAGGACAGATTGTCGAGATGTGTACAGTTGCTCAAAGGGCTAAGTAGAGATCCGCCACAGATCACACGGGACGTAACTGGCACTCTCTTGTCTTCATCTGAATCCGCGGTCAGTCAAAGCCATCTCCTTACACACAACTCACTCCAAGCCTCCAAGTTCTCGCTTCTTCTTGGGTGTCCTTTTCTTTCTCTGATCCCTCGTCGGCCTGGCCGAGCGGACGCATGAGCACGTCCCGCCTCGATGCCGAGGCGGGACGTGTCCGTCCCCTCAGAGTGATCCGATGCTGATGTTGAAGTGATTGGCGCAGGGCGTCTGTGGGCTGAAGACCACCGCCACCGGCAGCAGCGATCCCTTGGCCGAGCAGGTCTGGAGCGTGGCGCCGCTCAGCGAGACGTGAGCGCCCTGCATCTGCGGTCCACCCATCCACCAGTTGTTGGTTGTGGTGAAACTGCCCTGGGCGATGAGGATGTCCTTGCAGGTGATCTGCTTGTCGCCGATCTGCATCTCCAGTGTGCCCTCGACGGCGAAGTTCAGCTCGTCGGGGAAGTTGCCCTTGCTGTCACACGCCAGGGTCTGCCCCGGTCCCGCGTTCACCGCGTCCTTGAACCATTGCGCCACCGCCTTCGTCTTGTGGCGTCCCGCCTTGACCACGATCCGCGCCTCTTCCCCGTCCTTGCTCACCCCGGAGGTGACGCCGCTGTAGGGCTGCCCTTTGCTCACCGAGTGACCGGTCTCGGTGAACTCGAAGCTCTTCACCCCGGTGATGGCGAAGAAGACCTCGTTGTCGTGCTCGGTGGTCGCCTGCAGCGGCGCCGAGAGCATCAGCGCTAGGGCGCCGGGTGTGGAGAGTCGTCGCAACATGCGGGTTGGTTTCATCGGTGTCTTCCATCCATTGAATGTCATCTGTGGTGGGGAGAACGGCCGCTCCAGGTCGTCTGCTTGAACCCGGGGGGGCGAGCCGGCAGGGCTATCGCATCAAGGATCTCTAATATTATAAGATGCCAATATCTTTTGATATCAGTCTATTGTCGCCATCGTGCATCGAAACTCCGTCCTTATTCCCACGAAAGATCTCGGACTGTGCAAGACAAGATCCGCAACTGGAGCGAGGCTTCGTCTTGATCATGGCGCCAAGAAGCGAGCCCTCGGCGAAACCTCGTCTTAAGCAACGAGTGCAGAACCCCCTATCGCTTTGAATTATATCTAATATTAGCGTAATCGAATATTAGGGGTGCTTGATGCGATAGCCCTGGGCGAGCCGGACGGCCTGCCTGGTCGATGTGCGTGTGACGAGGAGAAATGAAACCGTGCGGCGACACCTTTCGTCGCCCGGTGAACGGGCAGAGATCGGCTAGGTGTGCGGGGAGCTGTCCCGATCAGACCGGGGCGGGATCCCTGCGCCGGTCCCCAAGGGCCATCGATATCGAGCAGGAGCTGAAAACGGCATTGATCGTGCATGGAGACTCACATGCGGGGCCGTTCAATGCCGTCACTGGGGAAATTGATGATCGATTGTCGCTTTTCTCTCATCGAAGAATGTCCCTTTTCTCACAACTTTCTCGAACCGATGGATGAAGAAGCGGGGGAAGCGCCGTCAGGGCCATTCTGCCGATCCGGAACCCTCTGAATGGAAGGCCTGCTCGTGTCGTCAAAACCGAAGATCAAAGAGTTGCTCGTCGAGAGCGCCTGCGAACACAACAAGGGCCACAAGAAAGGACCTTGCAACACGCCCACGCCTGGGGCCACCACCGGCGGTTGCGCCCTCGACGGCGCCCAGATCGCCCTGTTTCCCTTCGCCGATGCCGCCCACCTGATCCATGGTCCCATGTCCTGCGTCGGCGGGGCCTGGGAGACGCGTCTGACGCCGACGAGCTGGCCCGGTCGCGACCTGACCCAGACCGGCTTCGCCACCGACATCAACACCAACGATGTCGTCTTCAGCGGCGAGAAGAAGCTGGCCGAGGCGATCGACCATGTCATCACGCACTATGCGCCCGAGGCCGTCTTCGTCTACTCGACCTGTGTCACCGCGCTGACCGGGGACGACATCGACGCCGTCTGCAGGCAGGGCAGCGAGAGACACGGCACGCCCTGCGTGCCGGTGCATGCCCCCGGCTTCGTCGGTGCCAAGAATCTGGGCAGCCGCATCGCCGGGGAGGCGGTGCTGCGCCACCTGATCGGGACCAAGGAGCCGGAGGACACCACCCCCTTCGACATCAACCTGATCGGCGAGCACAACAACACCGGCGAGCTGTGGCGTTACCGTCATCTGCTCGAGGAGCTCGGCATCCGCGTGCGCTCGACCTTCAGCGGCGACGGTCGCATCGCCAGCATCCGCACTGCCCATCGCGCCAAGCTCAATGTGATCGTCTGCGCCAAGTCGTTGATCTCCATGACCCGCAAGATGGAGGAACAATATGGGATTCCCTGGATCTCCTGCTCCTTCTACGGCATGACCGATACCTCGAACAGCATCCTGGCCATCGCCGAGGCGCTGGGCGATGCCGACCTGATCGCCCGCACCCGCGCCTTGATCGCCCGCGAGGAGGCGCGACTGGAGGAGACGCTGATCCCCTACCGGGCGGTCTTCGCCGGCAAGAAGGCGGTGCTCAACACCGGTGGCAACAAGTCCTGGTCGATCGCCTCGGCGTTACAGGACCTGGGCATCGAGGTGGTGGCGACCTCGGTGCGCAAGTCGACCGAGGCGGACAAGGCCAAGGCGCGTCAATACCTCGGCGAGGACGCCATCCTGATGACCAGCCCGGCGAGTCAGCAGGCGCAGGTGATCGACGACACCGGGGCCCATCTGCTCCTGGCCGGCGGTCGCTCGCTCTATACCGCAATCAAGAAGCGGATTGCCTTCACCGACGTCAATCAGGAGAAGAAGAAGAGCTACGGCGGTTACGACGGGCTCCTGGTCCTCGCCGAGGACCTCAAGAACTCACTGCAGAATCCGGTCTTCGAACTGGTCGACAGGAAGGCACCATGGCGGAAGTAAGACGCAAGACGGGCAAACCGTTGCAGGTCAACCCGCATAAACTCTCGCAGCCGATGGGCGCGACCCTGGCGTTCCTCGGCGTCGACCGCTGCATGCCGCTGATGCACGGCGCCCAGGGCTGCGCGAGCTTCACCAAGGTGATGTTCACCCGTCATTTCTGCGAGCCCATCGCCCTGCAGACGACCGCCGTGACCGATGTGACGGCGGTGCTGGATGGCGGCGACTACAGCATCACCGAGTCGATCAAGAACATCGGCGACAAGGTCTCCCCGGCGTTGATCGGCGTGCATACCACCGGGCTGACCGAGACCAAGGGGGACGATCTTCGGGGCGTCGCCAGCAAGATCGAGGCACCCCTGGTCTATGTGAATACCCCCGACTACCAGGGCGGGCTGGAGAGCGGCTGGACCCTGACCGTCCAGGCGCTGATCGAGCAGCTCACCGAGCCGTGCGAGCGCACCGACGCGCGCAAGGTCGTCCTGGTCCCCCACGTCAGCATGCAGCCGATCGAGGTGGAGAAGCTGCGGGAGTTCATCGAGGCATTCGGCTTCGAGGTCGTCGCCGTGCCCGATCTGTCCTCGTCCCTCGACAATCACCTGGGGGAGAAACAGGCGTCGCTGAGCGGTGGCGGGGTGACGGTCGCCGAACTCGAGGGGCTGGCGGACGCGGGCACGGTCGTCACCGTCGGGGCCTCGGTCAAGCCCGTCGGCGCGACCCTGCAGAAGAAGAATCCGGCCATCCGGCATCGACACTTCGCCCATGTGAGCGGTCTGGTCGGGACCGACGAGCTGGTCGCCTGGCTGCTCGAGACGAGCGCTCGGGACACCCCTCCGGCGGTGGTGGAGCGCTGGCGCAAGCGCCTGCAGGACGCCATGCTCGACAGCCATTTCTCCATCGGACAGACCCGCTTCCTGCTGGTCGCCGAGCCCGATCACCTGGCGGCCATGGCCGCCTCCTTGCGCGAGGTGGGCGGCAAGGTCGCCCTGGCGATCGCCACGGTCGACTCACCGGTCCTCGGCGCCATCGAGGCCGATCGGGTGATCGTCGGAGACCTCGAGGATGCCGAGCAGCTGTGTGACGACTACGACATCATCATCGGCAACTTCCACACCGAGGCCCTGGCGCATCGGGTGGGGAAGCGCGCGGTGATGCGCGGCTTCCCCAACTATGAGGAGATCGGCAGCGCCCTGAAGAATGACGTGCTCTACGAGGGCGGGGCCTACTTCCTCTTCGACATCGCCAATGCCGCCGAGCGGATGCGCGAGGCGGAGGTTCACCACGCGCGTGAACGGATCAAGCAGCAGGGGGCCGCTGCCTGACGCGTGACGCCGTCACCAAACGCGCGGTTCATCCGATGGGGCGCGGGCCTCGGTCGGGTGAGCCGCGCGGTGAGATCCGCTGCTGGCGCCGTGATTCGCTGATCGCGGCGCCAGATCGAGCGGGGCAGGGCAGCGCCCGATTGCGAAACCTCAGCGTAAGACTGCCCGAGAAGCGCCGATAATCCCGACAAGAATCATTGCTCCGCGAAGCGGCCGCTGCTCGCCCCATGGTCGAGCGCGCCAGCAGGCAGGTCGCGCTTGAAGTCGTACCCGCTTGGGTCCGCTTGGCCGATCCGCATCGGCCCACTCACCAACCTCGTACCCGCGCAGTCTCACACCCATGACCACCAGGATGCCCCCATCTGTCCTCCCGCTCGGCCTGCTGCTCGTCGGCCTGTTGCTCACCGGCGCGAGCCTCGCCGCGCCGCCCGCCACCGACACCAACGCGCTGGGCATGACCTTCCGCCTGATCCCGGCCGGCAGCTTTCAGATGGGCTGCGACACGATCCGCCAGCGCTGCGACAAGGGCGAGCAGCCCGTGCACCGCGTCACCATTGCCCAACCCTTCTATCTGGCCGAGACCGAGGTCACCCAGCGGCAATGGCAGGCGGTGATGGGCGAGAACCCGTCCCACTTCAAGGACCCGGACAACCCGGTCGAGCAGGTCTCCTGGAAGGACGCCCAGGCCTTCGTGCGCGCGCTCAACCAGCGCCCGGATCTGGGCGGCGGCTATCGTCTGCCGAGCGAGGCCGAGTGGGAATACGCCACCCGCGCCGGCACCCAGACCGACTACTGGTTCGGCGACGGCGAGGATGAGCGAGCGCTGAACCGCCACGTCTGGCATCTCTTCTCCTCGCACGAGCAGCCCCATCCGGTGGCCAGCAAGCCGGCCAACCCCTGGGGACTCTACGAGGTGCACGGAAACGTCTGGGAGTGGGTCGCCGACTGCGCCCACCCAGACTATGTCGGCGCCCCGAGCGACGGCAGCGCCTGGACCCAGGACTGTCAGCGCATGCGCGACGGCACGCCGATGCGCATCGCGCGCGGCGGGGCCTGGTATCTCTATCCCAACGGCGCCCGCTCCGCCTTCCGCTTCCGCTACGGCCCGGACATCCGCCACTATGGCTTCGGGCTGCGTCTGGCGCGCTCGGTCGAGACCGAGACGGTGGAGCGATAGCCGAGCGCCATCGGGATCGAAACCTTGGCCGTCGTCGTTGGATTGGTGTCGAAGGGGCGCCCCCGGACGCGCGGTTGCCGGTCGTTCAGGCCGATGCCCCCGCGGGCGAGGACGAGTGCCCTCATGCAGCCGCAGTCGTTAGGGATGGTGCGCTGTTATCGGCGAAGAGCGCCCGAGCACGTCGGACCCCACGCAGATAGCGACATTCGCGCCGTGCCGCGAGCGCTGTCAGCCGTTCCGGTGCGCCGATCGCAGCGCCGAAGCCCTTGAGCAGGAAACCCGCGTGCTCGACGAAGCGCTCGGGGGCGATGCCGAGCCGGGTGAGGATCTTGGGCAGCTCGGCCGGGATCGACCCGCGCTTGCGCGGATGCAGGGCGCGGCCGAGCGAGTCGACGAGGGTCAGGTAATTGTCGAAGGAGAAGGGAATGACGGCGGGGCATTCGGCGGTGTTGCCGAATGGCATCAGTGGGGCAGGTGGTAAACGGTTGAGAGCAGCTTCCCAGAGTTCAGCGCTACGCACGTCTGTCGTGGGTTCCGTGGATGTTGCTGCTGGAGAGGAGGGTGGATGCGATGGGCCTTGCCGGGTCTGTGGCGCCGCTTTTGCTTCATCCCCATCCCCTTGCAAGTCGGCAATCCGTGCCGCGATCCCGGTATGCGCACTCTCCTCCGGCGTCTCCGCGATCCCGGCGCGGATCGGGTTGAGATCGACATAGGCCATCACCGCCAACAGCGCCGTCTCGTCGAGGATCGCCTGCGAGCGGAAGCGTCCCTCCCAGAACCGTCCGCGTACCCCGTCCTCCCGATTCGCCGCCCGCGCGATCGACTCGTTCAACACCCGCATGAACCACGAGAGATCCGCCAGCCGCGCCCGGTAGGTCGCGACCAATTCCGCGACCAGATCCAACTCCGCCTCGGTCATCCCCGCCCGCGTCGCAGGCGACAGAAACCGCTCCACCACTACAGGCCCGCGGAACAGACAGCGCCAGCGCCGCAACACCTCGGTATCCGACCACTGAGCGGCGCGATCCGCATCCACCCGCACCACCAGATGCACGTGATTGCTCATCACCGCGTAGGCCGCGACATCGATTGCGAACACCCCCGCGAGCTGGCGCAACCGCAACTCCACCCACCCGCGCCGATGCTCGAAGCTCCGTTCGGTCAACCGATCGAAGCCGCAGAGATACGCCCGGCGCACGCACCGCGTGACGACGTGATACCAGGGCGTATCGGACAAGGAGACGAGCGAGGCGCGGGGACGGGTCATGGGGCATCTCCGCTGGAGGTGTTGGAGGAAGCGTAGGAGAGGGCCTCGGGAGCGTCAACGGTAAGTGGGTGTCCTTAACGGTAGATCTTAACGGTAGATGCGATAGCCCTGGCGGACAGTCCGGCCCATGACTCGGGGTCCCGGCGGTTCGCTACACCTTTCCGGGGAGAGGGCTTTCACCTCCAATCTCTTGCCGGCTTTTCCCGGCGCTCTGGGTGTCCTTAACGGTATCCTTAACGGTAACCGACGGCCTGTG
>NZ_JAAXKX010000001.1 GCF_012276755.1 Marichromatium bheemlicum | reverse complement strand
GGGTTGAGATCGACATAGGCCATCACCGCCAACAGCGCCGTCTCATCGAGGATCGCCTGCGAGCGGAAGCGTCCCTCCCAGAACCGCCCGCGTACCCCGTCCTCCCGATTCGCCGCCCGCGCGATCGACTCGTTCAACACCCGCATGAACCAGGAGAGATCCTCCAGCCGCGCCCGATAGGTCGCGACCAACCCCGCGACCCCATCCAGCTCCGTCTCAGTCATCTCTGCCCGCGTCGCAGGCGACAGAAACCGCTCCACCACCATAGGCCCTCGGAACAGACACCGCCAGCGCCGCAACACCTCGGTATCCGACCACCCCGCTGCACGATCGGCATCCACCCGCACCACCAGATGCACGTGATTGCTCATCACCGCATAGGCCGCGACATCGATCGCGAACACCCCCGCGAGCTGGCGCAACCGCAGCTCTACCCACCCGCGCCGATGCTCGAAACTACGCCCCGTCAGCCGATCGAAGCCGCAGAGATACGCCCGCCGCACGCACCGTGTGACGACGTGATACCAGGGCGTATCGGACAAGGAGACGAGCGCGGCGCGGGGACGAGTCATGGGGCATCTCCGCTGGAGGTGTTGGGAGAAGCGTAGGAGAAGGCCTTGGGAGCGTCAACGGTAAATGGGTGTCCCTTTATTTTCGAAGCTCCGCCCCGTCAACCGATCGAAGCCGCAGAGATAGGCCCGCCGCACGCACCGCGTGACGACGTGATACCAGGGCGTATCGGACAAGGAGACGAGCGAGGCGCGGGGACGAGTCATGGGGCATCTCCGCTGGAGGTGTTGGGAGAAGCGTAGGAGAGCGCCTTGGGAGCGTCAACGGTAAATGGGTGTCCCTTTATTTTGCCACTCCACCCACCCGCGCCGATGCTCGAAGCTCCGCCCCGTCAACCGATCGAAGCCGCAGAGATAGGCCCGCCGCACGCACCGCGTGACGACGTGATACCAGGGCGTATCGGACAAGGAGACGAGCGAGGCGCGGGGACGGGTCATGGGGCATCTCCGCTGGAGGTGTTGGATGAAGCGTAGGAGAGCGCCTTGGGAGCGTCAACGGTAAGTGGGTGTCCTTTAGTAACCCACGCTTGCTTGCATCCGTAGATGCCTCAGGCATTTCTTTTCGAGTAACCCACGCTTGCTTGCATCCGTAGATGCCTCAGGCATTTCTTTTCGTACAAAACGTAGATTGTAAAAAACATCCGTGTTAATGCATTTGTTAGCCATTTTTTTTAATTGGCATTAAATACCAATGAATTAACTTTGGTAAAAACCATATCATGTGCTCAATATCAGTTTGATCATATGCTCCGCCAATATTGAGTACTCCTGTATTTTCATTTTCCCAATCCATTGAAAAACGCTCATGATCTCTGTTTAAGTGGGTGATCCCACTTGCTGATTTGTAGACCCCCCTAATATTTTCTACTTCTTCAGTGAATCCTAAACTTTCGAGTTTTTTGCGGACCTCCACTGGTTTTGGGAATTTGTCAGTATTGTATTTGTTTGCATGGTCTGGAGCAACACAAACAAGTTTGTAACCTGCAAGTGTTTCGATTGAAGATCTTTCACAAACTATTGCATCTGCAAGTAGTCCTGCCTCTGCAAGGGTTAAAGATGAGAAAACATGATTAAAAAATCGGGTTGATAAAAGCAATTTTACATTACGTAAAGTGCTTTTCGGACTTGTCTCAAGACTCACATAAAATTTTGAGAATTCATCAACTGCCTCAACCCATTCTTTTTTGAATTTGCTTCTGACTCTTATGGATCTTTCTTTTATCGATTCTGAATGAATAACAAGATTGTCAAAGGAAAAATTCATAGCAGAATAAATGAGTTTTTATTTGGCTAACAGTTGATTAGACGGAATCAGTAATTATTGCGCTATACAGATTCTCTCGATAAATGGGTGTCCTTTTATTCTCTCTACCTGTCTTTTAACTGCTATTGATGCAAAGTGTCAACCTTGCTATCAACATTTTTCTTTCTGAGGTCATTAAGAAAGAAATAGTTGGCCAGGATTACTCGAAAAACTGCGTAAAGCTGCGAGAGTGTTAATAGCGAAACAACAAAAAATGCAGTGTGTTTTGCATGAACAATCCAATTTCCCATGATTAGGTGTTTTGCGATAGGGGCGAGAAACTGTAAAGATAATACAGCCATCAATACGATCGCGGATACCATGACGATCTCAACTAGTTCACTTAAATAATTCGCGTCAGTGTCCGCTTCATTTAACGAATTAACAGAGATGTTTTTGCCTTTGAATGTCCTTCCTATTGCTCGCGGGTAAATAATTGCGATCCATGCGCCGATTATTGCGAATATTATTGAAGAAATATTGAGGAGCGCCCCTAGAGTGTCCTTGTAAGCCGAATAATTTAAAGATGATGCTGTGTCTTTTAATAGGTAAGTTGCAATAGCTGAGATTATGGTTAGTGCAATGTACTTGATCATTGCGCTATCGCCTCTTCTATTTCAAAGGCAGGGCTATCTAAAGGCCTCAGTAAATCCTGCCTCTGAGACGTAATTGCGGTTAACAAGGATTGTGGCGTTATTATCTCATTGTCTTCCCTGTTTGTGTTGATTTCAGCGGAAAAAGCAACGCTAGCTCCTTTTAACATAATCCTTTTTCCGTTGTTATATATGAAGCCTGCATTCCTGATGGTGCTCGCCGTGTTTTGCTCGGCATAATTTCTTATTATTTGGCGAAGCTGCTGTTCTGTTGGTTTGAATTGTAGCTCGTGAGTAATTGTTCTTGCTTGATTAAATGTTGGGTTATTTGTTAACAGGCCAGAAAATACGCGCTCCAATAATTTTCGATCATCCTCGATGGTGTATTGAAGGGTCTCTATTTTAATTATTCGTGTTATTTTGTTTAGATTTTGAAATAATTCTGCTTCGAGCTCTTCCTGCTTCCTGCCGAGAGCATGAAACTTTGAGTGAATTCTGGAGCTTTGATCGGTGGGTTGGCCGTTTGCGGAGTATCCAATTACAGTGCCGTCTCCATCAAGGACTCTAAATGGAGATTTATTAGCAAGAAACCCATTCAAAAAGCAATCTAAATTTTTCTTGCCTTGAATGGAATGGCTAAATCTAATACTTGCAAATACATCCTTTTCAGGGATAAACCAAAAATAGCTAGGAAACCCAGGTATAGCAGGCGTGTTCCCAAAGCCTGTCGTTAACATGTCTGTGTTGCCCGGCCTATCCGTAGGGTTCATTCCGTAAATAACGCCGTTATCGTTTGAAGATTCATTCCAAAGTATAAGGATGCTATCTCCATTTAATTCGTTTTTGTGCCAATTGCAAAAGTAGGTGTTTTTTAAATCATTATCTGGGTCGGCTTCGTAAGTAGTGGTGTTGACAAATTCTCGGCCATCTCTAGACCAAAGATTCAATTTGTGGAGGATGTCGTTCAATCCACTAAACTCTGTTGTGTCTTTACCTCGAAGATAGAATCCGCACTTCTTGATATCGAAAAATTGGTAGTGCCCTGACCGATAGGTTTCGATAAGATCAGAATCTCTTGCTTTAAGGGTGAAGACGATGTATCTGACATGTCCGCAGTGTCACTCCAACCATGTGACCAAAAATGGATTCAACCGGCTGAAAAAGCAGTTGTACAAGTGTCAAGATTGCGGCCGCCAGTTCGTTCTCCATCCTGCCAAGGGCCCGGTTTCTCAGGAAACCCGCGAACTGATCGATCGGTTGCTGCTGGAAAAAATCTCCCTGGCCGGAATTGCCCGTGCGGTGAAAGTCTCCGAGGCCTGGCTGCAGAACTACGTGAACGAGAAGTACAAGAAGGTTCCTCGTCAGGTCGCGCTAAAAAAAACACCACACCCTACGGAGTGATCCTGGAGTGCGACGAACTGTGGTCCTTTGTCGGAAAACGCCTGAACAAACAATGGATCTGGCTCGCCATGGATCGCAGGGCTATCGCATCAAGCACCCCTAATATTCGATTACGCTAATATTAGATATAATTCAAAGCGATAGGGGGTTCTGCACTCGTTGCTTAAGACGAGGTTTCGCCGAGGGCTCGCTTCTTGGCGCCATGATCAAGACGAAGCCTCGCTCCAGTTGCGGATCTTGTCTTGCACAGTCCGAGATCTTTCGTGGGAATAAGGACGGAGTTTCGATGCACGATGGCGACAATAGACTGATATCAAAAGATATTGGCATCTTATAATATTAGAGATCCTTGATGCGATAGCCCTGCCATGGATCGCCTGACCCGGCGTATCGTTGGGGTCCATGTTGGCGATCGTACGGAGCGCTCCGCACAGGCTCTGTGGGATTCCATCCCAGCGCAATATCAGACTTCCGCTCCCGTCTACACAGATTTCTGGAGCGCCTATGCGCGGATCATCCCGGCACACCGACATTACCCCAGTGCGAAGTCACAAGGGGAAACCAACCACATCGAACGGTTCAACGGTACACTCCGGCAGCGTATCTCCCGCTTGGTGAGAAAGTCGCTTGCGTTCTCGAAGAACCAGGAAAACCATCTGGGTGCACTCTGGAACTTCATTCATCACTACAACGCCACGATGTGCGTGTGATTCATTGTGGGTGAGACAAGCACATAGAACGATTCAAAACCCTATCTTTCAGGGCACTACCGAAAAATTTAATTTTTGCTTCTAACATCCTTGATCCGTTATATGGCTTCTGTTTCAGGTGCCCGACGGCAGTTAACAGTTGAATGGATTGATATCCGCGTTTCCAGGGAAGACAAAGCAGGGCTATCGCATCAAGCACTCTTAATATTCGATATTGCTAATATTTTATATAATTCAATGCGATAGAGAGGTCGGCACTCGTTTGTCAAGACGAGGTTTCGCCGAAGGCTTGCTTCTTGGCTCCATGATCAAGACGAAGCCTCGCTCCAGTTGTGGATCTTGTCTTGCACAGTCCGAGATCTTTCGTGGGAGTAACGACGGGGTTTCGATGCAAGATGGCGACAATATACTGATATCTAAATATATTAGCGTATTGAAATATTAGATACTCTTGATGCGATAGCCCTGGAAGACAAGGACATCCAGGTTCCCCCCCAACCACCAAATCCTACACTCCCCCCTCCTACAAAAACAAAAAAAGCCCGCTCACGCGGGCTTCTTTCTCTCTTCCTGATCTCTAGCTGCCGCCAGCAACACACCCCGGCGACAGCTCTCCCGACCTCACTCCCACTCGATGGTCCCCGGCGGCTTGCCGGTGATGTCGTAGACCACGCGTGAGACGCCGTTGACCTCGTTGACGATGCGCAGGCAGACGCGTTCGAGGAAGTCGTAGGGCAGGTGGGCCCAGCGGGCGGTCATGAAGTCGATGGTCTCGACCGCGCGCAGCGCGATGACGTGGGCGTAGAGACGGTTGTCGCCGACGACGCCGACCGAGCGCACCGGCAGGAATACGGCGAAGGCCTGCGAGACCTGATTGTAGAGATCGGCCGCGCGCAGCTCCTCGATGAAGATGTGGTCGGCCTGACGCAGGGTCTCGGCATAGTCCTTCTCGACCTCGCCGAGGATGCGCACGCCCAGCCCGGGGCCGGGGAAGGGGTGGCGGTAGACCATCTCCGAGGGCAGGCCCAGTTCGACGCCGATCTTGCGCACCTCGTCCTTGAACAGCTCGCGCAGCGGCTCGACCAGCGAGAGGTTCATCTCCTCGGGCAGGCCGCCGACGTTGTGGTGCGATTTGATGACCTTGGCCTTGCCGGTCTTGGCGCCGGCCGATTCGATCACGTCGGGGTAGATGGTGCCCTGGGCGAGCCACTTGACGTCCTCGATGCGGCTGGCCTCGTCGTCGAACACCTCGATGAAGGTGTTGCCGATGATCTTGCGTTTCTGCTCGGGGTCGGAGACGCCGCGAAGACGACCGAGGAAGCGGTCCTCGGCGTCGACCCGAATCACCTTCACGCCCATGTGGCTGGCGAAGGTGCGCATCACCTGGTCGCCCTCGCCGAGACGCAGCAGGCCGTTGTCGACGAATACGCAGGTGAGCTGGTCGCCGATGGCGCGGTGCAGCAGTGCCGCGACCACGCTGGAGTCGACGCCGCCGGAGAGCCCGAGCAGCACCTTGTCGTCGCCGACCTGTTCGCGAATGCGGGCGATGCTGTCGTCGATGATGTTGCTCGGGGTCCACAGCTTGGCGCAGCCGCAGATGTCGAGCACGAAGCGCTCGATGATGCGTTGGCCCTGGCGGGTGTGGGTGACCTCGGGGTGGAACTGCACGCCGTAGAAGCCGCGGCTCTCGTCGGCGATGCCGGCGAGCGGGGCGTTGTCGGTCTCGGCGATGGCAGTGAAGCCCTCGGGCAGGCGCTCGACGCGGTCGCCGTGGCTCATCCACACGTCGAGCAGGCCGAAGCCGGCCTCGCTGGTGTGGTCCTCGATGTCGCGCAGCAGTCGCGAGTGGCCACGCGCCCGCACCTGGGCGTAGCCGTACTCGCGGTGACTGGCGGCATTGACGCTGCCGCCGAGTTGCGCGGCCATGGTCTGCATGCCGTAGCAGATACCGAACACCGGTACGCCGAGCTCGAAGACCAGCGGATCGGCGCGCGGGGTCTCGGCCTCGTGCACCGACTGCGGGCCACCGGAGAGGATGATGCCGCGCGGGGCGAAGTCACGGATCGCCTCGGCGTCCATGTCGCACGGATGGAGTTCGCAATAGACGCCGGCCTCGCGCACGCGGCGTGCGATCAGCTGGGTGTACTGGGAGCCGAAGTCCAGGATCAGGACGCGGTCGGCGTGGATGTTGGTGGTGTGGCTGGACATTGGTGGTCTGCTGCTAGGGGTTGGCGCCACCCCGGCCGCCGCCGCGCGGGTCCGACCGACCCGGCCGCGCCTGGGGCATCGGCGCAAAGCGCATCGCGGCGCCCGAGGGCGCCGCGATGGGGGCTTAGTTGTCGATGCGGTAGTTGGGCGCTTCCTTGATGATCTGCACGTCGTGGACGTGCGACTCACGCATGCCCGCGGCGCTCACCCGCACGAACTGCGGTTTGGTGCGCATCTCGTCGATGGTGGCGCAACCGGTGTAGCCCATGCTCGAGCCGAGGCCGCCGACGAGCTGGTGGATGACGTTGCGCAGGCTGCCCTTGTAAGGGACGCGTCCCTCGATGCCCTCGGGTACCAGCTTCTCCTTGTCGGTGTTCTCCTGGAAGTAGCGGTCGCTGGAGCCCTCGGTGGCACCCATGGCGCCGAGCGAGCCCATGCCGCGGTAGGACTTGTAGGAGCGTCCCTGATAGATCTCGACCTCGCCGGGGGCCTCGTCGGTGCCGGCGAACATGCCGCCGATCATCACGCTGTTGGCGCCGGCGGCGATCACCTTGGCGATGTCGCCGGAGAAGCGCAGGCCACCGTCGGCGATCACCGGGACGCCGGTGTCCTTGAGTGCCTCGGTGACATTGGCCACGGCGCTGATCTGCGGCACGCCGACACCGGCGACGATGCGGGTGGTGCAGATCGAGCCCGGACCGATGCCGACCTTGACCGCGTCGACGCCGGCCTCGACCAGCGCGCGGGCGGCCTCGGCGGTGGCGATGTTACCGCCGATCACCTGCACCTCGGGGTAGTGCTGCTTGACCCAGCGCACCCGGTTGAGCACGCCCTGGGAGTGGCCGTGGGCGGTATCGACCACCACCACGTCGACGCCGGCCTCGACCAGCGCCGCGACCCGCTCCTCGGTGCCCTTGCCGACACTGACGGCGGCACCGCAGCGCAGCCGCGCCTGGCTGTCGCGCGAGGCCTTGGGGAAGTCCTTGGCCTTCTGGATGTCCTTGACGGTGATCAGGCCGCGCAGCTCGAAACGGTCGTTGACCACCAGCACCTTCTCGATGCGGTGCTGATGCAGCAGCTTCATGACATCCTGGCGATCGGCGCCCTCGAGCACCGTGACCAGCCGCTCCTTGGGAGTCATGATGGCCGAGACCGGCGCGTCCATGCGCTTCTCGAAGCGCAGGTCGCGGCCGGTGACGATACCGACCAGTTCACCGTTGTCGGTGACCGGCACGCCGGAGATGTTGTTGGCGTGGGTGATCTTCACCACCTCGCCGACGCTCAGGTGCGGCGAGACGGTGATCGGGTTGCGGATGATGCCGCTCTCGTACTTCTTGACCGTGAGCACCTCGCGGGCCTGCTGCTCGATGGTCATGTTCTTGTGGATGATGCCGATGCCGCCCTCGAGCGCCATGGCGATCGCCAGCCGAGCCTCGGTCACCGTGTCCATGGCCGCCGACACCAACGGGATGCGCAGATCGATCTCGCGAGTGAGCTTGGTTTGGAAATCCACCTCGCTCGGGATCACCGTGGAGTGAGCCGGGACGAGGAGGACGTCATCGAAAGTAAGTGCTTCCTGGATCAGGCGCATGGATGAAAGGGCTCCGGGGGTGGTGCAAGGTGGAAGGTAACCTGCAATTATAAAACTTATCTTGACTTTTGTAAACTGGCGTTTTCCCTTGGTCGTGGGGTTTGATTGATGCGTGCAGTGTTCGATCCCGAGATCTATACGGTCTCGCGGCTCAATCGCGAGGTCCGGGCGGTGCTCGACGGCGCCTTTCCGGTACTGAGGGTGCGTGGCGAGGTCTCCAACCTCGCCGCGCCGGCCTCGGGTCATCTCTACTTCACCCTCAGGGATGCCGGTGCGGCGGTACGCTGCGCGTTGTTTCGCGCCCGGGCGCGGACAGGCGCGATGCGTCCGACCAACGGTCAACAGGTGGTGGTGCGTGCGCGTGTCGGGCTCTATGAGCCACGCGGCGACTTCCAACTCATCGTCGAGTCGGTCGAGGCCGACGGCGCGGGGGCCGCGCGCCTGGCCTTCGAGCAGCTCGCCGCCCGGCTCGAGGCCGAGGGACTGTGCGCGCCCGAGCGCAAGCGTGCACCGCCGGCCTTTCCGCGTCAGGTCGGGCTGATCACCTCGCCGAGCGGGGCGGCGCTGCACGATCTGTTGGTGGTGCTGCGACGTCGCCAGCCGGGGTTGGCGGTACTGATCTATCCGGCCCAGGTGCAGGGCGAGGATGCTGCGGCCTCGCTGGTTGCGGCGCTGGCGCGAGCCAATGCCCGTGCCGAGTGCGACGTGCTGATCCTCGCCCGCGGCGGCGGTGCGCGTGAGGACCTGGAGGCGTTCAACGACGAGACCCTGGCGCGTGCCGTTGCCGCCTCGTCGATCCCGGTGGTGACCGGGGTGGGGCACGAGACCGATCTCAGCATCGCCGACTTGGTCGCCGATCGGCGCGCGCCCACGCCCTCGGCGGCGGCCGAGCTGGTGGCCCCGGCGCGCGAGCCGCTGCTCGCCCAGCTCGACAGGTTCGAGGGTCGGCTGGCGCTGGCGTTGCGCCAGCGCATCGAGGCCGAACGGCAGCGGGTACAGGGGCTGGAGCGTGGACTGCGATTGCTCCATCCGCGCGCCCGACTCGAGCAGCGCGCCCAGCACCTTGATCGGCTCGAGACACGCTTGGCGGCGGCGCTGGCGGCGCGGTTGCAGCGCGAGACGCAACGCCTGGACGCGCTCGCCAATCGTCTCGGTCGTTGCCACCCCGGGCAACGCTTGGCGCCGGCCTGGTTACGGTTGCAGGGGGTGGAGCGACGGTTGCGCCAGGCCGAGGCGGCGTTACTCGAGCGTCGCCGCGCGCGGCTGGCTCGGGCCGTCGCCGGACTGGATGCTCGTGGTCCGCTGGCGACCCTGGCGCGAGGTTATGCCGTGGTCACCTACCCGCCGGGTGGTGCGCCGGTGCGCGATCCGGCAGTGCTGGCACCGGGGGCGCGGGTCGGGGTGCGGGTGCATGGCGGTGCGTTCATCGCTCGGGTCGAGGCCAGTGACGAGGACGATTGAGCCAGCGGTGGTGGTGCGCTCGATCCGGCCTCAATCCGAGAGGGCGTTGATCAGGGTCCGCCAGATCGGGTCTTCGCTACCGTCGAGCGCTGGTTGGTCCTCGATCAGGGCCAGTGCGCGGCCGCTGTCGTCATAGAGGCGTAGTTGGCGTCTGCTGGCGCCGTGGGGCTGGAACACCCAGGCGCTGTCGATCGCCCCGGTGTCGAGACGTAGCCGCGCACCGTCGCCGATGAGTTGCAGCCAGGGGCCGGCGCGCCGGTGGTGGCTGTGGAAGACGCCGCTGAAGCACTGTGCGGCGCCGCGGGTGCCGGTCAGCAGGCGCAGGGCGCGCCCCTGATCGGCGAGTGCCTCGAACAGGCAACCGACCAGCTCGTGATCGACCAGGGTGAGTCGGCCATGATCACGCAGGCGCGGTGGGTGCAGCCGGAGCCAGCCGCAGACCTCGGCAAGGTCGTGGCGGGTGGCCGGGTCCTCGGGGCCGTGCCAGGCCGCGGGGCGGGGCGGTGGGTCGCGCCGTCTCCGATTCGGGGTGTCGCGGCGGCGTTCATCGGCATGGGCGTGGAGTAGGGCGCGTAGGGCGAAATCGCTGGCCTCGTGGCGCAGCGACAGCCCCAGGAGCGTGGCGCCGGCGGCGTCCTCGATCTGCAGCCCACGCGGCCGTGCATGCAGTCCGTGCCAGTGGGTGAGAAAGCCGTGCAACGCGAACCCGCGTCCCCGCAACCAGGCATAGTGGTCGCGGATACGGATGCCCTGCAGCAGTGCCTGCTGGGCCAGGCGTATCCCCAGGGTCTCGGTCTCGATCCAGACCCGGTCGAGACAGCCGAGGTCCCACAACAGCGCTTGCCAGGGACGGTGTCCCGGAGGGTGGGCGGGGGGATGGAGGGGGACGACCGGGGCGAGCGAGGCGGGGCGGGTGGCGTGCATCTGTGTGACTCCTGTCGATCAGCATGGGTTGAATGCCTGGCCACGGAGGCACGGCTGGCGCTCTCGGGCTGGCGTGGCCTGGTTCGGGGCGCCGTGGGCGCGTGTCAATGACCGGGCGCCAGGGCTCGGGTGCGGTGCGTGGCCAGCCAGCGCCAGTGTCGGGCGAAGCGGCGCAGGTGGCACTGCTGGTCGGGGTCGCGACAGCCTGCGGGGTGCAGATAAAGCGCCTCGATGTGCTGGATCACGGCGCGGGCCTGGGTGCTGGAACCCTCACGCGCATAGCGGCGGATGAGTTCGCGCAATCGCGATTCCAGCTCGCTCGGCGTGAGTCGGGAGAGGTCCTGGGCGGTGAGTTGGTCGGTGATCTCCTGCATCTCCTGTACCTCTGAGGGTCGTCATCGGGGCTGTTTTCCTGACGTCGGTGTGCACGCCCGCTGATGTGGGTGACAGGGCGCCGCCCCGGGTCGGCATGGCGATGCTCCGGGGGTGGGCTGGCAGTGGAGGGGGCCGAGGGGCGCGGGGCGGTGGTGTCCATCTCCGGCCTGTGGGTTCCTGGACGCTGGCCAAGGTGGTCGGGCGCGTGGGGCCCGGGGCTGGTAGTGAGGGGACCAGCCCCGGAGGGCGATGCTCGGGGCTACTTGGTCAGGATCAGCTTGTTGTTGCGGGTCATCCGCAGGAAATAACGCTCGCCGGCGTGGTCGATCAGCAACAGGTGTTGGCCGCCGAGCAGGGTCCGGCTGTCGATGCTGCGTAACTGGGCGGGGCCCTTGCGGCCGAGGGGGCCCTGGCGGTGGCTGTCTGTCGAGGGAACGGATGGCATGGTCACGGCGCTCGGTCTCCAGTCTCGCGTTAATGATGCGTTACAAATGACAATCGTTATCGTTTGCAGTAAAGCTAGTCATTCGGATGCGAGATGTCAACCCCGGTCGTGCTCAATCGTCCATGTCACGCCCGAGGTAGTCGTGCTCGAGTCGCCGATACTCGGCCTCGCGCTTGAAGCGGCTGAGTTCGGTGGAGAAGCGCGCCACTAGTTCGGGGGAGACGTGCGCCTTGCTGAAGATGAGGTAAAGTCCGTCGATCTTGATCGGGTGTGCGGTGATCGGGACGACACGCTCGCTGAGTCCCAATCGATCGACGAGCTGTTGGCCGTTGCCCTGTTCGGCGACCACGAAGTCGAGCCGCCCGGCCTGTAGCTTGCGGAAGTTCTGTTCGTCGCTCTCGGCCTCCTCGGCGACTTGGTGACGCTTGATGAAGTCCCAGAACTCGGTGGTGTAGCTGTAGCCGCGCACCACCCCGACGCGGCGCGCGCGCAGCTCGTCGATCCCCTGATAGGTCGCCGCGAGGCTGGGCTCGGCCCACAGCACCCAGGGCGTTTCCACCAGTGGCTCGTCGGGGTAGTGGCTGAAGCGGGCGCGCTCGGCGGTGTAGTTGGCCGAGAACAGTGCATCGGCGGCGCCGCGTTCGAGCATGACGATCGCACGCTTCCAGGGGTAGACCCGGGTCTCGCGGGTCGCGACGCCGAGGCGCTCGAAGACCCGCCGTACCACCTGGGTGCTGAAGCCGTCGAGACGACCGTCGACGACCATCTGGTAGGGGGGCCAGAGGTCGCAGACGACATTGAGAGGAGGCTCCGTGGCCGCAGATGTCTGGGGCACGAGGGTGCAGCACAAAGACAACAGCAGGGCGCGCAGGGCGGTGATGGGGATGGGGTGAGAGCGGCGTTCGGGCATGGCGGGAATCCTGGCGCAATGCTGGCTGGACCGGACTGGGGCTGGTGATGGGGGCGCTTGTCTGACGTGCCAAGCGCTCGATGCAGTGTGGCGCACTGGTGTCGAATCTTTCATGGCCGAGACGGCGCGAGTGCTATTCTGTCCCTTCTGTAATGAACCAGAGTTGCGACCTGGTGTCGTGAAATGGCCGCGGCAGCGCGGTAACTCTCCCGCCGACCGATGCGCGACAGATGGTAAAGAGGGTCGGATTGAGATGAAAAGCTTGATCTGACACACACTGTTTGTTGTTTGCCATGGACGAATGCGGCCAAGACTGGTTTGTTGCGTGGGTTCGCGCTTGGATGCGACGAGCGATCCGGGGGGATGCGTCAACGCAGGCGCGAGCGTCCGACAGTAGATAGTGAGGAGATACTAGTGTGACGCTACTCAATCGACACTCGATTGGTTTCAAGATCGCCCTGTGGTCAGGGCTGACGCTGATCGTACTCGGCGGCGGGATCACTGCCTATGCCCTGAATCAGATGGGGCAGATGGCCGAGCAGCAGCGCGTCGAGGCGCTGGAGAATGCGCGGGCCTTCATCGTCAACGCCGCGCGTGAGCAGGCGGCGGTGATCAAGGCCGATGCCGATCGCGCGCTGGGTACGGTGCGCAGCCTGGCGCAGGCCTTCGCCTCGGCCGCGCACAAGGACGGCGAGGCGCTGAACGAGTCCGACTGGGCGCGACTGCGCGCCCGCTATACACGAATGGAAGTGGTCTCGGAGCTGGCCGCTAGCGCGATCGCGCCGTTGGTCGCCGCCGCCGAGCGGGGTGAGATGCCGCTGGCCGAGGCCCAGGACCGTGCCATCGAGCTGGTGCGCAGCATGCGCTTCGATGGTGACAACTACCTGTGGATCCAGGACACGGGGACGCCCTATCCACGGATGGTCATGCACCCCTACCAGTCCCAGCTCGAGGGGCAGGTGATGAGCGACCCGCGCTACAACACCGCGATGGGTCGTAACGAGAACTTCTTCGTTGCCCTCAATCAACAGGTTCGTGCCGAGGGCGCCGGCTACATCCACTATGACTGGACCCGTCCGGGTCAGCCTGGCACCGCCCCCAAGCTCTCCTATGGTCGTCTGATCCCGGAGTGGGGTTGGGTGCTCGCCTCCGGGTTGTGGGCCGACGAGATGTCCTTCTACAGCCGTGACGACATCAACCAGATGTTGCGCTCGGTACTGGCCGATAACCCCGGTTTCGTCGGTCTCTATACCATCTGGGAGCCGAATGCCTTCGATGGCATGGATGCAGAGTTCGCCAATGCCTTGGGGACCGATGCCAGTGGCCGTTTCATTCCCTATTGGGGTCGTACCCGTAACGGTGAGCTGGCGCTCGAGGCCGCGCACGATTTCGACGTGCCCGGTACCGGCGATTATTACCTGATCCCCAAGCGCACCGGTGAGGAACACGTCCAACCGCCCTATCTCTACGAGGTGCAGGGACGCGAGCAGCTGATCACCTCGCTGGCGGTGCCGATCATGAACAACAACCGCTTCCGCGGTGTGGTCAGTGTCGATGTGGGGCTCGCACACCTGCAGGGGCTGATCGAGGAGGTGGCCGCCAAGCTCTACGATGGTCGCGGCAAGATCGCCCTGGTCTCCTACGATGGCACCCTGGTCGCCTCCAGCCGCCGCCCGGATCTGGTCGGACAGTCCTTTGCCGATCTGCATCGCGATTCGGCCCGCATCCTCAAGGGGATCCAGGCCGGTGAGACCACCGTCGACGAGATCGATGGCGAACTGCTGGCGTTCGTGCCGGTGCAGCTCGGCGCCGGCGGGCGTCCCTGGTCGGTCGGTGTCGCCGTCCCCATGGATGTGGTCACGGCGGCCGCCGACCGTGCTGATGCGACCGCCAAGCGTGCCGCTGCGGTGATGCTCGGCGTGGCCTTGCTCTGCATGGTCGTCGGCGTCGTGGTGATGCTGTTGGTGGCGCGGGTGATCGTCAATCGCATTCGTGGTGTCTCCGATACCATGCGCGACATCGCCGAGGGCGAGGGCGACCTCACCCGAACCATCGAGATCCACGGCAAGGACGAACTCGCCGAACTGGCCACCGCCTTCAACATGTTCCAGGCCAAGGTGCGTGAGCTGGTCTCTCAGGTTGCTGCCGGTGGCGAGCGCTTGGCCGCCGCTGCCGAGGAACTCTCGGCCACCAGTGAGCAGACCGATGACCAAGTGCGCCAGCAGCAGGCCGAACTCGATCAGGTCGCCACGGCGATGAACGAGATGACCGCCACCGTGGCCGAGGTGGCACGCCACGCCACCGAGGCGGCCGAGGCGACACGTCGTGCCGACGAGGACGCCTCAGCCGGTCGTGATGTGGTGGCTCGCACGGTGGCCTCGATCGAGACCTTGTCCAACCACGTCGACGAGGCCACGACCGTGATCGGCCGGCTCTCGGACGACTCGGTCGAGATCGGCAAGGTGCTCGATGTGATCCGGGGGATCGCCGAGCAGACCAACCTGCTCGCGCTCAACGCTGCGATCGAGGCGGCACGCGCTGGCGAACAGGGTCGCGGTTTCGCGGTGGTCGCCGACGAGGTCCGCACCCTGGCCAGCCGCACCCAGGCCTCGACCACCGAGATCCAGGAGATGATCGAGCGGCTGCAGTCCGGGGCCGGTCAAGCGGTGACGGTGATGGAGGAGAGCCGGACCCAGGCCCAGGAGAGCGTTGGCATGGCCGCCAAGGCCGGTGACTCGCTCGAACAGATCACCGAGGTGGTGAGCGGGATCAAGGACATGAACACCCAGATCGCCAGCGCCGCCGAGGAACAGGCCGCCGTCTCCCAGGAGGTCGACCGCAACCTGATCAACACCACCCAGGCGATCGAGGGCATTGCCACCGGCTCGACCCAGATCAACAACGCTGCGGGTGAGCTGGCTCAGCTCGCGGCCGAGCAACAGGAGCGTGTCGGGCGGTTCAAGTTCTAGACCGTCCATGCCAGTCGGGCGCCGGGCAATCCGGCGCCCGGGTTTTTTAGCCTTCAGCCTTCAGGAAATTGAACCGCGATGGCGCGAAGGACGCGAAGGGTTTGTGGGGTGGTGGGGTAGGCGGTTTTTTCGCGAGTCGTCAGCCGTTAGCCTCCAGCCTCCAGCCTCCAGCCTCCAGCCTCCAGCCTCCAGCCTCCAGCCTCCAGCCTCCAGAGAATTGAACCGCAAAGCCGCGAAGGACGCGAAGGGTTTGATGGGGGGGGCGGTTTTTTTGCGAGTCGTTAGTCGTCAGCTTCCAGCCTTCAGTCTTCAATGAATTGAACCGCGATGGCGCGAAGGGCGCGAAGGGTTTGAGGGTGGTAGGCGGTTTTTTCGCGAGCCGTCAGCCTCCAGACTTCCAGTCTCCAGCCTTCAGTGAATTGAACCGCAATGGCGCGAAGGGTGCGAAGGGTTTGATGGGGTGGCGGGTTGGTTTCCGCCTTTGTGTCCTTTGCGGCTTTGCGGTTCAAGCTTTGCGGTTCAAGCTCCTGGAGACTGACTCAACCGCTGCCAGCGATTCAGCCGTGCCTCTGTGGGGATAGAATTCAAACGATCGTTTGAGTTAAACATTCGTTTGAACTATGTTTCTGATGTGTTCCGATCAGCGAGTCCCTTGAGATGACCACCAGACCCTCTACCCAGGAGACCCGCGAGCGTCTGCTCGCGGCCGCGCTCGAGGCCTTCGGCCAGCGTGACTACGATGCGGTCAGCACCCGCGAGCTGGCCACTGCCGCCGGGGTCAACCTCGCCGCCATCTCCTATCACTTCGGCGGCAAGCACGGGCTCTATCTAGCCACCGCGCGGCTGCTCGGCGAGCGCATGCGCGCGCTGTTGCACGAGGACCTATCGTGGGTCCGCAGCGCCTATGCCGACGCCAGCCCCGAGGAGTGTCGGCGACTGGTCGGCGACCTGATCGGACGGCTGGCCGCGCGCCTGCTCGGCGACGCGTTCGGGCGTCACGTGCCGGGCCTGATCATCCGCGAGCAGGGGCAACCGACCGAGGCCTTCGAGATCCTCTACGAGACCCTGTTCGGCCCCATCCACCACGTCCTCGGCGAGTTGATCGGCCGTGCTCGCGGTCGCCCGGCCGACGACGACGAGACCCGGGTGATCGCCCATGCGCTGATCGGTCAGGCGGTGATCTTCCGCGCCGGTCGCACCGCACTGCTGCGTTACATGGATCGCGAGGGCTTCGACGAGGGCGACCTCGTTCACATCCGCCGAGTGGTCGCCGCGCTCGCCGAGAGCGCCCTCACCGGTCACGTTGAGGGAGACGAGCCATGCCTGTAGCACCGCCGCGTCATTGGCGTCGCCTGTTGTTGTTCCCCCCGATCATGCTGGGGGTGCTGATCCTGGTGCTGATGGTACGCGGGCGCGAGCCGCCGGCGCTCATCGAGCCGGTCGAGCCGGTGCGCGCGGCACGGGTGGTCGAGGCCAGCCTGGTGGCGCTCGCACCGACCGCTGCGGGTTATGGCTCGGTGCAACCCGATCGGGTGTGGGCGGCGGTGAGTCAGGTCGCCGGGCGGGTGGTGTGGGTCCACCCGAGGTTGCGCGAGGGCGAGATCCACGCCGCCGGCAGTGAGCTGCTGCGCATCGACCCGGTCGACTACGAGCTGCTGCTGGCGCAGGCGCGTGCCGAACTCGCCGATCTGGAGGTGCAGCGCGGCAACGCCGAGGCGCTGTTGGTGATCGAGCGGCGCAACCTCGAGCTGGCCGAGGCGGCGCTGGCGCGCAACCAGCGGCTGATCGGCCAGGGCACTACCTCGCAGAGCGTGGTCGATGATTCGGAGCGGGCGCTGCTTGCCAGTCGCGCCGAGGTGCGGCGGCTCGACAACACCCTGGCACTGATCCCCGCCCGGCAGGCCCTGCTCGAGGCCAAGGCGCGGCGCGCCGAGCGCGATCTCGCCCATACCCGCATCACCGCCCCCTTCGAGCTGCGGGTGGCCGATCTCGCGGTCGAGGCCGAGCAGTACGTCGGCGTCGGTCAGCGGTTGTTCGTCGGCGATTCCGTCGAGCGCATGGAGATCGAGGCGCAGGTGCCGCTGGCGTCGCTGCGGCGGTTGTTCCTCGATCGACCCGCGGTCGAGGTCGATGTCACCCGGCTCGGCGAGCTGGTCGCCTCGCTCACCGGGGTCGAGGCCCGCGTGCGGCTCGATCTCGGCAACCATGTCGCCGAGTGGGCGGCTGAGTTCGTGCGTTTCGACGACACCGTCGACCCGCGCACCCGCACCATGGGCGTGGTGGTCGCGGTCGATCGCCCCTTCGACAAGATCCGCCCCGGCTATCGCCCGCCGCTGTCGAAGAACATGTTCGTCGAGGTGGTGCTGCGCGGTCGTCCGGCTGGCGAGCAGCTGGTGGTGCCGCGCCTGGCGGTGCGCGACGGTGCGGTACTGGTGGCCGACGCCGAGGACCGGCTGCGCCGTCGCCCGGTCGAGGTGCGCTACACCCAGGGCGAGCTGAGCGTGATCGCCGCAGGGCTGGAGCCGGGGGCGCGGGTGGTGGTCTCCGATCTGGTGCCGGTGGTCGAGGGCATGCGTCTGGCCGTTGAGCCCGATGAGCGTCTGACACGGATGCTGCGCGCCCAGGCGGTGCAACCATGATCGCCTGGTTCGCCCGTCACCAGACCGCGGCCAACCTGCTGATGGCCGCGATCATGATCCTCGGCCTGGCGAGTCTGCCGGGGCTGCAGCGCGAGACCCTGCCCGAGGTCGCCAACGACGAGGTCGAGGTGCGGGTGGTCTATCGCGGCGCCACCCCGGACGAGGTCGAGGACGCCGTCTGCCGGCGCATCGAGGACGCGCTCGAGGCGGTCAACGACCTCGACGAGCTGCGCTGCGCCGCCACCGAGGGGCAGGGGGTGGCGGTCGCGGTGATGCGCGAGGGCGCGGAGATGATGCGCTTTCTCGACGACGTCAACGCCGAGGTCGAGGCCATCGACGACTTCCCCGACGAGACCGAGCGCCCGGTGGTGCGCGAACTCGGTCGCACCGACCCGGTGATCGCGGTGGCGGTCACCGGTCCCGATGACCCGGTCGCGCTCAAGGCCTATGCCGAGGACCTCGAGGCGCGGATGCTGGCCGAGACCGAGATCGCCCAGATCGACATCCAGGGCTTCTCCGATCATCACATCCGGCTCGAGATCCCGTCCTGGCGGTTGCGTCAGTACGGCCTGTCCGCCGCCGAGGTCGCCGAGGTCGTCGCCCGTCACAGCGTCGGCACCCCGCTCGGCTGGATCGAGGGCCCGGACGAGGACCTGCTGCTGCGCTTCGACGATCAGCGCAAGCGCGCCGCCGACTTCGCCGACCTGGTGGTGGTCTCGGGGGCGAGCGGGGCGCAGATCCGTCTCGGCGAGATCGCCACCATCACCGACCGCTTCGACCGCCCCGAGGACCAGGTGCACTTCGACGGACGGCGCGCCGCACTGCTGGTGGTGAGCAAGACCCGCGACCAGGACGTGCTCGACATCTACGAGACGGTGCGCGCCTTCGTCGCCGCCGAGCGCGAGCGTGCCCCCGCCGGGGTCGCGCTCGCGCTCACCCAGGACGTCGCCTCGATGGTCGGCGACCGGCTGGAGATGCTGGTGCGCAACGGTCTCCAGGGGCTGGCGCTGGTGTTCCTGGTGCTGTGGCTGTTCTTCGGTATCCGCTACAGCTTCTGGGTGACCATGGGGTTGCCGGTCTCCTTCCTCGGCGCCTTCGTGCTGATGCCGCTGTTCGGCATCACCGTCAACATGATCTCGATGGTCGGGCTGCTGATCGGCATCGGCCTGCTGATGGATGACGCCATCGTCATCGCCGAGAACATCGCCGCCCGGCTGGTGCGCGGCGCCGCCCCCGCCGAGGCGGCGATCGCGGGCGCGCGCGAGGTGCTGCCCGGGGTGCTCGCCTCCTTCGCCACCACCACCCTGGTGTTCGGCTCGCTGGTGTTCATCGGCGGGGATCTCGGGCAGATCTTGCGGATCATGCCGGTGGTGCTGTTGCTGGTGATCTCGGTGAGCCTGATCGAGGCGTTCTGGATCCTGCCCCATCATCTCAATCACGCCCTGGCACGCGAGCGTGGTCGTCCGCTCTCGCGGTTGCGCCGGGGCGTCGAGCGCGGCTTCGCGTGGCTGCGCGACGGGGTCTTCGGGCCGCTGGTCGATCGCGCCCTGGCGTGGCGTTATCTCACCCTCGGGTTGGCGTTGATGCTGCTCCTGGTCTCGGTGGCGATGGTCGCCGGCGGGCGGCTCAAATTCGTCGGCTTCCCCGAACTCGACGGCGATGTCATCGAGGCCCGGGTGCTGTTGCCGCAGGGCACGCCGCTGGCGCGTACCGAGGCGGTGGTGAGTGAACTCGAGGCAGCGCTCGGGCGTGCCGCCGCGCGGGTCATGGTCGGGCAATCCGACGACGGGCCGCTAGTGCGACACATCGCCGTGCTCTTCGGCCAGAACCCCGATGCCTACGAGGGCGGCGCCCATGTCGCCCGGGTGGTGGTCGACCTGCTCGAGGCCGAGCGGCGCGCCTTCCCCCTCGACGACCTGCTCGCGGCCTGGCGCGAGGAGACCGGGCCGCTGGCCGACGTCATCAACATCAAGTACACCGAGCCGGCGATCGGCCCGGCGGGGCGGGCGATCGACATCCGTCTGCTCGGCGCCGATCTCGACCGGCTGCGCGCGGCCTCGACCGAGTTCCAGGGCTGGTTGCTGGGCCATGCCGGGGTGCTCGATCTCGGCGACGACCTGCGCCCCGGCAAGCGCGAACTGCGGCTGCGGCTCAAGCCCGGCGCCGATGTCCTCGGGCTCGATGCCCGGGCGGTGGCCGAGCAGGTGCGTGCCGCCTTCCAGGGGGTGGAGATCGACGAGTTCCAGGTCGGGCGCGAGCGCTACGAGGTCAACCTGCGGGTGGTGGCGGCCGATCGCATGGGGCTCGATGATCTCGACGACTTCATGGTGATCGGCCCCGACGGCGTGCTGGTGCCGCTGTCGCTGGTCGCCGAGGTCGAGGAGGTGCGCGGCTGGGCGCGTATCCACCGCATCGACGGGCGCCGTGCGGTGACCATCCAGGGCGAGGTCGACCGCGAGCTGGTCAATGCCCGCGAGCTGCTCACCTTGGCCCAGGGCGAGTTCGTGCCCGGGCTGCGCGCGCATTACCCCGAGGTCCAGGTGGAGTTCCACGGCGAGATCCGCGAGTCGCGGCTCACCGGGCAGTCGATCGTCGGCAACGTGGCGCTCGGACTGATCGGGGTCTACATGCTGCTGGCGCTGCAGTTCCGCGGCTATCTGGCACCGCTGACGGTGATGGTGGTGATCCCGATGGCGCTGGTCGGGGTGGTGTTCGGCCATCTCGTGCTCGGCATCGATCTGGCGATGCCGAGCATGATCGGCATGGCCTCGCTGTTCGGCGTGGTGGTCAACGACTCCATCCTGCTGGTGGTCTTCATCCGCGCCGCGCGGGCGCGCGGCGCGGCGGTGGTCGAGGCCGCCGCCGAGGCGGCGCGATCACGGCTGCGCCCGATCCTGCTGACCTCGATCACCACCATCGCCGGGCTCACCCCGCTGTTGCTGGAGAAGAGCCTGCAGGCGCAGATCCTCATCCCGCTGGCCACCAGCCTGGCCTTCGGGCTGACCACCGCGACGCTCGCTGCGCTGCTGCTGGTGCCCGCGCTCTATGCCATCCTCGACGACCTCGGCTGGCTCGGCGCGCTGGGGGCCGAGCGCGACTGAGGTCTCGTCGTGTCGTCACGCCGTCGGTTGGGGGGCCGTACCCGGCAATCCAACACCGGCGGCCGGAGGGCTCAGACGGCCCCGTCGTCGGGCTGCAGTCCGGCGACGACCTTGCGCATCAGCGCGACGAAGGTCGCGCGCTCGGTCGCCGAGAGTCCGGCGAGGGCACGGGCGTTGACCGCCGTGGCCGCCGCCGTCGCCGGTCCCTCCAGGGCGCGGGCGGTCTCGGTCAGCCAGATGCGCTGGGCGCGCCCGTCGTGCGGGTCGCGTCGGCGCTGGATCAGGCCGTCGCGCTCCATCCGCGCCAGGGTGTTGGCCATGGTCGGTTGTTCGATGTCGAGCGCGGCGATCAGCTCGCGCTGGGTCAGCCCGTCGCCCTCCCACAGCACCAGCAGCGCCGGGAAGGTGCCGATGCTCAGGCCGAGTGGCTTGATCCGCGCCTGCAGCTCGCGTGCGAAGAGCCGCGCCAGGTGGTTGGCGAGATAGCCCGCCGAGTCGTCTCTGCTGAATGTCATGACGTCTTGATAGCACTTGTATAGCTTGGAATGCAATGCTATATAGCAAGCTATGTTTAACCCTGGAACGGAGACCGTCATGACCAAGTGGATCCATCCCCTTGCCGGCGCGCTGGCGCTGCTGACCATCCTCGGCTTCTGGCTCGCCACCGTGATCGTCGAGACCCTCGCCGCCCCGGCGGCCATCGTTGCGGTCAAGACCGCCATCCCCTGGGGCCTGCTGGTGCTGATCCCGGCGCTCGCGGCGGTCGGCGGATCGGGCTTCGCGCTGGCGCGTGATCGTCAAGGGGCGCTGGTCGCGGCCAAGCGCCGGCGGATGCCGATCATCGCCGCCAACGGGCTGCTGGTGCTGGTGCCCTGCGCCTTCTTCCTCGCCGCCAAGGCCGGGGCGGGGGAACTCGACGGCGTCTTCTACGCGGTGCAGGGGCTGGAGCTGGTCGCCGGTGCGGTCAACGCCACGCTGCTCGGGCTGAGCCTGCGCGATGGGCTGCGGTTGAGCGGCCGGCTGCGCGGCCAGCCGGTGCGGACCTGAGCGGGGGAGACGATCATGCGTATCCGGCTGTCACTCCTGTTCGTCGCCGTCGCGCTGCTCTCCGGCGGCTGCGGCGCACCCCATCTGCACCAGGTCCACGAGGCCGAGCAGCGCTTGCTCGGCGCTGAGGTCGAGCGGCTCGCGCACTGTGTCGGCGAGCCGCTGTCGGTCACTCGATCGGCCACGGATCCCGGTGTCACGCTGCGCCATTACTCCTCGGCGCAGCGCCGCGGCGCCGATGGCCTGCTGCGTGCCACCCCGGTCCCGGACCCCGAGGACGACGCCCGCGCCTGTGTCTTCGACATCCGCGTGCGCGACGGTCGTGTCGTCGCCATCGCCAGCGACAACCGCGCCGGCTGGGGCTTTGGCAGCATCAAGCGCTGCTCGGCGGTGATCGGGCGGTGCGGGGGTGGTTGATGGGCGTGCGTCCCTGGCCGTTGCTCCCGGCGCTGCTCGTGCTCGCTGGCTGCAAGACGCCGTCGGTACCGGCCGAGTTGCCGGTGCGTCCCATTGCCTGGACACGGGTCGAGACGGCGTCGGGCGAGCCGCAGCGCTGGCTCGCTGCGGTGGTGCGGGCCGTACGCCGCGCCCCCTTGAGCTTCGAGGTCGGTGGACGGGTCGAGCTGCTCGAGGTCGAGGTCGGCGAGCGTTTTGCCGCTGGTGCGCTGCTGGGGCGACTGGATGCGCGCCTGCACCGCTTGGTACGCGCCGAGCGTGTGAGTGAGGTCGCCGAGGCCGAGGCCAGGCTGCACGAGGCCGAGCGGGCGTTTGTGCGCCAGCGCGAGCTGCACGGTCGCGACTGGGCCTCGCAGGCGGCCTTCGACTCTGCCGAGGCGGCGCTCGGGAGTGCACGTGCCCGGCTGGAGACGGCGCGCGCCCGGTTGGCGCTCGCCGTCGAGAACCTGAGCGATACCGAGCTGTACGCGCCCTATGCCGGGGTGGTGACCCGCCGCCTGGCCGAGCCCGCGCAACGCGTCGCTGCCGGTGAGACGGTGCTGGAGATCCAGGGCGATGACCACCGCTTCGAGATCGCTCTGACCGTGCCCGAGACCCTGATCGGCCGACTGGAGCACGGCTCGATCCATCGCGTGAGGGTGCCGGCGCGTCCGGGGCTGACGCTGGAGGCGCGGGTTGCCGAGATCGGCGCCGAGGGTGATGCGGGTGGGACCTTCCCGGTCACCCTGCGCCTGCTCGAGCCCTGCGCCGAGCTGCGCACCGGCATGACTGCCGAGGTGGTACTGGTGGCCGATACCATGGACGGCGTTGGTCGGCGGCTTATCCCGGTGAGCGCCTTCCTCGTCGGCGAGGGCGATGAGCGCATCGCCTTCGTCTTTCGTGGCGAGGGCGGTGATGAGGGCATTGGCACCCTGGAGCGGCGCTCCATCGAACTGGGTGCGGTCGGGGCCGGTCGCGTCCTGGTGCGCGCGGGCCTGGGGCCGGACGAGATCGTCGCCACCCACGGGCTGACCTTCCTGCGTGCCGGGCAGCGGGTGAGCCTGCTCGGGGTCGGTGCACGACGCTACGACTGAGGCACGGTGATGACACTGAGCGAATTGGCCTTCCGCCATCGTCCGTTGGTCGCCCTGGTCCTGCTCGCGCTGATGGCCTTCGGGGCGCGCAGTTACTTCACCCTGCCCACCCGTGAGGATCCCAGGATCACTATCCGCGAGGCGGTGATCACCACCGAGTTCCCGGGGCTGTCGGCCGAGCGCATCGAGCGGCTGATCACCCGTCCGCTCGAGGAGGCGGTGCGTCGGGTGCCGGCGATCGAGGAGATTCGCTCGATCTCGATGCCCGGGGTCTCGATCATCCACGCCGAGACCTATCCCCATCTGTTTGCGCTCGATCAGGTCTGGGACGAGTTGCGCGATAAGGTCTCTCGGGCCCGGGGGCGGTTGCCCGAGGGCACGCGGACGCCGTGGGTCAACACCGACTTCGGCGACGTCGCCGTGGTCACGGTCGCGCTGCTCGCCGAAGACTTCTCCTGGCCTGAGCGTTTCGACATCGCCGAGCACGTGCGCGATCGGCTCTATGCCGTGCCCGGCACCAAGCGCGTCGATCTGTTCGGTGAGCAGCCCGAGCGCATCTTCGTCGAGATCGCCAACGCCAGGCTCGCCGAGTTGGGGCTGGACCCGCGACAGTTGGCGGCGGCGCTGCGCGAGCAGAACGTCATCGCCACCGGTGGCGTGGTGGACAGTGGTGCGAGTGCCATCCTGCTCGAGCCGAGTGGCAGCTTCGATGGCCTCGGCGCCGTTGGCGAGACCCTGGTCCGTCTCCCCGACGGTCGCGGCAGCATCGCGCTGCAGGATTTGGCCGAGCTGCGCCGCGCCACCATCGATCCACCGCAACGCCCGGTCTATTTCAACGGCCAGCCGGTGATCGTCCTCGCGGTATCGATGCATGATGGGGTGAGCGCGCTGCACCACGGTCGGGCGGTACGCGCCGCCCTGGAGCGGATCGAGGCTGGGCTGCCGGTGGGTTACCGGCTGGAGGTCATGACCTACCAGGCCGAGCAGGTCGCCAAGGCCGTCTACGGGGTGACGGTCAGCGTGTTGCAGACGCTCGCGATCGTGCTGCTGGTGGTGATCTTCTTCCTCGGGCTGCGCACCGGGCTGATCGTCGGTGCCATCGTCCCCGCCGCCATGCTCATCACGCTCGCGGTCATGGGCATGTTGGAGATGTCGCTGCAGCGCATGAGCCTGGCGACCCTGGTGATCGCGCTGGGGCTGTTGGTCGACAACGGCATCGTCATCGCCGAGGACTTCAAGCGCCGGCTCGAGGAGGGGTGCGGTCGCGACCAGGCGTTGCGCGAGGGGGGGCGAGAGCTGGCCTTGCCGTTGCTGGTCTCGACCCTGATCACCATCCTGGTGTTCCTGCCGCTGATGCTGGCCGAGCACACCGCCGGCGAGTACACCCGCTCCATCTCGCAGGTGATCCTGATCGCGCTGCTGAGTTCCTGGGTGCTGGCGATGACGGTGACGCCAACGCTCTGTCACCGCTTCATCGCCGTGGGCGAAGCCCGGAGCCTACCCGATCGCGTCTTCGCCTGGCTCGCCGCGATCTATGGGCGGCTGCTGCGTCGGGTGTTGCGTCACCGTATCTGGCTGCTGGCGATCATGCTCGGGCTGCTGGCGGTGGCCGTCGTCGGTATCGCCCAGGCGCCCAAGCGCTTCTTCCCCAACAGCGACCGCGCCCAGGTGCTGGTCTACATCGACCTGCCGGCCGGGGTGACCACGTGCACCACGGACGCCGCCATGCGCCGCATCCTCGCCGTGCTCGAACAGTCCCCGGGTATCCCCAACGTCGTCAGCCACGCCACCTACGTCGGACATGGCGGACCGCGCTTCGTGCTCTCGCTCACCCCCATCGATCCGGCGCCGAACGTGGCCTTCATGGTCGTCAACGTCGCCGGTATGGCGCACCTGGATCAGGTGGTGCACGACCTGCGGGCACTGTTCCGCACCCAGGCCCCGGAATTGGCCGCCCGCGTCAGCGAGATGTTCCTGGGTCCGAGCGACTCGACCCGGCTCGAGGTGCGGGTGCGTGGGCCGGATCCCGCTGTGTTGCGGGCTGCTGGGCAGCGTCTCGAACGCGCGCTGGCGGACCTGCCCGGGGCGATCGATATCCACTCCGACTGGTACAACCGCATCCCCAAGGTGGTGGTAGCGATCGATCAGGCGCGGGCGCGCCGCGCCGGGGTCAGTTCGGCCGAGATCGCCGAGGCGCTGGCGCGTGTGCTCGACGGCCAGCCCGTCACCGCGCTGCGCGAGACCGATGAGAGCGTCCCCATCCTGGTCCGTGCCCCGCGCGCCGAGCGCATCGACCTGGGACAGCTCGGCGCGCTGGAGATCTTCGCCCGCGAGCGCGCCACCAGCGTGCCGTTGGCGCAGCTGGCCGATTTGGAGCTGACCAGTGCGCAGGGGCGCATCGTCCGCGTCGACATGATGCGTACCCTCACCGTGTCGGCGCGCAACACCCGACTCACCGCTGAGGACATGGTGCCGCTGATCGCCCCGGCGCTGACCGCAATCGCCTCCGAGCTGCCGCCGGGACACTGGGTCGACTTCGATGGGGTCGTGGTCGACTCCGGCGAGTCGCGTGCCGCGCTCGCGGCCAACGTGCCCCTGGCGTTGGCAGTGATCCTGGTCCTGCTGGTGGGTCAGTTCAACGGCTACCGCCGTCCGCTCATCATCCTCGCGACCATCCCGTTGGTGTTGATCGGTGCCTCGGCCGGGCTGTGGGCCATGGGGGCGAGCTTCGGCTTCATGGTCATCCTCGGTCTGTTCTCGCTCTCGGGCATCATCACCATCAACGCCATCGTGTTGATCGAGCGCATCGACATCGAGCGCGCCGCTGCTGCCGATCCCCACGAGGCCATCGTCGTCGCCGCCACGCGGCGCCTACGGCCGATCCTCATGACCACCATCACCACCATCCTCGGCCTGATGCCGCTGATCCTCACCCAGGACCCGCTGTTCCACGGCATGGCCAGCGTCATCGCCTTCGGCCTGCTGGTCGGGACCCTGCTGACCCTGGGAGTGGTGCCGGTGCTCTATAGTCTGTTGGTGGTGGGACGGCTGGGGGCGGGCGCGGGCCTGTCACGGGCCAGGTCGGAGCGGGGCGGCGTCGGCGCAGGAACCGCACGCATCAGGTCGGCGCCGCACGGACGATCCATGTCTTGCGATCCGGGTCGAGGGAAAGCATGAGAATTGGTGGAGGTGTCGGCCATGGGGATGTCAGCATGCTGGGCGTGTTCATCGAGTGTATTGCGCCTTGTATGACATGACGATTCAGGGCTTGCATCCGTGAATCTTGCGCAGACGGCCTCCCCCGGCGCCCGTCGCTCAGGGCGACGACACCACTCCTGTCCATGACGCTCCGAGACCATCCTCCCCGCAGCCGCCAGCTCCCCGATCTCCCCGGGGTCGAGGTGCTGTGCGGGACCTTCCGTGACCATGCCTTTCCCCGTCACTGTCACGACGGGCTGATGATCGCCTTGATCGACGGCGGGGCGCAGCGGGTGGCGTCCGCCGGCGCCCGGCTGGTCGCCACGCCCGGGCAGATCGTCGCCATGCCGGCCGGCGTGGTCCATGCCGTCTCGGCGATCGACGCCGAGGGTTGGCGTTATCGCGTGCTAACCATTCCCGAGCGCCTGCTGCAGCAGGTGAGCGAGCGTCCACCCGCTGGGTTCGCGTCCGCCCCCGTCATCAGTGACCGGGCGCTTGCAGCGGCCTTGGCCGCCACGCATGAGGCGCTGACCGATCGCGTGACCTCGCTGAGCTTCGAGACCCGGTTGCTCGATGTGCTCGCCCACTTCCTCGCGCGGCACGCGCGCCCGTGCCCCACGATCGTGCGCAGCGGGCGCGAGCCCGAGGCGGTGCGCCGCGCGCTGGAGTATCTCGGCGACTGCCCGGAGCGCGGGGTCTCGCTCACCGAGCTGGCCACGGCAGCGCGGCTCGATGCCTACCGCTTGGTCCGTGCCTTTACCCGTGAGCTGGGGTTGCCGCCCCATGCCTGGCACCTGCAGCATCGGCTGCGTACGGCGCAGTCGCGACTCGCCCGGGGTGAGGCGGTCGTCGCCGTCGCCCTGGCGCTGGGGTTCGCCGACCAGGCCCACTTCACCCGCGCCTTCAAGCGCTTGACCGGGGTGACCCCGGGGCGTTATCGCGCCGACCACGGTCATCCGCGGACACGGTGCCGACGCTAGGCGCCAAGATCGTTCAAGACAGTGCCGTCGGCGCCTCCTAGCCTGCGTGCGTCTTGAGGCGATGAGGGGGGGCACTGTGCTGCGAGGGATGAGACTGACGGGTTCGGTCGAGGTGGTCGGACTGGGGGCCGCGCTGGTGACCCCGGTGGCCTGGGGGTTGACCGGGGTCTTCGTGCGCTTGTTGCCCGACCTGCCGGCGACGGAGATCGTCGTCGCCAGACTGGGTGTCGGGCTACTCGTACTGGCGCCCTTCCTGCTGATCCATCGGCGCCAGGCCGTGCAAGCACTGCGCACGCCCTTGCCGCTGACGATGGGGCTCTACTATGTGCTGGCCACCGAGGCCTTCGTGCGTGCGCCGGTCGTCGAGGTGACCCTGGTGATCGGTGCGGCGCCGGTGATTGCGGTGCTCCTACAGTGGGTTGGTGGCGTGGCGCCGAGTGGACGTCAGCTCTGGTGTGTCGCGCTTGCGCTCGCGGGGCTGGTGCTCTATCTCGCCCCGGCCTTGGGCACGGGTAGCCTGGGTGTCGGTCACGGGCTTGCGTTCGGCTGCGCCCTGGTCGCGGCGCTCTATGCGCTCGGGGTGCGCCGGCGCGCGCTCGCTGGGGGCTGTCCACACCCACTGGCGCTCACTGCGGTGGCCTGTCTCTGGGGGTTGGTCGTGAGCCTGCCCTGGCTGTGGGGCTCAGCCCCACGCTGGCCGGTTGCTGCGGAGTTGCCGGTGATCCTGGCGCTCGCCCTGGTCTCGACCGTGTTGCCGACCTTGTCCTATGGGATCGCTGCCGCTCGTCTGTCCCCGGTGATCACTACGACCCTGGGGCTGCTCACGCCCCTGGTCGCCGCCCTGGCCGCTGTCGCGGTGCTCGGTGAATGGCCGCACCCGGCCTCGCTGCCGGGTGCGGTGATGACGCTCGCGGGTCTGTTCCTGCTGGTACGGACACCGGCGCGGGGGTGACGCGCTTAGTCGCGCGCGCGCTGCGCGGCCTCGAGGTCGGCGAGCAGCTCCAGTGGGTCGACCACCATGCCACTGCCGTCGGGGGCGGCGAACACCGAGACCAGGCGCTCGTCGCGGTCCATGCCGGGGAGCCAGCGCTCCATGAAGATGTCGAGCGCGAGCGCCTCGGGGCGGCAGTCGGCCCAGTCGTCGTCGGCCAGGGCGGCGGCCAGCTCCGCGGCCGGCCAGAAGGGGAAGCAGTCGGTGTCGTCCTCGTCGCTGAAGGCGACGAAGCCGTCCTCGGCGCACAGCGTCCACACCTGGCCGTGCTCCAGCACCTCGGTGAGGAACAGGGTGTAGCGCTCGGGGGCCGGGAGGTCGAACAGGGCGGCGAGTTCCTGGGTGGAGCGTGGTGCGTTCATCGTAGGGCCCCCTTGCGGTCGGGTGGTTTGGGTTGCACTCCGCATTGTATGACAGCTGGGCGCATCCCGGGGGCTCAGGGTGCGGGCGCGGCGCGCACGACCCGCTGTCGCCAGCCGGCGTGGCAGGCGATGCAGGCATGATCGAGCCGGGCGAGGGCATCGAGTGCCGTGCCCCAGTCGGCCTCGCGCGCGGCCTCGAGTGCGGCGCCGGCATGGCGGTCGAGCTGCGGGTCGAAGACGAGCAGCGCCTGCTTGAAGGCGTCACGATCGGCCGGGGCCATGATCGTCCAGGGGCGATGACGCGGCGCCGGGTGGTCGAGGATCATGCGCGCGCCGATGGCCACCAGTTCGGCGTTCTCGCGCAGGATGCCGCGCTGGATGGTGCCGACGGCCTCGCCCATCAGCTCCATCAGCTGGCGGTAATCGATATCGGCGCGGGTCTTGCCCGCGACCAGTTCCTCGGCGCTCTCGGCATGCACCGTGGTGCCGAGCAGTGCGGTGACGAGCAGGATGGCGAGTCGTTTCATCGATCGGGCCCGGATCACCAGGGGACCATGGCGTCCATGACGCGGAAGGGCACGCCCATGGCTCGGGTGTCGCTGGCCATGCCGCCGACGCCCTGGCGCATCAGCAGGGTGTCGTACTGGATGCGGCCGATGGTGGCGTTCATCTGGGTCATGTCGCGGCTCATCGCGGTGATGTCGGTGGACAGGCCGTCGATGCTCACACGCATCCGGCTCATGTCCTCGCGCATCGCCTCGATGCTGGTGCGCATCGCGCCCATGTCCCCGGCCATCGTGGCCATGTAGCTCTCTCCCTGGGCCTTGAACTCGAAGGGGCGGGTGCGGGCGTCGTCGGCGGCATGGCCCATGTTGTACATGTAGTCCTCCATCCGGTTCATGTCACGGGCCATCATGAACACCAGGTAGAAGAGCACGGCGCCGATGAGCAGCGCAAACAGGCCGAGTACGCTGGTGTACCACTTGGCACGGGTGTGGCGTCGCTCCTCGATGCGCAGCTGTTGCTCGAGTCCGCGGATGTCGGTGAGCTGGCGCTCGGGGCCGCTCGCCGCGAGCAGCCGTTCGAGCTGTGCGCTGAGTCGGGTGCGCTGTGCGGTGTCTTCCCGCAACGCCTCGATCAGCGCCTCGATTCCGTGTCGGGGTGCGTTGTCCCCGGTAGTTGGCTCGGCCATGTGCCCCTCGTCCTGAGTGTTGCTGGGGGGGCGATTATAAGGGGATTGGTCGGGGGGAGAGGAGGCGAGGTGCGTCCCTGCACCGGGGCGTGCTCAGCGCTTGCGCGAGGTGAACTTCTTGAGCCGCTGGCGGCTCTTGATCTGGCGCGGGGTGAGCGGGTTGCGCTTGCCCTCGTAGGGGTTATCGCCGCTCTTGAACTCCAGGCGCAGCGGGGTGCCGAGGAGATCGAGTTCGCGACGGAAACGGTTGATCAGGTAGCGCTTGTAACTCGCCGGGGTCGCATCGGTCTGGTTGCCGTGGATGACCACGATCGGTGGGTTGCGCCCGCCCTGGTGGGCATAGCGCAGTTTGATGCGTCGCCCGCGTACCAGCGGTGGTTGGTGCTCCTGCACCGCCGCCTCGAGCAAACGGGTCAGCTCCGGGGTGGAGAGGTCGCGGGTGGCATTGGCATAGGCCTGGTCGACATCGTCGAGCAGCAGCCCGACGCCGCTGCCGTGCAGCGCCGAGATGCGGTGCAGCTTGGCGAAGTCGAGGAAGCCGAGCTTGCGGGTGAACTGTGCCTTGATCCGCTCACGCTCGTCGGCGTCGAGTCCGTCCCACTTGTTGATCGCCACCACCACGGCGCGACCGCTGTCGATGACATGGCCGGCGAGGGTGGCGTCCTGCTCGCCGATGCCGGCATGGGCGTCGATCACCAGGACCACCACGTTGGCCGCCTCGATCGCCTGCAGCGTCTTGATCACGCTGAACTTCTCGATCGCCTCCTTGACCTTGGCGCGGCGGCGCAGTCCGGCGGTGTCGATCAGGGTATAGCGTCGGCCCTCGCGTTCGAAGGGCACGAAGACGCTGTCGCGGGTGGTGCCGGGGCTGTCGAAGGCGACCACGCGCTCCTCGCCGACGAGACGGTTGATCAGGGTCGACTTGCCGGCATTGGGGCGACCGACGATCGCCACCTTGACGCCCCGCTCGTCGTCGTCCTCGGGGGGTTCCTCCTCGACGGACTCGGGGAGCTGGGCGAAGACGTGCTCGACCAGCGGGCGGATCGCCATCCCCTGGGTGGCCGAGATCGGTAGCGGATCGCCGAGCCCGAGGGCGTGAAACTCGGCACTGGCGAGCAGCGGGTCGAGGGCATCGCTCTTGTTGACCACCAGGGTCATCGGTTTGCCGATGCGGCGCAGCCGCTCGGCGATGGCGACATCCTCCGGGGTGCAGCCGTCGCGCGCGTCGACCACGAACAGCAGGTGGTCGGCCTCTTCGATGGCCAGCTGTACCTGACGCTCCATCAGCGTCTCGACGCCCTCGGCGACGGTGGCGATGCCGCCGGTGTCGACGATGACGTAGGGGCCGGGGCCGACGCGGCCGACCCCGTACTGGCGATCGCGGGTGAGCCCGGGGAAGTCGGCGACCAGCGCGTCACGGGTACGCGTGAGCCGGTTGAACAGGGTCGACTTGCCGACGTTGGGACGGCCGACCAGGGTGATGACGGGGAGCATGGTATTCAGGGACTCGCGTTGTCGGCTTGCTCGGGGGCGTGTTGCGCCGTCCGCGCCGGGATGGCGCCGACGCTGAGGGCGCTCAGTGTCCCGTCGTCGGCATAGACATAGAGCCGCCCATCGGCGGCCAGCGGCGGTGCGGTGATCGGGGCCCTCTTGGTGATGCGGATGCGACCGAGCAGTTGGCCGTCGGTGGCGTCGAGCAGGTGCACATAGCCCTCCAGATCGCCGACCGCGACCACCGGCCCGAGCAGCGCCGGCGCGGTGAGGCGGCGATAGCGCAGCGCCTCCTGCACCCAGCGCCCGGCGCCGGTGACTGGGTCGGCGCCCCACACCTGATCGCGCGAGTCGGTGACAAACAGCGCCTCGGGGGTGGCGGCGAGACCGGCGTGAGCGGAGAGCTCGCGGCGCCACAGCACGGTGCCGGTGATGGCGTCGACCGCCGCCAGGTCGCCATTGTAGGTGCCGACGAACACCGTGGTGCCGACCAGTACCGGGTCGGCGTCGATGTCGGCGATGCGCGAGAGCTCGGAACGCCCGCTCGGTCGGGTGATGGTGACCTCCCACAGCGGGGTCCCGTCGGCGACATCGAACTTCAGCAACTTGCCGCCGGAGAGCCCGACGATGACCCCGTCCGGGGCGACTGCTGGGGTGCTGCTGCCGCGCAGGGTGAGTACCGGGGCGGGATAGCTGAGGTGCCAGCGCTGCTCGCCACTGTTCGCGTCGATGCCATAGACGCTGTCGTCGAGGGTATGGACGACGATGGTCTCGGCGGCGGCGAAGCGCGGGATCGAGAGCACCTCGCTGCCGAGCTGAGTGCGCCACAGCTCGGTGCCGTCGGCGGCGGCAAAGGCCGCCAGTTCACCACCAGTGGTGCCCAGCACCAAGCGCTCGCCCCGAACCTCGGGGCCGCCGCTGAAGGCCAACTCGGTCTCCTGGCGCCACAGCACGCGACCACTGTCGGCGGCCACCGCAGCGAGGGTGCCGCGGGCGTCGGCGACATAGAGCCGGTCGGCGGCGAGCGCCGGCACCAGATACAGCCGTCGCCCATCGGTGCCCTCGGTGACACGCGCCGACCACAGCGTGGTCGGGGTCAGCGCCTGGTCGAGTTCGGGCAACTCGCTCGGTGGCGTCGGGTCCTCCTCGCCCCCGAACCAGGGGATGAGGCCGCAGCCACCGAGCAGGGTGCTCAACAGCAGTGCGCCGGCGCTGGTGATCGCCGCTCTGGTGTGGATCGCCATAGCTTCCTTCCGTGTGTCGTCTAGCCGGCCGAGGGCAGGTTGTCGAGCTTGAGCTGGATCAGTTGCGACAGCGCAGCGCCACCCTCGATGGCCGTCTGGTAGGCGTCGCGGGCGGTGGCGAGGTCGCCACGCGCGGCGGCCAGATCACCGCGTACCGCGGCGAAGTCGGCGCTGAACTCGGGGCTGTCGTCATGGGCCGCGATGGTCGACTCGGCGGCATCGAGCGCGCCCTCGGCGAGCTGGACCCGTGCCAGGCGCAGCGCGGCGAGGCGTGCCAGCGCCGCGTCCGGGGCGTCATCCACCACCCGTTCGAGTCGGGCGATGGCCGCCTCGGCATCACCCGCTTGATAGAGCCCCTTGGCCGCGATCAGGGCGCCGAGCGCGGCATAGGGCGTGGCGCCGAAGTCGGCGTCGAGCTGCTCGGATTGCTTGGCCAGCACCGTGGCCGCGTCCGTGTCCTCGGCGCTGTAGAGCATCTGCTCGAAGTGGGTCGAGGCCTGGGCGGCGAGGTCGTTGCGGTAGTCGGTCCAGTAGCGCCAGCCGAAGATGATGACCAGGCCGAGCGCGAGACCGGCGATCACGGCGACGCCGTTGTCACGCCACCACTTCTTGATGGCCTCGGCCTTTTCCTCGTCGGTTTGGTAACTCACGGGTCTGTCCTCTGTGGGTGCGCGCGCGCTGTCGAGCGGCGCGGATGGTCTCGATGGGGCTCAGGCCGCTGTCTCGGCGAGCAGCGCGGTCAGCGCGGTGAAGTCGAGTTCGCGCTGCTCGATTTGCTCGCGCAGCGCCTTGACGCCGACCACACCGCGCTCGACCTCGTCCTCGCCGAGGATCAGCGCATAACGCGCGCCGCTCTTGTCGGCGCGCTTGAATTGGCTCTTGAAGCTGCCGCCGCCGGCGTGCACCTGCAGGCGCACGCCGGTGACGGCGTCGCGCAACCGCTCGGCGAGCACCGGCGCCTCTTGCTGGGCGCGCTCGCCGAGTGCGACCAGATAGGCGTCGATGCCGGGATCGGTCTGCGCGCCGCTCAGCTCGAGCAGCTCGACCAGGCGCTCGATGCCCATGGCGAAGCCGACGGCGGTGGTCGGACGACCGCCGAGCTGGGCGACCAGGCCGTCGTAACGACCGCCGGCGCAGACCGTGCCCTGGGCGCCGAGTTCATCGGTGATCCATTCGAACACGGTGCGGTTGTAGTAGTCGAGCCCGCGCACCAGGCGCGGATTGACCTGATAGTCGATGCCGGCGCGTTCGAGCCCGGCGCGGATGTGGTCGAGATGGGCGCGACTGCTCTCGCCGAGGTGATCGAGCAGCGAGGGCGCGCCGGCGACGATCTCGCGGGTCTGCGGATGCTTGGAGTCGAGCACCCGCAGCGGGTTGCTGTGCAGTCGCTTGCGGCTGTCCTCATCGAGTTGGTCGATGCGCGCCTCGAGGTAGGCGATCAGCTCGGCGCGATAGGCCGCCCGCTCCTCGGCATCGCCGAGCGAGTTGATCTCCAGGCGAAAGCCTTCGAGTCCGAGCGCGCGCCACAGTCGCGCGGTCATCAGCATCAGCTCGAGGTCGATGTCCGGCCCCTCGAGCCCGAAGACCTCGACCCCGATCTGGTGGAACTGGCGATAGCGCCCGCGCTGCGGGCGTTCGTAGCGGAACATCGGGCCGCGATACCACAGCCGCTGCGGCTGCATCAGCAGACCGTGCTCGATGGCCGCGCGCACGCAGCTCGCCGTCCCCTCGGGGCGCAGGCTGAGGCTGTCGTCGTTGCGGTCGGCGAAGGTGTACATCTCCTTCTCGACGATGTCGGTGACCTCGCCGATGGAGCGCTTGAACAGGTCGGTGACCTCGACGACCGGGGTGCGGATCTCGCGATAGCCGTAGCCCTCAAGGACTTGGCGTGCGGTGTCCTCGAGACGGTGCCAGGTGGGGATGCGGTCCGGCAGGATGTCGTGCATCCCGCGGATGGCTTGGATCTTCTTGCTCATGCTGGGCGGATACTGATGGCCTGTGGGATCGCAGCGCGCCGGACTCAGTCGGGCTGGCTGGGATCGAGGGTGAAGCGGGCGACATTGCCGCGGGCGCGCGCATCCAGATCGAACGGCTCGCCGTCGATGGTGAGACGCGCCATGGCAGTGTTGCCGATGATGAAGCGATAGGGCGGCTCGCCCTCGAGCACGCGTCGATCGCCGGCACGCAGCTCGCCGGTGAGGATGATGCGGCGGTTGACGTCGCGCACCTCGATCCAGCAGTTGCCGGTGAACTCGAGGGCGACCTCGGGGGGCGCCGCCGGGGATGTCGGAGACTCGATCACCACCTCGGGCGGCGTCTCGGTGTCCACCGGTGCGGATTCGGCCGTGGCGAGCGTCCTCGGCAACGCCGTGCTGCGTGGTACGGGTTCCAGGGGCGCTGGCTGCACTGGAACGGTGGGGACGGGTGCGGGCGTCGGCCGCGGCTCCGCCTGGGGGGCCGCGCTCATCGGCTGCGCCGGTGCCGCCGGGGGGGCGGTGACGGGGGCTGGGCCCGGGGTCGATGGCGTTACCGCTGTCTGCTGTGGCGGTGTGCGCGGGGCGCTCTGCGGGGGCTCGTCGGTCTGTTCGGCGATCGGCTCGGGGGTGAGTTCGGGGCGGCTCTGCCACCACAGCGCGAGCATGCCGATGGCCGCAGCGACGAGCGCCAGGCTGATCAAGCGCATCATCCAGCGCGAGGTGGCTTCGGCGAGGTTGCGTTGTGGGCGCGACCGCGTGGGCAGTGTCTTCTGCTGTTGAGGCGCGGCACGTGCTGCCTCGATCAGCGGGGTCGGATCAACGCCGAGCAGCCGGGCGTAGTTGCGCAGATAGCCGATCGCGAACACGGGGCCGGGCAATTGGTCGTAGCGATCCTGTTCGAGCGCCTCGATGGTCTCCGGGCGCAGGTGTAGCTGCGAGGCCACGCGCGTGATCTCGAGACCACGTGCCTCGCGCTGCTGGCGCAACCGTTGGCCGGGGTGCATGACGGTGTCTGGCGTGCTCGGCGCCTCAGGACTCGGTGATCTGATCTCGCTCATCCAACTGGACTCCCTGGGGTTCTCTGGCTGCCGCCGCATCGGAAAAGCGCTCGCGCAGCGCTTGCTGATAGAAATCGGCGCGCTGGTGGTTGCCGAGCTGTCGCTCGATGCGTACGCCGAGTTGCAGGGCCTCGCGCGAACTGGCCGCGGTGCGCAGGGTCTCGGGACCGAAGTAACGGTCGATGTCTCCCTTCGCCGCCTCGATCTCGCCGCGCGCATAGGTCAGCGCGGCGCGCTTGACCAGGGCCGGGCCAAAGTTCGGGTTGGCCGCGACGGCGGAGCGATAATACGCCTCCGCCTTGCTCACGTCGCCTGCCTTGCGGGCGCAGTCACCGGCGTTGGTCATGGTCACCCAGGGGGTGGCATAGAGCGGATTGTCGAGCGCCCGCTGGAAGTGGGCATCGGCATCGGCGTAGCGTTCCTCGCGGCACAGATAGGAGCCGTAGGCGTGGAGGACGTCGGGGTTCTTCGGCGCCAGGGCGACGGCGCGGGCGTAGTGCTCGGCAGCGAGCGCGTCCTGACTCAGCTGTTCGTAGAGAAAGGCCATCCAGACGTGGGCGCGGGGATAGCGACCGTCGGCCGTGATGGCTTGACGCGCGCGCCGGAAGGCGATCTCCATCTGACCACGGGCATAATACTGCTCGGCCATGCGGACATAGATCTCGGCCGGGCTGTTGTCGGGGCTGAGGCCGAGCGGATCGTCCTCAGGGCGCACCTCGGATTTGTCGACGCAGGCGGTCAGAAGGGTCAGACACAACAGGGCCAGCGCGATCGGGCGAGGCCAGCGAAGGATCATGGCGTTCCTATCCAGTCCTGTTTGAGTTGTACCTGGGCCTGGCGACGGGTGCGGTCCTGCACCCGGCCAACGAGTTGGCCACAGGCGGCGGCGATCTCCTCGCCCCGGGTCTTGCGGGTGGTCGCGATCAGCCCGGAGCGGATCAGGCGCTGGCGGAAGGCCTCGACCTGTTCGGGGGGGCTGGTGGCGTAATCGACCCCGGGGAAGGGGTTGAAGGGGATCAGGTTGATCTTCGACGGCGTGCCCTCGAGCAGACGGATGAGCTGCTTGGCATGGGCGATGCTGTCGTTGAGCCCGGCGATCATGATGTATTCCCAGGTCACCTTGCGGCGCTTGTCGGCGGCGACATAGCGGCGGCAGGCCGGGATCAGGTCGGCGAGCGGATATTTGCGGTTGATCGGCACCAGTTCGTCGCGCAACGCGTCGTTGGGGGCGTGCAGCGAGACAGCCAGCGAGACGTCGCTGACCTCGCGCAGGCGCTCGATCGCGGGGACGATACCGACGGTGCTTACGGTTACCCGCTGCTTGGCGAGCATATAGGCGAGATCGTCCTGCATGACGGCCATCGCCTTGACCACCGCGTCGAAGTTGGCGAGCGGCTCGCCCATGCCCATCATCACCACGTTGGTCGGTGATGCCTGGAGGTGGCGCGTGGCATGCCACACCTGGGCGACGATCTCGCTGACCGCGAGGTTGCGGTTGAAGCCCTGCTTGGCGGTGGCGCAGAAACGGCAGTCGAGTGCGCAACCGACCTGCGAGGAGACGCAGATGGTACTGCGGCGGCCCTCGGGGATGAATACGGTCTCGATGTGCTGACCATCGGTCAGCTCCATCACCCACTTGATGGTGCCATCGGCAGAGGGGTGGGCGTGGACGATTCGCGGCAGGCGAATCTCGGTGCGCTCGCGCAGCTGTTGGCGCAGCGCGAGCGGCAGATCCGTCATGGCGTCGAAGTCGACGACGCCATGCTTGTGGATCCACTTGAACAGGTTGCGGCCATGGAACGCCTTGCGGCCGAACTCGACGGCGAGCGCCTCGCAGTCGGCGCGGTCGAGGTCGAGCAGATTGGTCTTGGTCTCACTGGCGTTCATGGCCGTCACCGGATCAGGATCAGCGGGTGCGCTCGCAGACGCCCTCGGGGAAGAAGAAGGCGATCTCCTCGGCGGCGGTCTCGGGGGCGTCGGAGCCGTGCGCGGCGTTCTCGGTGAAGGAGTCGGCGAAGTCGGCGCGGATGGTGCCCGGGGCGGCCTCGGCCGGGTTGGTGGCACCCATGATCTCACGGTTCTTGGCGATGGCGCCCTCGCCCTCGAGGACCTGGACCATGACCGGGCCGGAGGTCATGAAGTCGACCAGCTCACCGAAGAAGGGACGCTCCTGGTGCACGGCGTAGAAGGCCGAGGCCTGCTCACGGCTCAGGTGCATCATGCGCGCGGCGACGATGCGCAGGCCAGCGGCCTCGAAACGCCCGAGGATGGCGCCGATGGCGTCCTTGGCGACGGCGTTGGGCTTGATGATGGAGAGGGTACGTTCGATGGCCATGGGGGCTCCTGAAGAACTCTGTGTAAGGATGTTAGGACACACGGACTTCTCCGGCTCTGGCAGCCACCAAACACGGTACCGTCGCCGGTCGTGCGCGAGGTCGAGCGGGGGGCCGATGAACCTGAGAAGACTAAAGAAGTCGGTGAATCAGCAAGTCTAACGTCAGCGGCGATACCGGGCAATGCCGGCGCACGATTGTCAGGGGCCGCTGGTGCTGGTTAGGCTGATACGGTTTTGGTCGAAGTCAACCGGGCTGGTGACGGCCGCAATGGAGGTGCGCATGGCCCTGTACGATGTCTTCAACGGCGACGCGGACGGACTCTGCGCGCTCCTGCAGCTGCACCTGGCCGAGCCACGCGCGAGCGTGTTGGTGACCGGGGTCAAGCGCGACATCGCGCTGCTCGATCGCGTCGAGGCCGGTGCCGGCGATGAGGTGCGGGTGCTCGACCTCTCGCTCGACAAGAACCGCGCCGCGCTCGAGCGGTTGCTCGCCGCCGGCGTGCGGGTGCGCTACTTCGATCATCACTTCCCCGGCGAGATCCCCTCGCACCCCGGACTCGAGGCCCATATCGACATCGCCCCCGATCGCGGCACCAGCCTGCTGGTCGACGCCGCGCTCGGCGGCGCCCAGCGCGCCTGGGCGGTGGTCGGTACCTTTGGCGACAACTTCGACGCCGCCGCGCGCCAGGCCGCCGCGCCGCTGGGGTTCGACGCGCCGACGCTCGAACGGCTGCGCGAACTCGGCATCTATCTCAACTACAACGGCTATGGCGCGCGGGTCGCCGACCTCCACTTCGATCCGGCGCTGCTCTTCGAGCGGCTGCGCCCCTATGCCGATCCGCGCGAGTTCATCGCCGCCGACCCGGTCTTCGGCCAGCTCCGCGACGGCTATGCCGACGACATGGCCCGCGCTGAGGCGTTGCGCCCCGAGGTCGACGAGACGGCGGGGCGGGTATTCGTGCTGCCCGATGCACCCTGGGCGCGGCGGGTCAGCGGGGTGTTTGCCAACGCCCAGGCCCAGGCCGCCCCGGAGCGCGCCCATGCGCTGCTCACCCGGCTGCCCGAGGGCGGTTTCCTGGTCAGCGTGCGCGCCCCGCTGGCGCGCCCCGACGGGGCCGACGCGCTGTGCCGCCAGTTCCCGAGCGGTGGTGGCCGCAAGGCCGCCGCCGGCATCAACCGCCTCGCCGAGGACGACTATCCACGCTTCGTCGAGACTTTCCTCACAACTTTTACCCTGTGATGGGGAAGTGCGTCCCTGGGTTAGGTTGATGCCTGGATAATCTGATTCTATAGGGGTAGAGTCGAAGGCGTTTTCTGGTCTCTCATGATTGGAGCGCGAGTACGGTCGCGCCAGTGATCCCGGTTGCTGGCCTTGATTGTGCGCGGTGTGCACAGGACGCGATTGGATGCAGCCCCCCAAGGATTGTGATTGCTTCGCCCATTCCTCGGATTCGGGCCGTTGGCAGCCGCTCGCCGAGCACCTGCACGCTGTTGCGCGCCTGGCCGCCGCTCGCGCTGCCCCCTTCGGTTGCGAGACGCTCGCCGAGGTCGCCGGGCTGCTCCACGATCTCGGCAAGTACACCACCGACTTCCAGCGCCGCCTGGCGGGCGAGGCGGTGCGGGTCGATCACGCCACCCGGGGCGCGCAGCTCGCGCTGGAGCACTACCCGGGGCTCGGCCAGCTGCTCGCCTATGCCATCGCCGGGCACCACGGCGGACTCGCCAACGGCGCCGAGTCCGGTGAGCGCACCGCGCTGCGCGAGCGGTTGGCGCGAGACGGGCTGCCGCCGCTGCTCGATGTCTGGCGCCACGAGATCGCGCTACCCGAGACACTGGAGCGACCGCCGCTCGTCGCGCACAGCCGCGAGCGCGGCATGTTCCAGCTCTCCTTCCTGGTGCGGATGCTGTTCTCGTGTCTGGTCGATGCCGATTATCTCGACACCGAGGCCTTCTACGATCGGGTCGAGCGTCTGCCGGGCGTTCGTCGCGAGACCTTGCGCGCGGCGCCCTCGCCGTCGCTGGCGGCGCTGCGCGATCGGCTCGACGCGCATCTCCTGGGGTTTGCTGCGTCGCGCCCCGTCGATCGGCTGCGCGGCGACATCCTCGATCATGTCCGGGGCCAGGCCGCGTTGCCGCCTGGGCTGTTCTCGCTCACCGTCCCCACCGGGGGCGGCAAGACCCTGACCTCACTGGCCTTCGCGCTCGATCACGCGCTGGTGCACGGGCTGCGGCGGGTGATCTGCGTCATCCCCTTCACCAGCATCGTCGAGCAGACCGCCGCGAGCTTCCGCGCGGCCCTCGGCGAGCTGGGCGAGCGCGCGGTGCTGGAGCATCACAGCGCCTTCGTGCCCTCGGCCGTGGACGAGGGCACGAAGGTGAGCGACAAGCTACGCCTGGCGATGGAGAATTGGGATGCCCCGATCGTCGTCACCACCGCCGTGCAGTTCTTCGAGAGTCTGTTCGCGGCGCGCCCCTCGCAGTGCCGCAAGCTCCACAACATTGCCGGCAGTGTGGTGATCCTCGACGAGGCCCAGACCCTGCCGCTGAAACTGCTGCGCCCCACCGTCGCCGCCATCGACGAGCTGGCACGTAACTACGGCTGCACCCTGGTGCTGTGCACCGCCACCCAGCCGGCGCTGAACGCCCCAGAGTTTCGCGGCGGGCTGGATGACGTGCGCGAACTCGCGCCCGACCCGCCGGCGCTCTACCGCCGGCTCGAACGGGTACGGATCGGTCATCTCGGCGAGGTCGATGACGCCGCCCTGGTCGCGCGTCTACAAGGGCACGCGCAGGTGCTCTGCATCGTCAACAATCGCCGCCATGCCCGCGCGCTCTATCAGGCGATCGCCGAGCAGCCGGGCGCCTGCCACCTCTCCACCCTGATGTGCGCGCGCCACCGCAGCGCGGTACTCGCCGAGGTGCGCGCGCGGCTGGACCGGGGCGCGCCCTGCCGGCTGGTGGCGACCTCACTGATCGAGGCCGGGGTGGATGTCTCCTTCCCGGTGGTCTATCGCGCCGAGGCCGGGCTCGACTCGATCGCCCAGGCCGCCGGGCGCTGCAACCGTCATGGCGAGGACCGGGCCGAGGACAGCCCGGTGTGGGTGTTCGCGCCCGCCGGCGACGCCTGGGCGCCACCGCCCGAGTTGAAGCAGTTCGCCCAGGCCGGGCGCGAGGTGCTGCGTCGACACGGCGAGGCACCGCTCGCCCCGGCGGCGATCGACGCCTATTTCCAGCACCTCTACTGGCAGCAGGGCGACGAGGCCCTGGACCGGCACGACCTGCTCGGGCTGCTGCGGCGCAGCCGCCCCGATGGGCTGCCGCTGGAGATGCTGGCGGCGTGCTATCGCCTGATCGAGACCACCCAGGTGGCGGTCATCGTGCCCTATGACGAGGCGGCGCGCGGTGCACTCGCGGCGCTGGAACACGTGCCGCGCTGCGGCGGCGTGGCGCGGCGGCTACAGCCCTATCTGGTGCAAGTGCCGGGGCGCGCCCTGGCCGAGTTGCGCGCTGCCGGTGCGGTACAGCCGGTGGCCGAGACCCGTTGGGGTGAACAGTTCCTGGCGCTCATGAACCCGGATCTCTACAGCTCCGACTTCGGGCTGTGGTGGGAGGAGCCGACCTTCGTGAGCACGGCCAACACGATCATCTGAGAGGAGAACAGCCGTATGAGCTTCGGCGTCCGATTGCACGTCTGGGGGGAGCGCGCCTGCTTCACCCGCCCGGAGATGAAGGTCGAGCGGGTGAGCTACGACATCATCACGCCCTCGGCGGCGCGCGGCATCCTCGAGGCGATCCACTGGAAGCCGGCCATCCGCTGGCACGTCGAACGCATCCAGGTGCTCCGCCCGATCCGTTTCGAGTCGATCCGGCGCAACGAGGTCGGGGGCAAGCTCTCCGCGGCGACGGTGCGCAAGGCGATCAAGGCGGGGACCACCGCCGGCGTGGCGAAGTGGGTCGAGGAGGACCGTCAGCAGCGCGCCGCGACCGTGCTGCGCGATGTCGGCTACGTGATCGAGGCCCACTTCTCGCTGACCGAGCGCGCCGGTGACGAGGACAACGTGGGCAAGCACCTCGACATCTTCAACCGGCGTGCGCGGCGCGGGCAGTGCTTCCACATGCCCTGTCTCGGGGTGCGCGAGTTCCCGGCCAGCTTCCGCCTGCTGGAGGACGACGAGCCGTCCCCCGCGGTCGCCGAGGCGCTCGCCGGTGAACGCGACCTCGGCTGGATGCTCCACGACATCGACTTCGCCAGCGGCATGACGCCGCGCTTCTTCCGCGCCCGCATGATCGACGGCCAGGTCGATGTCCCGGCCTGGGACGACACGGAGGTCCGGGCATGATCCTGCAAGCGCTCTATCGTCATTACCAGCACCTGCTGGAACGCGACACCGAGGGCGTCGCCGCGCTCGGCTACAGCCAGGAAAAGGTGAGCTACGCCATCGTGCTCGACCCGACGGGCGCGGTCGTCGCCGTCGACGATATCCGCGACACCAGCGGTAAGAAGCCCCGGCCTCGGTTGCTGGAGGTGCCGCAGTCGCAGCGAACTTCCAATGTCAAGCCCAATTTTCTGTGGGATAAGACCAGCTACGTGCTGGGGGTGAGTGCCTCCAGCAAGCGCGCAGCACAGGAGCACGCAGCCTTCGTGGCGTTGCATGAGTCCGCCCTGGCCGGGACCGAGGACCCCGGCCTGCTGGCGCTGCTGCGCTTCCTGCAGTGGTGGACGCCGGAGCGGTTCGTCCCCCCCATGTTCACCGACGAGGTGCTCGATACCAACCTGGTCTTCCGCCTCGACGGCGAGCGGCGCTATCTGCACCAGCGCGAGGCGGCGCGTCAGGCACAGGCAGTCTTGCTGGCGGATACCTGTGATGATGGTGTGCGCTCGATCTGTCTGGTGACTGGGGGGTGGCAACCCTTGGCGCGACTGCACCCACTAATCAAAGGGGTTAAGGGTACGAAACCAACGGGAGCTGCGATCGTCTCCTTCAATCCCAAGGCTTCTGAATCCTACGGTAAAGAAAAGGGTGGCAACGCCCCGGTCTCCCAGGCGGCAGCCTTCGGCTACACCACGGCACTCAATCACCTGCTGCGCCCGGGCGAGCACAACCATCAGCGTCTGCTGATCGGCGACACCACCGTGGTGTTCTGGGCCGAGACCGCCGCTGGTGCGCCGGCGCCCGAGGCCGAACTGTTGTTCGACCTGTTGCTCGATCCGCCGAGCGGTGACGCACCGCCCGACGAGGCGCAGGAGACACAGCGGGTGCGCGAGGTGCTGGAGGACGTGCGCCGGGGACGCCCCCTGGTCGGGCGTGATCCCGGACTGGCGCCGGACACGCGGATGTTCGTGCTGGGGCTTGCGCCCAACGCCTCGCGGTTGTCGGTGCGCTTCTGGCAGGTCGATACCCTGGATGCATTGACCCGGCGTCTCGCCCAACATGCCGAGGACCTGCGGCTCGAACCCGTGCCCTGGCGCACCGCGCCCGGGGTGCGGCGGCTGGTGCTGGCGACGGTGCCGCATCGCGACGGCGCCATGCCGAAGATGGACGACGCCTTCGACAACCTGGTCGGTGAGCTGCTGCGCGCCATCCTCGGCGGTGGCCGCTATCCGCGTAGCCTGCTGGCCAATACCATCATGCGCATTCGTACCGACGGCCATCTCAGCGGGCTGCGCGTGGCCATCTGCAAGGCCGTGCTGACGCGCGAGCAGCGGCTCGGTAACCCACCGCGCCCGGCAGCGGCGCGCGGCTCGATACACACGTCCGAGGAGGAGATCCCCGTGAGTCTTGACACCCGATCGACCCAGCCCGGCTATCTGCTCGGGCGGCTGTTCGCGCTGCTGGAGCACATCCAGCGCGGCGCGCTCGGCACGCAGGTCAACGCTACCATCCGCGATCGCTATTACGGTGCAGCCTCGGCCACGCCGGCCTCGATCTTTCCGGTGCTGCTGCGCAACACCCAGAATCATCTCGCCAAGCTGCGCAAGGAGCGCACGGGGTTGGCGGTGACGCTGGAGCAACAGCTCGGCGCGATCGTCGACGGGTTGCCGGAGCGCTTCCCGCGCAGCCTGCGCATCGAGGACCAGGGGCGCTTCGCTATCGGTTACTACCACCAGACCCAGGCGTTCTATACCAAACGCGCCGCCGCCGACGATACCGACTCAGAAGGAACCGACGCATGACTGCCATCGCCCACCGCTACGAATTCGTCTATCTGTTCGACGTCACCAACGGCAACCCCAACGGTGACCCGGACGCGGGCAATCTGCCCCGACTCGACCCCGAGACCAACTGCGGTCTGGTCACCGACGTCTGTCTCAAGCGCAAGATCCGCAACTTCGTCGGCCTCGCCAAGGAGGCCGAGCCGGGGTACGAGATCTACATGCAGGAGAAGGCGGTGCTCAATCAGCAGCACCAACGCGGCTACGCGGCGATCGAGGTCGAGCCGGTCTCTAAGAAGCTGCCTAACGACAAGGCTAAGGCCCAGGAGCTGACCGACTGGATGTGCCGCAACTTCTTCGACGTGCGCACCTTCGGCGCGGTGATGACCACCGAGGTCAATGCCGGCCAGGTGCGCGGGCCGGTGCAGCTCGGCTTCGCCAGCTCGATCGAGCCGGTGTTGCCGCTGGAGGTCTCGATTACCCGCATGGCCGTGACCAACGACCGCGACGTCGACAAGGAGCGAACGATGGGGCGCAAGCACATCCTGCCCTATGGTCTGTATCGCGCCCACGGCTTCGTCTCGGCCAAGCTCGCCGAGCGCACCGGGTTCTCCGCTGCCGACCTGGAGCTGTTGTGGCAGTCGCTCATCAACATGTTCGAGCACGACCGCTCGGCCGCGCGCGGCGAAATGGCCGCGCGCAAGCTGATCGTCTTCGAGCACGAGAGTGCGCTCGGTAATGCCCCGGCGCACCAGTTGTTCGATGCCGTGGAGGTCTGCCGTGCCCCCGGCGAGGACGACCGACCCGCGCGCAGCTTCAAGGACTATCGTGTCGACATCGCGCATGCCGCCATCCCGCAGGGCGTGCGGGTGATCGAGAAGCTCTGACCCCGAGGAGGAGGGCCGGGACATGGACGACACCGATTTCATCCCGCTCTCGGCCCTCCAGCACTATCTCTACTGTCCGCGCCAGTGTGCGCTGATCCATCTCGAACGGCTCTGGGAGGAGAACGCCTATACCGCCCAGGGTCGCCTGCTCCACGATCGCGCCGACCGGCCCGGCGCCGAGCTGCGTCACGGCGTGCGGACCCTGACCGCGTTGCCGCTGGCCCAGGCCGAGCTGGGGATCGGCGGTGTCGCCGATATCGTCGAGATGCACCCTCGACCGGATGGGCCGTGCCCCTATCCGGTGGAGTACAAGCGCGGGCGACCGAAGTCGCACCGCGCCGACGAGGTCCAGCTCTGCGCCCAGGCGCTTTGTCTGGAGGCGATGTTCGGGCGGGCCGTGCCCGAGGGCGCGCTCTACTATGGTCGGGCGCGGCGGCGCAAGCTGGTGTGCTTCGATCCCGCCCTGCGCGAGCTGACGCTGGAGACCATCCAGGCGGTGCGTGCCATGTTCACCGCCGGATGCACGCCTACCGCACGCTATCTGGCGTCGCGCTGCGACGCCTGCTCGTTGATCGAGCACTGTCAGCCCCGGTTGCTGGGGCGCACGGACGGTGTCGATGCCTGGTTGCACGGCCAGCTCGACCGGGAGGACTGAGGGATGCGTCGTCTGCTCAATACGTTGTACGTGACCACCGAAGGGGCCTGGATCAGGAAGGATGGCGCCAATATCGTGGTCGAAGTCGAGGGGACCGAACGGGGACGGCTCCCCATCCACATGCTCGAATCACTGGTGTGTCTCGGGCGGATGATGGTCTCGCCTCAGTTGCTCGGTTATTGCGCCGAGCAGGGGGTCTGCGTCTCCTTCCTGTCACCGAACGGACGCTTTTTGGCACGCATGGAAGGACCGGTCTCGGGCAACGTGCTGTTGCGGCGCGAGCAGTACCGGCGCAGCGATGAGTCCTCGCGCTGTGCCGCACTCGTGCGCAACCTGCTGACCGGCAAGGAGCACAACCAGCGCGCCGTGATCGGTCGGGCACTGCGTGATCACGGCATGAACCTCGCACCAGAGGCGCGTGCCGCGTTGGAGCAGGTCCGCAAGGGGTTGCGACGCATCATCATCCGCCTCCGTGAGGAGGCGTCGCTGGAGGTGCTGCGCGGGCTCGAAGGAGATGCGGCGCGCGCCTACTTCGGTGTCTACGGTCATCTGGTGCGGGTCGATCTGGGCGAGCATGCCTTCAACGGTCGCAACCGTCGCCCGCCACGTGACCCCGTCAACGCGCTGCTGTCCTTCCTCTATACACTGCTCACCCACGACTGTCGCTCGGCGCTGGAGACCGTCGGGCTCGATCCGGCGGTGGGATTCCTGCACCGTGACCGACCCGGACGGCCCAGCCTCGCGCTCGATCTGGTCGAAGAGCTGCGTCCGGTCGTCGCCGACCGTCTGGCGCTGACCCTGCTCAATCGCAAGCAGCTCACCAGGCGCGACTTCATCGTCCTCGACAATGGTGCCGTGTTGCTCGAAGAGGGGGCGCGCAAGACGTTGCTGAGCGCCTATCAGGAGCGCAAGCGCGAGATGGTGCAGCATCTCTTCTTCGAAGAGCAGGCGCCGCTCGGCCTGTTCCCGCTGCTCCAGGCGCAACTGCTCGCCCGCCACCTGCGCGGCGATCTCGACGCCTATCCGCCCTGTCTGTGGAGGTGAATCCACCATGATGGTGTTGGTCAGCTATGACGTCAGTACCCGCGAACCGGAAGGGCCGAAGCGGCTGCGGCAGGTGGCCAAGGCATGCCTCGATTATGGGCAGCGTGTTCAGTTCTCGGTCTTTGAGATCGAGGTCGAGCCGGGACAGTGGGCGCTGCTCAAACAACGGTTGCTAGACCTGATCGACCCGCAGCAGGACAGCCTGCGCTTCTACTATCTCGGCAAGAATTGGCAGCGTCGTGTCGAACACATCGGCGCGAAGGAGACGCTCGACCTGCATGGCCCCTTGATCCTCTAGCGGGAAAAACGCGAACCACAAGTGACCGGCGAAACCCCGGGAGGTTCGCGAATTTTCATCTCGATGATTTTTAAGCGTATTTTTTCGTGGTTCGCCGGTTCAAGCCTGGTTTGACAAAAAATCACCGCCGGTTCGCGAAATCGGCCGAAGTGCCATCGGCGTTTCAGTGAGTTAGGATGACCGCGTCGCGCCCTATACGGGCGCGTGGATTGAAACTGCGGCTCCGGCAAGAGGGGGATGGTAGGCGCGTGTCGCGCCCTATACGGGCGCGTGGATTGAAACCAACCGCATCCATGTCGGCCGGCACGACATCGGCTGTCGCGCCCTATACGGGCGCGTGGATTGAAACAGCAGGGAGTTTAGCAGGACTAAACATGCTGTCAAGTCGCGCCCTATACGGGCGCGTGGATTGAAACGCACATCAGCAGGTTCGCGAACGCCTCGGCGCTGGTCGCGCCCTATACGGGCGCGTGGATTGAAACGCGGCACGCGCCCCTCAGGCGCGCTCAGCTGCGCGTCGCGCCCTATACGGGCGCGTGGATTGAAACGATGTCGACCCGGTCGATCACGCGCGCGTCGACATGTCGCGCCCTATACGGGCGCGTGGATTGAAACCGGGCCTATGGTGACGTGCTCGGCGTCAAGACCGGTCGCGCCCTATACGGGCGCGTGGATTGAAACTGCTCGCGAGCGCCGGTATCGGCGCACTGACTCCGGTCGCGCCCTATACGGGCGCGTGGATTGAAACCTGCGGTAGAGCATCTCTCACTCCTCGGCTCCGCCGCGTCGCGCCCTATACGGGCGCGTGGATTGAAACAATGGCGTCGCGGTCCAGCTCGAAGACCCTGACGTCGCGCCCTATACGGGCGCGTGGATTGAAACCAAAGGGAATTATCGCCGAGGACGAAAACAAGAATCGGTCGCGCCCTATACGGGCGCGTGGATTGAAACACTCCGCCGTATCCGGCCGAGCACATCACCTTCCGGGTCGCGCCCTATACGGGCGCGTGGATTGAAACTCTGGCGCCGGGATATAGAGGTTGCGGCGCCACGGTCGCGCCCTATACGGGCGCGTGGATTGAAACCCTTGGCCGATGTGGATTCGTCCGCCTCCGAGAAGTCGCGCCCTATACGGGCGCGTGGATTGAAACAATTACCCCGGCGCCGCCTACCCCAAGGTCTGGCGGTCGCGCCCTATACGGGCGCGTGGATTGAAACGCGAGCAGGCGGTCGAACTGCTCAGTGTCGTCTCGTCGCGCCCTATACGGGCGCGTGGATTGAAACATCCGCGCCACCTGATCCTCTGTCATCCCGGTAAAGGTCAGGGCTATCGCATCAAGCACCTCTAATATTCGATTACGCTAATATTAGATATAATTCAAAGCGATAGGGGGTTCTGCACTCGTTGCTTAAGACGAGGTTTCGCCGAGGGCTCGCTTCTTGGCGCCATGATCAAGACGAAGCCTCGCTCCAGTTGCGGATCTTGTCTTGCACAGTCCGAGATCTTTCGTGGGAATAAGGACGGAGTTTCGATGCACGATGGCGACAATAGACTGATATCAAAAGATATTGGCATCTTATAATATTAGAGATCCTTGATGCGATAGCCCTGCGGTAAAGGTCGCGCCCTATACGGGCGCGTGGATTGAAGCCTGGGTCTCGATCCCGGTAGAACTCCGGGGCCGTTGGGGCGTGCCCTATTGTTCGTGATACGGATTTACGGGCCTGTGTCTGGGTGGGGCGGGGGACTTCGGGCTCGGGTCAAGTGACCGGCTCTGTGGCTTGTAAAGGCTCTCGTCGTGGGTGCTGCTCGCCGGGGGCTGGACAGGTTACGGGGACGATGGCCTCCTCGATCGAGGTCTGTCGGAGCCGGGGACCTTTCTCTTGCTTCTTACAGGCCGTGTTCGCGGCCTGTCGCGCGGCAAGGGTCGGCAGAGGAACTGCATGAGCGGTTCGAGATCATGCGGTTTGTACCCGGGTCGTCCTCGGTGCGGTTGCGTTCTACAAATGTCTCGTTCAGCGCTCCTGTCATCTCGGTCTGTCCTGCGTCGTCTGGATCCTAGTGGTGCGGGCGGAGTACCATCGGCCGCGCCCTTGCCGGAGCGACGCGCATGAGCGTGTCGGGACTAGGATTGCTCCGGGGTCTCCCCGCTGCGGGTGCGGCGGATGTGTCTGACTCGCGGAGACCGGCTGCGGCTGACTGGAGTGCCGCGTTCCATCTTGAAGCCACCACCCCGACAAGCAGAGACCACATGCCTACGATCGGAACCCCCTTCTCTCCCAACGCGACCAAGGTCCTGCTCTGCGGGGCGGGTGAACTCGGCAAGGAGGTCGTCATCGAGTTCAAGCGCCTCGGGCTCGAGGTCATCGCCTGTGATCGCTATGCCAATGCGCCGGCCATGCAGGTCGCCGATCGCGCCTACAGTTTCTCGATGCTCGACGGTGCCGAGCTGCGCCGGGTGATCGAACTCGAGCGCCCCGACTACATCGTCCCCGAGATCGAGGCGATCGCCACCGACACCCTGTTGGAGCTGGAGGCCGAGGGCTTCAATGTCGTGCCGACGGCGCGGGCGACTCGATTGACGATGAACCGCGAGGGCATCCGCCGGCTGGTCGCCGAGGAGTTGGGGCTGCCGACCTCACCCTATCGCTTCGCTGACACGCGTGAGGCGTTCGGGCAGGCGGTCGCCGAGATCGGGTTGCCCTGCGTGGTCAAACCGATCATGAGTTCCTCGGGCAAGGGGCAGAGCCTGGTGCGCGATGCCGCTGAGCTCGATCATGCTTGGGGCTATGCTCAGGCCGGTGGACGCGCCGGTGGCGGGCGGGTGATCGTCGAGGGGTTCATCGCCTTCGATTACGAGATCACCCTGCTGACCGTGCGTCACCGTGACGGCACCGCCTTTTGCGCGCCGATCGGGCATCGTCAGGAGGACGGCGACTATCGTGAGTCCTGGCAGCCGCACCCGATGACCCCGACGGCACTGGCGCGGGCGCGTGAGATCGCGGCGCGGGTGACCGAGGCGCTGGGTGGGCGCGGGATCTTCGGGGTCGAGCTGTTCGTGCGCGGCGACGAGGTGATCTTCAGCGAGGTCTCGCCGCGTCCTCACGACACCGGCATGGTCACCCTGATCTCGCAGGATCTCTCGGAGTTTGCGCTCCACGCTCGCGCCATCCTCGGGCTGCCGATCCCAGAGATCCGCCAGCACGGCCCGGCGGCCTCTGCGGTCATTCTGGTCGAGGGGGAGTCGCCCCGACCCCGTTTCACCAATCTGGCCGAGGCCCTGGCCGAGCCGGGTACGGATCTGCGCCTGTTCGGTAAACCCGAGGTGTTGGGACGTCGTCGCATGGGGGTGGCGCTGGCGTGTGGCCATGATATCGAGGATGCCAAGGCGCGGGCGCTGCGGGCTGCATCGCGGGTGCGGGTCGAACTTTGAGCGAGGGGCTGCGGTGTCGCCGGCTCGGGCCCTGGCCTCGGTCGGTGTCACCGGGTCCCTGCCGCGCTGCGGTGGGTAACACGGGTAGGCGCGGGTGTGCTGGGCTGGGAATCACCCCGGGGCGTGTCGTCGTCTCGAACACGTTAAGAGGACGTGAGGCGTGGCCTGAGGTGTCTGTGGTGGGTGCCCGCCAGGTAAATCGGTCGGCGATTGCGATGGGCTGACGGGAGACGCGAGGCTTACCGCTGGTGGTGGGGTTGCCTGTCTTGCGAAGTGGGGGCGCTGGTGAGCCGGGACGGGAGGACGGCATGCCCGCCGTCGCCGGCTCGTCGCCTGTGAGGCCCTCAGCTGGGGTGGTTGGCGAGGGTCTCGGTGGTGATGGGCTGCGGCTCCGTGGCGCAGAACGGGGGGCATCCGGCGACCCAACCCGCGACGGGTTCGAGCATCTGGTTATCGGCCGCGTCCTTGTCCCATCCTTGATCTTGTGCAGGGATGGGCAGCTGGGTGGAAAGGCTGAATGAAAGCGCGGCTAGCGTAATCAGGTTGATCATTGGCTGATCCTTTTCCTTGGTTGACGGTTGGTCCAACTTGAGCGCAATGAGTGGTCGCGTTTTTATTTATTACAGTCGATGATAGCATTCAAATCAAGTCTATTTGAAGACGGTTGCGGATCGATTCTCATTGCGCGCTTCGACCGCCTGTCTGTGCCCTGGCGCCGGGCCAGGGGTAGGATTTGCCCGCCTGTCAGCTGACCATTTTGCGCGTACTCTTTGCGTGTTCTAATCGGCCGCCGAGACCCGAGAAGGAATCGCTTCTCGATATCTTTCGGGGTAATGGGTCATGTTCCCGTGCTCGATTGCTGAATGGGGATGAGGGCTCAACTCGAAGAAGCGTCGAATCCGTATGAATCTTTTTCGTTTCGTGTCCGGCTGGCGCGAGGGGTGTGCGTGTTCCCAGTGGGGACTGCGGCTCGGTCGGTTGATCTGTGCGAGTGCCCTGGCGTGGGGTGCGGGGCTGCTGACCGGCGCCGCGCTGGCCGGAGACGAGGAGCAGATCGAGGGGCTGCTGGATCTGCTGGAGACCGAGACGCGGCTGGCGACCCGGAGTGGTATGAACGCCGATTTCGTCCCCGGGATGGCGACTATCCTGCTCGGCGACGAGATGTTGGCGCGTGGTGCGCGCACCGTCTGGGAGGCATTGGCCCTGGTTCCGGGGATCAGCCCCGCACTCGAGGTCACCGGTGAGCGCCAGGTGCTCAGTCGCGGTGTCGGGCATGGCTATGGTTCGGGCAACATCAAGATCTTGCTCGATGGGGTGTCGATGAACTCGACCCTGATGGCCACCGCCAACCCGGTACTCAATATCCCCCTCGAGCAGATCGAGCGCATCGAGGTGATCCGTGGCCCCGGTTCCTCGGTGCATGGTGAGTATGCCTTTGCCGGCGTGGTTAACCTCATCACCCGCACCCGTGATCGTGCACTCGGGGTGATGGCAGGGGAGGGGGCCGAGCGGGGAATCAACGGGCGTTGGTTCTGGGAGGACCCGACCCGCGATCTGGCCTTCTCGATCAACCTTGCCGGTGTCGAGGCCGATGGGGTCGAGGCTTGGGTCGAGCGCGATGCCCTCGGCCCCCTCGCGCTCGATGGGCTGTCCAATGCCCCGGGGCCGGCCAATACCGCATTGCGCCACCATGCGCTCTTCTCGGATCTGCGCTGGGGGGCGAGCTTTGCCAAGCTGCGCCTGATCGATGATGCCACCGGTGACCATTTCGGCATCAATCACTTCCTTCCCCCGGATGATGGCAACCTGGCCGCGCGCCAGCGTTATCTGGCGCTCCAGCTCGGACACCGGTTGACGCTCACCGAAGAGGGCGAGGTCGAGTTGCGCGCCGAGGCGATCAGTCACGAGCGTGACCGCGATCGCTTGTTCGTCTTCCCCGCCGGTTATCTCGGCGAGGCGGCGGTGTTCATGGATCAGGATTATCGTGAACGACGCTACGAACTCGCTGCCGACCTGCACTGGTATGGCGTGCAGGGCCATGCCTTGCTGCTGGGGCTGGAAGCGGCCCATGTCGAGGTCGATGAGGCGCGTTGGACGTGGTCGGGCTATCCGCTCGCGCTCGATCCCGATTGGCTCGACGACGATCGCTCGCGGCGGATCCTCAGCGCCCTGGTGCAGGACCAGTTCAACCTCGGTGAGCGGGTGATGCTGACCGCGACCCTGCGCTATGACGACTACAGTGATGTCGGCGGGCTGTTCAGCCCGCGTCTTGCCGCGGTCTGGCGGATCGATGCGTCGAACATTCTCAAGCTACAGTATGCCCGGGCCTTTCGGCCGCCGACCTTCTACGAACTGGACTACGCGCGCAGCCCCAGGCTGCGGGCTGGCGAGATCGCCAGTTACGAGTTCGGCTACATCTTCAAACGCCCGAGTTGGGAGACGCGCCTGATCCTGTTCCACTCCGATCTCACCCGGCCGATCCAGTTCGACGATCGCGACCTCGATGGTTTCATCAACGGTCCGGATGCCGTGCTACAGGGTGTCGAGCTGGAATATCAGCATCGCTTCGGTGCCCACTTCAAGGTCGATGCCAACCTGTCGTTGGTGAACGCGCGCCGGCGTGATGGCGATGAGCCACTGGCCGGTGGTGCCGATCTGTTGGCTAACCTGGCGCTGTTGTGGCGTCCGCGTGAGCGCTGGACGGCGGCGTTGCAGTTGCGTCACGTCGGTGCGCGGCATCGTGCCGAACATGATCCGCGCGATGCGATCGATGCCAGTACCCAGATCGACCTGACGTTGAGCTATCGTCAGGTGGGGCGTGGCCCCTTTGTCCATCTGGGGGTGAAGAATCTCGCCGATGCCGAGGTGTGGTACCCCGATCAACTCACCAGTTACGATGGTATTGGGCTGGTCTATCCCGATGGTTATCCCACCCCCGGGCGCCGTTGGTGGCTGTCCCTCGGATATACCTTTTGAGGCGAGCAAGGATGTCCCCAGCGGTTGTTTCGGGTGTGCGTCTCCCACCCTGGTGGGCGGTGCTGTTGTGCCTTTTTCTCCATACCTCTCAGGCGTTGGCCGAGCGCACTGGGCTGTGGCCCGAGGACGAGCAGCGGCTGCGGGTCGGCCTGAAGCTCTTTCCCGCCTGCATGGGGGCGCTCGAGGACTTCGAGGGATATCTCGGTGCCGATGGCGGTTTGCAGGTCGTGGTGGTCTACGAGGGGGCGCTGGAGACGGCGCGGCAGGCGGCGTTGGTGTTGGGGGGGATCACGGGGGTACGTGGTCATCCGCTGCGGGTCGAGACCCTGGCCGCCCACGAACTCGATGTCGGCAACTGGCGACGGGCACCACCGGGCGCGATCTTCGTCGCGACCCCGGGGCTGGCGTCGGGGCAGTTGCGTGGCTGGTCGGAGCGTCACGGCGTGCTGGTGTTCTCGCCCTTTGCCGGGGATGTCGAGCGCGGGGCGGTGGCGGGGCTGCACGTCGCCGATCGTATCCTGCCGCTGATCAATCTCGGGCAGGCCGGGCGCGCCGGGATCGGCTTCCGCTCCTTCTTCCTGCAGGTGGCCAAGATCCATGAATAGAGACGCAATGGCGACGGCGAGTCAGGAGTCGCTGAGATTCGAGCGGCTGTTGGCGCTGATCTTTGCGTTGCTGGGCGCGACCATCATCGCGCTCAGCAGTCTCTACTGGGTGCTGGCGCTCGAGCCGTTGTTGCGCGAGCACTACGAGAGCCAGTCACGTGCCTTCGCGCAGGCCCAGGCCCCAGGGCTCGAGCGCCTGTTCGACGGTGGCGCTCGCCCCGAGTATCTGCGCGGTGAGTTGCAGGCCGCGCTCGATGCCATCCTGCTGCTCCAGGACCAGTCCACCGGTATCGCCTTCATCCACCGTGTCGAGCTGATACTCGACTACGACATGCTCGCCCTGCCCAAGAGCAGCCTCGATATGGTTCGGGGCGCGAATGGTTGCGAGGGCTGTATCCAGGTGCCGATCGCGCTCTATCATCCACGTGATCATGTGCTCATCGGCGTGGTGACCTTCTATGCTAACCCGGAGTTCCTGCAGCGCCTGGTCGCCGGGGTGCGCGGCAAGCTGCTGTGGGGCGCGGGGGCGATGCTGGTATTGATCATGCTGGCCTGGATCGGTGCCAGTCGGTGGTTGCGTCGACTCGGCGAGAGTGAGTCGAATCTGCGCAACGTCTTCGAGGCCGCCTCCTTCCCGATGGTGCTCCACGAGCCGGGACGGCGTGGTCTGGCGCGGGCCAACGAGGCGGCGCGGCGCTATCTCTCGCTCGCTGGTCATGGCGATGAGTTGATCAGCGAGGACTGGCGTTATCTGCTCGCCGCCGGGCTGCCGAACGGCGACGGTGAACAGCGCGAGATGTGTATCCCTGTCGAGGGTGGCGGGCTGCGCTGGGCCTTGGTGTCGGTGGTCAGGTTGCGTTTCTCGGGGGGGGTGAGCCGGCTGATCTCGCTGGTCGACATCTCCGAGCTGAAGGCGGTCCAGGAGGAGCTGCGAGCGGCCTCTTTCACCGATGGACTCACTGGTCTCTACAACCGCCGCTATCTGTTCTCGATGCTGGGCAAGGAGGTGGACATGTTCCGCCGCTATCACCAGCCGCTGTCGCTCTTTCTCTTCGATCTCGACGACTTCAAGAAGATCAACGATCGCTATGGCCATCCCGTCGGCGATCAGGTGCTGGTGCGGGTGGCCGAGGAGTTGCGTCAGTGCGTTCGCGAGGTCGATGTGATCGGCCGCTATGGTGGCGAGGAGTTCATGGTGATCCTGCCGCACGCGCGCCTGCATGCCGCCTGGGAGGTGGCCGAACGGGTGCGTGTCCAGATCAGCGGACTCGACTGGGCGGAGCACGCCGGTCTGCGGGTGAGCATCAGCGGTGGCGTCTGTGAGTACAATGGTGTCTCCGTCGATGCCTTCGTCAAGCTCGCCGACGACAGCCTCTATCGGGCCAAGAAGGGGGGCAAGGATCGAGTCGTCGCGGAAACCATGCCGACAGGGGTTGATTTGCTCGAGCAGCGCCCCGACATGGTCGGCGCTCGCCAGCATGGGCGAGACGGATGAATCCTCAGTCTAAGTCTTAAGGGAGATAGTCAATGAAACGCATGCCAGCCAGCGCTGTCGCCGGTGTCCTCACCGTTGCGCTCGCCAGTGCCGCTACCGCCGCCGAGCTCAAGCCCGAGGAGCAGATCCAGTATCGCCAGGCCGGTTACAGCTTCATGGCTTGGAACATGGGGAAGATCAAGGCCAACCTGCAGGGTGATTTCGATCAGGGTCAGGTCGAGGCCGCGGCCAATGCCATCGCCGCGATCGCCAACTCGGGGATGGGCGCGCTCTACGGGCCCGGCACCGACAAGAACGTTGGCGACGTCGAGACCGCCGTCAAGCCCGAGTTCTTCCAGAACATGGAAGAGGCCGGCAAGGTGGCGCGTAACTTCATCGCCGCCGCCAACAACATGGCCGAGGTGGCCGCTGGTGGCGATCAGGGTGCGGTGAAGGATGCCTTCGGTGAACTCGGTCAGAGCTGCAAGTCCTGCCACGACAAGTTCCGCGCTGACGACTAAGGCTCATCCTGGTCCAGTGATGGACCCATGAGACGACGAGGCCGCCCACGGGCGGCCTCTTGCGTTATCGCGTCACCACGACGGGATGGTGCCCGGCGGGGGCGGCGGGGGCGGGGCGGGCAACAGTCCTCCCGCCGCGACCCAGACCACCAGTGCCGCGATCAACAGCGCGAACACGAAGGCGATCGGGCCACCGCCACGGGCCGAGGGGATGTCGGGGTCATCCACCTCCTTGACGCCGTTGATCATCGGGATGACCAGGTTGTTCTTGCGCACCAGGGCGTAGAACAACATCGCCGCGACGTGCAGCGACACCAGCGCGACGATCAGCCAGTAGGCCTGGCGGTGCAGCCCGATCAGCCAGTCGCTGACGCCCTTCGAGACCAGCGGATAGAGCGGTCCCTCGAAGGCGATGTCGTCGTTGCCGAACAGTCCGGTGAGGGTCTGGATGGCGAGGATGCCGAGCAGCACCAGTACCGAGACCGCACCGAGCGGGTTGTGGCCGACGCCGTGCCAGCGTCCACGCAGGTAGTCGAGCACCGCGTCAGGGCCACGCACGAACTGGCTGAAGCGGGCGTAGGTCGAGCCGACCACCCCCCAGGTGATGCGAAAGGCGATCAGACCGGCGATCGCCAGCCCGATCCAGCCGTGCCACGTCATCAGGTTACCGCCGATCTCGCCGGTGACGTAGGCCGCTACCACCAGTACGAACAGCAGCCAGTGCACGACCCGGGTCGGCAGATCCCAGAGACGGATACGGTATGCTTGCATGATGATCGATCCATGGTTCGGTTGAGCCCGGGGCGTGGTCGAGCACGGCCCCGAGCGGTGTCCGTCGCGCCGGGGCGGCGACGGTTCCGGGTGGCGGGCGCTGACGATCGTCGTTGCGCACGCGCACCACGTGGCGGGACAATCCCGGCGCGGGCACACGACCCGCGCCCGCCGCGGGATTCGACGCCCGCGCTCGTCATCAGTTTCACCCACGGGGCCGAGCCCTGCCAAGCGCGCCCCGGCGGACAATCGCTTTTTTTCGGAGACACGACCCAATGACCCCTGCAGTGGTGCTGCTCAGCGGCGGCCTCGACTCGACCACCGTGCTCGCGATCGCCAAGGACCAGGGCTTTGCCCCCCATGCGCTGTCGTTTCGCTATGGTCAGCGCCATAGCTGCGAGCTCGACGCCGCGGCGCGGGTGGCCGCGCACCTCGGGGTGGCCGAACACATCATCGCCGACATCGACCTGCGTCGCTTCGGTGGCTCGGCGCTGACCGCCGACATCGCGGTGCCCAAGGGCCGAGCCCCGGAGGAGATGGACTCGGCGATCCCGGTCACCTATGTGCCAGCGCGCAACACGGTGTTTCTCTCCTTCGCCCTGGCCTGGGCCGAGACCCTGGGGGCGAGCGACATCTTCATCGGCGTCAACGCCCTCGACTATTCGGGCTATCCCGACTGCCGTCCCGAATACATCGCCGCCTACGAGCAGATGGCCAACCTCGCCACCGTTGCCGGCGTTGAGGGGCGCCAGCGGTTGCGTATCCACACCCCGCTGATCGACCTGACCAAGGCCGGGATCATCCAGCGCGGGCTGGCGCTCGGTGTCGACTACGCCCTCACCTCCAGTTGCTACGATCCCGACGAGTACGGCCGTCCCTGCGGTGGCTGCGACTCTTGCCTGCTGCGCGCCAAGGGCTTCGCCGAGGCCGGGGTCGCCGATCCACTGCTCAACCGATTTGAGAACCCATGACCGAACGTCTCCTACACGTCGCCGCCGCCCCCTTCGAGGCGGCCCGTCACGTCGCCGTGCTGCCCGCCGAGCACCGTTGCCGCGCGCTCCACGGTCACAGCTTCCTCGCCCGGGTGCGTACTGAGCTGACGCCTGGCTGGGCGTCCTTCGCCGGTGCCGAGACCGATACCCTGAGCGCGCACTTGGCCGAGGCGATCGCGCCGCTCGACTACGCCGACCTCAACACCCGGCTACGGGTGCCCACCGACGAGAACCTGGCGCGCTGGGTGCGCGATCATCTCGGGCTCGACGGGGTCGAGTCGGTCGGCATCCACAGCACCCGCCACCAGGGCGTCGACCTCGACGCCGACGGTCACTGTCACCTGTGGCGGCGCTTTCGCTTCGAGTCCGCCCACCAACTGCCCAATGTTCCCGAGGGACACCAGTGCGGGCGGATGCACGGCCACGGCTTCGAGGTCATCCTCCATGCCGACCAGACCCTGGCCGAGGATCAGGACATGGGCGTCGACTACGACCGTATCGACGCCCTCTGGGCGCCGCTCGGCGCCACGCTCGATCATGCCTGTCTCAACGACATCCCCGGGCTCGAGAACCCCACCAGCGAGATGCTCGCCGCCTGGATCTGGGCGCGGCTCAAGCCCGAGTTCGCGCCGCTGTCTTGGGTCAGCGTCTACGAGACGGCGACCGCCGGTTGTCAGTTCGACGGCAGCAGCTATCGGATCTGGAAGGAGCTGCGCTTCGAGAGTGCGCTCCGTCTGAGCGCCGCCCCCGAGGGCGATGCGCGGCGGCGGCTGCACGGTCACAGCTATCTGCTGCGGTTGCACCTGTGCGCGCCGCTCGACCGGGTGATGGGCTGGACGGTCGACTACGGTGACGTCAAGCGGTTGTTCAAACCGGTCTATGCGCGGCTCGACCATCATCGTCTCGATACCCTGACGGGGCTCGACCTGGCCGCGCCGGGCGCGCTGGCGCGTTGGATCCGCGCCGAGGTGGGTGATGCGTTGCCCGCGCTCGATCGGATCGACCTGCACCAGACCCCGGGCTGTGGCGTGGTGCTCAGCTGGGGGCCGCAGGGCCCGGCGTTGCCGGTATGAGTTACAGCGTCAAGGAGGTCTTCTACACCCTCCAGGGCGAGGGCGCTCAGGCCGGGCGCGCGGCGGTGTTTTGTCGTTTCGCCGGCTGCAATCTGTGGTCGGGGTTGGAGCGCGACCGCGCCACCGCCCGCTGCCGTTTCTGCGACACCGACTTCCGTGGCACCGATGGTGCCGGCGGTGGGCACTTCGCCGACGCCGAGCAGTTGGCCGCCGCGATCACCGCGTGTTGGCCGCACGATGCCGTCCCCGGGGTCGTGCCCTACGTGGTGTGCACCGGCGGCGAGCCGGCGCTGCAGCTCGACGCCGCCCTGGTTGCGGCGTTGCAGGGGCGCGGTTTCGAGGTCGCGGTCGAGACCAACGGCACCCTGGCGTTGCCGCCAGGGATCGATTGGATCTGCGTCAGCCCCAAGGCCGGGACCGAGCTGGCGGTGCGCCGTGGCGACGAACTCAAGTTGATCTATCCACAGCCCGGCGCCGAGCCCGAGCGCTATGTCGGGCTCGACTTCGAGCACCGCATCCTCCAGCCGCTCGACGATGCCGAGCGTGCGGCCCACACCGAGGCCGCTGCCGCCCACTGCCTCGCCGACCCGCGCTGGCACCTCGGTATCCAGATGCACAAGCTCGTCGGGTTGCCCTGAGGGCGGCTGCCAGGGGGTTGAACCGCAAAGTCGCCAAGGACGCTAAGAGAGGCAAGGCTTCCTGCTGTCAGCAGCCTCCAGCGAGCGGGGCAGGTTTGTCTCGTACTGTTCAGGGTGACTGCAAACCGACACCGGAGGCTGCTTGCTGAAGGCCGGTCGCTTTCTTTGCGTGTGTCGCGTCTTGGTGGTTCGAATCAGCATCCAGCATCCAGCGATCAGCTGACAGCCTCCAGCCCCGATGTTGGGTTAACCGTCGACGAACGCCGCAGATTCGTCGATAGCATGGTGGACGGACGGTTAACCCAACCTACGAGACTGGCAGCTCTTCTCCCCTTCGCGCCCTTCGCGGCTTTGCGGTTCAAATCAGCAGCCAGCGGCCAGCTGATGGCCTCCAGCCCGATGTTGGGTTAACCGTCGACGAGCGCCGCAGATTCCTCGATGACATGATGGACGGACGGTTAACCCAACCGACGAGACTGGCAGCTCTTCTCCCCTTCGCGCCCTTTGCGGCTTTGCGGTTCAATCTCTGGCCGCTGGCCTTGGCGGTTGCTTTCTGCTCAGGAATCAAGCTGTAAATCGTTATTGACATTGCTGGGTGTCAATATAAGATGACACGCTCAAGATCTCAGTGCGGGTCCATCCGAACGTGTGTCGTGCGTGAACGGGTGAGCCGCGCCAGCTGTCGCGGTCGGGATCATGGCGTCTCCCTTTGCGCATGATTGAGGCGGCGACGTCATCTCTAACCCCCGTCAGGAGGCCACTGTGGCTGATCAAAAATCCTTCTCCGCTCCCAAGGGTGGCGCCGGCAAATCGCGTGGTGCAGCTAAGCAGCAGGCGCCCGCACGGCAGCAGGCACCCGCCCCGCAGCAGGCAGCGCCGGCCGCCCAGCAGGCAGCACCTGCTCAGCAGGCCAACGCCCCCGTGATCACCGAGGCGCAGGCGAAGGAGTTCCACGAACAGTTCAAGGTGACCTACACCGCGTTCGTCGGGCTCGCAGCCGTCGTGCACCTGTTCATCATCGCGACCAACCCCTGGTTCTGATCCTCTCGCCTAAGGGCCAACTCACATGAGCGAAAACACCATGAAGCCGAGCAACCCTCAGGACGACTGGAAGATCTGGATGGTGGTCAACCCCGCGACCTGGTTGATGCCGATCCTCTACGCCGTGCTGGTGATCGCGCTGGCGGTGCATGCTGTCGTGTTCGCGGCTGGCTTCGGCTGGAATTGATCACGCCTTGAGCCCGACCTCGTCCCGCGCGAGGTCATCGCTCCCAACGGCCCCGACGGTCTTCGACCGTCGGGGCCGTTGTCGTTTGGGAGCACGCTGACAGTCTCGTAGGTTGGGTTAACCGTCCGTCCACCATGCCATCGAGGAAGCGGCGGCGTTCGTCGACGGTTAACCCAACATCGGGGCTGGAGGCTGGTCGCTGAAGGCTTTTCTCCCCTTTGCGCGCTTCGTGTCTTCGCGGTTCAAACCAGCTTCCAGCCTCCAGTCGGGGAGGCTGGTGTTGCATGATCGTCGATTGACAGGCAAGACGGTATCTTGGCGGTTCAATCCCCTGGCGGCTGGCGACTTTTTCTGTCTCAGACGCCCGCCCAGAAGGCGTCGAGCGTGGCGATGGTCGCCTCGGGTCGCTCCCAGTGCGGCAGGCCGAGGTGGGGGGACAGGGTCTCGCTGCGCCAGTTGGGGTGATTGGCGATGAAGGCGGGCAGGGCGGTGAAATCGATGTAGGGGTCGCGGTCGGCGATCACCAACACCGGTCGATCGGTGAGCCGGCCATAGAGTCGTTCGCGGGCCTCGCGGGTGAACAGCAGGGTGGAGAGGAAGTGGAGTGGCGCGTGATGGGCGCCGGGTTGGTGCGAGGTGGCGTGGGCGTAGTCGATCAACGCCTGTGGCGGGGTGGCGGTGAAGGAGCGCCCGAGATAATGACGGATGCTCGGGCGTGAGGCGACCAGGGCGTAGAGCGCGCGCCCGAGGCGCGGTAGGGTCAGTATCCGACGGAGGACGTGGCCGGTGCGCTCGCTGGGCAGGCGACGCGTGGAGAAGCCGGTGGGCGAGATCAGGGTGAGCGAGGCGACGCGCGCGGGTGCTGCGAGTGTGGCCCGGGCGGCGAATTCACTGCTCAGCGAGAGTGCCAGGAGGTCGGCGGGGGCGTCGAGCACCTGCTCGAGGAATTCAGCGATTGCGGTGGCGAACAGCTCAGGGGTGTAGGTGCGTGTTGTTCGGTCCGAATGACCGAAACCGGGCAGCTCTAGGCTGTAGACTGGGCGTTGGCCACGATAGTGCTCGAACAGCGGGCGCAGCTCGTAGCTGCTGGGCGCGGCATTGATGCTGTGGATCAGTACCAGGGCGCGTCCCGAGGCCGTGGTGTCGGCGTAGTAGGCGAGCCTGCCGCTGCTGGTCTCGAGGCTGAGACGCTGGGCGTCGAGTGCCTCGGGCAGTGGTGCGCGGTGGCTGATGCGCGGTGATTGAAGCGTGGTGGTCGAAGGGGTTGGCATGGCCGGCCTCTGGCGGATTCGTTGCTGATGGCCCGGATCCTACCCGATGTGAGACGAAGGCGTTTATAGTTCGATGCGATCCAAATCGAGATACTCCTTCGTCCCAGGGAACGGGGCGTGGGAACGCGTGGAGGTCCACCGCGTGTCGGCACTCATGGGCAAGCCACAGTGTTTGCGGATTGATCCGAGGTGGGGCCTGCTCCTGCTCTGGGCCCTGATGTCGTTGCCGGTCTGTGCCGAGGACCTGACCGATCTCAGCCTCGAGGAGCTGCTCGATGTCGAGGTGACCTCGGTCGGCAAGAAATCACAGGCGCTGGCCGATGCTGCAGCGGCGGTGTTCGTGATCGACGCCGAGGACATTCGCCGCAGTGGGGCCACGGCAATCCCTGAGCTGCTGCGTATGGTCCCGGGGTTGCAGGTCGGTCGACTCGATGCCAACAAGTGGGCGATCTCGGCGCGCGGTTTCAACGGTCGTTTCGCCAACAAGCTGCTGGTGCTGATCGACGGCCGCACCCTCTACACGCCGAGCTTTTCCGGGGTCTACTGGGAGCAGCAGGATCTGCTGCTCGCCGATATCGAGCGCATCGAGGTGATTCGTGGTCCTGGCGCGACCCTGTGGGGCGCCAATGCGGTCAACGGTGTGGTCAACATCATCACCCGTTCGGCCGAGTCCACCCAGGGCGGTCTGCTGAGCGTGGCGGCGGGGGGCGAGGAGCGTGGTGCGGCGGCGGTGCGCTATGGTGCCGAGATCGCCCCGGAGACCTTCGCTCGGTTCTATGCCCAGTATCGGGAGCGCGACGCCCTGGTCACGATCAACGGTGAGGCCGGGCGCGATGGGTGGGACAGCGGTCAGGGTGGTTTCCGGATCGATGCCCGCCTTGCCGGCGGTGACCTGTTCACCCTCCAGGGCGACCTCTATCGCAACAATCTGCGCCAGCAGCTGCGTATCCCCAGCCCGGAGGTGTTGCCCGAGCGTTATATGCTGGTCGATGATCGGCTGCAGGCCTCGGGGGCCAATCTGCTGGCCCGCTGGGAGCGGGCGCTGTCGGTCAGTTCGCAGGTGTCGCTGCAGCTCTACTACGACCACGTCGAGCGTGACGAATACTACGTGGCGCAGCGTCACGACATCCTCGATATCGATTTTCAGCACCGGGTGATGCTGGGCGCGCGCCACGATCTGGTGTGGGGGGTGGGGTATCGGCACGTCGCCGATGACTTCTCGACCACGCGCCTGGTCTCCTTGGTCCCGGATGCGGACGCGCGCGCGCTCTGGAATGGCTTTCTCCAGGACGAGATCACGCTGCTCCCCGGGCGCCTGAACCTGACCCTCGGTAGCAAGTTCGAGCACAACGACTATACCGGGGTCGAGCTGCAGCCCAATGCCCGTCTGTTGTGGCGGGCCTCACCGCGCTCATCGCTGTGGGCCTCAGTCTCGCACGCGGTGCGGACCCCGTCGCGCGCCGAGCGTAGCGCCAAGGTCTGGGCGCGGGTGGTCGACTCCGGGCTGCCGCCCCCGGCCCCGGCATCGCTGGTGGCGGCCACGGTCGGTAACGACGATGTCGTCTCCGAATCACTCACCGCCTACGAGCTGGGGTGGCGGCTGATGCCGATGTCGCGCCTGAGCCTCGATCTGGCACTCTTCTACAACGATTACGATGAGCTGCGTACCTCGGGTGACGCCCCGGTGGTGGTCGGTGCGGATCGTGATGCGCTCTATCTCGATCTACCCTTTGCCAACCAGGGCCGTGGTCACAGCTATGGTGCCGAACTGGCCGGCGAGCTGCAGCTACGCGACTGGTGGCGGCTGGCGTTCGCCTATGGCTTCCTCGAGATCGATCTGGAGGTCCCCGAGAGTAGCCGCGATCGCAGTAACGATAGTCTGGCGCGCGCCGATCCACGCCAGCAGCTCTCGCTGCGTTCGCTGATGAGTCCGCGTCAGGATCTCGACCTCGACCTCTGGTTGCGCTATGTCGATGGCAACTATCCGGCCTTCGACATCGGCCAGTTCAGCAGTCTACGGATCCCCGCTTATTGGGAACTCGATGTCCGTCTGGCATGGCGCCCGCGCCCCGGGCTGGAGTTCGCGTTGGTGGGGCAGAACCTGCTCAGCCCCTCTCATCAGGAAGGCTATCCAGAGGCCTTCGCTGCCTTGCCGCTGGAGGTCCAGCGCGGCGTCTATGCTTCGGTCCGAGTGGATTTCTGAGTCATGGCGCCGGTGGCGGCGACGACCTTGCGTGTTCGGCGCGGCGCTGGTGCTGATACTACATGGTGCCCCGGTGCGTGCCGGGGTCGATGAGGGGGAGCTGGTGGCAGCCTACCTGTATAACTTCTCGAAGTTCATCCAGTGGCCGACGCGCGCCGAGCTGCCACTGCGCTTGTGCGTCTACGGACGTACCGAGGCGGCGCCGGCGCTCGAGGCGCTCGCCGGCAAGCGGGTGCAGGGGCGGCGGGTGACGGTGAGGCGACGCATACGAGGTGAGGCGCTCGAGGGTTGCCACATCGTCTATGTCGCCGACTCTGAGCGCCCCTTTCTCGCGCCCTTGCTGCACTCACTCGCTGGCCGGCCGGTGTTGACGGTGAGCGAGATCCCGGAGTTCGTTGCCGCCGGTGGGATGGTGCGCTTCGTGCGCATCGAGCGCCGGCTCAGGTTCGAGATCAATGCCGCTAGCGCCCGGGCCGCGGGACTCGGGATCAGCTCCCAGTTGTTGCGTCTGGCGGTCGATGTGGTGAAGGAATGAGGATGATGCGCTGGCTCGGACAGCTCTCGATCCGCTACAAGCTGATGCTACTGATGTTGGTGGTGGCGTTGGTGGTGTTGGTGCTCTCCGGCGCCAGCCATGCGCTCAACCAGCGTCAGACGCTGCAACGTACTGCCATCGATGAACTCAATGCCCTGGCCGGCATGCTCGCCTATAACGTCGCCGCGGCCTTGACCTTCGATGACCCTGATGCCGCGACCCGGACCCTGGCAGCGCTTGCCGGGCGCTCGCAGCTGCGTGGTGCCTACGTCTATGATCGCGATGGCGATTTGTTTGCTCGCTATCCGCTGCAGGTCGCGCCACTGCCGCCGAACGAGTACGGTGCCGATGGCAGCGGCCACCAGGGGATCGGCATCGAGCCCGATCACCTGCATGTGGTGCGCGATATCGTCGTCGACGGCGAGGTCATCGGTCATGTGCACCTGCTCGACAGCCTCACCCGGGTGCGGGCGGCGCTCAACCATTCGCTGACCATCAGCGCGCTCATCCTGGTGGTGGCGGTGAGCGCGGCGTTGCTGCTCGCGCACTGGTTACAGCGGCTGGTCTCCACCCCGATCATCTCCCTGACCCGTGCGATGGAGCGGGTCTCGAGTGCGCGTGACTACGGGGTACGGGTGCAGCGCTCACGCGGTGATGAACTCGGCTCGCTGGTCGATGGTTTCAACGACATGCTCGACCAGATCCAACAGCGCGATCTTGCCCTCGAAGGGTACAAGGACGATCTCGAGCGTCAGGTCTCGGCGCGTACCCGCGAACTCGAGCGCACCGTGGCCGCGTTGGCCGAGGCGCGCGATCGGGCCGAGGCGGCGAGCCGGGCCAAGAGCGATTTCCTCGCCACCATGAGCCACGAGATCCGCACCCCGATGAACGCGGTGCTGGGGATGGCCGAGCTGCTGCGCAAGAGTGGTCTGGACGCGCGTCAGACGCGCTTTGCCGAGACCATCCAGCGTTCGGGTGAGGCCTTGCTCGAGATCATCAACGACATCCTCGATTTCTCCAAGATCGAGGCCGGGCGATTGGATCTGGAGGGTTACGACTTCGATCTGCGCGCCCTGATCCAGGGGACGGTGCAGTTGTTCGCCGAGTCGGCCAGCATCCAGGGGCTGCGGCTCGAGACCGATCTGGCCGCTGATCTGCCCGCGCAGGTCCACGGTGATGGGGCACGGCTGCGCCAGATCCTGATGAACCTGATCGGCAATGCGGTCAAGTTCACGGCCGCCGGTGAGATCCGGGTGCGCGCGACGACCCGGTCGCGGGCGCCGGGCGGGCTGACCTTGATCGTCGCCGTCAGCGATACCGGTCCTGGCATCGATCCCGCTCAGCAAGAGGAGATCTTCGCCGCCTTCTCCCAGGCTGACGGTTCGATCACCCGCAACTATGGAGGGACGGGGCTGGGGTTGGCGATCTGCCGGCAGCTGGCGAGGATGATGGAGGGGGACGTGCGGGTCTGCAGCACCCCGGGCCAGGGCGCCACCTTCACCCTCGAGATCCAGCTCGCCGAGGCCTGCGGTTGTCCGCCCCCGGAGACGCTGGCGCTGGAGCAGCCGCCGCCCGCCGCAGTCTCGGTGATGCGCGGGCGTATACTGCTGGTCGAGGACAATCCGGTGAACCAGGAGATGGCGACGCTGATGCTCGAGGACCTCGGGCTCGAGGTGACCATCGCCGATAACGGCGAGGAGGCGATCAAGGCGTTCGCGCACGATGCCTTCGACCTGATCCTGATGGACTGCCACATGCCGGTGATGGATGGCTTCAGCGCCACGGCGAGGATTCGTCGGCTTGAACGTGAGCGCCGCGCAGTTGCCCCGACCCCGATCATCGCCCTGACGGCGAATGTGCAGAAGGGGATCGGCCGTCGCTGTGAGCAGGCCGGCATGAATGGCTATCTGAGCAAGCCCTTCTCGCAGCGTCAGCTCAGTGCCAGCATCGCCCCCTGGATCGGGTTGCAGCCCTCGGCGCCCGATACGTCCCCCGGTGTCGAGCACCACACAGCTGCCACGGCCGTGCTCGATCCCGAGGTACTCGACTCGATCCGTGCACTGCGGCGCAGTGGTCGTCCGGACCCGCTGCGGAAGGTGATCGGCCTCTATCTCGACAGTGCCCCGGGGTTGATGGCGCGATTGCGCCAGGGCCTGGAGGCCAGGGCCGCCGATGAGGTGCACCTCGCCGCGCACACCCTCAAGTCGAGTAGCGCCAATCTCGGTGCCCACGGTTTCGCCGCCCTCTGTCGCGCGCTCGAGCAGCAGGCCCATGGCGGTGCGATCGAGCAGGCCAGGGCGACCTTTGCGACCACCGAGACGCAGTTCCGCACCCTCGTCTCCGCGCTCGAGCGGTTGCAGCACGACGACCCATGAGGAGTTCGCTGCCGATGCACGTACAGCCCACGACATCCCCGATCCGCGTCCTGCTCGTCGACGACGATGTCACCTCGCGCTATCTCCTCGCCGAGGCCCTGGAGCAGGCGGGGATGGTGGTCACCGAGGTCGATGGTGGGCAACAGGCGCTTGCCTGGGTGGCCGCCGAGGGGTTGCCCGAGATCGTGTTGCTCGATGTGATGATGCCCGGTATCGACGGCTTCGAGACCTGTACGCGGTTACGGGCACATCCCGGTGCCGAGTATCTGCCGATCCTGATGATGACCGGCCTCGATGATCGTAGCTCGATCGAGCACGCCTACCGCGTCGGCGCGACCGACTTCGCGGTCAAACCCGTCCTTGCCTCGGTCATGGTGCACCGCATCCGTTATATGGTTCGTGCCGGTGAGGCCACCAGGGCGCTCCTGCACAGTGAGCAGCGGCTCGCCGCCGCACAGCGCATGGCGCGCATCGGGGACTGGGAGTGGCTGCCGGAGGTCGGGCGAATTCGGTGGTCGGCCCGCGCGCTCGAGATCCTGGACTGTGCCGACCCGACCGGGGATTGTGGCCTCGAGACCCTGATCGAGCGGGTGCCGTTCGATGAGCGGGGTGAGGTGGCGGCCTGGTTCGCGACCCTCGAACAGGGCGATCAGGACGCCGAGCTGCGCCACCGGGTGTTCACCCGCGACGGCAGGGTTCGTCACCTGCGTCAGTTCGTCGAGCCCTCGCACCCCGAGGGGCAGGAGGGTGCGTGCTGTTATGGTGCGGTCCAGGATATCACTGCGTTGCAGGAGGCCCAGGCCCATATCCATCGGCTCGCCTTCTTCGACAGCCTCACCGGTTTGCCCAATCGGGTGCTGTTCCAACAGCGTCTGGAGCAGGTGCTGGGGCTGATGCGCATGCGTCGTCACGCTTGTGCGCTGGTGTTCCTCGATCTCGACAACTTCAAGCAGATCAACGACACCTTGGGACACCATATCGGCGATCGCTTGCTGCAGACCATCGCCACGCGGCTCGCTGCGAGCCTGGCCGCCGCCTGGCCGACACGCTGCGAGGTCGATCCCGATGGCCATCAATGTCTGGCCCGGCTCGGGGGGGATGAGTTCGCCTTGCTGCTGCCCGATGTCGGCGGGGTGCGTGGCGCGATCCGGGTGGTGCGCCAGCTCCACCACGACTTGAGCGAGTCGCTCGACCTCGATGGCACCACCGTCGTGGTCACCCCGAGTATCGGCATCACCCTGTTTCCACAGGATGCCCAGAACGCCGCCGATCTGTTGCGCAACGGTGATCTGGCGATGTATCAGGCCAAACGCGCCGGTAAGAATACCTATCGGCTGTTCGATGCGCGCATGACCGAGACCATGCGTCAGCGGATGCGCATCGAAACGGCGTTGCGCCAGGCGCTCGCCAACGACCAGTTCAGCCTGCACTATCAACCCCAGGTCGATCTCGGCAGCGGTGAGCTCAGCGGGGTCGAGGCGCTGCTGCGCTGGCACCACCCCGAACTCGGTACGGTCTCGCCTCAGGTCTTCGTCCCGGTCGCCGAGGAGAGTGGCTTGATCCTGCAGATCGGTGACTGGGTGCTGCGCGAGGCCTGCCTGCAGCTGGCGCGCTGGCGCGCGGCGGGGGTGTTCATCCCGCGCGTGGCGGTCAACGTCTCGGCCAATCAGTTCGCCCGTCCCGGTTTCCCCGAACGCGTCGCCCAGGTACTGCGCGAGAATGCGCTCGACCCGGGCTCACTGGAGCTGGAGTTGACCGAGACGGTGCTGATGAACCAGGCCCGCGAGGCGGTGACGACGCTACGCGCGCTCAAGACCATTGGGGTACACCTGGCCATCGACGACTTCGGCACAGGCTATTCGAGTCTGAGTTATCTGCGTCGCTTCCCGATCGATCGGCTCAAGATCGACAAGTCCTTCCTGGTCGACATCGAGCGTGACCGCGACAATGCCGCCATCGCCCAGGCGGTGATCGCCATGGCCGAGACCATGGGCCTGGAGGTGACCGCCGAGGGAGTGGAGCGCGACTCGCAGCTCGAGTTGCTGCGGGTGCATCGTTGCGACGAGGTGCAGGGATTCTTGTTCAGCCGCCCGATCGTGCCCGAGGCGATCCCGGATTTCTGCCAAGCGCTGCGCGCCATCACGCGTGCAAGGGACGAGGAACGGGGGTGAGCGAGAAGGGGAGTTGGCGCGCCCGGCAGGATTCGAACCTGCGACCCCAGCCTTCGGAGGGCTGTACTCTATCCAACTGAGCTACGAGCGCGTGGAGATCCGATCGCCACGGATGACGATCGAGTGCTCGATTATGACGAATCCTTCCGCATTCGTCAAAGGCCGGCGCCCGGCGCCGAGCCTCGATCCACCGAGGTGTCAGGGACGCAACCCGCTTGCGGCGACCTCGCCGGCCCCCGATGCCCGATGATCACGCATCGGTCGGCTGCCCCGAGGTGCCGAAGACCTTGCTGCAGGGGGTGCCCCGGGTGATCCAAACCGCCCCTCTCAGCTGCTGCTCGCCGGGCGAGGTGGTGCGCCACCCGACGGACTCAGTCCGCCTTGGGGGCATCGCCGTCCGTGTGCCCGTTGGCCGGGGCGGCCTCATCGGCGACGGTCTCCGGCGTGGCCGGGCAGACGCTGGCCAGCACCTTGTCGATGCGCTTGCCGTCGAGGTCGACGACCTCCAGGCGCCAGTCCTCCCAGTGGGCGACGTCGCCAGTCACCGGCAGGCGCCCGAGCAGCCACATCATCATCCCCGAGAGGGTGTGATAGCGCCCGCGCTCCTCCTCGGGCACGGTGCGCAACCCCAGTCGGTCCTTGAGTTCGACCACCGGGATCAGGCCATCGAGCAGCCAGGAGCCGTCCTCGCGCTCCACCGCCCAGGCATCGTCCTCGTCACCGAGGGCATGGAACTCCCCGGCGACCGACTCGAGCAGGTCGTGCAGGGTCACCATGCCCTGTACCTCGCCGTATTCGTCGACCACGAAGGCGAGATGGGTGCCGCAGTCGCGGAACTGGCCGAGCAGCTCCATGGCATTGAGCGACTCGGGGACGTAGAGCGGTTCCTGCAGGTCGCGGGTGAGGTCGATCGCGCCGCCCTCGAGCTGCTGGTTGAACAACTGCTTGGCGCCGATCACCCCGAGTACGTCACCGAAGCCGCCGCGACAGACTGGGAAGCGCGAGTGCCCGGCCTGCGCCACCTGCGCCAGGTTGTCGTCGAGCGGGCGCTCCAGATCGAGCCACACCAGCTCCGAACGCGGGGTCATCACCGAGCTGATCGGTCGGTCGTCGAGCCGGAAGACGTTGCGCACCATCTCGTGCTCGACCTTCTCGATGGTGCCCGCTTGCGAGCCCTCCTCGAGCAGCGCCTGGATCTCGTCCTCGGTCACCGTCGGCGAGACCAACTCGCGCTGACCGAGCAGACGCAAGGTCACCGCCGTCGAGCGCGAGAGCATGAACACGAACGGCCGCGAGGCGCTGGCCAGCAGGTTCATCGGTCGCGCTACCAGCCGCGCGATGCCCTCGGGATCGATCTGACCGATGCGCTTGGGGACCAGCTCGCCGATCACGATCGAGACATAGGTGATCACCATCACCACCAGTACGGTGGCGCCGAATTCACTGCTCGCCTGCTCGACCCCGAGTGTCTGCAGCCAGCCGGCGAGCGGTGCGGCCAGTGCCGCCTCGCCGACGATGCCGTTGAGGATACCGATCGAGGTGATGCCGATCTGGATGGTGGAGAGGAAGCGGGTGGGGTCCTCGCCGATCTCGATGGCGACCTGGGCGGCGCGATCCCCGTCACCGGCGAGGCGCGCGAGTCGTGCGCGACGCGCGGTCACCAACGCGATCTCGGACATGGCGAAGACGCCGTTGAGCAGGATCAGGGCGGTCAGCAGTAACAGTTCCATGAGGTCTCGGATGAACAGGATGAGGGGTTCCCGGGGACGTGCGTCGATGCACGCCCGGCGTGGATGCTGGACACGTAGGGGCTGGGGACGCGCGCTCGGGGCGGGAGGGGCACCGGGGGCGGGCGCGCATCGGCCGTCTGCGCCCTGGAGGTGGCGCGACGGGCACGGGCTCGGTGCCGACGACGCGGTCTGCGACCGCCGTTGAGGCGAAGGGGGACGATCATGGCACGAGGCCTCGCCTCGCTCGACTCCTCGTTCGATGATGACCGCCCAATCATCGCCCAACCCTCGATGCTTGTCACCTGCGCCCCGCTGCCCCATCAGTGGGGCATAATGATCGATTGGCCCAATCCTGCATGCCTCCACCCCATGAGCGGACTCAATCCCCGACAGCGCCAGGCCGTGCGCTATACCGACGGCCCCCTGTTGGTGCTCGCCGGCGCCGGCTCCGGCAAGACCCGGGTGATCACCCGCAAGATCGCCCACCTGATCGACCACGGTGGCCTCAAGCCGCGCCACATCCGCGCCGTCACCTTCACCAATAAGGCCGCGCGCGAGATGCGCGCGCGCATCGGCCAGCAGCTCCAGGGCACCGACACCCGTGGTCTGGCGATCTCGACCTTCCACACCCTTGGACTCGAGATCCTGCGTCGCGATCCCGAACCGGCCGGGCTGCGCCCCGGCTTCTCGCTGCTCGACGCCCAGGACGTCGAGTCGGTGCTCAAGGAGCACCTGCGCCAGTCGCGTGCGCCCGACAGCATCGCCCCGGGTGCGCTGCAGCAGCGCATCTCGCGGTGGAAGAACGACACCATCGGCCCGGCCGAGGCACTGAGTCGTGCCGAGGACGCCTTCGAGGCCGAACTCGCCGCGCTCTATGCCGACTACGAGCGCAGCCTGCGCGCCTACAATGCGGTCGACTTCGACGACCTGATCCTCGCCCCGGCGCGACTGCTCACCGAGTGCCAGCCGGTGCGCGAGGCCTGGCGCGCACGCATCCGCTACCTGCTGGTCGACGAGTACCAGGATACCAACGGCGCCCAGTACGAACTGGTGCGACTGCTCGCCGGCCCCGAGGGCGCCTTCACCGTGGTCGGCGACGACGACCAGTCGATCTACGCCTGGCGCGGTGCCCGCCCGGAGAACCTGGCGCGGCTGCGTGAGGACTACCCGCGGCTCGAGATCATCATGCTCGAGCAGAACTATCGCTCCAGCGCCGGTATCCTCGGGCTTGCCAACACTCTCATCGCCAACAACCCGCACGTGTTCGAGAAGCGGCTGTGGAGCGAACTCGGTCCCGGTGAGCCGGCGCGTGTGCTGCGCTGTCGCGACGAGCGCGACGAGGCCGAGCGGGTCACCGCCGAGATCCTCCATCTCCACCACGCCGAGCGCGTCGCCTTCGGCGATATCGCCATCCTCTATCGCGGCAACCACCAGGCGCGGTTGTTCGAGCAGGCGCTCCGGGTCCACGACATCCCCTATTTCCTCAGCGGCGGCACCTCCTTCTTCGCCCGCACCGAGGTCAAGGACGTGATGGCCTATCTGCGCCTGCTCGCCAACCCCGAGGACGACGCCGCGCTGCTGCGCGTGGTCAATACCCCGCGCCGCGAGATTGGCCCGAGCACCCTGGAGCGTCTCGCCGCCCACGCCCGCGCCGAGGGCAGCAGCCTGTTCGCCGCCTGCGCCGACCCGGCCCTGGCCGAACACCTCAACCCGCGCCAGCGCGACCGGCTCGGCGCCTTCACCGCGCTGATCCGCGAGCAGGCGCGTGCCGCCGCCGGCGACCCGCCGACGGCCCTGCGCACCCTGGTCGAGCGTATCGACTATCCCACCTGGTTGCGCGAGAACGCCTCCAGCCAGCAGGTCGCCGAGCGTCGCTACGAGAACGTCGAGGACCTGCTGAAATGGCTCGCTACCCTGCACCGCGACACCGAGCGCGGTCGCGGGCTGGGCGACCTGGTCGCCCACCTCACCCTGCTCGACGTGCTCGAACGCCAGGACGAGGAGGAGGGCGGTGACCGGGTCTCGCTAATGACCCTGCACGCGGCCAAGGGGCTGGAGTTCCCTCATGTCTTCCTGGTCGGCATGGAGGAGGAGCTGCTCCCCCATCGCACCAGCATCGAGGAAGACACCATCGAGGAGGAGCGCCGCCTGGCCTATGTCGGTATCACCCGCGCCCAGCGCGGCCTCACCTTCACCCTGGCGCGCCGGCGTCGGCGCTACGGCGAGTGGGTGCGCAGCGAACCGAGTCGCTTCCTCGCCGAGTTGCCCGAGGACGAGCTGATCTGGGAGGGCGGCCCCAAGGCCGACCCCGAACGCAGCAAGGCCCGCGGTCGTAGTCATCTCGACATGCTCAAGAACATGCTGGGGTCGTAGGGCTGACGGCCGTCAGCGACCTGCTGTCAGTGGGGCGGGGCGCTGTTGCGGCGCCGGGTGGGGGGCCCGGGGATGGCTGGGGACGTTCCACCCGAGGGTGTCTTGGCGGTTCGCTCTCCTGTACCGCTGAGCGCGCACGCGGCGGGCGTTTCGTAATACCATTGGGGCTTCGTATACGCCGAGGAGAAGGGTGACGCCGTGAACAGGTTGCTCGCGATCATCGTCCTGGCCGTGATGGCCGGGACGCTTCATGCCCAGGAGGCGGCAGCGGATAGGGCAGGTGGTGGTTTCCTGGAGGCCCCGACCGTCGTCCCTTCGCCGGTCACCGGCGAGGCCGTCGAGCCCGACATCACCATCCGCGAGGACGGTGATGCCGTGGTCTACGAGTACCGGGTGCGCGGCGCCCTGTACATGGTCAAGGTCCAGCCCCAGGTGGGACCGCCCTATTATCTGTTCGACACCGATGGTGACGGGGTGATGGACGCGCGGGACAACTCGCCGGACAATCTCGCCGTCCCCCAGTGGGTACTGTTCCGCTGGAACTGAGCGGCTGAGCCCCGGTCGCTGGAGGCGGCCGGATCCCTGTCGACGAGACGCCTCGCTTCGTCTCCGTCTCATCCCCGTCCTTGATGTCGCCCCGACATCCGGGGATTCGATCGTCCTGTAACGCATGGACGCGAGCACAGGACGGGTTCGCGTCCCCGAAAATCGAAAAATCGACTGATGAACAATCACTCTGCAACCCGCGCGGCGCATCTGCTCGCCGTCGCCGACCGGGTCGAGTACGGGATCCGACGCATCGGCGAGCTGGTCGCCTGGCTGACGTTGGCGATGGTGCTGGTCACCTTCACCGTCGTGATACTGCGCTATGTCTTCGACCTTGGCTGGATCGCACTCCAGGAGTCGATCACCTACCTCCATGGGGTGATGTTCATGCTCGCCATTGCTTACACCTTCGGTGCCAATGGGCATGTACGAGTCGACATCCTCTACCAGCGCTGGTCTCGGCGTACCCGTGCCTGGATCGACCTCGGCGGCACCCTGCTGCTGCTGTTGCCGGTGTGCGGCTTCATCCTCTGGCTCGGCTGGGACTATGTGGGTGAATCCTGGCGGGTGCGCGAGGCCTCGCGCGAGGCCGGCGGGCTGCCCGGGGTCTATCTGCTCAAAACGCTGATCCTGGTGATGCCGGCGCTGCTGTTGGCCCAGGGGCTGTGCTATGCGCTGCGCAACGCGCTCTATCTCGCCGGTGTCGACTCGGCACTGCCCGCCATCGAGGGGGAGGCCGCCCGTGTCTGAGCTGATGCCGTTGTTTCTGTTCATCGGGGTGGTGGCGGTGCTGTTGCTCGGCTACCCGGTGGCGCTGTCGCTCGGCGGTACCGCGCTCGCCTTCGCGCTCGCCGGCGAGGCGCTCGGCTGGTTCGACCCGAGCTTTCTCGAGGCGCTGCCCAATCGGCTCTACGGGGTGATCACCAACGAGACCCTGATCGCGGTGCCGCTGTTCGTGTTCATGGGGGTGATGCTCGAGCGCTCGCGTATCGCCGAGCACCTGCTCGACACCATGGCGATGCTGTTTGGCTCGGTGCGCGGCGGCCTGGGCATCTCGGTGACCCTGGTCGGCATGCTGCTGGCGGCGAGCACCGGTATCGTCGGGGCCACTGTGGTCACCATGGGGCTGCTGTCGCTGCCGGTGATGCTCCGACGCAACTACGACCCGGCGGTGGCCGCCGGCACCATCTGCGCCTCCGGCACCCTGGGGCAGATCATCCCGCCCTCGATCGTGTTGGTGCTGCTCGGCGACGTGCTTTCCTCGGCCTATCAGCAGGCACAGCTGGAGATGGGGGTGTGGTCGCCCGATACCGTCTCGGTCGGTGATCTGTTCGTCGGTGCGCTGGTGCCGGGGATGCTGTTGGTCGGGCTCTATCTGCTCTATCAGGTTGGGCTGGCGATCACCCGTCCGCAGGCGGTGCCGGCGATCCCCGCCGACGAGCGTCCCGCCGACCGGGGAGAGCTGGCGCGACGCGTGGTCTCGGTGCTACTGCCACCGCTGTTGCTGGTGGTGGCGGTGCTCGGCTCGATCCTCGGCGGTCTGGCCACCCCGACCGAGGCGGCCTCGGTGGGTGCGGTCGGTGCCATCGTGCTTGCGGCGACGCGCCGTCAACTGTCGCTGAAGATCTTGCGCGAGGTGGTGCGTCAGACCGCGACGGTCACCAGCATGGTGTTCCTGATCTTCGTCGGCGCGGCGATCTTCTCGCTGGTGTTCCGCGGTTTCCACGGCGATGACCTGGTCACCGAGTTCCTCACCGGGCTACCCGGTGGTGTGGTCGGGGCCGTGGTGGTGGTGATGCTGGTGATGTTCCTGCTCGGATTCATCCTCGACTTCATCGAGATCACCTTCGTGGTGGTGCCGATCGTCGGTCCGGTGCTGCTGGCGATGGGGCTCGATCCGGTGTGGCTGGGGGTGATGATCGCGCTCAACCTGCAGACCTCCTTCCTCACCCCGCCGTTCGGCTTCTCGCTGTTCTATCTGCGCGGCGTGGCACCGGCTGGTGTGGGTACGGCGCAGATCTATCGCGGGGTGCTGCCCTACATCCTGATCCAGCTGGTGATGCTGGCGATGCTGGCGCTGTGGCCGGCGTTGGCGACCTGGTTGCCGGGGATGATCTACGGCTGAGGGCATTGCGCCCTGGTCCCACACCTGGCGAGTTCGGCCCCGCTGGGGTTGAGCCGGTGAGGACCTCTCGCGGTGGATCGGGAGGGGGGATCAGCAGCCGCAGGCGTGTGGCTGGGTGGAATCGGTGGCGCAACAGGGGCGGCTGGTGGTGGCCTGTGGCAATGATCGATAGAGGTCGTTGTGCTCGTCGCGGAACATCACCCCGACCCCGCCGTCATGGTGATGGACCACGATCGCCGGCACCAGCCAGTGACGACCGAGTGCCTGGAACTCCAGCTCGACCAGGGTGCCGCTGGGCAGGGTGATGTTGCGGACATCCAGAGACATCCCTTGATTGGACAGGTTGCGTGCGGTAGCGCTGCAGAAGCGGCGCTTGCGATAGAGGATCTGGACCTGCAGATCGAGCGGCAGGCGCGCGCAGTAACGGCGTTCGACGGACATCGCGGGTCGGCTCCATGTGGTTGACGGTTCAGGCCATCTTAGCCAGCGATCTTGACGGTGCCGTGACCGGTGAGGTCGGTCGCCAGCTTCAGCCTTCAGCCGCCAGCCCCGTAGGTTGGGTTGTCGCGCAGCGGCAACCCAACATCTGTGTCAAGGTCTCGGGATTGACGCCGATCCCTGAGACAGGTCCGCGCGGGTGTTGGGTGACCCACCGATCAAAGGTCATCGCTCCGACGCTGGGGCAACGCATCGGTGGGTCACCCAACCTACGACGCTTCAGCCTTCAGCCTCCAGCGATCAGCCTCCAGTCGGGCGGGCTGGACATGACCGGCGGTTGACGGACAAAGACGCTCTTTCGTGTTTGCGGTTCACAATTTCCTGGCTCCTGGCTCCTGGCTCCTGGCTCCTGGCTCCTGGCTCCTGGTGGCTGGCAGAGCCCCCCAAAAAAAACCCCCGACGGCCCAGGGGGAGAGGGCTGCGGGGGAGTCGCTTCCCCGGCGAGGGCTGCCGGGCACTGGGCCGCTCCCAGGGGGGAGAAGCGGCCCGTATCGCACACGTCGATTGTGACCGACTATTTTAGTCGGAGTTCCCCGAGGGTGCGTCTCAGTGCGCGGCCTGCCAGTTCTCGCCCACGCCGATGTCGACCACCAGGGGTACGTGCAGCTCCGCGGCCTGCTCCATGGCGACGCGAATCCGTGCCCCGACCGCCTCGACTGCGTCGGCGGCGACCTCGAACACCAGCTCGTCGTGGACCTGCATGATCATCCGTGCAGGCGGTCGCTCGCGCTCGATCCAGTCGTCGAGGGTGATCATCGCGCGCTTGATGATGTCGGCGGCGCTGCCCTGCATCGGCGCGTTGATGGCGGTGCGCTCGGCCGCGGCGCGGCGGTTCTGGTTGCGGCTGGCGATCTCGGGGAGGTGCAGGCGGCGGCCGAACAGGGTCTCGACATGACCGTCTTCGTGCGCCTGGGCGCGGATCCGCTCCATGAAGGCATGCACCCCGGGGTAGCGCTCGAAGTAGCGGTCGACATAGTCCTGGGCGGCGGCGCGGCCGATGCCGAGCTGGCGCGCCAGGCCGAAGGCCGACATGCCGTAGATCAGCCCGAAGTTGACCGCCTTGGCCGAGCGGCGCTGCTCGGCGTCGACCGCCTCGGGGGCGATGCCGAGGATCTTGGCGGCGGTGGCGCGATGGATGTCCTGGCCGCTGGCGAAGGCGGCGAGCAGGCGCTCGTCGCCGGAGAGATGGGCCATGATCCGCAGCTCGATCTGCGAGTAGTCGGCGGCGATCAGCAGGTTGCCCGGCTCGGCGACGAAGGCGCGACGGATGCGCCGTCCCTCCTCGGTGCGGATCGGGATGTTCTGCAGGTTGGGATCGCTCGAGGACAGCCGACCGGTGGCCGCGACCGCCTGATGGTAGGAGGTGTGCAGCCGCCCGCTGTCGGGGTTGACCAGTTGCGGCAGCTTGTCGGTGTAGGTCGAGCGCAGCTTGGCCAGACCACGGTGTTCGAGGATCAGCCGCGGCAGCTCGTGGCCCTCGGCGGCGAGCTGTTCGAGCACCGACTCCGAGGTCGAGGGCGCGCCCTTGGGGGTCTTGGCCACCACCGGCAGCCCCAGCTCGTCGAACAGGATGGCGCCGATCTGTTTCGGCGAGCCCATGTTGAAGGGCCGCCCGGCGACCTCGTGGGCCTGGGTCTCGAGCGCCTGGATGCGTGCGGCGAGGTCCTGGCTGTGCGCGGCGAGCTGCTCGCAGTCGATGCGCACGCCGTGGCGCTCCATGCGCGAGAGGATCGGCACCAGCGGGATCTCCAGGTCGCGATAGAGGGCCGTCAGTCCCGCCTCGCTCTCCAGCCGGGGCCACAGGTGTCGGTGCAGGCGCAGTGTCACCTCGGCGTCCTCGGCGGCATAGGGGCCGGCCTGTTCGAGCGGGATCTGGTCGAAGGTGAGCTGTTTGACGCCCTTGCCGGCGATGTCCTCGAAGGCGATGGTGTCACAGTCGAGATAGCGCTTGGCCAGCGAGTCCATGTCGTGTCGCCCGGCGGTGCTGTCGAGCACATAGCTCTCGAGCATGGTGTCGTGGGCGATGCCGCGCAGGGTGATGCCGTGGCGCGCCAGCACGCTCATGTCGTACTTGAGGTTCTGACCGACCTTGGCGCGCTCGGGGTCCTCGAGCAGCGGCTTGAGCGTGTCGAGCACCCAGTCGCGATCGAGCTGCTCCGGGGTGCCGGGGCAGGTGTGGGCGAGCGGCACATAGGCCGCGGCGCCCGGCTCGATCGCGAAGGAGACGCCGACGATCTCGGCGCGCATGTAATCGAGCGCGGTGGTCTCGGTGTCGAAGGCGAACAGCGGCGCGGCACGCAGCCGCTCGACCCAGTCGAGGAACCCGTCGCGATCGAGCACCACCTGGTAGTCCGCCGCCGTGCCCTGTGGGGCCTCCGGCGCGGTCGGCGCCGGGACCGCCGGGTCGAGGCGGTCGAGGTCGGCGAGCAGCTTGCGCGACTCGATGCGCTCGAACCACTCGCGCAGTCGCTCGCGATCGGGCGTCCCCGGCACCAGCTCGGTGGGGCCAAGCGGCAGCGCGACGTCGCACTTGATGGTGGTGAGCTGGCGTGACAGCGGCAGCTGGTCGAGCGCGGCGCGCAAGTTGTCGCCGACCTTGCCCTTGATGGCTGCGGCATTGGCGATCACCCCGTCGAGGTCGCCGTGGGCGGCGAGCCACTTGACCGCGGTCTTGGGGCCGCACTTGGGCACTCCCGGCACGTTATCGACGCTGTCGCCCATCAGGCTCAGGTAGTCGACGATGCGCGCCGGCGGCACGCCGTACTTCTCCTCCACCCCAGCGGCATCGAGCAGGGCGTCGGTCATGGTGTTGATCAGGTGCACCTGGTCGTCGACGAGCTGCGCCATGTCCTTGTCGCCGGTCGAGATCAGGGTGCGGATGCCGGCTGCGGCGGCCTGGGTGGCGAGGGTGCCGATGACGTCGTCGGCCTCGACCCCGGGCACGCACAGCAGCGGTAGGCCCATGGTCTCGATGATGGTGTGCAGCGGTGCGATCTGTTCGCGCAGATCCTCGGGCATCGGCGGGCGATGGGCCTTGTAGTCGGCGTAGAGGTCGTTGCGGAAGGTCTTGCCGCTGGCGTCGAACACCACCGCGAGATAGTCCGGTCGGTAGGTCTCGATGAGCTTGCGCAGCATGTTGAGCACGCCGATCAGCGCCCCGGTCGGTTCCCCCCGCGAGTTGGTCAGCTTCGGCATGGCGTGATAGGCGCGGAACAGATAGCTCGAACCGTCGACCAGGATCAGGGGGTAGGGGGCTGCCATGGATGGGATCTCTCGCGAGTCAGGGTGGATCGGGGCGAAGACGGTAGCATAGCTCGCGCTTCGGTCTGCCGGGAGATTGAACCGCCAAGACACGAAGAGCGCGAAGATGAGGAAAGGCTTCCAGCCGCCAGCCTCCAGTGAGGGGGCAGGGTTGTCTCGTCGCGTCGCGGTTAACCGCATACCGACGCTGGAGGCTGTTTGCTGAAGGCTGGTCGCTTTCTTCGTGTCCTTTGGGTCTTTGCGATTCAATCCCCTGGCGGCCACCCTCAGTCTCGTAGGTTGGGTTAACCGTCCGTCCACCATGCCATCGACGAATCTGCGGCGTTCGTCGACGGTTAACCCAACACCGAGGCGTGATCGCAGAGCTTCGGCGCATGGACTGCAAAGGCATCAAGGATGCTAAGGCTGGTCGAGCGATTGGCCGCCAGCCGCCAGCTATCAGCATCCGGTCATGCGTGCCGTCTGCGGTGGTGGTTGGATCGATGCGCCACTACTGATGGCCGACGGCCGATAGCCGGAAGCCTTGTCCCCTTTGCGTGCTTTGTGTCTTGGCGGTTCTCCCCGATCTCGATCGCTCGGATCGATGGGTATCCCTAGTAGGGGTGGGTCTATAATGGCCGCGCAGTCAATGCTATGGTGGTGCAGCGATGACCACCAGGGTCGCAGACCTCGGGTCTGTGTTCCATGTCGCGGGGAAAAGCGGGCCGGGGACCCTGGCCGTGTGCTGCCCCGCATTCGGCTCGTCCAAGCTTGCAATACAGGAGTTGACTCATGAATTTGCCCAAGAACGTTGGCAAGACCGATCGTAACTTCCGCCTCGCCGCCGGCGGTGTGCTGGTGCTCGGCGGTATCGCCAGCGGTAGCTGGATCCCTAGCCTCATCGGGCTGGTGGTGCTCGCGACCGGCTTTTTCGGTACCTGCCTGGCCTACGTGCCCTTCCATATCGATACCCGCAAGGAAGGCGAGGAATAATCCCCGCGCGCCGATGCTGCGGGCGGCACTGCGTGCGCTCGTAGCGAACGGACGGGCCTGACCCGTCCGAGATGATCCGGTCGCGATCGGACTGGGCGCCGACCCGGAGGTCGGCGCCTGTTCTTTGGTGCCACTTGACGTGGCCGCAGAGACTGCTGTGATCGGGCGTGACCTTGAGATGGTCAGTCCGATTTACGGTTCACTGGTCCAGCGGCCTGTGTCGCTGAGGCCGGGGCCGAGGGCGGTGTCGTCGTCCCATCGTGCGGTTGACCGGGGTCCGACCGACCAACGGGACACGACCCCCTTCACTTATCGTCGAAGTGTTCACTTATCGTCGAAGTGCGCACGGATGCGCGCGAGTGCGTCACGGGTCCCGCGCTTGAGCTGATCCCACTTCTCCTCGGCCTCCTCGCGGACATCCTCCCAGCGTTCATCGGCCTGCTCGCGAATCTGCTCGCGTTTGTCGTGGCCGGCCTGCCACTTCTCGCGCAGCTCACCGAGTTGCTGCTGCAGTCGTTCGCGCGCCTCACCCGAGGCGTGGCCGGCCTTCTCCTGCAGTTGGTCGAGTTCCTCCTTCCATTCGTCGAGCTGTTGCTTGAGGCGGGCGAGATAAGCGTCTTTGGTTGGCATCTGCATCCTCCTGTTGCGCTGTGCGAACCACGGCGCGGATGGCCTCCGCGCCCTCCTCTCGGGATATGGTTGATCCGATGCAGATCTGCAAGGTGCCCGCCGGGGCGGGCACCGGCCCGGTTCAGCGCCCGTTGACCTCGGCCGGTAGGACCGTTTCGCGGCAGGCGCCGGTGAGTCGCCGCCACCACTGGCAGTTGCAGTCACCTCCGTACTCGCGTGCGTGCAGCCAGAGTGCGAGTCCCAGGGTCAGGGTCAGTGCCAGGGCCGCGCCGAGGACCACCCCGGACCAGCCCGCCAGATGCCAGTACGGTCCGAGGTAGAAGCCGCCGAGGCTGGCACCGCCGTAGTAGAACACCAGGTAGAGCGAGGAGGCGCTGGCGCGTGCCCGGGTGGCCTTGTGGCTGACCCAGCTCGCGGCCTGGGAGTGGGCGAAGAAGAAGCCGACGGCGTTGATCATCAGCCCGGCGATGATCGCCCCCAGGTGGGGAATCAGTGTCAGCAGGGTCCCGCCGAGCAGTAGCAGGGTGCCGGCGGCCATCGCCAGCGGTTGCGAGCGCCCGCGTACCAGTCGTCCGGAGAAGGTCGCGGCGACGGTGCCGGAGAGATAGGTCAGGAATAGCATCCCCAGCCACATCGGCGAGAGGTGGTAAGGCGGGGCGCTCAACAGGAAGGTGACATAGCTGTAAAGGTTGATGAACACCATGAAGTTGAGTCCACCGATGAAATAGGCGCCGAGGATGCTCGGGTTGCGCAGGTGGTGGGCGAGGTCGGCGGCCATGGCGCGCGGGCGTAGCGGCTTGGGCTGGAAACGGCGCGAGGGCGGTAGCAGCAGGAAGAAGGCGATCAATACCGCGAGACTGAGTAGCCCGGCGGCGAGGAAACTGGCCTGCCATCCCCACTCGGCAGCGCTCGCGCCGCTGAGCAGGCGTCCGGCGATACCACCGATCGAGTTGCCGCCGATATAGATCCCAACGGCCAGCAACAGTGCCTCGTGATCGAACTCGTCACCGAGATAGGCCAGCGCCAGGGCCGGCACGCCGCCGAGGAAGAAGCCCTGCAGTGCGCGCAGTGCGAGCAGGGTGCCGAAATCCGGGGCGAAGGCCAGGGCGAGCGCACACGCAGTGGTCAGTGCCAGGGTCGTGAACATGATCGCGCGCCGACCGATGGCGTCGGAGAGCGGACCGAAAAGCAGCAGCGACAGCCCCAGGGTGAAGGTGGTGACCGAGACGGTCAGGCTGGCCTCCAGCTCCGAGATTCCCAGGTCGCTGCGCAGCAACGGCAACAGCGGTTGTGGGGCATAAAGGTTGGCGAAGATGGCGATCGAGCCGAGGCAGAGGGCTAGGGTCGCGCGCCAGAAGGCCGGGGTGCGTGCAGTGATCGGTGGGTTCATTGGAATCCTGGATGGGTAAGGCATGAGTTCATTGTATGAATGCCTTAAGCTATAAATAAAATAAATTTAAGATATTTGTTTGATTCGAAATTGCTATGGACTTGAAGCAGCTGCGTTATTTTCTCGCCGTCGTCGAGGCCGGTGGTTTCACCGCCGCCGCCGCCCGGCTCGGGGTTGCCCAGCCGGCATTGAGCATCGCCATCCGTAAGCTCGAACGCATGCTCGACCTCGAGTTGCTGCACCGCGGCACGCGTCGGGTCACCCCAACCAGCGAGGGCGAGGTGCTCGCCGGGCACGCTCGCGCCCTGCTCGAACGCGCCGAGGCCGCCGAGTTGCAGATGCGCGAGCTGCGTGGACTGCTCAAGGGCGAGGTGCGGATCGGGTTGCCGAGTATCCTCGGCTCCTACTTCTTCCCGCCGCTGTTGATGGCCTTCAAGCACCGCCATCCAGGGCTGCGGCTGTCGGTGCAGGAGGCCGGCACCCGCAGCCTGTTGAACATGATTCGTGCCGGGGCGCTGGATCTGGGGGTGGTGACCAGTGACGCCGAACTCGACGACCTCGAGACCCATCCCTTCCTGCGCGAGGAGGTGGTGGTGCATGCCGGGCGCTCCCATCCCCTGGCGAGTGTCGAGCGCATCGACTTCGCGACCCTGTTCGAACACGACCTGGTGGTTGCGCGTAGCGGTTACTTCCTGCGTGAGTTCATCGACCATCACGCCGCAACCTTGGGGGTCGAGCCGCGTATCGCCTTCGAGACCAACCTGATCCCGTTGGCCGAGACCATCGTCCGTCAAGGGTTCGGGGTGACCTGTGTGCTGCGCATGGTCAGCGAACAGACCCGTGATCCCGAGTTGGTGGCGATCCCCTTCGTCACGCCGGTGTATCTCGATTTCTCGCTGGCGTGGCAGAGCGGGGGCTATCTCTCGCGTGCTGATCGCGCCTTTCTCGACTTCATGCGAGAGCAGACCCCGTGGCGGCGTGATGGGGGCGTTTTGGGGTGAGCGCTTGTCGGTCTTTTTTACACTTTTCGTCCATGGCTGGCGGGGCCTGACCTTGGTCTGACGCTATGGCCTTGTGTGCGCATGGTTTTTAGTTTTTGGCGCGATTTTCGCCTTCACTGAATCGGGTCGTATGGCCGATGGATCGCAGCGAAATAAGGAGATTGATCATGCTGAACCGAAAGATCATGGCACTTGGTGCGGGGCTCCTGGTGTCGCCAATCGTCAGCGCCGGCAACATCAACGTCGGCGGGGTGGTGTGGAATCCCAACTCCCCGCTCGACATGCGGATGGATAGTAGCTTCACCCAGTGGTTCCAGCGCTCGAACAGCGGCTTCGACATGGGCAATGTGGTGGGTATCAATGCCGGCAATGCCACCTCGGTGATGTTCGGTAACTATCTCTACGGCGGTGGCAAGATCAACAACTTCAACGATGCCAACGACATCGATGGCCAGCCCGAGCCCGAGACCGATCCGCCGAGTTTCTGTCCGAGCTGCGAGTTGACCTATGAGTTCGGCGGTATCCAGTTCGTCGAGAACACCGCCGGCGGGGGAGACTTCACCGATCCCTCGACCTACACGATCAACTGGGATAACTCCTACTTCCGCATCTGGGTCGATGAAGGCAAGGACTTCAATGCCAACGCCGACTTCAATTCTGACCCCGATCAAATGTACAAAGCTGCCAACGGCGACCTGTTCCTGGAAGGCAAGTTCGAGCAAGTCACGTTCAGTAACCAGGACTTCGCGGGGGGCACGCTGATCAGTACTGCCGGGGCCGGTATGTTCGTGACCGGTGGCATGGCGATGGAATACTTCGACACCAATGACTTCTACGATGCGGCGCTCGATATGTGGTTCGATCTCTCCTACAGCGCCAGCTCGCAGTTCCGGGTGCCGGCCGACGGTAGCGACGTCTTCTTCGCCCGCGCCTCGACCGGCGAGGTACAGGGCAACACCGTCCCCGAGCCCGGGGCGCTGGCGCTGCTCGGCGCCGGCCTGATCGGGCTGGCGGTGGTGCGTCGGCGGCGGACCGCCTGAGGCATCGATGGGGGGCGGCTGATGCCCGATTGAGGGCATCAGCCTCATGTCATGAGCGGACATCGTCGCTTGGTTGACCCGCTCGGCGGTGGCTGTTAATAAACCGCGATCCTGCTTCCTGCTCCGGATCGCTCCCATGTCGCAGTCGTTTCGCATGGCCTCTCTGTGGCCCCTTCTGATCGCGTTCGCCGCCGGCGCCTTGGCGGTGCCGAGCTTCGCGCCCTTCGGGGGCTTCCCGCTCGCGGTGCTCGCTCTGGCGCTGCTGTTGCTGGCGCTGGAGGGGGCGAGGCCGCGTGCCGGTTTCTGGCGCGGTTGGCTGTTCGGGGTCGGGTTGATGGGCTTCGGGGTGTTCTGGATCCGCATCAGCCTCAACGAGTTCGGCAACATGCCGGCGCCGGTGGCCCAGTTGCTGACCCTGGTCTTCGTCGCCGCGATGGCGCTCTACTACGGCGTGCTCGGCTGGGCGTTGCGACGGCTGGCCGCCGGGCCGGACTGGGTGGGCGCGCTGCTCTGCTTCCCGGCGCTCTATGTGCTGCTCGAATGGCTGCGCGGTTGGCTGTTCACCGGCTTCCCCTGGCTCGCGCTCGGCTACGGGCAGATCGACGGACCACTGGTCGGTTGGGTGCCGCTCGTCGGCGTCTATGGCGCCTCGTTGGTGGTGGCGCTCTCGGCCGGGCTGCTGTGGTGGTCGGTGCGGCGGGTGCGGGGCCGGGGGCGGGCGCTGGCGCTGGCAGTGCTGGTCGTGCTCTGGGGCGGTGGCTGGGCGCTGGCGCAGCTCGACTGGACCCAGCCCGAGGGCGCGCCGCTGCGCGCGAGCGTGGTCCAGGCCAATATCCCGCAGGCGATCAAGTGGAACCCGGAGACGGGACCGGCGACGGTGCGCGCCTATCTCGAACTCACCCGCGATTATGGTGAGGTTGACGTGGTGGTTTGGCCGGAGACCGCGCTGCCCGATTTTCTCGATGTACTACGCGCCCCGTTGATCGATCCGCTGGCCGAGCGCGCGCGCGCGGCCGGCACCGAGATCGTGCTCGGCATCCCGGTGCGCGAGCCCGACGGTGGTCGTTACTACAACGCGCTATTGGCCATCGGCAGCGTCGAGGATCGCTACTTCAAGCGGCACCTGGTGCCCTTTGGCGAGTTCCTGCCGTTCAAGGCCTGGCTGGGGCCGCTGATCGCCTGGTTCGAGGTGCCGATGTCGGACTTCAGCCGCGGCGAGGCGGCGCGACCGCTGCTCCAGGTCGGGGCGCATCCAGTCGGTGCCTCGATCTGTTACGAGGACGCCTTCGGCGCCGAGCTGATCGAGGCGCTGCCCGAGGCGCGCTATCTGATCAACGTCAGCAACGACGCCTGGTTTGGCGACTCGCTCGCGCCCCATCAACACCTGCAGATCGCTCGCGCCCGCGCGCTCGAGAGCGGGCGTGATCTGCTGCGCGCGACCAACACCGGGATCTCGGCGATCATCGACCACCGCGGCCGGGTGATCGAGCGCGTCCCGGCCTTCGTGCGTGGCGGCGCCAGCGCCGAGATCCAACCGCGCCTCGGCGCCACCCCCTTCGCGCGCCTCGGCAACGCCCCGGTCGTCGTCCTCGCCACGCTGATGCTCGTCCTCGGCATCGCGCTGGCGCGGCGTTGAGCCGCCAGGATTGAACCGCGAAGACACGAAGGGCGCAAAGGGGATCGAGCAGCCAGCGATCAGCTTCCTGTCGCCAGTGGGTGGGCGACCTCGAAGATCGTGCCAATTTCCATCAGTTGTCGGCTAGCGGTGAGCGTGTGTTTCCGGCGCCGGTGCTCGAGGGCAGGCAGCTATTGGCGGCTGAAGGCTCTTCTCTCCTTCGCGACCTTGGCGTCTTTGCGGTTTGATTCCTGTGGCCTGAACTTGCGATGAGCGTGGTCCCGGCGGTTATCATTGGCGCCATGTCCCGCTGCAGGTGATCGTCGTGCAGGCCCTAATCATGTTCTTCGCCGAGCTGTGCTGGCTGCGTCGCACGCCGCAGCAGCTCCCAGCCTCGGAAGCCCTGTTCGTTGTCGTGTTGCTGGCCGATCTGCTGGTCGGCGGATTGGTGGGGGTCTCGGCGGGGGTCGCCTGGTGGCCAAGCCTGCTGCAGGCCCTTGCCGAGATCGCGCTGACCCTGGCCGCGCTCTATGTCGGTCTGAGCGCGGTGCGTCATGCCCGGCGTTTCCTGCAGACGGCGACCGCGTTGCTCGGCGCCGGCGCGCTGCTTGGGTTGCTCGCGCTGGTGCCGCTGGGGCTGCAGCCGACCGGCAGTCGCGAGACCGAGCTGGCCGCGCTCGGTGCCCTGCTGTTCCTCGCCCTGGTGATATGGAGCCTGGTGGTGACCGGGCACATCCTGCGCCACGCCTTCGTCATCGGCCTCGGTCAGGGGGTGGCCATTGCGCTGGCCTTCGAGCTGTTTGCGGTGGCGTTGATCGGCGCGCTGTTCGGGGGCGGCTGAGCGCCGTCGCCGCTGAATCCTCGTGCGGGCCGGCGCGGCCCGCCTCCTCGTCGTTCGGGAGAACCGTCTCGCATGCATCTGCACATCCTCGGTATCTGCGGCACCTTTATGGGTGGGGTGGCGCTGCTCGCGCGCGCCCTCGGTCATCGGGTGACCGGCTCCGACGCCAACGTCTATCCGCCGATGAGCACCCAGCTCGGGGCGGCCGGGATCGAGTTGATGGAGGGCTATGATGCCGCGCAACTCGACCCTGCCCCCGACGTGGTCGTCGTCGGCAACGCGATGCGTCGCGGCATCCCCGCGGTGGAGGCGATGCTCGATCGTGGGCTGCGTTATTGCTCCGGACCCGAGTGGCTGCGCGAGCACCTGCTGCGCGAACGCTGGGTGCTGGCGGTGGCTGGCACCCACGGCAAGACCACCACCGCGAGCATGCTCGCTTGGGTGCTGGAGGAGGCCGGACTCGCTCCGGGGTTCCTGATCGGCGGGGTACCACGCGACTTCGGGGTCTCGGCACGGCTCGGTGAGTCGCCCTTCTTCGTCGTCGAGGCCGACGAGTACGACACCGCCTTCTTCGACAAGCGTTCGAAGTTCGTCCACTACGGCCCGCGCACCCTGATCCTCAACAATCTCGAATTCGATCACGCCGACATCTTCGACGACCTCGGCCAGATCCAGCGTCAGTTCCACCACCTGGTGCGCACCGTGCCCGGCACCGGCCTGATCCTCCACCCGGACGACGACGCCGCGCTCGAGACCGTGCTGGGGATGGGCTGCTGGACGCCGACCGCACGCTTCGGTGGTGATGGCGAGTGGCGTGCTGAGCTGCTTGCCGCCGACGGCTCGCGCTTTCGCGTGCTCCATCAGGGGGCCGTGCTCGGCGAGGTCGAGTGGGAGATGACCGGGCAGCACAACGTCCATAACGCCCTGGCGGTGATCGCCGCGGCGCGTCATGCCGGGGTGGTGCCGGCGCAGGCGCTGGCGGCGCTGAGCCGCTTCGGCGGGGTGAAGCGGCGTATGGAGCTGCGCGGCGAGGCCGGCGGGGTACGGGTGTTCGACGACTTCGCCCATCACCCGACGGCGATCGCTACCACCCTCGACGGGTTGCGCCAGCAGGTCGGCGCGGCGCGTATCCTCGCGGTGCTCGAACCGCGTTCCAACACCATGCGCCTGGGGGTGCACAATGCCGCCCTGGTCGATTCGCTGGCCGCCGCCGATCGGGTCTATGTGCACGCACCTGCCGATCTCGGCTGGGACGCCGGCGCGGTCTTTGCCGGGCTTGGCGAGCGCGGGGTGGTGCTCGACTCGGTTGAGGCGATCGTCGCGCGGGTGTGTGCCGAGGCGCGCCCTGGTGATCAGGTGCTGGTGATGAGCAATGGAGGCTTCGGGGGGATCCACCAGCGTCTGCTCGATGCCCTCGGGCAGCGCGCCTGAGGCGCGCGGCGCCACACCATTCAGACAACCACGGGAAGAGGTAGCGATGACCCATGTTCCGAGCCAATGGCCGCAGACCGTTGCGGTGGCGCTGACCGGCGCCTCGGGGGCGCAGTACGGGTTGCGGTTGATCGAGACCCTGGTCGGCGCCGGGATGCGCGTCTACGTGATGGTCTCGCAGGCGGCACAGGTGGTGCTGCAGATGGAGTTGGGGCTGGAGGTGCCCTCGCGACCGGCCGAGGCCGAGCGCTTCTTCAGCGATCGCTTCGATGCCGAGGTCGGTCAGCTGCGGGTGTTCGGTCGTCAGCAGTGGACGGCGCCGGTGGCTAGCGGCTCCAACCCGCCTGATGCGATGGTGGTCTGTCCTTGCACCACGGGGACCCTCGCCAATCTCGCCGCCGGGATCTCCAACTGTCTGATCGACCGTGCCGCCGATGTCGCGATGAAGGAGCGGCGTAAGCTGATCCTGGTGGTGCGCGAGACCCCCTATACCAGCATCCATCTCGAGAACATGCTCAGCCTGTCGCGCAACGGCGTGGTGATCATGCCCGCCAGCCCCGGTTTCTATCACCGTCCGCAGCGCGTCGAGGCGCTGGTCGATTTCATGGTGGCGCGGGTGCTCGATCATCTCGGCGTCGAGCACGATCTGCTCGAACGCTGGGGACAAGAGTTGGAGGAGTGAGGCGGCGCGGTTGGTGTCGGGGGTGACCCGCCGCATGCTACCCCGGCGGGTCGTCGAAGCGGGAGGGTCGCGCCCGCGCGCGGGCGCGATCCGGGGTCAGACCCCGAGCAGCAGCAGGGCCGGGTCCTCGAGCAGCTCCTTGATCGCGACCAGGAACTGAACCGCCTCGCGCCCATCGATGATGCGATGGTCGTAGGTGAGGGCCAGGTACATCATCGGCGCGACGACGATCTCGCCGTTCTCCACCACCGGGCGCTCCTGGATCTTGTGCATGCCGAGGATGCCGCTCTGCGGCGGGTTGAGGATCGGCGTCGACAGCATCGAGCCGAATACCCCGCCGTTGGTGATCGAGAAGGTGCCACCGGTCAACTCCTCGTAGCTCAACGAACCGTCCTTGGCCTTGGTAGCGAACTCGGCGATGCCGCCTTCGATGTCGGCCATGGTGAGCTGGTCGCAGTTGCGCAGGATCGGCACCACCAGACCGCGCGGTGAGCTGACCGCGATGCCGATGTCATAGTAGCCGTGGTAGAGGATGTCCTCGCCATCGACGGTGGCGTTGAGTACCGGGTAGCGCTTGAGTGCCTCGACCGTGGCCTTGACGAAGAACGACATCAGCCCGAGGCGCACCCCGTGCTGCTCCTCGAAACGGCCCTTGTAGCGCTTGCGCAGGGTCATCAACGCCGACAGGTTGACCTCATTGAAGGTGGTCAGCATGGCGGCGTTACGCTGTGCCTCGAGCAGGCGCTCGGCGATGCGCGCGCGCAGCCGGGTCATCGGTACGCGCTGCTCGGGACGCCCGGCCTCACCGGTGAGGCTCGGCGAGGCCGGCGGTTGGGGTTCGAGCAGGTGCTCGTCGCTGTGCTCCGGGGCCTGGCGCTCGCGCTCGTCGAGGAAGGCGATGACGTCGGCCTTCTGCACCCGACCGTCCTTGCCGCTGCCGTGGATCTGGCTGGGATCGAGCGCCATCTCCTTGACCAGTCGGCGCGCCGCCGGGGTGATCACCGGCTCCTGGGCGGGCGCGGGTTCCGGCGCGGCGCTCGGAGGTGCCTGGCGGGTCGAGGGCGGCGTAGGCTTGGTGGCCGCCGGAGCCGCCTTGGGGGCTGCTGGCGCGCTCGGCGCGGCGCCTTCGGTGATCAGTGCGAGCACGGTGTCGAAGGTGACCAGCTCACCCTCCTGGGCCTTGATCTCGCCGAGGACGCCGTCCGCCGGCGCCGGGACCTCGAGCACCACCTTGTCGGTCTCCAGGTCGACCAGGGTTTCTGCCCGTGAGACACGGTCACCGGGCTGCTTGTGCCAGGTCAGCACCGTGGCGTCGGCGACGGACTCGGGAAGGGCGGGTACGCGGACTTCACTCATTGTGGCGGGATCCTTCTATTCATGCTCGGGTTGAAACGACCGCTCAGCGCCTCGTCGATCAGACGCTCGTGCTGCTCGACGTGGGCGGCGCGATGGCCGACCGCGGGTGCGGCGGAGGCCGGGCGTCCCACGTAGTAGGGACGCTTGCCCTCCTGGATCAGACAGTGGAAGCGGTGCTTGATCTGGTCCCAGGCGCCCTGGTTCTGCGGCTCTTCCTGGCACCAGACGACCTCCTCGGTCCCGGCGTAGGTCTCGATCACCTCGGCGAACTGACGCTTGGGGAAGGGGTAGAGCTGTTCGATGCGGACGATAGCGACATTGCTCAGGCCGCGCGCGCGCCGTGCCTCGAGCAGGTCGTAGTAGACCTTGCCGCTACAGAACACCACCCGCTCGACCTCGGCCGGATCGATCGGGTCGATCTCGGGGATCAACGGCTGGAACTGACCGCTGGCCAGCTCCTCGAGTGAGGAGCCCGCAAGGCGGTGGCGCAGCAGGCTCTTGGGGGTCATCACGATCAGCGGCTTGCGATAGTCGCGGACGATCTGACGGCGCAGCAGGTGGAAGATCTGTGCCGGGGTGGTCGGGGTGCAGACCTGGATGTTGTGCTCGGCGCAGAGCTGGAGGAAGCGCTCGAGCCGGCCCGAGGAGTGCTCGGCGCCCTGACCCTCGAGTCCGTGCGGGAGCAGCATCACCAGTCCGCAGAGCAGGCCCCATTTGGTCTCGGCCGAGGTGATGAACTGGTCGATGACCACCTGGGCGCCGTTGGCGAAGTCGCCGAACTGCGCCTCCCACAGCGTCAGCGCGTGCGGCTCGGCGGTGGCGAAGCCGTACTCGTAGCCGAGCACTGCCTCCTCGGAGAGGATCGAGTCGATGGCGATGAAGGCGCCCTGGTTGGGGCTGATGTGTTGCAACGGGGTGTAGGACTCGCCGCTGCGTTGGTCGTGGATCTTGGCATGGCGATGGAAGAAGGTGCCACGCCCGGCGTCCTGGCCGGAGAGGCGCACCGGGGTACCGGCCTCGACCAGGCTGGCATAGGCGAGGTTCTCGGCAAAGCCCCAGTTGGCAAGCTGGTCGCCCTGGGCCATCTTGCGTCGCTCGTCCCACAGCTTGGCCACCCGCGGGTGCAGCTCGAAGCCTTCGGGGACGGCGAGCAGGCGCTCGGCGAGTGCGCGCAGCTGATCGATCGGCACGCCGGTGTCGACATCCTGTTCCCAATGTTTGTCGCGACAGAATCTCCAGTCGACCCGATAGGCATGGTCGAGCCCGCAGAGCACTGGGCGGGCGACCACCAGGCCCTGTTCGATGGAGCCACGGTAGTCGGCGACCATCGCCTCGGCCGTCTCGCGCTCGACCACGCCGTTGGCGATCAGTCGCTCGGCGTAGACCGCGCGCGGGGTGGGGTGTTGGCGGATCTTCTGATACATCATCGGCTGGGTAACCGCCGGCTCGTCGGCCTCGTTGTGGCCGAGGCGGCGGTAGCAGACCAGGTCGATGATGACGTCCTTGTGGAACTGGTTGCGGAAGTCGAGCGCCATGCGGGTGACGAAGATCACCGCCTCGGGGTCGTCACCGTTGACGTGGAACACCGGCGCCTGAACCATCTTGGCGACGTCGGTGCAATAGAGCGTTGAGCGGGTGTCGAGCGGGTGGCTGGTAGTGAAGCCGATCTGGTTGTTGATGACGATGTGCACGGTGCCGCCGGTGGCGTAGCTGCGCGTCTGCGACAGCTGCAGCGTCTCCATCACCACGCCCTGCCCGGCGAAGGCGGCATCACCGTGGATCAGCACCGGTAGCACCTGGTCACCGGTGCGGTCGCGGCGCCGGCGTTGACGCGCGCGTACTGAGCCCTCGATCACCGGGTCGATGATCTCCAGGTGCGAGGGGTTGAAGCCGAGTACCAGGTGGACCATGCCGCCGGGGGTGTCGATGTCGGTGGCGAAGCCCATGTGGTACTTGACGTCGCCGGCCATCTTGCGCCAGTCCATCGCCACCCGGCCCTCGAACTCGGCGAAGATGTCTTGCGGCGGTTTGCCGAAGATGTTGGTGAGCACGTTGAGCCGGCCGCGGTGGGCCATGCCGATGACCACCTCTTTTTGGCCTTTGCGTCCGGCGCGTTGGATCATCTCGTCGAGCAGCGGGATGAGCGCGTCGCCGCCCTCGAGCGAGAAGCGCTTCTGGCCGACGTAGCGCTGGTGCAGGTACTGCTCGATGCCCTCGGCGGCGGTGAGCAGGGTGAGCAGCCAGCGCCGCTCCTCGGTATTGAGTTCGGGGGTGGCGCGGTAGCCCTCGAGACGCTTCTGGATCCAGCGCTTCTCGAGGGTGCTGGTGATGTGCATGTACTCCGAACCGACGGTGCCGCAGTAGATCTGCTCGAGCATCTCGAGGATCTCGCGCAGCGGCATGCGGTCGGGGGCGTAGAGCGACCCGGTGTGGAACACCTGGTCCATGTCGCCCTGATCGAGGTTGTGATAGGCAGGATCGAGATCGGCGATGCGCCGCTGTTCACGCAGCGCGATCGGGTCGAGATCGGCGACCTGGTGCCCGCGATAGCGGTAGCCGTTGATCAGGCTGAGTACGGCGTACTGTTTCTCGGCGGCGGTCGGTTCCAGGTGCTCGGTGGAGCGGGCGCGGGCGCGCGACCGGCTCTCTTGTGCCAGACGCAGGAAGTTCTCGCGCACGGGGCCGTGTGGCACCTCGTTGGCGGCCTCCTTGCGCATGGCGTCGAAGCGTTCCCGCCAGGCCAGATCGATGCTCTCGGGGTCTTGCAGATAGCGTTCGTAGAGATCCTCGATGAAGGCGGCATTGCCTCCATAAAGCGCGCCGGAACTCCGGAACAGTTCTAGGATTGCGCTCATGCTGTGTCTTGATCTGCCTTTGATAGAATGGGCCTGAGTCGAAGCCGGTTCCCGATTGGCTTCGTTGTGACGAACCGCCGGACCTGACGCCGTGTCCGCCACGGCGTGCCGTCGGGTCGGTGACGTTCGGGGACGCGGGGTCGAGACGATTGCGGCCGTGGCCATACCGGGGCCCGCCATGGTTCGCTATCATGGGGTCCATTCTGCGTCTCCGGACCCGCTCAGGGGCGATGACCATCCCCTGGTTCGGACGTGCACCATGGAAGATGCTACCCACATCCCCCTAATACCATATCACCGGAGCCGGTGAACACGACTCTTTGACGGTGAGGGAGGGAGTCCTTGTCCGGAGCCAGGCCCGAGATGGCGTATCGAAAACCCGACGTCCAGACCCAGACACGCCACCGGCGACGTGTCCAGATTGCACGACTTGAGGCCGATCTGGCCTATTTTAACGCCCGTTTGGAGCTGTTGAGCGCCCCTCGGAGTGCCAACCAGTTGGCCCAGCGCAAGGCGTTCAAACTGCTCTCGGAGATGCTCGCACGCCGCATCCGACGGGTACGACAAAAGGCGAAGGAGGGTGGGTGAATGTGTACCCTGGTGCTGTTGCACCGTCCTGGGCATGACTGGCCGCTGTTGCTCGGGGCCAATCGTGACGAGCTGCGGACACGCCCGAGCCGGCCGCCCGGTCGACACTGGTCGGATCGCCCCGAGGTGTTCGCCGGGCTCGACCTGATCGGTGAGGGGAGCTGGCTCGGGGTCAACGATCATGGCCTGGTGGCTGCGGTCCTCGATCGGCATGCCAGCCTGGGCCCTCAAGCCGGCAAGCGCAGTCGTGGCGAGTTGGTGCTCGAGGCGCTCGATCACGCCGAGGCCGTGGCGGCCGCCGAGGCGCTCGCCGACCTCCATCCCGCCGCCTATCGTCCTTTCAACCTAGTCGTCGCCGATCCGCGCGCGGCCTATTGGCTGCGCCACGATGGTGGCGAGCGGCTGCGGGTCGAGCCGATCCCGGCGGGGCTGCACATGCTCTGTGCGGGTGCACTCGACGATCCCGCCGATCCCCGTATCGCCGCGCAGTTGCCCCGGTTCCAGGCCGCCGCGGTGCCGGACCCGAGTGGTGCCGACTGGGACGCGTGGCAGCGGTTGCTCGTCGAGCGCGATGCCCCGGATGGCCAGGTCCCGGAGGCGGCGCTGGTGCAGTGTCGTGATGATGGCTTCGTGACCCGTTCGAGCGCCCTGCTCGCCGTGCCCGCCTATCCCGGTTTCGGGGCCTCGCCGCACTGGTTGCACGCCGAGTTCGAACCGCACCCCGGTGCGTTCGAGGTGCTGTTGCCCGAGCCGCCCTTAACCCCGCGTCTCAATTGACGGGAGCATCGTGCGCGCCTCGCGAGGATGATGCGTCACTGGGCCGGATCGGCCGGCTGTGACACAATCATGCGCCGTCGGCGCATCGCCCAGGCGGGCGACGGCGTTATCCATTCACAGCTCTTGTCCCCAGGACCGAACATGTCGAATTGCATCCGTATCGCTACCCGTAAGTCCCCTCTGGCCATGTGGCAGGCCGAGCACACTGCCGCCCTGCTCAAGTCGATCCACCCTGGTCTCGAGGTCGAGATCGTGGGCATGACCACCAAGGGAGACCAACTGCTCGACTCACCGCTGTCGAAGGTCGGCGGCAAGGGGTTGTTCGTCAAGGAACTCGAGCAGGGGATGCTCGCGGGGACGGCTGATATCGCGGTGCACTCGATGAAGGACGTGCCGGTCGAGTTCCCCGAGGGGCTCTACTTGGCAGTGATCATGGAGCGCGAGAACCCCTATGACGCCTTCGTCTCGAACAAGTACGAGACCCTGGCCGATCTGCCCGAGGGTGCCGTGATCGGCACCTCCAGCCTGCGCCGCGAGTGCCAGCTCGCCGATCGTCGTCCCGACCTCAAGATCGAGCCGCTGCGCGGCAACGTCAACACCCGCCTGGCCAAGCTCGACAACGGTCAGTACGACGCCATCGTGCTCGCCGCAGCCGGGCTGATCCGGCTCGGTTTCGAGTCGCGTATCCGCAGCTGCATCGACCCGGTCGACAGCCTGCCGGCGATCGGCCAGGGTGCCATCGGCATCGAGTGCCGTCGCGACGATCCGCGCGTCAACGAGCTGATCGCGCCGCTGGCGCATCGTGATACCACCGACCGGGTGCTCGCCGAGCGGGCGATGAACGCCCGTCTCAACGGCGGCTGTCAGGTGCCGATCGGCGGCCACGCGGTGCTTGAGGGCGACCAGCTCACCCTCAAGGGGCTGGTCGGCACCACCGATGGCAAGCGCATCCTGCGCGCCGAGGCCACCGGCCCGCGCGCCGAGGCCGAGGCGATCGGTCTGCGCGTGGCCGAGGATCTGCTCGGCCAGGGCGCCGGTGAGATCCTGGCCGCGCTGCATGAGTCGCACTGAGATGGCCGGCTGCGATCTCGGTGGGCGGGGCGTCTTGGTGACGCGCCCGGCGGCGCAGGCCGACGCGCTCTGTGCACTGATCGCCGAGGCTGGTGGCCGGCCGATCCGGCTGCCGACCATCGAGATCGTGCCCCCCGTCGACGCCGCGCCCGCGCGCGCGTTGCTCACCGCTGACTGGGACCTGCTCTATTTCGTCAGTGTCAATGCCGTCGAACAGGCGCTGGCGCTGGTTCCGGCAGCCGAGTGGCCGCGCGGTGCGCGCATCGCCGCGGTGGGGCGAGCGACCGCCGAGGCCCTGGCCGCGGCCGGGCTGGTGGTCGATCTGATGCCCCGCGACAGCTACGACAGCGAGACCCTGCTGCGTCACCCGGCACTCGCCGAGATGAGCGGGCAGCGGGTGCTGATCGTACGTGGTGACGGTGGGCGCGCGGTGTTCGCCAATGCGCTGCGCGAGCGTGGTGCCGAGGTCGCCTTCGCCGAGGTCTATCGGCGGGTGTGTCCGGCGCATGAGGTCGCGCCGCTGCTGGGTGATTGGGAGGCCCGGGTGGGATTGGCGCTCGCCACCAGTAACCGGGTGCTCGACAACCTGGTGGGGCTGATCGGGCCGGCCGGGCGCGCACAGCTCCTCGCTACCCCGCTGGCGGTGATCGCCGAGCGTACCGCACGCCATGCCGAGGAAATCGGCTTCGCCCGGGTCGAGGTCGCCGATCGTGCTGATGACCCGGGGATGCTCGCGGCACTGTGTCGGCTCTGTGCCGAGCACTGAGTGTCGTTAGCGCCATCCGGCGGGGCCGCTCGGCCCCGCCACCCCTTGCTCGTTGCCGTCTCGTCGTCCCCCGCGCGCGGTCGCGGCGCGCCTCTCAGCCCCCGGCCGTTGCTGGTTCGACCCCGCCGTCGTCGGTGATCACCCCGTCCTGACGCATCCGTGCCACCATGGCCTCGATCAGCTCACCGATGGTGGTCTGTTCGGAGTCGGGGGCGAGCGGTGCCGAGCGGCCCGACCACGCCAGGGTGGTGTCCTCGGCGTCATAGAGGCTGGTCTCCAGCCGCAGCGTCCGTGCCCGTGCGTAGTAGTCGTTGGCCGTCACCGTCTGATGGACCCGGGTGTAATAGGGGTAGAGCTTGCCGTCTTTGCTGATACGGACATGGGTGAAGGGGTTGAGTCCGAGGTCGCCAGGGCTGTCGCAGCGTAGGTGTACCACCGCGACTGCAGCGGCGCTCGAACGTCCGATCGCCGCGCGCAGCGCCTTGCCCCCGGCGACATCGGCCTCGGCGAGCAGCCGGTGCCCCGGGGTCGCGGTGACGCCGTGTTGGCGCAGTGCACGCACGAAGTTGTCCTCGTAGGCATGGCGTACCAGCGCGCTATCGGCGACCCCGAAGACCACCACGCTCGGGTAATGAGGGGCGGTGGCAAGCTCCTGCCAGGTCGATGAGATGTGCGCTGGCGTACAGGCGCTCGTCAGCAGCACGGCGAGCAGGAGCGGGGGCAGGGAGACGGCGATGGCGCGCATCGATGGGGATCCTCGTGGACGGCGGGCAGGCAGGATCGAGAGTGTGCCTGTTCGCGTCGTCTCCCGACAAGCGGTCGTGTGCTCAGGCGTGACTGGTGTCGACAAAGGCGTCGGTGAACAGCGCCGCCGGGTCGAGGCCGCGGGCGAGCAGCGCGGGGCGGGCGTGCTCGATCATCGCCGGCGGGCCGCTGATGTAGACCTGGTGGCCGGCGAGGTCGGGGAAATCCTCGATCACCGCCTGATGGACCAGGCCGCGCCGCCCCGTCCAGTCCGGCTCGGGCTCGGAGAGCACCGCCTGGTGGCCGAACCAGGGGTGCTCGGCGGCCCAGCGCGGGGCGAGGTCGGGGAGGTAGAGATCGGCGCGGGTGCGGGCGCCGCGATAGAGCAGCAGCGGGCGCTGCAGGCCGCGGGCGATGGCGTCATCGATCATCGACTTGAGCGGGGCGAAGCCGGTGCCGCCGCCGATCAGGATTGCCGGCGCCGTGCTCGTGGGATCGAGCCCGAAGTCGCCGAGCGGGGCCTGGACGCGCAGCAGCGCGCGCTCGTCGAGGCGCTCGAAGACCTCGGTGGTGAAGCGCCCGCCCGGTACCCGACGGATGTGCAGTTCGAGATAGGGACTGAGCGCCGGGGCGCTGGCGAAGGAGAAGGCGCGGCGGCTGCCGTCGCGCAGCAGCACGTCGAGATACTGTCCGGCGCGAAAGCGCAGCGGGTCGTGATCGGGGAGCTTGAGGCTGAGCCCCATCACCTCGGGGGCGAGACGCTCGAGGCGCTCGACCCGGCAGGGCAGGGTGCGCACCTGTTGTGGCTCGTCGGGCCGGGGGCGCGTCGGCAGGTCGAGGCGCAGGTCGCTGCGGGGGACGGCGCGGCAGGTCAGACACTGCTCGGCGCCGAGCCCGGCGAGCGCCGGTGGCGTGCCGCCGGGGTAGTCGATCTCGCCGGCGGCGAGGGTCGCGGCGCAGCTGCCGCAACGCCCGTCGCGACAGCCGTGGGGCAGGGTGATGCCCTGGCGCAGCGCGGCGTCGAGCACGGTCTCACCCGGCTCGGTGCTGAAGCGTGGTCCGTCGGCGTCGATACTGATCTGAAATCCCATGGTCCCGACCGTCTTGCAATCCGTCCTGCTCGCCGCCGATAGTGTCACCATCGATAACCCATGCGGAGTACGACAGGGTGAAGTTGATCCTTGGATGTGGATATGTGGGCACCCGGCTGGCGCGCCAATACCAGGCCGCGGGCGAGTCGGTCACCGGGGTGGTGCGCAGCGAACAGGGGCTGGCGCGGTTGCGCGCGGCGGGGATCGAGGCGGCGCGGCTGCCGCTCGGCGAGCCCGATGTGGTCGACACGCTCGACTGGGCCGGGGCCGAGGTCTTCCATCTTGCGCCGCCGCCGGGCGAGGGGCGCGAGGACGGCGTCACCCGCGCCCTGGTCGAGCACTTCGCGCGCGTCGGCAATCCGCGCCGGCTGGTCTATGTCAGCACCACCGGGGTCTATGGTGACTGTGACGGGGCCTGGGTGGACGAGTCGCAGCCGTTGCGTCCCGTGGCCGATCGCGCCTGGCGGCGCCTCGACGCCGAGTGCGTGCTGCGCGAGTGGCGCGCGCGCAGCGGCGGCGAGCTGGTGATCCTGCGTGTGGCCGGGATCTATGGCCCCGACCGGTTGCCGCTGGCGCGACTGCGCAGTGGCCAGCCGCTGGTGCGGGCCGAGGAGGCGCCTTATTCCAATCGTGTCCATGTCGACGACCTGGTCACCACCTGCCGGGCGGCGATGGCGCGCGGTGGCGACGGCGAGGTCTATAACGTCAGCGACGGCCACCCGAGCACCATGACCGAGTACTTCCGCGCGGTGGCCGAGGCTGCCGGGCTGGCGCGCGCGCCCGAGCTGCCGCTGGCCGAGGCGATGGGACAGCTCTCGACGGGGATGCGCTCCTACATGGCCGAGTCGCGCCGACTCTCCAACCGCAAGCTGCGCGAATCGCTGGGGGTCGAGTTGCGCTATCCGGACCTCGACGCCGGGTTGCGCGCGGCGCTGGCCGAGGCGTCCTGAGGGCGGGCTGCTATGCTTGGCGGTGTCCGCTCGGGCGCCGGCCGAGGTGTCTGACACCAGGAAGCCGGTTGGGCCTTCCGTGCCATTAGCGCTGGCGCCCGCACCTGGATCCATCCGGAGGAGCCGTGATGAGACAGACCCGATTGTTTAAACGATGGTGGTTCGGTGCTGCTGTGCTGGCGCTGTGGAGTGTGCCGGCGCTCGCGCTCGAGCGCCAGGACTTCGACTTCGAGACCACCAGGAACCTCTACAACATCTGCATGGTCCCTGCTGGAGAGGCGCCCGCGATGACCACGGGGGTCGTCTGTCGGGGGTTCATCGCCGCGACCATGCAATATCACGATGCCGTCTCCGCCCACGAGGCCCTCGAACGGCTGGTCTGCTACCCACCCACGGCCACCCTGGCCGATGCCCAGGCGGCCTTTCTCGACTGGGCCGGAGATCATGCCAGCGAGCGTACGCTGATGGATGAGGCACCGGTCAAGGGCGTCGTCCGTGCCCTGGCGGCACGCTACCCTTGCCGCTGAGGGCGTGAGCCCGACATCGGGTTATCTCGGGCGCATCCGGGGGCGCGTTCGCCGGGGCGCCGATGCTGCAGGAGTTGATACGTGAAGCAGATCCTTTTTCCCGTGTTCGCGCTGGTGTTGGCGCTGATGGTCACCGGTTGTGGTAACACCACGGGTGCCCGGGTCTCGAGCGGTACGGCGATCGGTGCCGCCTCCGGCGCGATCATCGGCTCGTTCGGTGCCGATGCCGGCGCCGGCGCGCTGATCGGCGCCAGTGTCGGTGCGCTCGGTGGTCGTCTCGCCGACGAGCATGCCAAGGGCCATTTCGACTGAGCCCCGATGGGTTGATCCATCCCGCCCCGCCGGTACCGATGGCCGGCGGTGGCCGTCCAGGAGTCCCGCCGTATGATCATGTCGTTCCTCGCCGCCTGTTGGCAGGTGATGGTCGAACTCTCCCCGTCGCTGTTGCTCGGCCTGGTGATCGCCGGGCTGATGCATGTCTATCTGCCGCGTGGTTTCATCCATCGTGGTCTCAATCGCCCCGATATGGCGAGTGTGACCCGCGCCACCCTGGTCGGGGTGCCGTTGCCGCTGTGCTCCTGCGGGGTGATCCCGACGGCGCTCGGGCTGCGCAACGAGGGCGCCTCCAAGGGTGCCACCACCGCCTTCATGATCAGTACCCCACAGACCGGGGTCGACTCGATCCTGGTGAGTGCAGCCTTCCTCGGCTGGCCCTTCGCACTGTTCAAGCTGGGTGCGGCCTTCGTCACTGGGGTGATCGGCGGTGGGCTGGTCAACCGCTTCACCCGTCCCGATCCGGCGCCCGCACAACAGGCGGCGACGGATGATGACGGGACGCGGCCGCGCGGCTGGCGCCCGGTGCTGCGCTATGCGGTGTTCGATCTGCTCGGGGCGATCGATCTGTGGGTGCTCGCCGGCGTGGCGCTAGCAGCACTGCTGAGCGTCGTGCTGCCGGCCGACTACTTCGCCTCGCAGTCCTGGGCCCACGGGGTGTTGGGGATGCTGGTGGTGTTGGCGATCTCGCTACCGCTCTATGTCTGCACCACCGGCTCGGTGCCGATCGCCGCCTCGCTGATCGCTTCGGGTCTGCCGGCGGGCTCGGCGCTGGTGTTCTTGATGGCCGGTCCGGCGACCAATATCGCCACCTTCGGGGCCGTCTATCGCACCCTCGGTGGCCGCGTGCTGGCGATCTATCTCGCCGTGGTGGTGCTGATGAGCATGGCCTTCGGGCTGTTGTTCGACGCCCTGCTACAGAGCCCTGCGGCCCATGCCGCGCACCTCCACGGCGCTGAGGGTGACTGGCTCGGGGTGAGCGCGGCCGTGCTACTCAGTGCCTTGCTGTTGTTGCTCATCGTGCGACGGTTGCGCGCACGCCTTGCCCCGGCCCCAGTCGTGACGGCGGATCTGACCCTGCCGGTCTCGGGGATGAGCTGCAATCATTGTGTCGCCAGCGTGCGTCAGGCGCTCGAGCGCATCGACGCGGTCGAGGTCGCCGAGCCCGACCTCGGCGCCGGGGTGGTGCGGGTGCGCGGCGCGCACCTCGATGCCAGCGAGCTGGTTGCGGCGATCCGTCAGGCCGGCTTCGACAGTGATCCCGGGCGGTTAGGCTAGTTGCGCCTCTTGCCACCGTGGCCGTCCCGAGCGGCTGCGGTGGCCTCGGATCGGCTTATCCTTGACCAGATAATTTTAATGGTCTCTTTGTTGACGCCATGTTTCCGATCCACTAGCTTTCCCCCAGAGTCAATCGCGGCGACTGCCAGGATCTCGAACGCCCCCAGACGAGTATGCAAGTGTAAAGACACGCCGGAGTGTCTACGGGTTTTTTTCTTTGGGATCCAACCTCTGCTGAACGCCAACTCCGACCCTTTCGGACACTCGGTCGGAGTCGAGCACCGGATGTGCCCCAGCCCTCCTCCCGCTTCACTCCGCTTGCCAGTGATCTCCTGGTTTTACACTTTTTGTATACGACTCTGTCGCCGTGAACCCGCCGAGAAGGTTGTCTCCTTCGCCAGTCGCGGGCTTGGATATCGTCCACTGTCGGGGTGGCTTGTGTGTTGGCCGGCCGACAGTTTTCGTTCGATCAACACACACGAGCCCGAGAGATAGCGATGAGGATCTACGTAGGAAATCTCCCCTATAGCGTGACCGATGATGAGCTGAGGGACATCTTCAGCGGATTCGGCGAACTCGCCAGTGCCGAGGTGATCAAGGACAAGTTCTCCGGGCAGTCGAAGGGCTTCGGCTTCGTCGACATGCCCAACAACTCGGAGGCGGATACCGCGATCAAGGCGCTCAACGAGAGCGAGATGAAGGGGCGCAAGCTCACCGTCAACGAGGCCAGGCCGCGGGCGGAGCGCCCGCGTGGAGGGGGGCGCTACTGATCCCGCCGCAACCATGCCCGCGCCCGCCGGCCAGTGCGCTGGCGGGCGCAGGGGAGGGCGCTCAGGACGAGCGCCATCCTGATCCCGTCTCGGGCAGTTCGATGCCCAGCCGATCCCACATCCGGTCGACCCGCTCGCGCACCGCCGCGTCCATACGGATCGGCTCGCCCCACTCGCGGTCGGTCTCGCCTCGCCACTTGTTGGTCGCGTCGAAGCCGATCTTCGAGCCCAGTCCGGAGACCGGCGAGGCGAAGTCGAGATAATCGATCGGGGTGTTCTCGATCGTCACCGTGTCGCGCGCCGGGTCCATCCGAGTGGTCATCGCCCAGATCACGTCCTTCCAGTCGCGGGTGCAGACGTCCTCGTCGACGACGATGACGAACTTGGTGTACATGAACTGGCGCAGGAAGGACCACACCCCCATCATCACGCGCTTGGCGTGCCCCGGGTACTGCTTGCGGATGCTCACCACCGCGAGGCGATAGGAGCAGCCCTCGGGCGGCAGGTAGAAGTCGACGATCTCCGGGAACTGCTTCTGCAGAATGGGCACGAAGACCTCGTTGAGCGCCACCCCGAGGATCGCCGGCTCGTCGGGTGGGCGACCGGTATAGGTACTGTGATAGATCGGGCGCTCGCGATGGGTGATGCGCTCGATGGTGAAGACCGGGAAGTCGTCGACCTCGTTGTAGTAGCCGGTGTGGTCGCCGAAGGGGCCCTCTGGGGCCATGTCGTCGGGATGGATGTGGCCCTCGAGCACGAACTCGGCGCTCGCCGGCACCTGCAGGTCGGAGTCCTGGCAGCGCGCCAGCTCGGTGCGGCTGCCGCGCAGCAGCCCGGCGAAGGCGTACTCCGAGAGGGTGTCGGGCACCGGGGTGACGGCGCCGAGGATGGTCGCCGGATCGGCGCCGAGCGCGACGGCCACCGGGAAGGGCTCGCCGGGGTGGGCACGCTGCCAGTCGCGATAGTCGAGCGCGCCACCACGGTGCGCCAGCCAGCGCATGATCACCCGATTGCGACCGAGCACCTGCATGCGATAGATGCCGAGGTTCTGGCGTGGCTTCTCCGGGCCGCGGGTGACCACCAGCCCCCAAGTGATCAGACGACCGACATCGCCCGGCCAGCAGTGCTGGATCGGCAGTCGTCCGAGGTCGACCGCCTCACCGCTGAGCTGGTGCGCCTGGCAGGGCGGGTTGCGTCGCACCTTGGGGGCCATATCGAGCACCTTCTTGAAGATCGGCAGGCTCTCCCAGGCCTGCTTCATCCCCTTCGGTGGGTCCGGCTCCTTGAGGAAGGCGAGCAACCGGCCGACCTCGCGCAACGCCTCGACCGAGTCCTCGCCCATCCCCAGCGCCACCCGGCGGGGGGTGCCGAAGAGGTTGCCGAGCAGCGGGATCTCCGAGCCCCTGGGGCGCTCGAACAGCAGTGCCGGGCCGCCGCCGCGCAGGGTGCGGTCGCAGATCTCGGTCACTTCCAGGTGCGGGTCGACCGGCTCGCGCACCCGCACCAGCTCGCCGCGGTCCTCGAGCTGGGCGATGAAGTCGCGCAGGTCGCGGTACTTCATGCCGCGATCCCGGATTGGCGTAGCAGCGCCTCGGTGTCGGGCTCGCGCCCGCGGAAGCGCACGAACAGCGTCATTGCGTCCTCGGCACCGCCGCGCTCAAGGATGTGCTCGCGGAAGGCACGCCCGGTGGCGGCGTCGAACACCCCGCGTTCCTCGAACAGCGAGAAGGCGTCGGCAGAGAGCACCTCGGCCCACTTGTAGCTGTAGTAACCGGCGGCATAGCCCCCGGCGAAGATGTGCGAGAAGCCGTGGGCGAAGCGATGGAAGGCCGGCGGATGGATCACCGCGACCTGATCGCGCACCGCCTGCAGGATCTCCTGGATGCGTCCGCCGCGTGCCGGGTCGTATTCGAGATGGATGCGGAAGTCGAACAGCGCGAACTCGAGCTGACGCACCATCTGCATCGCCGACTGGAAGTGCTTGGCCGCGCGCATGCGTTGGTAGAGGGTCTCGGGCAGCGGCTCGTCGGTCTCCCAGTGACGCGCGAACAGGTCCAGCGACTCACGCTCCCAGCACCAGTTCTCGAGGAATTGGCTGGGCAGCTCGACGGCGTCCCAGGGTACCCCATTGATCCCCGCCACCGCCGGGTAGTCGACCTTGGTCAGCAGGTGGTGCAGGCCGTGGCCGAACTCGTGGAACAGGGTCTCGACCTCGTCGTGGGTGAGCAGTGCTGGGCGCTCGCCGACCGGCGGGGCGAAGTTGCACACCAGATAGGCCACCGGGATCTGGTCGCGGGTGGCGCTGTGCATGCGATCGCTGCAGGTGTCCATCCAGGCCCCGCCGCGTTTGTGTGGACGGGCGAAGGGGTCGAGATAGAACTGACCGCGCAGCGCGCCGTGCTCGGCGTCGCGGATCTCGAAGAAGCGCACGTCGGGGTGATAGGTGTCGAACGCCTCGACCTCCTGGAAGCGCACCCCGAAGAGCCGCTCGGCGACGCCGAACAGTCCGTCGAGCACGCGTGAGAGCGGGAAGTAGGGGCGCAGCTCCTCGTCGCTGATCTGATAGCGGTGTTGGCGTAGCTTCTCGGCGTAGTAGCCGATGTCCCAGGGTTCGAGTTGGTCGACGCCGTGGTGCTCGCGGGCGAAGGCGGTCAGCTCGTCGAGTTCGCGACGGGCCTGCGGCAGGGTACGGTTGGCCAGATCCTCGAGGAAACCGATCACCTCCTCCGGGGTGCGAGCCATCTTGGTCGCCAGCGAACGCTCGGCATAGTTGGCGAAGCCGAGCAACTGGGCCAGCTCGTGACGCAGCGCGAGGATCTGCTCCATCACCTCGGAGTTGTCCCACTGACCGGCGTGCGGCCCCTGATCCGAGGCGCGGGTGGCGTGTGCGCGGTAGCACTCGGCGCGCAGCTCACGGTCGTCGGCATAGGTCATCACCGGCAGGTAGCTCGGCATGTGCAGGGTCAGCAACCAGCCCGGCAGGCCGCGTTGCTCGGCGCTCTGGCGCATCAGCGCGCGTGCCGACTCGGGCAGACCGGCCAGCCGCGACTCGTCCTCCAGGTGCAGTTCCCAGGCGTTGGTGGCATCGAGCACGTTTTCGGCGAACTTGCTGGTGAGCGCGCTCAGCGACTGGCTGATCTCTTTGTAGCGAGCCTTCTTGTCGGCCGGTAGGTCGACACCGGAGAGATGGAAGTCGCGCAGCGCATTGTCGAGCACCCGGCGCTGGTCGGCGTCGAGATGCTCCTGGGCGGCGACGGCGCGATAGGCATGGAACAGCGCCTCGTTCTGTCCGACCTCGGTGCCGTAGTCGCTGAGCTTGGGTAGACAGGCGTTGTAGGCGGTGCGCAGCGCCTCGCTGTTGAGCACGCTGTTGAGATGACTGATCGGCGACCAGACCCGACCGAGCCGGTCCTCGCTCTCCTCCAGGGGCTCGATGAAGTTTTCCCAGGTCGGCACCGCGACCTCGCGGGTGAGCCGCTCGATCTGGGCGCGACACGCGGCGAGCTGGGCGTCGAGTGCAGGTTCGACGTGCTCCGGGCGGATCTGGGAGAAGGGGGGCAGGGTCTGAGTGTCAAGCAAGGGATTGGGCATCGGGGGACCTGTGAATCCTGTGCAACATAGGGTCGGATATGGCGACTGCCGTGCACCGCTTCCAGCGCGGTGACGGCGCGGCGCACGCGGCGCCGTGCGCGCTCAATCGGTGAGGAAGCCGCTGTTCTGGCGGGGCGCGATGTGGCCCTGTAGCGAGCGCAGCATGTCCTTGCGGGGGCGCGGGGTGAAGCCGCGTGGGACGCAGAAGTGATGTCGCCACAACTCCTGACGGAAGCGCTCGTGGGCGTGGTCGCCGATTGGCTGCCACTGCGGCTCGTCGAGCAGTACGAAGCGCCCGGCGGCACCATAGGCATAGGTCTTGTAGGTGCCGCGCGGGGTGCAGCGCAGCCCCTCGAAGGAGAGGTTGCGGGCGCCGCTCGGCGCCTGTGCGACCAGGGTGTAGCGCACCACGTCGTCGCTGCCGACCTGCAGGTGGCGACCGTCGATGAAGTAGCGGAACCCGGCATGTGGCTGGTCGAGTTCGAACTCGATCAGGTCGGCCTCCTCCGGCCAGGGGGGAGGCGGGGTGGCGCGCTCCTGCCAGCGCGTGCCCTCGCGCACGCTCGAGGGCGTCGGCGCCTCGGGGTCGGTGACGAAGGCGTTGTCGGCGCTCGCCGGCAGCGGTCCGGTGAGTGCCAGTGGCAGCAGGAGCGTGAGCAGGTGGTTGCGCGGACTGGCCATGGTCGTTTCAGTCGGCCTGTTGCGGCCAGGGCTGGATGGCGACGGCCGAGATGCTGTTCTTCGGTGAGCCCTCGATGATCTTGTCGCTGTAGCTCAGATAGACCAGGGCATGGCGCGGGGCGTCGTAGAAGCGCACCACCTGCAGGCTCTTGAACAGCAGCGAGGTGCGCTTCTTGAACACCTCCTCGCCGTCTTGCTTGCCGTCGCGCACCGCGTCGGGCAGCGTGATCGGGCCGACCTGGGTGCACTCGATCGAGGCGTCCGAGGTGTCCTCGGCGACCCCGACCGCGCCGGAGACCCCGCCGGTCTTGGCGCGGCTGATATAGCAGACGACGCCGGGGATATCCTCATCCTCGAAGGCCTCGACGACGATCTTGTCGTTGGGGCCGAGGATCTTGAACTTGGTCGAGACGCTGCCGATGACCTCGGCCGCGAGCGGGGCGCTCAGGGCGAGCAGGGCGATGGCGGTCAACAGCTTGCGCATGCGGTCGGTTCCTCGTGCGAACGGGTGGTGGGTCATCGGGTTGCGAACAGGCGGTCGTGTTCGCTGCGGCTGCGGGTGAGCGCATCCTCGATCGAGACACCGAGGAACCAGTTGCCGGTGACCGCCAGCGGGGTACCGTCGAGCGCGGCGTCGAGCGCGGCGACCCGTTCGGCGTGACCAGCGCGCAGCGCCGGCAGACGGTTGTGCACCCGCGCCTGGTCGAGCACCTGATCGGGGCGCAGGTCGAGGGTGGCGCAGGCGCGCGCGATCTGGGCCTCGGCGTCGAGTGCGCCGGGACGGCAGTGGAAGGCGAAGCCGCGCAGCTCGGGGTCGGGGAGGAAGTCGCGCGAGACCGAGGAGTAGAAGGCGTCCTCGATCGCGATCAGCCCGGCCATCGGCTTGATGTCGACCTCGGCGGCGCGGAACACCAGCACCAGGGTCTCGATCTCGGCCATGCCGATGCCGTCGATCGCCGTGCGTGCCTGCTCGAAGCCCTCGGGCATCAGCGCGGCGGCCACCGGTGGCGGCACCGCCAGGGTGAGCCGGGCGGCGCCGATGCGCTCGCCACCGGCGAGGTGCACCCGGAAGCCCGCGTCGGTGCGCTCGATGCGCTCGACCTCCTGGCCGGTGCGCACCTCGATCTCCGGTTGTGCGGCGATTGCCTGGGGGATGGTCGAGAGCCCGCGCGCGAAGGTGAAGGCCTTGATCACCTCCTTGCGCCGTGGTTTGCGCCGGAACAGCGCCTCGGCCGGGTAGTCGTCGGCGGGCTGGCAGATCACCGCCTGGAAGGCGTGACGCAACAGGTCGTCGTAGTTGCGCCGACCGAGGACGGCGCTGTAGTAGTCGGCGACGCTGCGCCCGGCCTTGGGCTCACGGAACATCCGCGGCAGCGAGCGGATCGCCTCGCCGAGGTGCAACGCCGAGCGGATCGAGCGGCGCTCGCCGTCTTGCCACAGCGAGTAGCCGACCTTGACCTTGGGCTGGACCTGCTCGGTCAGCCCCAAATCATCAAGGATGGTCAGCAGGTTGCCGTAGCTGTTGAAGCAGGTGTGTCCGCCCGACTCGACCCAGAAACCGCCCTGGTCCTCGAAGGTCTGGCTGTTGATGCAGCCGCCGATGCGATCGCGCGCCTCCAGCACCAGGGTGGAGTGGCCGCGACGCGCGGAGAAGTGCGCGGCGCCGAGTCCGCTGATGCCGGCGCCGATGACGAGATGCTCGAAGTCGATGGTCATGGAGGGGTCAGTCGCTGCGTTCCTGTCGTTGTTCTTCGGGCTCGATCTCGACCAGCGCGAGGTGATCGATGTCGGGCGTCGGGATCGGCGTCGGCGGCGGCTCGCAATCGGCCAGGGTCCAGTCGGCGCCTTGCACCAGGCTCAGGTGGCTGGTGTCGATGGCGGGCATCTTAACCGTGCGCGGCGGTTCGAGGAAGCCGTCCTGCGGGGCCAGTGCCAACGCCTCGCCATCGATCCGGGCGAGGGTCTCGGGGGAGCCTGCGGGATCCTCCACCGGGCCGTCTGGCGCCGGGCGTCGCGGTTGCGGGGCGGGGGCGGGGCGCCCGCTCGAGGTCACCTCCAGCACCGCGCCGGCCTGGGTGAAGACCTGACGGTACTGGGCTGCGGTCGCGGCATCGACGCCACGTTTGACCACCACGCGCTTGCCGCTGAACAGCCGTTCGCAACCGGGGCCGGCGAGCTTGAAGATGGCACAGAGCCGTTGGCGTACCTGGGCGGGGTCGGCGCCGGGGGCGATGGCGCCGGTATAGCTGAGATCGAACAGTTCGTCGGCCATGGGCTCATGCCTGCGCGCCCCGACGCGCGGGGCCGGGGCGCTGTGGGTTCAGAGCGGCTTGGCCAGGGTGAAGGCACCCCGGATGTCACCCGCGCGATAGCCGCGTGCATCGTCCTCAGGATAACGCTCGTCCAGGGCGGCCGCCACCTCGGGGGTGAGGTGGTCGCCGTGGCAGGCGAGGCAGACCTCGGCGGTGGGGATCGCCTTCATGAAGCGGAAACGGCGTCCGTCCTCGTCCTCGACCACCTCGGCATGGGCGAGGTCGGCCACCGGCTCGCCGGCGGCGCGCTGCTCCTCGAACTGGTCGAGGATCTCGCGCTCCCAGTCGTCCGGGGTGTTACGCGCGGCGTTGCGCACCCCGAGGCTGGTGCGCCCGACCGACCAACCGGTGCGGGTGCTGAGTTCGTCGGCGATTGCCGGGGCGCGCGTCTCGCAGACCTCGATCGCGCGTACCGGGCCGCCGGAGGCGATCGCGTCTTGGAGTTCGCCCTGCAGGGCGCCGGCAAACTGCTGGATGATCGTCTTGGCCTCGGCGGCCCGTGGATCGGGCAGGGTCTCGGCGTGTGCGCTGGCGGCGATGAGCAGGGCGGGTGCCAGCGACCAGTGGATGAGCGTCTTCATCGGGCGGTATCTCCTTGATGTCTTGGCAGCTGCGGGCTGGGCAGTGTGCCAGCTTTGCGTTGCGCAGGGTTTGACGGATCGCAGTCGAGGAGTTCCCGCGCACACTCAATGTGATTGGCGGCGCTGCTCACTGCAGGTGCGCCCGTAGCGCCGCCCCGGTCGGCAGCTCGGGGTGCGCGGCGATGGTCTCCGGCGTCCCGGCGGCAACCAGCCGCCCGCCCGCCGCGCCGCCCTCGGGGCCGAGGTCGAGCACCCAGTCGGCGGCGGCGATCAGGTCGAGGTTGTGCTCGATCACCACCACGCTGTGCCCGGCGTCGACCAGGCGTTGCAGTACCCCGAGCAGACGTTCGACATCGGCCATGTGCAGCCCCACCGTCGGCTCGTCGAGCAGATAGAGGGTGGGGCGATCGGTCAGGCCGTCGGCGCCAGGCCGCGCCCGCGCTAGCTCGGTGACCAGCTTGAGCCGCTGTGCCTCGCCGCCGGAGAGCGTCGGGCTCGGCTGCCCGAGGGTGAGATAGCCGAGCCCGACGTCTTGCAACAGGGTCAGCGGGTGATGGATCGCCGGGTGGGCGACGAAGTGCTCGACCGCTTCGTCGACGCTCAGCGCCAGGGTCTGGCCGATGTCGAGCCCGAGATAGCGCACCGCGCGCGTCTCGCGGTCGAAGCGGGTGCCGTCGCACTGCTCGCAGGGGATGCGCACATCGGGCAGGAAGCTCATCTCGATGCGCTGTACCCCCTGACCGTCGCAAGCGCCGCAGCGCCCGCCGGCGGTGTTGAAGGAGAAGCGCGCCGCGCTCCAGCCGCGGATGCGCGCCTCCTGGGTGGCGGCGAACAGTCGCCGCACCCGGTCCCAGATGCCGACATAGGTCGCCGGGCAGGAGCGCGGGGTGCGCCCGATCGGGGTCTGGTCGACCTCCAGCACCCGGGTGAGCGCCTGCCAGCCGTGGATGGCACGACAGCCGATCAGGTCGCGCTTGCGCGCGCGCGTCGGCCGATCGGCGCCGAGCAGGTTGCCGAGGGTGGCGCCGAGCACCTCGCGCACCAGGGTCGACTTGCCCGAGCCCGAGACCCCGGTGACCGCCACCAGCCGTCCCAGCGGCAGCTCGACGTCGAGGTCCTGGAGATTGTTGCGGTGCGCGCCCTCGACCCGCAGCCGTTGGCGCTCGCCGGGGGCGGGGCGCGCTGGCCGGTCGCGACCGTGGGCGCGGGCGAGGTAGCGCCCGGTGAGCGAATCGGGGTTGGCGATCAGTGCCGCGGCGTCGCCCTCGGCGATCACCTGGCCGCCGCGTACCCCGGCGCCGGGGCCGAGGTCGATGACATGACCGGCGCGACGGATGGTCTCCTCGTCGTGCTCGACCACCACGATGGTGTTGCCCTTGGCCTCCAGGCGCTCGAGGCTGGCGAGCAGCAGGGCGTTGTCGCGCGGGTGCAGGCCGATGGTCGGCTCGTCGAGCACGTAGCACACCCCCTGCAGGTTGGAGCCGAGCTGCGCGGCCAGACGGATGCGCTGGGCCTCGCCGCCGGAGAGGCTGGGCGCGGCGCGGTCGAGCCCGAGATAGCCGAGCCCGACCTCGGCGAGGAAGGCGAGCCGGTCGCGCACCTCATGGATGAGATCGCCGGCGATCGCCTGCTCGCGGGCATCGAGTACCAGCGCATCGAGCCAGGCCGCCGCCCGCTCGACGCTTAGCGCCGAGAGCCCGTCGATCGACTGGTCGTGGAAACGCACCGCGCGCGCTACCGGGTTGAGTCGCGCGCCGTCGCAGGCCGGACAGACCGCGGCCGCGCCGATCTCGCCCTCCTGCCACTGCGCCTCCTCGCCGCTGTGGCTGTCGTCGAGCCCGGCGATCAGCCGGCCGCTGCCGAGACAGCTCGGGCACCAGCCGTGACGCGAGTTGTAGCTAAACAGCCGGGGGTCGGGCTCGGCGAAGGCACGCCCGCAGTCGGGACAGGCCCGTGCGGTGGAGTGGACCTGCTCGGCGCCCCAGCCGCCGGCGGCGTCGAGTCGCGCCACCCGCACCACGCCCTTGCCGAGCTCGAGCGCCTGGTCGAGCGCGGCGCGCAGCTCGGCCTCGTGCGCCGGGTCGACCCGCAGCGCGCCGAGCGGCAGCTCGATGTCGTGCTCGCGGAAGCGGTCGAGCACTGGCCAGGGGGCGGTCGGCAGCGCCACACCGTCGACCCGCAGCCGCTGCCAGCCCTTGCCTGCGGCCCAGGCCGCCAGCTCCTTGTAGATGCCCTTGCGCGCGCTCACCAGCGGGGCCAGCAACTCCACCCGCTCGCCACGGTGCTCGCGGAGGATGCGGGCGAGGATTGCCGCCGCCGACATCGGCTCGATCGCCACCCCGCAGTCGGGACAGTGCTGCACCCCGAGCCGGACATAGAGCAGGCGCAGATAGTGATGGATCTCGGTGAGGGTGCCGACGGTGCTCTTGGCCCCGCCGCGACTGGTGCGCTGCTCGATCGCCACGGTCGGCGGGATGCCGTGGATGGCATCGACCTCGGCGCGCGCGGCCGGTTGCACGAACTGGCGGGCATAGGCGTTGAGCGACTCCAGATAACGTCGCTGGCCCTCGGCGAAGAGGATGTCGAAGGCCAGGGTGCTCTTGCCGCTGCCCGAGACCCCGGTGATGACCGTGAGCCGGTCGCGCGGGATCGACAGGGTGAGATCCTTGAGGTTGTGCTCGCGGGCGTGACGGATCTCGATCGCCGCAGGCGCGGTCACGGCCTGAGCGTCGGCGCCGCTCTCGGCGACCGCCTGGGGCGCGGCCCAGCTCTCGCGCAGTGCCTGCCCGGTGTGGCTCCCGGGGTGTTCGGCGACCTGCCGGGGCGTGCCGCAGCAGACCAGCTCGCCGCCGTCCTCGCCGCCCTCGGGACCGAGGTCGATGAGCCAGTCGGCGGCGCCGATCACATCGAGGTTGTGCTCGATCACCAGCAGCGAGTGGCCCTGCTCGATCAGCCGCTCGAAGGCCTCGAGCAGCACCGCGATGTCGGCGAAGTGCAGCCCGGTGGTCGGCTCGTCGAGCAGGAACAGCAGCCCCGGCGCGTCCTTGCGCCGGCGCGCACGCTTACCCAGGTGGGCGGCGAGCTTGAGCCGCTGCGCCTCGCCGCCGGAGAGCGTCGGCACCGGCTGGCCGAGTCGTAGATAGCCCAGCCCGACGGCCTGCAGCGGGGCCAGGGCGCGGGCGATCTCGGCATCGCCGGCGAAGAAGGCGAGCGCCTCGGTGGCGGTCATCTCCAGCACCTCGGCGATCGAGCGCGGGCGCGCTTCGGGATCGGCGCCGGGCAGGCGCACCTCCAACACCTCGTCGCGATAACGACGCCCGTCGCAGTCCGGGCAGCGCAGATAGACGTCGGCGAGGAACTGCATCTCGACGTGCTCGAAGCCGGTGCCGCCGCAGCCCGGGCAGCGTCCGTTGCCGCTGTTGAAGCTGAAGGTGCCGGCGGTGTAGCCGCGCGCGGCGGCCAGCGGGGCGCGGGCGAAGCGCTTGCGCAGCACGTCGAAGGCGCCGACATAGCTCGCCGGGTTGGAGCGCGAGCTGCGCCCGATGCTCGATTGATCGAGCAGGCTGACGTCGCCGATCGCGGCATCGCCCTCAAGGCCCTCGAACGCCCCCGGCGTGCCGTCGGGGTGTCCCTTGCGCTGGCACAGCGCGCGATAGAGCACCTCGTGGAGCAGGGTCGACTTGCCCGAGCCCGAGACCCCGGTGAGCACCACCAGCCGGTCGAGCGGGATGTCGACATCGACCCCCTTGAGATTGTGCACGCGCGCGCCGCGCAGGCGCAGCCAGCGGGTGGCCTCGTCGATCGGGCGCGCCGCGCGCTCCGGGGCGACGCGGCGGCGCCCGGCGAGATAGGCGCCGGTGAGCGACTCGGGGGCCGCGAGCAGTGCCTGCGGGCTGCCCGAGAACACCACCTCGCCGCCGTGCTCGCCGGGCCCCGGGCCGATGTCGATGATACGGTCGGCGGCGAGCATCACCAGGGGGTCGTGCTCGACCACCAGCAGCGAGTTGCCGCCCGCGCGCAGCCGCTGCAGCACCGCGACCAGCCGAGCCATGTCGCGCGGGTGCAGCCCGATGCTCGGCTCGTCGAGCACGAACAGGGTGTTGACCAGCGAGGTGCCGAGCGCGGTGGTGAGGTTGATGCGCTGTACCTCGCCGCCGGAGAGGGTGCGCGACTGTCGATCGAGGGTGAGATAGCCGAGCCCGACCGCGCACAGATAGCGCAGCCGCGCGCGGATCTCGCCGAGCAGTTGATCGAGCGCCTGATCGAGCCCGGCGTCGAGGGTGAGCGCGTCGCAGAAGTCGCGCAGTCGCGCCAGCGGCAGACACATCAGGTCGTGCAGCGCGAGCCCCGGCAGCGCCGCCCAGCGTTGCGTGTCCATGGTGACGCGATCGTGACGGAAGCGCGCCGCGACGGGCAGGGTGCGCGCGGCGAGTGCGGCGTCGCCGAGTCGCCAGTCGAGCGCCTCGTCTTCGAGTCTGGCCCCGTTGCACTGGCTGCAGGGCGCATAGGCGCGATAGCGCGAGAGCAGCACCCGCACGTGCATCTTATAACTGCGTCCCTCCAGCCAGGCGAAGAAGCGGCGCAGCCCGTACCACACGCCGTCCTCCCACTCGCCCTCGCCGTCGATCACCCAGTCGCGGTCGGCCGCGGTGAGCGCCGACCAGGGGATGTCGGTGGGGATGCCACGGGCGTGGGCGAAACGCAGCAGGTCGTCCTGGACCTCGGCATAGCTGTCGCTCTGGATCGGTTTGATCGCACCAGCGAGCAGGGTCTTGGCGGGATCGGGGACGACCTGGTCCCAGTCGATGCCGATGGTACGCCCGAAGCCCCGACAGCTCGGGCAGGCCCCCACCGGCGAGTTGAAGGAGAACAGACCCGGGCTCGGTTCGCGATAGCGGATGTCGCAGTCGGGGCAGTGCAGCTCGGCGGAGAAGCGCAGCGCCGGGCCGGGCGCGCGCGCTGCATCGAGCGGGTGGACCCGCACCCGGCCGTGGCCCTTCTCCAACGCTGTCTCCAGTGCCTCCAGGGCGCGCGCGCGCTGCTCGGGGGCGATCCGCAGCCGGTCCTGGATCACGGTGATGCTGGTGTCGGTCTCCTCCAACAGCCGCACATAGCCCTGCTGGGCGAGCATCGCCCGCACCTGCTCCACCCCCAGTGACTCGGGCACCTCGACCTCGAAGCAGATCAGCGCGCGGGCGTCGCGATGGCTGGCGAGCAGGGCCTCCCAGATGTCCTCGGGGCGGTCGCGCCACACCGCCCGGCCACAACCGTGACAGAACAGCCGCGCGGCGCGGGCGAACAACAGCTTCAAGTGGTCGTTGAGTTCGGTCATGGTGCCGACGGTCGAGCGCGAGGTGCGCACCGGGTTGGTCTGGTCGATGGCGATCGCCGGCGGGATGCCCTCGATGCGCTCGGCGGCGGGGCGGTCCATGCGGTCGAGGAACTGACGCGCATAGGGCGAGAAGGTCTCGACATAGCGGCGCTGACCCTCGGCATAGACGGTGTCGAAGGCCAGCGACGACTTGCCCGAGCCCGAGACCCCGGTCACCACCGTCAGCTCGCCGAGCGGCAGGTCGAGGTCGAGGTCCTTGAGATTGTTCTGGCGCACGCCGCGCAGGCGGATGGTGTCGTTCACGGGGTTGCGGTGTCCTGAATCGGCGACGCCCCGGATGTTTGCCGGGGCGCCGGGGTCGGGTCGGGGTGATGGTGCGACCGGTTCGGCGTGCTGCCTCGCCGGGATTGACCGGGGCCAACCGATGGTGTCACGCGATGCTATAGCATGGGGATGTGTACGGCATCTCGACAAGCTTGTGGCGCTGGCCTCGACGGGGTCGCCGTGGTTGGATGGCCGTCACAGAGACCGCGGTGGGGGGACGAGGGACCAAGGATGTTTCAACGATTTTACGAATTCAGCCGCTGCCTGCCCGAGCGCGCCGCCTGGGAACGGCTCAACGAGGGCATGCCGGAGAACTACGACCGCGGGCAGGCGCTGTGCTTCGACGCAGCCGGCGGCTGGGTCGGGTGCAAGCCGTACAACGGCAACCAGGGGGTCGTCTATCGCTCGGGGCCGCCGAACGGGACCGACCTCACCCCGTGCTGCAAGTTCTCTGATGCAGATCCGACCAAGACCCTGGCGCGGTTGAAGCGCGCGGTCGTCCAGCTCGCCGAGGCCGAGGAGGTCTCGGTCGAAGGGCGCGACTGGCTCGCGGCGACGCTTGCAACCTTCGAGCGCGAGTCCGAGACCATCCTCGCTGCCGTGCGCGAGGCGCGCGCGGCAGCCGGCGAGGACGCCGACCATCGCGGCTATCTCTACTGGGCCGATGCAGCGATGGCGCCGGTGTACGGCTGGCCGGCGGTGCGCGAGGTGTTGGTGCGTCAGGCGCTGCGGGCCTTTGCCGGCGGCGGGGTGCGCGAGTCGGGCTGCTGCGCCGTCTGCGGCGGCGCGGGGCGGACCGTCTACGGTAACTATTCGGTGCTCGCCTGCTACAACCTCAACAATCCCGGCAGCATCGCCGGTGGTTTCCGCGCCGACGCGGCGCATCGCAACTTCCCGGTCTGCGGCGACTGCGCGCTGCGTATCACCGACACCATCAATCTCGTCGAGGGTCGGCTGAGTGCCTCCATGGCCGGTCAGACCTATCTGATCCTCCCCTACAGCAACGACCCCGAGGTGCGCGAGGAGCTGGGCTGGCGCCTGGAGCAGCACCCGGAGCGCTACCGGCTCGACCGCACCGCGGATCTGGTCGCCGACGAGCTGGAGCTGGTCGACGATTTCGCCGCGCGTGGCGACCAGCTCGCCTTCGCGCTGGTGTTCTACAAGAAGCAGAACGCCGCCTGGCGGGTCCAGGCCGAGGTGCAGCAGCTCCTGCCGAGCCGGCTGCGGGCGTTGCACCGCGCGGTGAAGGAGATCGCCGCGGCGCCCGATCTGATCCAGGTGGACAAGAAGGAGGACAAGCCGCTGCGGATCACCGCCAATACCTTCCGCGACTTCTCCGACGCCGGTCTCAAGCCGAGCGACGAGACGGTGCGCGACTGGCTGTCCGCGCTCTTTGCCGCCCGCGCGATCGATCGGCGCCACTTCCTCCACGCCCTGGTGGCGCGGATGGTCGCCATCGGTCGCCGCGATCCGAAACTGCTGCACTACACCACCCGTCAGGCCTGGGGGCTGTACCGCTTCGCCCGGCGCACCGGCCTGATCGTCCCCCCATCCGTGAAGGAGCACCCCGTCATGTCAGAGGTCATCCCGGACAGTGCCTATGGGCGCTATGTGCGCGAGCACCAAGACTTCTTCCACCGCCCCGAGCTGGTGGTGGCCTTCCTCACCGGCTGCTATGTCGCGCAGGTCACCTCGGTGCAACACCAGGAGCGAGGCGGCGCGCCCTTTGCCAAGAAGTTCGTCGGTCGCGTGCTCACCCGCGAGCAGTTGCGCCGACTCTATCGCGAGGGCCATGCCAAGCTCGCCCAGTACGACAAGCTCGGCTATGTCATCACCGGACTCGATCCCGATCTCGCCAACGCCTGGATCTACTGTGGCGACACTTGGTCGATCAGCGACGAGGAGGCCACCTTCGCCTTCACCCTCGGCTACAGCCTCGCCTATCGCATCGGCCAGCTCGACCGCGCGGCGGCCGAGTCCGCCGCCTGAGCCATCGTTCATCGCATCGCGCAAGGACCACACCATGCAACCGATCACCAATCGCTACGAGATCCTGTTCGTCTACGAGGCCAGGGACTGCAACCCCAATGGCGACCCGCTCGACGAGAACCGTCCGCGCACCGACCCCGAGACCGGCGAGGCGACGGTCAGCGACGTGCGTATCAAGCGCACCGTGCGCGACTACTTCCTCGCCCAGGAGCCCGATGTCGAGCGTCGTCTCGCCGCCGGGCGCGAGGTGCTGATCCGCGACACCCTCAAGGCCGACGGACACCTTTGCGAGGGTAAGGATCGCGCCGAGCAGTTCCTGAAAGAGGTGGCGCGGGACAAGAAGGGCGAGGCCCGGCGGCAGGCGTTGGAGGAGGCGGTGCTCAGCGGCTGTATCGATGCACGGCTGTTCGGCGCCACCCTGCCGCTGGGCAAGAACGAACCCTCGTTGCAGCTCACCGGCGCGACCCAGTTCGCCGCCTTCAACCGCTCGCTGCACCGGGTCAGTCCGACCCTGGTGCAGCAGACCGCCGCCTACGCCGGTAATGCCAAGTCGAACCAGAAATCGTTTGCCGAGCGCTGGCTGCTGCCCTATGCGTTGATCGCGGCCTATGGCGTGGTCAATGAGGCGGCCGCGCGCCGCACGCGGATGAGCGCGACGGATCTCGATGCCCTGCTCGCGGCGCTGTGGCGCGGCACCGCAGACCTCAACACCCATTCCAAGCTCGGTCACGATCCGCTGTTGCTGGTCGTTGCCGAGTATCAGCCCGGATATCGGTTGGGCGCGCTGCCCCGGCGTATCGCGCTCGCCGACCAGGGCCGCGAGGACACCGCGCTGCGCTCGACCCGCGACTTCACCCTCGATGTCGGCGAGCTGCTCCAGGGCTGGTCGGCGATGTCGAGGCTCACCGGACTGCGGGTGATGGCCGATGCGCGACTGCGTTGTCGTGCCGGTGAGCAGGTCGATGACTTCATCGCGCTCGCCCGTGCCGCCGGGTTGGAGCCCCAGGCGCTGGAGCTCTAGCCATGCAGGTCCTGGCCTTCGACCTCAGCGGCGAGTCTGCGCTGTTCAAGAAGCCCTACTCGGCGATGAGTCCGGTGAGCTATCCGTTGCCGCCGCCCCCGGCGGTGCTCGGGTTGCTCGGCGCCGTGCTCGGCCTCGGCAAGGAGGATTACCACGCCGCGCTCGGCTGGGAGCGGGTACGGGTGGCAGTGGGGCTGCGCGCGCCGCTGCGGGTGATGCGCGCGGCGCTCAACCTGCTGCAGACCAAGGACGGTACCGACGCCTTCTTCCGTCCGCGCGCCGGGGCCAACACTCATACTCAGGTCAACTGCGAGTTCCTGCGCGATCCCTGTTTCCGCATCCATGTCGGCGGACTCGATGCAGACCAGGCGGCGCGGTTGGCCGAGTCGCTGCGCGACGGATACAGCGTCTACACCCCCTGTCTGGGGCTCGCCGCCTGCCTGGCCGAGACCCGCTGGGTCGCTGCCGGCGAGGCGCGGGCGTTGCCGGCGGGGACGTATCGGGTGGCGAGCGCGGTGCCCATCGGCGATGGGCTCAAGGTGCACTATGACGACGGTCGGCTCTATCGTCGGGTGCGGATGCCGACGCTGATGGACCCTGAGCGGGTGGTGCACCGCTATCGCGAGGTAGTGGTGGCCGATGACGGTGGACCGATCCGGGTCCAGGCCACGGAGGGGATGCTGCATGTCCGCGACACCGAGACCATCGCCTTTCTCTGAGACCCTGGCCCACCCGGGCGACCCGCTGCCCGCGCATCTGCAGCGGGTCGCCGAGCGCGCGGCGGCGAGCATCGCCCCCGGCGCGTGCCCCGAGATCCGTGCGCTCGCCTATCACGCTGGCCTGTTCCACGACATCGGCAAGGCGACCCCCTGGTTCCAGGACTATCTGCTCGGCCGGGGGCGCCGCTCGGCGCTCAGTCATCATGCCGAGTTGGGCGCCTTGCTCGCCTGGCACTACAGCGGTGCGCTCGACTGGCCGTTGTGGCAGCGGCTGGCGTTGTTCATCGCGGTGCGGCGCCATCATGGCGCACTCACCTTCGATCACTGGTCGCAGCTCCTGGCGCGGACCCGTGCCGCGTTCGCCGAGCCCGATTGCGTGTTGCGCACCCAGCTCGGCGCGCTCGATCTGGCGGGCATCCATGGCTGGCTGCTGGAGCGGCTCCAGCTCACCGCGCCGCTGTCGGTCCCCGACCCCGAGACGATCGAGGCGGGACTGCGCGGGCGGGCGGTGGCCGGTTCGCGACTGCGTCGTGCCTTCACCGCGCTCGACGAGGCGTTGACGCTGCTCGCCGGGTTCGGCGCGCTGCTGGCGCTGGACAAGACCGATACCGCCCTGGCCGGGGCGCCGCGGTGGCGTCAGTCGTTGCCGGTCGATGCGGTTCGCCGCTACAAGGCGCGCCACTTCGAGCCCGCGCCCGCGCCCGACTCGCTCGATGCCCGTCGTGCGCGGATCGCCGAGGCCGTCGCCGCCACCTGGGCGGCGCACCCCGAGGCGCCGCTGCTGACCCTGACCGCGCCGACCGGGGCGGGCAAGACCCTGAGCCTGCTCGATGCCGCGCTGCGGTTGCGGGCGTTGATCGAGCAGCGCGACGCGGTGGCGCCCCGCATCATCTACTGTCTGCCGTTCACCTCGGTGATCGATCAGAACCATGCGGTGCTGCGTGGTGTGCTCGCCGAGTCCGGGCTGGACGCACGCGAGGACCTGCTGCTCAAGCACCATCACCTCAGCGAACCGCGCTATCGCGACGCCGAGAACGAGTACGAGGCCGATGGCGCCGGCGCCCTGCTGGTCGAGACCTGGCAGAGCGAGCTGGTGGTGACGACCTTCCATCAACTGCTCCACACCCTGCTCAGTCCGCGCAACGCCAACCTCAAGCGTGCCGGTCAGCTGACCGGCGCGCTGATCCTGCTCGACGAGGTGCAGGCGCTGCCGCTGCGTTACTGGGCGGCGCTACGGCAGTTGTTCATGACCGCCGCGCGTGTCTATGGTGCGCGCATCGTGCTGCTCACCGCGACCCGGCCGCTGATCTTCCGCCCAGGTGACGCGGTCGAGCTGTTGCCCGACCACGAGGCCCACTTCCGCGCGCTCGCCCGCACCCGGCTCCATGCCCATCACCGCGAGCCGCTCACCCTCGATGCCTTCGGTGAGCGGTTGGCAGCGGTGCTGGCCGATGATCGGCGCGCCACCCTGGTGGTGCTCAATCGTCGCCGGGCGGTGCGAGCGCTGTTCGTGCAGCTGCGCGAGCGCCTCTCGGGACGGCCGCTGGTGGCGCTCTCGACCGATCTCACCCCGTTCGACCGCCGCGCGCGGATTCGTCTGATCCAACGCCTGCGCGCGCGTGGCGAGCCCGTAGTGGTGGTCGCCACCCAACTCGTCGAGGCCGGGGTGGACCTCAGCTTTCCGGTGGTGCATCGCGACCTGGCGCCGCTCGACTCGATCATCCAGGCCGCCGGTCGCTGTAACCGTCACGCCGAGGCCGATGGCGCCGGCGAGGTGCATCTGTGGCAGCTGTGCGCCACACGTGCCGATGCCAGCCCCGGCGAGCCGCTGTGGCGGCGTGTCTACGACGCGGCGCTGATCGATGTCACCCAGGAGTGTCTGGGCACGCGCGCCTACTGGGACGAGGCCGAGTTCCTCAGCCTCAGCCAGGATTATTTCAGCGGTTGTTGGGCGCGTCAGGACCAGACGCGGGTCGACGAGCTGCTCGCGCGCGGTGATCTGCTCGGGGTCGAGCAAGGCTTTCGGCTGATCGAGTCGGCGCCGGCACTGGTGGCGTTGTTCGTGGTGCGTCGCCCCGCCGATGCCCGGCTGTGGGCGCGCTATCGCGCCCTGCGCGATGATCCGACGCTCGGACCGGCCGAGCAGAAACGCGCTTTCCGCGCCTTCAAACGCGCCTTCCACGAGCGGGTGATCCAGGTCCATGTTCGCGATGGCGAGGGGGTCGACCGCGACGAGATCAACCGTATCGAGGCCGGTCCCGCGACCTATGATCGCGCCGCCGGCTTCGTCGCACTACCCATCGAGGAGTCATCATGCATCTTCTAGCCGAGATCCCCCAGGCTCGGATCGGTCTGCGCTGGGATCGCGAACTCAGCGGCGAGGCCGAGCCGCGTATCCGCCAGTTACGCGGTGCGTTGGGTAACGCCTTTCGCGAGGACGCGCTCTTCCACCAGCACGACCCGGCCACCGGTCGGCCGCTCTTTCGCTACCCTCGGGTGCAGTATCGCTGGCACGCGGGGCAGGGACTGGTGGTGGGCTGGGCCGAGGCGGTGCAACGGTTACTCGATCTGCCCTGGCTCGATCTGAGGCTGCGCCTCGGCGACGAGCCGGTACAGGTGACCGATGCCACGGTACGCGCCGGGACCGGGACCTTCGGCGTGGCGCAGCGGCTGCTGCGCTATCGGTTCGACACCCCGGTGCTGCTGTTCAACCAGGAGAACTATCGGCGCTATCGCCAGCTCGGCGCGCCGGCCCAGCGCCGTGAGTGCGAGCGGTTGCTGACTGCGAGCCTGCTGATGATGCTGCGCGGTCTGGGGGTCACCTTCCCGGAGCGGCTCTATGTGACCTTTATCGCCCACCGCCAGCGCACCTGTCACTACAAGGGCGAGCGGTTGCTCGGGTTGGTCGGTGAGTTCGCCACCAACGCCGTGCTGCCCGACGGCGTGGCCTGTGGGCACGCCGTCAGCCATGGCTATGGCTGTCTCGTCGCCAGCGAGTGACGTCTTGGGGCGGTGTGCCCCATCACTGCTTGGCTGAGCGTTGTTCGGGCCTGTGCCCGGGAGTCGATCGATGGAGTTGATCCTCACCACCTTCGGGACCTATCTGCACCGCCGGGGCGAGCTGTTCGTGGTGCGCATCAAGGAGCAGCAGCAGGAGGTCGCCGCACGCAAGGTGCGCTCGATCCTCATCACTACCGGGGCGAGCCTGTCGACCGATGCCATTCAGCTGGCAATCGAGAAGAACATCGATATCGTCTTCCTCGACCGCGTCGGTGATCCCTACGCACGGGTCTGGCACGGGCGCCCCGGCTCGACCACCGCGATCCGCCGTGCCCAGCTACGGCTCGCCGATACTGAGGCGGGCCTGCGCTTGGCGCTTGGCTGGGTCGTGCGCAAGCTCGACAACCAGATCCGCTTTCTCGGCGAGGCGCGTTCGCGGCGCAGCCGGTTGAGCGCCGAGCTGACCCGGCGCATCGATGCGCTGCGCGTTCATCGCGATGCGCTCGATGCGCTCGACGGGCTGCTCGACGCGCAGCGCGAGACCATCATGGGGCTCGAAGGACGGGCGGGGCGGACCTACTGGGAGGCGGTGAATCTGCTGCTGCCCGAGTCGCAGCGCTTCGACGCGCGTTCGCGCAACCCCGCGCGCGATCCCTTCAACTGCCTGCTCAACTACAGCTACGGGGTGCTCTACGGCACCGTCGAGCGCGCCTGCATCCTCGCCGGGCTCGACCCCTACGTCGGTTTCGTTCACACCGACCACTACCGCAAGAAGTCGCTGGTCTTCGACCTGATCGAGTGCTATCGCATCTGGGCCGACGAGACCGTGGTCGGGCTGTTCGCTGCGCGCAAGGTCAAGCCCGAGCTGTTCGACCCGCTGCACAACGGGCTGATCCTCAACAAGCAGGGCAAGGCGGTGCTGATGGAGCGCTTCGGTGCCCATCTCGATGAGCAGATCCGCTATCGCAACCGTCGTATCAAGCGACGCGACAGCGTACAGCTCGATTGCCACCGACTCGCCAACGATTGGATCGGGAGGGGGCCTGATGAAAACGACTGAGACCCTGGTGTGGATCATCTACGACATCGTCGCCGACAAGCCGCGCGGGCGCATCGCCAAGCTGTGCAAGGAGGCCGGTCTCTATCGGGTACAGAAATCGGTGTTCCTCGGCACCATCGAGCGTAACCGGCTCGACGAGCTGCGGTTGCAGGTCGAGGAGCAGATCGATCCCGAGGTGGACTCGGTCTACATCTTCCCGCTGTGCGAGAGCGATTTCAGAAAGGTGGTGGTGCTCGGTCAGGCCTTCGACAAGCGCTTGGTGACCGACCAGGTGCGGGCGCTGTTCCTATGAGCGAGTGGTCCGACGACACCGAGACGACGCCGATGGTGACGCCATCGGAGGTGCTCGAACACGTCTATTGTCCGCGCTTCACCTGGTTCATGAACGTGCAGCACATCGCCCAGCACGAAGACCAGCGCTACAAGGTGTTGCGTGGGCGCGAGGTACATCGGCGCCGCTCGGTGGAGAATCGCGATTATCTGCGTCGTCGCATTGGTGCCACTCGACGCGAAACTGAGGTCTATCTGGCATCGCCGAGGTTGCGGCTGCGCGGTATCGTCGACGAGGTGCTGTGGCTCGCCGACGGCACCATGGCACCACTGGACTACAAATACACCCCGCGTCGCGAACAGGTGTTCAAGACCCATGAGACACAGATCCTGCTGTATGCGATGCTGATCGCCGAGACATATGAATTGCCGGTCGAGCGCGGGTTCGTCGCCTATATTCGCGACGGCAGCCATCTGATCGAGGTGCCCGTGACCCCGGCCGGGATTACGCAGACCCAGCGTCTGGTCGACGAGATCTTTGATATCATCGAGACAGGCAGACTACCGGCGCGCACCCGCTCGCCCTTGCGTTGTGAAGACTGCTGTTACAAAAATATCTGCGCTTGATCGCGTGGGCGCTGCAAGTCTTTGAGTATTTTGATATTTTTTGAGTTTTTTCGATGCAGGGAGCGCTTTTTTCAGGTGTTTTTCAGCCGATTTCCACTCTGAAACGCACTTTTAGAGCACTTGTTTTTCAGGGTTATGTAACTGAATTTTATGTTTTTTTGGAGAATTTGCGGCCGCAATGCTCAATCCACTACAACAAGGATTGAAACGAAGACCCGGTCACCGGCCTCTCAGCGCTGCGCGAGGCCGCAATGCTCAATCCACTACAACAAGGATTGAAACCCTCGACAGCTAACTGGGCTCTAGGCCTCGGCTCGCTGCCGCAATGCTCAATCCACTACAACAAGGATTGAAACTCATGGTGCGGGATTGTCGACGGTGGCTGATTGTCATGCCGCAATGCTCAATCCACTACAACAAGGATTGAAACCCCACAACGGTATTGGGGCGAAACGAAAGACCGGCGGCCGCAATGCTCAATCCACTACAACAAGGATTGAAACATGTAACCACACGGCTAGACCCGCGTTTCCGCATCGGGCCGCAATGCTCAATCCACTACAACAAGGATTGAAACTCGGGGTCGTCACCCTGGCGACCCCACTGGTGTGTAGCCGCAATGCTCAATCCACTACAACAAGGATTGAAACATGTCCACGCGGTCACGTTCGACTACGGCCAGCGTGCCGCAATGCTCAATCCACTACAACAAGGATTGAAACCATGGTCACGCCCGACCGGTGGATAAGCGCCATCGTGCCGCAATGCTCAATCCACTACAACAAGGATTGAAACTGAACATGGCTGACGCCAATCGGCGGATCGAAGAACAGCCGCAATGCTCAATCCACTACAACAAGGATTGAAACGTTACCGGCGTGTGTGAAGCGGATTACGGTGGGTAGCCGCAATGCTCAATCCACTACAACAAGGATTGAAACCCCAACTGCTATACGGCGCTGGCGTGGTCCCACACCGGCCGCAATGCTCAATCCACTACAACAAGGATTGAAACGCCTACGGCTACACGCTTTGCCTTCAACAGCACAAGGCCGCAATGCTCAATCCACTACAACAAGGATTGAAACGACACCCGCTTCCAGCGTATCCTCAAGCACTGCGTGCCGCAATGCTCAATCCACTACAACAAGGATTGAAACTCCGTCCGAGGGCACCAACCCGGCCCGGCTGGATCTGCCGCAATGCTCAATCCACTACAACAAGGATTGAAACTCGGATACGCTATGAAGGGGGCCGAGATCCCTGGGCAGCCGCAATGCTCAATCCACTACAACAAGGATTGAAACGCGTTACCTCCGCGACAAATCAACCGTAGCGCGGTATCGCCGCAATGCTCAATCCACTACAACAAGGATTGAAACACCACAAGTATTGGTTTCCTTGTGTGTTACGCAATCGCCGCAATGCTCAATCCACTACAACAAGGATTGAAACAAGCGGGTGTCCAATACACACAATATCCTATCGAGTGCCGCAATGCTCAATCCACTACAACAAGGATTGAAACGCCTCAGTCAGGTGCAGCACGATCTTGCCGAGCTGCGCCGCAATGCTCAATCCACTACAACAAGGATTGAAACACCGGCGGCGGGCGCGCGCCACGCCCACACGGCGCGCCGCAATGCTCAATCCACTACAACAAGGATTGAAACGTGACGTCATAGAACCGCCACCGCAAGATGTGGCCCGCCGCAATGCTCAATCCACTACAACAAGGATTGAAACTACTAACGATCAATGGTCGACAGATCACTGATTGGGGGCCGCAATGCTCAATCCACTACAACAAGGATTGAAACAGCAACAATTCGTCGAGCAGCGAAAGGATCTCTGCGGCCGCAATGCTCAATCCACTACAACAAGGATTGAAACTCGGCCACGAAGGCAAGTGCCGCCATCTTCACGGGGCCGCAATGCTCAATCCACTACAACAAGGATTGAAACATATTCATCCTTCCCCTCATGGATCAGCTCAACAAGGCCGCAATGCTCAATCCACTACAACAAGGATTGAAACTCGAGGTCACAGCTGCCAGAGACGTCCTCTTGGATCGCCGCAATGCTCAATCCACTACAACAAGGATTGAAACACCAAGCCAGAAGAGATCCTTGACTTGTCTGATCCTGCCGCAATGCTCAATCCACTACAACAAGGATTGAAACCCGTAACCGGAGCACCAGAAGCGCCACGCCTTGGCGAGCCGCAATGCTCAATCCACTACAACAAGGATTGAAACCCTCTAATGCTAATATCACTGCGTCTAAGCAACAGATTGCCGCAATGCTCAATCCACTACAACAAGGATTGAAACTTGCCGGCAGCCTCCACGGCCAACACCGGCAGCACAGCCGCAATGCTCAATCCACTACAACAAGGATTGAAACACATCGCTGATGTCCACGGTCGCCGCCGCTTGCAGGCCGCAATGCTCAATCCACTACAACAAGGATTGAAACCGTGGTGGAGGACCACTACAGTGGTCCCCGGGAGCGCCGCAATGCTCAATCCACTACAACAAGGATTGAAACAGCAATAAGGCCAACCGACCCCGGACCAAAAGCGGCGCCGCAATGCTCAATCCACTACAACAAGGATTGAAACTTTGGATCATGCCCCGTAACAGCGCCAACAGTATCAAGCCGCAATGCTCAATCCACTACAACAAGGATTGAAACCCAGTGCATGATCCAGGCTCAAAACGTTGGCAGACGGCCGCAATGCTCAATCCACTACAACAAGGATTGAAACATGCACAGGCGCTCATCAACATGAGTCGTAAGCGGCGCCGCAATGCTCAATCCACTACAACAAGGATTGAAACGCACCCCGGCGCGCCCTTTGTGGAGCCGTGCTACGGCCGCAATGCTCAATCCACTACAACAAGGATTGAAACGCCGGTAGTCTGGCGGCCCCATAGGTTTATGCCGAAGCCGCAATGCTCAATCCACTACAACAAGGATTGAAACGAGTCTAGCCTACTAACCTGACCCATAAGTCCTGGCGCCGCAATGCTCAATCCACTACAACAAGGATTGAAACGGGTCCACCACCTGGCCTCCGGGTTCCAACGATAGGCCGCAATGCTCAATCCACTACAACAAGGATTGAAACCTCGATGGCTCGATCCCCCGCCAGGCACTGCCCCGCGCCGCAATGCTCAATCCACTACAACAAGGATTGAAGCCTGTATGCGCAGGCCAGCAAAGCGCTACGCAGGGCTATCGCATCAACACCTTCCAGGAAACAGAATATTAGGAAAGGGTGATGCGATAGCCCTCAGGGCTATCGCATCAAGCACTCTTAATATTCGACATTGCTTATATTTTATATAATTCAATGCGATAGAGAGTTCGGCGCTCGTTTGTCAAGACGAGGTTTCGCCGAAGGCTTGCTTCTTGGCGCCATGATCAAGACGAAGCCTCGCTCCAGTTGTGGATCTTGTCTTGCGCAGTCCGAGATCTTTCGTGAGAGTAACGACGGGGTTTCGATGCAATTTGGTGACAATATACTGATATCTAAAGATATTAGCGCATTTCAATATTAGAGATCCTTGATGCGATGGCCCTGCGATAGCCCTGGGGCTTGGGTCGTCAATAATGGACTGGGTGTTGAGTGTGGCTCTTTGATGATTAAAGAAAAGATGAGTGCGTCGATTGGTATTGAGAATTAAAGTGTGCTCTCTCTACCCGAGAGAAGATTACAAAGAATCTTTGGATCAATAAAATTTTTTTTGCTTCAAAATAAAATCGGCGCGTCATTAAGGCGCGCCGATTTTATTGTGCAGTGATTGGGTGAGAGGTCAGAACCGGTCGCAATCACCGGGCATCATCGGATAGCCACCATGCATTGGGCCGTAGTGGCGCATCGGGTGATGGTATCCGCCTCGCGGCATCGGGGTGTCGAGGGCGGCGCGCTGCTCCTCGGTGAGGATCTCGGCGACCGCCTCGCGCAGCTCGGTGCGGGTGAGGTCGAGCTGCTGGTGTTGGCGCTGGAACAGTTCGGTGAGTGTTTTGGCCTGTTCGGCACTCAGGTCGACACGTCTGTCGAGTCGGTCGACGCGCCGTTCGATACGTCGCTCGCTGAGTCGGTCGCGCTCGGTGCGTTGTGCGTCGGTGAGGATGTCGTTGATCTGCTTGCGAACCTCGAGGCGCTGCTGTTCACGGGTCTGGCGCGCCTCGTCGATGATGGTACGAAGCTGTTCGCGCTGGGCCTCATCGAGGTCGAAGCGGTCGGCCATGCGGGCCATGGGCATGGGTAGCTCGTCGCCGGGGGCATAGCCGTAGCCGGGACCGAAGGGCATGGCGAGTGCGACCGGGGCGGCGATGACGAGGCCGACGGCGATTGCGATGCCACGGATGCGGCGGGTGTCGAGTCGGGTGTTCATGATCTTCTGCGCTCCTGCTGGTTGGAATGGGCGCGCCGCTTGGCGGCGGTGGAGCCCGTTTGCTCCGACACCTTCAGGTTAGGTGGCGCGCGTGCAGGTTCGGTGCAGCGATTGCGGAAAGATTGTGGAGGCCGGACTCAGAAACGGGTGCGGATGTACTTCAGTGCGCGGCTGATCGACAGCTCGATGTTGGAGGGGCCGCTGCGGATGATGAACAGCTCGCGCTTCTTGTCGTCGTGGAGGAATACCGGCGCATCGGCGCGTTCGCACTCGACCGCGCCGATGCGCACACCGTCGAGGTCGAGGAGGAAGAAGCGCACGTAGCGGGCGTATTCGGGGCCGAGGTGCTGGTTGAGCAGGTTCTTGAAGTGCAGTTGGCACTTGTCCTCGTTGTCGAACTTGTCGGCCTCCATGCCGAGCAGGGTGCCGTCGTCGGCCACGCCCATCAGCAGGATGCCACCCTCGGTGTTGAGGAAGGCGGTCACTCCCTTGAGCCAGGCCAGTTCGATCTCCTTGCCAGGGGTCTTGGTGTGGAGGTTCATCCGCATGGTGGACTTGAACTCCAGGTGCGCGCCTTCGCCGCCACGGATGAGTTCGCGCAGGTCTTGTTGGGGGTGGCGGCGGTCGATGGTGAGGCGGGGCAGGTCGCGCAGCTGGCGACTGTACTTGCGTACCACCACCGAGGCCATGGTGAGGCTGGCGGCGAGGATGGCGAGCGCAGTGAGCGCAACGATGTGCCAGCGGCTCTGGAGGATGGTGAGGGTGGCCGAGACCGGCAGCGCGACGGCGACCCAGGCGCCCTCGGGGTGATCGGTCAGCGGGCGGAAGCCGCCCCACCACATGCGCCCGTCGCTGCGAAAGCGCACCAGCCCCTCGTCCGGGCGCCCGGCGGCCTTCCAGGCGGCCACGGCGTCGAAGGCCAGCGGTCCGCCGAGGCGTTCGTGGGCGGAGAAGAAGCTGGCGACATGGTTGCTGGCGTAGTCGTTGCGCGCCTCGGCCGAGGGGACGAAGACGCCACCGTCGTTGTTGAACAGGAAGCCGTAGCCACCGGGTGGCAGTTCGAGTTGAGCGATGGTGCCGACGATGCGCTCTAGGGTGATGTCGAGTGCGCTCACCCGCAGTTCGCCCTGTTGTTCGCGGGCGATGGCGACGGTGGTGCCGGGCACGCCGAGCGAGGCGAAGATGTAGGGGGCGCTCCACACCAGGGTGTCGGGGTTGGCGGCGGCGTTGCGATACCAGGGGCGGTTACGGGGGTCGTAGTCGCTGCTCTGTTCTCGCTGCTCGTGTGGCTGGAGCTGGGCGTCCCAGTGGGTGATGCGTAGCTGTTGTGGATCCTTGGGGTCGCGCACTCGGGTCAGCCAACCCTCACGGGTGCGCCCGAGGAAGTACTCGGCGCCGTCGGCACCGGCCTCGATGGCGCCGGCGACCTGGGGCATGTGGGCGAGGATAGGGGTGAGACGCTCGTTGAGCGCCCGTTCGTCGAGTGGGCCGAGCCCGGCGCTTTCCATGCCGTCGCGTACGATCAGCAGTTGTTGCTGCACCGGGAGGAGCAGGCCGCGGACCTCGTCGCGTACCAGCGCCGAGGCCGATTCGATACGGTTGCCGGCGAGGTCGTGCTTGATGTCGTCGATCAGCAGCACGTTGATCAGCACCAGTAGGCCGACGGTGCCGGCGACCAGCAGGATGAGATCGCGCAGCAGACGGTTGCGGATCGGCCCGGAGGAGAGGTGCAGCAGCGAGAACGGGTTCATGGTGGCGAATTATACCCTAGCCGCGCCGCCTCAATGCCCGGTGCCGCGAATCTTGTGGCTGATCAGTGGGGCGGGTTTGCCGATGTGGTAGCCCTGGGCGAAGTCGACGCCCATGGCGGTGATCCGCTGGTAGATGGCCTCGTCGCTGACGAACTCGGCGATGGTCTTGATGCCGAGGCGTCGGGCGAAGTCGACGATGGTCTCGACGATGACCTCGGCATGAGGGTCGGTGAGGATGTTCTTGATCAACGAGCCGTCGATCTTGAGGAAGTCGATGTCGAGGTGGATCAGGGTCTCGAAGTTGGAGTAGCCGCTGCCGAAGTCGTCGATCGCCACCCGGGCCCCGAGTCGCTTGACCTGGTCGATGAACGCCTTGATCCGCTCCGGGCTGGAGAAGCCTTCCTGTTCGGTGATCTCGAAGATCAGCCGATTCATGATGCCGTATTGCTGTTGCAGCGACTCCAGGGTGGTGAGGATGTCGCTCTCCTCAATGTCCTCGATCGAGAGGTTGAGCCCGAGGATCAGTTCGGTGGCGCTGAAGCAGGCGACCGATTTGCGGATCATGCTCGCCGACAGCTCCTTGTAGTTGCCGGAGCGCTTGGCGGCGGCGAGGAACTCGGCCGGAGCATAGATGGTGCCATCGGCATCGCTGATGCGCATCAGCGCCTCGTACTTGCCGATGCGCCCGGTGCGCACGTCCTGGATCGGCTGGAAATAGGGCATGATCCAGTCCTGAGTGATCGCCTTGCGGATGATGCGGGTGGTCTTGAGGTTCTGCTGGTACTCCTTGAGGATCGGCAGGTCCTCCTGGAAGGTGGCGATCTTGGTGCGCTTGAGCTTGGCGTATTTGAGTGCGGTGGTGGCGGCGACGATTGGGCTGGGATGGCGGCTGCTGGCGATGCCGGCGCTGATCGAGGCGGTGATGGTCTCGCCCTTGACGGTCTGCTCCTTGTTGCCGAAGCGTTCGACGAAGGCCTGGACGTGCATCTCGAAGGTCTGCAGGTCGTCACCCTGGGCGTCGAAGATGGCGAACTCGTCGCCGTTGAGACGATAGATGGCGTAGGGCTGGTGGGCGAAGAACTGGCGCAACAGGGTGGCGGTCGAGCGCAGGAAGTCGTCGCCGGCGTTCATACCGAGGAAGTTGTTGACCTCCTTGAAGCGGTCGATATCGAGGATCGCTAGGTTGAAGCTGGAGGCATGCTCGATGTCGTAGATCAGGCGCTGACGCGAGAGTAATCGGGTGAGGCTGTCGTAATTGGCGCGTTGGTTGAGCTGGGAGATCAGCTCGGCGATGTTGTCGTAGAAGTAGCGACTGAGCTTGCCGAGTTCGTCGTTGCCGTGGGGGCGGTTGCGGAGCTGGAGGGCGACCGGGTCCTGGCTGTGCATGCGCTGCATGTCATGCATCAGGGCGTAGATGGGGGCGATGATGTTGCGGTTGATCTGGTGTGCGGTCAGGCGCACCAGCACCAGGGCGACGACCAGATAGATGATGGTCTGGATGATGATGCTGTGGCGGGTGGCGGTGGCGATGTCCTCGTGCAGATGGGCGCGCGCCTCGTGCAGTTGATGACGTTTTTCCCCGATGAACTGCTGAATAGGGGTCAGGGTGTATTCCACCTCGAGCCGACCGATGGGTTCGTCGTTGTAGACGATCTCGAGGGTGCGCGGCATGCAGTCGGACTGTCCCGTGCGTTGCGAGCTGGCGACGGCCTCGTGGGTGAGGTGGTCGACCACCGCGATCGAGCAGATCGCCTGGTGTTGGATGAACTTGTCGGCCTTGTCCTGGAGCGAGCGCAGGTTGAGGTTGTAGAGCTCGTGGGAAACGGTCAACGCCATCATCTGCAGGTAGTGCTCGATGTCGTCCTCGAACTTGTCGAGTAGGGCGGTGTGCTCCTGCTCGATATAGTCCTGCAGGGTGTTGATGCTGCTGCGCTCGATCTCCGCTTCGAGCCGGAACGAGTTGTAGAGCTGCATGAAGAAGAGCAGGCACATCAACAGTAACGTGATCAGTGAGATCACGAATATCAGTTTGAATTTTATTGAATTCTTATGGAACATGCCGCTGACTTCTCGGGCCCGGGTCGCGCTCGCGCGCGTTGAACCGCGTCTCCCCGGCGTTGGCCGGGGCGGTTTGGTCGGGGACTGTCATCGCTCCAGACGCACCCCAACGATCGGTTGCTGTATATGGTAGCCGTGCGCTGCGTCTCTCGTGTGGTCGTTTGTTCGGTCGTCTGCCTGATGTCGAGAGGCGGTTGTCCCTCTCGATTCATGCCCGATACGGGATGCGGTCCCGGCCAATGCTGGTTGGTGGGAGTGGGTGTGGGGCGGCGACGGTGAGGATGTGATCTCGATTTAAGTCATGGTGGCGCGGTCGTTTTCAAAGCCTTTGCCAAGCGTGCGGGGACGCATCCGTCGGGTTTGTACCGTGGCGTTCGAGGGGTTGTGCCCGATGTCGGGCCATGCCGATGAGCATAGCTGGGATATGGGGTAGGGCCATCCCGGTGTGGTCGAGGCGCGGGTGTTGGTGCCGGGGGCGGGGAAACGGCGGTCGATGTCGATCACCGCTCGATGGCGGCTGATAGCGGGTGGGGTTGGCTGGTGCTGGGCCAGTCTCACCGGGTATCGCACCTGGCGCTACGGGTGTCTCGGTGGGGTGATGCCCCGGCGGGCCTTGGCTGGCGGCGCCGGGGGCGCATGCTGCCCACGCCGAGCGGCGCGGGCAGGGCGAGGCGCCTTAGTCGGTGGCGCACTCGACCCCGGCGCGTGCCAGCAACAGCTCGGTGAGTAGTGCCACCGGCCGGCCGGTGCCACCCTTTTCCTGCCCGCCGAGCCAGGCGGTACCGGCGATATCGAGGTGTGCCCAGCGATAGTCCTTGGTGAAGCGTGAGAGGAAGCAGGCGGCGGTGATGGCGCCACCCTCACGGCCACCGACGTTGGCCATGTCGGCGAAGTTGCTGTCGAGCTGCGACTGGTAGTCGTCCCACAGCGGCATCCGCCAAGCGCGATCACCGGTCCGCTCGCCGGCACCGAGGATCTCCTCGGCCAGCGCGTCGTCGGTGGTGAACAGCCCCGAGGCGTGGGCGCCGAGCGCGATCATGCAGGCCCCGGTGAGGGTGGCCATGTCGATCACCAGCTCGGGGTCGAAGCGCTTGCTGTAGGTGAGCGCGTCGCAGAGGATCAGTCGGCCCTCGGCGTCGGTGTTGAGGATCTCGATGGTCTGGCCCGACATGCTGGTGACGATGTCGCCAGGCTTGTTGGCGGCGCCGTCGGGCAGGTTCTCCGAGGCCGGCACCACACCGACGAGGTTGATCGGCAGCTCCAGCGTGCAGGCCGCCCGTAGCGCGCCGAACACACTCGCCCCGCCGCACATGTCGTACTTCATCTCGTCCATCTTGGCGGCGGGTTTGAGCGAGATGCCGCCGGCGTCGAAGGTCAGCCCCTTGCCGACCAGCACCACTGGTTTGGCGTCCTTGGCGCCGCCGCGGTAGTGCATCACGATCAGTTTCGCCGGCTGGCGACTGCCGTGCGAGACCGAGAGCAGCGCGCCCATGCCCAGCTCGGCCATCGCCGCCTCGTCGAGGATCTCGGTGGTGAGGCGGGGGTGCTCGGTGGCCAGCGTCTCGGCCTGCTCGGCGAGATAGCTCGGGGTGCAGATGTTGCCCGGCAGGTTGCCGAGTTCACGTGCCAGGGCGATGCCCTCGGCCATCGCCTCGCCGTGGGCGATGGCGCGCTCGGCTACGCCCTGCTGTGCCTTCTTCTCGACCCACAACACCAGTCGCTTGAGCGCGACCTTGGGCTGCTTCTTGGCGTCCTTGGTGTGGGTGTAGCGATAGTCACGTCCGGCGGCGGTGACGACGGTGTCGCGCAGCGTCTGGTAGCGGTTGGATTGGTTCGGCAAGGGCTCGACGAGGGTGCACAGCGCCTCACTGGCGTTGTACTGGGTGAGGGCGTCGATCGCAGCGGCGACGGCCTTGCGCTGGGCAGCGCGATCGAACTCCTTACGCTTGCCGCAGCCGACCAGCAGCACCCGCTCGGCGGCCACCCCGGGCAGGCCGTAGAGCAGCAGGGTACGGCCGCTCTCGCCGCTCATGTCGCCCTTCTTCAACAGCGCGCCGAGCTTGCCGTCGCAGGCCTTGTCGATGGCCTCGGCGGGGCCGCCGAGCTTGTGCTTCTCGAAGACGCCGAGGACGAGACAGGGGGTCTTTTGCTTGGCGAGGTCGCCGGTCTTGGTCTTGAATTCCATGCTGGACTCCTGCAAAGGCGGTACGGGTCGGCGCACCCGGCTGGGTGGCGGCCGCGGAGCCGCGAGAGGTGTTCGGGCGCGATGCGCCATCCCGGCGCGCCCGGGCCGATCGCGTGACGGTTGGTGCGCGTCCGGATGTTAGGATGTGATCATCGAGTCTACCGGAAGAAATGCGTGTGCTGAAACTCGGCTCCCTGGCCCCCTGTTCGTCTCGCATCGCCCGTTGGGGGCGGCGCTGAGCGATGCGGATCATCGATCGCTATCTCGGTGGGGCCGTCGTCGTCGGCACCCTGGTGACGCTCGGGGTGTTGCTGCCCCTGCTCGGTTTCTTCGTGCTCGCCGACGAGATGGAGGCCGCTGGGGTCGAGGGGTATGGGCTCGGCGGTGCCCTGACCTTCATGTTGCTGAGCCTGCCGGGGTATGCCTATCAGCTCTTCCCGATCGCGACCCTGATCGGCGCGCTGGTCGGCCTGGGCGCGCTGGCGAGTCGCTCGGAGCTGGTGGCGTTGCGCGCCGCCGGGGTGTCGGTGGGGCAGATCGTGCGTGCGGCGATGCTCGGTGGTGCGGTACTGGCGGTACTGGCGGTGGTGCTCGGTGAGGTGCTGGCGCCACTGGCCGAGCAGCGCGGCGTCGAACTCAGGCGCGAGGCGCTCTCCGGTGAGGTGGCGCAGCAGACCGCAGACGGTTTCTGGGCGGTCGACGACGGTGCCTATGTCAACATCCGCGAGATCCGCTCCGGCACCAATCTGCGTGATATCTCCATCTTCCAGGTCGATACTGCCGCAGGCACCCTGGTGGCGACCTATGCCGCCGAGGCGCGCTATGTCGACGATGGCTGGGTGTTGCAGGGGATCGCGCGCAGTCGGGTGCGGCCAGAGGGGGTGCAGGTCGAGCGGATCGCCCAGGCGCGTTGGGACTCGATGCTCGATCCGGGCTTGCTCAAGGTGGTGGTGGCCGAACCCCAGGCGCTACCGGTGTGGGGGCTCTACAAGTACATCCACTTCATGCGCGTCAATGGTCAGGACGCCGGCGCCTACGAGGTCGCCTTCTGGGGCAAGGTGTTGCACCCGGTGCTGACCCTGTCGATGATCTTCGTGGCGATCCCGATCCTGCTCGGTTCGGCGCGCAGTACGGGGATGGGGCGGCGCCTGTTCGCCGGGGTGTTGATCGGCATTCTCTACTATCTGATCAGCCGCACCCTGGCTTATCTGGCGCTGCTCTTCGGGTTGAGCCCGCTGCTCGCGGCACTGGCGCCGCCGCTGGTGTTCAGCGCCGGGGCACTCTTGTTGCTACGCCGGGTCGGCTGAGCGCGCCGGGCGCCGTCACGGCTCCCGGCGGCGTGCTTCACTGCTTGGCGACCATGACCAGTCGGGTCTGAGACTTGCGGTCGTGCCAGGCGAGCTTGTCACCGTCGAACAGGCACCACAGCAGCCCCAGTCCGGCCGGCAGCAGGCTGACGAAGGCCCAGACGAACCGCTTGAAGGCGGTCGCAGTGGTCAGCGGTTGGCCGTTGTCGTCGAGGGCACGGAGGCGCCATGCACGCATCCCCAGGGTCTGGCCGCCGTGGGTCCAGAAGTAGACGAAGAAGGCGGCGACCACGGCCAGCAGGATCAGGCGCAGCAGGTTCAGCGCCAGGGCGCTCTCATAGTAGTTGGCGCCCGTGATCAGACCATAGGGGATGGAGACGAGCCCGGTGACGATCATCATGATGCCGACCAGTAGCAGGCCGTCGTAGAAGATCGCGCCGAGACGTCGCAGCAGAGAAGGGGTCTGGGCGCGGGAGATATCGAAGTCCATGGTGTCCATTGGGTGTGTTGTTGGTTGTTTGAGTTGAGTTGCCAAACTTGAAGCGGATCGTCATTAAACCATTTTTGTTCCGTCTGTTGCGACGCGTGCCGATGCCACTGATCTCGATCGTGGTCGGGGTGACGGCGGGGCTCGTGGTGTGGGCGATGCTCGAACAGATCCAGAGCCGGCAGGTCAACAAGATCTTCGGCCAGGAACTCGAGGCGCAGCTTGACCTACGGGCCCGCGAGAGCCTGATCCGCTTCGATCGTTATCTCGCGAGCTATGGTGCCACCACCCGGTTGCTGGCCAACTATCAGCGCCTCTCGGAGTATCTGGAACCCTTGTTCTGGTCTCGCGAGGCGGCGGGTACTCCCTTGATATATAAGGAGTTCCGTCCCTATTGGCTGCCCGACTTCTTCGAGCGCGACGCGCTCAGTCCGCCGAGCCACGTGTTGCTTACCGACACCGAGGGACAGGTGCGCGAGATCTATCAGGCCGGCGCACGCCCGGTGCCCGAGCGCCTGGCCGTGAGGGTGCCCTCCAACCTCCTCGACATCCGCGACGTACGCACCGTGATCGATCGGCTCGGCGACCAGCTCTATCTGATCGCCAGCGACTCGATGGCCGACGCCGGCGGTTACGAGATGGGGCATCTGGTGGTGCTGGTACCGGTTGATGATGACTTCCTCGCCGCCTCGCAACGCGGGGTCGACGTCGGTCGTGCGGCGGTGGCGCTGGTCGACGGCGATGATCAGCGCATCGTCGCCAGCCTCGACACCGCGAGCCTGCCGCCGGGCACCACGCTCGATCGCTGGCACGCGCTCTACGTCGTCACCTCCCAGACCCTCCCCGAGTACGAGGGCAGCGACTCCAACCTGCTGTTCGCGACCTTCGTCTCGCAGGCGGCGGTGGAGAAGATGTCGCGCCATGTGAGCATCTTCGAGCGGCGCCAGCGCGGGCTCGCTGCGGCGGTGTTCATCATCGTCTTCACCGCGGTGATCTATCTCGTCTCCTCGCGGTTGAACAAGGTGCTCAAGCGGATGACGCGCTTCTCGCAGCGCGCCCTCGGCATCGCTGAGCCCGGGTTCAACCATCGTGGCGGCAACCAATTGGTGCTGCTCGAGGAGTGGATCCAGCACTTCAGCCAGCTGGTGCTGGCCGCGCGCGACGAGATGAACCGCCGTCACCAGGCCGAGATGCGCGAGAGCGAAGCGCTCAAGGCGGCGATGATGGAGGCCTCGCTCGACGCCATCGTCACCCTCGATCACGCCGGTCACGTCATCGAGTTCAACCCCGCCGCCGAGCGCCTGCTCGGCCACCGTCGTCAGGACGCCCTGGGGCTGGTGTTCGTGCGCGAGTGCCTGCCCGAGACCGCGCGTGAGGGCTTCAGCGCGTTGCTCGAGCGCTCGCGTCGTCCCGACGCCGGTCCCCAAGGGCGCGGCGAGCTGCGGGCGCGCCGTGCCGACGGCGAGGAGGTGCCAGTGGAGATCTCGATCGCCCCGATCGTGCTCGAGGCCGAGCGCTTCTACACCCTCTATATCCACGACATCACCGAGCGCAAGCAGGCCGAACAGGAGATCAAGGGGTTGGCGCGCTTCGCCAGCGAGAGCCCCAACCCCATCCTGCGCGTCACCGCCAGCGGGCTGCTGGTCTATGCCAACAACGCCTCGCGTCCGCTGCTCACCGCCTGGGCGGCGCAGCCCGGTGACCTGCTCCCCGAGCCGTGGCGCGCCGAGGTCGCCCAGGCGCTCGCCGGCGTCGAACAGCGCGAGTGCGAGCTGGAGGTCGCCGGCCAGCTGTTCTCGCTGCTGTTCGCGCCCATCGCCGACCTTGGCTATGTCAACATCTACGCCCGCGACATCACCGCGGTGCGCCGCGCTGAGCAGGAGTCGCGCCAGCACCAGGCCGAGCTGGTCCACGTCTGTCGTCTCAGCACCATGGGCGAGGTGGCCACCGGCATGGCCCACGAACTCAACCAGCCGCTCGCGGCGATCGTCAACTATGCCAGCGGCTGCACGCGGCGACTGCAGGGCGGGGCGGGCGAGACCGAGGCGCTGATCGGCGCCATGGGACAGATCACCGCCCAGGCGCAGCGCGCCAGCGAGATCATCCGCCGGCTGCGTGCCCTGGTCGGCAAGCAACCGCCGATCCGCGCCCAGGCCGACCTCAACCACCTGGTGCGTGAGGTCTGCTCCTTCGTCGAGTTCGAGACCCGGCGCCTGGATCTGGCGATCGCGCTGGCACTGGCGCCCGAGCCGATCCCGGTGCGGGTCGATCTGGTGCAGGTCGAACAGGTGCTGCTCAACCTGGTGCGCAACGCCCTCGATGCGCTCGAAGAGGTCGACGCGTTCACGCGACACCTGGGCATCCGCACTTGGCAGGAAGGCGACGAGGCGCGGGTGGCAATCCGCGATACCGGACCGGGTATCGTGCCGGAACGGATCGAAGCCCTGTTCGATGCCTTCGTCACCACCAAGGAGGGGGGTATGGGGATGGGGTTGGCGATCAGTCAGACCATCATCGAGAATCACGAGGGCCGTATCTGGGCCGAGTCGGCGCCCGGACGTGGTACGACCTTCTTCATCGCGCTGCCGCTCGCCGTCGCCGAGGCGGAGGAGACGGCACAGCAACCATCGCAAGTTGGGAATAGCAATGCATCATGACGCGACCGTGTTCGTCGTCGACGACGACCAGGCCATGCGCACCTCGCTGCAGTGGCTGATCGAGTCCACGGGGATGTCGGTACAGACCTTCGAATCGGCCGACGCCTTCCTCGCTAACCACTATCCGGGGCGCGCCGGCTGCCTGCTGCTCGACGTGCGCATGCCAGGGATGAGCGGGCTGGAGCTGCAGAGCTATCTCGCCCGCGAGGGCTACCGCCTGCCGGTGATCCTGATCACCGGTCACGGCGACGTGAGCATGGCGGTCAAGGCGATGAAGGCCGGCGCCTTCGACTTCATCGAGAAGCCCTTCCACGACGAGGACCTGCTCGACAGCATCCGCAACGCCCTCGACTACGACGAACGCCACCGCGCCTCCCAGGCCACCCGCGCCCAGATCGCCATGCGCCTGGCCGAACTCACCCCGCGCGAGCACGAGGTCATGGCCATGGTCACCGACGGCAAGTCCAACAAGGAGATCGCCGCCGCGCTCGGCGTCAGCGCCAAGACCGTCGAGGCCCACCGCGCCCGGGTGATGGAGAAGATGCGCGCCGGCTCACTCGCCGAACTCGTCCGCATGGCCCTGATCGCCGCCCCCGAATCGATGCTCTGAGTGCCTGTGTTGGGTGACCCATCCACGGGCGCTGCCGATTCGTCGATGGGGCGGTGGATAGCACGTAGGTGGGGTTGCCAACGGCAACCCAACACCGGCGCCGAAGCCCGGCGATCACGCGCCGCTGTTGGGTTAACCGTCCACGATCGTCGCCGATTCGTCGATGGGGTGGTGGACGGACGGTTAACCCAACCTACGAGACTTTGCGTCCTTGGCGTCTTTGCGGTTCGAACCAGCTTCCAGCGCCGTAGGTTGGGTTGCCAACGGCAACCCTACACCGGCCCCGAAGCCCGGCGATCACGCGCCGCTGTTGGGTTAACCGTCCACGACCGTCGCCGATTCGTCGACGGGGCGGTGGACGGACGGTTAACCCAACCTACGAGACTTCGCGTCCTTGGCGTCTTTGCGGTTCGAACCAGCTTCCAGCGCCGTAGGTTGGGTTGCCAGCGGCAACCCAACACCGACATCGGGTGATCGTGCACCGGCGCCGAAGACCGGCGATCGTACCTCGATGTTGGGTTAACCGTCGCCGAACGTCGTCGATTCGTCGATGGAACGGTGGACGGACGGTTAACCCAACCTACGAGACTTTGCGTCCTTGGTGTCTTTGCGGTTCGAACCAGCTTCCAGCGCCGTAGGTTGGGTTGCCAGCGGCACCCCAACACCGACATCGGGTGATCGTGCAGCGGCGCCGAAGCCCGGCGATCGCGCCTCGATGTTGGGTTAACCGTCGATGAACGTTGCCGATTCGTCGGTGGCATGGTGGACGGACGGTTAACCCAACCTACGAGACTTCGCGTCCTTGGCGTCTTTGCGGTTCAGTCTTGACGGCTGTCCGCGAGCGACTTGCGCCCGACGAAGCGGTAGTAGGGCACGCGCAGGCCGGGGAGGTAGGGGATCGGGGCGAGGTGTTCGTCGAGCTGGTGGTCGGGGAGGTGGTCGCGCAACCAGCGCAGCGGCTCGGGGCTGGGGTGGACGCCATCGTGGGCGAACCAGCGGGGCCAGAAGGCGCGGGCGAGGGCGCCGTGGCGGGTGTTGCCGGGGCCGCCTTGGGCGTCGGAGACGTAGAAGTCGACCACCCCTAGGGTGCCGCCGGGGCGGAGCATGGCGAGGGCGTTTGCGAGTACCGCCCGCCAGTTGGGCATCATCGTCAGCGAGTAGGCGCAGTAGACGCAGTCGACCGGCCCCTCGGGGCGATAGTCGGCGGCGTCGGCTTCGATCACCCGCACCCTGGCGAGGCCGGCGGTGCGCCGGCGCGCCTCGTCGAGCAGCGCCGGGCAAAGGTCGACGAGATCGATCCGGCCGAGGGTATCGAGGCGTTCTCCGAGATAGAGCAGGTTGCGTCCGGTGCCGGCGCCGAGTTCGACCAGATACGCGCCGGGCGCCGGGTCGAGTGCGGCGATCAACTGCGCGCGTCCGTGCAGCAGGCGCTCGCGGAAGCGATCGTAGTACGCCGCCTGGGGGGCGTAGAAGTGCTGTAGCCGTTCGGCGTGCGAGCCCTGGCGACGCTGGCCGCGCAGCAGGTGGAGGAGGATGCGCGCGTCGCTGCCGATCATGCGCGCACATCCGCGATGTGGAAGCCGGCGTAGGTGTGCACGCGATCGAGGCGGTTGAGCGCGGCGGCGCGCTCGGGGTGGAAGCGCAGACGCTCGCTCAAGCGGGTGCGCTCGGGGCCGAGTTCGAGCCGTTCGAGATAGCGCGGCGCGACATGGGCGCTGCGGAAGATGATCCGCGCATCGGCGCTGGCGCGTGCGAGGATCGCCTGCCACTCCTCGGCGAGTGCCTCGGGGTGGTAGGAACTCATCCAGTCCATGTGATCGAGCAGCACGTACTTGGAGATGGGCTCGTCCGTGGCGTGGAGGAACTCGGTGACGGTGCAGGTGTGCGGCACGATGCGCTCGACCAGCCCGGCCTTGAGCGCGGCGAAGTTGTCGCGCTTGAGATACTCGGGGCAGCACGCCGGGGTGTAGCGACCGCGCAGATAGACCGACCAGAAGTAGTTGTCGGCGAGCGGCAGTTGGCGCAGCACGTATTCGAGCGCCTCGCGGATGAAGCCGGCGACGCCCTGCGCGTGCTGTGCCTGGACCTCCTTGCGCTGCGGATGGGGGACACCGAGCAGGCTCATGGTGAGCTGGCGCGAGAGCGTCCAGTTGAGCGCCGGGGTCCAGAACAGCGGCTGGACGCGGGTGTCGTAGATCTCGCGCTGGTGGTCGAGGTCGGCGCTGGCGAACAGCGCGCGCACGTGGGCGGCCAGTTGGGGGCGGGCGCGCAGATAGGCGTGGAAGAGCCGGGCGACGACCCCGGAGAGACCGTGGAAGTAGAAGCTGCCATTGGGGTTGCCGAACCAGACCGCACGTTTATCCCAGAAGGTACGGGCAAAGGGCGTGAGCCGATCGCGCAGGGCGTTGTGGTAGAGCGCGCGGAAGTCCGGGTGGTAACCGTGGCCAAAGACGGCGAAGAAGTCGTCGAACTCGAGTGCGCGGATGCCGGCGAGCTTGAGTTCGAGCAGCGCGTTCTGACGCGGGTTGGCGTCCACCGCGTGGATCCGTCGCGGCGCGGTGAGGGCGTAGTCGAGCACGTTGCAACCGGCGCTGGTGATCACCAACAGGGTGTCGTCAGCGCTTAGCTCGAGGGCCAGCCGGTCGACCGCCGGGTCCTCCCAGCAGGTGTTGTAGACCAGCGCGCGTGAGTAGATGGCGTCGAAGACCCGTTGGTCGATGCGGTCGGCGAGTGTCGGTGCGGTTTTCAAGCGTTGGCTCCCTGGCCGGTGGACCGGATCGGGTTTTCGCAATGCGTGTTCACCCAGGTCGCGTCAGGATAGGCCGCTTTAGTGACCGTGGCGTGGCGTGGCCGCGACGAAGCGGTTGCGGATCGGTTGCGGCGGGATTGCCCCGGCCCTTTGCCCATCCCTGGCCTGAGCCGGTTTGATCACCGGGCTCAGGCGCTCAATAATGATCTGCCAACCATATGGAATTCGCGGAGAAACGAACGATGTCCGAAAAGGCCCCCTGGATCACCTTCCGGCCTGAACTCAAGGTCCTCGACTGCACGGTTCGGGACGGGGGGCTGGTGAATGCCCATCGCTTCGACGATGCCTTCGTCAGCGCCGTCTACCACGCCTGTGTCGATGCCGGGATCGACTACATGGAGATCGGCTATAAGAACTCGAAGCGGGTCTTCCCCAAGGACAAGTTCGGGCCTTGGCGTCACTGTGACGAGGCCGACATCCGCCGTGTTGTCGGCGATCACGATGCCGAGAAGACCGGGCTCAAGCTCGCGGCCATGGCCGATGCCGGCAAGAGCGACTGGGAGCAGGACCTGGTGCCGGCGGCCGACAGCCCGCTGTCGATGATTCGGGTGGCCTTCTACGCCCACCAGGTCTCCGAGGCGGTGGACATGATCCACCACGCCCACGAACTCGGCTACGAGACCACCGCCAACCTGATGGCCGTCTCCAACATCACCGAGGAGGAGATCGACAAGGTCCTCGAGGCCGTCTCCCACACTCCGGCCTCGACCATGGTCATCGTCGACAGCTTCGGCTACCTCTACCGCGAACAGATCGACCGGCTCTACCACAAGTACACCGACGCGCTCGCCGGCAAGGGCATGGAGATCGGTATCCACGCCCACAACAACCTGCAGCTGGCCTTCGCCAACACCATCGAGGCGATCATCCTCGGCTGCAATCGTGTCGACTCGACCATCTACGGTTTCGGCCGCGGCGCGGGCAACTGCCACACCGAGCTGCTGCTCGGCTTCCTGCGCAACCCCAAGTTCGACGTCCGTCCGATCGTCGAGGTGATCCAGAAGTACATGCTGCCGCTGCGCAAGGAGCTCGACTGGGGGCCGTCGCTGCCCTACAACCTCACCGGTCAGCTCAACCAGCACCCGCGCTCGGCGATCGAGTGGCGTGAGGGTCCGACCCCGGAAGACTTCCTCGGCTTCTACGACAAGCTGGTCGCCGAGATCTGAAGGGCACGGGGCGCGGTTGGTCGCGCGCGCGACTCGGCAGCCTTGGTGAAGGGCTGATCCGGTCGGCTCACGGGGTCTTCCCGTCGCGCATCCGCCGACGTTCCCAACGTACCGGTACGAACGCGCCCGCTCTGGCCCCCTTGCCAGACGGGCGCGTTCGCGTTACACCATCGACTCCGATCCCGAGCGCGCACGCCCTCTCCGGGGCGCGCCACCCGGTCCCTGTGCATCTTCTCGGAGTCTCTCTCCATGTCCGACCAAGCGACCCTGATCCTGGGTGACGCGCATCATTCACTGCCCCTCGTCACCGGCAGCGCCGGCGAGCGCGCGATCGACATCCAGACACTGCGTGCCCGCACCGGGTTGATCGCGCTCGATCCGGGCTATGCCAATACCGGCAGCTGTCGCAGCGCCATCACCTATATCGATGGTGAGCGGGGCATTCTGCGCTATCGGGGTATCCCCATCGAGCAGTTCGAGCACAACCCCAACTTCGTCGAGGTCGCCTGGCTGCTGATCTTCGGTCACCTGCCCAACGCCCGCGAGTATGCCGACTTCTCCGCCGAACTGACCGCCTGCGCCAACCTCGACGAGGGGATGAAGCATCATTTCGAGGGCTTCCCGCGCGCCGCACCGCCGATGGCGATCCTCTCGGCGATGATCAATGCGCTCTCCTGTTTCCATCCCGAACTCTTCGAACTCGACGACGAGCAGCGCTTCCGTGCCGCCGCCGCCGGGCTGATCAGCCGTATCCGCACCATCGCCGCCTACGCCTATCGTCACTCCATCGGACAGCCCTACATCTATCCCCACCCCGGGCTGCGTTATGTGCCGAACTTTCTGCATATGATGTTCTCCGACCCCTACGCCGAGTACGTCTGTGATCCGCTGGTGCGCGACGCGATCAACCTGGTGTTGTTGCTCCATGCCGATCACGAGCAGAATTGCTCGACCTCGACAGTGCGTATGGTCGGTTCAAGCCAGGCGAATCTGTTCGCCGCCTGTGCCGCCGGCGTGTGTGCGCTGTGGGGACCCTTGCACGGGGGCGCCAATGTCGCGGTGTTGCGCATGCTCGAGGAGATCCATCAGGGGCGGATCACCCCCGAGGAGTACGTCCGGCTGGCCAAGGACCGAGACAGCAAGGTGCGGCTGATGGGCTTCGGTCATCGGGTCTACAAGCAGTTCGATCCACGTGCGCAGATCCTCGGTCGGGTGGCCGAGCGCCTGCTCGCCCAGCTCGGGCTGCACGATCCGCTGCTCGACATCGCCCGCCGGCTCGAGGAGATCGCGCGCGAGGATGCCTATTTCATCGATCGCCAGCTCTACCCCAACGTCGATTTCTACAGCGGCATCATCATGCGTGCGGTGGGTATCCCCACCAACATGTTCACGGTGATGTTCGCGATGGGACGGTTACCGGGCTGGATTGCGCACTGGTGGGAGCAGACGCGCGCCGGGGGGCGTATCGCCCGGCCGCGTCAGCTCTATGTCGGCTCCGCCCCGGTCGATTATGTGCCGATGGATCAGCGCGACTGAGCGCCTGCCCGATCAGGCTGCCACCGCGCTGGGTTGATGGCTGAGGCAGCCCTTGGGACAGACCCGGGAGCAGGCGGCGCAGCCGATGCAATCGAGCGCATCGGCAAGGTGCATGACCATCCCCGGCGCGTCGTCGAAGTCGTCGTCGTCCTCGATCGTGTCGAGGTCGTCGCGATCGATCAGGGTGAAGACCTCACGTGGGCAGACCTTGTAGCAGCGGCCACAGCCGATGCAGCGCTCCTGGTCGATGGTGATGACGAATGACGGGGTCCACTCGACCCCGCCCCGAGTGATGCCGGTGATGACAGTCATGACGCGTGGCTCCCGATCTGCGGTACTGATGGTCGCGTGCCGTGGTTGACGCGACCGGCGCGTGGCCGGTCGCAGGGGCTGGAGGCGCGGTTCAGAGCCCGGCCACCTTGGGGTGTTCGCCGATCAGCTCGATGGCCACCGAGAGGTACTTGTCGGCCTCGTCCTTCATCCGCGACAGGCTGGGGAAGCCGAAGCGGTGCACGTCGCGCAGGGTGCGGTCGAGCACCACCAGCTTGCCGACGGTGATCAGCGCCCGGCCGAAACCCTCGTGGCTGAGATGCACCAGGGGCACGGCCATCAGCCCGCACTCGGACTCGATCAGCGCCGCGATGGCGTTGTAGAAGGCCTTGACCCGCTCGACCACGATCTCGTCGGGGTCGCCGATGATGGGGATCTCGCGTCGTGCTTCCTTGGTGAGGACGAAGGGATCGAGCAGATCGGCGTTGGCGAGGTGCTCGTACTGGCCATAGGCGTCGATCGCTCGCATCTGGCGCACCATCTCGATCATGAAGTCGCTCTCGAGCAGCCCTCGGCTGGCCATTGTGGCCGTCGCGGTGTCGGTCATCGTCGTGTCTCCTGACTGGGATCTTGGGTCGGGGGTGATGAATCAGCACAGGCGCCGTAGCACCACCGGCCGGGGTGCCGCGCGCCCGAGCCGCTCGGCCAGCCACAGCCCGGCACCGAGTGCGAGCAGCGCACCGCCGAGCGTGGCCCACAGCGGCAGCGCGAAGCGGGTGCCGACCCAAGCCGTCGCGGCCAGTGCCAGCAGCGGCAGCAGATAGGCGAGGATGGCGGCGCGTAGCAGTCCGGCGCCGGGGATGCCGATCACCACCGACTCGCCGGGGCTGAGTCCGAGTGGGTCGTCGATGGCGATCTGTCGGCCCCGCCCGCGGCGCCCGACCGTGGCGCCGGCGCAATAGCCCGACTGGGCGCAGCCGGAGCAGGCGCCGGCGTTGTTGGGCGCGACCCAGGCGCGTGGCGGGGCGCTCGCGGTCACTACCGCGATGGTCTCGATCATTCGCTCCATCCCTCGGCCTCCATCTGGTCGAAGCGTGCATGGGCCGGTTCGCCGCGAGGCGCCGGTGCGAGTGCGCGTGTCAGCCACGGGCTGGGGCGCCCGCGCAGCTCGCCCTGCAGCGCTGCGATCTGGGCGCGGATCCGGGTGCCGTGGGGCACCTTGAACGGCTGGATCCCGAGGGCGCAGAGCCGTCGGACCGCCGAGGCGCCGATCGCCGTGCAATAGACGGCGAGACAGCCCTCGAGCGCGCCGATACGCTCGCCGAGCTTGTCCCCGTTGCCGTCATCAACCCCCGGGGCGAACTCGATGACCTCGATGAGTCGATGACGGGCGTGATCGACGCCGTGGATCACGAAGGCCCGGGTGGCACCGAAGTGCTGGTCGATGCGCGTGCGGTCGCTGCTGGCGAAGGCCACCCGCAGCGGGCGCCTGGCCGGCGCGGTGGCACTCTCGAGCAGTCGCAGTCGTCGTTGCATCCGTGCCTCCCGGCTAGGCCGCCGTGCGTTCGTGCTCGGGCCATTGCTTGAGCCGCGAGCGATAGGGATGGATTTCGCCGCGCTCGAGTTCGAGCAGTAGGTTGGCGAGTTCGAAGAGGGTGTCGCGGGTGCCTTGGTAGCCGATCCAGGTGCGGCGGAAACCGCCGAGCCGATCGAACTGCGGGAAGCCGGCGCGCAGCAGCGGGATGCCGAGCCGGGCGGCGCTCTGCACGCCGTGGGCATTGGCCACCAGCAGCTCGGCGTGCGCGGCCCCGGCCTGTCGCTCGAGGTCCTCGAGGTCGCCGATGCGGACCTCGGCACACCGGGCGCGGGCGAGCACCGGGGCATTGCTCGGCGCGACTGCGGCCACGGTCTCGGCACCGACCCCGGCGAGCAGCTCGGTCCAGCCGACCAGCAGGTCGGGGTCGGCGGCGATCGCCACCCGGGTCATGCCGAGCATGAAGTGGCTGTCGAGCATGGCGTCCTGGAGCTGCTCGCGCTGGCGCTCGATGGCCGCCGGCACCGGCCTCTCGGCGATCGCCGAGAGGGTCAGCATCAGCTGGTCGACCGCCTCGATCCCGAGCAGATGGGTGAAGCGGTGATCGGGCACCCCGGTGCGCTCGGCGAGCAGGTCGGCGGCCTCGCCGAGGGCATCGCCGATCACCAGGGTGGCGGCGGCCCCGCCGAGCTCGGCGAAGGCGCCGATCGGCGTGCCGCCGGTGGTCAGCGCGCTGTAGTCGGCGGTGGGCAGGTGACCGTCGAGCGAACCCGAGAGGTCGGGTAGCACCAGCGCCTCCAGCTCGAAGGCGGCGATCAGCGTCTTGAGGTGTTCGAGGTCACCGGGGGTGAGGTGGGCGCCGGCGAGGACGTTGACCCGGCGCGATCGCCGTGCCGCGCGGCGCGGCTCGCCGCTCGGCACCAGGGCGTCGATCAGCGCGCGCACCGCGGCGGCATAGCCCGACTCCAGCGAGCCGCAGTAATCCGGGGTGGCGACCGCGACCACCGCGGTGTCGGCGTGCTCCGGGTGGGCGGCGCGGAAGGTGCGGATGCCACGCTCGACGTCCGCTCCCTGGGTCTCGACCAGCCCGGTGGTGGGGATGCCGATCAGCGCCGGGGCGCTCTTTGCGCAGAGGGTGCAGAGCCCCTCGACCAGCTGCTCGTCGCCGCCCATGATCGCGCTGACCTGATCGATGGCGGTGGTCTGCAGCGGGATCGGTTCGCGGAAGTGACGCACCAGGAACACCTTGCCGAAGGCGGTGCAGCCCTGCGAGCCGTGCAGCATCGGGATGGCGCGGTCGAGGCCGAGGAAGGCGAGCGCGGCGCCGAGGGTGGAGCTGGCCTTGAGCGGATTGACCGCCAGCGCCTTGTTACGTTTGCGGATCTCAGCCATGACGGGCGACCTCCTGGAGCGGGCGTGGGGGCTCGGCGCTGGTGCCCGACCACGGCGGCGGCTGGCGCACCGCGTCCCAGATCGGGCTCTCCACGGTCAGGCAGAGCTGGCGCGCCAGCTCCACCATCCCGGCATAGCCGGCGTAGCCGAATTCGCGCTCCTGGTTGATGTCGAGGAAGGGGATGCGCGCCTTGAGCGCGGTGTAGAGGTTGCGTCCACCGGCGATCAGCACGTCGACCCGGTGGGTGTTGACCAGGTCGATCAGGGTGCGCGGGTTGCCCTCCTCGAGCATCACCGCATCCTCGCCCATCAGCGCGCGGATACGCGCCTTGTCCTCCTCGGTGGACTTGCGGGTACCGGTGGCGACTACCGTCATGCCGAGGTCTTGCAGTGCGGAAATCACCGACCAGGACTTGACCCCGCCGGTGTAGAGCAGCACCCGACGCCCGGCCAGGCGCGCGCGCCAGGGGGCGAGTGCGGCCGCCGCAGTGGCCTCCTCACGGGCGATCAACGCCTCGGTGCGCTGGTGCAGGTCGGGGTCGTCGATCAGGCGGGCGAAGTCGCGCAGCGCCGCCGAGCAGTCGGCGATGCCGTAGAAGCTGCCCTCGAACCAGGGGGTGGCGAAGGCCTCCTCAAGCCGGCGGGCGACATTGATCATCGCCTTGGAGCAGACCATCATGTTGGCCTCCGAGCGGTGCATGGTCTGCACCTCGCGAAAGCGCGCGTCGCCTGAGAGCGCGCACAGCACCCGCAGCCCGAGTTCGTCGAACAGCGGCAGCATGTGCCACAGCTCGCCGGCGATGTTGTACTCGCCGACCAGACAGATGTCGTGGACCTTGAACCCGGGGCGCTCGATCCCCGGCGGCAGTGGGTCGGGCTCGCGGGTGCCGCAGACCTCGCGCACCATGGTCTCGCCGGCGATGCGGTTGCCGAGGTTCTTGCTGCCGTAGAAGCTGGCGGCGTCGACCAGCACCACCGGGATCGACCAGCGCCGCTCGGCCTCGCGACAGACCGCGGCCACGTCCTCACCGGTGAGCGCTGGTACGCAGGTGTTGTAGACGAACACCGCCGCCGGCCGATGGGCATCGATCGCCTGACGGATGCCATGGAACAGGCGCTTTTCGCCGCGTCCCATGATCACGTCCTGCTCGGTGAGGTCGGTGGTCATGCCGACGCGATAGAGGCTGGGACCGCTCGAGCGCGCGCCGCGGTTATCCCAAGAGTTGCCGGCGCAGGCGATCGAGCCGTGTACCAGGTGGGCCACGTCACCGATCGGCAGCAGTGCGATCTGCGCGCCGTCGAAGGCGCAGCCACCGGCGGTCGCCCCCGGCTTGGGCCGCGCGCACCCCGACTTGTGCTTGTGGTTGTGCGCGCAGGCCGGCTCGTCGAGTAGCGCGGCGATCTCTTTTTGCTTCATTCGGTCACTCCTGGCGAATCCCTCTCTGGGACCATGGAGCACGGACCGTGCCGCTTTCTATGCGATTGAATGTGTTGGTGATTTCTTCGTGTCGCGGCGCGTACGCTGTCGTACAACCGACGTCTTTGCAGGGTTTGCGACAGGCGAAGCGGATGTCGGCCACCAGCCTTCAGCGCCCAGCCGCCAGTCAGCGCGAGTCTCTGGCGTCGACGCTGGAGGCCGGACACTTACTGGCGGCTGGCGGCTGGCGGCTGGCGGCTGGCGGCTCGTCGCTCAGCCGTTGAGCTGTGGGGCGATGTTCGGAGGGGGCTCGGGCTGGGCGGGGAAGGGGTTGCGGTAGACGTGCAGGTGCAGCAGGCGTCCGTCGACGAGCAGTCCGCCACCGCTCAGCCCAGGGACAGTCAGGCGCAGTAACTCGCTGCCGGGGTGGAGCGGTTGGCTCATCACCGGGGCGCCGGTGAGGGCGTCGAGTAGGGTTCCGGGGGCGTCGAGCGGGGCACGGCGGCGTTTGAAGCTCAGGCACTCGATGGCATCGAGGGCGTAGCTGGCGATGATCCGTGGCAACAGCTCGCGCAACGTGGCTGGATGGGCGAAGAGTTCGAGTCCGCAGATCCGTTCGTTGATGGCGATGATGGCGCCGATCTGGTCCGGCTGTGGTGGTAGGGCGCTGATGTACTGACCGATGAATTCGGCGTAGTCGTCGTAGAGGGCGCCGAGTGGTGGGTGGCTGTCGTGACAGTCCATGCGCGTGAGCTTGAGGGCGATGTCCTCGCAGAGTGCCCGTGGGTGCGGGGGCGTGGCGGGCTCGCCGAACAGGCGTGCGGTGATCCGCGCCGCACTGCGTGCCCGGGCACTGGCGAACAGCAGTTGCCCGGCGGGGGTGAGTTGGGTCGGGGTCGGTTGGTTGGCGCGTTGTTCGAGTGGGATGAGCGCGAGGGTCATGGATTCCCGCGGCGCGACCAGTAGGCTGTGTTCGAGCACATGGTCACCCGTTGCACCGCTCAGTGCCTCGCCCTCGAGGAGCAGCAAGGGGCGATCGCCAGTGTTGTGGAGCCTGGCCCCGGGGGCTTGGGCGCGGGTGCCGTGGGTCTGGATGCGTGCCCGTCTGCTGGCCAGGGCCGCGCCCAGGGTCAGGTAGTCGGGTGCAGTTGGTCGGACCGCGCAGATCGGGGTAAGGGTGATGTTGCGATAGCGTCGCGGCTCGGCGAGCGCGAGCGCGGGGAGGTAATGATGGAGCCTATCCATGAGGCTTTCTCCTTGTGCCGGAAACACTCGATGTCCTGGGTCACTGGGGATGCGTCGGTTGTCTCCCTCCCTGAGAGCGCACCTGACCAGGGCGTGGTTCGCCGGTCGTCGCATCCGTCTCGTCAGCCAGCTGCACGCCTCGGAACGGATCGTCGTGGCGTGTCACAGCGGCCTCGGGCACGGGGGCGCCCCGTGCCCGAGGCCCCAGTGTATTCCGATCGGGCGCCTTATCCCCTAAAAAGCGTCGGTTTATTGCGTTTACGCAATACCTGATTGGCGTCGAGGTCGGGCGTCGTCGGTGAAGGGGCGGGTTGGTTCAGCGGCGGCGTTGTCTGGGGCGCCGTGGCGCGGGCGCGGTGCGGGCCGGCAGGTCGAGCACGCGGAAGCGTCCGGGTTCGAGCCCGTCGAGCCGCCACTGACCGATGGCCATGCGCACCAGCCGCAGGGTCGGCAGCCCGACGGCGGCGGTCATGCGCCGCACCTGGCGGTTGCGGCCCTCGTGGATGGCGATCTCGATCCAGGCGGTGGGCACCGACTTGCGAAAGCGTACCGGTGGCTCGCGCGGCCACAGCGCCGGCTCGGCGATGGCGCGCACCCGTGCCGGACGGGTCGGGCCGTCCTTGAGCGTGACGCCGGCGGCGAGTGCCTCGAGCTGGGCGGCCTCCGGGGTGCCCTCGACCTGCACCCAGTAGGTCTTCCAGGCCTTGTGTCGAGGGTGGCTGATGCGGTGCTGGAGCTGGCCGTCGTCGGTGAGCAACAGCAGCCCCTCGCTGTCCTTGTCGAGCCGCCCGGCGGGATAGACGCCGGGCAGCGGGACGTGGTCGCTGAGGGTTGGGCCCTCGCCGGAGAACTGGCAGAGCACGCCGTAGGGCTTGTTGAGCAGGATCAGGCGGGACATCGGATCAATCACGCTCCAGGGCGGCGCGCACGCACTGCAGCACGCCGTAGTCGAACTCACCGCCGAGGGCCTCGTGGAGCGCGCGCAGCGGGCTGATGGCGTTCTCGGGCAGCGCGGCGAAGGCCGTCTCGATGCGCTGCAGGCTGGCGGCGTCGAGCCCGGTGGCGGTGGCTGCGTCGAGCTCGCCGGCGGCCACCGCGCGGGCGAGATGACCGTGGATGGTGCGCGGCTTGAGACCGCGGCGCGCGGCGATGGTGGCAACATCGGCGCCGGTGCGCGCCAGCGCCAGGGTCTCGCGCTCGCTGTCGCCGAGCCCGCGCGGCGCGCGCGGCCGGGGGGCTGCGCGTGGCGGCGGCGCAGCGGTGCCCTCGGGGCGGCCGTGTTCGGCGGCGTGGGCCCCGAGCACGGCGAGCAGTCCGGCGCCGAAGCGTTCGAGCTTGGCCTCGCCGAGCCCGCTGATGCGCGCGAGTTCGTCGAGATCGCGCGGGCGGTGGGCGAGCAGCTCCTGCAGGGTGAGATCGTTGAAGATCACATAGGCCGGGACGTTGTTGGCCTGGGCCAGCTCGCGACGATGGCCGCGCAGCGCCTCCCACAGCGCCTGGGCCTCGGCGTCGCGCGGCGCGGTCTCGACGGTGCCTTGGCGGGCGCGCTGGGCGCGGCGCGGCTCGGGGTCGCGGCGCAACTCGATGCGGGCCTCGCCGCGCAGCAGCGGGCGGCTGCGCTCGGTGAGGCGCAGCGCGCCGTGGCCCTGATGGTCGACCTCGACCAGCCCGGCGGCGACCAGCTGGCGATAGACCGAGCGCCACTGCGCGGCGCCGAGCTCCTGGCCGATGCCGTGGGTGCTCACCCGGTCGTGACCGAAGCGGCGGATGCGCTCGTGGTCCTTGCCGAGCAGCACGTCGGTGAGATAGGCGCTGCCGAAGCGCTGGCCGGTGCGATAGATGCACGAGAGCGCCTTGCGCGCGGCCTCGGTGCCGTCCCAGGTGTCGACCGGCTCGAGACAGGTGTCGCAGTTGCCGCAAGGCTCGACGCGGTGCTCGCCGAAGTACTCGAGCAGCACCTGACGGCGACAGGCGATGGTCTCGCAGTAGCCGAGCATGCCGTCGAGCTTCTGGCGCTCGATGCGCTTGAAGCGTTCGTCGGCCTCGGAGTCCTCGATGATCCGTCTGAGGGTGACTAGATCGCCGATGCCGTAGGTCATCCAGGCATCGGCGGGCAGGCCGTCGCGCCCGGCGCGCCCGGTCTCCTGGTAGTAGGACTCGAGGCTCTTGGGCAGGTCGAGATGGGCGACGAAGCGCACGTCGGGCTTGTCGATGCCCATGCCGAAGGCGATGGTGGCGACCATCACCACCCCCTCCTCGCGCAGGAAACGGGCCTGATGGGCGCGGCGCTGCTCGGCGGCGAGCCCGGCGTGATAGGGCAGGGCAGTGAAGCCCTCAGCGGCGAGGAAGGCGGCGGTGTCCTCGACGCGCTTGCGCGACAGACAGTAGACGATGCCGGCGTCCTGGGGGTGTTCGCGGCGGAGGAAATCGAGCAGCTGCTGGCGCGGGTTGGCCTTCTCCACCACTCGGTAGCGGATGTTCGGGCGGTCGAAGCTGGAGACGAACTGGTGCGCCCGCTCCAACCCCAGGCGCGAGACGATCTCGGCGCGGGTGGGCGCATCGGCGGTGGCGGTGAGGGCGATGCGCGGCACCTCGGGCCAGCGCGTGTGGAGCAGCCCGAGCTGGATGTACTCGGGGCGAAAGTCGTGCCCCCACTGCGAGACGCAGTGCGCCTCGTCGATGGCGAAGAGCGCGATGCGCGCCTCGCCGAGCAGGCCGAGGAAGCGCTCGGTGAGCAGCCGTTCGGGGGCGACGTAGAGCAGATCCAGGGTGCCCGCGCGCAGCGCCTCCTCGACGCCCTGCGCCGCCTCCGGGTCGAGGGTGGAGTTGAGATAGGCGGCGGCGACGCCGAGCTGGCGCATCGCGTCGACCTGATCCTGCATCAACGCGATCAGCGGCGAGACCACGATGGCGGTGCCGGGGCGCAGCAGCGCCGGGATCTGGTAGCACAGCGACTTGCCGCCGCCGGTGGGCATCAGTACCAGCGCGTCGTCGCCGGCGAGCAGGCGGTCGATGATCTCGGCCTGGTCGCCGCGGAAGCGCTCGTAGCCGAAGACGCGGTTGAGGATCTGCAGGGGTGTCTCTTGCACCTGGGAACGGACTCCTCGCCGGCCTCGTTGCGCCGGCGTCGTGTGAAGCGGGCCTCGGCTACCAGCCGCGCGCGAGCAGCGGGGCGAGGAAGCGCCCGGTGTGCGAGCGCGGCTCGGCGGCGATCGCCTCGGGGGTGCCGGTGGCGACGATCTCGCCGCCCTTGTCGCCGCCCTCGGGGCCGAGGTCGATGATCCAGTCGGCGGTCTTGATGACGTCGAGGTTGTGCTCGATCACCACCACGGTGTTGCCCTGGTCGCGCAGCCGGTGGAGCACCTCGAGCAGCTGGCGCACGTCGTGGAAGTGCAGCCCGGTGGTCGGCTCGTCGAGGAGGTAGAGGGTGCGCCCGCTGCCGCGTTTGGCCAGCTCGCGACTGAGCTTGACGCGCTGCGCCTCGCCGCCGGAGAGGGTGGTGGCGCTCTGACCGAGGCGGACATAGGCGAGGCCGACGTCGACCAGGGTCTGCAGCCGGCGCTGGATCAGCGGGATGGCGGCGAAGAACTCCAGCGCCTCGGCGATGGTGAGGTCGAGCACCTCGTCGATGCGCTTGCCCTTGTAGCGGATCTCCAAGGTCTCGCGGTTGTAGCGCCGGCCCTGGCAGGTGTCGCACTGGACATAGACGTCGGGGAGGAAGTGCATCTCGACGCGGATCAGCCCGTCGCCCTTGCACGCCTCGCAGCGCCCGCCCTTGACGTTGAAGCTGAAGCGCCCCGGGCCATAGCCCCGGGCGCGCGCCTCGGGGACGCTGGCGAACAGCTCGCGCACCATGTTGAACAGCCCGGTGTAGGTCGCCGGGTTGGAGCGCGGGGTGCGCCCGATCGGACTCTGGTCGATGTCGATGACCTTGTCGAAGTGCTCCAGCCCCTCGATCGCGCCGTGCGGGCGCGGGCGCAGGCTGGCGCCGTTGAAGTGACGCGCGGCGACCGGGTAGAGGGTGTCGTTGATCAGCGTCGACTTGCCCGAGCCCGACACCCCGGTGACGCAGCACAGGGTGCCGACCGGGATGGCGACGTCGACCGCGCGCAGGTTGTTGCCGCGCGCGCCGAGGATGCGCAGCTGGCGCTCGGGGTCGGGGGGGTGGCGCTGTGTCGGGATGGCGATGCGCTCGGTGCCGCTGAGATAGCGCCCGGTGAGCGAGGCGGGGTCGGCGGCGATCTCCGCCGCGCTGCCTTGGGCGATCACCTGGCCGCCGTGGGCACCGGCGCCGGGGCCGAGGTCGACGACCTGGTCGGCGGCGCGGATCGCGTCCTCGTCGTGCTCGACCACGATCACGGTGTTGCCGAGGTCGCGCAGGTGGGTGAGGGTGCGCAGCAGCCGGGCGTTGTCGCGCTGGTGCAGCCCGATCGAGGGCTCGTCGAGGATGTAGAGCACCCCGACCAGCCCGGCACCGATCTGGCTGGCCAGGCGGATGCGCTGGGCCTCGCCGCCGGAGAGGGTGTCGGCGCTGCGCTCGAGGGTGAGGTAGTCGAGGCCGACATCGACTAGGAAACGCAGTCGGGTGGCGATCTCTCCGATCACCTTGGCGCCGATCTCGCCGCGCGCGCCGGTGAGGGTGAGTCCCTCGAAAAAGCGCAGCGACTCGCCCACCGGCAGCGCGGTCAGCGCCGGCAGGTTGTGTTCGCCGATGAAGACGTGACGCGCCGCCTGGTTGAGGCGCGAGCCCTGGCAGGCGGGGCAGGGCTGGTGGGAGAGATAGCGCGCCAGCTCCTCGCGTACGGTGTTCGACTCGGTCTCGCGGTAGCGCCGCTCCATGTTGCGGATCACCCCCTCGAAGGGGCGCTCGCGCCCGGGACCGCGCTCGTTGGGTAGGCGCACGCGGATGCGCTCCTCGCCGCTGCCGAACAGCACCCGTTCGCGCACCACCTCGGGCAGCTCGCACCAAGGGGTCTCGACGTCGAAGCCGTAGTGCGCGCCGAGCGCGCGGATCAGCCCGAAGTAATAGGCGTTGCGCCGGTCCCAGCCGCGCACCGCGCCGCCGGCGAGGCTCAGCTCGGGGTGGATCACGACCTTGTCGGGGTCGAAGAACTGCTCGATGCCGAGGCCGTCGCAGTCGGGGCAGGCGCCGGCGGGGTTGTTGAAGGAGAAGGCGCGGGGTTCGAGTTCGGTGATGCTGTAGCCGCAGTGCGGGCAGGCGAAGTTGGCCGAGAAGGTGAGCAGCGCCCGATTGGGCTGGTCGAGGGCGACGACGCTGGCGATGCCCTCGGTGAGCGCCAGCGCGGTCTCGAAGGACTCGGCTAGGCGACCGGCGAGATCGTCGCGCACGCGGAAGCGGTCGACCACCAGGGCGATGTCGTGCTTGCGCTTGGCCTCGAGCGCGGGCAGGGCGTCGAGTTCGTGCACGCTGCCGTCGATCAGCGCGCGCACGAAGCCCTGGGCGTGCAGCTCGCCGAGCAGGCGCTGGTGATCCCCCTTGCGGCCTCGTACCACCGGGGCGAGCAGCATCAGCCGCTCGCCCTCGGGGCGGGCGAGCACCTGGTCGACCATCTGGCTGACGGTCTGGGCGGCGAGCGCCACCCCGTGGGTGGGGCAGCGCGGCTCGCCGACCCGGGCGAAGAGCAGGCGTAGGTAGTCGTAGATCTCGGTGATGGTGCCGACGGTTGAGCGCGGGTTGTGCGAGGTGGTCTTTTGCTCGATCGAGATCGCCGGCGAGAGTCCCTCGATGTGATCGACGTCGGGTTTGTCCATCACCGAGAGGAACTGCCGGGCATAGGCCGAGAGCGACTCGACATAGCGTCGCTGGCCCTCGGCATAGAGGGTGTCGAAGGCGAGCGAGGACTTGCCCGAGCCCGACAGCCCGGTGAAGACGATCAACCGCTCGCGCGGCAGGTCGAGGTCGATCCCCTTGAGGTTGTGGGTGCGTGCACCGCGGATGCGGATGGTGTCCATGGGCTGGCCGCAGAGGTCTCGAGGTCGAAGGTGGCGGCGCGCTCGCCGTCGCGTGGATGATCCCCGGGGCTTGGTCCGGCCTGCGCCGGCCCGGGGCAAACTGCTATTATGCGAAGCTTCGCGTACCAGAAGCAAAGGCCACCGGCCGTGAGCCAGACAGAGATATCGAGCCCGCCCCTCTCTCCCACCGAACGGCGCGCCGCCGCCGGACTTGCCGCCATCTTCTCGACCCGGATGCTGGGTCTGTTCATGATCCTGCCGGTGTTCGCGCTCTATGCGCACGAACTCAGTGGCGCGACCCCGCTGCTGATCGGGTTGGCGATCGGCGCCTACGGCCTGACCCAGGCGCTGCTGCAGATCCCGCTCGGGCTGCTCTCCGATCGTATCGGGCGCAAGCCGGTGATCCTCGGCGGCCTGCTGCTGTTCGCCGCAGGCAGCGTGGTGGCGGCACTGGCCGACAGCATCCACTGGGTGATCGTCGGTCGGGTGTTGCAGGGGAGTGGTGCGATCGCTGCGGCGATCATCGCGCTGACCGCCGACCTCACCCGCGAGGAGGTGCGTACCAAGGGCATGGCGGCCATCGGTATCAGTGTGGCGCTGTCCTTCGCCGCCGCATTGGTGATCGGCCCGGCGCTGGCGCGCTGGGTCGGGGTTGCCGGGGTGTTCTGGGTCACCGCAGCGCTGGCGGTGGTGGGGATGGTGCTGCTCTACACCCTGGTGCCCGATCCCGAGCGCTCGCAGCTCCATCGCGACGCCCAGCCGGCGCTCGACCAGTTGCGCGGGGTACTCGCCAACCCGACCCTGCTACGGTTGGATCTGGCGATCTTCATGCTGCACCTGACCATGGTCAGCCTGTTCGTGGTGCTGCCGCTCTCGGTCGAGGCGGCGGGGCTGGAGGCGGCCTCGCACTGGCGGCTGTATCTGCCGGTGGTGCTGCTGGCGATCCCGGCGATGGTGCCCTTCATCATCCTCGCCGAGCGTCGCGGCCGGGCGCGCGGGGTGCTGCTCGGCTCGGTGATCGCGCTCGGCGTGGCGATGCTCGGCTTCGCCCTGTTCGGGCAGTCGCTGTGGGTGCTCGGCGTGCTGCTGGTAGTGGTCTTCACCATCTTCAACCTGCTCGAAGCGGTGCTGCCCTCGCTGGTCTCGAAGAGCGCGCGCGCCGGGGCCAAGGGCACCGCCATGGGGGTGTTTTCCAGCGCCCAGTTCGTCGGCGCCTTCCTCGGTGGCCTGCTCGGCGGTTGGGCACACGAGCGCTTCGGCCCGGATGCCGTCTATCTGGTCGGCGTGCTGGTGTCGCTGGCCTGGATCGCGCTGGTGGCGGGGATGCGCATGCCCGAGGATCTGGGGCGGCGGGTGTTGACGCTGGCGCCGGGGACCCGGGATGCGGCGGCGCTGGAGCGCCGGCTGCTCGCCGAGCCCGGGGTGCGCGAGGCGGTGGTGGCGCCCGACGAGGGCGTCGCCTACCTCAAGGTGGACAGTCGTCGACTCGATTGGGCAAGATTGCAGACCCTTTCGGCCGACGCCTGAGCACGGATCCGGGGCTGGCCCCGCAGGGTCGCCACCGGTCACGGTGGCGACGACGGAATCAACCAGATACCGGATCGGCGCGGCCCGGAGTGGGTGCGCGTCGATCCTCCATGTTTCACGCAACCGTATACAACACGTCCGGCGCGCGGCGCCCGGCGGGAGGAAGAGATGGCGACACGTGGTGTCAATAAGGTGATCTTGATCGGCAACCTCGGGGCCGACCCCGAGGTGCGCTACATGCCCAGCGGCGACGCCGTGGCCAATCTGCGTCTGGCCACCAGCGAGAGCTGGCGCGACCGCGCCACCGGCGAGACCCGCGAGCGTACTGAGTGGCACAATGTGGCCATCTTCGGCAAGGTCGCCGAGATCGCCAAGCAGTATCTGCGCAAGGGCTCGAAGGTCTACATTGAGGGCAAGCTGCGCACCCGCAAGTGGCAGGGCCAGGACGGTCAGGACCGCTATACCACCGAGGTGGTGGTCGACATCAGCGGCACCATGCAGATGCTCGACAGCCGCTCCGGCGGCGGTGGTGGCTACGCCAGCTCCGCGCCCTTCGACGACGAGCCGCCGCGCGGTGCGCCCCAGGGCGGCGGTCGCCAGGGTGGTCCTCAGAGTGGGCCCCAGGGCGGGGGCTACTCCGGTGGCGGCTATGCCGGCGGCGGCAGTGGCGGCGCCGGTGGTGGCGCCCCCTCGGGCGGGTTCGGCGGTGGGGCTGACTTCGACGACGACATCCCGTTCTGACCCGAACCTCAAGGAGTGATCCATGCAGACCCTGCTCGTCACCGGTGGCGCCGGCTTCATCGGCAGCAATTTCGTACGCCTGGCGCTCGCCCGGCCCGATGTCCGGGTGGTCAACCTCGACCTGCTGACCTATGCCGGTAACCTCGACTCGCTCGCCGACCTCGAGGACGAGCCGCGCCACCACTTCGTGCGGGGCGATATCGGCGATCGCGTGCTGGTCTCGCGGCTGTTGCGCGAGCACCGGGTCGACGCGGTGGTCAACTTCGCCGCCGAGAGCCATGTCGATCGCTCGATCGACGGCCCGGGCGATTTCGTGCAGACCAATCTGGTCGGCACCTTCAATCTGCTCGAGAGCGCCCGCGCCTACTGGACCGAGCGCGGTGAGCCGACGGGCTTCCGCTTCCTCCACGTCTCCACCGACGAGGTCTATGGCTCGCTCGGCCCCACCGGGGCCTTCACCGAAACCACGCCCTATGCCCCCAACTCGCCCTACTCGGCGAGCAAGGCCGGCTCGGATCACCTGGTGCGCGCCTGGTTCCACACCTATGGCCTGCCGGTGCTCACCACCAACTGCTCGAACAACTACGGGCCCTACCAGTTCCCCGAGAAGTTGATCCCGCTGATGATCCTCAAGGCCAGCCGTGGCGAGGCGCTGCCGATCTATGGCGACGGCGGCAACGTGCGCGACTGGCTGTTCGTCGAGGACCACTGCCGGGCGATCTGGCGGGTGCTCGAGGCCGGCACCCCGGGCGAGGTCTACAACGTCGGTGGCAACAGCGAGCGCACCAACCTCGAGGTGGTCGACACCCTCTGCGCGCTGCTCGACGAGCTGCTGCCCGAGGCCCCACACCGCCCGCACGCCGCGCTCAAGACCTTCGTCAAGGACCGCCCCGGCCACGATCGTCGCTATGCGATCGACGCCTCCAAGCTCCGGCGCGAACTCGGCTGGACGCCGCAGGAGACCTTCGAGAGCGGGTTGCGTCGCACCCTGGTGTGGTATCTGGAGCACCCCGAGTGGTGCGCGCGGGTGACCGATGGCAGCTATCGTGGCGAACGCCTCGGTGGTGCCGACAACTGAGATTCGACGCATGAACAGAAAGGGAATCATCCTCGCCGGCGGATCCGGCACCCGTCTCTATCCGCTTACCCGGACCCTCAGCAAGCAATTGCTGCCGGTCTACGACAAGCCGATGATCTACTACCCGTTGGCACTGTTGATGCTGGCGGGGATTCGCGACATCCTCATCATCTCCACCCCGCGCGACCTGCCGCACTTTCGCGCGCTGCTCGGCGACGGCAGCCAGTGGGGGGTGGGGCTCTCCTACGCCGAGCAGCCGAGCCCGGACGGGTTGGCGCAGGCGCTGCTGATCGGCGAGGACTTCCTCGCCGGCGATCCCAGTTGCCTGATCCTCGGCGACAACATCTTCTACGGTCACGGCCTGGTCAATCAGCTCAAGGCGGCGAGCGCGCGCGAGTCGGGGGCGACGGTGTTCGGCTACTACGTCTCCGATCCCGAGCGTTATGGCGTGGCCGAGTTCGATGCGGCGGGACGGGTGGTTGGGCTGGAGGAGAAGCCCGCCGCCCCCAAGTCCAACTGGGCGGTGACCGGGATCTACTTCTACGACGGTAAGGCCAGCGAATTGGCGCGTACCTTGCGCCCCTCGGCGCGCGGCGAGCTCGAGATCACCGACCTCAATGCGCGCTATCTCGAGCGTGGCGAACTCTACCTCGACCGTCTCGGTCGTGGCACCGCCTGGCTCGACACCGGCACCCACGAGTCGTTGATGGAGGCCGGGCAGTACATCGAGACCATCGAGAAGCGTCAGGGCCTGAAGATCTGCTGCCCCGAGGAGGTCGCCTACCTCAACGGCTGGATCGACGCCGCGACCCTGCGCGCCACCGGCGAGGCGCTGCGCAAGAGCGGCTATGGCGAGTATCTGTTGGGACTGCTGAAACGGGTGCAATGATGCAGGTGATCGAGACCGAACTGCCGGGCGTGCTGATCCTCGAACCCAAGGTGTTCGGGGACGCGCGCGGCTACTTCCTGGAGACCTATCGCGCCAACCGCTATGCCGAGTTCGGCATCCCGGCGCTGGTGCAGGACAACCAGTCCTATTCGACCCACGGCGTGCTACGTGGCCTGCACGTGCAGCATCCGCACGCCCAGGGCAAGCTGGTGCAGGTGCTCGAGGGCGAGGTGTTCGACGTCGCCGTCGACATCCGTCGCGGCTCACCGCACTTCGGTCGCTGGACCGGGGTGACCCTCTCGGGCGAGAACAAGCGCCAGTTCTGGGTGCCGCCGGGCTTCGCCCACGGCTTCGTGGTCACCGGCGAGCACGCCCTGTTCGTCTACAAGAACACCGACTACTACAGCCCCGAGACCGAGTTCAGCGTCCGCTGGGACGATCCCGCGATCGGTATCGAGTGGCCGCTCGACGGCGCGCCGTCGCTGTCGCAGAAGGACGGCGCGGCGCGCTGTCTGGCCGATATCCCGGCGGATCGTCTCCCCGGCTACGAGGATTACGCATGAGTCAGAAACACCAGACCCCCGAGCGTCCACGCCTGCTGCTGATCGGTGCCAACGGCCAGGTCGGCTGGGAGCTGCGTCGCACCCTCGCCGGGCTGGGCGAGGTGGTGCCCGCCTCGCTCGAGGGCGAGTACGGCCCGACTATCGACCTGATGGATCCACAGTCGCTGGCGCGACTGGTCGATGAGAGCCGCCCCGACGCGGTGATCAATGCCGCGGCCTACACCGCGGTCGATCGCGCCGAGCAGGATCCAGAGAGCGCGCGCCGGGTCAATGCCGATGCCGTCGGCGAACTCGGCGCGCTGCTGGCCAAGCGTGCCGTTCCGGTGGTGCACTATTCCACCGACTTCGTCTTTCCCGGCACCCTGGGGCGCCCCTATACCGAGGCTGATCAGCCCGATCCGCTCAACGTCTACGGTGAGACCAAGCTCGCCGGTGAGCGCGCGCTGCTCGACTCCGGTGCCCGTGCCTTGGTGTTCCGTACCAGCTGGGTCTATGGCGCGCGTGGGGCGAACTTCCTGCTGACCATGCGGCAGTTGTTCGCCGAGCGCGACGAGCTGCGCGTGGTCGACGACCAGATCGGCTCGCCGACCTGGAGCCGGATGCTCGCCGAGATGACCGCCCAGGTGCTCTATCGGGTGCTGCGCGGCGAGCTTGACCTCGACGAGGTCGGCGGCCTCTACCACCTCAGCGGCGGTGGTGAGGTGAGCTGGTACGGCTTTGCCTGCGCCATCCTCGAGGCCTGTGGTGAGGACTGCAACCTGCTTCCCATCCCCTCCTCAGAGTATCCCGCACCGGCGCGTCGTCCGACCTACTCGGTGCTCGACAACAGCCATTTCGAGCGCACCTTCGGGTTGGCGATGCCGCACTGGCGCGACTCGCTGGCGCAGTGTCTCGAGGAACTCGACTGAGCCATCGGCCCGGCGGCGCCGTCGCCCGCCGCCGGGCGCTGTCGCTGTAACCGTTGCCGCCCGCGCGTTGCTCATGGACAGGCGCGGCACCCGGGTGGCGTGGTCTCGGCGACGGGCGGGCCGATCTCCGCCCCCAGCGCGATCAGGGCGAGCAGTGCCGTGAGTGCGGTGAGCCAGCCCAGTGTCCGTTGTCCCTTCGATGTCGACATCCTCTCTTGCTCCTGCCTACGCTTGTTGAGTCGTTAGGCTAGGCGGTCCACCGCATCGGTCACAGAGACAAAACCAAGGAAAATGACCGGTACAGTTGTCGTTTGTGCGCCATCTGTACCCGTCGGTTGTCGGGAAACTGTACCTGTCATGTCGACATCCTATCGCTATGCCGAGATCGCCACCGCGCTGGAGGGACGGATGCGCGACGGGCTCTATCGCCCGGGCGAGCGGTTGCCGGGGGTGCGTCGGTTGGCGCACGAGTTCGGGGTGAGTATTGGCACCGTGCTCGAGGCGCTGCACCGGCTCGAGGCCCAGGGGCGGGTGCGGGCGCGGGCACGTTCGGGCTATTACGTGCAGGCGCCGACCCGCTCGGCCCAGCCGGCGATCTCGACGCCACCCCCGGCACCGGCGCCGGTGCGCGGGCAGGACATGGTGTTGCGGCTGCTGCAGGCGGCCAATGACCCGGCCTTCGTCCAGCTCGGCGCGGCGGTGCCCGATCCCCGACTGCTGCCGCGCAAGGCGCTGGCGCGGGCGGTGGCCAGCGCCTACCGGCGCTACCCCGACGCGGCGGTCGACTACGCCTTCCCGCCCGGGCTCGAGGCACTACGCCGTCAGATCGCCCGCCACCTGAGCGCACACGGTACCCCCTTGCACCCGGACGCGCTGTTGATCACCAGCGGTTGCCTGGAGGCGGTGACCCTGGCGTTGCGCGCGCTCACCCGTCCCGGTGATGTGGTGGCGGTGGAGTCACCGACCTACTACGGGTTGCTGCAGGCGCTCGATGCGCTCGGGCTGCAGGCGCTGGAGATCCCCACCGACCCGGCCCAGGGCATCAGCCTGGAGGCGCTCGGTTTCGCCCTGGAGCAGTGGTCGGTGGCCGCCTGTATCGTCACCACCAACTTCAGCAACCCGCTCGGCGCGGTGCTCTCGAGCGCGCGCAAGCGTGCCCTGAGCGAGCTGCTGGCCGCTCATGGGGTGGCGCTGATCGAGGACGACATCTACGGCGATCTGGCCTTTTCGGGTGTGCGCCCGGACACCGCCAAGTGTTATGACCGGGAGGGGCGGGTGATCTACTGCGGCTCCTTCTCCAAGACCCTGTCGCCGGGGATGCGGGTGGGCTGGGTCGCGCCGGGCGTCGAGTTCGAGCGCATCGAATTCCTCAAGTACGCCACCAACCTGGCCGCACCTTCGGTGCTCCAGCTCGCCCTCGCCGAGCTGCTCGCCAGCGGTGCCTATCTGCGTCATCTGCGCGAGGTCAGCGCGGGGTTTGCGCTGGCAGTGGGGCGGATGCGTCATGCCGTCGAGCGTCACTTCCCGCCCGGCACCCGGGTGACCCGGCCGAGCGGCGGTTTCCTGCTGTGGCTGCAGCTGCCGGCGGGGATCGACAGCATGGCGCTGCACGCGCGCGCCCATCGCGAGGGGATCAGCATCGCCCCGGGGCCGATGTTCTCGGCCAGCGGCAAGTATCGCGACTGTCTGCGGCTCAACGCCGCGGTGCCCTGGACCCCGGCGGTGGAGCGGGCGCTGCGCCGGCTCGGCGCGCTGGCGCACGAGCTGGCCGGCGACTGAGGGCGATCAGGCGACGCGGTAGAGACAGACCTGACCCTGCGAGCCCTCCTCGCGGATATAGTCGGTGGTCAAGGTCTCGATCTCCTGCCACAGCCCGGCGTCGGTGATCGCGGTGATCTCGCGGGCGTAGTCGTCCTCCTCCCAGGCGCGGTCGCGCACGGTGAAGCAGATGTGACCGCCGGGGCGGGTGATGCGGATCAGCTCACGCAGCGCCTGCGGGCCGACATGGCCGCAGGTGAAGGTGCCGACACAGAGCACGGCATCGTAGCGGTCGTCGTCGATCGCCAGACGGGCGGTGAGATCACCCTGGCTGAGGTTGCGATAGATGCCCTTGGCGCGTGCCTGTTCGAGCATGTCGGGAGAGTAGTCGAGACCGTCGAGCTGGTGGTAGCCGGCCTGGTGTACGCAGGCCCCGGCCAAGCCGGTGCCGCAGCCGGCGTCGAGGATTTCGGCGTCGGTGTTGGCGAGTTGGTTGACCAGTTGACGCCCGGCGATGGCCGGAGCGACATAGTCCATCTTCCCGGTGAGGTCGGCATCATAGTGGGCCGCCCATTCGCGATAGGCGTTGGTGATCGATGCCTTGTCGCCGGAGGCGAGTGCGCGGGCGAGGATGTCGTGGTGATCGCTCATCGAGGACTCCTTGAGGCTGGGCGAGCACGCGCGGGTCGTGCTCGGGACGCGTTCGTGCGTCCGGATGATGATGCGCCCTGGCCTGGTGAGACCGGGTCGATGGGGTGGCAGTCGGATCGAGACCGCCGTCGGGCGCATCGAGGTGTCCTTTCATGCTGGCGTGTTCGCGTGTGCGCTGTCAAACCGTCGCGGCCGTGACGGGTCTCGCTTGGAGGCGTTTCGTGTTCGCCCGCCCTCATGCCCGGCATGAGGGCGGGGTGGCGCTCAGCGGCGTTGGCGCGCCCGGGCACGTGGGGCGAAGAGTCGCGGTAGCAGGTCGTCGAAGCGCGAGGCGAAGTGCACCGTCAGGCCCTTGCGCACGTGCTCCGGGACCTCGTCGAACTCGCCGCGGTTGTCGGCCGGGAGCACGATCTCCTTGATCCCGGCGCGGCGCGCGGCGATCAGCTTCTCGCGGATGCCGCCGACCGGGAAGACCTCGCCGGTGAGGGTGATCTCGCCGGTCATGGCGATGCGCCGCACCGGCTCGTCGCGCGCCAGCGAGAGCAGTGCACTGGCGATGGTGATGCCGGCCGAGGGGCCGTCCTTGGGGGTGGCGCCCGCGGGGACGTGGAGATGGATGAAGGCGTGCTCGAAGAAGGCCGGGTCGACGCCGAAGCGTTCGGCGTTGCCGACCAGAAAGCCGTAGGCGATCTCGGCCGACTCCTTCATCACCTCGCCGAGCTGACCGGTGAGCTTGAAGCCGCGGTTGAAGCCATGGGTGCGCGCCGCCTCGATCGACAGGGTGGCGCCGCCCATCGCCGTCCACGCCAGCCCGGTGACCACACCCGGACCTGAGAGCTTGCGCTCGTCGCGGAACACCGGGCTGCCGAGATAGCCCTGGAGCTGGTCGCGACCGATCTCGACCGGGGCCTCGGCGTGTTCGAGCAGTTCGACGGCGACCTTGCGCACGATCTTGCCGAGCTGTTTCTCGAGCCGGCGCACCCCGGCGTCGCGGGCATAGCCCTCGATCAGCGCCCGCAGGGTGCGGGCGTTGAGCTTGACCGTACCCTTGGCCAGTCCAGCCCGCTCGATCTGGCGCGGCAGCAGGTACTTGCGCGCGATCTGCAGCTTCTCCTCGGCGATGTAGCCGGAGAGCTGGATCACCTCCATGCGGTCGAGCAGCGGGCCGGGGATGGTGTCGAGCTGGTTGGCGGTGCATACGAACAGCACCTTGGAGAGGTCGAAGCGCAGGTCGAGATAATGATCGAGGAAGTCGCCGTTCTGCTCCGGGTCGAGCACCTCGAGTAGCGCCGAGGCCGGGTCGCCGTGGTAGGAGGCGCCGATCTTGTCGATCTCGTCGAGCAGGATCACCGGGTTGGCGGTGCCGGCGTCCTTCATCGCCTGCACGAATTTACCGGGCATGGCGCCGATATAGGTGCGCCGATGGCCCTTGATCTCGGCCTCGTCGCGGATGCCACCGACCGAGAAGCGGTAGAAACGTCGGCCCAGGGCGTCGGCGATGGAGCGCCCGATCGAGGTCTTGCCGACCCCGGGCGGGCCGACCAGGAGGATGATCGAGCCGGCGATCTCGCCGCGATGGATGCCGACGGCGAGGAACTCGAGGATACGCCGTTTGACGTCCTCAAGGCCGTAGTGGTCGCGGTCGAGGATGCGCCGCGCGCGCTTGAGGTCGAGCTTGTCGGTGGAGTAGCGTCCCCAGGGCAGCAGACTCACCCAGTCGAGATAGTTGCGGGTGACGGCATACTCCGGCGAGCCGGTCTCGAGGATGCGCAGCTTGTCGAGTTCCTCCTCGACGCGCTTGGCCGCCTGCTCGGTGAGGTCGAGTTCGGCGATGCGCGCCTCGATGCGATCGATCTCGGCGGTGCGGTCGTCCTTGGCGATGCCCAGCTCCTTCTGGATCGCCTTGAGCTGCTCGCGGAGGAAGAACTCGCGCTGATGCTTCTGCATCTTCTCCTCGACGCTGCGGCGGATCTTTTGCTGGGCGCGCGCCAGTTCGAGCTCGGTGTTGAGCAGCGCCAGCACCTTCTCCATACGCGGCAGCAATGGCAGCGTCTCGAGCACCTCCTGGAGCTGCTCGGCGCTGGAGGTGGTGAGGCTGGCGGCGAAGTCGGCCAGGCGTGATGGATCATCGGGGCCAAAGCGTTCGAGGAAGGAGCGCAGCTCCTCGACATAGAGCGGGTTGAGCGGCAGCAACTCCTTGATGGTGTTGATCACCGCCATGGCATAGGCCTTAACCTCGGTATCGGGCCCGCCATCGGGCTCGGGGAGGTAGGCGACACAGGCGCTGAAGGGTGCCTCGCGACCGATCCAGTTGGTGATGCGAAAACGCTGCAGGCACTCGACGAGGACCTGCAGCTGGCCGTCCTGGTGATGGATGCGGTGCACCCGGCAGGCGGTACCGATGGTGTAGAAGTCCGCGGTGGTGGCCTCCTCGGAGCGCTCGGCCCCGACCAGCACCACGCCAAGGATCTTGTGCTCGCTGTCGGCCACCCGCTGTAGCGTCGGTGCCCAGTGCTCGGCGCTCATCGTCAGCGGCACCGCCTGGGCGGGGAAGAAGGGGCGGGCGGCGACCGGGAGCAGGGGTAGCTCGGTCGGCAGGACATCGTTGGCGCGCGCGAGGGTGACGGGTTCGTGCTGCGTCGGCGTCTCTTCGGTCTCGGCCTCGATCACCGCATCGTCCCCGTCCAATCGCTCCTCCGGCATGTCAGAACCTCTTCGCGTCGATACTCGAAAAACCCCTTAGTCTTCTGTTTCCGATCGGGTTTGGCAAGCCACGGCATTGGCCAGGGTGGCGAACTCGGTCACCGACAGGGTCTCGGCACGGCGTCCCGGATCGATCTCGGCGGCAGCGAACTGCTCTGGCATGACCAGCCCGGAGAGGCTGTTGCGCAGGGTCTTGCGCCGCTGGCTGAAGGCGGCGGCGACGATCCGGGCGTGATGCGCGGGATCGGTGAGCGAGTGAAGCTCGGGCGCCGGCTCCAGACGGACGATCGCCGAGTCGACCTTGGGCGCCGGGGTGAAGGCGCCGGGGCCGATGCGAAACAGGCTGCGGGCGTGACAACGGGTCTGCACCATCACCGAGAGTCGGCCATAGGTCTTGCTGCCGGGCTCGGCGACCATGCGATCGACTACCTCCTTTTGCAGCATCAGATGCAGATCGGCGAGACAAGGCGACTGGTCGAGGAAGTGGAACAGCAGCGGGGTGGAGATGTTGTAGGGCAGATTGCCGACCACCCGAACCCGCTCCTCCGGCCCTTGGCGCAGTGCGCAGAGGTCGAACTTCAGCGCATCGACATTGTGGATGCGCAGGGTGCCGCGGCCACCGAGCCGCGCACGCAACGGCTCGATCAGGTCGCGGTCGAGTTCGACGACATCGAGTTCCCCGACGGCCTCGAGCAGGCCCGCAGTGATCGCCCCCTGACCGGGGCCGATCTCGACCAGCCGCTCGCCGGGGCGCGCGGCGATAGCGGCGTGGATACGGGCGATCACGCCCTGGTCGTGGAGGAAGTTCTGCCCGAAGCGCTTACGGGGTTGGTGAGGGGTCAGCAATGTTGGCAAACCTCGCGGGTGAACTGCTCGAGCTTGCGGGTGTCGGCGGCGAACAGGCGGATGCCCTCGGCGAGCTTCTCGGTGGCCATGGCGTCCTCGTTGAGCGCCCAGCGGAAGCCGGTCTCGTCGAAGCTGACTCGGTCAATCTCCATGTCCTGGGCGTGCTCGGGGTCGAGGCGGCGGCAGATCTCGCCGTCGGTCGAGGCCAGCTCGCCGAGCAGTGCCGGGGAGATGGTCAGCAGGTCGCAGCCGGCCAGCTCGAGGATCTCGTCGAGGTTGCGGAAGCTCGCCCCCATTACCGCGGTCTGGTAGCCATGGCGTTTGTAGTAGTTGTAGATGCGGGTGACCGAGCGCACGCCCGGGTCCTCGTCGGCGGGGTAGCCGGCGACGTTCTCGGCGTTCTTGTACCAGTCGAGGATGCGCCCGACGAAGGGCGAGATCAGGGTGACTCCGGCCTCGGCGCAGGCCACGGCCTGGGCGAAGCTGAACAGTAGGGTTAGATTGCAATGGATGCCCTGGCGCTCGAGCCGCTCGGCGGCGCGAATGCCCTCCCAGGTCGAGGCGATCTTGAACAGCACCCGTTCGCGCGGATCGACGCCGGCGGCCTGGTAGAGCTCGACCAGGCCCTCGGCGCGCCGCACCGTGGCCTCGGTGTCGAACGACAGGCGCGCGTCGATCTCGGTGGAGACCCGGCCGGGGACGATCTTGAGGATCTCGGTGCCGAAGTTCACCGCCAGCTTGTCCATGGTCCAGCGGGTGCGTTCCTCGCCGCTGCCCTTGGTCTGACCGAAGTCGAGGGCGTCCTCTACCAGCTCGCGGTACTGCGGCATCTGCGATGCCTTGTAGATCAGCGAGGGGTTGGTGGTGGCGTCCTGGGGGCGGTATTCGACGATCGACTCGAAGTCGCCGGTGTCGGCGACCACGGTGGTCATCGCACGCAATTGATCGAGCTTGGTCATGATGCGAGGTCCTTGTGTTGGCTTGGTCTAGGGTGGATGGCGAGGCCTGTGGGGGGCTCATGCCATCACTTGACCCTAGTCCAATATGGTGACGATTCCGATTCCATCGGGGCGGGTCGACGGACCCTGGCCCGGAAAATTTCTCATAATGACACCGACACCCTGTTGAATGCACGTGCTGCGCCGGCCGGCGCCGTGCCAATGGGGGCGGTGCCGTCAGCAGGAGCTGTTCATGCGCGAATCGGAGATCGACTATCTGTTGCCCGAGGATGATGTCCCGCTCGCTCGACTCGAGGACTGGGCCCGCGGGCTGGGGCGGTTGGCGCCGCCCGCGAGCGAGACCACCCGCCGGGTCTATTACGATACCTTCGATTGGGCGGTACACGGCGCCGGTGCCATGCTCGCCTGCCAGGGCCGCGGTCCGCGTTGGCACCTGGTGCTGATCCCGCTGGCGCGGCATCGGGGCGGGCAGGTGCTCGAACTCGAGTCCCTGCCGGACTTCCCGGCGCGACTCCCCGCCGGGGCGTTGCGCGAGCAGCTGATCGATTGCTGCGGCGGGCGGCGTCTGTTGGCGCTGATGCAGCTCGATACCGAGGCCGAGGTCTATCGGCTGTTGGCCGAACAGGGGCATACCCTGATCCGGTTCGCTGTCGTGCGCACGCGCTTTCGCGATCCGCAGGGGCGAGGCTCGGGGCTGCTGCCGCTCCGCCTGCGGGTCCTGCCCGGGCAGGGCGAGCGGCGTCAGCGTGCGCGTCTGCTCCCCGCGCTCGAACGGGCGTTGGGGTTGAGGCGGATCGACGAACCGCCACTGTTTGCCGCGCTCGCCGCGGTCGGTCGCCGCCCGGGTGAGTATTCCTCCAAGCTCGACATCGACCTCGATGCCACGGCCAGCGCCGAGCAGGCCGCGCGCCAACTGTTGCTCGCCCTCCTGGCAGTGATCGAGGCCAATGTCGAGGGGGCGCGTACGGCGCTCGATCCCGAGTTCCTCCATGACCTGCGGGTGGCGACACGGCGTACCCGTTCGGCGCTCGGTCAGCTTCGCGGGGTCTTTCCAGAAGCGGTGATGGCGCGTTTCGGCGAGGGGTTCGCTTGGTTGCAACAGGTCACCGGGCCGGTGCGGGATCTCGACGTCCAGCTCGAGCAGTTCGCGGCGCAGCGTGCAGCCTTGCCCGAGCCGTTGCGTGCCGGGCTCGATGGGCTGTACGCGCGGTTACGTGCCGATCATCTCGAGGCCCAGCAGGCGCTGGCCGAGGTGCTCGGCGGTGCCGAGTGCGCGCAGTTGCTCGCCGACTGGCGTACCTTTCTCGAGACCCCAGGGGTTGCGTCCGCCTCCGCGCCCCTGGCGGGCCGGCCGGTCAAGGAGGTGGTCGATGCCCGGCTGCGCCGGCTGTTGCACCGGCTGCGGCGCGAGGGCAAGGCGATCGCTGCCGACGCGCCGCCCGAGGCACTGCACGCATTGCGTAAGCGCTGCAAGAAGCTGCGTTACATGATGGAGTTCTTCAGTCGCCTCTATCCGCCGCGTGAGATCCGCGCAGCGATTCGCCAGACCAAGACCCTGCTCGATCATCTCGGCGGCTTTCAGGACCGGACGGTACAGGCGGCACGACTGCGCCGTCTGGCCGAGCGCATGTACGCGATGGGCGAGGCCGACAGCGACACCCTGCTCGCCATCGGTGCCCTCATCGGTCAGTTGCTCGCGCAGCAGCAGCGCTATCGCCAGGACTTCGCAGCGGTCTTTGACGCGTTTTACGCGAAGCGTTCACGGGCGCGGCTGCGGGGGCTGTTCGGTCGCTGAGCCGGGCGTGCGTCGGGTGATCGGGTCCCGGCGCCCGCCCAGCGTGCGCCGGGGGTCAGGGCAGGGGCGGGGCGGCGACGGTCTCGGGGGGGGCGAACCAGTCGAGCTTGTCGTGGAGGCGCACCACCTCGCCGACGATGATCAGTGTCGGCGGTTCCGGTGGGTCGGCGTCGAGCTGCTCGACGATGGTCCCGAGGGTGCCGGCGTAGACCCGGTGTTTGGGGGTGGTGCCCTGTTGTACCAGCGCGACCGGCATGCTGTCGGCCACGCCGTGCTCGCGCAGTCGTGCGATGATCACAGGTAGCCCCGCCAGTCCCATGTAGAAGACCACCGTCTGATTGGGTTGGGCGAGCGCCGGCCAGTTGAGGTCGATGGTGCCGTCCTTGAGATGCCCGGTGACGAAGGTCACCGATTGCGCGTAGTCTCTGTGGGTCAGCGGGATGCCGCTGTAACAGGCGCAGCCGGAGGCGGCGGTGATCCCGGGGATGACCTGGAAGGGCACGCCCTCGGCGGCGAGGGTGTCGATCTCCTCCCCGCCGCGCCCGAAGATGAAGGGATCACCACCCTTGAGACGCAGCACCCGGTGCCCGTCCTTGGCCAGCTCGGCGAGCAGCTGGTTGATCTCCTCCTGGCGCATGGCGTGATGGTTGCGCTGTTTGCCGACGTAGATGCGGCGTGCGTCGCGGCGGGTCATCTCCAGGATCGGGGTGGAGACCAGACGGTCGTAGACGACCACGTCGGCCTGCTGCATCAGCCGCAGCGCGCGGAAGGTGAGCAGGTCGGGGTCGCCGGGACCGGCGCCGACCAGATAGACCTCGCCCAGCTCGCTGTGCTCGGGGTCGGCGTCGAGTTCGGCGCGGATCAGGCGCTCGGCCTCGCCCTGGCGCCCGGCGAAGACGCGCTCGGCGACCCCACCGAGCAGCACCCGGTCCCAGAACCGGCGGCGATCGCGGGCGTCGTCGAAGCGCTGCTTGACCGGCGCGCGATAGCGCCGACAGAGTTCGGCGAGTCGACCGTAACCGGCCGGGATCAGGCCCTCGAGACGGGTACGCAGCAGCCGCGCGAGCACCGGCGAGGCGCGTCCGGTGGACACCGCGACGATCACCGGTGAGCGGTCGACGATCGAGGGCAGCAGGAAGCTGCAGGCATCGGGGTCGTCGACCACATTGACCGGGATGCCGTGTCCCTTGGCGATCTCGGCGATCCGTCGGTTGGTGGCGCGGTCGTCGGTGGCAGCGATCACCAAGCGATGGCCGGGGATGTCCTCGGGTGCGAAACGGCGCGCGAGGTGGCGTACTCGTCCGTTGGCGGCCTGTTCGGCGAGTTCATCGCTCAGGGTGGGGGAGATCAGAGTGAGGGCGGCGCCTGCGCGCAGTAGGTTGCCGGCCTTGCGTGCCGCCGTGGTGCCACCGCCGACCACCAAACAGGGCTGCCCCTGCATATCGAGAAAGATGGGGAGAAGTTCCATGGTCATCTCAGGGGTTTTGGTCCCACAGCGTCATTGAGTTGGCTGTCAGAAGTCATTAATATACTTAAATACTTAGAATTGTGGTAGAACCCTAGGTGATCAACGAGATCGACTCCGAATCATTACGCGCCCGCATCAGTGCCGGCCAGGATCAACTGTTGGTCGATATCCGTACCCCGGCAGAGATGACGCAGGGCATGATTGCAGATGCCATGCCATTGCCGATGCACCTGTTGCCGGTGCGCCTTGCCGAGTTGCCGCGTGATCGCGATATCGTGCTCTACTGTCGCAGTGGTGCGCGCTCCTATCAGGCCTGCGCCTATATGCAACAGCAAGGCTATGATCGGGTCATCAACCTGCGTGGCGGGATCATTGCCTGGGCGCGCCATGGCTATCCGATCCAGGTCCCGAAAGAAGGCTGAGCGACGAGGGCCTGCTAATCAGGAAAAGAGCCACTGATCAAGCCCATATCTTGCCTTTTCAATGGGTTTCGCCTATAACGCCGAACCTTGGTTTTCAGCGATTCCTTCACCCTGCACCCTACCGGAGGTACCCGATGGCCGACTTCGATCAACAACTCGATGCGAGCGGACTCAACTGTCCCCTACCGATCTTGCGTGCCAAGAAGACGCTGAACGCGATGAGTTCCGGGCAGGTGCTCCATGTGGTGGCCACCGATCCGGGGTCGGTGCGTGATTTCGACGCCTTTGCCAAACAGACCGGTAATCAGTTGATGGAGTCCAAGGAGGACGGTGGCAAGTTCCACTTCCTGATCAAGAAGTCCTGACGCTGCGTTCGGCGCCGCTGTATTGCGCGCTGGATGCGCGCACCCCGAAGTGACCCACGAGGAGGACTGAATGGAAGACAAGAAGTTGGCGATCATCGCCACCAAAGGTTCGCTCGATTGGGCCTATCCGCCCTTCATCCTGGCCTCGACCGCTGCGGCACTGGGTTACGAGACACAAATCTTCTGTACCTTCTACGGGCTGCAATTGTTGAAGAAGAAGCCCAAGCTCGAGGTCACGCCGCTGGGTAACCCGGGGATGCCGATGCCGCTGGGCATGGACAAGTGGTTCCCGGTACTGGGGCTGGCGCTGCCCGGCATGCAGGGCATGATGACCGCGATGATGAAGAAGAAGATGCAGGACAAGGGCGTGGCCAGCATCGAGGAGCTGCGCGAACTCTGTCTCGAGGCCGAGGTCAAGCTGATCGCCTGCCAGATGACCGTCGATCTCTTCGAGATGGACACCGACGACTTCATCGAGGGGGTCGAGTACGCCGGGGCGGCCTCCTTCTTCGAGTTCGCCGGCGACAGCGATATCTGTCTCTATATCTGAGTCACGCCGCCTCCGCACCATCTGCTGACGCCGCCGACTGGCGGCGTCCTTGCTGTGGCGCCAGCGGTGTCACGCCGGCGCCCGGTCTCATCAGAAGACCTTGACCAGCTCAAGTCCGAATAGGTGGGCGTCCATCTCGTAGTCGCCATTGAGCGCGCTGGTACCGTTGACACCCTGACCGGTGAAAGGGGTGTCGCTGCGGTAGTTGCGATCCTCGGCCATCACGTACATGTAGCCGGCCTCGATCGAGAAGCCCTGTGCCAGGGTCTGTGCCAGACCGATGCTGAACAGGTGACGGTCGTTGTCGGGCACGCGCACGCTGAAGTGGTTGTCGCCCTGGCCGGTCTCGTCGAAGGCATAGCCGAGACGCAGCTGGGTGCTGGGACGCAGCTGATAGGTGATACCCAGACGATAGGCGTTGGTGTCGGTCCAACCGTTGGTGTCGGAGAAGATCAGGTCGCCACTGGAGCGCCCCTTGATCTCTAGGGTATCGAACTCGGTCCAGCCGGTCCGGGTCCAGTCGAACTCGACCGCAAGTTGCGGATTGACCTCGTAGCGCACCCCGAGCTGTACCCGCCAGGGCAGATCGAAGTCGATCTTGGCCGCCTGACTCGGCTCGGCCAGACCGAGCGCCACCAGGGTCTGGCTGTTGGCGACATAGTGGCCGTCGAGCCCGACGCTGGAGGCGGAGTGGAAGGAGGCACCCAGGCTCCACGGCCCCTGGACGTAGAGGGCGCTGAGGTTGAAGCCGATGCCGGAGCCGTCACCGCTGAGTCGGCCCGCGGTGGAGTTGAGTTTGGCGCTCTTGCCCCAGTAGAGATCGAGCCCGGCCGAGACGCTGAGTGTGTCGTTGACCCGATAGGCCACCGTCGGTGCGATCTGGATGACCTCCAACTTGCTCGCGGTCGGCTGACCGAGCGGGATCTCGGGGTCGAGCGGCGGGGGCACGGGGACACTGCGGGTGCCGCTGACGGCGGGGAAGGTGCCGTCGTCCCAGCGGGTCTCGAGCCCGAAGGGCGCGGTCACGCCGAGTCCCAGGCTCCAGCGCTCGTTGACGCGGGCGGCGATCTGCAACTGCGGGCTGGCGAGCCAGTCGGCGCCCTGGCTGTCGTGTTCACCGCTGCCGGTGCGTACCGAGAAGGTGGGGCTGATCAGCAGGCCACCGGCGGCGACGCTCGACTGGTCGTGGAAGGCGATCGCCGCCGGGTTGTAGGCGAAGGCGCCGGTCTCGTCGGGGTTGGCGACCATGGCATTGGCCGTGCCGAGTCCGGCGATCGAGGACTCGGGCAGGGCGAAGCCTGCGGCCTGGGCCGGTCCCTGGGTGGCGAGCGCGCCGACGGCTGCGCTCAACGCGAGTGCCTGGGTGAGCGGGCGTTGGAACATGGGCATCTCTCTGTGCTTGCTGTCTCTTAAGGTATCGTCGATTTGACGGTGATCTGGTATTGGCCGGTGGCCGTGTCGGTACGTACCGCCTCGCGACGGTGTTTTCGACCGCGGAGCCGGTCGGGCGAAACGAAACTACGGGTTCGTGTGAACCGCTGACATGCATCGGGCGCACGGGCGAGAGACAGGATGCGCCATGTTGCCGTTCTGTTACCCCCGGGCGGCGGCGCACAACTGTATGCGATGCGTCGGTCCTAATCCAGCCATTGGCTGCGGGAATGGCCCGCAACCCTCGGCATCTCGTTCATTTCGTGTACTAAATACCGGCTTGTCGGAATGCGCTTGATGGGGTGTTGGTATCAGATCATTGTGGTATAAGGAATTTTTATTAATCCTTTTTGAATCCACTATGGCTGATCGTAGACTTCAAGTGTTCCATACGGTTGCGCGCTTGTTGAGCTTCACCAAGGCGGCCGAGGCGTTGCACATGACCCAACCGGCGGTCACCTTCCAGGTGCGTCAGCTCGAGGATCAGTTCGATACCCGGTTGTTCGATCGCACGCACAACCGCATCAGCCTGACCGATGCCGGTCGGGTGGTCTATGAGGCGTCGGATCGTATCTTCGAGCTCTACGCCGAGATGGAGAATGCGGTGCGTGAGCTGACCGGCGAGGTCAGCGGTACCCTCACCATCGGCGCGAGCACGACCATCGCCGAGTATTTGCTGCCCAGGCTGCTCGGTGAGTTCAAGGGGTGTTATCCCGATGTGGCCATCCAGCTCAAGGTCGCCAATACCGATAGCGTGTTGGCGATGGTCGAGACCAATGCCATCGACCTGGGCATCGTCGAGGCCCCGGTGGGGAACAAGAACCTCGTGGTCGAGACCTGTCAGCGTGACCAGCTGGTGGCCATCATGCCGCCTGGACATCCGCTCGCCGCGCTCGAGGTGGTGCCCTTCGAGCAATTGCTCCGCTACCCCTTCATCTGTCGCGAGGAGGGCTCGGGGACGCGTAACGTGATCCGTGACTACCTGCGTGAGCAGGGCTTTTGTCTCGAGGCGCTCAAGGTGGTGCTGGAGCTGGGGAGCCCGGAGGCGGTGAAGGGCGCGGTCGAGGCCGGAATGGGGGTCTCGGTGCTCTCCCAGGCCACCCTGGCCAAGGAGCAGCGCCTCGGTACCCTGGTTGCCGTACCGCTTGACCCCCCGCTACATCGTCCGTTCTCATTCGTACATCAGAAACAGAAGTTCCGGCTGCGCGTGGTCGACGAGCTGTTCGATTTCGCGCGGACCTACTTCCAAGTCCATCATCCGTCTCAGGACGCGTCGTCAACGACCCCGCCCTGAGCGATGGGGTTTGTCGCGGAGGAGTGATGATGCATCTGCTCGAGTTCTGTCGCGCCGCCTCGGTCGCGATCCCAAGGTGCGCCCGGCGCGCCGGGCGGGTATGTTGACGCCAACCCCCGCGCCCGCCGATCCGGCGGCGCGGCTGCTGCGGCTGTTCCGTGCGCTCCCGGTCGCCGAGCGCGAGACCCTGCTCGCCTTCGCCGAGTTCCTGGCCGAGCGCGCCGGTGGCGCTGCCGCCACGAGACCGGCCATCGTGCCGGAACCTGCGCCCGAGCCGCGCCCCGAGGGTGAGCGGGTGGTGGCGGCGATCAAACGTCTGGCGCGTGGTTACCCCATGCTCGATCGTGCGGCGATGCTCGAGGAGACCTCGGCGTTGATGTCCGCGCATGTGTTGCAGGGTCGCCCGGCCGCCGAGGTGATCGACGCGCTGGAGGCCCTGTTCGAGCGTCACTATCAGCAACAGCGGGCCGATCGGCCCATGCAGGATTGAGTGCCCCTGAGTCATGAATATCATCACCGATTGGTTTCGCCGCCACTTCTCCGATCCCCAGGTGGTGTTCCTCGCGCTGCTCCTGGTGGTGGTCTTCGCCGTGGTCTTCTTCCTCGGCGATGCGCTGGCGCCGGTGCTGGCGAGTATCGTCATCGCCTATCTGCTCGAGGGACTCGCGGCGTATCTCGAACGCCGCGGAATGCCTCGCCTGGCCGCGGTGTTGGTGGTCTATCTGGTGTTCATCGCCTTTCTCGCGTTGATCCTGTTCGGGGTGATGCCGCTGGTCTCGCGTCAGATCACCGAGCTGGTGCAGCAGTTGCCGTCGATGATCGCCGAGGGTACCGAGGCGCTGTTGGCGCTGCCCCACGAGTACCCGGAATTGGTCACCGTCGAACAGATCGAGGAGCTGATCGCTGCGATCCGCTCCGAGGTCATCTCCTTCGGTCAGCAGGTGCTGTCGTGGTCGCTGGCGAGCGTGGTCGGCGTGATCACGGTGATGGTCTATCTGATCCTGATGCCGTTGCTGGTGTTCTTCTTCCTCAAGGACAAGGACCTGATCCTCGATTGGTTCAGGCGCCTGCTGCCGCGGCATCGTGGGATCGCCGGGCATGTCTGGCAGGACGTCGATCGCGAGATATCCAACTATGTGCGCGGCAAGGTGTGGGAGATCCTGGTGGTCTGGGGGGTGAGCTACGCCACCTTCTACGCCTTCGGCCTGAACTATGCAATGTTGCTCTCGCTGCTGGTGGGGCTGTCGGTGATCATCCCGTATATCGGTGCCTCGGTGGTGACCGTGCCGGTGCTACTGGTGGCCTGGTTCCAGTGGGGGTGGGGGCCGACCTTCGCCTGGCTGACGATGGCCTATTTCATCATCCAGGCACTCGACGGTAACGTGCTGGTGCCGCTGCTGTTCTCGGAGGTGGTCAACCTGCATCCGGTGGCGATCATCGTCGCCATCCTGGTGTTCGGTGGGTTGTGGGGTTTCTGGGGGGTGTTCTTCGCCATCCCACTGGCGACCCTGGTCAAGGCGGTGCTCTCGTCCTGGCCGCGTCGTGGGGGCGAGGAGGGGCCACCGACCCCGGCCTGAGGGTCATCGGGGCCGGCGCGGGTATACAATTGCAGACCGATGCAACCGGCCGGCCAACGCCCCATGCACGCCTTTGCGCTCTCTCGCTTTCTGTTCTGGTTCGTGGTTTTCTTCCTGGTGGCGCTGTTCTCGCGTCCCTGGATCGAGGACCTGATCTTCGCCCACTATGCCGAACCGCGTGCGGTCGAGGCGCGTGGTGAACTCGCCGCCGACGAGCGCACCACCATCGCGATCTTCGAGCGCGCGAGTCCCTCGGTGGTCTATATCACCACCTCGGCACGGGTACTCGACCTGCTCACCCGCAACGTGCTCGAGGTGCCGCGTGACACCGGCTCGGGGTTCGTCTGGGACCGCGCCGGTCATGTGGTGACCAACTATCATGTCGTCGCCGATGTCGAGGCGGCCTATGTCCGCCTCTCCAATCAGCGGACCTATGCCGCGCGGCTGGTGGGGATCAGTCCCGAGCACGATATCGCCGTACTGCGCATCGCCACCTCGATCGCAGGTCCGCCGCCGCTCTCGCTCGGCAGCAGTCATGACCTGCGGGTGGGACAGAAGGTGTTCGCCATCGGCAACCCCTTCGGTCTCGATTACACCCTCACCGCCGGGGTGATCTCTGCGCTCGATCGCAGCATCCCGGGTGATGATGGGCGCACCATCGATCACCTCATCCAGACCGACGCGGCGATCAATCCGGGCAACTCCGGTGGCCCGTTGATCGACAGCGCCGGGCGGCTGATCGGGATGAACACCGCGATCTTCAGCCCCTCGGGCGGGTTCGCCGGGATCGGCTTTGCCGTCCCGGTCGATACCATCAATCGGGTGGTACCCCGGCTCATCGCCCAGGGTCGCTATTTGCGCCCGACCCTGGGGATCGTGACCAATCGTGCCCTCAGTGAGCGTATCGGTGCGCTGCTCGGGACTGCCGGGGTGGTGGTGGTGAAGGTCGATCCAGGCTCTCCCGCCGCCGCCGCTGGATTGCGCTCGGCGCTGGTCTCGCGCGCCGGTGAGCTGGTCGCCGCCGACCTCATCATCGCCGCTGCCGGGCGCCGGGTGCGCTCGCTCGATGACCTGCTCGACGTGCTCGACAACTACGCCCCGGGTAATCACATCGAGATCGAGGTGGTACGTGGCGGTGAACGTCTGTCGCTGTCGGTGACCCTCGGTGAGGGCATCCCCCGGGTCGGCGCCGGGCTGCCTCGGCCTCTGCCGCACGCCTGAGATGATCGCTGCCGGCGACCCCGGCGGGTGTGAGCGGTATCGCGCGCTGCTCGCGCTGACCCTCGGCGCCACCCTGTGTGGGCTCTATTGGTTGCCGCTGCGTCTGGTGGTGGAGGCCGGGGTCGGCGGATTGTGGGCGGTGGCGCTGTTCTATGGGGGCGCGGCCCTGCTCGGGCTGTGGTTCGCTCGTGACCAGCTGGCGGTGGCACGGCGCGCGCCCTGGCGGTTGCTCGGTATCGGTGTGAGTGCCGCCTGCTCGGTGATCGCCGTCAGCCTCGGGGTGATCGAGGGCGCGGTGGCGCCGGTGCTGATCCTCTTCTATCTCGCCCCGTTGTGGACCCTGCTGCTCGGCTGGGTGTTGCTCGGCGAGCGGCCGGCGCGCCTCACCCTGGCGGCGTTGGTGGTGGCCTTGCTCGGGGTGTGGACGTTGCTCGGCGGTGCTGCGCTGGCCGAGGGGGCCGCCTGGCGGGGTGCGACCCTCGGGTTGGTCGCCGGCGTCGGGTTGGCGTTGACTACGGTGCAGGTGCGCGCCGCGCGCCACTTGCCGGCGGCGACGCGCAACCTCGCCGCCTGGTCGCTGGCGCCACCGCTGGCGCTGGGGTTGGCGGTAATGCTGGACAGCCCGCCACCGCCCGCGCTCGCGCCGGTGCTGGTCGCGCTGCTGGTTGGTGCACTGTGGGTGGGGCTGATGATGGCGGCACTGCAGTACGGGATGGCGCGCCTGCCCTTGGCGTTGTCGTCGCTGGTACTGCTGCTGGAGTTGGTGGTGGGGGTACTCTCGGCGGTCTGGCTGGCTGGTGAGCCCTTAGGGTGGCGTGAGCTATTGGGGGGTGCGGCGATCCTGCTCGCCGGGGTGGTGGTGGCACGCCAGCGTTGAGTGCCGGCGTGCCCGGGTCGGGGTCAGAGCCCACACATGCCGTTGCTGCAGCAGCTGCCGCTGGGGCAGCAGGCAGGTGCGGCGCCACTGCCGAGGCTGGTGCTGGCGATCAGGTTGCCGCCGGTGGCGAGACGACGTACCGGGGTCTCGGGGGCGGTGTCGCCGGGCTCGATGCCGGCGCGTGCGCACAGCTCGCCCCAGGTCGAGAGGGTCTCGCTCATGCGGTGGCTGACTTCGATCACCCGATCGTTGGCATCGCAACGGTAGTCATAGGTCGGCATCGCTGCTCTCCGTGTCTGGTTTGGTATATCGATGAATGCTAATGCGGGCGATTATAGGCGAGCCGCGGGGGGCGGCAAAGTCTCCGCCGCGGGCGTGCCCTGCGCCGCCGCCCACAGCCGGGCACGCAGCCCCGGAGCGGTGCTCAAACCCATGGTCGAGCTGTGGATGGCGCCCGTGGCGTCGATCACGAAGCTGGTCGGTACTGCGCCCACGCCCCAGCGTCCGGCGATCGCCCCGTCGGGGTCGGGGATGACCACCAGGTCGAGCCCCTGGGCGTCGAGATAGGCGGCGATGTCGGCGTCGTTGCCGGACTGCATTGCCACCGTCACGACCTGATGGTCCTCGGCGACGGCGGCGATCGCGTCTTCACTGAGGCGACAGATCGGGCACCAGGTCGCCCAGAAGTGCACCAGCAGTGGTGCGCCCCGATAGTCGGCGAGCGCGCGTATCTCGCCGTCGAGGGTGATGCCCTGCAGCGGTGGCGCGGCGCCGTTCGGCAGCGTTCGGGTCTTCCACCAGTCGATCGCCTGGAGCGCGGCGATGAACAGCAGCAGGTTGAGGGTCCAGCGCCACAGTTGGCGGCGACGTGGTTTCTTCGCGTCGGTGGGTGCGGTCATCGGCTCGGGGTGGGGCGCTGCGTGCGCCCCGGGCTCATCAGCAGGAGTGGCAATAGTAGCGTGGTAGTCCGGCGATCCGGCAGGCCTGCTTGCAGCCGCCGCCGGGGAACAGCGCCTCGAGGTGCTTGCGGGTGCAGGGGACATGGGCCGAGACCTCGCTGCCGATGGTACGGATCACCACCTTGGGCGAGGGCGGGATCTCGTGCATCGCGTAGTAGGCGCGGAGAAATTCGATCACCTTCCAGTGGCACTCGCCGAGGGTCAGTCCTTCCTCCTCGGCCAGGGCCTCGGCGAGTTCGCGGTCCCAGTCCTCGAAGTGCACCAGGTGTCCCTTCTTGTCGAACTCCAGCGCGCGACCGGCGATCTGGGTGGCGGTCATGGCTTGGCTCCTGTGGTGGTTGGCTGCCGCCCGTCGTCGCTGATGGGCTTCCTTGCTGGACGGCTCCCCGCGGGTCGGTGGCAGGCGACCCGCGCCGGCCGCGCGGCGGGTGGCGGACCGGGACCGGTATCGACTTAGTGTAGGCGCGGACTGGAGATGTTCCGCCCCGGCGTGTGCCGGGACGGTGGACGCGGCTCAGGGGGTGGTTCCGTGCTGATCCTTGAAGCGCCGGCGCATGCTGTGGAGGGTGGGTTCGGTATAGCCATTGGGCGCCGCGCAGCCGGCGAAGATCAGCTCGCAGGCGGCGGTGAAGGCGATGCCGTCGAAGCCGGGGGCCATCGGTCGGTAGCCGGGGTCGGCGGCGTTCTGGGCATCGACGACCCTGGCCATGCGCTCGAGCGCGGCGCGCACCTGGGCGCGCTCGACCACCCCGTGGTGCAGCCAGTTGGCCAGGTGCTGACTGGAGATGCGCAGGGTGGCGCGATCCTCCATCAGCCCGACGTCGGTGATGTCTGGCACCTTGGAACAACCGACGCCCTGGTCGATCCAGCGCACCACATAGCCGAGGATACCCTGGCAGTTGTTGTCGAGTTCCTGCTGGATCTGCTCGGCGCTCCAGTTGGCGGGGTCGCCGAGCGGGATCTCGAGGAGCTGTTCGAGGCGGGCGCGGGGACCGTTGGCGGCAAGCTCGGCCTGCACCGCGGCGACGTCGATCTGGTGGTAGTGCAGCGCGTGCAGGGTGGCGGCGGTGGGCGAGGGCACCCAGGCGCAGTTGGCGCCGGCGCCCGGGTGGGCCTGTTTGGTCTCGAGCATGGCGCGCATCTCGTCGGGCATGGTCCACATCCCCTTGCCGATCTGGGCGCGTCCGCGCAGTCCGCAGGCTAGCCCGACGTCGACGTTCCAGTCCTCGTAGGCGCGCAGCCAGCCGGCCTGCTTCATCTCCGCCTTGCGCAGTACCGGTCCGGCCTCCATGTCGGTGTGGATCTCGTCGCCGGTGCGGTCGAGGAAGCCGGTGTTGATGAAGATCACCCGCTCGCGCGCGGCACCGATGCATGCCTTGAGGTTGAGCGTGGTGCGCCGCTCCTCGTCCATGATGCCGATCTTGAGGGTGTTGCGCGCCAGCCCCAAGGCGTCCTCGATGCGGGCGAACAGCTCGACGGCGAAGGCGACCTCCTCGGGGCCGTGCATCTTCGGCTTGACGATATAGAGACTGCCGGCGCGCGAGTTGCGGTGCCGGCCGTGCTCGGGGTGGATGTCGTGGAGCGCGCACAGTGCGGTGACCATGCCGTCGAGCATGCCCTCGGGGATCGCCTCGCCGGCGGCGTCGAGCACCGCGTCGGTGGTCATCAGGTGGCCGACGTTGCGCACCAGCATCAGCGCCCGCCCGGGCAGGGTCAGCGCGGTGCCGTCGGGGCGGGTGTAGTGACGATCCTCGGCGAGGCAGCGTTCGAGGCTGCGTCCGCCCTTGTCGAAGCGCGCCGTGAGCGTCCCCTTCATCAGCCCCAGCCAGTTGCGATAGACCTCGATCTTGTCCTCGGTGTCGACCGCGGCGACCGAGTCCTCGCAGTCCTGGATGGTGGTCAGCGCCGACTCCAGCACGACATCGGCTAACCCCGAGCGACTCTCGCGCCCGACCCGGTGGTCGCGGTCGATCACCAGCTCGATGTGCAGTCCGTGATTGACCAGCAGAATCGCCTCGGGCTGTTCGGGGGCGCCGCGCGAGCCGGCGAACTGCGTCGGCTCGCGTAGCATGGTCTGGCTGTTGTCGGGCAGATCGACGAGCAGCGCGCCGTCGAGCACCCGATAACCGCAGGCGTCTCGGTGCGAGCCGCGATTGAGCGGCACGGCCTGGTCGAGTAGCTCGGCGGCACGCGCCACCACCGCCGCGCCGCGCTTGGGGTTGTAGGTGGCGCCGCGCGCGCAGCCGTCGTCCTCGGCGATGGCGTCGGTGCCGTAGAGGGCGTCGTAGAGACTGCCCCAGCGGGCGTTGGCGGCATTGAGCGCATAGCGGGCGTTGCTCACCGGGACGACCAGCTGGGGACCGGCGAGGGTGGCGATCTCGGGGTCGACGCCGTCGGTCTCGATCTGGACGTCCGGACCCTCGGGTTGGAGATAGCCGATCTCGGTGAGGAAGGCGCGATAGGCCGCGGCCTCGTGTGGTTGGTCGCGGTGGGTGCGGTGCCAATCGTCGATCTGGCGTTGCAGCCGGGCGCGGGTCTCGAGCAACGCGCGGTTGCGTGGTGCCAGGTCATCGACCACCTGGCCGAGGGCCGTCCAGAAGGCGTCGGGGGCGATCCCGGTGCCTGGGGCGATCTCGTCACGGAGCAGTTCGTACAGGGGCTTGGCGATGCGCAGACCGCCGACCTCGATGCGTTCGTTCATCCTAGCTACCTCTCCCTCCCTCGCGCGACGAGGGGCGATTCGATGATCCTTGGTGCCGCCATTGGGTCGATCGGGGCACAGGCTCGCGGGACGCCGCACGCCCGGGACGGGCACGCATGGCCGACCCCACCCAGGGTCAGGAGTAGATCAGGTCGCTTTTCGCAGGTGCAACAATTTGGTGATTGAATCTCTCAAGCCTGAGGATTCGCAATGACAATGCAGGCGTGCGGGAGAGGGCCGCCCCGGGCGCGCAACCCGGGGCGGTGGGCTCAGCAGTCGACGATCATCTCGCTGAGGCCCTGGCCCGGCGGCACCATCGGCACCACGTTCTCGGCCTTGTCGATCCACACGTCGACCACCACTGGGCCGGGCTCGGCGAGGGCCTCGGCGATGCCCGGGCGCAGCTCGTCGACATGCTTGATCCGGATCGTCTTCAGCCCCGGGTAGACGTGCTTGAGTCCGCTGAGGTTGGGGATCTGGCGGCGGCAGGTTTGGTCGAGTTCGGTGCAGTCGGGCGGGCAGTCGATGTTGCGAGCCAGGCAGGTCTCGTAGTGCAGCCCGCCGTCCATCATGTCCTCCCACTGGCGCACCATACCGAGGAAGCTGTTGTTGAGCACGAACATCTTCAGCGGGATGCGGTTGGCGACCACGGTGCCGAGTTCCTGGATATTCATCTGGAAGCTGCCGTCGCCGTCGATCAGTACCGCCGGGTGTTCGGGGTCGGCGTACCAGGCGCCGATCGCCGCCGGCAGGCCGAAGCCCATGGTGCCGAGACCGCCGGAGCTGATCCACTGCCGCGGACGACGGAAGCGGTAGTACTGCGCCGCCCACATCTGGTGCTGACCGACGCCGGTGGAGACGGTGGCCAGGCCCTCGGTGAGTTCGGAGATCACCTCGATGGCCGCCTGCGGCTTGATGTAGTCACCCTCGCCATAGGGCTTGGGCATCTGTTCGCGCCAGGTGGCGATCTGTGCCATCCACTCGGGGTGACGGGCCGAGCGGGTGGTGGCGAGGGCGTGGTCGAGGAAGACATCGATCGCGGCCACCAGGTTGAGGTGGCTGGAGATGGTCTTGTCGATCTCCGAGGGGTCGATGTCGATATGGGCGATGCGCTTGCCGGCGCCGAAGCCCTTGACCGCCACTCGATCGTCGAAACGACCGCCGAGGCTGAGGATGAAGTCGGCCTCGTGCAGCGCATAGTTGGCCGGGATGGTGCCGTGCATTCCCGGCATGCCGAGATTGTGAGGCAGCTCGAAGGGCAGGGCGCCGAGGGCGTTGAAGGTGGTGGTCACCGGCGCCTCGAAGCGCTCGGCAAGCTGTGCCAGCCGGGTGGCGGCATTGGCATGGATCACCCCGCCGCCGGCCTTGATCACCGGGCGTTCGGCGCAGGCCAAAGCCTCGAGGATGGCATCGGCGCGCGCGGTGTCGAAGGCCGGCTGCTCGCGGTGACGGGCCCGGGCCGGATTGGTGGTGGTGCGCGTAGCGAGCTGGACATCCTTGCACAGATCGATCACCACCGGGCCGGGGCGGCCGCTGGTGGCCAGGGCATAGGCCTCACGCAGCACCCACTCGAGATCTGCGACGTCCTTGATCAGATAGTTGTGCTTGGAGATCGGCCGGGTCATGCCGACGGTGTCGACCTCCTGGAAGGCGTCCGAGCCGATCGCGCCGCTGGAGACCTGGCCGGTGATGAACAGCGTCGGCAGCGAGTCCTTGTGGGCATCGGCGATCGGGGTGGCGAGATTGGTCGCGCCCGGCCCGGAGGTGACGATACAGATACCGACCCGGCCGCTGGCGCGGGCATAGCCCTCGGCGGCATGCCCGGCCCCGCCCTCCTCGCGACAGAGGATGAACTGAGGGGCGGCCCGACCATCACGCATGCGCCGGTTGAGCTCGACGTGTAGCGGGATGATGGCGCCCCCCGTGTGCCCGAACAGGTGCTCGACCCCGAGGTCGGCGAGAACGTCGAAGAAGATGGAGGCACCTGTCTGGGGAGGGTTGGTCATGGCGGCGGCTGCTCGAGGCTCTTGATTGTGGAAAACCCTATATGATAACGCTTCCGTCCACGAAAGGTAGAGGGCGTGCCGATGCATTGCGATCAGCAACCAGCAACCCGGAGGACCGAGTCGCGAGGTCAGGCTGGGCCAGGGGGGCGGTGTTCGATACCCCTGGCGCCGTTCCCGTTTTCAGGGCCGCCCCTTGCTCTAGCCTGGTGGGGTGACTGGCCAGGTCCGCCTCGACGCCAAGCGGTTGCGCCATTGCACGGTTACTCAGCCCACCGACTCGCCGCAGTCCGCCCCGTCGCCACCCCGTCAGGCGTGCTCTCGGGCAGCATCCCGCATGGGGGAGAGACGTTGGGCGCTCGCCACTGGACACCACATCCCTTTGTGTCTTGCGTGACTTCGCGGTTCAATTCCCCTCAGCCAGCTGGCCGCTGGCGGACACATTCATCTCAGAGATAGCGTCGATCACGATGGAGGTCAGCGAGAGAGGCCGCCTACGGGCGGGTGCTATCCCCTCGGTCCGTTCGACCGGGTTCTCGCGGTGAGAATGATGAAACAGTTGTGGAGTCTGTTCATGCGCCTGCGCCGGCTCGATTGGGAGCGGCTGCTGGTCCGTACGGTATTGGTGGCGACCTTGCTCGGGGGTGTCTACGTCTATCTGGTCGACTTCCATCCCGAGTGGTGGACGCAGCCGCGCGGTGAGGCGCCGTCGCTGGCACCGATCGGTCACGTGGTACACGCCCCGCTGGCTGAACCGGGGGGGGAGTCGCCCGCCCCCGCCCCATCGCCTGTCGATCCCGGACCCGCTGAGTCCGGACCGGACCGGACCGACCCGGTCGCCGCCGCTGAGCGCTTGGCCCCCGAGGAGGCGACGAGCGCCGTCGTCCCGCCGGCGCCCGGCGCAGTGGGGGCCGCTGCCGGTGTGCTCGGCGAGGAGGGACACGCCGGCCCCGAGGGGACGGCGAGCGCCGAGCCTGCCGTCGAGACCGCGGCGCCCGAGCTGTCGTCGAGCGCCGGCGCCGTGCCGGAGACGGAGGCCGTGAGTGCGTCCGTCGGGGGGGAGCTGGCAGCCGAGACCGCATCACCGACCGTCGCTGCCGATGATGTCGAGGTCTCGGTGGGGGCGGGCGGCGACCAGCCCACAGGGGATGAGATGCCCCCGGCTGCGTACGTGGTCGATGATATCGTTGCAGAGGATGGCGTGCCTGTCGCGGAGGAGGCCAACGGTGGCGCCGCGGTGTCCTCGCCCACAGACATGAACGCGATGTCGCCCCCGGCTCCGACCGCACCGCCGCGTCCGGCGTCGGCGCCTTGGTATCCGCCCCAGGGCTATTACCCACCGCCTCCTGCGCCCTATCCGCCGCATGGTGGCGTGCCGGTGCCCTACCCGCCACACCACCCGGGGCCTCATCCCCATCCGGGTGGCTGGGGCTACTGAGCGGCCCGGCTCAGAGTTGGGCGCGAGCGCGCTGGCTGGTGAGCCAGTAGAAGTGGAACGGCGGGATCACCATGCGGTTGTTGAACAGCGCCGGTGACTCGCCGGTGATCAGGTCCTCGATCTGGCCCTGACGGAACAGTCCGCGCTGGTTGAGCACGTCGAAATCGAGGAACTGTGGGTTGGCGTCGAAGTTGGCCGCTACCAGCACCGAGCCGCTCTGCAGTGTCGGGTGGGTGCGCAGGAAGACGAACAGGTGGGGGTTGGCGACCTCGATCAGCTCGCGATTGTTGAAGTCGGCGAATGCCGGGGTGCGCTTGCGCACCTCGATCAACCGCCTCAGCCCGTCGAAGATCCGCTGCTCGATCGTGCCCGGCTGGTGGCGGCGCTCGGCGCGTCCCCAATCGATGCGCGGGCGATGGATCCAGCGACTGTCGCCGGCCTTGGTGGCGTCCTCGAGGAAGGAGTTGTCGTTGAGGGTGCCGAGTTCGTCGCCGTACCAGATCAGCGGGATGCCACCGAAGGAGAGGATCATCGCGTGCAGGGTGAGGATCAGGTCGACGGCCTGGTCGATGGCCTGCTGATCGCCGCGTTCGAGCGCCGTCTCCAGCCCGGCGAGCGAGGCCAGCGCCCCGGAGATGCGCGCGTCCCCGGTCTTGGGATTGACGCCGAAGGGTCGGCCGCGTCCCGGTGAGCCCGCGTAGACGCCGGTGAACCAGTCGATCAGGAATCGTCGGTGGTGATAGGGGTCGTAGCCGCTGGCGCGGATGTCGGCGTCGTCGAAGCCAAGCCCGATGTCGTCGTGACAGCGCACGTAGTTCAGCCAGGTGGCGCGATCGAGCTTGTGCGGCAGGCTCTGGATGCCCTGGTTGAGTAGCTTGGCGTTCTTGGTTGCCACCGCGTCCCACAGCAGTGCCATGAAGGTGGCGTTGTAGGCGATCTCGCACTCCTTGGCGATCACCGCATCCTCGCCGAAGTACTTGATGATCTCCGAGGGCGAGACGATCGCCTCGGCGATGAACAGCGGTCCCGGTGCCACCACCTGACAGCAGTCCTTCATCAGCTGCAGGATCAGGTGCGCCTCGTGCTCGTTCTGCGAGGTGGTGCCGATCTTCTTCCACAGGAAGGCCACAGCGTCGAGGCGGATGATGTCGGCGCCTTGGTTGATCCAGAACAGGATGATGTCGAGCATCTCGATGAACACCGCCGGGTTGGCGTAGTTCAGATCCCACTGGTAGTTGTTGAAGACGGTCATCACCCAGCGCTGCATCTCGGCGTCCCAGGTGAAGTTCCCCGGCGCGGTCTCGGGGAAGATCTCCGGTAGGGTCGCCTCGAACATGTCGGGCACGTCGCGGTTGGGGAAGGTGTAGTAGAAGTCCTGGAAGGCGCGCTCGCCGGCGCGCGCGCGCCGTGCCCAGTCGTGCTCATCGGAGGTGTGGTTGACCACCACATCGAGGGTCAGCAGCATGCCGTGCTCGCGCATTCGTGCGCCGAGCGCGCGCACGTCCTCGACCGTGCCCATGCGTGGGTCGATGTCGCGGAAGTCACTCACCGCATAGCCACCGTCGCTTGCCCCCTGCGGGCAGCGCAGGATCGGCATCACGTGCACCATGTTGACCCCGAGTTCCTGCAGATAGGGCAGGCGCTCGATCAGCCCGGGCAGGTTGCCGGCGAAGCCGTCGGCATAGAGCGCCATCCCCACCCATTGTTGATCGAGGAACCAGTTGTGGTCGGCCTCGCGCACCATGTCGAGCGCCTTGAGCGGCGCCGGGCGCTCGACATAGGCCTGCGCCAAGCGCTCGGTGAGCCGCACCATTTGCTCCTTGAAGTCCTGGCGGTGTCCGTAGAGATGCCCGAACAGCGAGTGGATGGCGTAGAAGTTCGCCCCCAGGCGGGTATAGAAGTGCCGGAGGTCCTCACGTCTGACCCGGTGACTGAAGGCATCGAGGATGTCGTTCAGCAGGGCGTGTGAAACCTGTTCGTACATGCATGCTCCAGATGGACGGGGCGTCCGCCCGGGGTGTGGCCACCCGGACGGACGAAAGGGGGCCTGGGCTCAGGTGGTGAGTCCCCAGCGCTCGATGAAGGGGCGATAGAGCTCGGGGTCGGCGGCGGTGGCGCCGCGCTGGGCGACGATGCGCGAGGCGAAGGCCTGGGCGCGCTCGAGGGTGGTCTGCAGTGGCCAGTCCTGGAGTAACCCGAGGATGGTCACCGCGGCGAAGGCATCGCCCGCGCCGACGGTGTCGACGACCTCCTGTGTCGGCTGGGGGGCAACATGGACGGGGGCATCGTCGACGCCGAGCCCCAGCGCGCCGTCGCTCCCAAGGGTGACCAGCAGCCCACTGAGCTGGTGACGTTCGAGAAAGGCGCGCGCGCGCTGTGGCAGCGGGGTATCGGCAGGGCCCGTGTCGAGCTGGTCGAGCTCGTGGTGATTGAGCTTGACCCAGTGGGCCGTCTCGATCAGGGCCAGGGTCTGTTCGCGCGACCACCAGGGGTCGCGCAGGTTGACGTCGACGAAGACCTGGTCGACCCCGGCGGCGCGAGTCGCTGCCAGCGCGGCCTGGGCATCGGTGTGGCGCAGCGCCAGGGTGCCGTGATAGAGCAGGCCGCAACGGCCGGGGTCGGGGACGGGACGGAGGTGGTCGTAGGCGCAGTCGGCGACGATGTCGTAGCTCGGCTCGCCGTGCTCGAGGCTGACCTCGACCCGCCCGGTGGGGTGCGCGGGGTCGGTCTGCAGCGCGACGGTGTTCATCCCCCAGTCGGCCATGGCGGTGCGGACCCGTGCGCCCTCGGCGTCGGCGCCGACGGCGCTGATGAAGCGCGGGTCGGCGCCGAAGGCTTGGAGGTGCCAGGCGACATTGAACGGGGCGCCGCCGAGGATCTGACGACCGTCGGGAAAGTGGTCGAACAAGACCTCGCCGAAGATACAGAGTGGCGATGTGTGCACGATAACGGGCTCCTCGCTAGAGGGATACGTTCACGGGTCCGGCGGCACGGATGCCGCCTCCGAGTCCACGAGCAGACGCTCGACCAGGTCGGGGCGAAAGTGTGCCACCCCTTCGAGGATTCCGGCCGCGTAGTGGCCGTTCAACCCCTGCCAGCCGCCACGCGCGCAATACAGCCGTGCTGGATCGACGCAGTCGCGTCGTGCCGCGGCACGTACCTCGGCGTGGGCGTTGGCCACCAGCACCGCGGGGATCGCGCTGACCAGGACCTCGAGGTCGTTGCCGCTGTCGCCGGCAAACACCGTCGTCGTGGCATCGTGCCCGAGCCGCTGCATCAAGAACTCGACGGCATGGTACTTGGTCGCGTTGGCCGGCAACAGGTCGAGCAGCCCGCAAGCGGCCGCCTCGTCGACGCTCCACACCAGGCTGGCGCGGATGCCGCGCGCCTCGAGTCGCGCGCGCATGCGTGCGCGTAGCGACTCGACATCGAGGCGGGCCGGGGTGAAGTAGCTCAGCTTGAACCGACCCTGGCGGTCATCGGGTTGGGGGCTGAGGACATCGAGATCGGCGAACAGTGGCCGCAGCGCGGCGGCCTGTGCGCCGTCCCAGTCGGCGCCGATGCGTTGCTGCCACTCGGGCAGTGGTTGCCAGTGTCCAGCGTTGATGGCGTGGATGCTGGTGCCGACGTCGCCGACCACATAATCCGGCATCGGCAGATCGTAGTCGGCGATGGCCGCTTCGACCAGGGCGCGATGGCGGCCGCTGACGTAGGCGAGGGTGACCTCGGGCAGCGCCGCCAGCCGGCGGAACCAGGGGCGGGCGCTGGGCGACTCGGGCTCGGCGCCGTTGGGGATCAGGGTACGATCGAGATCGGTGCACAGCAGCAACGGGCTGCTCATCGGGGCCTCCACGGGATGCTTCGGGTGGCGAACGCGGTGGTGCCCCATGGTCGCGGGGCGGGCGTGTCGCGTCGGAGTGATGCGGCCCCGGCGTGCCGGGGCGAACAAGGCTCGGTCAGCTCGATTCGGTCGTCTCCGGCGTCTCCCTGGGGATGGTGCAGGCACCGAAGAAGTCGTAGTGCTCGACCGCCTCGATGATGCCGAGGGCATGGGCCTGCTCGGCGAAGTAGATGTTGTCCATCTCCTCGAGCTGGGAGAGTTCCTCGTCATGGCGATTGGCGACCACCACCGCCAGGGTGTTGCCGCGCATCATATCCTCGTCGGCGCCGGAGCCACCGGCCACCAGCACGTGCTCGAGCGGGATGCCGAAGCGGTGGGCGACGTAGCGCAACGCCTGTCCCTTGCTGGCGCGGGTCGGGATGATGTCGAGGAACTGACCGAAGGCGTGGACGACGTTGACGGTCAGCTCGCGGGTGCGCAGCAAGGTGGCGATCTCCTCGACCGAGGGGGCGATCGTGGGGTCGTAGTGGAAGGAGATCTTGAAGCGGCTCTGTTCGCCACGCGCCTGCGGGATCAGTCCGGGGATGTCGGCGAGCGCGCGGCGTACCGCCTTGGGCTTCCACAGGTGATCGACGTGCTCCTGCCAGTAGCTGTCGGGGACCAGCCGAGCGCTGTAGTGGATCTCGGTGCCGAGGCTGGTGATGAGTACGTCGGGGATCGGCAGGCCGTGGCGCTTGAGTTCGGTGAGCAGTGAGTCGAGCCGACGCCCGGTGGCGATGCCGAAGTTGGAGCAGCGGCGGTTGGCACGCATCATCGCGGCGAAGCGCTCTACCCCCTCGGGGCTGCCGAGCAGGCTCTGGTCGAGATCGGTGAACAGCGCGCGGTCGCGATAGATCATGCTGCGGCGCATCGGTGGGGTATCGGGCAGGGGCTCGCGCTGCTCGGCCAGCGGCTCGATACGCTGTCGGTAGGCGGCGGCGTGGGCCTGCCAGGAGTAGTGCTCGCGCACCCCGGCAAGGCCCTTGCGCGAATAACGCCGCCAGGTGTTGCGGTCCTCCAGGATCTCGAGCAGGGCGGCGGCGATCGCCTCGCGATCGAGCGGGTCGACGAGGATACCGTTGTCGCAGTTGCCGATGATGTCGACCGGACCACCGTTCTCGGTGGCCACCAGCGGTAGCCCGGTGGCGGCGGCCTCGAGCAGGGTCAGCCCGAAGGGCTCGGTGAGCGCGGGGTTGATGAACACCCCGCCGGAGCGGGCCACCAGACGGTAGATCTCCGGTACCTGATCGGGGGTGTGGTGCTTGGGGATGGCGATCTTGCCGAATAGGTCGTAGGCATCGACGGTGATCAGCAGGTCGGTGAGCACGGTGCGCGCGCCCTCGTCGAGTTCGCGGATGTCGTCGCGGTTGCCGGCGATCACCAACAGATTGGCGCGCGCCTGTAGCGCTGGGGACTCGCCGTAGGCCTCGACCAGGGCGATGATGTTCTTGCGGTGATCGGCGCGGGAGAGGGCGAGGATGAGTGGCTTGTCGGGGTCGTCGAGGAAGCGCTCGATCTCGGCGGCGAAGGTGGGCTCGGGGTCTTGGGGGACGGGCGGATGGAACTGGTCGAGGTTGGTGCCGGGTGGGATGACCTGCATGCGTTCGGGTTGGTAGTAATCGTAGAGCTGGTACTGCTCCTCGATCTCGTGGTGGGTGCTGGTGATCACCAGGTCGGCGGTGGCCAGGACCGATTCCTCGGCATCGATGCGCCGCACCATGTTGTACCGGGCATCGATCTCGGCGCCGTCGAGCCCGCTGGCGAGTAACCGCTGACGCTTGTCACGACCGAGCGAGTGACCGGTGTGGACCAATGGGGCACCGATCAGGTTGGCCAACCGCACCCCGACATAGCCGGCGTCGGCATAGTGGCTGTGGACGATGTCTGGCCAGCGGTTGAGGCCGTGGAGGTAGGCGCTGAGGTTGTCGACGAAGCTGTCGAGGTGATCCCAGAGCTGTTCCTTGGGGATGTATTCGTCGGGGCCGGCCTCGATGCGTACGATGCGCACCTTGTCGTCGAGTGGCTCGATCGGTTCGGCATAGTCGGAGCTGACCGCCGGATCGCGGACCAGGCGGGTGACCAGGTCGACCTGAGAGACGTCGTCGCGTTCGCCCAGTGCGCGGGCGAGATCGACCACGTACTTGGTCTGGCCGCCGGTGTCGGCATCACGTCCGAGTTCGAGGTCATGACCGCGGATGAGGCCGTGGATACTGAGTAATAGGATGTACATCGTCGTTCGGACCCTTTCGAGTTCGACGCCGTGCCCGTGGCCGCGGTCGTCGCGGCAGGTGGCGTCCCCCACCTGGGTGCGGCGTATGTGCGGAGGTGATAGATGGACGACGGATGGATCGGGAAAGCGCACTTGCCGGCGCAAATACGGTTTCCGGATCGCTCATGCCGCGTCCACGCGCCGGGACGGGGCCATGAGGGCATCCGCGTTGCGCACCGTCCGATGATGCGCGCGGGCAAGACGAAACGCCCGTGGTGCGATGGTCTCGGCGTCCATGCTTCCGGTCGTGGAGGAATGGATGCAGAGGACGACCGCTTACCCTAAGGTAAAGGACTCAAGGGCCGATTCCAAATCAGGCCCCATGGGGCGGCCGGGCCGAGTGTGCGTGATGGCGGCGGCGAGAGGTGTGGTCTGTGTGGCTGCGTCGGCCCGCGTCGGCCGTCGTCACGGGACAACGCATGGCCGCTGGCGCGTCGTTGCCACCTCCCCTAGCGTTTTTTGTCAACCGAAGGAGCAAGACCGATGTCGGACTCACCCATCGCCGTGGTCACCGGCGCCTATCGCGGCCTCGGCCACGAGGTCTGTCGTCAACTCGCTGGTCAGGGCTATCGTGTGGTGCTCACTGCGCGGCGTGCCGATCGCGGTGAGACCGCCGCCGCGGCGTTGCGTGCCGAAGGGCTCGACGTGCGTTTCCACGTCCTCGATGTCACCGACCTCGACTCCATCCAGGCGTTGGCCGACTTTGTGCGCGACACCTTTGGTCGGCTCGACGTGTTGGTCAACAATGCCGGTATCTTCCCCGATCCGCCGCCAGGGTCCGGGGCCGAAGGGGTCTTCTCGACCGATGTCGATTCCCTGCGGCGTGGTCTCGAAACCAATACTCTGGCCCCATTGCTATTGTGCCAGGCGTTGATTCCCCTGATGTATGAGCGGGGACGCGTGGTCAACGTCTCCTCCGGCCTCGGCCAGCTTGCCGCGATGGATGGTGGCATCCCCGGCTATCGCATCTCCAAGACCGCGCTCAACGCCGTCACCCGCATCTTCGCCGCCGAGCTGGCCGAGACCGGGGTCAAGGTCAACTCCGTCTGTCCGGGTTGGGTGCGCACCGAGATGGGCGGACCTCAGGCCGAGCGCTCGATCGAGGAGGGTGCCCGCGGCATCGTTTGGGCCGCGACCCTGCCCGACGATGGTCCGAGTGGCGGGTTCTTCAGAGACGCCACCGCCATCGACTGGTGAGTGTTTGCTGGGGCAGGGAGCCCCGACGGCCCTGATCGCATCCGGGTGCTGTGCGTGCGGCATGATCAACCCTGATCATTGATACCCTGTCGATCACGCTCCATTCTCTCAACGAGCACAGGCCAGGGGCGCGCGAGCTGCATCATCTCGTTCGATGTGCGCTGAGTGTCTGCTGCTTACCCTGGCGCGCCGCTCGGCGTGTTTCTGTGTGCGCCTGAAAATCGTGTTCGTCCGAGGGCCTGAAGGACACGCCGTCTGAAGCGGATCGGTGCTACCGCGTCGATCGCGAGCCTTGCCAGGGCGGAACCCATCCCCTGGCCAAGTCGTTGTCGCCTGTCGCCAAGGTCTCGTTCCAGTGCGGGTACGGATGTTGTTGCGCCATCGCCGTGTTGCCGCGAGCCCGCCTCCATCACTCTTGGGTAACGATCGGTCATGGGTGTCGTTATGGATAAAATCCCTGCGTCGGTACTCTTCTTTACCCGCACTCGGCGAACCATGACGCCGTTCTATCGCGTATTGAGCAAGATCGAGAGCCGGCTATTGCGGTCCAGGCTGGAGCAGGTCGATATCGTCAAGCCCATCTATATCACCGGGCTGCCTCGATCGGGTACGACCATCCTCCTGGAGATGCTGGCCCAACACCCCGTGGTGGCCAGTCATCGCAACTATCAATACGCACAGCCCTATCTGCCTTATTGGCTGGATCGGATCTACCCGCTGGTGCCCCTGGGAGAGGATCGCCGCTTCGAACGCGTGCACAAGGACAAGTTGACCGTGACTCGCACCAGTCCTGATGTGGTCGAGGAAATCTTCTGGACGACCTTCTTTCCCGCCATCCACGATGAATCACGCTCATCGGTTCTCGATGAGAAGACCCATCATCCGGATTTCGAGCGCTTCTATCGCAACCACATCAAGAAGATGCTGTTGAGCCGCGGCGCCTGTCGTTATCTGACCAAGAACAACTACAATTTCAGCCGTACTGGCTATCTCTCGAAGTTGTTTCCGGACGCAAGGTTTGTTTTCGTCATCCGTGATCCTGTCCATCATGTCGCGTCCTACCTGAAGCAGGACCGTTTGTTCAATGAGCTGAATGACGAGGATCCGCGTTGGCAGGATTATCTCTGTGGTCTTGGTCATCGCGAGTTCGGTCCGGCAAGGTCCATCATCAATCTTGGTGATGATGGCCTCGTCAAACAGATCTCAGAGGCGTGGCGGGCCGGGCAGGTCGTGCAGGCGTGTGCCCGTTACTGGAATGCGGTCTATCTGGACATCGATGCAAGACTCCAGGCCGACAAGGGCCTCGCTGCGCGCTCGCTGGTGTTGCGCTACGAGGATCTCTGTCGAGACTCCGCAAGCCAGATCGATCGCCTGCTGGAGTGCTGCGAACTGGATCCCGAACCCTTCGTCAAGACCAAGGCCCGCTATATGCAACGCCTGGCCGAGCCAACCTACTATCATCCCGACTTCAACGATTCAGAGTTGTCGATGATTGCTGAGCTGACCGGCCCCGCTGCTGAGCGCTATGGCTATGCCAGCTGATCCATATGAGGGCGTGATTGCCGGGGCAGGCCGAATAGCAGCCTGGCGCGAGTCATTCCGCGCAGATAGCGACACTCCCGCCGTGCCGCGAGCGCGGTCAGCCGCTCCGGCGCTCCGATCGCGGCGCCAAACCCCTTGAGCAGGAAACCGGCGTGCTCGACGAAGCGCTCCGGCGCGATGCCGAGTCGGGTGAGGATGTCGGGCAGCTCCGCCGGGATCGCCCCGCGCTTGCGCGGATGCAGGGCGCGACCGAGCGAGTCGACCAGGGTCAGATAGCCGTCGAAGGTGAAGGGGATCGTTGCCGGGACCTCGGCGGGGTTGCCGAAGGGCAGTAGTGGGGCAGGGGGGAGGCGGTCGAGTACAGCTTCCCAGAGATTGGTGCTGCGGGCCTCTGGCGAGCTGTCGGCGTGATCGGTCACGGCTGGTGAGGGCGGGTGCGTGGCTGGCGGGGTGTCATCCGTCTCGGTCGTCGCGGTCTCCTGGGCAGGGAGTGCACGTTGCGAGCCGGGATGGACGTCTGGCGGTGCTCGTCTTGCCGTATCGGGTGACGGCGCCACGACGAGAGGCCGCCCGTTCGCCGCGCCATCATCACCCGCCCGCAACGCAGCGATCCGCGCCGCAATCCCGGTATGCGCACTCTTCTCCGGCGTCTCCGCGATCCCCGCCCGAATCGGGTTGAGATCGACATAGGCCATCACCGCCAACAGCGCCGTCTCGTCGAGGATCGCCTGCGAACGGAAGCGCCCCTCCCAGAACCGACCCCGAACCCCGTCCTCCCGATTCGCCGCCCGCGCGATCGACTCGTTCAACACCCGCATGAACCACGAGAGATCCGCCAACCGCGCCCGATAGGTCGCAACCAACCCTGCGACCCCATCCAGATCCGCCTCGGTCATCCCCGCCCGCGTCACAGGCGATAGGAACCGCTCCACCACCACCGGTCCCCGGAACAGACACCGCCAGCGCCGCAACACCTCGGTATCCGACCACCCCGCCGCCCGATCGGCATCCACCCGCACCACCAGATGCACGTGATTGCTCATCACCGCATAGGCCGCCACATCGATCGCGAACACCCCCGCGAGCTGTCGCACCCGCAACTCCACCCACCCGCGCCGATGCTCGAAGCTCCGCCCGGTCAACCGGTCGAAGCCGCAGAGATACGCCCGGCGCACGCAGCGCGTGACGACGTGATACCAGGGCGTATCGGAGAGGGAGACGAGCGCGGCGCGGGGACGAGTCATGGGGCATCTCCGCAGGGGGTGTTGGGAGAAGCGTAGGAGAGCGCTTTGGGAGCGTCAACGGTAAATGGGTGTCCCTTTTATGTTTTATGCGATTGCTGTTAGGTTTTCCATGTATTTTTATTTTTCCAATCCATGGTGGTTGTAATCCATTTCCTTGCACATATCTCCTCAGCGCTCACTTTAGAGGAGCGAGCCTCGAGCGTAAGTATTTGATTTTTCGCTCTACACCTTTGCCCATCTAGACTTCGAAATGGCTCACATAAGTTATTGTTTTTTGGTCTTGTGTATAAGGAAATGATTTTTGGGAGGCCACAGGTTTCTCACTACGCGATGAAATATTTTCTCCATTGGTTGATAATTGACGTATACACCATCAATGTTTGCATTGACCCATTCTTCTTTTGATATATTCGTCCAGTCAAGCTCATAGCCTGCAGATAATGATAAGTGCTCAAAGAAAAGCCTTTGCACCCTGCCGTTACCTTCGCGGAATGGGTGTATCATGTTGAGTTCGCAGTAATATTCGGCAAGTCTGTTGCAGAACTGACCCTTGTTTGATTCACTAAGCCATTTTTCTTTTGATAGGTTGTGAAATATCTTTTTTGCTTCTGGATCTATTCTTGAAAAGTTACAAAAACGAGTTCTTCCTTTCGATATGTCTACGTCTCGCAAACATCCTGCCCACGAGTAAAGATCGGAAAAAAGTTGGTGGTGTATCCATTTTAGGTATTCTAGGTCATATGGTGGTGGGTGGTATTTTATTCTTTCGATCGTTATTTCTGTGATCTCTCTTTCGGCGATTTCCAGTGTGTTTGAGTCTTTTATTTCGAGTTTATTTTTTAGAATAAAGGTTCCTTTGTAACAATAGTGGTCGCTTGGTGCGTCGTATTTATCCATGGCGCCCGCTTTTGTATTTGGATATTATCTCACTAAGACTTTTGTGCTGAGTGGCCCCGCTAAGCTCTATGCCTTCCAGTCTTGAGCTGTTTTTGAAGTTCCTTTTTTTGGTTTCTTCATATCGCTGGTAGGGGTCAGTAGAAGGTGTGATAAATAAAAACTTAAAAGCCTCTATTTTTTCGCTAAATTCATTCTTGCTTCTTGCTGTAACATTTATTCCAAGAATTAAACGAATTTCATTTTTTGATTCTTTCAGTGATCTTTTTTTGAGCGCATTTGAGATTTTTTCGTGTTTGCTAGAGAGTGCCTTTTTTAAAGCTTGAATCCTGTTGAAAAGAGATTCCCATCCTTGTGTGTGTATTTTGTTTTTGAGGGTCAATTCAATTGAGCGCTTGATCTCAAGATATGAGCCGCAGCATTTGAGTGCTTCGATATCTTTTGAGGAGATTGCTCGGCTTGCTGTTTCTTTAATGCTTTCTGGCATCTTGTAATCCAACTGATTTGTCAAATTGCTTATCCAGGGTTTGTCTATCAAGCATCTCTGATGTTGTATGTCTGCTATTTCTCAAATACCCTGAGATTATATGTCCGCTTACTGAATAGCTCTGGCTTTTTCTGACCACCCTTTGAGTATTTGATTGGGGTGATATGTCTGAGCACTTTCAGGGGAATATTCTGGTTGTAAACCTGGACGTAGCTGTCACGTCCCGTGTGATCATATTCCCCGTCGAAGCTATCCTTTGTTCCGAGCCCGTGAGGTGCTTGAACTTTTGATTCACGAAGCCACTGCCCGCGCAACAGTCCACAGCCCGGGAGCCTGATCGTCGATGGACATCCGCTTGCACAAGAATGCTCGCACCACCCCAGCGATTCGTCGTGAGCTGCAGGCCTCGACGTTGCCGACCAAGGTCTTGGCCGCGCAGTACAACCTCTCGCCCCTGACGGTGCGCAAGTGGCGTCGGCGTGATGGCGTCGAGGACGCCTCGCACCGCCCACATCGACTCTCCACGACGCTCTCGCCGGCGCAGGAAGTCCTTGTGGTGGCGCTGCGTGAGACGCTGTTGCTGCCGCTCGATGACCTGTTGGTGGTGACCCGTGAGTTCATCCACCCCAAGGCCTCGCGCTCGGCGCTCGATCGCTGCTTGCGCCGCCACGGCGTCTCCAACCTCAAGACCCTGATCCCGCAGGAGGCCGACGCCACGAAGCGCCAGGTCAAGACCTTCAAGGACTACGAACCGGGGTTCGTCCATGTCGACGTCAAGTATTTGCCCCAGATGCCTGATGAGGACCGGCGCCGCTATCTCTTCGCCGCCATCGACCGCGCTACCCGCTGGGTCTATGTCGAGATCCTCGACGACAAGTCAGCAGCCTCGGCCAGTGGCTTTCTCGAGCGCTTGATCGCCACGGCTCCGTTCGCCCTCTCCAAGATCCTCACCGATAACGGCAAGGAATTCACCGACCGTTTCTGCGCCACCGGCGAGCGTGCCCCGACCGGACAGCATCGCTTCGATCAGCTCTGTGCCCAGCATGCCATCGAGCATCGTCTGATCAAACCCAGAACCCCGCAGACCAACGGCCTGGTCGAGCGCTTCAACGGACGCATCGCTGAGGTGCTGGCCACCACACGCTTCGACTCCGCCCTGAGTCTGGAACAGACCATCACCCGCTACGTCCAGGTCTACAACCAGCACATCCCCCAGAAAGCGCTCGGGCATATCGCCCCGATTCAAGCGCTCAAGGAGTGGGCGCAGAAACGCCCGGAGCTATTCAATAAGCGGGTTTACAATCTCAGGGGACTTGACATCTGATCAAAGCGATGATGTCCGGAACGAAACCAATCTACCCCCCCACATCCACAGCCCTAACCTCCACCCCAACCCCCAAACTCCTCACCCAAATATCCAACCCCCGAATCCCCTCCGGCAACGCCTTCCGCGCCGCTACGGCCTCGGCCCGGGTGGGATACAGGCTATGGATGAGCACGTACCAGGGCTTGCCCTGGTAGGTCTCCTGACGCCAGTAGAGACGATCGGGCAGGTCCTGTTCGTGGATGAAGCTCTCCAGGCCGTCGCGGGAGAAGGCGCCGAGCAGTTGGATGGCGTAGCTCGGCGCATCGAGGGTGATGGCCGGGGCGTTGTCGTCGAGCGCCGGATGGGCGGCGGGCGCCTCGGTGGTCTCGGGTGTTGCGGCCTCGGTCGGGGCGTCCGGCGCCGCTTCGTCGGCAGGAGCCGGCGCGATCGCCTCGGCCTGGGCGGGCGTGGGCTCGGCGGGTTGTGTCTCGGGTTCCGTTGAGACGCTCGACGATGCTGGGGTCTCTGGCTCGGGCTTGGGAGGCGCAGTCTCGACCGTCGTCGGGGGCGTCGCCTCGTCGGTCTCGATGACCGCCGGCAGGCTCGGCGTGACCGGGGCCGGGGAGAGGCTTTGTCGAGTCGCGCGCAGGGGCTGCTGCGTGTCGTTGAGCGCGCCGCTGTCGATCACCGAGGTGGAGGATAGCGCCGGTGCCGGGTCAACGACCATGGGGGCGGTGCGCGTCGTCGGTCCGGGCGTGGCGCGCAGCTCACGGGCGAGCTGTTCGATGGTGGCCGAGAGCGTATCGAGTTCGCGCTGGATCATGGCGTCGGACTGGGTGTTGTCGCTGGGGCGCGACTGGATCGCGGCGATGCGCTCGACGCGCTCGGCGAGCGCCTGGCGCTGGGCGTCGAGCTGACGGTAGGCGAGGGTGAGGGCGAGGGCGATGCCGATCAGCAGCACGACCAGGGTGGCGAACACCAGGGTGCGCCAGTGATGCAACCGACGGTCGAGTAGGGTGCGGTGGTTCTGCAGGGCGCGCTGGAGCTGGGCGATAGTGAGGCGACGGTCCTCGTCCATGTCGCCGAGTCGGTTCAGCACGGTGTCCCGCAACTGCTTGAGATCGCGGCGCTGCTCGGCGACGTTGACGGCGAGCTTGGCGATCTGTGCGGCCTGCTGGCTGATCCGGGTCCGGGCGGCGACGTCCTCGGCGCCGGGCGTGGGGTCGGACGCCGTCGATGGGTTCTGGGTGTCCGGCTCGAGGGTGGTGGTGTTGTCCATGGCGATCTGCCCCGCGACTGATCTGGGCGAGCGTGGGCCGGTGCTGTCCCGCGAGTGGCGTAGGTTGCGGGTGTCGGCCGAGGTTTGGGATAAGGCGTTGTTGGACGGGTGCGTCCGTCGCCGGCGGCTGACCGTCCTGGGGGTAGAGTATCTGTGTCTGGGGGGGCGAGGGCAAGCCTTGGCGAGGGGTGGTGCTTCCTTGCACCGAGGCGGGGCGAGGCGCCCCGGCCGGAGCCACGCGATGGCGTGGCTCAGCCGCGATCAGGAGATGGAAACCAGCTCCAGGGCGAAGGTAAGGTCCTTGCCGGCGAGCGGGTGGTTACCGTCGATGGTGACCTGCTCGTCGTTGAACGCCTTGACGGTGAAGGAGACGTGCTGACCGTCGGGGCCCTGGGCGTGCAGCACCATGCCCTCGTGCAGGTCGATATCGGCGGGGATGGCCGAGCGCGGCACCTCTTGCGTCATCTCGGGACGGTAATCGCCGTAGGCCTGGGCCGGGGGGATGGTGACGGTCTTGTTCTCACCGACGCTCATGCCCTTCACGGCCTCCTCGAAGCCGGGGATGATGCCGCCAGCGCCGATGGTGAACTCGATCGGCTCGCGTCCGACCGAGCTGTCGAACTGGGTGCCGTCCTCGAGGGTGCCGGTGTAGTGGATCTTGACGGTATCGCCGAGCTTGGCTTCAGACATGGGATGGTCTCCCGGAGTTTGGGGTGCATTGCGCCTACCGGGGCAGTCCGGCAGGCGAGCGAACGGAGGTCTCGGGTCGAGGGTTGGGAGGGTGACGAATCGCGCCGTCTTGCGGTCTGCGGGAGACGCGAGACGATCGAAGGAACGGGACGCCGGCCGGGACCGGTCGCTCCACCGAGGGGATGGCGTCCCGCCGAGGCCCGAGTGGTGGACGCGGCGACGGGTCGACCCGATCGGTTGCGTTGTTCGTCGCGATCGGTCTCTCCCAGGGATCCTTCGATGACGCGAGGCTCTCTGGGCGCACTCTAGAACAGGGGGGCGGTGAGTGCAAATCGCCGCCAGCCGCCAGCTGTCAGCCGCCAGAGAGATTGAACCGCAAAGCCACAAAGGACGCGAAGGCGAAAAGGGCGATCAGCTTTCTGCCGTCAGCCGTCAGCCGTCAGCCGTCAGCCGTCAGCCGTCAGCCGGAGGGGTTAAACCGCAAAGACTCGAAGGGCACGAAGACGCGCAAAGAAGAGAATCGCCTCCAGCGATCAGCCACCAGCCGTTAGTGGCTGCCTGTCCTCGAACGCTAGCGCGCTAAAGCTGATGGCAAGCAGAGTCATCATCGAGGGCACAGATGCACTGGCAGCTGGCGCTACTCGACCGCGACCATCACCGCCACGTCTCGCTGACAGGATGGCGTACAACGCAACATCATCAGCGCGAGGCGCTCGGACACGCGTGCGGAGCTGATCGACAGCGCCCACTGGCGACTGGAGGCTGAAGGCTGGAAGCTTCAATCCCTTTGCGCCCTTCGAGTCTTTGCGGTTCACCCTTTCCGGCTACCAGCGCTGCCTTTAGCGCAGTCGCGCGAGGATGGCGCGGGCGCGGTTGGCGGGGACGGCGAAGCCGATGCCGACGTTGCCGCCGGCCGGGCCGATGAGCGCGGTGTTGATGCCGACGACGGCGCCGCTGAGGTCGATCAGCGGGCCGCCGGAGTTGCCGGGGTTGATCGAGGCGTCGGTCTGGATCAGCTCGCCGAAGCGGTTGTCGGCGATGCCGCTGCGCCCGACCGCGCTGACGATCCCCGAGGTCACCGTCTGGCCCAGACCGAAGGGGTTGCCGATGGCGATGACGAAGTCGCCGACCTCGAGCCGGTCGGAGTCGGCGAAGCGCAGCGCGCGCACCTCGACCGGCGGGATCTGGAGGATGGCGATGTCGGTGTCGGTGTCGGCGGCGATGCGCCGGGCGCGGAAGCTGCGCCGGTCCTTGAGGGTGACGCGGATGCGGGTGGCACCCTGCAGCAGATGGGCGTTGGTCATCACATAGCCGCGTTCGGCGTCGACGATCACCCCGGAGCCGACGTTGCGCTGGCGCTCGATCTCGCCGGGTTCGGGCAAGGGCAGCCCGAAGCGTTCGAGAAAGCCGCGGAACTCGGGGTCGCTGAGAAAGGGGTGGGCGCGCGTGGAGACCTCGGCATCGACCGCGATGTTGACCACCGCCGGGGTGATCTCGCGCATCAGCGGCGCTAGCGAGGGATAGTCGGCGCCGGCCTTACGATGCGGGAAGCCGGCGAACTCGGGTACGGCGAGCTGGCGCTGGTCGGTGCTCTGGGGCAGGGCGCAACCGCCGAGCGCCAGCAGCACGGCCAGCGCCATCAGCGCGACGCGGTGACGAACGATGGGGTCGAACACCTGTACCTCCCGTGATTCAGCGCGCCAGCGCGCTGGCCAGCCGTTGGCGCAGGCCGCGATCGACCGGTTGCTCGACGAGCAGCGCGAAGCGTCCCCACTCGCCATTGCGCCGGACGTAGCCGGCATAGCTGCTGACCCCGGTCAGGGTGCCGGTCTTGGCCAGCACCCGGGGGTCGTTGTCCTGGCGCGGCATCAGGTCGCGATAGGGGGTGAAGGCGTCGAGCAGCTCGACGAGCTGGTGCGCGCTCAAGCGGTTGGCGCGCGACAGTCCGGCGCCGTCGTCGATCACCGCGTCGCGCCAGCCGAGGCGCGCGCGCACCAGCCGGGTCATTGCGCGCCGCGCCTCGGCCATCCCTGCTACCCCCTTGTCTTTGGGGTCGGAGAGCTTGATGAACAAGCCGTTGGCGATGAAGTTGGTCGAGTACTCGAGCATCGGCGCGATCATCTCAGCGAGGGTGCGACTGTTGTGGTGCCGATAGACCTGCCGCGCACCGCGTGGCGCCCGCGCTTGACGGATCGGCCCGGCGACGCTGATGCCGGCGCGTTCGAGCAGGGCTGCGAACAGCTCACCGAAGTGACGCTCGGCACGGGCGCGGTCGACCAGGTTGATGCGATAGCGCCCCGGTCCCAGGTCGGCGCCCAGCGCCCGCGCGGTGGCGGTCAGCGGCGTCTGCGACTCGCCGCTGCGCAGCCGGCCATCGGCCTCGCGTACCAGGCTCACGGTGTTGAAGTTGGCCGCGAGCGCGCTCAGCGGGGCATCGTAGGGGTTGGTGGTGCGCGAGCGCCCGGGGATCTCGGTATCGGCGCCGAGCGCGTGGGTGTCGAGCCCGAGGCCGTTGATGCGGGTGAGGCCGCGCGCGCGCAGCGCGGTGGCGATGCGCATCAGCTCCTCGGAAACCAGATAGGGATCGCCGTGCCCGATGACCCAGAGGACGCCGTCGTCGTCGAGGCGGACATCGGTGTGGAAGCGATGTTCGCGTCCCCAGGTCTCGAGCGCGGCATAGGCGGTGAGCAGCTTCATCGTCGAGGCCGGCACCCGTGGCGTGGTCGCGCCCTGGGCGATCGCGGTGGTGCCGTCGGGCTCGACCAGCAGCAGGCTGGCGTGCCCCAGCCCGCGCACGGTGGCGAGCGGATCGGCACCGCGCGCCAGACCGCTCAGACACAACAGGGCCGCGCCCAGCACGAGTGCGGCGTGGCGACGGGATGAATGGAGTGCGATCATCGGACGCTCGTCGTCAGTGGCATCAGGGTGCCCGGCACCGGGCCGGACCGTCGGGCGCACAGCATAGCCCAGGCGCGCTGCGGTGGAGAGGGGAGATTGACCACCAAGGCGCGAAGCGCGCCAAGGGGCACGAAGGTTTTTTGTTCAGCGTGTAGGTTGGGTTGCCGGTGACAACCCAACGCATGCCTCAACGTCTGCTGATCGAGCGCCGATGTCGGGTCTCCCGTCCTCGGGCTTGCCACTTCTACGGGCTTGCCGCTTTTTCGATGAAACGGTGGACGGAGGGGTCACTCAATCGACGCAAACTTCGCGTTCTTTGTGTCTTGGCGGTTCGAATCAGCTTCCAGCGATCAGCATCCAGCCTCCAGTCGGCGAGGCTGGTGTGCATGATCGGCGATTGACGGGCAAGACGGTATCTTGGCGGTTCAAGTTCTTTGCCCCTTCCGTCACAGCAACGGCGTCGGGTCGAGATGAGCGGCGACGGTGGCCGGGGTGAGCTGGTCGAGCCAGGGCACCACGCCGAGCCGGGGGGCGGCGATGGCGCGGGTGAGGGTGTCGAGGGTGGCCGCCGAGGCGGTCATGGTCGGGTCGACCTGATTGGCGACCCAGCCGACGAGCGGGCAGCCGCTGGCGCGGATCGCATCCTGGGTGAGCAGGGCGTGGTTGATGCAGCCGAGCTTGACCCCGACCACCAGCACTACCGGCAGGTCGAGCGCGCGCGGCAGGTCGCGCATCGACAGCCGGTCGCCGAGCGGGACGCGCCAGCCGCCGGCGCCCTCGACCACCACCCAGTCGGCCTCGTCGCTCAGCGCCCGATAGGCGTCGCGGATCGGCGCCAGCGCGATCTCCACCCCGACCTCGGCGGCGGCCACGTGCGGGGCGATCGCCGGGGCGAAGGCATAGGGGTTGATCCGCGCATAGGGCTGTTCGCACCAGCCGGCGGCAGCGAGCCGCTCGGCGTCGTCGTTGCGCAGTCCGTCGGCGGTCTCGACACAGCCCGAGGCGATCGGCTTCATCCCCAGCACGCGCAGCTCGTGCGCGGCCAGCGCGGCGATCAACCCCTGGCTGATCGCGGTCTTGCCGCTATCGGTGTCGGTTCCGGTGACGAACAGGCCTGGCATCGGCTGGGTACTCCTTAGCTTTGAATGATGGTCAGTCGCGCCCGCCGAGCTGGCGGCGGAGCTGTTCGAGGGGCACCGCGACGGCGCCGTCGGCGGTGCTCGACTGGGGCGCCTGTTCGGGCGCCCAGGCGTGGCCGTAGAGCACCTCGTAGGTCGCCGGCAGACGGCCGTCGTCGCGTCGTTCGCGCTCATAGGCGGCGGCGAGGGCGGCCAACCGCGCCCGCCCGGTCAGTCCGCGCGGGCGGTCCCGGCTGGCGTTGCGCGCGCCGATCGCCTTGAGGTCGTGCATCAGCTCGGTGGTGGTGGGATAGGTCAGGGTCAGCCGTTCGGCGTCCATCACCGGGTCGGCGAGGCGGGCGCGAACCAGCGCATCGCCGATCTCGTGCATGTCGGTGAAGGGGCTGACGTGGGCGTGACCGTCGACCTCGGCCCAGGCCGCGCGCAGCTCGCGCAGGGTGTCGGGGCCGAAGGTGGTGAACTGCAGCAGACCGCCGGGGCGGAGGATGCGCAGACACTCGCCGAAGGTGTGCTCGAGGTCGTTGCACCACTGGATGGTGGCGCTCGACAGGATCAGGTCGAACGAGTCATCGGCCAGCGGCAGCGACTCGGCGTCGGCGCAGACGCACAGCGGACGGCGCCACCAGCGCCCGCGCCGACGCGTCTGTTGCAGCATCGGCTGGGCGAAGTCGAGCGCCACTACCTCGGCGCGCTTGTAACGTTGCTGCAGCGCGGCGGTGCAGTAGCCGGTGCCGGCGCCGAGGTCGAGGATACGACGTGGCTGGAGACGGATGTAGTCGAGCCGTTCGAGCAGGCGGTCGGCGATCTCGCGCTGCAGCACCGCCGCGGCGTCGTAGCCGGGCGCGGCGCGCGCGAAGCTGGCGCGCGCGCGGCGCTTGTCGATCGGTGCCAGCCGTGGGTCGGGCGTCGACATCAGCCCAGCGCCTCAGCGACGAAACCCTCGATCGCCGTCAGGGTCTCGCGTCGGTGCGAGATGTGCGGCGCGTGCGCGGCGCCGGCGATCACCTGGGTGCGGGCGCCGGGCATGATCAGCTCGATGCGCTCGGCCACCGCCGCCGGCACCAGGGCGTCGTGACTGCCGAACAGCCACAGCGCCGGACAGGCGATGTCGGGGAGCTGGCCGCGCAGGTCCTCGTCGCGCAGCAGGTCGAGTCCGTCGGCGAGCGCGCGCGGATCGGGCTCGGGGCGTGCGGCGAGCTCCTGGCGCAGGGTGCGCAGGGTCTCGCGCGCGGCGTCGCTGCCGCGCACCTGGAGCGCGAGGAAGCGCGAGAGGGTGCCGCTGGGGTCGTCGAGCAGACCCTGGTGGAACTGACCGAGGGTCTCCTCGGCCATCGCCGGGCGCCAGTCGGCGGCCTGGACGAAGCGCGGCGTGGCGGTGAGCTGGATGAGGCCGCGCACCCGCTTGGGGGCGCGCAGCGCGGCGGCCTGGGCGACCAGTCCGCCGAGCGACCAGCCGAGCCACACCGCCTCCTCAGGGGCGGCCTCCAGGCAGGCGTCGGCCCAGGCCCAGAGGTCGGCGCGGGCGGGCGTCCGGGCGCCGTGGCCGGGGAGTTCGATGGTCTGGATCGGCAGGCCGCCGAGCTGTGGCGGCAGGCCGTCCCAGACGGCGGCGTTCATGCCCCAGCCGTGGAGCAGTACCAGCGGCAGGGACGGGTTGGATCCGGTGGACACGCGGGTCTCCTTACGATGCAGTGGGGTCAGTCCGCGCGATCGGCGCGGGGCAGCTCGGCGAGCGCCGCGAGCAGCCGGTCGACGTCGGACTCGGTATGGGCGGCCGAGAGGGTGATGCGCAGTCGCGCGCTGCCCTCGGGTACGGTCGGCGGACGGATGGCGCCGACGAGGATGCCGCGTTCTTCGAGCGCCCGGCTCCAGGCCAGGGCGCGCGCGGCGCTGCCGGCGACCAGTGGCTGGATCGGGGTGGCGCTCGCCATCAGTTCGAGACCGAGCCGGGTCGCGCCGTCGCGCAGCTGCATGATCAGCGCCTGCAGGTGCTCGCGGCGCCAGGTCTCGCGCTCGGCCAGACGCAGGCTGACCCGGGTGGCCTCGGCCAGCGCTGGCGGCGTGGCAGTGGTGTAGATATAGCTGCGGGCGCGCTGGATCAGGGTTTCGATCAGCACCGCCGGGCCGGCGACGAAGGCGCCGGAGACGCCGAGCGCCTTGCCCAGGGTGCCCATCAGGATGGGCGCCGCGTCCTGGTCGAGCCCGAAGTGCGCGAGCGAGCCGCGCCCGCCGGGACCGAGCACGCCGAGACCGTGGGCGTCGTCGACCATCAGCCAGGCGCCGGCGCGCCGCGCTCGCTCGGCGAGCGCCGGCAGCGGGGCGAGGTCGCCGTCCATGCTGAACACGCCGTCGGTGATCACCAGCCGGGCCTCTGGGTGACGCTCGAGCTGCTCGGCGAGCGCGTCGGCGTCGGCATGGGCGTAGCGGCGCAGGGTGGCGCGCGAGAGCTGCGCGGCGTCGAGCAGCGAGGCGTGGTTGAGCTTGTCCTGGAGCAGGGTGTCGCGACGCCCGGCGAGGGCGCTGATCACCCCGAGGTTGGCCATGTAGCCGGTGGAGAAGAGCAGCGCGCGCTCGCGCCCGGTGAAGGCGGCAAGCTCCTCCTCCAGCGCCTCGTGCGCGGCGCTGTGGCCATTGACCAGGTGCGCCGCGCCGCTGCCCACGCCCCAGCGCTCGGCGCCACGTTGCAGCGCGGCGATCACCTCGGGGTGGTTGGCCAGCCCGAGATAGTCGTTGCTGCAGAAGCTCAGCAGCTCGCGCCCGTCGATGCGGGCGCGCGGCTGCTGCGGACCCTGCTGGACGCGGCGGCGGCGATAAAGGTCGGCATCGCGCAGCCGCTCGAGTTCGGGGGCGAGGGCATCGAGGCTCATGCGTCGCTCGGCAGCATCTCTTCGAGCTTGACGTGACGCTTGCAGGCGCCGGGCTCCTCGCGCTCGCCGTGGTCCTCGACGAAGTGCATGTCGAGCCGCGCGAACAGGTCGCGGTCGCGGCCGGTGCCGGCGTTCTTGGTGGTGAGCAGGTGATCACCGTAGAAGATCGAGTTGGCTCCGGCGAGATAGCACAGCGACTGCATCTCGTCGCTCATGTCGTGACGCCCGGCGGAGAGGCGGATGTGCGAGGCCGGCATCACCAATCGGGTGGTGGCGACGACGCGGATGAACTCGAACGGGTCGATGGCGTCGCGTCCGAACAGCGGCGTGCCCTCGACCTGTACCAGCATGTTGATCGGCACCGACTCGGGGTGGGCCGGCAGGGTGGCGAGCTGCTGGAGCATGGAGGCGCGGTCGCGGCGCGACTCGCCCATGCCGAGGATGCCGCCGCTGCAGGTCTTGAGGCCGACCTCGCGGACGTGTCCGAGGGTGCGCAGTCGATCCTCGTAGGTGCGGGTGGTGATCACCTGACCGTAGAACTCGGGCGAGGTGTCGAGGTTGTGGTTGTAGTAGTCCAGCCCGGCGTCCTTGAGCGCGCGTGCCTGCTCGGCGTCGAGCATGCCGAGGGTGACGCAGGTCTCGAGCCCGAGGTCGTGGACCCCTTTGATCATGGCGATGACGTGCTCGAGATTATTGTCGGTAGGGTTGCGCCAGGCCGCGCCCATGCAGAAGCGGGTTGCGCCCTGATCACGCGCGGCGCGTGCGGCCTTGAGCACCTCGTCGAGTTCGAGCAGGCGCTCGCGCTCCAATCCGGTGTGGTTCTTCGAACTCTGCGAGCAGTAGCCACAGTCCTCGGGGCAGGCGCCGGTCTTGATGTTGAGCAGGGTGCTGACGTGGATCTGGTGCGGGTCGAAGCGGGCGCGATGGGCGCACTGGGCCTCGAACATCAGGTCGTTGAACGGCTTCTCGAGGATGGCGAGGACCTCGTCGACGGTCCAGTCGGTGCGGATCGGGGGGGCTTGCAGGGTGGCTGACATGGGAGGGTCCGGATGATTGGGAAAATCCACGAAATGCTATCGATTTTTATGGTCTTGTCAACCTGCGTGAGTGCGCAAGGTTTACCGCGCTATGATCGCTGATCGCCGATGGCGCTGCTGCAACGCTTGATCTGGGGGCTCTATCCGCCGACCTGCGTGCTCTGTGGCGCGCCCGGTGAGGCCGGGTTCGATTTGTGCGCCGGCTGTTGCGCCGAGCTGCCGCTGAACCGTTACCGGTGTGCGCGTTGTGCCCGTCCCTTCGACAGCGACCTCGGGGCCGGTCACTGGTGCGGGCGCTGCGTGGCGCAGCCGCCGCCGTTTGCCGTCTGTCATGCGCCGCTGCGCTACCAGGGGTTGGTGCCGGGGTTGATCGCCGATCTCAAGTTCCATGCCCGACTCGATCGTGCGGTGCTGCTCGGGCGGCTGCTCGCCGAGAGCCGCGCGGCGCTCGCGCCGCCGTTGCCCGAGCTGCTGGTGCCGGTGCCGCTGCACCCGGCGCGCCAGCGCGCGCGGGGCTACAACCAGGCGTTGGAGTTGGCGCGGGTGGTCGGTGCCGCGCTCGGTGTGGCGGTCGACCCCGGGCTCTGTCTGCGGGTGCGCGCGACCCCGCCGCAGGTCGGCCAGCAGCGCCGCGCGCGCCAGCGCAACATCGGTCCGGGCGCCTTCGCGTTGGCCCGGGCGCTGCCCGCGCGGCGCCTGGCGATCATCGACGATGTGATGACCACTGGGGCTACGGTGGGCGCGCTGGCGCGGGTGCTGACCGGCGCCGGGGCGCGCGAGATCGAGGTCTGGGTGGTTGCGCGCACGCCCTGAGCGTGGCGGTTCAGCGCCGTGGCCGAAGCACCGGACGCGGCAGGATCCTGACCGTCTTCACGCCGTTGTCGGCGGTCTGGATGATCTCCATCGGGTGACCACAGAGCTTGAGGCTGGTATCGGTCTCAGGGATGGTCTCGAGATACTCGAGGATCAGTCCGTTGAGGGTCTTGGGCCCATCGGTCGGCAGCTCCCAGTGCAGCACACGGTTGAGTTCGCGCAGCCCGATACCGCAGTCGACCAGCAGTGAGCCGTCTTCGGCCGGTTGGATCTCGGAGATGCTGTCGGAGGGATCGGTGGTGAACTCGCCGACGATCTCTTCGAGCAGATCGGCGAGGGTGATCAGCCCCTGGAAGTCGCCGTACTCGTCGACCACCAGACCGACGCGCTGCTTGATGTGCTGGAAGTTCAACAGCTGCTGGTAGAGCGGGGTGCCCTCGGGGACGAAGTAGGGCTGGCGCGCGATGGCGCGCAGGTGTTCCTTGCCGAGCCCCTTCTCGAGGATCGCATGCAGGGCGTTGCGGGCATGGAAGACGCCGATGACGTTGTCGATGCTGCCATCGTAGAGCGGCAGGCGGGTGTAGCTGGTATTGCGGATCGCCTGGATGATCTCCTCCTCGCTGTCCTGGATGTCGATGCCGTCGACCTCGTTGCGCGGGATCATGATGTCCTCGACGGTGGCGCGTTCGAGATCGAGGATGCCGAGCAGCATTGAGCGACTGCGCTCGGGGATCATCGCCCCGGCCTCGGTGACCACGGTGCGTAGCTCCTCGCGACTGAGCGCGGTCCCCTGGCTGCCGTCCTCGGGGGCGATCCCCATCAGTCGCAATAGCCCGTTGGTGAACAGGTTGACCAGCCACACCACCGGGTAGAGCAGCTTGAGCAATGGCCCGTAGACGTAAGCGGCGGGGAAGGCAAGGCGCTCGGGGTGGAGCGTGGCGAAGGTCTTGGGGGTGACCTCGGCGAAGATCAGGATCACCAGGGTGAGCAGGCCGGCGGCGATGCCAATGGCCGCCTCGCCGCCGAGCCGGATGGCGATCACCGTGGCCAACGACGAGGCCATGATGTTGACGAAGTTGTTGCCGAGCAGGATCAACCCGATCAGCCGATCGGGCCGGTCGAGCAGTTTGCGAGCCCGGCGAGCCCCGCGATGCCCCTGGTCGGCCTGGTGGCGTAGGCGGTAACGGTTGAGGGTGAGTAGCGCAGTCTCTGAGCCCGAGAAGAAGGCCGACAGCAGGATCAGCAGGAAGAGAATCAGGAACAGACCTAACAGGGGGAATTCGTTCACGTATGGTTACCGATTGGTCGGTGGGCGCAATGGCAGGAGGCGATGCGGTGGAGTGGCGATCGGGCGGTGTCGGATGTTCGTCGAGGCGGTGTCTGGACGATGAGACAAAGTCCTGGTGTCGAGGTGTGATTCTACCGTAAAGCCGGGGCGGTCGCTTTTCCAGCCGCCAGTCGCCAGTCGCCAGTCGCCAGTCGCCAGCCGGGGAGATTGAACCGCCAAGGCGCGAAGGGCGCGAAGAGAAGACAAGCCTCCAGCGAGGGGGCTGGTTAGTCGCGTGCCGCGGCAACCCAACCTCTGCGTCAAGGTCTCGGGATCGGCGTCGATCCCTGAGATAAGGTCCGCGTGGGTATTGGGCGACCCACCGAGTCAACGGCCATCGCCCCAGCGCTGGGGCAGCGCATCGGCGGGTAACTTAACCTACGATGCGACCAGTCACCAGCGGACCGTCACGGCGACACCGGGGTTCTGAACAGCGAATCCCTTGGGGCCCTTCGCGTCTTTGTGGTTCAACAATCTTGCTGGTCCCGTGTCCTTTTGTGGTTCAACAATCTCGTTGGTCGCTGGCCCTGTGTCCTTGCGGTTCCTCCCGTGTCGGGCATAATTCAGCGCTTTTTGCCGGGGAGGCCTATGTTCAAGAACGCCAGACTCTATCGTCTCGAGCAGCCCGTGACCATCGACGGGCAGGAGTTGGAGACCCAGCTCGACGGGCGCAGGTTCCGCCCCTGTGGTCCGCTGGAGACCGCGACCATGGGCTGGAGCGCGCCGCTCGGCGATGACGGCGGTGCCCTGGTCCATCCCCTCGAGGGCTGCCTGTTGATCTGTGCGCGCAAGCAGGAGCGTCTGCTGCCGACGGCGGCGGTGAAGGAGGCGCTGGAGGAGCGTATCGGCGAGATCGAGGCCGGTGAGTCGCGCGAGGTCGGGCGCACCGAGCGGCGCCGGCTGCGCGAGCAGATCGTCGACGAGATGCTGCCGCGTGCCTTCACCCGCTCGCGTCGCACCCGCGCCTATATCGACACTGAGAGCGGCTGGATGGTGATCGACGCGGCCAGCGAGAAGCAGGCCGAGGAGGTCGTCTCGCTGCTGCGCGAGACCCTGGGTAGCCTGCCGGCGTTGCTGCCGGCGCCGGCCGAGCACCCTGCTGAGGTGCTCTCGCGCTGGCTGCTCGAGGACAGCGCCCCGGCCGACTTTGTCGCTGGTGACGCCTGCGAGCTGCGCGACGCCGAGGAGAAGAGCGGGGTGGTGCGGATCAGCGGCGGCGATCTCAGCAGTGACGAGGTGCTTGCCCATCTGCGTGCCGGCAAGCGCGCGGTCAAGCTCGCGCTGACCTGGGACGAGCGCTTCAGCTTCACCCTCGCCGACGATCTGTCGCTGAAGCGTCTGCGCATGGCCGAGGAGCTGCTCGACACCCTCGACGACGAGATCGAGGACCCGGCGGTGCGCTTCGAGGCTGAGTTCGCGCTGTTCGCGCTGCAGCTGCGCAATCTGCTCGCGCGGCTCGAGACGGTGTTCGGGCTCGCCGAGGCGCGCGCCGGCATCTGAACCGTCGACGCCGGGCGTCTCCGCCCGGCGTCTTCCCCTCCGGCCCGCCCTCGGCGCGGGCCGACGCCTCGCTCACACCTGATAGAAGTCGCGATACCAGTCGACGAAGCGCGCCACGCCGTCGGCCACCGAGGTGTTCGGCTGGTAGCCGGTATCGCGCACTAGATCGGCGACGTCGGCATAGGTGTCGGGCACGTCGCCGGGCTGCAGCGGCAGCAGGTTCTTCTCGGCCTCGCGCCCGAGACAGCGTTCGAGTACCGCGATGTACTCCATCAGTTCCACCGGGTTGTTGTTGCCGATGTTGTAGAGGCGGTAGGGCGCGGCACTGGAGGCGGCGTCGGGGGCCGCGCCGTGCCACTCGGGGTTGCCCTCGGGGACGCGGTCGAGCACCCGGATCACGCCTTCGACGATGTCGTCGATGAAGGTGAAGTCGCGACGGTGCTTGCCGTAGTTGAAGACGTCGATCGGCTCGCCGGCGAGGATCGCGCGGGTGAACTTGAACAGCGCCATGTCGGGCCGGCCCCAGGGACCGTAGACGGTGAAGAAGCGCAGCCCGGTGGTCGGCAGCCGGTAGAGATGGCTGTAGGTGTGGGCCATCAGCTCGTTGGCCTTCTTGCTCGCCGCGTAGAGGCTGACCGGGTGGTCGACGTTGTGATGCACCGAGAAGGGCATCTCGGTGTTGGCGCCGTAGACCGAGCTGCTCGAGGCGTAGACCAGGTGTTCGACGCCGTGATGGCGACAGCCCTCGAGGATGTTGGCGAAGCCGACGAGGTTGGTGTTGACGTAGGCCATCGGGTTCTCGATCGAGTAGCGCACCCCGGCCTGGGCGGCGAGGTTGACCACCCGGTCGGGGCGATGCTCGGCGAAGGCGGCATGGAGCGCCGCGCCGTCCTCGATGTCGATGCGCAGGTCGTGGAAGCGCGGATGGTCCTGGGTGCGCGCCAGTCGGGCGCGCTTGAGGTTGACGTCGTAGTAGTCGTTGAGGTTGTCGACGCCGATCACCTCGTCGCCGCGCTCGAGCAGACGCAGCGACAGGGCCGAGCCGATGAAACCGGCGCTGCCGGTGACCATGACTTTCATAGGTGTCTCGCTCCGGGGCGCGCCGCTACGGGCGTGCCTGGTGTGATCAGGGCTGCCCGCCGGGTACGGCGGCGGGCTGGTTCAGAGGCGGCCGTCGACCTGGTCGCGCGGCAGCAGCTGCTTGACGTCGTAGAGCACCGCTCCGGGCTTGCCGTAGGCGCGGATGCGCTCGGCCCCGAGCGCGGCGTACTGGCGATGGGCGACGGCGAGCACCACGGCGTCGTAGGTGCCTGCGGCCGGCTCCTCGACCAGGGTGATGCCATACTCGGCCGCGGCCGCGGCACTGTCGGCCCAGGGGTCGTGGACGTCGCAGGCGATGCCATAGTCGGCCAGCTCGGCGAGGATGTCGACCACCCGGGTGTTGCGCAGGTCGGGGCAATTCTCCTTGAAGGTCAGCCCCAGCACCAGCGCCCGCGGCGCCTCGCCGAGTCCGCCGCGTCGCGCCATCAGCTTGATCACCTGACCGGCGACATAGGCGCCCATGCTGTCGTTGAGCCGCCGCCCGGCGAGGATGATCTCGGGGTTGTGGCCGATCTGCTGCGCCTTGTGGGTGAGATAGTAGGGGTCGACGCCGATGCAGTGACCGCCGACCAGACCGGGGCGGAAGGGCAGGAAGTTCCACTTGCTGCCGGCCGCCTCGAGCACCTCCTGGGTGTCGATGCCGAGCTTGCCGAAGATCAGTGCCAGTTCGTTGATCAGCGCGATGTTGAGGTCGCGCTGGGTGTTCTCGATGACCTTGGCCGCCTCGGCCACGCGAATGCTGCTGGCGCGATGGGTGCCGGCGGTGATGATCGAGGCGTAGAGCGCATCGACGAAGTCGGCCACCTCGGGGGTCGAGCCCGAGGTCACCTTCTTGATCGTCGGCAGCCGATGTTCCTTGTCGCCGGGGTTGATGCGCTCGGGGCTGTAGCCGGCGAAGAAGTCTTGGTTGTAGGTCAGCCCCGAGATCTGCTCGATGATCGGTACGCACACCTCCTCGGTGGCGCCGGGGTAGACGGTCGACTCGTAGACCACCACGGTGCCGGGGCGGATGATCTCGCCGATGGCGCGGCTGGCCGATTCCAGCGGGCCGAGGTCGGGCTGCTTGTGCTCGTTGATCGGGGTCGGCACGGTGACCACCAGCACCCGGCACTCGGCCAGGTCGGCGGCCTGTTCGGTGTAGCTCAGTCGCGTCACCGCGCGCAGCTCCTCGGGCTCGACCTCGAGCGAGCTGTCGCGCCCGGCGCGCAGCTCGGCGATGCGTGCCGCGGCGATGTCGAAGCCGAGGGTGTCGTAGCGCTTGCCGAACTCGACGGCCAGCGGCAGGCCGACGTAACCCAGTCCGATGATGCCAATACGCAGGTCGTGCAGGTTCGAATCGAAGGTCACGGCGGGAAGCTCCTTCTTGGGTCTGAGTGAGAGAAAGCCGGGTGGTCGGGCCGTCTTCGGCCACGAATCGTTGCATGTTAGCAGTCCGTCGCAAGGCCGTGCGACGTGTGTGCGACGCCTGCCTTCAGGTGTCGACGCCGGCGCCGCGAGCGAGCAGTGCGGCCCCGAGCGCCGCCTCCTGGTGCGGGGCGCGGAGCACTGAGCAGCCGAGCAGGCGTGCGCGGAGTCGTGTCCAGGTCGGATTGCGCGCGCCACCGCCGATGCTGAGCACCTTTTGTGGAGTTGGGGCGCCGAGTTCGGCGAGTCGGGCATAGCCCTCGGCCTCGATTCGGGCGATGCCCTCGAGCAGCCCATGGAGGCGGTGCACCGGGTCGCCGGGGTGCGGTTCGAGTCGGGGCGCGAGATGTGGATCGGGGCGCGGGAAGCGCTCACCGATCCCCGGCAGCGGATAGTAGTCGAGCCCGGAGTCGTGCTCGGGGTCGATGCGCGCGCTGAGGGTAGCGAGGGTGGCGTCGTCGAACTCGCGGCGCAGCACCCCGGCGCCGCTGTTGGAGCCGCCGCCGACCAGCCAGTGCGCACCGTAGCGATGGCTGTAGACGCCATGCTCCGGGGCCTCGATGCGGTGTGGCGAGACCACCTTGACCACCAGGGTGGTGCCGAGGCTGGTGAGCGCCTCGCCCGGTCGCGCGAGTCCGGCGGCGAGCGCCGCGGCGGTGCTGTCGGTGGTGCCGGCGACCACCTGGGTGGTCGGGGGCAGTCCGGTGGCGGCGGCCGCCGCCGGGGCGAGCGGTGCGATCACGGCGCCAGGGGCGAGCACCTGAGGCAGCCGCACACCGGGCGGGAGCAGTGCGCCGACCCACTCGGGCCAGCGCGCCTGTTCGGGGTCGTGACCGAGCTTGAGGGCGTTGTGCCAGTCGCTGGTGGCGAGGGTGCCGGTGAATCGGGCGGTGACCCAGTCGGCCTGGTGCAGCGCCCAGTACGGGCCTGTGGGGGCGAGTCGGTCATGGAGTGCGAGCAGCTTGGCGAGACCCGAGCCGGGACCACGCGCGACGCTGTTGGTCGGCGCGCGGGCGGCGATACGTGCACCGGCCTGGTGGGCGCTCTGGTCGTCATACATCAGTGCCGGGCCGAGCGGGTCGCCGGCGGCATCGGCGAGCAACAGGGTGGGGGAGGTGGCGGCCACGGCGAGTGCCGCCGGGCGGTGATCGGGGAGGGCGGCAACCAGTGTGCGCAGCACCTCGGTGAGCGTCTGCCACCAATCCTCGGGATGCTGTTCGACCCGGCCGGGGGCCGGTCGGGTCGAGTCGGGGAGTGCGCTACGGGCCTCGGCAAGCGGTGCTGCGGCGGCGTCGATCGCTACCGCCCGGCACCCGGAGGTGCCGAGGTCGAGCCCGATGAAGGCTGCTCTCCCGCGCATCGGCCTCAGGGCAGCTGCACCTGGGGCTGGGGCTGCCAGTCGGCGGCGCGATGCTCGGCGACCACCGTGGTGTAGATGCCGCCGCGCACGTTGAACTCGGCGGTCAGGCGCATGAAGCGCGGTTCAGTGGCGGTCACCAGATCGCCGAGGATGCGGTTGGTCACCGCCTCGTGGAAGGCGCCCTCGTCGCGATAGGACCAGACGTAGTTCTTCAGCGCCTTGAGTTCGACGCAGCGCGTCTCGGGGATGTACTCGAGGGTGAGCTCGGCGAAGTCCGGCTGGCCGGTCTTGGGGCACAGACAGGTGAACTCGGGCACGCGGATGCGGATGGTGTAGTCACGCTCGGGCTGGGGGTTGGGAAAGGTCTCGAGCGAACGGCTCGGGGCGCTTGGCATGTCTTGGTCTCTCCTGGGTTGAAGCAGGCCGCGCGGCTGGCGGCCGGGGCGCAAGTTTACGCGCTAGGCCGCCTCAAGGCGATGGTTCAACGCTGCTCGGGTGGGTCGTGGTGCGGTGGTTCGGTGGCCGCGTCGATGCTGTAGCGTTGACTGTAGCGCACGATGAGGATGGCGATGCTCACCAGCAGGATGGCGCCGCCCTCGTAGAGCAAGTTCTCGGGGGCGATGTTCTTGCCCTGGAGCACGATCAGCCGCGACAGCGCGGTCACTGCAATGAACATCGGATAGGTGAAGGGCACGGCATGGCGCACGAAATAGACATGGGTCATTGCCATGATCTCGATATAGATGAACATCAGCAGCAGGTCCTCGAGACGGACCTCGCGATGCGCGGCGATGCTCCACACCAGCTGTAGGATTCCCATCAGCGCCAGGGCGCCGACGCCGGTGAGTACCAGCTTCTCGGTGAAGCGGAACAGGGTCGAGAGCAGGGCGTTGATTCGCTGTTCCTGTTGCATCGGTGATCCTCCCTATGAATGGGACATCGGTGCTGCGGTGGCTGGGCATGCCGTCCCAAGGATAGCCAGCGATTGCTAAGAAGAAATGGGATTTTGCGATCTGAGTCCTGCACGCGAATGAGATCGCGTGTAAAGTTGATTGCTGGCCCGAGTTTCTGTTGCCCTCGGTGCAGCCACCTGAATCGGTGGTCACCTCGGGGCATGTCGCGAGTATCGAGTGACTGAAGTCCCCACTGCTGCATCCCTACCGAACTCGCCGCCCGCCCGACTTGGCGCGTTGATCCGTGACCTGCAGTCCCTGCCGCCACTGCCCGAACAGGCGCAGGTGCTGTTAGCCGAGCTGGTGGACCCCGAGCTTGATGTCAATCATCTGCTGGAGTTGATCGAGCAGAGTCCAGCGCTTGCGGCGCGATTGCTCGGTATCGCCCGCTCGGCCTTCTTCGCCGGTCCTATTCCGGCGCGAGACCTCAGCGACGCGGTGATCCGGGTGCTGGGGTTGCGATTGGTTCGTGACCTCAGTATCAGCCTGTTGTTGAGCGCGCCCTTTGAGCGCGATCGCTGCCCAGGTTTCGATCCGGGAAGTTATTGGCGTCGTGCGATGCTCACCGCGACGCTCGCCGAGGCGCTGGCGGCCAAGGCGGTGAGCGGTCGCGAGGAGACCCTGGCCGGGGTCTATCTCGCCGGGTTGTTGCACAACCTGGGGGTGCTGGTGCTGGTGCACCTGGCGCCGCAGACGATGGATGAGGTGTTTACGGAGGCCGCTGCCGAGTGCGAGGTCGGGGTGCGGGAACTCACCCGGTTGCGCCTGGGGATGGATCATTGCCAGGCCGGGGCCGAGCTGGCGCGTGCCTGGCGGTTGCCGCCGGAGCTGGCCGTGGCGATGGGGCGCCACTGTGCCCCGGACTATGCCGGCGCGCACTGGCGGCTGGTGTGCCTGGTGGGCTTCGCCGAGCGCTTCGCGGCACGTGCCGAACGTGACCCCGAGGCGGCGCAGCAACTCGATCTGACACCCCCCGCGGCGCTGGGGATCGAGGCCGAGGAATGGCGGCGGACCGCTTTGCGTTGGTGCGCCCGGATCGGGCATCTGTGCGAGATGGCGGATGCATTCAGCTAGAGGTCGACATGGATATCTTCCAACCGAGTGCAATGGACGCCGGCGGGGACTCCGGCATTATCTCCCTGATCGAGTCCCTGAGCATGCTGCGTACGCTGGTGGTCCCGGAGGCCACGGTATTGAGCGAGCGCGAGCTCTGCACCCACGCTGCCCACACCTGTATCGGCCATCGCGATCTCGAGTGCTGTGCCCTCTATCTCCAGCGTGATCCGGCGCTCGAGTGCCTGGCCCACGTCCGGCGCGATCTCGAGCACCCTGGATCACCCTCGGCGGGGCTCGCCGCGCTCGCGGCGCGGGCGTGCGCCACACGGATGATCCAGGGCGGCAGTGACGAGACGCATGCCTCCTTGCTGGCCGCGCCATTGACCGGATCGACGCGGGTGCATGGCGTGTTGGTGGTCGGGCATCCGACCAGCGGGCGTTATTCGTGCTGGCACGAACGCCTGTTGCAGCTCGTCTGCGACGTACTGGTGCAGATGCTCGAGCACGGTCGGTTGGTGCGTGGTCAGCGTGACACCATCGCCGCGCGCACCCGGGCGCTTAATCACTGTGACGCTAGCCTCGATGCCGAACGCCGGCGGCGCTCGGCGGCCGAGTCGGCGCTGGCGCGCGAGTCGCAGCTGCGCGACCATCTGGCGCGCCGAGACCCCCTCACCGGTTTGCTCAATCGTGCCGCCTTCGAGTCGGAGCTGGCGCGGCTGCTTGCCCAGCCGGCGGCGACCGGCGGCGGGCGAGCGCTGCTGCACATCGACATCGATCGCTTCCGGGTGATCAACGATGCCGCCGGCCAGGCCGCCGGCGATCAGCTGATCCGGCTGCTTGCCGGGCTGCTGCGTGAGCACTTCGCCGCCGCCACCCTGCTCGGTCGGCTCGGCAACGATGAGTTCGCCATCCTCGTCGAGGGCGCCGGCGCCGAGCGTGTCGAGCACCTGGCCGAGTCGTTGTGCGATGCGGTCGACGACTTCCAATTCAGCTTTCGTGGCTACCGCTTCGTGATCAGCCTCAGCGTCGGGGTGGCCGAGTATCATGATGGCGACTCGGGTGAGCAGCTGCTGCGCAAGGCCTATTCGGCCTGTCTCTCGACCCAGGAGGTCGGTGGCGGCAACATCCATCTTTATCGTGAGCACGATGGCAAGCTCAAGCGCCGTAGCCATGAGGCACAGGCGCTGTCGCAGCTGGTGCGAGCCCTCGAGGAAGATCGCCTGGAGCTGTTCTCGCAGCCGATCGTGGCCAACGCCAGGGCGCCGCAGGCCGCCGCCGAGCCGATCAACTACGAGATCCTGCTGCGACTCAAGGGGGAGGACGGTGATCTGATCCCGCCGGGGCAGTTCCTGCCGATCGCCGAGCGCTATGGCCTGTCGGTGAAGCTCGATCGCTGGGTGGTGCGCTCGGTCCTGCAGACGCTCGCCGAGCATGCCGAGCGCTTCGACCGCTTTGGCTACGTCACCATCAACCTCTCCGGCCACTCGCTCGGTAGTCGCGGTTTCCTCGACTATGTGATCGAACAACTACGCCACTTCGCCACCGCGCCGGGCAAGATCTGTTTCGAGGTCACCGAGACCGTGGCCATCTCCGATCTACAGGCGGCGCGCCGTTTCATCGCCGGCCTGAAGTCGCTCGGTTGCTGCTTCGCCCTCGACGACTTCGGCAGTGGCTACGCCTCCTATCTCTATCTGCGCGACCTCGAGGTCGATTTCCTCAAGATCGACGGCGAGTTCGTCCAGGGGATCGCCACCGATTCGGCCAACCTCGCGCTGATCCGCTCGATCAACGACATCGGCAAGATCCTCGGCAAGCGCACCATCGCCGAACACGTCGAGAACGACGCCACCCTGGCGCTGCTCGAGGAGATCGGCATCGATCTCATGCAGGGCTATTTCATCGGCCGTCCCGAGCCCCTGCGCAACATTCTCGAACCGAGTCGGTCTCACTGAGTGCGGCGAGGCGCGGCCATAACGCCGTGCCGCTCGCTGCGTCAACGAGATTTGACATCCAGCACCACTTCTGGTTTTTCTCCTGGGATGCCGATCGCCGGTCCAGGGCGAGCGGATGCGGCGTTGGGTGTCGTCCATGTGGGGCGTCGACCCTTTCTCATCAACGGCTTGAGGGTGCTCGGCATGATCGTGTCGGGGCGCGGCAGGGACGGCAGGGCGTATTGCCAGTGATCCCCCGTAGCGGGGCGGGCGCATGCGCATGGCCCCCTGCCATGCGCCACGGTCACGGGCCTGGCCGATCCGCCCCTGGTCATGCATTCTGGAGTTTGCACATGGCGCGTATCGTCATTCTCGGGGCAGGGATTTCTGGGCACTCGGTTGCCAGATATCTCGGCAAGTGGGTCAAGGGAAAACACCAGGTGGTGGTGGTCTCGCCCAACGCCAAGTGGAACTGGATCCCCTCCAACATCTGGGTCGGGATCGGTGAGATGACCGAACGACAGGTCACCTTCGAGCTGGCCCCGGTCTACAAGAAGCTCGGCGTCGACTTCCGCCAGGCGCGCGCGCTCTCGATCCACCCCGAGGGCGGGGAGGGGGGGGAGCGCCCCTATGTCACCATCGAGTACACCGACTCTGCTCGCCTCGGTCAGACCGAGACCGTCGATTACGACTTCCTCGTCAATGCGACCGGTCCTAGGCTCAACTTCGGCGCCACCCCGGGGCTCGGTCCGGAGGACGGTTACACCATGTCGGTGTGCACCGCGAGCCACGCACTCGAGGCCAATGCCCAGCTCCAGGCGGCGATTGCGGCGATGAAGCAGGGTGAGCGCCGGACCTTCGTGGTCGGCACTGGACATGGCATGTGCACCTGTCAGGGCGCGGCCTTCGAGTACATCTACAACATCGACCAATGCCTGCGCGATGCCGGGGTGCGCGCGCTCGGACGGCTGGTGTGGATCAGCAACGAGTACGAACTCGGCGACTTCGGCATGGGTGGGGTGCACATCACCCGCGGCGGTTATGTCACCAACGGCAAGACCTTCGCCGAGTCGTTGATGGCCGAGCGCGGGGTGGAGTGGATCACCCGTGCCCACGTCTACAAGGTCGAGCCCAAGGTGATCTACTACGAGCTGCTCGATGGCAGCTATGGCGAGCTACCGTTCGACTTCGCGATGCTCATCCCGCCCTTCGCCGGGGCCCTGCTCAAGGCCTTCGACAAGGCCGGCGAGGACATCACCAGCACCCTGTTCGCCCCCAACGGCTTCATGAAGGTCGATGCCGACTACACCCCCAAGGCGTTCGAGGACTGGCATACCGAGGATTGGCCCAAGACCTACCAGAATCCGACCTATCCCAATCTGTTCTCGGTGGGTATCGCCTTCGCTCCGCCGCACCCGATCAGCAAGCCGATGAAGAGCGCCAACGGCACCCCGATCAGTCCCACCCCGCCGCGGACCGGTATGCCCTCGGCGACCATGGGCAAGGCGGTGGCGACCAGTATCCGCGATATGCTCAATGGTGCCGAGAAGCCGACCCACACCGCCTCGATGGCCGAGATGGGGGCCGCTTGCGTGGCCTCGACCGGCTCCGGCTTGCTCACCGGTAGCGCGGCGACGATGACGGTCTTCCCGGTGGTGCCCGATTACGAGCGCTACCCGCAGTATGGCCGCGACATGAATCTGACCTTCGGCGAGGTCGGCCTGGCCGGGCACTGGATGAAGTATCTGCTGCACCACGTCTTCATCTACCAGGCCAAGCTGCGTCCCGGCTGGTCGGTGCTGCCGGACTGAGTGGTCCGCCTCCCTGGCCACGCGTTGTTGCCATGTCGGGGCGCATGCCGCCCCTGATCCCCCAACTAGAGAGACCGTCATGCCGATCAAGAACAAAGAGCCCTATCAGCAGGAGTACTACGCGCCGATCCCCACCGGCTTCACCCGTTACATGCGGGCCTCGCTGATCTGGCAGGTGGTGCGCTTCCTGGTCATCAACTGGAAGATCTTCAAGCTGATGACGCGCTCGCACATCTCGCGCTGACCTCGCTCCTGCGGCCCCGGCATCGGCCGGGGCCGCAGGCAGGGCTATCGCATCAAGCACTCCTAATATTCGATTACGCTAATATTAGATATAATTCAAAGCGATAGGGGGTTCTGCACTCGTTGCTTAAGACGAGGTTTCGCCGAGGGCTCGCTTCTTGGCGCCATGATCAAGACGAAGCCTCGCTCCAGTTGCGGATCTTGTCTTGCACAGTCCGAGATCTTTCGTGGGAATAAGGACGGAGTTTCGATGCACGATGGCGACAATAGACTGATATCAAAAGATATTGGCATCTTATAATATTAGAGATCCTTGATGCGATAGCCCTGGGGCCGCAGGTCAGTGGCCGCCGAGTTCACGCGCGGCCTGCTCCAACCCCTCGCGCATTCCCTCGATCCACGCCCGCGCCTGTGTCCCCATTGCCTCACTCACCGCCTCGGCGAGCGCCTGGCGTGAGAACTCGCGTCCGTCGATGCGCATCCGTGTCGGTGCCGTGCCATAGACCGAGAGCGGTTCGGCCAGGGCCAGGGCATCGTCTTCGACCGCGCGGTAGGGATAGAAGCACTGTGCCTCGGCGCGCTGGCCACCGGCAGTGGTGAAGCGCACCCTGACCTCGAGGTCCTGGTAGGAGCCGGGCTGGCGGGTCTCGATCTGCCAGTCGCTGGCTGCGCCCTGGGTCTGGGTGAGCACCAGGGTCTTGCACAGGGTGATGCGGACGTCTTCCCCGGGGGCCGAGCAGCCGGCGAGCAGCACGGCGCCGAACAGCAGCAGTGAACGTTGTCCGATGGACATGGATGGATCTCCTCCTGATTGCGGTCACCGGCATTCTCGCCGCGACGAGGGGCGGGGGCCAGGGTCAACCGCCAGCCTCGACCTTGCCCTGGGCGATGAGCTTGCCGAGCTTCACCGGTAGGATGTCGAGGGTGGTGTGGTAGCCGGCCTGGTAGAGCGCCAGCTTGGTCTCGGGGCTGAGACGGAACTCCAGCGGCGAGATCTCGCCGGTGTCGATCACTACGGTGGTGTTCCAGAAGGCATCCTGGACGAACTCGCGCGAGAGCGAGGTCATGAAGGCGCGGATGAGCATCTGCAGATAGCCCGGCAGCGGTACCCGGCGGCGCTCCGCCGGGCGTTCATTCTGCTCATTGGCACGCAGCCGGAAGCAGCAGCTGGGGGTGCCGTCGCCGGCCCAATCGCGACGCAGCGCGTCCTCGGAGAGGATGCAGCCGTCGATCATCAGGTGCTGACGGTACTCGCGATAGGCAAACAGCAGCGGGATCCCCATCGAATAGCGGATCGCCTGAGAGACGCGCATGTCGGGGTCGTGTGCGTGGTCGAAGACCACCGGCGAGCCATTGCGCACGTCGGTGGCGACGACGTGGAGGGCGCGCGACAGATCGCGGAAACGGGCGCCCTCGAGCATCTCGTCCATCCAACGCTCGAAGCCGTCACCGGATGACAGACCGCCACGAAACAGCAGTTGGTAGAGGTTGAAGTCGCGGAATTGGCGGAAGTCGACGCTGATCGCCAGTTCCTTCATCGCCTCGGCCGACCAGCCAGCGGCGAACAGCCCGGCGACGATACTGCCGCCGGAGACGCCGACGATGTGCTCGCAGCCGATGTCGAGGTCGTTGAGGGCCTGGATGACGCCGACGTGGGCCGGGAGTCGGGTGCCGCCGCCGGCGAGGATGGGGACCACCCTGTTGATGGCGGTGGGCACATGGGGTGTTGGGTTCGCGGCCTTGGCGGACGGCTCGGTCATGGCTCACCTCGGGGCGCGTGCCGCTCTGTCGGGACGTCTGTGGTGGCGTTGCGTGTGCTTGCGGAGGCTCGTTGCGGGGCGCCTCGGGGGTGCTGCCAGGGTGTCTCGTGGTCGCGATGGCGCCGATAGGGTATAAGCGCAACGTGTCCGGTTCAAGCCGTTGTTTTGACGGTTGGGCTTCACTTGCCTGAATCTGTCCCCATGTATCGGGACGATCGCCCGGTGTTGCAATCCATAGGAGTGACTCCCTTGCCCCTCGTCGTCTCCCCGCCCCAGTCCATGATCATCGATCCCGTGGTCCCCGCCGGTGCCCGGGTGTTGGTGGTGGCTAACCGAGCCTCGGGGAATGCCGCCGCGCTGGCGGCGGTGATCACCCTGCGCCAGCGGTTGTCCGCGCGGGGTGTGCAGGTCGACGAGCTGGCGCTGGTGGCGGGTCAGGTCGAGGCGATGCTGCGGGGTGCCTTTGCCGGGGCGAGTTATCGCGCCGTTTATGTCGCCGGCGGCGACGGCACCGTGTTGGCGGTGGTCGAGGCGCTGGCCGGGCGGGCGTTGCCGATCGGCATCATCCCCTGCGGCACGATGAACTGGACGGCGCGCGATCTTGGTATCCCGCTCGACCCCGGGGCGGCGATCGCGGCGCTGCTCGAGGCCGAGGTGCGTCACATCGACCTCGGCCGGGTCAACGGCCAGCCCTTCCTCTGTGCCTGCATGGTCGGCTTCGGCTCGCTGCTGGCACGCTGGCGCGAGCGTGAACGTGCCCGTGGCAATAGTCCTTGGGTGTTGTGGCCGAGGTTGGTGTGGCGTGGGCTGTCGCTGATCCAGCGCTATCGCCACCTGCGTTTGCGCTTGCTGACCGCAGAGCGCCGTGAGCGGTTGCGGGCGCGGGCGCTGGTGGTCACCGCCAACCTGATCGATACCCAGCCCGGCCCGGTGCCGAGCCGTACCCGACTCGATGGCGGCAAGCTCGGTCTTTATGCGGTGCGTGATGCCTCGGGCCTGGAGCTGATGCGCCTGGGGATGCGCCTGATGCTCGGCAGCTGGCAGCACGACGACGCGGTGCTCGCCACCGCCGCCACGCACGCCGAGATCGGCGTCGGGCGCCGTCGTGCCGTCTCGGTGATGTGCGACGGTGAGCGGGTGCGACTACGCGCGCCGCTGCGCTTCACCCTGGAGCGTGCCGCGGTGGCGGTCTTGGTGCCGCCGCCCACGGTGGCGGATTGAGCGGATGCGTATCGCCCATCTCTCCGATCTCCACTTCGGGCGCGATCGGCCCGATCTCACCACGGCCCTGGTCGCGGCACTCCGGACCCGGGGACCGGACCTGATCGTCCTCAGCGGGGACCTCACCCAGCGTGCCCGGCCTGCCGAGTTCGCTGCTGCCGCCGACTTCATCGCGCAGTTGTCGGCGCCGGTGCTGGCCGTCCCGGGCAATCACGACCTCCCCGGCTGGCGTCCGCTGCTGCGCTTCCTCGATCCCTGGGGACGCTGGCGCGCCGGGCTCGGTCGCGCGCTCGAGCCCGAGTACGTCGGGAGTGGATACATCGCCGTCGGGATCAACACCGCGCGCCGCTGGGGGCCGCACCCGGACTGGTCGCGCGGGCGCGTCAATCGCGCCCAGCTCGCCCGTATCGAACGCCTGGTCACGGCCGCCGATCCCGCGGCGTTGCGTCTCCTCGTCGCCCATCATCCCTTCCTGCTCTCCACCGAGCTGCGGCGGCGTGGGTTGGTCGGACGCGCGCGCCGGACCCTGGTGGGGCTGCGTCGCGCGCGCATCGACCTGATCCTCGGTGGCCACCTGCACCGTGGCTATGCCGGGGTCGCCGAGGGCGTGGTGGTGGCCCAGGCCGGCACCGCGATCTCCACCCGCCACAAGGGCGAGCCCAATGCCTTCAACTGGATCGAGGCCGATTCCCAGGAGATCGTGGTCGCGCCCTGCCGTTGGGACGGTGACGGTTTCACCGCTGCCGGGTGCTGGCGCTTCGGGCGTGGTGAGTCCGGCTGGGGGGCGCTCGGGACGGGGCGCTGAGCCGGGCGAACGGTGGCGACGATCGGGGCCTCGCTTGGCTTGCCAGGTGCTTGGGATCCGGAGTGCCAGCCCAAACTCATGCCTTGATCGGGATGCCCGCGCCCTTCGTTGTCGTGTTCGACGGGCTCTCTGATCGCCCCTGAGGCAGGCCGGTGTGCTGCCCCGCGAGTCGTCTCACCCGGTGCGGGATCGGGTGGATGGTGTTGCGGTCATTCATGGTGAAGCGATGAATCAACCTCCCTCGGAGTCAGGCCAGACGCTGCGTGATCGTGCCAGACAGATCCTGCGCGACGGGGATTTCGGTCGCGCCCTCGATGCGCTCGGCCATGGTGAATTCGATATCACCACGTTGCTCGAGGAGCTGCACATCTATCACGCCGAGCTCGAGCTGCAGCAGCAAGCGCTGCGCGAGAGCGAGCATGCCAACGAGGTCGCCTCGCAGCGTTTTCGCGCCCTCTATCACGAGCAGCCGCAGCCGGCGCTGCAGGTCTCCCCTGAGGGGGTGATCCGCGAGTTCAATGCCGCAGCCGCCCGGCTGCTCACGCTCGAACACCGCCGTTTCGAGCGCTTGGCCACCCCGCGTCACCAATCCTTCCTCCTCGCCGCGCTGCGCCGCGCGCTCGATGACGGCAAGGCCAGTTGCCGCGAGGTCGAGCTGGTCGGTCGCGGCAGTGCGGTGCTGATCGTCGATCTGGTGCTGATCCGGCTGCCGATCCCGGGGTCCGATGCGCTCGAGCTGATCTGCAACATCGTCGACCAGACCGAGCGGATCACCCAGCGCGATGCCCTGATTGAGGCCAACACCAAGCTCACCGCGGCCGCCGAGATCATCGATGCGAGCAACATCGTCGCCTTTCGCTGGGCCCCCGAGCCGGGGTGGCCGATCCGCTATGCCTCGGACAACGTCCGGCGCTGGGGGTATCCGCTCGACCAGATGCGTGCGGGGACGCTGCGCTTCGTCGACCTGGTTCATCCCGAGGATCGTCCCCGATTGGAGCGGGGGTTCAATCGCTTCCTCGATGTCGAGGGACCGGCCTTCAATCAGCGCTATCGTGTCTGCTGGGCCGATGGCTCGGTACACTGGGTCGAGGAAGACACCAGCATCCAGCGCGACGCCCTGGGTCGCATCCTCTATTACCAGGGGTTGGTCACCGATATCACCGAGCGTGAGCGCATCCAGCAGGCGTTGCGTCATCAGCTACAGTTCCAACGGCTGATCGCCGAACTCTCGACCCAGTTCCTCCATGCGACCCCGGATGCCCTCGACGGCTTGCTCCAGTGCGCGCTGGAGCGCATCGGGCGCTTCTTCCAGGCCGACCGTTGTGTCCTGTTTCGGCTCGACACCTCGTCCCAGACCCTGCGTCAGTATCGCCAGTGGTGTGCCGAGGGGGTGGCGCCGAGCAGCCCGCTGCTCCAGGCCACGCCGCTGGCGCAGACGCCGTGGCGCATGACCCAGATTCATCGTCAACAACCGATCGGGATCCCCGACATCGAGCGGTTGCCGCCCGAGGCCCATCTCGAACGGGCGATGTTGCGCGCGCGCGGCACCCGAGCGCTGCTCGCCGTGGCCCTGACCAGCCATGGACAGTTGTTCGGTTCGCTGGGGCTGGAGAGCGCGCGCCAGCCACGGGAATGGAGCGACGACGAGGGGCAGGTGCTGCAGCTCTTCGGCGAGACCATCGTCAACCTCTTGGTCCGCCAGCAGATCCAGCATGATCTGCTGCTCAGCGAGACGCGCTATCGTCAGGTCACCTCGGTGATGACCGATGTCGCCTATGCCAGTCAGCGTCACGATGGCGGTCGTTTCTGGATCGAGTGGATGACCGATTCCATCCTCGCGCTCACCGGCTATACGCTCGATGAGGTGCTGGCGCAGCGCAGCTGGCGTTTCATGGTGATCGAGGAGGACGGTGAGCTGTTCGACGACAACATCGTCGATCTCGAACCCGGCCAGACCTCGACCTGCGAGCTGCGGTTGCGCCACAAGGACGGTTCGTTGCGTTGGGTGCGGGCCACCACCGAGTGTCAGCTCGACCCGAGTGATCCAGGGGTGCGTCGCTACTATGGGGGTTTAGTCGATATCAGCGACGAGAAGACCCTCTCCGACAAGCTCGCCTTCCTCTCGCACTACGACCCGCTCACCGGTTTGGCCAACCGTCGCTTGATGCGCAAGCGCATCAAGCGTGCGCTTACCCAGGGGGGGCGTGGGGCGCGTAGCCTGGCGCTGCTCTCGATCGACCTCGACAATCTCAAGCTGATCAACGACTCGCTCGGTCACCAGGCCGGTGATCAGGTGTTGCGCGAGGTTGCGCAGCGGTTGCTCGGGATCCTCGGCGGTAATGACACACTGGCGCGCTTCGGCGGCGACAATTTCATCTGGTTGACCGCTGATCAGCCCACCCCGGAGACCTGTAGTGAGCTAGTCAAACAGATCCTGGAGGTGCTCGCCCCGCCGGTGGCGATCGAGGATCGCGCGGTGCTGATCAGTGCCTCGACCGGCATCTCGCTGTATCCCGACGATGCGGTGAGCGCCGATGAGCTGATCGGTCACGCCGATGCCGCGCTGCACATGGCCAAGGCCGAGGGGCGGGGGAGCTATCGCTTCTTTACCCCTGAGACCAACGAGCGCCTGCACGAGCAGTTCCAGCTCGAGCAAGACCTGCGCCTGGCGCTCGAGCGCGACGAGATCCTGCTCCACTTCCAGCCCCGCGTCGACCTGCGCGATGGCCGCATCCTCAGCCTCGAGGCACTGGTGCGCTGGCAGCATCCACAACAGGGGTTGATCCCGCCGGGGCGCTTCATCCCGCTGGCCGAGACCACCGGGTTGATCCTCCAGCTCGGCCCCATCGTGCTCGATCTCGCATGTCGTCAGCTCCTCGACTGGCAGGCGCAGGGCGTGCCCGTGGTCCCGATCGCGGTCAATCTGTCGGCCAACGAACTCTTTCTCGACGGTCTGGCGCAGCGGCTTGGCAATACCGCCGAGGGCTTTGGCATCGCCCCGGAGATGCTCGAGTTCGAGATCACCGAGAGTGCAGCGATGCGCTCGATCGAGCGGGCGGTAGCCGCGGTCACCGAGCTGCGTCAACGCGGGTTCTCGATCGCGCTCGACGATTTCGGTACCGGCTATGCCTCGCTGAGTTATCTCAACCGGTTGCCGGTGAACTCATTGAAGATCGACCGCTCCTTCCTCGCCGAGATCGACGAGCGCCCCGAGCTGCCCTATCAGGCGACCGCCATCCTCAAGGCGATCATCGGTCTCGGCGATAACCTCGGTCTGGCGCGGATCGCCGAGGGTGTCGAGACCGAGGCCCAGCGCCGCTTCCTGCTTGCCCACCACTGCACCGTCGCCCAGGGCTATTACTATTGCCGCCCGCTCCCCGCCGAGCAGCTCGAGCCGCTGCTGCGGGCGGGGCGGGTGGAGCCGGGTGGGTGAGGGGTGTCGGGGCCGAAACGCAAAACGCCCCAGACCCGAGGGCCTGGGGCGTTGCTTGGTATGGCGCGCCCGGAAGGATTCGAACCTCCGACCACCTGGTTCGTAGCCAGGTACTCTATCCAGCTGAGCTACGGGCGCATGTCTTGCTCTTTTGTGGCCTGGGGTTGCCAGACCCATCGGCGGTAGGCCGATGAACAACGCCTCAGACCCTGAGGGCTGAGGCGTCTTGTATGGCGCGCCCGGAAGGATTCGAACCTCCGACCACCTGGTTCGTAGCCAGGTACTCTATCCAGCTGAGCTACGGGCGCGTAAATTTTGCTCCATCCTTGGAGGCTCTATCCAGCCTCGCATGCCTGCAGGCTGATTGAGCGGCTTCGGCGGAGGTCGTTGCCGACATCGAACACCGAAGAGGCGCTTATTTTGTAGCGCGCCGGACCTGGTGTCAACCCCTGGGCGCGATCTTTTTCGTCGATGGACCCTCGTGTGATCGATCCGCTACCATCGGGTCACAGTGACACCGGCCTGGCCGCGTCGTCGTCAACCGGGTCTGGCAGGGGGAGGGGAGATGCGTCTGATCATCATCGCCATCGTCGCCGGCTGGGCGCTGGTCGCGCTGGCACTGGCGTGGCGAGTACGTGCCCACGACGTCGAGGCACGGGTGAGCGCGGCCTATTTCGTGCTCTGGCCGATGGCGGCGGTGTCGCTACTGCTGCAGGCGCCGGTGCCGGGCGTGATCGCGCTGCCAATGACGCTCGGTTTCCTGCCCTGGTTCCTCGCCGGTCCCCACCTCTGGGGGCGACTGCGCCGTGGCGTGCCGGCCGCGCCCGCAACCTTCATCGGACTCTCCCACCGGGTCTGGGGTTGGGGCATCTTGCTCTCCATGTTGCTCGGGTTGTTCTTCTGATGTCCATCACCGCTTCCGATCCCAGTGCACCACGGCGCTATGATCTCGATGATCTGCTCGCGATCATGGCCCGGCTGCGTGACCCGCAGGCCGGGTGTGCCTGGGACCTGGCCCAGACCTTCGCCACCATCCTGCCCTTCACCCTCGAGGAGGCCTACGAGGTCGCCGACGCGATCGAGCGCGACGACATGCCGGAGCTGCGCGACGAACTCGGCGACCTGCTGCTGCAGGTGGTCTTTCACGCCCGCATGGCCGAGGAGCGCGGTAGCTTCGCCTTCGCCGAGGTGGTGCAGGCGATCTGCGAGAAGCTGGTGCGGCGTCATCCGCACGTCTTCGCCGACACCGCGCTCGACGACGGCGCGGCGGTGCGCGAGCACTGGGAGCGGGTGAAGGCCGCCGAGCGCGCCGCCAAGGGCGCGGGCGCGACGCCGCCCGGGGCGCTCGATGGCGTGGCGCGGGCGTTGCCAGCGCTGCTGCGCGCCGAGAAGCTGCAGCGGCGTGCGGCACGGGTCGGCTTCGACTGGGACGACGTCGATGGCGTCTTCGCCAAGGTCGAGGAGGAGTTGGCGGAGTGTCGCGAGACCCTGGTGCGCCCGGCCGGTGACCCCGAACGGGTGCACGAGGTCGGCGATCTGCTGTTTTCTTGCGTCAACCTCGCCCGTCACCTCGGTGTCGACGCCGAGCAGGCGCTGCGCGAGGCCGGGCAGCGCTTCGAGCGGCGCTTCGGCGCGGTCGAGGCGCGGTTGCGCGAGGCCGGGCAGGTGCCCACCGCCGAGCGGCGCGACGAGATGGAGCGACTGTGGATCCAGGTCAAACGGGAGGAACGGGATTGAATCATCACCTGGCGTGCCGCTGGGCGCGCGCGACGGAGACCGATTGATGGGGCTGTACGACAAGATCCTCGCCTGTAATCGCTGGGACCCGGAGGACTTCGTGCCCTGGCTGCTCGACGGGGTGCGGATCGGCACCCTGCGCCATGCCGCAGCGCGGGCGCTGACGCGCTGGCCACGCTGGTTCCGCGTCGAGCCACAGGCGGTGCACTGGATCAATGCACCGCACGACTTCGCCGCCCGCTCGGCACTGCTCGCCGAGGTGGTCGAGACGCTGGTGGCGCACGGTGAGATCCCCTATATCCATGGTGAGCGTTATCCGGTGACCCCGACCGGGCGCGATCGTGCCTGTTGCGTGGTCGATCGCGCCAGTGCGCCGTTCTTTGGCATCCGCGCCTTCGGGCAGCACCTCAATGGTTTCGTGCGGACCGTGCGCGGGCTGGAGATGTGGGTGGGGCGGCGTGCTGCCGATCGCCGGGTCTACCCCAACCGGCTCGATAACCTCGTCGGTGGCGGCCTGCCGCATACCCTGGGGTTGCGCGAGAATCTTCGCAAGGAGTGTGCCGAGGAGGCCGGGATGGACGCGGCCTTGGCCGATCGGGCGGTGGCCGTCGGCGCGGTGAGCTACTGTCGCGACTCCGAGCGTGGCCTCAAGCCCGATGTCATGTACTGCTATGATCTCGAGCTACCAGAGGACTTCGTGCCCCGCTGCACCGATGGCGAGGTCCAGGCCTTTTATCGCATGCCGGTCGATGAAGTCCTGGAGATCGTGCGCGATAGCGACGAGTTCAAGCTCAATTGCAACCTTGTCATCATCGACTTCCTGATCCGGCATGGCTTGATCGGCCCCGACGAGCCGGACTATCTTGACCTCCTCCAGGGGCTGCGCTCACCACTGCCCTGAACGCGCCGGTGACCATCATCCCCCAACATCCATTCCGCGGAACCAACAGCACATGAGCCCAGATCGATCCCCCATCCAGCGACGCGCCTGCGTCCCCGTGCGCATCGGCCATCTCAGCGTCGGCGGCGACGCCCCGATCGTGATCCAGTCCATGACCAATACGGACACCGTCGACGTCGAGGCCACCGTGCGTCAGACCCTGGCGCTGGCACGGGCGGGCTCGGAGCTGGTGCGCCTCACCGTCAACAACGAGGAGGCGGCGCGCGCGGTGCCACGCATCCGCGAGGCGCTCGACGCCCAGGGCTGTGCGGTGCCGCTGGTGGGTGACTTCCATTTCAATGGCCATCGTCTGCTCAACGACCACCCGGCCTGTGCCGAGGCACTGGCCAAGTACCGCATCAATCCCGGCAACGTCGGGCGCGGCGAGAAGAAGGATGCGCAGTACGCGAGCATGATCGAGACGGCCTGCCGCTATGACCGGCCGGTGCGCATCGGTGTCAACTGGGGCAGCCTCGACCAGGAGCTGCTGGCGCGGATGATGGACGAGAACAACCGCGCCGCCACGCCCCAGGAACCGCAGCAGCTGATGTACGAGGCGATGGTCGAGTCGGCCGTCTCCAGTGCCGATCGCGCCGTCGCGCTGGGGCTGCCCAAGGACCACATCATCCTCTCGTGCAAGATGAGCGGGGTGCAGGACCTGATCGCCGTCTATCGCATGCTCGGCGCGCGTTGTGACTACGCCCTGCACCTTGGTCTGACCGAGGCGGGGATGGGCTCGAAGGGCATCGTCGCCTCGACCGCGGCGCTCGCGGTGCTGCTCCAGGAGGGCATCGGCGACACCATCCGCGTCTCCCTCACCCCGGCCCCAGGCGAGGCCCGCACCCGCGAGGTCGAGGTCGCGCAGGAGATCCTGCAGAGCATGGGGTTGCGCTCCTTCACCCCGATGGTCACCGCCTGTCCCGGCTGCGGTCGCACCACCAGCGACACCTTCCAGCACCTGGCGCAGGACATCCAGGCCTATCTGCGCGAGCGCATGCCCGAGTGGCGCGGCACCTACCCCGGGGTCGAGCAGATGCAGGTGGCGGTGATGGGCTGCGTGGTCAACGGTCCGGGCGAGAGCAAGCATGCCAACATCGGCATCAGCCTGCCGGGTAACGGCGAGCGCCCGGCCGCGCCGGTGTTCGTCGACGGCGAGAAGGTCGCCACCCTCAAGGGCGACGGTATCGCCGAGCAGTTCAAGCGCATGGTGGACGAGTACATCGAGCGTCACTACCGCGCACGCTGACCGGCCGTCGCCGCAGGGCGGCGGCGCACATCGAGACAAAAGGAGGAGCGAGAGATGCGCAAGCCGATCATCCCGGCCGCGATCGCGGTGATGCTGACACTGGCCGGTCCGCTCAGGGCCGAGGATCCCCTGGTGGTGCCGGTGCAGCGGTTGTCGCTGGCGGCCGCCAGTGCGGTGGCCGAGGGGGCGGTGGCCGAGTGCCGCGCGCGCGGCATCCAGGTCGCGGCCACCGTGGTCGATCGCGATGGTGTGGTGCTGGTGACCTTGCGCGACACCATCGCCGCGCCCATCACCGTCCCCATCAGTCGGATGAAGGCGGCGACCGCCGCCAACTTCAATGCCCCTACCGCTGATCTCACCGCCTTGGCCGATACCGCCATCGGGCGGGTCGATGGTCTGCTCATGGCTGCGGGGGGCGTGCCGATCCATGCCGCCGGCTCGACCCTGGTCGGTGCCGTCGGGGTGAGCGGTGCGCCCGGTGGCGAGATCGATGCGGCCTGTGCCCGTGCCGGGCTGGCCGCGATCGCCGAGGATCTGGACATGCTCTGACCCATCATCCCCGGCGATGTCGTGGCGGCATCGCCGGCCCGCTCACCGCCGGCCGCGCTGGCCGGTCAGCCGAAGGAGGGTGTGTGATGCGTCTGTTCGAGGCCGAACCTGCGTTGGTTGCGGATCTGCGTGAGGAGTGCGAGCTGGTCGAGCTACGTACCCGCGCCGGGGTCGAGGTGTTGGCGTTGCGTCATCCCACACTGGGACGTGTGGTGTTGGTGATCATGGCCGACGGCAGCGGCATCGTCGCCGAGTTCGGCGACTGAGTTCAGTCCTCGCCGGGGCGCACGCGCCGTAGCTGCTTGTCGCGCCCGCGTTTGCGCTTGGCCTCGAGTCGGCGGCGCTGCGAGCCCTTGGTGGGGCGGGTGGCGATGCGCGGACGGGGCCGGGCGGTGGCCTCGCGGATCAGCGCCACGAGGCGCTCGCGGGCGTCGGCGCGGTTGCGTTCGCGGGTGCGATGACGGTGTGCCTCGATGCGCACCACCCCGGCCTGGTCGATGCGCCGGTCGTTGCGCAGCAGCAGCCGGGCGCGCACCGCCTCGGGCAGCGACGGGCTGGAGGCGATGTCGAAGCTGAGCTGGACGGCGGTCTCGACCTTGTTGACGTTCTGGCCGCCGGGACCGGGGGCGCGGATGAAGCGTTCCTGGAGTTCGGACTCGGCGATACGGATCTGCGGGGTGATCTCGAGCATGATGCGGCGTGTCGGACTGGGCCGTGGCGACCAGGCGGTCGCGGTGTCCATGATCTGGACGACTGCCGATCGCGATGATGATGGTCGATAATCGACCTGTCCCTGGGGTGCAGGGGCGGGTGGGCAGTCTAGCGATGCCGTGGGTGTCGCCGCAAGGTCCGCCCTGGTCAAGTCCAGCGAGGTGTGTGATGGACACAGAGGATTATGGGCACTTGCTGCTCGCCACCGATTTCGAGCCCGAGAGCGAGCCGGTGGTGGCGCGTGCGCTGCGGCTGCGCACGCTGTTCGAGGCACGGCTGACGTTGCTGCATGTGGTCGAATACGTGCCGCCATCGATGGACTACATGCCGGTGGGCTATTCCGGTGATCCCTTGATCGGTGGCGAGGCCGGGCTCGAGGCCGAGCTGTTGCGGGTGGCCGAACAGGAGATGACCGCACTCGGCGAGCGCCTTGAGGTGCCCGCCGCCGATCGTCTGGTGCGCGTCGGCGCTACCGGCCAGGTGATCGACGAGGTCGCCGCCGAACTCGAGGTCGACCTGGTGGTGATCGGTAGTCATGGTCGTCACGGCCTGCTCGGGCTGTTCGGCGCCACCGCCCGGCAGGTGTTGCGCAACCCCGACTGCGACGTGCTCTGCGTCAAGCTCGGTCGCAATTGAGCGAGCGCGGAGCGTGCGCCCCGCGCCCGCGCCCGCGTCCGCGCCAGGCTCAGGCCGGGGTCTCAGTGTGGGGCGCGGGTGCCGGGGTCAGTGCTGCAACGACCCGCGCGAAGCGCGCTGCGAGCGCGGCATCGATCGGTGCCGGTGCGCTCAGGTACCAGTCGCGTAACAGCTCGCTGGTGCCACCGAGCGGGTCGCTCTCGCCATCGCCCATGCGCTCGGCCAGCCGCGCTACCTGATACTCCAGGCGCTGTTGGCTGAACTCCGGTGGCGAGTCGATGCCGGTGAGGATCTCGAGCTGGAGGCAGAGCTGCTGGCGGCGCTCGCCGTTGCGCTCCAACGCGGCGGCGAGCGCCGCAGCCGCCGCGCCGTCATCGAGCGCCGCGCAGGCCCGGCCCAGCCGCGCGTTCATCGCCTCTTGCAGCCCCTGCTCGCGTAGCTCGCCGAGGGCGGCCCACTCCGCCTCGATGGCGAGGCGGTCGAGCGGGTTCTCCGTGGTATCGAGCGCGGCCCGTTCCACCCGGGCGCAAAGCGCCTCCTGGCGTTCGAGTTGTGCGATCGCCTGTCCCCGTTCCTGATCGCGCGCGTGCTGGCGGGCCTGTACCAGTGCCTGGCGCGCGGCCTTCCAGCGATTGTTGAGCGCGCCTGCCGCCTGGCGTGGTACTGGCAGCGATTGTAGCTCGTGCCACTGGGCCTCGAGCGCGTGCAGTCGGGCACCGAGCTGTGCCGTGGTGCCCGTGCCTTCGGCGGCCTGCTCGGCCGCAGCGCAGAGCGCCTCGCGGCGGCCGAGATTGTCCTCCAGTTCCGCGAACTGGGCCTTCTGCAGTGCCGCACGGCGCGCGAAGACGGCGTCGCAGGCGGCGCGGAACTCGCGCCAGATGCGATTCTCTTCCTTCTGGCGCGCTGCGACCGTGGTGTGCCACTCGCGCTGCAGTGCCTTGGTGCGTTCGAGCGCCTCCTCGAGCGGCTCGTGACCGACCAGCGCCTCGACCTCGGCGATCAGCGAACGCTTGAAGGCGAGGTTGCGCTTGCGTTCGGCCTCGAGCGGGCGTTCCAGGCGCTTGAGCGTGCGATGGAAGCGTCGCTCCAGGGCATGACGATGTCGCGGCTCGACCGGGCCGATCGCGGCCCAGGCGCGGCGGGTCTCGGCGCGGGTCTGGACCAGCCGTTTCCAGTCCGCCTGCGTCCAATCGGTGTCGTCGATGATGCGCTCGAGCTGGGCGCAGAGTTGCTCACAGGCGGTGCGGTTGCGGGCACGCTCGGCCGCCTCGGCCTCGAGATGGGGGCGGCAGCGCTCGCGGATCCGCGCCGCCGTCTCCTGGAAGCGGTTGCGCAGCGTCTCGTCGGCGCGCGCCCCGGAGCGATCGACCTCCTTCCAGCGCTGCTGGAGCGACTGCAGCTGCGCTGCGGCCTGCTCGAGTGGTGGGGCCTCGGCCTCGAGTGCGGCGATCTCGGTGCACAGTGCCTCGCGCTGCTGATCGGCGCTCCAGCGCCGCCACTGCTGTAGCTCGCGCAGCTGGGGGGCGAGTTGTCGCAGTCGCTCGGCAGTGCGGACGCTGTCGGCGTTGGCGCAACCGCTGGCCTCGACCAGCTCGAGCCCGGCCTGCAGGCTCTGGAAGAGGGCGTCGGCCTTGCGTAGCTCGCCGGCCTCGAGGCGCTGTTCGAGTTCGGCGAGCTTGTCGCCGAGCCGGTCGCGACGTTGCTCGGCGTTGCGCCGTTGGGTGCGGAGGCGGGTGGCGAGCCTGTCGGCAAGCTGTTTGCACGCGATCGTTGCCGGGTCGCCGTCAAGGGTCGCGCAACAGTCATGGGCGCGTTCGAGCAGGCGCTCGGCGCGGTGACAGACCAGTGGCTTGGGGCTGTCGACCAGCTCGGCGATCCGTGCCTGGTGCTCGGCGAGCTGGTCGCGTGCCCGGGTGCGCGCTTGCGCCTGCGCTTGGTCATCGTGATCGGCGAGCCGGGCGCGGAGTTCCTGCCGGCGTGCATCGAACGTGGCCTGCTCGGTCTCGGGCAGCGTCTCGAGCGCCTCCCACTCGCGGTCGATGCGCGCTACCTCGGCGGCGTCCTCGTGACCGGCGCCGACGAGGGTCTCGAGTCGGGTGAGCAGCGACTGGTAGGCGGCGGTGCGCGCGGCGTGCTCCTGTTGCTCGGCCTGCGCTTGGGCTGCAGCCGCGGTGGCCGTCTCGAAGGCTGCGATGAAGCGCGTGCGGGCCTGCTGGTAGCGCTCGCGCAGCTCGGCTTCGGCGCGCGTCCCGATCTCGGCCCACTGCTGGTCGAGATGGTCGAGCAGCGCGCGGTCCTGGGTCCAGTTGCCGAGTCGGCCGAGGCGTTCGGCGCGTTCGCAGAGGTTGACGGCTTGATCGTGGATGCGGCGTGGCTCGGCCTCGCGCTCGGCGATCAGGCGCAGCTTCTCGCGGGCGCGACGGTGGACGATCTTGTCGCGCTTGCCGATCTCGCGTACCACCTGCTCGAGCGCCTCGCGTGTCTCCAGGCGTTCGATCGCCGCGCGGCGGTTGGCCGCCACCGGGTCCTCGAGGGCGCACTCGGCAAGTGCCGGGGCCGAGTCGAGTCGGGCGATGAGGGTCAGCCGCAGGGCAGCATCGGGGCAGTGCCGGGCGAGGCTGGCGAGTGCCGCCGGCTCGGTGATCGCCGCGAGGCGCTGCTGGCGCGCCGTCTCCGACTCGAGGCGGGCGAGCTGCGCGCCGTAGCGACGGGCGGCGGCATCGCGCGTGTCGGTCGCGGTGGCGCTGGTGAGCGCCGAGGCGAGCTGATCGAGATCGCGGGGTTGGAGCGGCGGCGGTGGCGTGGTCGGTTGCCGTGCGGCGGATGGCGACGACGTCTTCGAGGGTGCGGTTGCATCGGTCTTGCGCCGCTTGAGAAAGCGTTTGAATAACATCTCGGTCCACCCAGGTTTGTGCGCTCGGGCCAGCGCGGCGCGCGACGTCGCCGCGACCGTGGCTGATAGTGTCAATGGCGGAGCCGGCGTCAGGGTTCGTTCGGCTCCGAGTCGATCGGTTCTTCCGGGGGGCACGGAGGACGGTGGCATACTCGCCGCCCGCGCCCGTCGCCAGCCGTCTCAGCGACGGTGCGCGACCCCGGGACCGGGTGCTCGGCCGTGCTGGCGGGCGGTGCTGCTTGGCCTCGCCGCGTGTGGCCGACGCCGCCCTAGTGTAACCGAGCCCGGGAGCGGGGGGGCGTTGTGCTGCTCAGGCCAGGTCGCGAACGAAGGGGTTGGTGCGGCGTTCTCGGCCCAGGGTCGATAGCGGTCCGTGGCCGGGGATGAAGGCGATGTCGTCACCGAGTGGGAACAACCGCTCACGGATCGAGGCGATCAGCTGTGCGTGATCCCCGCGGGGGAAGTCGGTGCGCCCGACCGCGCCGCGAAAGAGTACGTCGCCGAGTTGGATGAGCCCGGCGGCGCGGCTGAAGTAGGCGACATGGCCCGGGGTGTGGCCCGGGGTGTGGATCACCTCCAGGGTCTGTTCGCCGAGGGTGAGGGTCTCGCCGTGCTCGAGCCAACGCTGCGGGGTGAAGGGCGTGACCGGCGCGAAGCCGAACAGCTCGCACTGGTGATCCAGGGTCTCGATGAGGTAGCCATCGTCGCGGTGCGGACCGATGATGGGGATGCCGAAGTGCTCGGCGAGCGGCGCGCTGGCGCCGACATGATCGAGGTGGCCATGGGTGAGCAGGATGTAGGCCGGGGTGAGCGCGAGCTGGTCGATCAAGGCGACGATGACCGCCGCCTCGCCGCCGGGATCGATGATCGCCGCGCGCTGGGTCTGCTCGCACCACATCAGGGTGCAGTTCTGCTGGAAGGAGGTGACGGGCTGGATCTGGTATTGCACGGATGTGTGGCCAGGATGAAGGGTCGATGGGCGCGGATGCTCGCAGTCCCGCGCCCGGGTGTCCAGCCCCGGAGCGGTCGGTCGCGCCGTCTGGCGTAGAGCTGGTCCTTCGAGTTGCTGCCGGCGTTTCTTCATCGCCTCCAGGGTCCTTGTCGGCGACCGGGGTGCCAAGCGCCTCGAGCTGGCCGATACGGGTGTCGAGTCCGTCGTATCCGTCCATCAGGCGCGCGAACTCGTGGGCTGCGCGCGCTGGGTCGCGATGCGGGTGTGCGGGTCGGGGAACTCGTGGAGCAGGTCGTGGGCCTCGCCGAGCAGGGGACGTCCTCCTGATGGCTGAGCGGGGCGGTGGCGGGGCCGAGTCACGGCGGAGGGCGGCCGCGCCGCTAGCGGGCGCGGCCGCCGACCGTGGTCAGTCGTCGAGACGCTCGATCACCGCCTCGGTGAGGTCGAGCCCATCGTCGATGTAGAGCAGGCCGTTCTGGCCGCGCTCGACGACCATGTCGAGGCCGCGCTTCTTGGCGATGGCGTTGACCGCCTCGCGTGCCGGCACCACGACTTCGCGGCCCTTCTCCTGCTGCGCCTTCATCAGCTCGCGCTGCAGTTGTGCGGCCTCTTTCTGGTAGGTGGCGATGCGCGCCTTGAGCTCGGTGCGCTGCTTCTCGACCTGCGCCTCGCTCATCAGCGGTGCGTCGCGCTCGAGCGACTGCTGCATCTGCATCAGGGTCTGTTCCTCCTCGGCCAGGGTGCGACCGCGCGGCTCGAAGTCCTCGCGCAGCTGCTGCTGTACCTGCTGACCGATACGGCTCTCCTCGAGCACCTTCTGCATGTCGACGTAGCCGACGCTCGCGCCGGCGAGCGCGGGCAGGGGCAGGGCGAGGGCGAGCAACAGGGCGGTGGACTGAAGCGGACGACTCATGAGCGGACTCCGGGATGGTCTACGGGTATCGGGTGAGCCCGACGCGGATGGCGGTCCGTGCCGGGCGGTTCGGGCCCTCTGGACCCGGGGCGATTCTAAGCCAGGGCGCCGGATCGCGTCACAGGCGCCGTGCGGTGACGCTGGCGAAAATCGCCACGGAAAGCGACAATATAGGGAACTTCACCGCTATTGCGGCCTCAACCGCTCGTCTCGCCGAGGGTGGTGGCGAGTCGGGGCCGTGCTGGCGAGCGGTGGTCGACCCTGGTCGCCGTCTGGCCTCATTACGTACACGACGACCGCGTCGCGGCAGGCGCGGACAGCTTTTCCGGAGATCCGCAACGTGGGCAACTCGCTCCAGGACCAACTGCTCAAGGCGGGCTTGGTCAACGAACAGAAAGTCAAACAGGCGCGCTCGGCCAAGCGCAAGAAGGTCAAGCAGCACCCCAAGGGCGGTGCCGGTGACGATGCCGCGCGCCAGGCCGTCGAGCGGGCGCGGCGCGAGAAGCTCGAGCGCGATCGCGCGCTTAATCGGCAGCGCCAGGAGGAGGCCGCGCGTCGCGCCGCCGAGAACGAGATCCGCCAGCTCATCCACAGCAACCGGGTGGTGCGCGAACGCGGCGACATTGCCTACAACTTCACCGACGGCAACAAGCTCAAGCGGATCTATGTCAACAAGGCGCAGCAGGCCAAGTTGGTCGCCGGTAGGCTTGCGGTCGTGCGCCAGGACGATTTCTATGAGCTGGTGCCGACCGAGGTCGCCGAGCGCCTGCTCGAGCGCGACGCACGTCTGGTCGTAGTACTCAACCGGCCCGAGGAGAAGCCCGCCGAGGACGACCCCTACGCCGAGTTCCAGGTGCCCGACGACCTGATGTGGTGAGCCGCTCCCACCCCAGTCACCGACAGGATCGCTGATGTCAGAACTCGCCAACCTCAAGCTCGCGGTATTGATCGATGCCGACAACGCCCAGGCGAGCATCGTCGAGGGACTGCTCGCCGAGGTCGCCAAGTACGGCACCGCGCACGTCAAGCGCATCTATGGCGACTGGACGCTGCCCAACCTCGGTTCCTGGAAGGAGACGCTGTTGCGTCATTCGATCCAGCCGATCCAGCAGTTCAGCTACACCAAGGGCAAGAATGCGACCGATGGCGCAATGATGATCGACGCCATGGATCTGCTCTATTCGCGCAACTTCGACGGCTTTTGCATCGTCTCCAGCGACAGTGACTTCACCCGGCTGGCCTCGCGGTTGCGCGAGTCGGGAATGACCGTCTACGGCTTCGGTGAGCGCAAGACCCCCGAGCCCTTCGTCGCCGCCTGTGACAAGTTCGTCTTCACCGAGGTGCTGCGCGAGGACGTCGACGAGGATGTCGGCGCGCGCAAGAGCACCAAGGAGCTCAAGTGCGACACCCGCTTGGTGACCCTGCTGCGCAACGCCGTCGACAGCGCCGCCGACGACACCGGCTGGGCCGGGTTGGGGGCGGTCGGTTCGGCGATCGCCAAGCGCAGCCCCGGGTTTGACGCCCGTAACTACGGCTATCGCAAGCTCAGTGAGCTGCTCAATGCCATTCAGCTCTTCGAACTCGAGGCGCGTCAGATCGGCCGTGGTCCCAATCGCGCGCTCTATGTCCGTGATCCGCGCGCCCATGTCGGTGACTGAGTTGCAGCTGATCGATACCCACTGCCACCTCGACCTGCCGGTGTTCGATCCCGATCGCGCCGCGGTGCTGGCTGCGGCCCATGCCATCGGGGTCGAGACCCTGGTGGTACCGGCGATCGAGCAGGCCGGTTGGTCACGGGTGCTGGCACAGCGCGCCACCGCGACCGCGGCGCGGCCGGCCTGTCGGGTCGCCTTGGGGTTGCATCCGCTCTATCTACCGCCGCTCGCCGAGGCCGAGGCGACGTTGGCGGCGTTGCAGTCGTTGCTGGCCGCCGAGCGGCCGGTGGCGATTGGCGAGATCGGGCTCGATTTCCACCGTGGCGATGCCGATCGTGCCTATCAGCTCGCGCTGTTCGAGGCGCAGCTGGTGCTCGCGCGTGAGGCCCGGCTGCCGGTGTTGCTGCATGTCCGCAAGGCCCACGAGGAGGTGCTCGCGGCGCTCGCCCGGATCGGCGGTGTCGGTGGTATCGCGCATGCTTTCAGTGGCAGCCTGCAGCAGGCGGCCCGGTATCTCGATCGCGGCTTCCGGCTTGGCTTCGGCGGCATGCTGACCTTCGCGCGCTCGACCCGGCTGCGTCGCTTAGCGCGGGCACTGCCGGTCGATGCCTTGGTGCTCGAGACCGATGCCCCGGACATGACCGTTGCCGCCCACCGGGGGGAGCGCAACAGCCCCGCTTATCTCGATCAGGTGCTCGCCGCCCTGGCCGAGGTGCGCGACGAGTCGCCGCAGATGCTCGCCGCCCACACCACCGCCAACGCCCGCGCGGTGCTGGCGCTATGAGTTCGGATCGACCGCTGTGGGATCGCACTCGAATCCTGATCGGAGAGGACGGGGTGGCACGGTTGCGCGCTGCACACGTCTTCGTCGCCGGGCTCGGCGGGGTCGGCGCCTTCGCCGCCGAGGCGTTGGCGCGAGCCGGCGTTGGCACCCTGACCCTGGTCGATCACGACCGGGTCGATCCCTCCAACCTCAACCGTCAGCTGCTCGCCCTCGAGACCACCCTAGGCCGCCCCAAGGTCGAGGTGATGGCCGAGCGTGTCGCCGCGATCAACCCCGATTGCCGGGTGCACGCGTACGCCGCCTTCCTGCCCGCCGAAGGGGCCGATGCCTTTCTCGCCGAGCGTCCGGATCAGCTCATCGACGCCATCGACAGTCTCGGTAGCAAGCTCGCGCTGATCGAGAGCGCGCTGCGCCTCGGGGTGCCGGTGGTCAGCAGCATGGGCGCCGGTGGCCGGCTCGACCCCACCCGGATCCAGGTCGGTGACCTGATGGACACCAAGGTCTGCGGCCTGGCGCGCGCGGTGCGGACCAAGCTGCGCCGCCGTGGGGTCGGACGCGGGGTGTGTGTGGTCTGGTCGGACGAGCAGCCACGTCCGCCGGCCCCGCCAGAGCCGGTCGGTCAGGGACGCGCGCGTGCGGTCAACGGCACGATCAGCTATCTGCCGGCGCTGTTCGGGCTGACCCTCGCCGGGGTGGTGGTCGAGCGCCTGCTCGAGGCCGGGGCCGACGCTGCCGGTTGAGGCTCAGGCGGGGCCCTTGCGGGTCACGACCCAGTCTGGCAGCGCCTCTGGGGCGAGCGGGCGGGCGAACAGATAGCCCTGGCCCAGTCGACAGCCGAGTTGGCGCAGCAGCAACGCCTGCGCGCGGGTCTCGATGCCCTCGGCGAGGATCTCCTGTCCCAGCGCCTCGCCGAGGGCGATGATCGCGCGGATGATGTCGCGATCCTGTCCTTGGGTGTCGAGTTCGTTGACGAACGATCGGTCGATCTTGAGCAGGTCGACCGGTAGCTCCTTGAGTCGTGCCAGCGACGAGTGCCCGGTGCCGAAGTCGTCGACCGAGAGGCTGATCCCCTCGGCGCGCAGCCGCTCGAGTTCGGCAATGACCTCGGTGTCGTGCTCCATCACCACGCCCTCGGTGATCTCCAACCCCAGATGATGAGCCTCGAGCCCGGTCTCGGCGAGGATGCGCTGGGTGGTGTCATAGAGCGCGCCCCGCTGGATCTGGGCGTGGGCGACGTTGACGTGCATCCGCCCGATCGCGATCCCGGCGTCGAGCCAGTGTCGTGCCTGACGACAGGCCTCGTGCAGTGCCCACTCGCCGAGCGTCAGGGTCAGCCCGCTGGACTCGGCGATGGGGATGAAGCGTCCGGGCGGGAGCAGGCCGTGTTGGGGGTGCTGCCAGCGCACCAGGGCCTCGAGTCCGACCAGGGCGCCATCGCTCAGCGAGACCTGGGGCTGGTAGTGGAGCAGTAGCTCGCCGTCGCGGATGGCGCGCCTGAGCTCGTGTTCGAGCCGGGCGCGCTCGCGGGCGATGCGGGTGAGGGTAGCGGTGAAGAAGGCATAGCCGTTGCCTCCGGCGCGCTTGGCTTGACGCAGTGCGACCTCGGCGTTGCGCAGTAGTTGGGTGCTGTCGGCGCCGTCGCGGGGGTAGAGCGCGACACCGATGCTCACGGTGATCAACAGCTCGTCACCGCAGAGTTCGAACGGACGGGCGAGGGCACGCAGCAGGTGCTCGGCGAGCCGCGCGCCGGCGGCCTCGTCGTCGAGGTGTTCGGTGAGCACCATCAGCTCGTCGCCGCTGAAGCGGGCGATGGTGTCGTCGCGCCGCAGCTGGGCCTGGAGGCGTCGCCCGACGGCGCGCAACAGGGCATCGCCTCCGGCATGCCCGAGGGCGTCGTTGATCCCCTTGAAGCGATCGATGTCGACGAACAGTACCGCGAGCCGGCCATGGCGGCGCTCGGCGCGGCGCCCGAGCGCGTGATCGAGCCGGGCCTGGAACAGCAGCCGGTTGGGCAGCTCGGTGAGGGCGTCGTGATGGGTGAGATAATCGACCCGGGCCTGGGAGTGACGGACCTGGCTGAGGTCCGAGAACACCCCGACGAAGTGCACCGTCTCGCCCTGGGCGTCATCGACGCGGTTGACGCGTAGCAGCGCCGGATGGACGCTGCGGTCGCGATAACGGATCCATACCTCGCCGCGCCAGTAACCGGTCTCGGCGAGGTCGCGCCGCATCGACTGGAACAGGTCGGGGGGATGGCGCCCGGACTTGAGCACCGAGATCGGGCGTCCGAGCAAGGTGTCGTGGTCGTAGCCGGTGATCGCGGTGAAGGCGCGGTTGACCTCGAGGATGTGCCCGGTCGCGTCGGTGATGTAGATGCCCTCGGCGGTGCTGTCGAAGACGGTGCCGGCGAGGCGCAGCCGGCGCTCGGCGGCGCGGATCTTGGTGAGGTCGAGGTCGACGCAGAACATCTCGCGCCGCCCGCTGCTGTAGCGCTGCATCACGTGGCTGGAGAAGACCTCGACGGTGGTACCGTCGCGCCGGCGCAGTCGCAGCTCGCCGGCCGGTGGGTCGAGGTCGCTTCGCAACCAGGCGTCGACCTCGGTGGTCATCTGTTCGCGAAACTCCTCGGGGATGATCAGCTCCTCGATCCGTCGGCCCAGCGCCTGTTCTGGGGTGTAGCCGTAGACGCGCTCATTGGCGCGATTCCAGAAGGTCACGCGGCGCTGCTCGTCGTAGCCCTGTACCGCGATCGCCGGCAGTTTCTCGAGGATGCCGCGAAAACGCGCCTCGCTCTCGCGCAGCGCCGACTCGATGCGGCGGCGCTCGCGGTGTGACAGCACCAGCAGAGCCAGGGGCTCGTCGAGTGGGTCGGTGACCAGCCGCAAGCGCACCTCGAGCGGGGTGCGCGGATCCGGTCCGGGGGCCTCAAGCACGCGTTCGCCGGCACGTGCGGCGATCAGCTCATCGGCCAGGTGGCGCTGCGCCGGCCAGCACGGCAGGGCGTCGAGTCGGTGCCCGAGCAGTCCCGGCTCGTCCTCGTGTAGCAGCTGGCAGGCGGTGAGGTTGGCGAGCAGGATACGACCGCTGGTGGGGTCGAGCGCGATCAGCCCCTCATGGCTGGCGGCGAAGAGCGTGCGCAGCAGCACCAGCGCCGGGGTGGGTGGGATGCGATGCGGGCAGGTCGGGGCGACGGGCATGGGCGGCTCCAGGGCTAATCGGGACTGGCCCGATTGTGTGCCGGTGGTCGAGTGGGCACTGCCGTCTGTGATGCGCGCAGCATCGGGGCCAGAATCATTCTAAAGGGTCTGAGTGATTCGGGTTGGGTATCGCGTCACGACTTGATCTCCTCCCAGCCGGCAAGGGCCTCGCGCCGCGATTGAGCCAGGTCGACCATGGGGGCTGGGTAATGGCCGCGCGCTAGGCCATTGCTCACCGTCCACGGCTGCTGCAGCACCTTGTCGGGCAGTCTCGCCAGCTCTGGACACCAGCGGCGCACGTAGGTCCCGCTGGGGTCGAAGCGCTCGCCCTGGCGCACCGGGTTGAAGACCCGAAAGTAGGGGGCGGCGTCGGCGCCGCAACCGGCGGTCCACTGCCAGCCGAGGGTGTTGCTGGCGAGGTCGGCGTCGACCAGGGTGTCCCAGAACCAGCGTGCGCCGAGCTGCCAGGGCAGGCGCAGGTTCTTGGTGAGAAAGGAGGCGACGACCATGCGTACCCGATTGTGCATCCACCCGGTGTGCCACAGCTCGCGCATCCCGGCATCGACCAGCGGGATGCCGGTACGCCCCTGTTGCCAGCGCTCGAGCAGCTCGTCATGGGGTGGCTCGCGCCAGGGATAGTCGGCGAAACGCGCGTCGAGCGGGTGCTCCGGGGTGTGCGGGAAGTGATAGAGCAGGTGATGCGCGAACTCGCGCCAGCCGAGTTCGCGCACGAAGGCGTCCTCGCCCGTGTCCGGGCTTGTGGGGAGCGCGGCGCGGGTCAGCGCGAGCAGCCGGCGGGGTCCGATCTCGCCGAAGTGGAGGTGTGGCGAGAGTCGCGAGGTGGCCGGACGATCGGGGTGATCGCGCAGCTCCCCGTAGTCGCTGAGACGGTCGGCGAGGAACTGCTCGGCGGCCATCCGGGCGCCCTGCTCGCCGGGCGTCCAGGCCTCGGCCAACCCCTGGTCCCAACGGATGCGCGGCAGCAGCCCGAGCGCGTCAACGGTGTCACCGCCCTCGACCTCCGCCCCCGGGATCTGCGCCGGGGTCGTGCATGCGGCGGGGAGATCGGTGAGTCGGGGCGCGCAGTGGCGCCAGAAGGCGCTGAACACCTTGTAGGGCCCCCCGCTGCCGGTCGCCGCCTCCCAGGGTTCGAACAGCAACGCGCCGTTGTGGCTGGCGCAGTCGAGTCCGGCGGCGCGAAGCTGCTGCTTGATCTCGGTGTCGCGAGTTCGGGTGGCGGGGTCGTAGAGACGGTTCCAGTAGATCGCCCGGGCGCCGCTGTGCTTGGCCAGCCGGCGCAGCTGCGCGAGGCTCTCGCCCTGACCGATCCACAGTCGGGTGCCACGTGCGCGCAGCGCGGCATCGAGCGCGGTGAGGCTGTGGTGCAACCACCAGCGGCTGGCCGCGCCAGGGGCCCAGGGGGCCTCTTCGGCGGGGGCGTGGATGTAGACCGGGAGGATGCGCGCGCCACTGTGCAGGGCGGCGCTGAGCGCGGGGTTGTCGTCGAGACGCAGGTCGCGTCTGAACCAGACGATGGCGGTATCGGACATGGTGTGGTGCTAGGTTCGGTGCGGTGTGCGTGATTGCGGACGAGGGCGCCGATGGTAGCGCGATCCGCGTCGCGGCGTGCAGGCCGGGTCAACGGCGCCGCCAGGGGGGGCGCGGCGGCCTGGGGCAATGGCTAGCGATGGCGGCGAGCCGTGGCGCTACGGGCATCGTCCTTCCCTCCGTGCGAATCGCTGAGACCGACCGGGGTGTACCTATGAGGGTGGATATCCGGGCGCCCGGTGACGATGGCAAGATGCCCGCGCGGCAGGATTGCAACCGTACCGGGGCCCGTCTATCCTGATGCTGCGTTGCAGCACGGCGACCCGACCCCGCCGCTTCAGACGTGGCCGATCAGCTCGTCGAGATGCGTACTGACACAACGGCCGAGCGCCGACAACGTATACCCCCCCTCCAGGCAGGACACCACCCGTTCCCCGGCGTGGCGCACGGCGAGCTGGTGCAGCTCGCGGGTGAGCCAGCCGAAGTCGGCCTCGCGCAGGTTGAAGTGTGCCATGTCGTCCTCGATATGGCCGTCGAATCCCGCCGAGATCATGATCAGCTCGGGCGCGAAGGCGTCGAGCCTGGGCAGCCAGGCCTGCTCGATCGCCGCCTTGAAGGCCGCCCCATCGGTCAGTCGCGGCAGCGGCAGGTTGAGGATGTTGGGCGTGGTGGTGTCGGCACCGCTACCGGGAAAGTAGGGGTGCTGGAAGCTCGAGCAGAACAGCACCCGCTCGTCGCCGCGGAAGATCTCCTCGGTGCCATTGCCATGGTGGACGTCGAAGTCGATGATGGCCACCCGTTCGAGGCCGTGATGGACGAGGGCGTGGGCCGCGCCGATGGCGACGTTGTTGAACAGGCAGAAACCGCCGCCGCTGCGCCGTCCGGCGTGGTGACCCGGCGGGCGTATCGAGCAGAAGGCGGCGTGATGGCGGTCGCTCATCACCAGATCGACGCCGAGGATCACCGCACCGGCCGAGTGCAGCGCCGCGGTCAGGGTGTGGCGGTTCATGCCGGTATCGCCGCCGTCGACCCAGGCGATCGAGTCGTCGCTCGGAGCGCTGTCGATGATGTGCTGGACATAGTCGCCGTCGTGCACCATCTCCAGTTGCTCACGGCTGGCGGCGGGGGCGTCGTAGTGGGTCAGCAACATCTCGATGCCGCAGGCGATCATGCGATCGCCGATCGCGTTGAGCCGCTCGGGGCACTCGGGGTGATGTTCACCCATGCGGTGCTCCATGCAGGAGGGATGGGTGATGAAGGCGAGATTCATGTCGGGTCCTCGGTCGTCGAGCACGGCGTCCGCGGTAGGCGCCGCCGGCATGGTTTCGTTCATCGCGACAGGGCGTCGACGGGGACGCGTCCGGGCTGCGATCGTGGCATCAAGGGGCTCGGGGCGAGCGCAGAGGGCTCGCCGGTGCGAGCCGTCATCCTCGCTCCGGCGAGGATTTGCGGTCAATGCTGGGGGTCGCCTCCGCGCCCCGGGGCCGACCAGCGGGGACGCTGGCGCTCGATATCCGCGACCGATTCCGTGCCGGCAGGTGCGGGATCGCCGATAATCAGCCCCTCTCGGAGGGTCACAATGCAGCTTAACCCCTTTCCTGCCTCGGAGGGCAGATCCCATGCGCTTGACCGACATTGACCAACTCTTCACCCCGAGTGCCGTGGCGGTGTTCGGTGCGAGCGACGAGGAGGGTTCGATCGGCGGAATGGTGTTCCGCAACCTGCTCGACGGTGGCTTCAAGGGCCATTGCTATGCGATCAACCCCAAGTACGAGGCCGTCGCCGGGCAGCCTTGCTACGCGAGTCTGACGGTGCTCGACAAGCACATCGACCTGGCGGTGATCGCCATCCCCGCCGAGCGGGTGCCGGCGATCCTCGATCAGTGTGGCAGCTATGGGGTCAAGGCTGCGGTGGTGCACTCGGCCGGGTTCGCCGAGCACGGTGAGCGTGGTGAGCTGCTCCAAGAGCGCATGGTCGAGGCGGCGCGGCGCAACCGTATCCGCGTGCTCGGACCGAACTGTCTGGGGGTGATGCGGCCGCAGCACGGGCTCAACGCCAGTGTCGGCGAGGCGTTGCCGCGCAGTGGCAACGTCGCCTTGGTGTCGCAGTCGGGTGCGATCTGCACCGCGATGATCGATTGGTCGGAGCCGCGCAAGGTCGGCTTCTCGGCGGTGGTCTCGCTCGGTGCGGCGGCCGATGTCGATTTCGGCGACATCCTCGATTATCTCGCCCTCGACAACCAGACCCAGTGCATCCTGCTCTATGTCGAGGGTATCCGTAACGCCCGCCACTTCATCAGTGGGTTGCGCGCCGCGGCGCGGCTCAAGCCGGTGGTGATCGTCAAGGCCGGGCGCCATCCGGCCGGCTCGCGGGCGGTGAAGTCGCACACCGGCGGCTTCGTCGGCTCGGCCGAGGTGTTCCGCGCGGTCACCGATCGCGCCGGTGTGGTGCAGGTCGACGACCTCGACCAGCTGTTCGCCGCCGCCCAGGTCTTCGGCGCCCGCCGGCGGCTCGCCGGTGACCGTATCGCTATCATCACCAATGGCGGTGGACCCGGTGTGCTCGCTGCCGACCGCACCGTGGAGCTGGGGTTGACCCTGGCGCAGTTGAGCGACTCCACCCGGCAGGTGCTCGAACAGGTGCTGCCCGACTATTGGTCGCACGGCAATCCCATCGATATCATCGGGGACGCCAACCCGGAGCGCTATCGCGCCGCGCTCGACGCCTGTCTCGCCGACCCCGAGGTCGACGGTGTGCTCTGTATCCTCGCGCCGCTGGTGTTCGGCGACCCGGTGGCTACCGCCGAGGAGGTGATCGACGCGGCCAAGGGGAGTCGTAAGCCGGTGTTGGCCTGCTGGATGGGCGGCGAGCACGTCGCCGATGCCCAGGCGCTGCTCGCCGAGAACGGGGTGCCGCACTTCGACAACCCCGAGGTCGCCGCCTCGGCCTTCGCCTTTCTCGCCGTGCACCAGCGCAACCAGAAGCTGCTGATGCAGTCGCCGGCACCGCTGGCCTTCGAGAACCCGCCCGACATCGAGGGTGCGCGACTGATTATCGAGGGGGTGATGGCCGAGGGGCGCAAGGTACTCGGCACCGTCGAGGCCAAGGCGATCCTCTCGGCCTTCCGCATCCCCACCATGCAGGCGGTGATGGCGCGCACCCCCAACGAGGCGCTGATGGCCGCCGAGGCGCTCGGTTTCCCGGTGGTGATGAAGGTCAACTCGCCCGATCTGGAGCACAAGTCCGCCGTCGACGGGGTCAAGCTCAACATCGCCGATGCCCAGTCGGTGCGCCGCACCTTCACCGAGATCATCGAGCGTGCCCGACGGCTGCGCCCGGACGCCCGGCTCGAGGGGGTGACGGTCGAGCACATGGTCTCGAGCCGCGCCGCGCGCGAGCTGATGATCGAGGTCTTTCGCGACAACATCTTCGGGCCGGTGATCTGCTTCGGCGCCGGCGGTACCAAGATCGAGGTGATCGAGGATCGCGCCCTGGGGCTGCCGCCGCTCAACGCCTTCATCATCCAGACGATGATCGACCACACCCGCATCGCGCGGCTGATGGGCAGCTTCCAGCACATGCCGCCGATGAACCGGGTGGCGCTGGCGAGGATCCTGCAGCGTGTCTCGGAGATGGTCTGCGAGCTGCCCGAGGTCATCGGGCTGCGCATCAACCCGCTGATCGGCAACGACAAGGAGGTGATCGCCGTCGACGCCTCGATCCACGTCGACTACCGCCCGCCGCAGCAGCGCATCTACGGTCACATGGCGATCTACCCCTACCCCAGCCACCTCATCGAGCGGGTGCAGCTGCCCGACGGGCGCGACTTGGTGATCCGCCCGATCCGCCCGGAGGACGCCGAGATGGAGCAGGACTTCGTCCGCGGGCTCTCCGAGCAGACCAAGTATTTCCGCTTCATGCAGGCGATCCGGGAGCTGACCCCGGAGATGCTGGTGCGCTTCACCCAGATCGACTACGACCGCGAGATCGCGCTGATCGGGGTGCTCGAGCACGAGGGCAAGGACGTCCAGGTCGGGGTGGCGCGCTACATGACGCGCCCGGGCGGTGAGGCCTGCGAGTTCGCCATCGTGGTCTCGGACCAATGGCGCAATATGGGTATCGGCGCGCGGCTGATGCGCTCACTGATGCAGAACGCCCGCCGGCGTGGCTTCCGGGTGATGGACGGTGAGGTGCTCTCGGCCAACAACCGTATGCTGGCGCTGGTCAAGTCGCTCGGCTTCCGTATCGTCAACGACCCCCAGGACATGTCGGTGAAGCTCGTCAGCAAGGTCCTCTGAGACCGGTGTCGGTGTCCGTGGATCCTGGATAAATCGCACTAATAATCTTCGGTAAGGTTATAATAGCGCGAGTAATTTTTGGGAGGGATTCATGGCACAGGCGACCCGCCGTGGGCAATTGACACTGAGCGACTACGTCGAGCGCATCCTGCGCGAGGGGGCGATGTGGGCACTGATGTGCCTGGCGCTCTATCTGTTGCTCGCGCTGGCGACCTATTCACCCCAGGACCCCGGCTGGTCCTATGTCGGCGACGTCGAGCGGGTGGACAATGCCGGAGGTCGCACCGGGGCCTGGTTCGCCGACGGCGCCCTCTATCTGTTCGGCTTCTTCGCCTACCTGATCCCGGTACTGGTCGGTTGGAGCGCCTGGGTGGTGTTCCGTGGTCGCGGTGAGGCGGCGGTGTTGCGGCCGTGGCTGTTGTCGCTGCGTTGGATTGGCTTCACGCTGACCTTGGGCGCCGGTTGCGGGATTGCCGCCATCCATTTCTCGACCCTCGGCGGTGGGCTGCAAAACGGCGCGGGCGGTGCCCTCGGGCAGAGCCTCAGCGAGGCGATGCGTGGTGCCTTTAACGTCCCGGGTACCGATCTGCTGCTGGTCGGTACCCTGCTGATCGGGTTGAGCCTGTTCTGGGGGATCTCCTGGGTGAGGATGCTCGATACCATCGGTGCCGCTGCGTTGCAGACCCTGCGCGCCGCGCGCGGGTTGATGGAGGACTCGCGCGCCCGGGTGATGGGGTTGCGGGCCGGCCCCGAACTCAGCCCCGAGGGGCTGCCCCGGGCGCTCAACCTGATCGAGCCGGAGGAGATCGACACGACGCCCCCGCCGGCCAAACCCCAGCTGCGGCGCCGCCGACCCGCCAGGCGTACGCTGCCCGATGCGGTCCGCGCGGCCTTGACCGATCCCGAACCGACCCCGGAACCGACCTCGGAGCCGGCCCCCGAACCGGAGGTGTCATCGCCTCGTGGCACCCCCCGGCCCGTAGCCAAATCGCCAGCGCCGACGCCAGCGGTCGCGACCCCGCCATCGCCCCGCCCAGCGCCTCCACCGGCCTCGGTCGAGCCGGCGCCGAGCGCCCCGGTGCCGGTGGCCGTGCGCGACATCCCCACCGAGGGCATGCGACCGCCACTCTCGCTGCTCGACGCGCCGACCAAGAGCGGTCGCGGCTACAGCGCCGAGCAGCTCGAGGAGCTGTCGCGTCAGGTCGAGCTGCGTCTGGCCGACTTCGGTGTCGAGGCGCGGGTCGAGGAGGTCTATCCCGGGCCCGTGGTCACCCTCTTCGAGATCGATCTCGCCCCTGGCACCAAGGTCAGTAAGATCACCGGCCTGGCCAAGGACTTGGCGCGCGCGCTGTCGACGATCAGCGTGCGCGTGGTCGAGGTGATCCCGGGCAAGTCGTTGATCGGTATCGAGATCCCCAACGAGCAGCGCGAGATCGTGTTCCTGCGCGAGATCCTCGGCTCGGACGCCTACCAGGAGGCGCGCTCGGTGCTCACCCTGGGGATGGGTACCAACATCGCCGGCCAGCCGGTGGTCGCCGATCTGGCGCGCATGCCCCACGCCTTGATTGCCGGTACCACCGGCTCGGGTAAGTCGGTGGCGATCAACGCGATGATCCTCAGTCTGCTCTACAAGGCCGACCCCAAGGACGTACGGCTGATCATGGTCGACCCCAAGATGCTCGAACTCTCGGTCTACGAGGGCATTCCGCACCTGCTCACCCCGGTGGTCACCGACATGAAGGAGGCGGCCAACGCGTTGCGCTGGTGTGTCGGTGAGATGGAGCGGCGCTATCGGCTGATGGCCAAGCTCGGGGTGCGTAACATCGCCGGCTACAACAAGCGCATCGCCGAGGCCGAGGCCGCCGGCACACCGATCGCCGACCCGCTCCACGACCCCGCGCTCGGCGCCGCGCCGGCGCTTGAACACCTGCCCTATATCGTGGTCATCATCGACGAGCTGGCCGACATGATGATGGTGGTCGGCAAGAAGGTCGAGGAGCTGATCGCGCGCCTGGCGCAGAAGGCCCGCGCCTCGGGGATCCACCTGCTGCTGGCCACCCAGCGCCCCTCGGTCGACGTGCTCACCGGGTTGATCAAGGCCAACATCCCCACCCGCATCGCCTTCCAGGTGTCCTCGCGGATCGACTCGCGCACCGTCCTCGATCAGCAGGGCGCCGAGCAGCTGCTCGGACACGGCGACATGCTCTATCTGCCACCGGGCGGTAATCTCCCCAACCGCGTGCACGGCGCCTTCGTCGACGATCACGAGGTGCACGCGGTGGTGGAACATCTCAAGCAGTTCGGTGGTCCGGACTATATCGACGACGTGTTGCGCGAACCGACCGAGACGCTGCCTGGGATCGACCCCGAGCCGCGCGGTGGTGACACCGAGGACACCGATCCGCTATTCGACGAGGCGGTGCAGATCGTCGTCGAGACCCGTCGTGCCTCGATCTCCGGGGTGCAGCGCCGGCTCAAGATCGGCTACAACCGCGCCGCGCGCATGATCGAGGAGATGGAACGTATCGGCATCGTCAGCCCGGCCGAGACCAACGGTAACCGCGAGGTGCTGGTCCCGCCGCCACAGGAGGAGTGATCGCGTGAATCGAGTCACCATGTCCGCCCGCGCCCTCGGCGCCGTCCTGCTCGCATCCTTGCTGCCCGTCGCGGCGCTCGCCGGGGAAGGCGCACAGCGTCTCGACGACTACCTCGCCGGCCTCAATAGCCTGCGCGCCGACTTCGTGCAATACACCTTCAACGCCGCGCGCACCCAGATGACCGAGTCGCACGGGCGCTTCTACTTGCAGCGCCCGGGCCGCTTCCGTTGGGAGTACGACGACCCGGTGGCGCAGGTCATCATCGCCGACGGCAAGCGCGTCTATGTCCACGACCTGGAACTCGAGCAGGTCACCCACCAGAGTCAGGAGCGGGCGCTGCGCGGCACCCCGGCGTTGTTGCTCGCCAGTGCCGCGCCCATCGCCGAGCACTTCGCCGTCAGCGAGCTGCCGAGCACGGATGGGCGCGACTGGGTGGCGCTACGCCCGCTCGCCGCCGACGCCGAGGTCGAGCGTATCGAACTCGGCTTCGGGCCAGCGGGGCTCGAGAGCCTGATCATGGAGGACGGCTTCGGCCAAAGCACCCGGCTCGACTTCAGCGCGGCGACCCGCAACCTCGCGCTCGAATCCGAGCTGTTCGAGATCGATCGCAGCGCCGTCGACGACTTCCTCTCCTTCGACTGAGCCATGCCCGCGACTCGCGACAACCCCCAGACCCCACTCGCCGAGCGGTTGCGCCCGGCCGCCCTCGAGGACTTCCGTGGCCAGACACACTTGCTCGGCCCGGGCAAGCCGCTACGCCGCGCGCTCGAGTCGGGACATGCTCACTCGATGATCCTGTGGGGGCCGCCCGGCACCGGCAAGACCACCCTGGCGCGGCTGATCGCCGCGCGCGCCGAGGCCGAGTTGATCACCCTCTCGGCGGTGCTCGCCGGGGTCAAGGAGATCCGCGAGGCGGTCGCACGCGCCCAGGCGCGGCTGGCCGCCGACGGTGCCCCCAGCCTGTTGTTCATCGACGAGGTGCACCGCTTCAACAAGGCCCAGCAGGACGCCTTCCTGCCGCACGTCGAGGACGGCACCCTGACCTTCATCGGTGCCACCACCGAGAACCCCTCGTTCGCGCTCAACAACGCATTGCTCTCGCGTGCCCGGGTCTATGTGCTGCGCTCGCTCGAGGCCGACGACCTGGTCGCGGTGCTCGAGCGCGCGCTCCATGACCCGCGCGGCGGGTTGGCCGCGCGCCGTCTCGTGCTCGATCCCGAGGCGGCGCGGCTGATCGCCGAGGGCGCCGACGGTGACGCGCGCAGTGCGCTCAACCTGCTGGAGCTGGCCGCCGCGGCGGTCGATGAGGGCGCGGTGATCGGGCGCGAGACGGTGGCGGCGGTGGCCAGCGCCTCGCTACGCCGCTTCGATCGCGGTGGCGACGACTTCTACGACCAGATCTCGGCGCTGCACAAGTCGGTGCGCGGCTCGGCGCCGGATGCGGCGCTCTATTGGCTGGCGCGGATGCTCGATGGTGGCTGCGATCCGCTCTATGTGGCGCGCCGCCTGGTGCGTATCGCCAGCGAGGACATCGGCAACGCCGACCCGCGCGCGCTCGATCTGGCGCTCAACGCCTGGGAGGCGCAGGCACGGCTCGGCTCGCCCGAGGGCGAGCTGGCGCTGGCGCAGGCGACCGTCTATCTCGCCTGCGCGGCCAAGAGCAACGCCGTCTACACCGCCTGGAAGGCCGCCCAGGCCGATGCCCGCGCCTCGGGTTCGCTGGGGGTGCCGCTGCATCTGTGCAATGCGCCGACGCGGCTGATGAAGGAACTCGGTCACGGTCGGCGCTATCGCTATGCCCACGACGAGCCCGAGGGCTATGCCGCCGACGAGCGCTATTTCCCCGACGAGCTGGGCGAGCGGCGCTATTACGCGCCGGTCGAGCGCGGGCTGGAGATCCGTCTCCGCGAGAAGCTCGAGCGCCTCGCCGCACTCGACCGTGCCGCGCGCGCGCGGCACGGCGGGCGCGGCTGAACGGGTCTAGTCGGCGAGGGTGCCGAGACGCTGGCCGAGGCGCACCGTCTGTCCCGGGGCAAGCCCGGTCTCCCAGTCGACGCGCCCGCGCGGCACCACCACCACCACGGTCGAGCCGAGGTTGAAGCGGCCCATCTCGGCGCCGCGCGCGAGTTCTACCGGCGCGGCCTCGCGATAGTCCAGACGGTTGGGCGGCCCGAGCCGGTGCGGCGGCGTCACCACCCCGGACCACACCGTCTCGATGCCGCCGACGAAGATCGCCCCCACCAACACCTGCGCCAGCTCGCCAGCGGCGGTCTCGAAGCGGGTCACCAGACGCTCGTTGCGGGCGAACAGCCCCGGCACCCGGTTGGCGGTGGCGGCGTTGACGCTGAACAGTGCGCCCGGGACATGGGTCATCTCCAGCAGGCGCCCGGTCAGCGGCATGTGGATGCGGTGATAGTCGCGCGGCGAGAGATAGATGGTGACGAAGTGTCCGCCCTCGAACGGGTGCGGCGCGCCGGGGTCGAGCCCGAGCAGGGTGTCGACGGCGTAGTCCTGGCCCTTGGCCTGGATCAGCCGTCCGTCCTCGATGCGTCCGATCTGGCTGATCGCGCCATCGACCGGGCAGAGCAGGGCGCGCGGGTCGGGGTCGAGCGGTCGCGCCTCGGCGCGCAGCGCGCGGGTGAAGAAGGCGTTGAAGTGGGGATAGGCGTCGAGGTCGGGTTCGGCGGCCTGCTGCATATCGATCCGGTAATGGCGGGCGAAGCCGTGGATCAGCAGGCGCCTCAACGGGCGCCAGCGCAGTCGTGAGAGACGGTGCATCAGCTCCGAGAGCAGACGCTGTGGCAGCAGGTACTGCAGGGCGACGAACAGCCGTTCGCCCCAGTCGGATCGGGTCATGGGGTCTCCGCGAGCAATGCCGGCGCGGCGGCGTGAAGCGCCGCCAGATCGGCGGCCAGGGTGGCACCGGCGGCGGTGCCGGGGAAGATCGCCAGCAGCCGCGCGCGCGGCGCGAACACCAGGATCGGGGCCGATCCGGCGTCCGTGTCGTCGCCCAGCGCGGCGAGCGGCGCGCGCGCCTCGGGCGCGCCAGAGACGATGTCGAGCGCCGGCGAGAGGCGGCTGAAGTCACGCGCCCGGGCCTGGTCGGCGCCGCCGTCGACCAGCACCAGGCGCAGCGCCCCGGCGATCTCGGGGCGGTCGGCGAGCCGATTGCGGGTCTCGATCAGGCGCTGTAGCGCGCGCTGACCGGAGGCGTCGGCGAGGTCGCCGAAGGCGAGCAGGGTCCAGTCGGCGCCGAGTCGGGCGCGGTCGAAGGGACGCCCGAGGGCGTCCTCCAGGGCAAACTCGGGGGCCGCCAGCGGTGGGCGCAGCAGCACCCCGTTGATCGTCGGCGGCTCGGCATGACGGCGCTGGTACTGGTTCCCCCACTGATAGCCGAGCACCAGTATCGCCATGGCGAGCAGCATCAGCATCAGGCGTGCCGCCAGCGGGCGGCGATTGGCGAGCAGCACCGCGATCCCCCCCTCAGTCCGTCCCCAGCAGCACCGCGCGCGCGGCGGCGAGCGCCGCGTCGGTGTCGGTCTGGTGGCCGAGCGCGCCGAGTTCGGTGCCGAGCGCGCCGAGACAGAGCAGGATGTTCTCGGGCCGGCTGCTGTAGCCCATCAGCCCGATGCGCCACACCTTGCCGGCGAGGCTGCCGAGCCCGGCGCCGAGTTCGAGGTTGTAGCGCGCGAGCAGCCGGGTGCGGACCTCGGCCTCGTCGATCCCGGCCGGTACCGCCACGGCGTTGAGCTGTGGCAGGCGCTCGGCCTCGGGCACGATCAGCTCCAGCCCCAGGGCCTCGAGCCCGGCGCGCAGCGCCTGGTGGTGATGGGCGTGCCGCGCCCAGGCCTGTTCGATGCCCTCCTCGGTGAGCATCACCAGCGACTCGTGCAGGGCGTAGAGGGCGTTGACCGGGGCGGTGTGGTGGTAGCTGCGCTTCTGCTCGCCGCTCCAGTAGCCCATGATCAGGTTGAGGTCGAGGAACCAGCTGTTGACCTTGGTGGTGCGGGCGCGGACCTTGTCGAGCGCGCGCTCGCTGAAGGTCACCGGGGCCAGCCCCGGGGTGCAGCTGAGACACTTCTGCGAGCCCGAGTAGACCGCGTCGAGCCCCCAGGCGTCGACCTCCAGCGGGCTGCCGCCGAGCGAGGTGACCGCGTCGCAGATGGTCAGGCAGTCGTGACGGCGGGCGATCTCGGCCAGCGCCCGGGCGTCGGAGCAGGCGCCGGTGCTGGTCTCGGCATGGACGAAGGCGAGGATGCGCGCCTCGGGATGGGCGGCGAGGGTGCGCTCGACCTGCTCGGGGTCGACGGCGCGCCCCCAGGTGCCCTCGACCACCACCGCGGTGGCGCCGGCGCGCTCGACGTTCTCCTTCATCCGTGAGCCGAACACCCCGTTGATGCATACCACCACGGTATCGCCCGGCTCGACCAGGTTGACGAAGCAGATCTCCATCCCCGCCGATCCGGGGGCCGAGACCGGCATGGTCAGCGCGTTGTCGGTGCGGAAGGCGCCGCGCAGCAGGGTCTTGAGTTCGTCCATCATGGCGACGAAGGCCGGGTCGAGATGACCGATGGTGGGACGGGCGAGGGCGGCGAGCACGCGCGGGTGGACATCGGCCGGTCCCGGCCCCATCAAGGTGCGTGCAGGGGGATTGAAGGAGTGGATCATGGTCTGCGTTCCGGTGTCGTTCGTTTTGATGGCGAGCGCCGGGGCGCGGGCGATGGATCTGCCGCGACTGGTCGCTGTCGGGAGCCTTCGGAGTATACGGGGCGTCCCCAGGGCGCTCAAGACAGCCCGGCGGCGACCCCGCCGACCCCGCAACCGCATCATGGGCAGAGGTGAACGATGAGTGATGAGATCGAGCTGAGCGACGAGGAGTGGCGAGGGCGCCTGACCCCGGAGCAGTATCAGGTGTGCCGTCAGCAGGGTACCGAACGCGCCTTCACCGGCGTCTATCACGACTACAAGGGGCTGGGGCTGTTCCGCTGTGTGTGTTGCGGCGAGCCGCTGTTCGACGCCGCGGCCAAGTTCGACTCCGGTACCGGCTGGCCGAGCTTCCACAACCCGCATGCCCCGGGAGCGGTGGCGCGCGCCGTCGACCACAGTCACGGCATGGACCGCACCGAGGTCCACTGCCGGCGCTGCGGTGCCCACCTCGGTCACGTCTTCCCCGACGGCCCGGCCCCCACCGGCGAGCGCTATTGCATCAACTCCGTGGCCCTCACGCTGGACACCGGGGAGGGGTAGCGGTCAGCCATCGGTCCCCAGCCGCCAGCCGCCAGCCGCCAGCCGGGGATTGAACCGCCAAGACGCGAAGGGCGCAAAGAGGCTCAAGTTGTAAGCGTCCAGTCTCCAGCAGCCAGTGGGAGTGCGTCCTTGAGGCAGGCTGCTTGCCCACATCCGTGGCGCAGGTCTTGGGCGCCAGTGTTCGAGGGTAGCCAGCCACTGGCGCCTGGAGGCTGACCACTGGAGGCTCTTTTCTCCTTTGCGCCCTTCGCGTCTTGGCGGTTCAATCCCCTGGTCGCTGGCGTCGCGCGCGGCTTTGCGGTTCAATCCTCCCGAACGCCGCGTCGGTCTCGGCCGTGTCGGTGTCGATCGTGTCCCTGCAATCGAGTCGAACCCTTGGATATCGCCCTGCTCAAGACCTTCATCGAGGTCGCCCGTCATCGTCATTTCGGTCGTGCCGCCGGTGCACTTTGCGTCAGCCAGTCGGCGGTGAGTGCGCGGGTGAAGTTGCTCGAATCGGTGCTCGGGGTGGTGCTGTTCGAGCGGCGGCGGGGGGATATCCGTCTCACCGAGTCGGGTCAGCGCCTGCTGCAGCACGCCGAACGTATCGTTCGCACCTGGGCGCGGGCGCGCGCCGAACTCGTCGGCGAGCAGCGTCATACCCTCGCCCTCGGCTGTGCCCCGGACCTGTGGTCGTTGGGGGTGCGTGAGCGGGTCGCCGCGCTGCGCCAGGCGCTGCCCTGGGTGGAATTGCGCCTCGAGCTGCTGCCAGCGGCCTCGTTGTTGCAACGCCTGGCCGACGCCACCCTGGATCTTGCGCTGCTCGGCGAGCCGGTCGAGTCGCGCTGTTGCCCGAGCGAGCCGCTGGCGCGCATCGAGCTGGTCCTGGTCAGTCGCGAATCGGGTCTTGCCCTGGAACAGGCGCTCGGTGAGGGCTATATCCTGGTCGACTGGGGGACACGGTTCCTGACGCTGCACGCCGAGCGACTGGCGGTCGACATGGCCAGCCGGATGCGGGTCGATCAGGGGCGGGTGGCGCTGGAGTTGCTGGAGGTGCTCGGCGGCGCGGCCTATCTGCCTTGGCCGTGGGTGGCACAAGCGGTCGAGGAGGGGCGGCTGGCGGTGGTCGACGGGGCGCCGACCTTCTCGTTGCATCCGCATCTGGCCGTCCGTGATGGCGCGATCGATCGCGATCCGGTCGATACGGCGGTCGCGCTGCTGCGCGAGACCGGGGATGCGGCGTCCCCGCGATGCCCACCGGGGCACACGAGCCCTACCCGGGGTGCGCCGTCCGAACCTGAATCTGTCTCCCCGCCCGGGGCCCCTTGGACGTGACACCATGCATAGTGCCTGCGAATCCACACCGTTGTTGCTGGGCTGGCGCGAGTGGCTGGCGTTGCCCGAACTTGGGTTGCCGCTGATCAAGGCGAAGGTCGATACCGGGGCGCGCACCTCGGCGCTGCACGCCTTCTATGTCGACCCCTTCACGCGCGCCGGTGCCCCCTATGTACGCTTCGGCATCCATCCGTTGCAGCACTGCCCTGACCTCGTGGTCCATGCCGAGGCCGAGGTCATCGATCGGCGTCGGGTGAGTGACTCGGGGGGGCATCGCGAGGAACGCTATGTCGTCTCCACCCTGCTTCAGGTGGCGGGGCGCGAGTGGCCGATCGAGCTGACCCTGACCAATCGCGAGTCGATGCTGTTTCGGATGCTACTCGGGCGGACGGCGATGGCCAGTGGAGGTGCCCGGGTCGATCCGGCGTGTTCCTTCCTGGCCGGGCGGGTTGCTGCGGCCGAGACGTGTTATCGGCAGACTGCGCCGCTGGGCGGGAGCGGACCCGCCGACGATCGAATATAGTAACCTGACGGCTACGGGCGTTCGTCGTCCAGGCGTCCTCGGCGTGCGCGCATCCCCCTCTGCGTCGGTGGGAGGCACCCTTGGCGAGCAATGCGCTGCGTAACTTCTTCATCCTTTATCTCGGTGCCCTGGGCCTGATCGGCGTCGGGGTGGCCTTCTTCGTCGACTCCGAGATCCGTCACGAGCGTGAGGTCATTGCTGCCGCCGAGCGTGAGGCCGTCGCCCTGGCCGCGCAGATGTTGCGCCAACACCTGCGCGACGCGGTCAGCGATGTCGAGTATCTGATCCGGCTGCCGGCGTTGCATGATGCGGTGGCCGGTCAGCGCGAGGATGCCATGCCGCGGCTGGCGCGCCAGTTCTCACTCTATATGATCGCCCACCCCAAGTTCGATCAGCTGCGCTGGCTCGATACCGCCGGTCGCGAGCAGATGCGGGTCGACTGGGTCGAGGGGCGGGCACAGGTAATCGACGCTCGGCAGCTGCAGGACAAGTCGGCGCGTCCCTATTTCCAGATCACCAGTGGGTTGCCCGCTGGCGGGATCTATGTCTCGCGTCTCGATCTCAATGTCGAGCACGGCGTTATCGAGCGTCCGTTCAAGCCGGTCTACCGAGTGGCAATGCCGGTGTTCGGCGATCAGGGAGAGCGCCGCGGGGTACTCATCGCCAACTATCTCGGCGCGCCCCTGATCGCGACCGTGGTCGCCTCGGTCAACGGCGATGGCGCGCGGTTGATGCTGCTCGATCAGGACGGCACCTGGATGCGCAGTGTCGACCCGACCGAGGAGTGGGGGCGCGCGCTCGGGACCCAGGCCAGCCTCGGGGCGCGTTATCCGAGCCTCTGGGCGGCGATCGAGTCGAGCGCGGATGGACAACGCCTCGATGACGATGGGCTCTGGACCTGGCAGACGCTGATGCCGCTGCGGGAGGTGGCGCAGGCGTTGCAAAACGAGACCGCCGACTCGCCAGTGGTCGTGGGGTTGGGGGGAGAGAATCGCTGGACGGTGTTGACCCGCCTCGAGCCGGAACGCTTGGCGGCGATGGCCCGACGGATCATCGGCGCGGTGGCAGTGGTCGGCGGGGTGATGGCGCTGGTCGCGGGGTTGCTGTGCGCCCTGATCACCCGCTCCCAATTCCGCATCGAGCGGCTCAACCAGGCGTTGGCCCATCGTGCCGAGGCGGCCGAGGCGGCGACCCGTGCCAAGGCCGATTTCCTGGCCAACATGAGCCACGAGATCCGCACCCCGATGAACGCGATCCTCGGTTTCAGTTATCTGCTCGGCAAGATGACCCTACCCGATCGCGCCGGTGCCTTGGTGGGACGTATCCAGGGCGCGGGGCGCGCGTTGCAGGGGATCATCAACGATATCCTCAACTTCTCCAGGATCGAGGCCGGTGGCCTGAAGCTCGTCGAGCGTCCCTTTGCGCTCGATGCCCTGCTCGAGGAGGTGCACGGACTGATGGCCGTCGAAGCGTCGGAGAAGCGACTGACCTTGCAGGCGGCGCAGGTCCCGGAGGGCTGTGCCTGGTTGCGGGGTGATGCGCTGCGTCTCGAGCAGATCCTGCTCAATCTGATCGGCAACGCGATCAAATTCACCGAGCGGGGCGGGGTGGCGGTGACCGTTGAGCGTTGCGCTGCGCTCGAGGCGCAGCAGGTGCGGTTGTTGTTCGCGGTGACCGACAGCGGAATCGGCATCGCGCCGGACCAGCAGCGCGAGATCTTCGCCCCCTTTACCCAGGCCGATGTCTCCACCACCCGCCGTTTCGGTGGCACGGGGCTGGGGCTGACGATCTGCCAGCGTTTGGTCGAGGAGATGGGCGGGCAGATCGGGGTCGAGAGCAGCCTGGGGCAGGGTAGTCGCTTTTGGTTCACCCTCGGGTTCGAGGTGCTGTCGGCACCGCCGCCCCATCAACTCGGTCTCGGTGAGGCACGCGTCGCGTCGCGTGCCGAGCGTTGTGGCCTCAGTGGGGTTCGGGTAATGGTGGTCGACGACAGTGAGATCAACCGTGATCTGGCCGAGACCATCCTCAGCGATGAGGGCGCCGAGGTGATCCAGGCCGAGAATGGACGCGAGGCGGTCGACTGGCTCTGTGCCAACCCCAATGCCATTGATCTGGTGCTGATGGATATCCAGATGCCGGTCCTCGACGGGTACGAGGCGACCCGACAGATCCGGGCCAATCCGGCGCTCGAGCGGATCCCGGTGGTGGCGGTTAGCGCCGGGGTGCTCGACAGCGAGCGTCAAGCGGCCTTGGCCGCGGGGATGTGTGCCTTCGTCGGCAAGCCCTTCGACGTCGAGGAGGTGGTCGCGTTGATCGCACGCCTGACCGAACACGGCGCCGCCGGTCAGGCCGCGCGGCGCTCGTCCGAGCAACCCCCGCGGTACCCCGGTCTGGATGTCGATCGGGGCCTGTCGTTGTGGCGTGATGGCGAGCGCTATCGACGCTATCTACGCCAGTTCGTCGCCGATCATCGTGAGGACGCACGACTCCTCGCTACCCTCGATCCTGCCGCCGGGGCGCGTCTGACCCATAAGCTCAAGGGCGCGGCGGCCAATCTCGGGCTCACCGAGGTGGCGGCGGTGGCCCAGTCGCTCAACCAGCTCCAGCGCCAGGGACGGGCGGACACCGAAGAGGCGCGCGCGCGCCTGCAGCGTGTCCTCGATCAGGCGCAGGCCAGTATCGAGCGCTTCGCGCCTGCCACCGTCCGCTCGCCGAGCGCCACCGAGGGCGCCGGCGCCAGTCTCGATCGCGAACGCGTGACCGCAGTGTTCGGCGCCCTGCTCGAAGCCCTCGACAGCGATAATCCCACCGAGATCAAGCCGCTGCTCGCCGAGCTCGAACGACTGCTCGGTTCGACTCGGGTCGAGGCGCTGCACCAGGCGGTCGAGCACTTCGATTTCCGGGGCGGTGAGACGGCGCTGCGCGCGCTCGCCGAGACGTTGGGGATCCGCTGCTGAGGGTTCAGGTCGATGTCGGGGACTCGGTCTCCTCGATCAGGTCGGCCAGGCTGAGTCCCTCGAGCAGCTGGGTGCGGTTGTCATCGAGCCGTGATTCGAGCGCGTTCAGGGCGGTATCGGCCGGGCGTGCGCGATAGCCATCGCTCTCCTCCTCGAAGGTACGGATGCGCTCGAGCAGCCAGGCAAGACCGATCCGTTCCGGTGCCTGCGCGGGGACCAAGCCACCGCCCTCGGTGGCGACCACCACCTCGCTCTGTTCGAGTAGCTGTAGCGGCTGATCGAGTGCCTGCTCGGCCATCCCCAGGCTGGTCGCCAGCACTTCCTGGCTGGGTGCGGGTTGGCCGCGATGGTGGGCGCCGGCGATGCGGCTGGCCAGCTGCAGGGTCAGGCGTTCGCGCAGCCGGTTGCTCAGGCGCGGTTCGCGCGAGCGACCATCGAGATAGTGCGGGTGCTGGTGATAGAAGGCGATGCTCGCCCCGACCAACAGGATCAGCCAGGCGACATAGATCCAGATCATCAGCAGGATGAGGATCGCCAGGCTGGAGTAGATCGCGGTATAGCGGGTGGAACCGCCGATGAAGGTCGAGAACAGGAGTCCCGCACCCTCCCACAACAGCCCCGCGGCCAGCGCCCCGACCAGTGCCGAGGGGATGCGCACCCGGGCATTGGGCACGAACACGTAGAAGAAGGCGAAGGTCAGCGAGATCAACAGATAGGGGGCGAGCACGCGGGCGAGTTCGAGCAGGACCCCGAACGGGGCGACCGCCATCAGCGAGCGTATATAGACGTTGTCGCCGAGCGAGGCCGAGAGCCCGAGTGCCGAGAAGAACAGCACTGGACCGACCAGCAGCACGCTCATGTACTGGGTGAAGCGCTGGGTGAAGGGGCGTGGGTGCTCGACCCGCCAGGTGTAGTTGAACGCCTGCTCAATCTTCTGGATCAGCGAGATCACGGTATAGAGTAGGAGTGCCAGGCCGACCGAGCCGAGCACCCCGACCTGCATTCGGTCGACGAACTCGATCAGACGGGTGTTGATCTCCTGTCCCGACTCGCCGAGTGGCGCCAGGGCGTTCTGCAACAGGGGTTCGAGTTGATTGTGGACGCCGAAGCCCTTGAGCACCGAGAAGCTCACCGCGAGCAGCGGCACCAGCGAGAGCAGGGTGGTGTAGACCAGTCCCATGGCGTGGAGCCTGAGGTTGCCCGCGGTGAGGTCGCGGGCGAGGGCGTGGAGCAGACGGGCGAACCCGAGCAGGGAACGCTGCCAGCGTGGGCGGTTGTCCGCCGTGCTCCACAAGAGCTGGTCCAGTCGCGTGACGAAGCCTGTCTTGGCCGGCATGGTGGCTGTCCCGATGGTGTTGGTGGCATGGATGCGGTGGTAAAGGGGGGAGGTGCTATCCTTGGTCGACGACGGTGCGGTCGTCACCGCAGATCGCCCCTCGGGTCAGATCCTACCCGTCGTGCAGGTCGATGCAAGACACGATCCGCCGAGCCCCTCCCGCCTCTAACCCGTTCCCGACCCCGGAGTCCCTGCCATGCCCCAGCCCCATTCCGTGCTTGCCCTGCTGCTGTTGCTGTCATCGATCCTGGCCGGGCCGCTCCAGGCCGAGACGCTGGCCCCCCTCCCAGCACCGCAGCCGGCGCCAGGCTTCACGCTGCAGAGCAGTGGTGGCGCGCCGGTGGCGCTGGCCGATTACCGGGGGCGGGTGGTGATCCTCAACTTCTGGGCGACCTGGTGCCCGCCCTGTCGCGACGAGATGCCCTCGATGCAGCGTGCCTACGAGGCGTTGGCCGCCGACGGGGTGGAGATCCTCGCCATCAACGTCGACGAGGACGCCGCCACCATCGCCGAGTTCGGCGCGCGTCTCGGGCTCGACTTCCCATTGCTCGTCGATCCCGCCTCGGCGGTGACACTCGACTACGGGGTGCGTGGGTTGCCGACCTCCTATGTGGTCGACCGCGATGGTCGGCTGGTGTTCGACGTCCTCGGGGATCTCGCCTGGGATGACCCCGAGGTGCTCGATCAGGTGCGGGCCTTGACCACGCCCTGAGGCCTGTTGTGAACGTCCCGGTGGCGCGCGTGGTGGGTTGACAGCTGGAATCATCGGGGATGAGAATGCGCACATTGCGTGTTGCTTGAAGCTCGACCCCGGTCGTCACAGACGGGCACGCGCTCCGCGCAGGACGTCGACCAGCGACGCTCCTGCTTCAGGATCCAATGGAGTGGAAGCCAAATGGATGTGACGCCCGAACCCACCCCCAATGCCCTCTTCGCTCGCCGCTGGCGTGCACTATTGATCTTCGTCGTCGCGCTGTTGACCGCCTCACTGGGGCTGAGTGGCTGCGCCACGACGGGTGGCAATCCCCTGGCCGCCGGCATGCAGGTCTTCGAGGATGCGCGTGGGCGTTACATCGACGTCTCCACCCCGGACCCCTGTGCCACGCTGCGCGAGCCCTTCGTCGAGGTGCGCGAGGTGCAGCGTCGCGAGATCGCCAAGTGGGCCGCGATCGGGGCCAGCGCCGGTGCCGCCGGCGGGGCCGCGATCGATCGTAACAACCGGCTGCGTGGTCTGCTCATCGGGGCGCTCACCGGGGCGCTGGCCGGCGCCACCATCGGCTATTACACCGACCTGCAGGAGCGTGCCGAGGGCACCAGTGCGCTGCGTCGCGCGGTGTTCACCGATGCGCGGGGCGATCGCCAGCGCAGCGACCGTCTGGTCGGGGCCGTCGCCAAGCTCAACCAATGCCGCATGCGCTCGCTCAAGTCCATCGCCACGGCGGTCCGCAAGGGCCAGATCAGCAAGGACGAGGCACGGGCGCGACTCGCCGCAGTGAAGCGTGCGACGCGCGAGGACAACCAGTTGATCGACAGTGTCTCGGCCGGTTTGACCAAGCGCACGAACATCTATGTCAACGCCCTGCAGCGCTCCGGTGCCGAGGACGCCGATGCCTATATCGCGCGTGCCGAGGCCTATCGCCCGGTGGTGCGCAAACCGCAGTTCGCCGTCTCCCGGCCGACCGCCCAGGTCTCCTCGATCAGCCTGACACGGCGCGATCGGCGCGGTGAGAACAGCGTCGAGGGTGTGGCCAAAAATGCCGCCGAACTCGAGGCACTGCAGCTTGCACACCGTGAGGCGGTCGATGACGGGATCGAGGACATCAACGCCTTGCTGCTCTGAGCGCCCCGCGTGATCAGGACGTGGTCGGTAGTCGGGTTGGCGGTGGTGACGGGCGTGCTGCAGGTGGGCGCCACGACGGCCGCCCCCGGGCGTTTCCCCGCCGCAGTGCAGGAACGCCTCGGCGAGGTCTGGGCCGTCTCCGGCGAGCGTTGTCTGGCCACCTGCCTCACCGCCGAGCTGGTGCTGACTGCGGCGCACTGCCTGCAGGATCGCCGTGCCCGACCACTACCGGCGCACACGCTCTCCTTTCGCACCGTCGCGGGGGAGTCGGTGGCGGTGCGCGTCGTGCAGCGCCACCCCGAGTTCTCCGCCCAGCAGGCCAGTCTCGAGGCCATTGGCGTCGATCTGGCGCTGTTGCGCCTCGTCCGCCCGCTCGCCGAACCGATGCCGGCACCACTGACAATCGGCACCGGGGTCTCTGTCGGGGAGACCCTGTTGATCCCGAGGCGAGGCCGCTCGCAACCGTCGCGCTGCCGGGTCATCGACCAGGTCGGCTTCGTCTTTACCCTCGACTGTCCTATCGCCCCTGGCGATTCCGGCGCGGCGGTGCTGCGTGCCGGTGCTGGGGCGGTGCCCGAACTCGTCGGTGTGATCTCGGCCTTCGAGACCGATGGGGCGGCGCACACCGCCATCGCCACCGAGTTCGACTCCATGTTCCTATCCCTGATCGAATCGTGCAGGTGATCGCGTGAAGCCAATCCGAGCGTTGTTGTTGCCGCTCTGTCTCGTCGCCGCCGATGCCGCCGCGACCATGACCCTCGAGGAGATCGATACCGAACTCCGTCTCATCGAAGCGCAGCTGCGCGCCGCCGAGGTGGTGCCTGCGCGCCCGTCGCTGCCGACCGTCCCGGTGTCATCCTCGGCGCCGGTCGAGCGTTGCCAGCTCTCGCTGCAGGACTTGCGTGATGAGCAGGCGGCCCTGGTCGCAGTGTTGCCGAAGAAACAGGTCGTGGTCGAGCGTCTCAGCGCATCGGTCACCGAGTTGCGCCAGAGGTTGCTGCGCGAGGGCTGCGGGGAGGACGACCGCGACCGTCTCGAAGCGCTGCAGCGCGATGTGGAAGAGATCGCGCTCGAGCCGGCATTCACGCGCGTCACCCAGCTCGGCGATTGTGTGAGTGAGCGCATCCTCGATGCCGAGGCCGAGAAGCAAGCGGCGATCGCACGGGGGGAGCACGGCTACGGGCTACTCGGCATTACCCAGCGGATCGATGCCCTCAATGACCTCTCCGAACAGGTGATGCAGCTGGCGATCGATCTCGAGGGTGTGGTCGATCTGCGCCAGCGGCTCGGGACCGCCCTCGGGGAATACCAAAATCTGTGTACAGGCGCTGACTTCTAATCGGGCGCGGTGCACGGCGCATCCTGGATGGAGAGACCAACCGTTATGAATCGAGGACTCATCGCCGCGCTGCTCGCGCTGGCACTGCCGGTGGCGGCCAATGCCTCAGACTCGACCCGCGAGGAACTCAAACAGGCCGAGGCCGCCATGAAGGAGGCGACCTCGACGGTGCAACAGGGGGTGAACGATGCGCTCATGGTGATCCGCGAGATCACCGATGAGAACGCTGCCTCGCGCACCAGCGAGGTGCTCGAGGCGATCGAGGCGATCGAGAATCAGGCGCTGACCGCCATCGACCAGCTGGCGCTCAACGGGGCCTTCATGAACGCACTCAACGATGCGCGCATCGAGATCCGCCAGACCCTGAAGACGGTGGAGAAGATGGAGCCGAGCCCCAATCGCGACCGCAACCTGGAGATCCTCAAGTCCCAGGCCGAGCGCTTCGACGAGCTGCAGCAATCGATCTCGCGCAAGGAGGGGGAGATCACCCTGCAGCTGGCGCAGTTCACCACCCTCAAGCGTGACATCGAGCTCTCCATCCGGATCGGTAAGATCACCGAACTCATCGGCAGTCTGGAGAGCGTGCAGGCGCACCTCGACAACATGAGCCACACCCTCGGTGAGGTCCTCGAATACCAGGTCGGCGATGTCGAGATCCCGGTGACCAACTGACACCGTCGAGGCGACGGTCAAACCACAACATGAGGAAGATGCGGTGCGCAAACTGACAATTGCGGTCTGTCTGGGTTCGCTGTTCGGTCTCACCCAGGCGCAGGCCGAGGGGATCGACGGAGAGCGGCTGCTCGAGGCGGCCAAGGAGATGAGCGGGGCGGTATTCACGCCCGAGGGGCAGCGGGAGCAGGCCGGGCCAAGGGTCTTGGTCGAGGGCGTGCAGCAGTCGGCCGTCAGGTTGCAGGATGCGGTCGACGGCTTCCGCGCGGCGATGGCGCAGGCCAACTCCCAGGACAGTGGCATGGCGGCGCTCGACGAGATGCTCGACGTGGCACGTGATGTCAACGAGAGCCTCAACAAGGACTCGGAGATCTGGAACGAGCTGCAGCGTCTGATCGACGAGTGGACCGCCAAGCGCGACTCGGTGATCGAGCGCGCTCGCACCAATCCGGGGCTGCAGAAGCTGGCCAAGAACTGGCAGGACAAGGTCGACCAGGTGATCGAGTTGCGCAGCCTGATCCTCGATCAGGCCACCGACTCGGAGATGCTGGTGCAGGACATCGAGAACAAGAAGGAGATCATCGCCGAGTACTACGAGCTCAATGCCATCGACCTGGTGCTCGCCGAGATGCAGGTAATGAGCGACGAACTCACCGCGATGAACGACTCGATGCGGCTGATCCTGGAGCAGACCGCCGGGGTCGAGGGTGACCTGACGCCGACGACCAACTGATGATCTTGTCCCGGCCCACGCCGTTGTTGCCGGCACTCGTCGCGCTGCTCGTCGGCCTCGGCTCGGCGGGCGCGGTGTCCGCCGACTCGCTGGCGCCCGCCCCAGCCGGGGCGGGTGCTGGGGTGTCGCTCATCGAGGTCCGCGCTGCGGCGGCGGCCAGTGCGCGTCAGCTCGACGCGCTGGAGGCGCTGATCGCCCGTCAGGATGCCGAACTCGAGGTACTGCTCGCGCGGCTGGAGGTCACCGAGGACGCCGAGCGTCGCGCCGCGCTACGTACCCTCGTCGATCGCTTGACACGGGTACTCGATCGGCTCGAGGCACAGCAACGCCGGCAACGCGACACCCTCGCCGAGCTGCATGCGAGAATCGATGCGCTGGAGGCGCAGCAGTGAATACATCGACCCCTGTGGCCGACATCTCGGCCGATGATGTGACCATCGCCGCGCCCTTGCTCGCCCCGGCGCTCGCCGCCAGTGGCGCTGGCGCGGTGGCGGTGATGAGTGGCGTTGCCGTGTTGTTGCCGACCCCGCCGGCAGCAGAGACCCCGGCGGTATCGTTGCTGCGTTATCTCGGCAACGACTTCTGCCTCGCCATCCTCACCCTCGGGCTGTGGGCGTTGCTCTATGCCTTGCTGCAGATCCAGGGGGCGCGTCAGGAGCTGGCGACCCTTGCCGGCGCCACGGGCTCGCGTTTGCTGCGTCGTCTCACCGGGGCGCATGCGCGAGCGGCGCTGCTCGCGCATGCGCCGGTCGCCGACGCCATGCTGCGTGCCGGGGTCAGCGCCGATCGTCTCGATACCCACCAGCGGTTGCGTGCTGCGCCGCTGAGCTACGCGATCTGGGTGCTGCCGCTGATGGGCTTCATCGGCACCGTGGTGGGGATCTCCGGTGCCATCGGTGGGCTCGGGTCGGTGTTCGGCGAGGCTGGGCGCGAGCAGGCGCTCGGCGAGGTGCTCGGCCATCTGCGCTATGCCTTCGACACCACCTTCGTCGGCCTGGCGGCGGTGATCCCGATCATGGCGCTGGCCACCTTCCAACGTACCCTGGCCGATCGGGTCAGACACCAAGTGGTGACACACGCCCTGCGTAGCGCCACCGTCGAGCCGCGGCGCTAGGGGCGACGATGGGCTCGCGGCTAGGCCTTCCGTTCGCGCCACCCGCCCCGGCGTTCCGCGGCGCCGGCATGACCTCGCTGGTCGATTTGCTGCTGGCGACCATTGGCATCTTCGTCATCGTCTTCGCCCTGCAGGAGGTGGTGGTGCCGAGCGAGCGGGTGGCCGCGCCCTTCGACGGCGCCGTCCTCTGCGATGCCGGTGGGCGCTATCGCGGCCATCTCCCCGATGGCCGAGTGCAGCCGCTCGATCGTGCCGACCTGGCCACTGCGGTGCGCCTGTGGGCGCCGGCGGGTGGTCGCTTCCTGATCGGGATCACCCCGGGCTGCGCCCAGACCGAGCTGACGCGCGGCCGTTCGGCCGCGGCGTTGGCCTTCGCGATACGCGCCGAGTTGGGTCTGCAGACCGATCCCTCGGGTGAACCCATCCATCGCTTCGAGATCGCGCCCCTGGTCGATGAGGCCCATTTCGCGGCGTTGCTCGACGAACTCGGTATCGATCCCGACCCCGACGCCGAGGCCGCGCAGAGATGATGGGGGATGATGGGCTGAGCGCCGCCGGGCGTGATACCGAGACCGGCTTTCTCGATGTCGCCGCCAATGCGCTGGCGGTGATGATCCTTGCCACCATGCTCCTGGTGGTGGTCGCGGCGCCGTTGCGGCTGCCGGGGGACACCCCGCCCGACACCCATGAGGCGAGGCTGCGTTTCCCCACCGACAGTGATCCGGTGATGCGACCGCTCTATCGCTACTTCCTGGTCAGCGATGCCGGCGTCGTCGCCATCGATCTCGATGGGCTGGCGCGTGCCTGCATGGCCGCCGCCGGCGATGCGCGTACCGCGCAGGGCCAGATGGGTCTGATCGTCGATCGTCGGGCGCGGCGCGACTGGAACCACTATCGCGCCAGCCTCCGCCCCGACTATGCCGTGCTCAAGGCGCAATCGCGCCAGCTCGATGTCGAGGAGCTGGCCGCGTTCGTCGCGACCCTGGGCGAGGATTACGCGCGTGCGCGCGTCTCGCCGACCTTCCTGGTGTTGCCCGATGGCCTGGCGACGGTGGCCCCGATTTATTGGGCGCTGCGTGAGGCCGGGACCCCGGTGCGCTGGTTTGCCGCGCGCTACGAGGCGGCGATCCCGTTCGAGCACTCGGCGCGGGTGTTCGAGTTGCCGGGGGCCCTCGACTGATGGCCGTGACCCAACCAGGACGGGCCTTCGCTACCCTGATCGCGGCACTGTCGCTGCTCGGACTCGGGGGCCTGGCCCGGCTCGAACCGCCGCGCCCCAAGTCCCCGGCGGTGTCCGCGGCGACCACGGCGCAGACCGAGCAGACGCGCAAGGCACTCGATGCGCTCGCCAGCGGTCGTCTCGATGACGAGGCCGAGCGTGTGGCCGCCGTCCCTGGGCTGATCCCCGCCGGGGACACCTGTGGGGCGCGTCGAGCCCAGCTGATGGCACCGATGCCACGCGTCGCGCGCGCGCGTTTCGCTGCCGCCTCGCTGGCGGCGAGCCCGGAGGTGCGACTGGCGTTGCTGACCGAACTCGAGGCCGAGTATCCGGCGATGGCCTGGCGGATCCGTCTGGAGATGAGCGAGGTCGCCCGCCGTGCCGGCGATCGCACGCGCGCTGGTGCCGACGCCGAGGCGGCGTTGGCGCTCGATCCCCCCGCCGGATGTCGCTCCGATGCCTGGTTCCGCAAGGCCTTGGTCAGCGATGGCGCGGCACGCCTGGCGGCACTGCGCGCGGCGGTCGCCGATGACCCGGGGCACTACAACGCCTGGGCTTATCTGGCCGTCGAACTGATGCGGCTGCTCGATCACGCCGCCGAGGGAGCGCACTGTGACGCCGCCGCCGCGCAGCTGGTGCGTGCCATCGTCTATCTCGATCGGTTGGCCAGGACCGATGCCCAGCTGGCCCGGCTCGAGCGTCTGGCCAACGCCGCCAGTCCCGCTCATGGACCCGGTCGTGCGTTGTTGCTGGGCATGGTCCAGGAACGCACCCGGCGTCTCGCGCAGGCGGCGGCGACCTATGGGCGTGTGGCCGCGTATGCCGCCGGCGACTGCATGGCACCGGTGGCGCTGGTGGCGCGCACCCGGCTCAACGCACTCGATCAGGACACTCACCGATGAAGACGTACCGTATTTTGCTGCTGCCGCTGTTGTGGCTGGCCCTACCGCTACAGGCGGCTGACTGTCCCTGGAAGGTCATGGAGATCGGGCCCCAGCTCGATACGGCGACCGCGATCGCGCGCCGGGCGTGGGCACATGCCGAGGTCAAGGATCGGGAGATCGCCCGCTTGCGGCGCGCGCTCCTGCGTGATTGTCAGGCGCCCTCCGGGGTCGCCGGACTGGAGGCGTTCTCGCCACGGATCGCTGACTTCGACCCCGTGCGGCAGCAGGCGCTGGCGGCGCAATTGCTGGCCTGTACCGAGGCGAAGCGCGACGAGGGTCAGGCCCGATTGGCCCGCGCCCGCGCCGCCGGACAGCGGGCGCTCGAACGGCGGCTGATCGACGTCCTCGGGGTGATCGAGCGCGACGCCCAACGCGCCTTCGCGCACGAGATCTCGGTCCATCAGCTCGTCTCCAAGCTCGAGCGGTTGGCCACCGAGCGCGAGCGTCTGCTCGCGACTTGCCGACAACTCGATTTCTGACATGTTGTTGGCCGCCTGTCTGCTCGTTGCCGGCTGGCTCGCCGCCTGGCTGTGGCCAGGGGCGCTGACCTGGGCCTGGTTCGCGGTGTTGCCGGCACTCGCCACCGATGCCGTGGGGGCGCGTGACTGGCCGGCGCTTTGTGTCGCGGCAACGCTTTGTCTGCTGATCGTGGTGATCACGCGCGTGCGGGGCGGGGCGGTGATGCTGCGAGGGATCTGGATCGCGCTACTCGCCACCGTGCTGGTGCTGCAGGGTGAGGCCTTGGCGCTACGGTTGGTGGGCCTGAGCGACGGGCCGGCACCCTGGGCACCCTGGGTGGTCAGTGGTGCCGTGCTGGCATGCGTGTTGAGCCTGGTGGCGATGACCCCGGAGCGGCGGACGATCCTGCCGTTCGCCGCGGTGGGGGCGGCGGCGCTGCTGCCGAGCTGGCCGTTACCGGCGCTGCTCTGGGGCGGCGTGGTGCTGTTACTGGTGGTCGTCGAACGGCGGTGTCTGGTCGAGGACTGAGCGCCGTCGCGCGCAAGGCGTGTCGGGGCGGACGAGGGGAGAGAGGATGTTACAACGACTGTGGATAATGGGGTTCCTGGTCGTCGTGTCGGTGCCGGGGACGAGCGGCCTGGTGCTCGCCGCCGAGGCCGAGCCGACCGATGACGTGGGTGTCGAGGTGGCGCCGTTGTCACCGGCGTTGGCCACGCGTGCCCGTGCCGCGCGACAACGGCTCACGGCCTTGCAACAGGCCGGTGCGGCCGAGGTGCAGTCCTTGGCCCGAGCGCGCGAGGCGGCCGACGCCGCCGAGCACGCGCGCGATCGGTTGGCGATCGAGGCCGCCGAGGCCGCGATGGAGGTCGAGCTGATGCGGGCCTGTCTGGAGGAGATCGGCGCTACGGCCGATGGGCTGCGGTTACCACCAGGGACCGTGAGTCGTGCCGAGGACCAGTCGCGACCGCTGCCGCAGCGCGACGCCATGCCGCTGACCTCGTTCGAACCGTCGCCCCGGGTGGTCCGGGCTACCCTCGACAAGCTCGTCTATGCCGATCTCGACTCGACCACGACGGTCGCTGAGATCGCCGCCGGCGAGGCCTTCGTGGTGCTCGGCACCCTGCGTGGGGCGCAGGGACAACGACGGCTGTTGGGGTGGATCTCCGGTCGTGGACAGGTGCTGGTGGCCGATGGCGATATCGCTGAAGTGGGGGGGCGCGATGAGTGAACCGATGCGAACCCGAGCTGACGCGGTGCGCGTCGGTGCGGGCCGGAAACCGGGACCTTTGCCGGGGATGCTGCTCGGCGTCGCGCTGGTCGCATCCATGGGGGCTGCCGCGCAGCCGACCGATGTCTCCAGCCCGGTGCAACGCCTCGATCGTATCGAGGCCGCGCTCGCGGCACACGAGCGTGCGCTGCAGGACGTACCGGCCGAGGTCGCCCGGCGGGCACTGGCCGAGGCGCAGCGCGCGGCACTGGCCGCGCAGCTGGAGCGCGATCGCGGCGACGGCGCTGCGTTGCGCGCGCGTCTGACCGAGACCGTGACCGCGCTGACCGTGCCGCTGTCGACGGTGGTGAGTGCACCGTCACCGGCCCAGACCGCGCCGCTGTCGGTGCCCGCCACTCTGGCCTCGTCACCCCGGGCCGTCACCGGTGGCCTGACATCTAGGGATGCGGGGCGCGCGCCGGCGCGCGCCGATTTTTCGGTCGCCGGTCTGGAACAGCCGTTGGAAGGCGCCGCGCCGGGGCTGTGGCGTCGGGTGCTCAGTCGTCCCGATGCCCAGCTGCGTACGCCTGCCGGAGAGCTGCGCCCGCTCGACACCTTCTCCGTGCTCTACGTCTACGGTGAACGGACCCAGCCCGACGGGCAGACCTGGCTGGCAGTGGGCGCGCGCGCCGACCGGGTCGATGGCTGGGTCCGTCATCACGCCACCGAGGATTGGACCTCGATGCTGGTGATGGAGTATGCGCCGCGCACCGATACCCGTGGGCCGGTGCTGTTCTTCTCCTCGCGCGAGCGCCTTGCCGACGTCGTTGCGGCCGCCGACGGGCCGAAACGGGTCGAGCGTCTGCGCGCGGCGGTGGCACAAGGTGAGAATGGCGAAGGCAGTATCCTCACCGTCGAGCCGAGACGGGCGGTGGCGCACGATGCCACCTATCTGATGCCGATCCTCGGGCACCAGGCGAGCTACTTCAACTACGGAGCCTATCTCGACGTCATGCTGTTGCAGCTCGCCGGGCTCACCGAGACTGCCGTCTCGCGCGCCGAGGCGGCCACCACCATCGCCGAGACCTCGGCTCGGGGCGGTGGCGGCAACCCGCTCGCCGATTTCCATATCGGGGTGGCCTTCGTCATCGACACCACCCGCTCGATGGGGCCCTATATCGAGGCCACCAAGGACTTCGTGCGCAACATCTACGCCCGGCTCGATCAACGTGGGCTGTCCGAGCGCTTCCGCTTCGCGCTGGTCGGTTTCCGCGACAACATCACCGCCGCCCCCGGGGCCGGCTACGTCACCCGGGTGTTCAGCGACCTCACCACCCCGGTCTCGGGACGGGCGCAGCTCGCCGAGATCGATGCGGTGCAGCCGGCGACCGTCTCCACCGTCGACTGGCGCGAGGATGCCTTCGCCGGGCTGCGTAGCGCCGCCCACGACCTCCACTGGGACGAGGTCGACGCCCGATTGGTGCTGTTGATCACCGATGCCAGCGCGCGCGCCGAGACCGATGACAAGGCGCGACATCCCGGCTTCGGGTCGCCCTCGGTCCGCGCGATCATGGATCAGCGCGATATCTCGGTGCATGTGCTCCACCTGCGCACCGCGCAGGCGCGCGAACTCGCCGGTGGCGCCGAGATCCCGCGCGCCCAGGCCCAGTACGAGGGGCTGGGGCGTTATTACCCGGTCGAGGGTAGCGCGCCACGTACCTTCGGCCGCGCCCTGGCGGCGGTCGAGGACGATCTCGTCGGGGTGCTGGTCGATGCCGCCGCCGGACGTGAGATCGCGCCACCGGCCGATGCCGAGGACCAGTATCGGGTGCTCGACCTGTTGGCCGGGCGCGAGGTGCTCACCGAGGACACCGCCGAGCTGGCCGCACGTCCCATCCTCAGCGATCTGTTCCGCTACCAGCAGGTCTATCTCGGTGCACACGAGGGGGTCGAGCCGCCCAAGTTCTATCGCGCCTGGGCCGCCGATCGCGATCTGATCAATCAGCATGAGCAGGCGTTGCGGGTCTCGGTATTGGTGACCCGCGCCCAGCTCGAGGCGCTCGCCGCCGCGCTGGCGCGGATCATCGACGAGGTCGACAGCAAGCAGGCCAACCTCTCGGAGTTCCACGACGGTGCCCGCAGTCAGGCAGGACGGGCGGTGGTCGATCCGCTGTTGCCGGCGGTCACTGCCGATTTCCTCAAGACGCTGCCTTATCGCTCCAAGCTCCTCGGGCTCGACCGCGAGCAGTTCCTCGGCCTCGGTCAGGGGCAGGAGGCGTTGCTCAACGAGGTGCGGGCGAAGCTCGCCGGCTATCGTGAGATCCTCACCAGCGATCAGCGCTGGATGCGGCTGAGCGAGCGCTCCGAGGAACAGCTCTATCCGCTGCCGCTGCGGGATCTGCCCTGATGCTGCGGTTGGCTGCCGCCGAGTTGCGGGTCGGGGATGCCGCCCGGGGTTTTACCCTGGAGCTTCCCGAGCTGCGTCTGGCCGCGGGGGAGCGGGTCGCGCTGGTCGGCCCCAGTGGGATCGGCAAGACCACCCTGCTCGAACTGGTGGCGCTGCTGCAGCGCCCGACCCGGCTCGCCGCGCTCGAGATCGCCGGGCATGACGCCCGCGAGCTGGCGTTGCGTGGCGGGTTGAATGCACGCGCCGCCTTCAGGGCACGCCATCTGAGCTATATGGTGCAGTCGGGTGGGGTGCTGCCCTTCCTCTCGGCCCGCGACAATGCCCTGGCCGCAGCGCGGGTGGCCGGTGAGCGGATCGATGCGGCGCTGCTCGAGCGGCTGGCCATCGGCGCCGAGCGGCTCGGGCTCGGCGCGGCATTGCAACGGGGACGGGCCGAGCTCTCCGGCGGTGAACGCAAGCGGCTCGGGCTGTTGCGAGTACTGGTGGCGCCACGCCCGCTGGTGCTCGCCGACGAGCCGACCAGTGCGCTCGACGGCGCTGCGGCGACGACGGTGATGACGGCGCTCGGCGAGCTTGCCAGCCGCCACGGTTGTGCGGTGCTGATCGTCACCCACGACGAGGTACGGGCCCGCGCCGCCGGCTTCCGGCTGTGTGCGCTACGCGGCGTCTCGCCGGGGCACCGTCGGCTGTGTGCGCTGGGGGGCTGAGCGATGTCGCGCGTCTCGACCGCCCTGCGCTTCGCGCTCGCCGACCTGTGGGCCGATCGCCTCGCTGCACTGCTCACCATCCTGTTGCTGATGGTGGTGATGACCCCGGCGACCCTGCTCTATGTCGCCAAGGTCGGTCTGGTCTCGGCCTGGACCGAGGAGATCGCGCGCGATGTCTCCAACCGCGAGGTGTTGGTGCTGGGGGGGACGGGGACGCGCGGTTGGCTGAGCGAGGCCGAGCTGGCGCGGCTGCGCGCCTGGCCGGAGGTCGGCTTCGTCACCCCGGAGCCGGTGTTCTCGGTGCGTGCCCACGACTGGGCGCCGGCCCCGGCCGGCGAGGCGCTGCCCGGCCCGGGACAGTTCGTCACGCTGGGGTTGCGTACCACCCTGCCGGGTGATCCGGTGTTCGCCGGTCATGCGGTGGCGCAGGGGATGACCGAGGTCGGGTGCAGTGCTGCAGCGGCGGCGAAGCTCGGTGTCGGGGTCGGCGATCGGGTGGTGGTGCAGGTGACCCGTCAGAGCGATGGGCGGCTGGAACGCGAGTTCCTGCCCCTGACCCTGGTGGCGGTGGTCCCGGCGTCGCGCTGGCCGCGTGCCAATGTGTTCGTCTCACCCGCGCTGGCGCGGGCGATCCGCGCCTTCCAGTACCACGAGGTGACGCGGGCCGATTTTCCACGGTTACCAGAGCAGGCCACGCTCACCTGGCCGTCGATCCGGGTCTATGCCCCGACCATCCATCTTGCGCCGGCGCTGCGCGAGCGGCTGCAGGCCGCAGGCTTCGACGAGGTGCGACTGCACTCCGACCAGATCGCCCGTCTACAGGGGCTCGAACGTGGCATCGATGCCGCCTTCGGCATGCTGCTGGTGCTCGGTGCCTTGGGCTTCTGCGTCAGCCTGTTCCTGCTCGAGTGGTTGAGTGCCGAGCGCAAGACCGGCGATCTCGCGTTGCTGGTGGTGCTCGGTTTCGGCAGCCGCGAGCTGGCGTTGCTGCGCCTGTCGCAGAGCCTGCTGCTGGTCGCCAGTGGCTGTGCGCTGGCGTTGTTGACGGCGTTGGCGGCCCAGGCGCCGCTGCAGGCCCTGGGCCACAGCCTGCTCGGTCTCGAGCACCTCCATCCCTTTCCTCTCGGTGACCTGATGCTCGGTGCGCTGGCGGCCTTGCTGATCGGTGTCGTCGGGTCGACCTATGCGACGCTGCGCTTGCGCAGCGCCGAGCTTACCGCAGCGATTCGCAAGGACTGATATGTCGAGCAAGACCGTCTCCCGTTGCCTGGCCCTGAGTGTCGCGCTGACCCTAGGCGCTGGCACGCCGGGCGCCAACGCCTCCGCCCCGACCGATCATCTGCCGCAACACGCCGATTGGTGCATGCGCGATGCCCCGGGTCACTTCCGCGCGTTGAGCGCCGAGGAGGGGGCGGATTGTCCGGCGCCGGCGCCGGTCGGTGAGCGTCTGCCGCGTACCCTGGTGGTGCCGTTGCCGTGTGATCGGTCGTTGCTGTTCCAGCGCATCGACGCGCCTGCCACCGACGTGCTCGATCAGGTCGCCGTCGATCTCGGTGGAGTGGCCAGCGACGATCAGGTGCGGCTGCGCTATGCCCAGGGGCGGCGCTTCGAGACCATCGCCGGTGGTTTCACCATCGATCGTGATGGGCGTCTGGTACGTGGCCGCTATCAGGGGGTGGTGTATCGCTCCTATTACATGTCCACCTACGAGCTCACCGAACTGCAGTGGAGCCTCTATGAGAGTGGCGCGCTGACCGCCTTCGCCGCGCCGCAGCTGCCCTCGCCGGCGCGCCAGGCCGAGGTCTGTGCGGCAACGCGCGCGCTGGCTGCGCGGACCCCGCCGCCACGGGTGCGGGCCAAGCTCGGGCTGGGGTACTACGACGCGGTCGATTTCACCCGCGCGCTCAACGCCTATCTCATCGCCGAGAACAACAGACGCATCGCCGTCAACCAGGCGCGCGCCGCGCGCGGTGAGCCGTCGCTGTCACTGGTGGTTCCCTGGGAGCGGGGGTCGAGTGGATTCGTGCGCCTGCCCTCGGAGGCGGAGTGGGAGTTCGCCGCGCGCGGCGGTGCGATCAGCGCCGAGGCGATGCTCGAGACCAGCTATCTGATCCGCGACGGTGAGCAGACACGCATCGGTCGGCTCGACGAGGTCGCCAACTTGGCCGGGCCTGGGGCGGGCGCCGATCGCGCCCTGGTCGGGACCCGCAAGCCCAATCTCGCTGGGCTCTATGACGTTATCGGTAACGCCGAGGAGATCACCCAGTCGCTGTTCCGGCTGGTCCGTCCCGATGGTGTGCACGGTACCCGCGGTGGGTTGGTCCTGCGCGGTGGCAGCCTGGTCACGCCTCGCGCTATCGCCGGGGTGCCGCGCCGTGCCGAGCTGCCGCTCTACACCGCCGAGGGCGAGGCACGGACCACCTATGGTGGGCTGCGCCTGGCGCTGGTCGCGCCGGTGTTGGTCGATGGCTGGAACGCTGAACAGGGCTATCGCTCGGGCTATCTCAACCCCGAGTTTGAGGCCGCGCTGGAGGCGTCGAACGCGCGGCTGACGGCGGTCGGCGAGACCCCTGGCGCGGCATTTCGCGATCAGGCCCATGCACTGATCGCACAGCTACGGCGTCGCGGTTCGATCTCGGCGGCCGACGCGCGTCAGCTGCTCGCGGTGGAGGAGGCGCTGCGTGCCTCTGAGAGCGCGATCAACACCGCCGAGCAGGACAAGCTCGAGGCACGGGTGACCAGCGCGGTGGCGACCATCCAGAACGTCCGGCTCAATGGTCGGCTGCTCTACACCATGCTCGACAAGGAGCGCGACTCACGTGCCAGCCTCGCCTGTCTCGATGACGATGGCGCGGTACGGCGGTTGCGTGCCACCCTTGATGGCTTGGCGCGCGAGATCGCCAAGATCGAGCGTCAGGTCGACTATCAGGTCAGTCATGCGCTGGTGCTGCTGCAGGGGCTGGCCGAGGGCGATCGCGGCCGGGCCGATGCGGCGGTGGCGCGGGTGCGCGAGCGCTTCGCGCGCGATCGGCTCGATGTCTTCGAGCGCGCCTGGGAGGCCTTCGACCTGGCGCTCGGTGAGGTCCGCGAGCGGCCGTCGCAAGACCTCGTGGGGCGCTTCACCCCGGTGTTCGACGACGTTCGCGAGCGTCGCCGGCAGCTCGTCGCACGGCCGCTGCGTCGTCTCGATTGCACACGCCTCCCCCCGACCGATTGAGCGGTTGATCGTGCAGCCCTCGCTCGAGGGCTTACAATGGGCCGAACGATCCCGGCGGGCGGCGCCGGTGTGCGTCTGTCCGGCTGCCGGGGAGACGCCGTGCCGTAGGGCCGCCATCCCGGTCACCTGATCGCGCGCGCCCCTCACGGGGTGGCGATCGCACGCCGCCGTTGGCCGGCGGGCGGCGTCGAGATCCGGTCCCGGTCGCTGCGTCCCTTATCTCCCGACAGACTTCAGCAGGACACCCGTGGAACCCAGCTTCGTCCATCTCCACGTCCACTCCGAGTACTCCCTGGTCGACGGCCTGGTGCGGATCAAGCCGTTGATCAAGGCCACCGCCGCCGCCGGGATGCCCGCCGTGGCGATCACCGATCAGTGCAACCTGTTCGCACTGGTGCGTTTCTACAAGGCGGCGCTCAGCGCCGGCATCAAGCCGATCGCCGGCGCCGACCTGCTGATCCGCGACCCCGACGATATTGATCGACCGTTCCGGTTGGTGGTGTTGGTGGAGAACGCCACCGGCTATCGCAACCTCACCCGGTTGATCTCGCGCGGTTACGTCAAGGGTCAGCACCAGGGCGTGGCCATGGTCGAACGCGACTGGGTCGAGGCCGCCGCCGAGGGGCTGATCGCGCTCTCGGCCGGTCCCGAGGGCGATGTCGGTCGGGCGCTGCTCGACGGTGACGCGGCGCTCGCCGAGCGGCGTCTGGCGCGTTGGCAGGCGGTGTTCGGCGATCGCTACTATCTCGAGCTGATCCGCACCGGTCGTCCGCGCGAGGCGCGGCTGGTCGAATCGAGCGTGGCGCTGGCGCTGCGCCGCGACGCCCCGGTGGTGGCCACCAACGACGTGCGCTTCCTTGCCGCGGCGGACTTCGACGCCCACGAGGTGCGGGTGTGCATCCACGACGGACGCACCCTCGACGACCCGCGCCGCACGCGCCGTTACAGCCCCGAGCAGTATCTGCGCACCCCCGAGGAGATGGCCGAGCTGTTCGCCGACCTGCCCGAGGCGCTGGAGAACTCGGTCGAGATCGCCAAACGCTGCAACCTCGAGCTGACCCTCGGCACCCACTCGTTACCCGACTTCCCGGTGCCCGAGGGGATGACCATCGAGACCTTCTTCACCGAGCAGGCGCGTCAGGGCCTGGAGTGGCGCCTCGGGCGCACCTTCGACACCAGTGCGCCGGCGTTCGTCGAGCAGCGCAAGGTCTACGACGAGCGCCTCGCTGTCGAACTCGACGTGATCCTCAAGATGGGCTTCCCCGGCTACTTCCTGATCGTCGCCGACTTCATCCAGTGGGCCAAGGAACACGGTATCCCGGTGGGGCCGGGGCGTGGCTCGGGTGCCGGCTCGCTGGTGGCCTACGCGCTCAAGATCACCGACCTCGACCCGATCGAGCATGATCTGCTGTTCGAGCGCTTCCTCAATCCCGAACGCGTCTCCATGCCCGACTTCGACGTCGACTTCTGCATGGAGGGACGCGATACCGTCATCGACTACGTGGCGCACAAGTACGGGCGCAACGCGGTGTCGCAGATCATCACCTTCGGCACCATGGCGGCCAAGGCGGTGGTGCGCGATGTCGGGCGAGTGATGGGCCATCCTTACGGCTTCGTCGACCGGGTGGCGAAGATGGTGCCCTTCGAGCTGGGGATGACCCTGGAGAAGGCGCTGATCGAGAGCGAGGACCTGGCCAATACCTATGAGCGTGACGAGGAGGTGCGCGCGCTAATCGATATGGCGCGCAAGCTCGAGGGGCTGACCCGCAACGCCGGCAAGCACGCCGGGGGTGTGGTCATCGCCCCGACCGTGCTCACCGACTTCGCACCGCTTTACTGCGAGCCCGGCGGCGAGAATCTGGTCACCCAGTACGACAAGGACGATGTCGAGCAGGTCGGTCTGGTCAAGTTCGACTTCCTCGGTCTGCGCACCCTCACCATCATCGACTGGGCGCTCAAGACCATCAACGAGACGCGTGCGCAACACGGTGAGGGTCCGCTCGACATCAACCTCATCGACCCCCACGACGACGACGCCTACGGACTGCTCAAACGCTGCGAGACCACCGCCGTCTTCCAGCTCGAATCGCGCGGTATGAAGGAGCTGATCAAGAAGCTCCAGCCCGACAGCTTCGAGGATATGACCGCGCTGGTGGCGCTGTTCCGTCCCGGTCCGCTGCAATCGGGCATGGTCGACGACTTCATCGACCGTAAACACGGTCGCGCCGAGGTCGCCTATCCGCATCCGGCGCTCGAACCCATCCTCAAGCCCACCTATGGCGTCATCCTCTATCAGGAGCAGGTGATGCAGATCGCCCAGGTGCTGGCCGGCTATTCGCTCGGTGGCGCCGACCTGCTGCGCCGCGCCATGGGCAAGAAGAAGCAGTCGGAGATGGACAAGCAGCGCGCCATCTTCGAGAAGGGCGCGGTCGAGCGCGGCGTGGAGCTGGCCACCGCGACCTACATCTTCGATCTGATGGACAAGTTCGCCGGCTACGGCTTCAACAAGTCGCACTCGGCCGCCTACGCCCTGGTCAGCTACCAGACGCTGTGGCTCAAGGCCCATTATCCGGCCGCCTTCATGGCCGCGGTGCTCAGCGCCGACATGGACAACACCGACAAGGTGGTGACCCTGATCGACGAGTGCCGGGCGATGAAGCTCGCCGTCGAGCCGCCGGCGATCAACCGCTCGGCCTATCGCTTCACCGTCTCCGGCGATCGCACCGTGATCTACGGCATGGGCGCGATCAAGGGCGTCGGCGAGGGCGCGATCGAGTCGATGATCGCCGCGCGCGAGGCCGGCGGTCCCTTCCGTGACCTCTGGGACTTCTGCCTGCGTATCGACCTGCACCGCGCCAATCGCCGGGTGCTCGAGGCCTTGATCCGTGCCGGTGCGCTCGACGAGCTCGGCGCCAACCGCGCCACCCTGATGGCCGAGCTGCCGCTGGCGCTCAAGTTCGCCGAGCAGCAGCACGCCACCGAGGCGGCCGGGCAGGGCGACCTGTTCGGCGCGCTGGAGGACGCTGCGGCCCCCGAGCCCGATCCCCAGTTGGCACGTGAGCCGCACCCCGACTGGGACGACGAGCAGCGTCTGCTTGGCGAGAAGGAGACCCTCGGCCTCTATCTCACCGGTCACCCGATCGATCGCTTCGAGGAGGAACTCGGCGCCATGGTGGGGCTGCGCATCGGCCGCTTGCTCGAGACCGATCGCGACCAGGGGCGGCGTGGGCGCGATCGCGAGAAGCGTACCGTGGTCGGGCTGGTGGTCGGGGTGCGTCACGGCAAGACCCAGCGTGGGCGGATGGGTTCGGTGGTGCTCGATGATCGCACCGGGCGCATCGAGGCGACGGTGTTCTCCGATCTCTACGAGGAATGTCGTCATCTGCTGCAGTCCGACCAGATCCTCGCCATCACCGGCACCCTGAGCTTCGACGAGTACCGTGACAGCTGGAGCCTGCGCGCCGATGACGTGCGTACCTTCGAGCAGGCGCGCGCGGCGCGTGCCGATCACCTGATGCTCGAACTCGACCTCTCCGACCCGGTGGCGCACGCCGCCGGGCTGGAACGGGTCGAGGCGCTCGCCGCGCTGCTCTCCGAGTTCGGTGACGGCGACCTGCCGGTGCGGCTGCGCTATCGCCGTCCCGGTGCCTGCGGCGAGCTGGTGCTCGGCGAGGAGCACCGGGTGCAGCCGACCGATCTGCTGCTCAAGCGGCTGCGCCAGCTGCTCGGCGCCGGCGCGGTGCGGGTCTCCTACGAGCGCCCGGCACGGCCGGCCGTGCAGCGCCAGCGTCTACGCGCCGTTTCCTGAGGGCGCGATGCGGCGTCGGATCCGCGCCTTCTCCCACTCGACCAGGAAGAACACCGTCGAGCCCACCAGCACGATCGCCAGCCAGTCGCCACCGCCGATCGGTGCGGTGCCGAAGAGTTGCTGCAGTGGGCCGAAGTAGGTGAAGGCGAGTTGGAAGAGCAGCAGCACCGCCACCGCGAGCAGGGCGTAAGGGTTACCGAACAGACCGCGCAGGCCGAGTGCGGAGGCGTCGATATAGCGGGCGTTGAACAGATAGAAGATCTCGAACATCACCAGGGTGTTGACCGCCACGGTGCGCGCCTCCTCGATGCTCGCCTCCCGCGCCAGCGACCACAGAAACAGCCCGAAGGTGCCGATCATCAGGATCAGCGAGACATAGCCGATGCGCCACAGGTGGCGCCGATCGAGTACCGGCGCGCGAGCATCGCGCGGGGCGCGGGCCATTACCCCCGGTTCGGGCGGCTCGAAGGCCAGGGCGAGGGCGAGGGTGACGGCGGTGATCATGTTCACCCAGAGGATCTGCACCGGGGTCAGCGGGAACTGGTGGAAGCCCATCACCAGGGCGCCGAGCACCACCAGCGCCTCGCCGCCGTTGGTGGGGAGGATGAAGACGATCGCCTTCTTGAGGTTGTCGTAGACGGTGCGTCCCTCCTCGACGGCGTTGGCGATGGAGGCGAAGTTGTCGTCGGCGAGCACCATCTCGGCGGCCTCCTTGGCCGCCTCGGTGCCGTTGATCCCCATCGCCACGCCGACGTCGGCGCGCTTGAGCGCCGGGGCGTCGTTGACCCCGTCGCCGGTCATCGCCACCACCCGGCCCTCGGCCTGCAGCGCCTCGACCAGCCGCAGCTTGTGCTCGGGGGTGACGCGGGCATAGACGTCGACCTCGTCGACCCGGGCACGTAGCGCCGGCTCGTCGAGACCATCGAGTTCGGCACCGGTGAGCACCGCTTCGGGGTTGGCGAGCCCCACCTGACGGGCGATGGCGCGGGCGGTGGCGGCGTGGTCGCCGGTGATCATCTTCACCCGGATGCCGGCCTCGGCGCAGGCGCGCACCGCGCTGATCGCCTCGGTGCGCGGCGGGTCCTGGAGTCCGACCAGACCGAGCAGTACCAACCCCTGGTCGAGGTCGGAGAACCCCAGCGTGGTGGTGCCGCCCGGCATCGGTTTGAGCGCCACCGCGAGCACCCGCTGGCCGGCGTCGGCCAGTTGCTCCATGCGCGCGAGCCAGTCGGCGCGATCGAGCGTCTGCGGCCCAGCGACACCCTGGACCTGTTCACAGCGCTCGATCAGCGCCTCGGGTGCACCCTTGACGAAGACGACGCACTCGCCCTGGTGGTCGTGGTGCAGGGTGGCCATGAACTTGTGCGCCGAGTCGAAGGGGATCAGGTCGGTGCGCGGCAGCTCGCGGTTCAACGTCTCGGGATCGAGTCCGGCCTTGATGGCGGCGACCAGCAGCGCGCCCTCCATCGGGTCGCCGTTGACCCGCCAGCCCTCGGTCTGTTGCTCCAGCGCGCTGTCGTTGCAGCAGACGAGCGCCCGCAGCATGCGCCCGAGCAGCGCGTCGTCACTCGGTTGCAGCGCCTGTCCGGCGACGCTGAAGCCGCCGTGGGGGTCATAGCCGCTGCCCTCGATCTCGACCGTCTGGGTGGCGTCGACCAGGGTGCGCACGGTCATCTCGTTGCGGGTGAGGGTGCCGGTCTTGTCCGAGCAGATCACCGCCACCGTGCCCAGGGTCTCGACCGCCGGCAGGCGGCGGATGATGGCGTTGCGCCCGGCCATGCGCTGCACCCCGATCGCCAGGGTGATGGTCATGATCGCCGGCAGCCCCTCGGGGATGGCCGCCACCGCCAGCCCCACCGCGGCGAGGAACATCTCGGCGGCGGTGTAGTCGCGCACCAGTACGCCGAAGGCGAAGGCCAGCCCCGCCACCAGCAGGATCACCGCGGTCAGCCAGCGCCCGAACTGGGCCATCTGGCGCAGCAGCGGGGTGGTCATCTGCTCGACCCCGGCGACCAGGGCGCTGATCCGGCCGATCTCGGTGGCGCCGCCGGTGGCCACCACCACCCCGGTGCCCTGACCGGCGGTGACCAGGGTGCCGGAGTAGGCCATGCAGCGCCGATCGGCGAGCGCGGCGTCGCTGGCCAGGGGCTCGACGCCCTTCTCGACCGGCACCGACTCGCCGGTGAGCGCCGCCTCCTCGATCTGCAGTCCCTTGACCTTGAGCAGCCGCAGGTCGGCGGGGATCTTGTCGCCCGACTGCAGCTGCACCAGATCGCCCGGCACCAGATCGCTCGCCTCGACCGTGACCAGTCGTCCGTCGCGCCACACCAGGGCGTGTTGCGAGAGCATGTCGCGGATGGCGCGCAGCGCGTCCTCGGCCTTGCCCTCCTGGACGAAGCCGATGATCGCGTTGACCAGCACCACGCCGAGGATCACCCCGGCGTCGAGCCAGTGCTGGAGCAGCGCGGTGACCACCCCGGCGACCAGCAGCACATAGATCAACACGTCGTGGAACTGGGCGAGGAAGCGCGCCCAGGGGCCGCGTTGCTCGCCCTCGGGCAGCCGGTTGGGACCGTGCTCGGCGAGGCGGCGCGCGGCGCTCGTGCCGCTCAGCCCCGCGGCCGGGGCGTCGAGTCGGCTGAGGGTCTCGTCGGCATCGAAGGCGTGCCAGTCCGGCGTCGGTGGCGTGTCGATGATGGTGGGACCGTGCTCGCGCATGCGCCACCGCAGCCACAGCCAGCCGCCACCGACGGCCAGTGCCACGAGGATCCAGATCAGGGGGAGGGGGATGTCGGACATACGGGCGGTCTCCTGTGCGCCTGCGCGGGCCCGCGCGGTGATCGCCGGGCTTCGCTGAAACGGTCTTGCCGTGGTCGTCGCGCGGGGCCAGGTCGCAACCAGGCCGGGGTTCGAGGTGTTGAACCCCATTGATCTGCGCGGACGGGGTCGGCAGTCCTGACCTCATTAGGGTATGACTCGCTCGACCAAGTTCAGTCTAGTCGGTGGGGGCCGGGTTTCAGCTTTCAGCCGCCAGCCATAAAGACTGAACCGCAAAGACACAAAGCGCGCAAAGGGGAACAGAGCTGCCAGCGACCAGCCTCCAGTGGGTGTGCGCGCTCGGCGCCGGCGCCGCTTGCCATCCGGCGTGGCCCACGCTCCAGGCGTCAGTCTTTGAGGGCAGCGCAACTGGCGACTGAAGGCTGACCGCTGGAGGCTCTGTTCCCCTTTGCGTTCTTTGCGGCTTAGCGGTTCAATCCCTGGCCGCTGGCCGCTGGCCGCTGGCCGCTGGCCGCTGGCCGCTGGCCGCTGGCCGCTGGTAGAGTGCCCGCGTTGATGACGATCGCTCAGGGGAGGGTTGATGTCTGCCGCATTGATGATCCGCCGAGGGGGGATGGTGCTGGCGCTGGCCGCCGCCATGGTGTTCGGGGCGCAGCTGGTACAGGCGCTCGGACAATGGCAGCAATTCGAAGGGGATCGCGCCGAGCTGCGTCACGCCCGTTACGGCATGCTCGATACCGCGCAGTGGAGTCGGCGCCTGAGCGCGGTGCTCGCCGAACGGATCGCGACCTTCGAACTCGACGAGCAGCGTCGTCCACAGTTGCTCGCGGCCCTGACCGCGACCCTCGAGTCGTTAATCACCGAGATCGAGCGGGAGCTGCTGCCATCGCGTCCACCGCCGCCGAGCAATGACTGGATGGCGCAGCTACAGGGGGCGCTGGAGCAAGAGTTGCGCGAACGCCTGGTCGACTTCGATGCCTTGCGGGCCCAGGCGCCGGAGTATGCCGAGCGGTTGCTCACGGCGTTCGAGGGGGCGGAGGCCGAGGCGCTGATCCGGGCCGAGTTGTTGGCGTTGCTCACCGCGGCCACGCCCACCGAGGTCGAGGTCGCGCCGGGGCTGGCGGTGTTGCTCGAACGCTACGACTGTGCCGCGGCCGCGCCCTGTGCCGCGCTGCTCGAGGGTGAGGTCGTGGCCTTGCGTCCTGCGATCGAGTGGCGTCTCGGTGCACTGCTCGGGCTGACCGTGGTGGTGTTCGTGCTCGCCGCCTGGGGGCGTGATCGGCGCGGCGGGCTCGATGCTTTCGCCCTGGGGGCGGTGGTGACGATGACGCTGATCCTGCTGCTCGGTGCACTATTTACCCCGATGCTCGCCATCGAGGCGCGTGTCGATCGACTCAGCCTTGATGTCCTCGGTGAGTCGGTGGTGTTTACCGATCAGGTGCTCTACTACCAGTCCAAGAGCCTGTTGCAGGTGGTCGAGATCCTGATCCGCGCCGGGGGCGTGGACCTGTGGCTGGTGGCGCTGCTGATCACCCTGTTTAGCGTCGTCTTCCCGGCGCTCAAGCTGCTCGCGACCCTGGTCTATCATCGCGCCGCCGGCGCACCGGTCGCGGCGCCGGTGCGTTTCTTCGCGCTACGCTCGGGCAAGTGGTCGATGGCCGACGTGCTGGTGGTGGCACTGTTCATGGCCTATCTCGGCTTTGACGCGCTGGTGGCCAATCAACTCGGCACCCTGGATGCCACCGATGCGACCGTGCTCACCACCAATGGCACCGCGCTCGCCCCGGGATTCTATCTGTTCCTCGCCTTCGTGCTCGCCAACCTGGTGTTGTCGAGCCTGATCGAGCGTCCGGCGTTCGCGCCGGTGGATCATGACCGGCGGGGTGAGGGGTGAGCCGTTGGGTGTTGCCGCTGCTGGCGACGCTGGCCTGGTCGGTGGCGTCGGTCGCTAGCGACTGGCGTGCATCGCTCGACAGTGGGGGCGAGGTGCGGGTCGAGTCCGATACTCGGCGTGCCTGGGTGGAAGATGGCACGGGTGGCCGACGTCCGTTGTGGGACGGGGTGCACCGGCTCGAGGACGGTTCGGTGGTGATCGTGCGCGACGGTACCGTGGTGCCGAGTGCGCCGATGCTGCAGCAGTGGTCGGCGGGGAAGCGGCCGGCGCGTGAGGCGCCGCCGCAGGTCCCGGCGGAGTGTGATGCGCTGGTCGAGCAGGTCTGTGGGCCGGCGGTGCATTGTCTGCGCTCCGAGGCGTGTCGCTTGGCGCTGGAGCTGCGCGCCCTGGCGCAGGACGAGGCGCGTGTCGAGGCGACCGCCCCCGCAGGTCGGGCGCAGTGTCGCGAGGCGCTTGCCAACGCCCTCTTCGGGCCGTGTGACGATTGACCGGGGTTCAGGGCAGGACCAGGGTCATCCCCGGAGTGAGTCGATCGGGATCGTCGAGCAGGTGACGGTTGGCCTCGAATAGCGCTTGCCAACGCCCTTCGGGCCCATATACACGACGGCTGATCAGCGCCAGCGAGTCGTTTTCCCGCACGCGGTAGAGTCCGCTCGCCTCGGTTAGCACGGCGAGCAGTGCCTGGTCGATCTGGAGTTGAGTGCTGGCGGCATCGTGCTCGATCTGACGGGCTGCGCCCCGGGCCGGTTGCCGCAGAGTCTCGACTAGGACCTGGTAAGAGGTGGTGGCTGCGGCGCGCGCTTCTTCGATGCCCAGGGTGCCGCCGAGCGCCGGCGGTAAGCGGCGGTAGAGCTGGTCGAGTTGTTGCGTGTCGGTGCGCACCTCGGCGAGTCTTGCGACGGCGTCGAGATGGGCCTGTGCCTGGGCACGTAGCGCCTCGCTGAGGGCGTTGCGTGCATCCTCCACCCGCGCCAGTTCGTAACGGAGTTGCTCGATGGTCTGGATGCTGGCGGCGAGCCGGCGTTCGGCCTCCATTCGTGCTTGATCGGCGGCCTTGCGTGCGCCAGCCGATTCCCGCAGCTTGTCCTGCATGCCCTCGATATGTGCCTCGAGTGCATCGATGCGGGGGCCGGTGGCGGTGGCCGGCGGTGACGGATCGGTGGGGATCGGCGTAGCCGTGACCGTGACGGCGGTACCGAGTGCTCCGAGGGCGAGGACGAGGTTGCGCAAGGCGGTGAACTCCATCCGGCGATTCGGGACGAGGCCCTTGCTCGCCATCCCTGGCGAGGCGGGGCGATGGGTACCGGTGTCCCGGTACCCGGGGTGGTCAGTGTGGTGGCTCAGTCGACGCTCGGCAGTCCGGCGAGCGCCATCGCGACCTCGCTCTCGGCATAGTCGAGATCCTTGAGCTTGCCGCCGAGATAGTCGGTGTAGGCCTGCATGTCGAAGTTGCCGTGACCGCTGAGGTTGAACAGGATGGTCTTCGACTCACCCGACTCGCGACACTTTTCGGCCTCGTGGATGGCGGCGCGCACCGCGTGGTTGGACTCGGGCGCGGGCAGGATGCTCTCGGCCTGAGCGAACTGCAGTCCGGCGGCGAAGCACTCGAGCTGATTGTAGGAGCGCGGGTCGATGTGGCCGAGTTCGGTCAGATGACTGACCAGCGGTGCCATGCCGTGATAGCGCAGCCCACCGGCGTGGAAGCCCGGCGGTACGAAGCTCGCACCGAGGGTGTGCATCTTGCAGATCGGGGAGATCCGGGCGGTATCGCCGTAGTCGTAGGCGAACTTGCCCTTGGTGAGCGACGGGCAGGCCGAGGGCTCGACGGCGATGCACTGCACCTTGCGTCCACCGCGCAGATGGTCGCCGATGAAGGGGAAGGCGATACCGGCGAAGTTGCTGCCGCCGCCGGTGCAGCCGATGACCATGTCGGGCTCGGCGTCGGCCATCTCGAGCTGCTTCTGCGCCTCGAGCCCGATCACCGTCTGGTGCAGCAGGACGTGGTTGAGCACGCTGCCGAGGGCGTACTTGGTGTCATCGTTCTGCGCCGCGAGCTCCACCGCCTCGCTGATCGCCATGCCGAGGCTGCCGGTGTTGTCCGGGGTGTCGGCGAGGATCTGACGACCGCACTCGGTGGTGTTGCTGGGACTGGCGATGCACTGGGCGCCGAAGGCCTCCATGAAGGCGCGACGGTAAGGCTTCTGCTTGAAGCTCACCTTCACCATGTAAACCAGCACCTCGAGCCCGAACATCGAGCCGGCGAGCGCTAGCGACGAACCCCACTGTCCGGCGCCGGTCTCGGTGGTGAGGCGCTTGACCCCCTCGACTTTGTTGTAGAAGGCCTGGGCGACGGCGGAGTTGGCCTTGTGGCTGCCGGTGGGGCTGACGCCCTCGTACTTGTAGAAGATCTTGGCCGGGGTATCGAGTGCCTGCTCGAGTCGGCGGGCACGATACAGCGGCGAGGGGCGCCACTGCCGCAGCACGTCGCGCACCGGACCGGGGATCTCGATCTCGCGCTCGGTACTCATCTCCTGCTCGATCACGCCGCGCGGGAAGATCACCTCCAGCTCGTCGGCGGTCAGCGGCTGCTGGGTGGCCGGATTGAGCGGCGGGTGCATCGGCTCGGGCAGGTCGGCGTTGATGTTGTACCAGAAGCGGGGCAGGTGCTGCTCGTCGAGCAGGTACTTCACTGGGTCGCTCATGCTGTCGTCTGACCTCGGTAATGGATGGGGCGGCCGATGGCGAATCCGCCGCGCTCTCGTTCGCTCGCGACGCGCGGGTGGGTCGCGCGCTTGGGTTTCTGGTTGCGGTGGGATGCCCCGAATGACGCGATCCCCAGGGTGACGAACGATGGTGGCGCAAAAGTGCGCCACGCGCGTTGCCTGACATCAATCGGGGGGCGAAATCCTGCCGGTTGGTGGGCGCTGGATCGGCATCGCGGGGTCAGCCGGGGCGCGTTCGGGCAGGGCGCCGGCGCGCCTCGGGTCATGCGGGTCGCGCCGTCGGTTTTAGGGGCTCCACCCGAGCATGATACCCCGCGATCCGGTGTGGGGTCGAAACACCTGGGCGCCAACCCGGGTCAATGCCCCCAGCAGGCGGCGGCGTCGCGGCTGGCATCGTCACCGACACGGCGTTGGCCGACATGGTTGATGGTGAGGGTGCCGCAGGCGTCGCCGGTCATGTTGCCGGTGGGCACGGCCTGGAGCTGGAAGCGATGAGCGTCGCCGTCGTAGCTGATGGTGTAGCGGGCTGCGCCATTGGTGGGGACCTGCTGGAAAGGGAGGTCGTAGCGCTTTCCCGTGGGATCGGTGTAACTGTTTCCCTTGACGTATTGACGCTCAAGGTACTGTGCGTTCTGGATCAGGGCGGTCTTGGCCTCGGCGCGGTAGGCGCGTTCGACATAGATGCGATAGCTCGGCACGGCGATGGCGGCGAGGATGGCGACGATCGCGACCGTGATCATCAACTCGATCAGGGTGAAGCCGAGCAGGCGACGTGGCTGGGGATGTGACATAGGGGTGACCAAGTATTGCGCCCGTCACGATGGACGGGCGCATGGGTGGGTGGATCAGGGGTTAGAGCAGCTGACGCCAGTCGATGCGGTGCAGGGTCTTGCCGCTGTCTGGGTCAGGATCCGGATCGGGGTCGGGATCCGGATCGGGATCAGGATCCGGATCGGGGTCCGGGTCCGGGTCGGGGCGTGGTGGGGCATCTCCGCGCTTGAGCGGAATCAGCCGCGAGCGGCTGTCGTTGCTGTCCTCAGTCCCGGTCGAGTTGGGCACATAGGTGTAAAGGTTGCCTTGCTCGTCGATGAGCTGCAGGCTGCCGCGGCCCAGGCCGGCCAGTGGGTCGAGGACGATGCCGATAACCGCCGGCCCGCCGTTGACGCGGTCGGCGGCGTCGTACAGACCATCACCATTGACGTCGTAGATGGAGGTGTCGCTGGGGACATCACCGGTGACTAGCGAGAAGGTGTAGTCGGTCTTGTGGCCGCCACGGTCACAGGGGTCGTTCGAAGGAGCGTTGGTGATGAAGGTCACCCAGCTCGGTACGTCCTCGAAGCGCTGGATGTCGATATCGGAGAAGAAGCGCTCGGCTGGGTTGCGACCGTCGGCCTCGAGATTCATGTACCACCCCTGGTGGTTACTCCAGCTCACCACCCCCTCGGACCTGAAGAACTTCACTTGGCGGTCGTGGAGCAGGGTTCGGGAGACCTGGCGCTCGACCAGGTTGCGACGGGTGATCGCGCCAGCGCCCTGGCCGGCCTTGTCGAACAGGACATAGAAGCTCTGCTGCTGGGCATCGGTGATGTCATCGCGGGCGAGATAGCGCCCGGTTCCGAGATAGACGATGGCGCCATTGCCAGCGGGTGAGCCGATGACCGCCGGGGTTCCGGTGATCGGCTGGCGTCGATCGTTGTCGTCGGTGGCGACGAACAGCGGCGCCTGTTCCCCGTTGGCGTTGCGGGCGATCTGCCACGCCCCCTGGGCGTCGCGCACGATCTTCCACAGGTTGCCCTGGAGGTCGCCGGCATAGATGCGGTCGATGACGCCGTCATTGTTGGCATCGTAGAGCGCAGTCGAGGACAGGCCATTGTCGTCGGTGACCCAGCCGGAGGGTAGCTCGATCTTCTGGTAGGCCGACTTGTTGTCGAGCGGGACGACATAGAGCGCCGCAACCTGATTGCGGCTGTTGTAGCCGTTGCCGAAGATCAGGCTCCACTGATCCGGCGCGGTGGCGGCGATTCGCGGGGCGCTGTAGGTCAGGCCGAGGTCGCCATCATCGGCGTCGGTGAACTCCCAGACCACGTCGCTGGCGTCGAAGCCCTCGGGGTTGCTGACATCGAGCAGGAAGATGCCCTTGCCGCCACCCCCGAGTGAGCCGGCGAGATAGGTCCGCCAGCGACCGGTGATATAGGCGTCACCGAGTGCGAGCGCACCGTCGACGAAGGGCTTGTGCTGATAGTTGATCTCGGGTAAGTCGGCGAGGTGGTGGTAGACCGCGCCGGGCACATAGGCGAACAGCTCGCGCCCTGAGTCGGGGTGGCCCTGGTCGGCACGGAAACCGTGCACCATGCCGTCGTTGGCGCCGACATAGACCATTGGTGCTCGTTGGCGTTTGCTGGCGAGATAGGCTTTGTAGCTGCCACTGCCGGAGACACCCGAGGTGGTGTCGCCATAGCCTTGGTCCGCCTCGCCGCTATAGACCGGGTCGGCGTTGAGGATGTCGCCGAGTTGGCTGGTGGCGCGGGCACGCAGGGTGGCGTCGTGGATACGACCAGGGTTCGGCAAGTCGTCGCTGGCCGGGTCGTGGAAGTCGCCGATGTTGGCGCAGGTGGTGGTGTCGAGTTCCACGGTCAGGGTGTCGGCGGTGGTGGCCACGACCCTGAAGGTGCCGTTGTAACGCCCCGAGTCCTGAGGGCCGTTTTTGCCCTCGACCTGGACCCCGGAGACGGTCACCTGATCGTTGACCGCGAAGGCGTGGCCATTGACGGTGAAGGTGGCGCGAGCCTTGCCATAGCGGCCATCACAGCTGGCCTGCTCGATCCAGCCGTCACCGCGCAGCCAGTCGAGGCGCTTGGTGCAGTCCGGGCTGAGTGCCGTGGCGAGTGCACCGGTGCATTGATCAAGGCTGCCGGCGCCGGCCCGCCCATTGGTGGTGAAGATCCGCCGCTCGTAAGGTGCCGGTAGGCGCTCGGAGGCGCGCCACAGCTCTTCGTTGCGGCCCGGGTGCTTGGCGATCAGGTCGCCGCTCCAGTCGGCATGGAAGGTCGGCTTGAACAGCATGGCCGCAGCGGTGTCCTGGCGTTTGCCATTGGCCGTCGGCGAGGCGAAGTCACCGGTATCGGTGGCGGCACTGATCGCGCCGATGATGTCGCTGAAGGCGGCGGTCAATTGTGCCGGATCCTCGGCGCTGTAGAAGCGGCCTCGACTGTTGATGGCCGCGTGCCAGAGGTCGTAGACCTTGCGGTTGTCATAGCTGTCGATGTCGAAGCTCGGCCACCGGGCCTCGCCGTCGAGTAGTGCCTGATAGTCACCGCCATAGGTGTTGCCGCCCCAGGCTGGGTCGGTCAGGCTCGCGCCCAGCCCCAGGCCAACGGTGAAGTTGGTCATGTGTTGCCAGGTCGCAGGGTCGTTTTTGGGGTTCCAGTAGCGCTCGTCGGCGTCCCCCGTGGAGACGAATTCGAAGGTCGGCACGTTGTCGCAGGTCGCGCCGGTGCAACCCGGTTGCTGGTCGCCACTGCCGGGTCTGAGGTCATTGGCCCAGAAGTAGAAGGCGAGATCGCTGACCGTGGCATCTCGCATCCGGTCCTGGTACGGCGGGCGGGGGATGTAGCGCGTGCCGTCGGGGAGCCTTAGGGATTTGTTGGTGATGTTTTCGACGGATCTGAAGTTGTAGCCCCGGTCCTCATCGCGGGCGTTCCAGATGCCGTCGGTCATCATGATGTGAAAATTACGCCGGCAGGCATAGCTGGCATCGCTTCCGCGGTCGATGGTGTCGCGATAGGGGGCGTCGGTGGTGAAGTAGTTGCCAGCCCGGGCCATTGCCGGACGCAGCGGGGTACCGCCGTTGGTTTGTACCTGGAACAGCCAGTCGAAGAATTGCGAACGGTGGCTGCCTGTGAACTCATCGAGATGATTGGTGTTGCGACCGAATCGGGTTCGCGTCCCGATGCAACGCTTGTCACCGTCAAGCGGACACTCGTTGAGTGTTTGCCAGGCGACGCGGTCGTCCTCTCCGAGCATCGAGAAGCTCAGTGCCGCAGCCGAGATGGTAGCGAGGTTACGGGTGCGGTAGAAGGCGTACCAATTGGCGAAGTTCTGGCGCTCGTCACTGCCACCAGGGCCGGAGTCCTCGCCGACCTGAACCAGGGTGTAGCAGTCGTTGTCGTTGATGCGGCCGTTGCAACGATAGTTCTCAGCTGAGAAGTTGTAGTAATAGGCCGTTACGCCATAACGCGAGTGACGATCATCGTCGTCATCGTCATCGTCATCGTCATCGTCATCGTCATCGTCATCGTCATCGTCGTCGTCATAACGATAGTAGGAATTCCATGAATAAGCGTTGCTGCTGACCGTCTTCCTGACCTCTGACGAATAGTGCGGCATGAAATTTTCGTCGACATCGCCCCGATAAGATAGGAACATCTCTTGGGTCGGACGATAGCTGCGCGACAGGTCGATGGTGCCCTGTCGGTCGTCGAAACCATTGCGGTAAACGGTCGCGAAGATCCGCGTCGGGCTGGACATGTCATAAGACGAGGGTAACGGCTTCCCGTCTGGCCCAGGTGGCGGTGTATAAGTGATGTTCGGGTTGTAATAGATACCGTTGTAGGTGCTCGACTTGAAGTATCTGTCCTTGAAGTCTTCTCTGTCATTCTGGTCTGGCGCATAGCCGTAGCTCATGCTCCCAGAATCATCGATGGTCAGCAGGATGTTCGGCTTGACGCCAGCGCTGATGAGAAACGGCGGGATGTCCGAGATCTCGACCGCCGCGGCGCTCGAACAACCGAGCAGCAGCCCGATGAAGAGGGCGGTGAGGCGGGAGTGACTGCGAAGCAGGTTCATGACGACTAGCTACTCCTTAAACTCGTAAACGCTCTGCAGGATGACCACCGAGTCGGAGTCGGCGCCCATGCCGCGGGCAGTGACACGATAACTATCACAGGTCTCCTCTGTGGGTGTTTTTTCGTCGTCAAGACACTCGATGATATAGCGTGGGTCTTCGCCCAATCCCTCGAGTTTGGTCTCGACGACGAAGACGCGACGACCCTCCCAGCCGAAGGTGTCACGTCTGTAATTAGGGGTGTTGTTGGGGTCGTAGCCAATTGCCCAGTCCTTGAGGTCTTCGGCAATGTTCGCAGTGCCCGTCAGCTTGTCGTGGGCCTCGGCCAATGCCGCTTCGGCGGCCTGGAATGCCAGGTCGTAGTTGCGGACGCCGATGCTCATGCGCTCCTGCTGGGTGTTGCGCAGTGCGCCGGTAGTGGCGATCAGGGTGAGGATTGCGAGAAAGATCAAGGAGATGATCAGAACGGCGCCACGCTGGTGCTGAACGATGTGGGGGGTCATGGCTGCTGCTCAGGGCTCGTTACGGTGTGGGTGTGGGCTCGTCGTCGATCCCGCCGAGACGGTTTCTGATGGCGATGGTCTGAGTGAATGTGGTGTCATCCAGATCGTGGTTGCTCGCCGAGCACATCTCGAGTGTGATCCGGACGGACTTGACGTGCCCCCAGTCTGCTGGGTTTTTATCAAGAGTGGATGCAGTTTGATAATCCTCGATGCTGCCATCTCCGTCGTCGTCGACTCCATACCTGATCTTCATGTTCGAAACGCCTTCGATCAACTCGTAGGTGACTTCGTAATCGACCGCCTCGTCATCATCGTCCGGTTGCTTTGTGAAGATCTGGGAGACCTTTAGCGATGTCTTGCAAGCGGGGTTGATGATGTTCTCAGGGTCTTCCGCATCACCGATGAAGTAAATACGGGCGAGTAGACGATAAACCCTTAGTGTTTCGGTGTTCGTCAGGTTCGCAGGGCACTCATTGCCCGTGTCTTTTTCTTCTAACGTGAGCGTAAGGGTTGAAGGTGTTGTAGTGCCACAGCCGTTCTCTGGAGAAATTGACTCGACTGCAAATACATTTGCATTTTTGGGGCTCGATTCTATCCAGTATTCATGCTTTCTCGGAAAGCCGGCGCTTTGGCACTCGACTTTACGCATTCTTGGTCCGGATGTATCACATGGCGATTCAAGTTTGAACGGATGATCCGTATCGGCCCGCACGACGAAGAGCTTGTCCGGAGTCTCGTCTCCGCTACCGTCGTATCCCTGTAGCGGCGGGGACAGTGTCTTGCCCCCGGCGATGAACTCCGGGTGCAGGTCCAGGCCCGGTGAATCGCTCTCCAGACCGGGTAGCCACAGCTCTTGCAATGAGGTACCGCCAGCCTCTTCGGAGGATGGCATGGGTCTGCCCCCGGTGTAGCCCGCCATCCGAATGTCACGCCCCAGCGCCATGAAGGCATAACGGGCATCCTCCTGGAGCGAGGCAAGCTCTTCGAGGTTGGTGTTGGCGGTACGGGTGCTGACCATCAATGCGCCGAGCGCACCGATCATCAGCAGGCTGATGGTCGAGGCGATCATCAGCTCGATGAGGCTGAAACCATGCTGGCGGGTCATAGTGTTGTCTTCGACTCTGGTTTCGGGAGCAGCGCCTGGGTCTCGAATTGGACCCACTCGAGTGTCGGTTCGCCATCGGGATCAGCGGGCAGTTGGGTCTCGTACCAGCGGATGGCGACCTCGACGAGGTCGCCATCAAAGGTGATGCGTCCCTCTCCACTAGGCAGGTGCTTGGCCAACCCCTGTTTCCAGTACTGCAGGTCGGCGCTGCTGAGCGCCGTGCCGTTGGGTTCATCGGTGAAGCCGGTACGATAGCCGTCGCGCTGCTGGAGGTTGGCGCGCATCGACTCGATGATGTCGTGCGCGTGGAAGGTGGCGTAACTGCGTTGCAGGGCGACGAGGTTGTGTTTGAGGGTCAGCGCCTGTAGTGCGCCGAGCCCGAGCAGGCCAACCCCGAGGATGACCATGGTCACCAGGACCTCGATCAGGGTGATGCCTGCTTGCGTGTGGCGGTCAGTCATAGCAATCACGCCCTCTGTCCTTGCTGAGGTGGCCATTGCGCTTGATCGTCAGGGTGCGCTTGCAGTGGGCCGCCGTGCTGATGGTGAAGGTGATCTCGGTAGTGGTGGCGATCTCGCCGAGTGGTGCCTCGAAGGTGACAGGTCCCTTGATGCTGGCCGCGACCTTGCCCGGACCAGGGCGCACGACTCGAAGTAGGGTGTCGTCGCTGCCGATATCGGTGCAGGGTTGCGTGGCGCAGGCGAAGACCATCCAGCCATTGCTCCAGTCGGTCGTGTCGACACAGCGCGGGGTGTCGGCATCGCTGTCGTCGACCGCGCAGACCACCATCGACTGCCCGCGCCCCATGGCCTCGGCCCGCGCTTGCTGCAGGCTGCCGGCGAGGGTGTTGGTGAGGCTGGCGCGCCTGGCATCGAAGACCAGGTGCTGGAAGCTGGGGACGGCGATGGTGAGCAGGATGACGGCGATGCTCAGGGTTACCATCAGTTCGACTAGGGTGACGCCACGCAGGCGGTGTGGCGTCGTCATTGGAACACTTCCTGTGTTGGCGGCGGCGTCTGCGGACTGGGGCGGGGATATCGGTCGGGGATCGGGTTCACTGCGTGCTCGGCTGCTCCTGGTGCGACTGGGACCTCCTCTGCCTGTCCCAGCGTCTGGGTGCTCATTGTACACGGCGATGACTTCGTTGGTGAGTGGTGCGTCTGCGGGGCCGTCCCGCGTCGGTCTTTGTGTTTGCCGCCGGTTGATCCGGTGCGGTCGTCGTCGTTGGCTCGACCACCCCTGATTATGGCCGATCGAGCGGAGCTGAGTTGTATGATGGCTAACGCTTTCGGTCATTGGCCAAGGGCATCGGCCTCCCGCCGATGCCCTGGCTGCCTCAGCGCAGCGAACTCATATAGGCGACCAGATCGGCCAGTTCCTGAGGGGTCAGTTCGGTCTTGGGCATCTGAGCCCCGGGCAGGGTCCCGGCGGGGTCGAGCAGGTAGTCGCGCAACCACTGTGTGCTACGGTTGGCGCCAACCTGATCGAGCACGCCACCGAGTTCGGCCATGGGGCCGGCCTCGCCGCCCAGGGTGTGGCAGAGGTTGCACATCTTGGCCTCGTAGACCTGGGCGCCGCGCGCGGCGTCGCCGCTCGGCTCGGCCAGGACAGTGGTGCTCAACAGGGTGGCGCCGATCAGGATCGGGATGGCACGGGCTGACATCTTCACTCCTCGGTTGTGGTGGTGGGCTGGGCGTCGCCGGCGAGGTGTGCGCGCAGGTCCTTGTGACCGACGTGGGCATGACAGTCGGCACAGGTCAGGGCGTTGTCCGGCGCGAAATAGGTGCGATGGCCGAAGGCCGCCGCCGCGCTCTGGTCGGGGGCCTGTTCGAGCTTGGCGTGACAGGTCAGACAGGCCGAGTCGTAGAGGAACTCGTTGCGCTGCTCCATGCTGGCGATCCAGTCGGGCTCGAAGACGAGCGAGACCACCTGACCCCAGCCGGCCTTGAGGCCGAACAGCCCCTTCTGCACCAGATAGTTGCCTGGGGTGTCGTGTGGCAGGTGGCAGTCGACACAGTTGGCGCGCAGCCCTTGTGGATTTTGTCCACCATGGACGTCCTGGTCGTAGGAGGCCACGAAGGGGGCCATGGTGTGGCAGCTGCTGCAGAATGCCCGGTCGGATGTGGCCTGGAGGGCCGTCTCGGTCACGACCCAACCCCCGGTGGCCAGACCGGCCAACAGCAGCACGCCTCCCGTCCCGAGCAGCAGCCACTTGCGTGTCTTCATCGATTCCTCCACGAACACCCCAGCCGCGACGGCGGGGATGGATGAGGGCCGCAACCTCGGCAGCCCGCGAAAAACAGGTACAGGTCCGCTGCATGCCAGGTTCGTCGGGGTGCGGTTCGCGCCTCGCGACGGCGTCGGATCCTGCGCTCTCCGGTCCTCTCCGCGCTCGCCTGGGTGACCCTGTCTCGGGCTCGATCGGGGCGCGTAGAACCGTCAGGAATATACCAATTCGACTGATTCCGGCCCTTGAGGTTCGGGGAAAATTACCGAGTTGATTGCTTGTGATCAGCGCTTGTGCGTTTTTCCAGGAGGACACCGTCCATTGCATGGGAAACGCCCCTGGCTTAACCTGCCGCGCCCTGTCCCCAGCCCTTGCCGCCGCCATCCGATGATCGCCCCATTCCACCCCTCGCAGCCGTTTGCTCCACTCGGTGGGGAAAGGCGATGTCGTTGAGTCCCGAACTCGGCTTGATCCTCAGTGCCGTGCTGCTCGATGCGCTGCTCGGCGACCCGGTCTATCGGTTCCATCCGGTGCGGCTGCTCGGTGGCTGGATCGTGCGCTGCGAGCAGGCGTTGTTCGCGCGCGGGCTCGACGGTCATCTGGGCGGCGTCCTGCACTGGTTGCTGGTGGTCGGTGGCGCGCTCGCCGCCTGGTGGGGCGTGCGCCTCGGGCTCGCGGTGCTGCACCCGCTGCTGGCGTTTGCTTGGGACCTGTTCATCGCCTACAGCCTGCTCTGTACCCGCGACCTGCTCGAGCACGGTCGGCGGGTGCTGGCGCCGCTCGCCGCCGGCGACCTGCCCGGCGCGCGCGCGCGCCTGGCGATGCTGGTGGGGCGCGACGTCGAGCCGCTCGGTGTCGACGGGGTGACCCGCGCGACCATCGAGAGCCTGTCGGAGAATCTGACCGACGGTGTGCTCACCCCGCTGTGGGCGCTCTGTCTGTTCGGGGTGCCGGGGCTGGTGGTGGTCAAGGCCGTTTCCAGCCTCGATTCCATGGTCGGTTATCGCAACGAGCGCTATCGCCGCTTCGGCTGGGCCGGGGCACGCTCGGACGATCTGGTGCACTGGCTCCCGGCCCGGCTCTCGCCGCTGGTGGTCGCGCTTGCCGCGGTGCTGCTGCGCGAGCACCCCGGGCTGGCGCTGCGTGCGGCCTGGCGCTATCACGCGTTGCTGCCGAGTCCGAACTCGGGCTGGAGCGAGGCGGCCTGTGCCGGGGCGTTGCGGGTGCGGTTGATCGGACCGGTGTGGTCCGGTGGGCGCCTGGTCACCGATCGCTTCCTCGGCGATCCGGCATGGCCGGCGGCGCTTAGCGTCGTCGACCTGCGGCGTGCGCTACGGCTGCTGGGGTGGAGCTCGGTGGTGGCGCTCGCCGTCGGGCTGGGGCTCGCGGCGCTGGGGTAAGGGCGCTCAGCCCGGCTCCAGACGGAAGATCACCGGCACCGTGAGCTGTGCCGCGACCGCGCGTCCGGCCTGCCAGGCCGGGGCGAAGCGCCAGCGTGCCACCGCGCGCAGCGCGGCGTCGTCGAGCAGGCGATGGCCGCTGCTCTCGATCACGGTGGTGGCGCCGACCCGCCCATCGGCGCCGACCGCGACCCGGATCAGGACCTGGCCCTCGAGTCCGCGACGGCGTGCCAGTCGCGGATAACGTGGGGGGGGATTGCCGGCCAGGGCGCGTGCTGGACGATTCTTTCCCGCCTGAGCGGTGTGTGTTCGCGCGGCCCCGGTGGTGATGGGGCGTGTCGTCGAGTCGGGCGGCGAAGATGGCGCTGGCGTCGAGGTGTCGCCCCGAGGGCGCGCCGTTGGTGGCGGGGTCTTGGTGCTCGGGCGTGGCGCGGCCATACTCGGCTCTGGCTCTGGCTCTGGCTCTGGCTCTGGCTCTGGCTCTGGCTCTGGCTCTGGCTCTGGCTCTGGCTCTGGCTCTGGCTCTGGCTCTGGCGCTGGCGCTGGCGCTGGTCGGGGGGGCGTCGGTTCGGCGCTCGCAGGTGCCGCGTCGGCGGTGTCAGCAGGTGCGTCGGGCGTGCCCCGGCCCTGCAGCGAGAGCCGGATCTCGCCCGTCCCGAGCGTCGGTTCGCGCAGCGGTGGTAGCAGCCAGGCGAGGGTCAGGTGCGCGCCCAGCGCCAGGACCAACGCCACGCCCCACAGCAGGCGGGTCGTGGTCCGGTTCATGGCGACTCCCGGGTGATCAGCGAGAGCGCGTCGATCCCCTGCGCGCGCAATATCGCGAGGACCTCGAGCAGAGTGCCGCTCGGGGTGTTGGCGTCGGCCTCAATGGCGATCGTGCGCCCCGGCTCGTCTGCCAAGCGTGCGGCGATCTCCGCGTCCAGCTCCGCGCGCGTGAGCGGTACGCCGGCGAGGGCGATCCGGCCGTCGGCGGCGAGTACGAGTCGCAGGCGGCCATCGGGCAGGGGCTCGCCCGGCGCGGCCTCAGGTGGGGTGACCGATAGCGGCGAGGGCGTCTCCAGGGTGCCGACCAGGAGGAAGAACACCAGCAGCAGGAGCACGACGTCGACCAGCCCGCTCATCGGGTCGCGCTGGCCTCTGCGGGGGGGGGCGGGGATCTGCATCCGTGCGGCCTCAATGCTCGACCAGGGTAAGGGATCGGACGCCGGCCAGACGTGCCTGATCGATGACCTGGACCAGGGTCTGCAACGGTGTCTCAGGGGCAGGGGTGATCGCCAGCGGGTGGGTCGGGTCCTTGGCGAGGCGGGTGCGTAGCCGTTTCACCAGGGCATCGGACGGGCAGGGCGTGCCGTCGAGCCGCAGCTCGCCGTCGGCGGCGACGTCGAGTCGCAGTATGGTCGTGACGGTGTCGGCGCCGCCGCCGTCACGGGTCTCGATCGGCAATTGTTGCAGTGGATCGAGTCGGGCGGCGAGCAGGAAGAAGAGCAGCAGCAGGAAGACCACGTCGACCAGCGGCGCGAGCCCGATGCCGCGACCGTGGCGGTGCCGCGGCTCAATGCGCATCGGCCACCGGCATGGTGAACAGTCGGGTCAGGGCGTCCTCGGTGTCGTGACGCACGCGCTCGATGATTGCCTCCAGCCCGTGCAGCGCGGCGGCGGCGGGGATGGCGATCGCCAGGCCCGCTGCGGTGGTCAGCAGCGCCTCCCAGATGCCCCCGGCGAGCAGCGCCGGGTTGGCCTGTCCGCCGGCCTGCTCGAGGGTGCGGAAGGCCTCGATCATGCCGAGTACGGTGCCCAGCAGCCCGAGCAGCGGCGCCAGGGTGACGACGGCGTCGAGCCCGCGCAGATGGGCGTTGAGCCGCTGCTGCTGGGCCGCGGCCTCGCGCAGCACCTCCTCGCGCAGTTGCTGCGGGGTACGCCCACCGTGCGCCAGTCCGTCGATGGCCACCGCCAGCACCGCAGCGATCGGCTGGGGGGCGGGGGCGAGTGCGCCGCGCGCCTCGGTGAGCCGTCCGGCGGCGCAGGCGGCGAGCGTCGGCGCGATGAAGGCGCGCGCGCCGACCCGCAACCGCGCGAACTGCAGCAGCTTGAACAGCACCAGGGTGAGCGCGAGCAGCGAGAGCGCGCACAGCACCAGCATCACCGGGCCGCCGACGCTGACGAACTCGAGCGTCGATCCTATGGTGGCAGAGAGGTTGGCGAGATCCATGTCGACGGGCGCCTCCAGGCGGTGTTGCTGGGCGGGGCGGTGGATCTCGGGGGAGGGACTGGACGGTTGGCACGACCGGCCCGGTGAGCGAACGCCGGGGCCGGGCACGGCACCAGGGGGTCCCACCCTCGGCACACCCCGTCCGACGGTCAGGCGATCGGTGTCTCGATGGCAGGTCTCCTGGCTCGCGGGTCGGGGTCGGGCGCCCGGCCTTCCCGGTCCGGCGTGGACCAGTGGCGTCATGAGGGGGCGCGGACTCGCCGCTGACAGTTGCGGGGGCAGCCACGGCCTTGACCCGGATGGGCCGCACCGTGTTCCCTTTTGATCCCCTTGCGGGGAACCATCGCTGGCCGAGCATCATACCGCCGGTCGAGGGTGAGTCAAGCGGTTAGCCGGTGGCGACACGGATTCTGAACCGCGAAGACACAAAGGGCGCGAAGGGAGGGTAAAAGCGAACGGTCGCCGGTCTCCAGTCGTGGACGCCAATCCGCTCTGCCAGCTGGGAGCTGGCAGTTGAGTAAGATCCCTTTGTGTGCTTCGCGCCTTTGTGGTTCGACGCTGCCTTGATTCAAGGGTTGCCCGCGTCAGCCTGCCTCCAGTCGCCCCTGGTCGAGTCGGTAGTGGCGGGTAGCGAGGGCCTGACGCAGTGGGCTGTCATGGCTGACCAGCACCAGGGTTTGATCGAGGTCGGTGAGGATCTGTAGGAGACGGGCGCGGGTGGGTGCGTCGAGCGCGTTGGTCGGCTCGTCGAGCAGCAGTACCTCGGGCGCCATGGCGAGCACCGCGGCGAGGGCGACCAGTCGACGTTCGCCACCGGAGAGACGGTGGGTGACCCGATCGCGCAGGTGTTCGAGTCCAAGTCGGGCGAGGGTGTGCTCGACCGTCGCCCGGGCCTGCGCCGGCGACTGGCCGAGGTTGCGTGGACCGAAGGCGATGTCCTCGGTCACCGTGGGGCAGAACAGCTGGTCGTCGGCGTCCTGGAACACCAGCCCGGTGCGCCGGCGTACCACATGGAAGTCACGCTCGACGCAGCGGGGTGCGCCGAAGGCGACCAGGGTCCCGGCGGTGGGGCGCAGCAGCCCGACCATCAACTGCAATAGGGTGCTCTTGCCCGAGCCGTTGGCGCCATGGACGGCGATCCGTTCCCCGGGCCGGATCGTCAGCCCCACCCCGGCGAGCACCGGCGGACGGCCAGGGTAGGCGAAATGGATGTCGGTGAGCCTGAAGAGTGGATCCATCCGGGATGCTCGAATACGGAAGATGGGGAACGCTATCAGCTTCCAGCTTTCAGTCGCCAGCTACCAGCCGCCAGCTAGTGGCGCCAAGCTTCCCCACTGGAGGCTGGGAGTTGGAAGCTGGCAGCCCGCAATCAGCCGCCAGCTACCAGCCAGTGGCGCCAAGTTTCCCCACTGGAGGCTGGGAGCTGGAGGCTGGCGGCTCGCAATCAGCCACCAGCCACCAGCTTGCACGAACCCCGGGCAGCTGGCAGATTGCCCGATTGTCTTCCAGCCGGTATCGCCGCCACGTCGAGCGTCTCAGCATGACAGCCACCATTGTCCCGATCCATTCCGATCTGCCCCGTCCCGAACACGGCGGGCGGCTGCGTCAGGCCGCCGTGCGCTTCGACATCCCGCTGACCGATTGGCTCGATCTCTCCACGGGTATCAACCCCAACGCCTGGCCGGTGCCACCGCTGCCGCGCGCGCTCTGGTCGCGCCTGCCGGAGGCGGGGGACGGCTTGGAGCAGGCGGCGGCTGGCTATTATGGCGCCCCTGACGCGCTTGCGCTCGCCGGCTCGCAGGCGGCGATCCAGGGCCTGCCGCAGCTGCGCGCGCCCTGTCGGGTGGGGGTGCCCGAGGTCGGCTATCAGGAGCACGCCCATGGCTGGCGGCGGGCCGGGCACCAGTTGGTGCGCCTGTCCGAGGGTGATCCGCGTGGCCGGATCGAGGCCGATGCCGCCGAGCCGCTCGATGTACTGGTGGTGATCAACCCCAACAACCCCACCGGGAGGCGTTGGTCGCGTGAGACCCTGCTCGGCTGGCACGCGGCGCTGGCCGCGCGCGGTGGCTGGCTGGTGGTCGACGAGGCCTTCATGGATGTCACCCCGGAGCACAGTCTGCTCGGTGTGGTCGGTCGACCCGGACTGGTGGTGTTGCGCTCGCTCGGCAAGTTCTTCGGCCTGGCCGGGGCGCGGGTGGGTTTCGCCTGGACCGAGCCGCAGTTGCGCCAGCGCCTCGACGCCTGGCTCGGTCCCTGGACGCTGTCGGGGCCTGCGCGCGAGCTGGCGCGCTTGGCGCTGCTCGATACTGCCTGGCAGGGCTCGGCGCGGTTGGCGCTGGCGCGCGACTCGGCGCGGCTGGCGGCGTTGCTCGATCGTCACGGGTTGACGCCGAGCGGCGGCAGCGCGCTCTTCCAGTGGGTGCGGACCCCGGCGGCGCTGCGGATCCACGAGGCCCTGGCGCGCCAGGGCATCCTGGTGCGGCTGTTCGAGCAGCCGTCGAGCCTGCGCTTCGGCCTGCCCGGGGACGCGACCCAGTGGCGGCGGTTGGAACGGGCGTTGGCGGGGTTGACGGTGTCCGAGGGCGTGCCCGCGTGAGGCCGCAGTGGCTGGGTGTCCCTGCTGCGCCGACGGCGGACGGGGAGGCGTCCGGGGGACGGCGGCGGGTGTGGATGGTGCCGGCCGGCGCAACCGACGTGACCGAGGTGATCGATGGTGAGCGGATCGTGTTGCCCGAGAGCGCCCCGCACGGCGCGGCGCTCTCGGTGCACCGGCTCGACGTGCTGCTGAGCATCGGTCGGCACGCCGCCGAGCGGGCGCGGCTCGCCGGGGTCGCTCGGTTGCGCGCTCAGGGTCCGCTGCTGCTCTCCGCCACACCGCCGCTCGGTGATCCCTATCCGTGGCTCGCCCGGCACGGCGACCCGGTCCTGGTCGCGTTGGTCGGGTTGTGCGTTGCCGCCGGGCAGATCGGGTTGCGCGCCACGGTCGACGCGGCGGTGGCGCGCGCCGCGTGCGCCCTGCACCCGGGGGTAGCGTGTTGGCTCGATCACCCAGCGCCGTCGCGTTCTGTGCCGGTGGCGGCGCGGCGCCCGGCGCCGACACGCCCGCCGCTGGTGCTGGCCGGCTGAGTGCGGCGTCCCACGCTGGGTGAGGCACCGCCGACCTCGGCCTATTCTCGCTCGAACCCGATCTCGCAGCTGCCGGCGCGTGCTGCTGGTGGCGCGTCCTCGAGGATGCGCCGCTTACCCTCCAGCAGGAAGTCGATCGCCCGTTGCAGGTCGGCCTGGGCCACGCGCTGCTCGGGCTCGGGGCGCATCGCCGCGTAGGAGGCGGCGAGCAGCACCGCGTTCTGGATGTCGCCGCCAGCGGCGCCCTCGGAGTGTGCGGCCAGATCCTGATGGTCGACGTCTGCGGCCAGCGGCAGCTCGTCGGGGATGTGCGCGGCCCAGAGACGCGCGCGCTCGTCGGCGCCGGGGAGCCGGAACTCGACATGGGCGAGCATCCGTCGCAGGAAGGCGGTGTCGTAGTTGCCGACCAGGTTGGAGGCGAAGATCACCGCGCCCTCGAAGTTGTCGAGTTCGATCAGGGTGGTGCTGCGCGCGACATTGATGCTGTTGTCGGCCGATTGCGAGATATCGCGCAGCCGGCGCCCGAGGATCGAGTCGGCCTCGTCGAAAAACAGCAGCGCGCCGCTTTCGCGGGCGCGGGCGAAGGCCGCCTGGATGTTCTTCGGCGTCTCGCCGACATACATCGACTCCAGCTCGGCGTAGCTCACCCGTAGGATCGGTCGGTCGAGCAGATCGGCGATGGCATCGGCGGCGAGGGTCTTGCCGGTACCCGGCGGGCCGTAGAAGTTGAGCGCCAGGCGTCGCCCGGTGCGTGCCACCGCCGCCAGGTTCCAGGTGTCGTAGATCAGCCCCTGGGCGAGCAGGACATTGGTCGCCTCGCGAATACGGGTGAGGGTCTCGGGGTCGAGGATGAGCTGGTCGAGGCGGTGACGCGGGCGCTCCGGGGTGATCCAGTCGAGCCGTGGCGTGACCGTGGGGGCGGCGTTCGCCGCCTCGGGGGTGGCCGGTTCGGTCGTGCTCGACTCGGCGAGGGCCTCGGGTTCGGGCGTGAGCCCGGCGGCGCGGGCGATCTCGGGGTCGATCGGTGCGCCCTCGGGGTTGGCGTGGGCGCGGCGCGCGAGGGTGGCCTGCCAGGGGTTGAAGTCGATGCGGACCTTGGGGCGCAGCAGTGCGCCGGGGAAGCGGCTGCGCGCGAGGGTACGCCCGAGGCGCTTGATCAGCGCGTTGGTGGCCGCCGGCTCGGCCTCGATGGTGTAGGGCTCGCCCTGCTCGCGACAGCGCGGGCAGTCGTACATGGGCACGCCCACGGCCTCGATCAGCGGGTGGCCGGGGAGGCGCTTCTCGCCCTGGAGGACGAGTTCGAGCGGGCAGTCGTGGGTCGGGCAGCGTGGGGTTCGGTTGATCAGTGACATGGTCGCGGGTCTGGGCGCCGGCCTGGTGTGGCCGGCGCGACTGTGGGCCGTGGATCAGGGATGGTGGGTGAACACCAGGTTCAGCATGGTCAGCGAGACCACCAGGAACAGCACCGTCATGATACCGCCGGCGCGCAGGAAGTCGGTCACCCGATAGCCGCCCGGTCCCATCACCAGGGCGTTGACCTGATGGGTGGGGATGAGGAAGGAGTTGGAGGTGGCAATCGCCACGGTCAGTGCGAACAGCGCCGGGTCGGCGCCGACCCCGAGCGCCAGGTTGACCGCCAACGGCACCAGCAGCACGGTGGCACCGACGTTCGACATCACCAGGGTGAAGGCGGTGGCGAGGATCGCAAGCACCGCTTGCACCACCCACACCGGCACCGTGCCGAGTGCCTCGAGCGTTTGCGCGGCGATCCAGGCGGCGGTACCGCTCTGCTCAACCGCCAGCCCCAGCGGGATCAGCGAGGCGAGCAGGAACACCGTCTTCCAGCTCACCGCCGCGTAGGCCTCCTCGATCGACAACACCCCGGCGAGCACCATGCCCACGGCGCCGGTGAGCAATGCGACCGAGAGCCGCAGGTCGGTGAACAAGATCAACCCGAGGGTGAGTGCGAACAGCGCCAGCGCCACCGGGACCTTGTGCGGGCGCAGCGCCTCGTGCGGGTACTCGGTGGTGACGACGACGAAGTTGCGGTCGCGCTCGAGCCGCGCCAGGTCGGTCCAGGTGGTATGCACCACCAGCGCGTCGCCGGCGGCGAAGGGGGTGTTACGTACCCCGCCGGTGGTGTAGTTGATGACGTTGCCGCCGCGGTGGATCGCCAGTAGCGACAGCCCGTAGGTCTTGCGCAGCCACAGATCGCGCGCGCTCTTGCCGATCAGCGCTGAGCCCGGCGGCACCACCAGCTCGGCGATCCCGGCCTTGGACTCGGAGACGACCTCGGCGAAGTGGTCGAGCGCGGCGCTGCGTTCGAGCCGGTTGGCGGCGACGAAGGCGTCCATCGCCTCCGCGGTGCCGATCAGCGCCAGGCGGGTGTCGGCGGCGATGCCGAGGGCGCGGTTGACGCCGTCGGCGCCGACCCTGAGCCCGTCGCCCTTGTCGAGCGCCACCACCCGCACCGTCCAGGCGTCCTCCATCTCGTCGACGCTGGTGTCGACCAGCGGGCTGTCTGCCGGCACCCGTAGCTCGTGCACCGCGCAGCCGTCGAGATTATAGGTCTCGGCGAGATAGGCGCGGGTGGCCGCGCCCTCGTGCAGCTCGGTCTCACCGTCCCCACCGCGCGGCAGCACCAGGCGTCCGGCGACGACGAAATAGAGGATGCCGGTGATCAGCAGGGCGATGCCGATCGGGGCGACGTCGAACAGCGCGAAGGTGCGCAGCGGCGCGCTGTCGGCGGGGAGGGCGGCGTTGGCCTGGAGGATGAGGTCGTTGAGCAGGATCAGCGGACTCGATCCGACCATGGTGATGGTGCCGCCGAGGATGGCGCAGAAGCCCATCGGCATCAGTAGCCGCGAGATCGGTAAGCGGGTGCGCGCGGCGATGCGCCCGACCACCGGGATGAACAGCGCCGCGGCGCCGACGTTTTGCATGAAGCTCGAGATCACCCCGACGGTGCCCGAGACCAACGGGATGATGCGCGCTTCGGTGGCGCCGCCGAGACGCATGATCAGCCCCGCCACCCAGGACATGATGCCGGTACGATCGAGTCCGGCGCCGACGATCATCACCGCGATGATCGAGATCACCGCGTTGCTGGAGAAGCCGTCGAACAGCCGCTCGGGCGCGACCAGCCCCTGATCGAGTCCGATCCAGGGCGCGACCAGGCTGCTCAGGCCGAGCAGTACCATGACGCTGATCGCGGCGACATCGACGCTCACCACCTCGAAGGCGAAGAGGAAGACGGTGAGCAGCAACACGGCGCTGACCCAGGCGATCTCGACCGAGGGGGCGATGCCAGCGAGATAGATGGCGAGCAGGGTGAAGAGCGCGGCGGCCAGGTGCTCCCTGGGTAGAGCGCGGGTGGCGTCGGTCATCGGGGGTCCTCCTCTCGGCGCGGGCGATGGGTGTGAACCGGCGATCGATCATACATTAACGTTTGCTTATATTTTGTGCTTTTTTCATCTCACAGGACGTCGATGTCACGGCCGTTCGTGCTGTTCTTGATGCTGCTGCTGGGGGGAGCGGGGCAGGTGCGTGCGGCGCCCGAGGTCGAGGTCGGCGCGACGCTCGATCACCTGGCGCAACGGCATGGCTTCAGCGTCAGTGGACGCGAGCTGGCGCGAGGACACCTTGGACGGCTGCGTGCGGGCGGACTGGAACGACGCCTGCGCCATCTGCTCGCCGGGCTCGATCATGTCATCCTGCGCACCCCCGACGGGCGGGTGGTACGGGTCATCCTGGTCGGTGCCCGGAGGACGCCCGGGGCGATCTCCGGGGCACCGCTGCCCGAGGCCGCGCCGCTGCAGTTGCCGTTGCGTCGCAAGGGTGCGGCGTGGGTGGTGGTATTGACGCTCGAGTCCGGCGATGCAGCTCCCAGGCGGCAGCCGCTACTGCTCGATACCGGGGCCACGCGCACCCTGCTACCGGCAAGGGTGTGCGCCGAGCTGGGGCTCGATCTGGAGGCGCCACCGGTCGCGATCGCGCTCGGCGGCGCCGAGGTGCTGGCGCGACCCGGGCGCCTGACCGCGGTGCGTGCCGGCCCTCGACGTCTGCTGGAGGTCGAGGTGGGCTGTGTCGAGGGTCGCGCGCTCGGCGGCAACGCGTTGCTCGGCGAGGACCTGTTCGAGCGGCTCGGCGCTCGGCTCGATCGCGACGGCGCGCGTCTGCTGCTCGATCCCGCGCCGGGCGACTGAGTGGTCTCAGAGGATGCTCGGTCCCGCCTCGGCCTCGTCCTCGGGATCGAGCGCGACGCGATACTGCTCGACGGCCTCGACCGCGCTCTCCAGGGCGCCGAAGCGGGCGATGTGATAGAGCGCCTCACCCTCGGTGACCAGCGGCAGGTTGGTGCGACCGATGACGATGCCGCTGCAGGGCGCGCGCACCGGCTCGTCGGCGGGGCGGAAGGGGTCGGTGAGCACCCCCAGGGTGTCGCCGCGCTCGACCTGGGCGCCGAGCGCGGTGAGCGAGAGCAGCACGCCGCTCTGCGGGGCGCGCACCCACAGGCTCGAGCGCGCCACCACCGGGGCGCGCACCCGGGCGCGGCGCCCGCCCGAGGCGCGGATCATCCCCAGCCGGCGCATCACCCCGAGGATGCCGCGCACCCCGGCGCGGATCGAGAACTCGTCGAAGCGCAGCGCCTCGCCGGCCTCGAACAGCAACAGCGGGATGTCGTGCTCGGCGGCCACCGCGCGCAGCGAGCCCGGGCGCGGCTCGGCGTCGAGGATCACCGGTGCGGCGAAGGCGCGAGCCAGCTCCGAGGTCTCGGGGCTGGCGTCGAGGGTGGCGCGGATCTGGGGCAGGTTCTCGCGATGCAGGGCGCCGGTGTGCAGGTCGATGCCGTGGGTCGCCTTGGTGACCACCTCGCTGACCAGGGTAGCGGCCAGGCGCGCGGCCAGCGAGCCGGTGTCCGAGCCGGGGAAGCTGCGGTTGAGATCGCGCCGGTCGGGCAGGTAGCGCGACTGGCGGACATAGCCGTAGACGTTGACCACCGGCACCGCCAGCAGGGTGCCGCGCAGGTGACGCAGTGCCGGGTGGGCGAGTAGCCGGCGGATGATCTCGACACCGTTGATCTCGTCGCCGTGGACCGCCGCGGTGACGAACAGCCGTGGCCCGTCGCGCCGCCCGCGCAGCACGTGCACCGGCATCGCCACCGGGGTCTGGGTGTAGAGGTTGGGGAGGGCGAGGTCGATGCGGGTGCGCTCGCCCGGCGAGATCGCGTGCCCGGCGATGCGCACTGGCTCGGTCATGGGCGCTGCTCAGCCCTGACCGCGGGTGCGGGTCTTGCCGGCGGCGGCGTGTTTCTCGATGAAGGCGACGATCTGGTCGGCGATGTCCTTGCCGGTGGCCGCCTCGATGCCCTCGAGTCCGGGCGAGGAGTTGACCTCCATCACCACCGGGCCGTGGTTGGAGCGAAGGATGTCGACGCCGGCGACGTTGAGCCCCATGATCCGCGCCGCGCGGGTCGCGGTGGAGCGTTCCTCGGGGGTGATGCGGATCAGTGAGGCGCTGCCGCCGCGGTGGAGGTTGGAGCGGAACTCACCGGCCTTGGCCTGACGCTTCATCGCCGCCACCACCTTGTCGCCGATGACGAAGCAGCGGATGTCGGCGCCCTTGGCCTCGTGGATGTATTCCTGCACCAGGATGTTGGCCTTGAGCCCCATGAAGGCCTCGATCACGCTCTCGGCAGCCTGCTGGGTCTCGGCGAGCACCACGCCGATGCCCTGGGTACCCTCGAGGAGCTTGATCACCAGCGGTGCGCCGCCGACCATCTTGATGAGGTCGGCGATGTCGTCCGGGGCGTGGGCGAAGCCGGTGATCGGCAGCCCGATGCCCTTGCGCGAGAGTAGCTGTAGCGAGCGCAGCTTGTCGCGCGCGCGGGTGATCGCCACCGACTCGTTGAGCGGGTAGACGCCCATCATCTCGAACTGGCGCAGTACCGCGGTGCCGTAGAAGGTCACCGAGGCGCCGATGCGCGGGATCACCGCGTCGAAGCCGGTCAGCTCCTCGCCCTTGTAGTGGATCGAGGGGGCGTGCGAGGTGATGTTCATGTAGCAGCGCAGCACGTCGAGCACCTTGGTCTCGTGACCGCGTGCGCGCGCCGCCTCCACCAGTCTGCGGGTGGAGTAGAGCGAGGGGTTGCGTGAAAGGATCGCAATTCTCATCGCATGAGAAGGCCTGTAGAGAAAAATGGCCGGGGAAGCGCCTCCCCCGGGGTGGACGACCATCCCTGGTCGTGGCCGGGTGCGCCGGCCTCAGTCCTGATGATGCGGTTCGGGGCGCTCGAATAGGGTGACGATGAACAGGATGACGACCCCGATGCTGATCGCGCTATCGGCGACGTTGAAGGCCGGCCAGGGGTTGAACAGGTCCATCGGCAGGAAGGGCAGATAGACCTGGACGAAGTCGATCACATGGCCGAGCACCACCCGGTCGATCAGGTTGCCGAGCGCACCGCCGAGCAGCAGCGCTAGTGCCGCGGCGCTCCAGCGCTGGTCGCGGCGCAGCCGCCCCAGCCAGATCACCAGCGCGACGCTGACGACCACGGCGATCAGCGCGAACAGCCAGCGCTGCCAGCCGCCGGCCCCGGCGAGCAGGCTGAAGGCCGCCCCCTCGTTGAACACCAGGGTGAGATGCAGGGTCTCGGTCAGTGCGATGACCTGGAACGGCTCCAGCACAGCATAGACCAGCCACTTGCTGGCCTGGTCGAGGACCAGCACCAGCAGCGACAGCCACAGCCAGGAGCGGGCGCCGGGCTCAGCCATAGCGACGAGTCTCGCCGGAGCCGGCGACGTTCTCGACACAGCGCCCGCACAGCTCCGGGTGCTCGGTGTTGTGGCCGACATCGGCGCGACGGTGCCAGCAACGCACGCACTTGGGGTGGCTGCTCGGCGTGACCGTCACCCGCAGGCCGTCGAGGTCGGTGTCCTGGGCGGCCTCGGGTGCCTGCTCGAGTGGCGCGAGGGTCACCGCCGAGGTGATCAGCACGAAGCGCAGCTCGTCCTCGAGGCGGGCCAGCGAGGTCTGCAGTTCGGGGGCGCAATAGAGGGTGAGTTCGGCGTCGAGCCCGGCGCCGATGGCCCCGGCCTTGCGCGCGGCCTCCAGCGCCGGTCCGACGGCGGCGCGCACCGCGATCACCTGATCCCAGAAGGCGCGGCCGAGTGGTTCGTCAGCGGCGAGGGTGAACAGTCCCGCGTACCACTGCTCGGTGAACGGGGTCTCGCCGCGCTCGCCGGGGATGTGGCGCCAGATCTCGTCGGCGGTGAAGCTCAGGATCGGCGCCATCCAGCGTGCCATCGCCTCGATGATGTGATACATCGCGCTCTGGCAGGAGCGCCGCGCCTGGCTGTCGGCCTGGGTGGTGTATTGACGGTCCTTGATGACATCGAGATAGAAACCGCCGAGGTCGACCACGCAGAACTGCTGCAGCTTCTGGCAGATCAGGTGGAACTGGTAGTCCTCGTAGGCGGCGACGATCTCCTGCTGGAGGCGTGCGGCGCGATCGACCGCCCAACGGTCGAGGGCGAGCATCTCGCTGGGGGGCAGCAGGTCGCTGACCGGGTCGAAGCCGTTGAGGTTGGCGAGCAGAAAACGCGCGGTGTTGCGGATGCGTCGGTAGCTGTCGGCGGTGCGCTTGAGGATCTCGTCGCTGACGCTCATCTCGCCGCGATAGTCGGTACCCGCGACCCACAGTCGGATGATGTCGGCGCCGAGGTTCTTGACCACTGCCTGCGGCTTGACCACGTTGCCCTTGGACTTGGACATCTTCTCGCCCTTGGCGTCGACGGTGAAGCCGTGGGTGAGTACCTGACGATAGGGGGCGTGATCGTGGATCGCGGTGGAGGTCATCAACGAGGACTGGAACCAGCCGCGGTGCTGATCGGAGCCCTCGAGATAGAGGTCGGCCGGGCGGCCGAGTTCGGCGCGCCGTTCGAGCACGCAGGCGTGGGTCACCCCGGAGTCGAACCAGACGTCGAGGGTGTCGTGCACCTTGTCGTAGTGCGCGGCTTCCTCGGCGCCGAGGAGTTCGGCCGGATCGAGCGCGAACCAGGCCTCGATACCCTCGCGCTCGACGCGCTCGGCGACCTGCTCGATCAGCTCGGCGGTGCGCGGGTGCAGCTCGGCACTCTCCTTGTGGACGAACAGCGGGATCGGCACGCCCCAGGTGCGCTGGCGTGAGATGCACCAGTCGGGGCGGCCTTGGACCATCGCCTCGATGCGGTTGCGCCCCCACTCCGGCAGCCACTCAACCTTGTCGATCTCGCGCAGTGCCGCCGCGCGCAGCCCCTGTTGGTCCATGCTGATGAACCACTGCGGGGTGGCGCGGAAGATGATCGGGGTCTTATGCCGCCAGCAGTGCGGGTAGCTGTGGGTGATGCGGGTCTCGAGCAGGAGTGCGCCGTGGTGTTTGAGCACCTCGATGACGTGTTCATTGGCCTTGAACACGTGCTCGCCGGCGAACAGCTCGGTATCGGGTAGGAAGCACCCATCACCGCCGACCGGGTTGTCGATTGGCAGGCCATAGCGCTGACCGACGAGGTAGTCCTCGAGGCCGTGGCCCGGGGCGGTGTGTACCGCGCCGGTACCGGCATCGAGGCTGACATGCTCGCCGAGGATCACCGGTACCTCGCGGTCGTAGAAGGGGTGGTGCAGTCGCAGCCCTTCGAGATCGATGCCGCGGGCATAGCCGAGCACGCGGTAGTGTTCGATGCCCCAGCGGTCCATGGTGTCCTTGAGCAGCCCTTCGGCGACGATCAACCGCTCGCGCCCGCCCGGGGCGGCGTCATGCTCGGCCTCGACCACCACGTAGTCGAGCTCGGCGTTGAGTGCGACGGCTTGGTTGGCCGGTAGGGTCCAGGGCGTGGTGGTCCAGATCACCACCGCCACCGGACCGCTGCCGGCACCGTCGGGGGCGGTGTGACAGCGGCCCTCGAGGGCATTGGGGTCGACCAGTCGGAAGCGCACGTCGATCGCGCTCGACTGCTTGTCGGCGTACTCGACCTCGGCCTCGGCCAGCGCCGAGCCGCAGTCGACGCACCAGTGCACCGGCTTGAACCCCTTGTGGACGTGCCCATTGTCGATGATGCGCCCGAGCGCACGGATGATGTCGGCCTCGAAGCCGTAGTCCATGGTGAGATAGGGGTTGTCCCAGTCACCGAGCACGCCCAGGCGCTTGAAGTCGGTGCGCTGGCCGTCGACCTGGCGGGCGGCATAGTCGCGACAGGCGCGGCGGAATTCGGCGGCACTGATCTTCTGCCCCGGTTTACCCTTTTTCTTCTCGACCTGGAGTTCGATCGGCAGACCGTGACAGTCCCAGCCCGGGACGTAGGGGGCGTCGAATCCGGCCAGGGTGCGCGACTTGACGATGATGTCCTTGAGCACCTTGTTGACGGCGTGGCCGATATGGATGTCGCCGTTGGCGTAGGGTGGGCCATCGTGCAGCACGAAGCGCTCGGCGCCGGCGCGGGCCTCGCGGATGCGTGCGTAGAGATCCATCGACTCCCAGCGTTTGAGCATCTCGGGCTCGCGCTGTGCCAGGTTGGCCTTCATCGCGAAGCCGGTCTTGGGAAGATTGAGCGTCTGTTTATAGTCTGTCACGTCGATCTCAACGGGTCGGAAAGAGTGGGGCGCGCCGGTCCCGGGGCGCGCGTTCGGGGCAAGCTACAAGTCGCCCCGATGATAATCAAGCAAGGTCGTCAACCCTCGGTGTTGCGTCTCGGTCGCGTGTTGACCGCCCGGATCGCGGTCGCTAGCTTACCGGCCACGCCGAGGCCTGGCGCTGCCCGTGCCGAGACATGGGCGCGGCGGTGTCGGGGCGGTCATGGTGCGAGCGCGCCGGGGAGCCGACGTGGCGCGGGCGAGCCGGTCAGATGTCGGATCCAATGTCGGTCAGTGCAGGTTGCGCCGTGAGTGAGAACACACAAGGTAAACCCAGGTTACGTATCGGGATGTTCGTACACCTCGACCTGCCCTGGATGGCGCATCCGTTCTTCACCAATAGCTTCAAGATCCGCACCCGTAAGCAGCTCGAGACGCTGCTGCAGCTCGACCTCGGACGGGTACGGATCGATCCGGCACGCAGCGATCCCGAACCCGAGGAGCTGCCCCCGGTCGAGCCGGAGATCGACGCCGAGGCCCGCGATCAGCTCCGCGCCGACCTCGAGGCCTCCCTGTGGGAGGAGAAGAACGCGCGTATCCGCGTACTCAAGGAACGGCGCAAGCGTCTCAACCTCTGCGCCAAGCGTTATCGTCAATCGGTGGTGCTGGCGCGCAAGCTGATGTCGCACCTGCGCTCGGCCCCGGCGCAAGCGGCCGAGGAGGCCGATGTGCTGGTCTCGCAGATGGTCGAGGACCTGACCGCCGACCACGAGGCCACGGTGCAGCTGGTCAACCTCAAGAGCCAGGACGAGAACACCTATCATCACGCCATCAACGTGATGGCCTTGGCGCTGGTGGCGGGGCGTAAGCTCAGGCTCGACCCTGACACCCTGCGTTTGCTCGGTCTCGCCGCGCTCTTCCACGACCTGGGGCTGCAGCGCATCCCCTCGCAGATCCTGCACAAAAAGGGCGACTGGAACAAGCCGGAGCGTGCCCTCTACGAACAACACCCGCGTTACGGGGTGGAGATCGCCCGGAGCATCGGTACCCTGCCCGAGGCGGTGGTCGAGGTCATCGGCAAGCATCACGAGCACATCGACGGCAGCGGTTATCCCGAGGGTCTCAACGGCAACGCGCTGGGCATGCTCACCCGCATCGTCAGCGTGGTCAATCGCTACGACAACCTCTGCAATGGTGCCCGCAGCGGGCGTGGGCTGTCGCCGCACCAGGCCGTCTCGAGCATGTATACCAAGGAGCGCGCGCGCTACGACCCGCGGGTGCTCACCACCCTGATCACCAATCTCGGTGTCTACCCGCCGGGGACCGTCGTGCGGCTCGACGACGAGCGCATCGCGGTGGTGATCTCGATCAACCCGGATGCGCTGCTCAAGCCCAATGTGCTGGTCTATTCGCCGGAGATCCCGAACGATCAGGCGCTGATCCTCGATCTGTCGGAGGAGGAGGCGAGCATTCGCGAGAGTCTGCACCAGTCGGAGCTGACCGAGGACATCATCGAATATCTCAACCTCTCCGACAAGCTGAGTTATTACGTCCAGTCGGGATCGGGCAAGGGGCGTTGAGCAGGCGTCCGGTGGCGCTTTGCCTGATGGTGTCGGGTTGGCGTAACGTGATGTCGGACCGGCTGGCGATGCCTGACCGGGTGCCCGGCGATCTGGCACAATGCGCCGCCTGCACGCCGGGCCAGCCGGTCCGAACCCACTCCCGCCATTGGCCACGGTAACGAGAACATGTCCTATCCGACCATCGAAGACTTCGTCGGCAACACGCCGCTGGTGCGTTTGCAGCGTCTGCCCGGCGAGACCTCCAACCTGATCCTCGCCAAGCTCGAGGGCAACAACCCCGCCGGCTCGGTCAAGGACCGGCCCGCGCTCAACATGATCCGTCGCGCCGAGGAGCGCGGTACCATCCGTCCCGGCGACACCCTGATCGAGGCCACCAGCGGCAATACCGGCATCGCGCTGGCGCTGGCGGCGGCCATTCGCGGCTATCGCATGGTGCTGATCATGCCCGAGAACATGAGCGCCGAGCGCCGCGGGGCGATGCGCAGCTATGGCGCCGAGATCATCCTCACCCCCGCCACCGGCGGCATGGAGGCGGCCATCGATCTCGCCCTGGAGATGGAGGCGCGCGGTGAGGGGGTACGGCTCGATCAGTTCTCCAACCCCGACAACCCCGAGGCGCATACCCTCGGCACCGGCCCCGAGATCTGGCGCGACACCGCAGGTCGGGTGACCCACTTCGTCAGCTCGATGGGCACCACCGGCACCATCATGGGCACCGGGCGTTATCTCAAGGCGCAGAACCCGGCGGTGCAGGTCGTCGGCGTGCAGCCGGCCGAGGGCGCGAGCATCCCCGGCATCCGCCGCTGGCCCGAGGCCTATCTGCCCAAGGTCTACGACCCGGCCGGGGTCGATCGCATCATCGACGTCAGCCAGCAGGACGCTGAGGAGACGATGCGCGCGCTGGCCGCGCGCGAGGGCATCTTCGCCGGCGTTTCCTCGGGCGGCGCGGTGGCCGCGGCGCTGCGTCTCTCCGCCGAGGTCGAGAACGCGGTGATCGTGGCCATCATCTGCGACCGCGGCGACCGTTATCTGTCGACCGGGGTGTTCCCGGCCTGATCCCCATCATCCACAACGAACGAGTATCTAAGTCCGTGTCGAGAAGAAAACGCAAGCCGCTCCCCCAGGACCCGGTCGAGGTCGAGATCGAGAGCCTGACCCACGAGGGTCGGGGGCTCGCCCACCTCGACGGCAAGGCCGTGTTCGTCGACGGCGCCCTGCCCGGCGAGCGCGTCCGCTTCCAGTACACCCGGGTGCAGCGTCGCTACGACGAGGGCCGGGTGGTCGAGGTGCTGCACGCCTCGCCCGAGCGGGTCGAGCCGCGCTGCGCGCACTTCGGGGTGTGCGGCGGTTGCTCGCTGCAGCACCAGGACACGGCGGCGCAGATCCGTGCCAAGCAGGCCAGTCTCGCCGATGTCTTCGAACGCATCGGCAAGGTCGAGCCCGAGCGTTGGCTCGATCCCCTGGTGGCCGACCACTGGGGCTACCGGCGCAAGGCCCGGCTCGGGGTACGTCGGGTGGAGAAGAAGGGGCGCACCCTGGTCGGCTTCCGCGAGCGCGGCAACGCCTTTCTCGCCGACCTCGAGCGCTGTCCGGTGCTGCACCCGGCCGTCGGCGAGCGGCTGGTGGAGATCGGTGCGGCGATCGACGCGCTGAGCATCCGCGACCAGGTGCCGCAGATCGAGGTCGCCGTCGGCGACAAGCCCTGCGTGCTGGTGTTCCGCGTACTGCAGGCGCCGAGCGATGCCGATCTGGAGGTGCTGCGCGCGCTCGGCGAGCGTGAGGGCTACCACATCTATCTCCAGGAGGGCGGCCCGGAGACGGTGCGCCCGCTGCCTGGTCACGAGATCGACCTGTCCTACAGCCTGCCGCGTCACGGCCTGACCTTGGAGTTCCTGCCCAACGACTTCACCCAGGTCAACCTCGCGCTCAACCGCGCGATGATCGACCAGGCGCTCGGTCTGCTCGACGTCCAGCCCGATGAGACCGTGCTCGACCTGTTCTGCGGGCTCGGCAACTTCACCCTGCCGCTGGCGCGCCAGGCCGCCAGCGTGGTCGGGGTCGAGGGTGACGCCGGGCTGGTGGCGCGCGCCGAGCGCAACGCCGCGCGCAACGGCATCGACAACACCCGCTTCCACACCGCCGATCTCTACGGCGAGCTGGAACTCGAGCCGTGGATGCGCGAGCGCTTCGGCAAGGTGCTGCTCGACCCGCCGCGCAGCGGTGCGCTGCAGGTGCTCGACTGGCTGCCGCGGCTCGGTGCCGAGCGTATCGTCTATGTCTCCTGCTACCCCTCGACCCTGGCGCGCGACGCCGATCGCCTGGTCAACGGGCTCGGCTACCGGCTGCGTGCTGCCGGGGTGATGGACATGTTCCCGCACACCGGACATGTGGAGTCGATGGCGCTGTTCGAGCGCGCCTGAACGGACGCGGCGGGCATTGCCCGCCGTGCATCCTGGAGGTCAGTCATGGCAATCGAGATCGAACGCAAGTTCCTGGTGTGCGACGCCGGCTGGCGCGAGGCGGTCAGCCGCAGCACCCGCATGGTGCAGGGCTATCTGGTGGCCGAGCCGGGGTTGACGCTGCGGGTGCGGATCGCCGGCGAGCAGGCCTTCCTCACCCTCAAGGGGGCGAGCCGCGGCATCGCCCGCGCCGAGTATGAGTACCCCGTCCCGGTGGCCGACGCCGAGGCGATGCTGCGCGATCTGGCCTGCACCGCGCTGGTCGAGAAGGTGCGTCACCTGGTGCCGGTCGCGGGCCGGGTGTGGGAGGTCGACGAGTTCGCCGGGGCCAATGCCGGGCTGGTGCTCGCCGAGCTCGAACTCGAGGACGAACGGGCCGCCTTCGTCCGTCCCGACTGGCTCGGCGAGGAGGTCAGCGACGACCCGCGCTACTTCAACGCGCGCCTCGCCCGTCACCCCTACCGCGACTGGTGAGCGGCGCGCGGCCGCTCGCGCTCGGCGCAGCCGCCGTGCTCGGCGGCTGCGCCCAGGGGGCGCGCGAGGACGCGGTGATCCGCTTCGCGGTGGCGCGCCCGCCGCGCAACCTCGATCCACGTCTGGCCACCGACGCCACCTCCGAGCGGGTCAACCGGCTGCTCTATCGCACCCTGGTGCGGCTCGATGCGGCCGCCCGGCCGGTGCCCGGGCTGGCGCGCTGGGAGCGGCTGGGGGCGACCCGTTACCGTTTTCGGCTCGGCGAGCAGGGGCGTCTGTTCAGCGACGGTAGCCGGCTCACCGCGCACGATGTCGTCGCCACCCTGGAGTCGATCCGTGCGCCGGGCTCGCGCTCGCCGCACCGCGCCGCGCTCGCCGGTATCGCGGCGCTGCGCGCGTGCGACGACGACACCCTGGAGCTGGCGCTGCACGCACCCGACGCGGCGCTGCCGAGTCGGCTGGTGCTGGCGGTGCTGCCGGCGGCGGCGATCGCCCGCGACCATCCCTTCGTCACCGCACCGATCGGCAGCGGACCGCTGCGGCTGGTCGAGCGACCCGACCCCGACGCGCTGCTGCTCGAACGCTGCGCCGACGGTCAGCGGATCGCGCTGGTGACGGTGCGCGACCCCAGCGTGCGGGTGATGAAGCTGCTGCGCGGCGAGGTCGACCTGTTGCAGGGCGACCTGCCGCCCGAGCTGGTCGATCATCTGGCGCGCGCCCCGGGTATTGCGGTGCGCGCCGTGCCCGGCGCCAACCTCTCCTATCTCGGCTTCAACCTCGAGGACCCGCGCACCGGCTCCCTGGCGGTGCGCCGCGCCATCGCCCAGGCGATCGACCGGCCCTTGTTGATCCGCACCCTGCTCGGTGGTCGCGCGCGACTCGCCGAGTCGATCCTGCCGCCCGAGCACTGGGCGGGGCGGGGTGATCTTGCGCCCTGGCCTCATGACCCCGGGCGCGCCCAAGCGCTGCTCGCAGGCGCCGGGTTCGGCCCCGGGAATCCGTTGCACCTGACCCTCAAGACCTCGAGCGATCCCTTCCGGCTGCGCCTGGCCGGGGCGCTGCAGGCGCAGCTCGCCGCAGCCGGGATCGCGCTGGCGGTGCAGGGGCACGACTGGGGGACCTTCTTCGGCGACGTCAAGGCCGGGCGCTTCACCCTCTATGCGCTGACCTGGGTGGGGGTGCGAAGCCCCGACATCTTCCGCTACGCGCTGCACTCCGAATCGCTGCCGCCGGGGGGCGCCAATCGGGGCCGCTATCGCAACGCCTCGGTCGACCGGCTGATCGTGACTGCGGCGCGCGCGCCCTCGCTGGCCGCCGCGCGTGCGCCCTATGCCGCGCTGCAGGCGATCGTCCATGCCGAGCTGGCGTTGGTGCCGCTGTGGTACGAGGATCAGGTGGCGGCGCAGCGCGCGACCATTCGCGGCTATCGACCGGCCGGCGACGGCAACTATGATGGGCTGGCGCAGGTCGTGCGCGTCCCGGTCGCAGCAAAGGAGGAGTGATGAGCGAGCGCCGTATCCTGATCGATGTCCCTACCCAGACCCTGACCCTGTCGGCCGGCGCGCGCGTGCTCGCCCGCTACCCGGTCTCGACCGGGCGCAACGGGGTCGGTGAGCGCAACGGCAGCGGTTGCACCCCGCGCGGGCTGCACCGGGTGCGCGCGCGCATCGGCGCGGGCTGCGCGCCGGGGACGGTGTTCCGGGGCCGCCGGCCCACCGGCGAGATCTGCGACGCGGCGCTGCGCGCCGCCCACCCCGGTCGCGACTGGATCACCACCCGCATTCTCTGGCTCACCGGCTGCGAGCCGGGGCGCAACCGCGGCGGCGAGGTCGACACCCTGCGCCGCTATATCTACATCCACGGTACCCCGCCGAGCGAGCCGCTCGGCGAGCCGCGCTCGCACGGCTGCATCCGCATGCACGACGCGGCGCTGATCGCGCTCTTCGACCAGACCCCGGTCGGCACCCCGGTGGAGATCCGCGGCTGAGATGGGCGCGCTGCTCGGGCGTCTCGGCGAGGCGGCGGCAAGCCTGCTCGGGGTCTGCACCCTGGTGTTCCTGCTCATCCATCTGGTGCCGGGCGATCCGGTGGCGGCGATGCTGGGGGAGGGCGCGCGCGCCGTCGACCAGGCCGAGCTGCGCGCCGCGCTGGGTCTCGATCGGCCGCTGTGGACGCAGTACCTGGATTATCTCGGTGGGCTGGCGCGGCTCGATCTCGGGGTCTCACTGCACAGTGGCCGGGCGGTGACGGCGCTGCTCGCCGAGCGCGCCGGGCCGACCCTGGAGCTGGCCGTGGCCGCGCTCGCCCTGGCGGTGGTGGTGGCGCTGCCGCTCGGGGTGCTGGCGGCGCTGCACCAGGGCGGGTGGATCGATCGCGTCGCGATGGGCTTCTCCATGCTCGGCGCGGCGATCCCCAACTTCTGGCTCGGGCCGTTGCTGATCCTGGTCTGCTCGCTGTGGCTCGGGTGGACGCCGGTGAGCGGGCGCGACGGGCCGCTGTCGCTGCTGCTCCCGGCGCTGACCCTGGGAACCGGGCTGGCGGCGGTGCTGGCGCGGATGGTGCGGTCGAGCCTGCTCGAGGTGCTCGGCGAGGACTATGTGCGCACCGCCCGCGCCAAGGGCGCGGGACCGGCGCGGGTGCTGTGGCGCCACGCCCTGCGCAACGCCTGGCTGCCGGTGCTCACCCTGCTCGGGCTGCAGTTCGGCGCGCTGCTCGGCGGCGCGGTGATCACCGAGACGGTGTTCGCCTGGCCGGGGCTCGGCAGCCTGGTGGTGGAGTCGATCCAGGCGCGCGACTACCCGCTGGTGCAGGGCGCGGTGCTGGTGATCGCGCTCGCCTATCTCGTCGTCAACACCCTCACCGATCTACTCTATCTCGCCCTCGACCCGCGCATCCGCAGCCGTTGATCACTCCGAGTAGCGCCCACGCATGTTGGGGTCGAGGACGTCGCGGGCGTAGTAGCTCAGTCGTCCCATGGGGACCACCGTCACCCCGCCGGGGCTGACGTGGAAGTGCTCGGCGTCGTGCGCGCGGTCGAAACCGATGCGTGCGCCCGGCTCGATCATGTTGTGGCGGTCGACGATGACGTTGCGCAGCCGGGCGCCGCGCCCGATGCGCACATAGTCCATGATCACGCAATTGTCGAGCTCGACGTCCTCCTCGATCACCGTCTCGCGGCGGATGATCGAGTCACGTACCCGCGCCCCCTCGTGGATCACCGTGGCTGCGCCGAGCAGGGTATTGCGCACCTCGCCGCCGACCAGCTTGGCCACCGGGCCTTGGTAGTTGCTGGAGAAGATCGGCCACTCGGGGTTGAACATGTCGAAGGCCGGATCGGCGCCGAGTACGTCCTTGTGAGCCTCGAAGTAGGCGTCGATGGTGCCGACGTCGCGCCAGTAGACCTGGTCCTCGTAGGGCTGGATGCCGGGGATGCGGTTGGTCGAGAAGTCGTAGGCATAGAGCCGGTGGGTGCGCAGCAGGCGCGGCAGTACGTGCTGACCGAAGTCGGTCTCGCCGGCGTCGCGGCAGGCCTTGAGCGCCTCGAGCAGCACCTCGGTGTCGAAGATGTAGTTGCCCATCGAGGCGAAGGCCAGCGCCGGGTCGTTGGGCATCGGGGTGGGCGAGGCCGGCTTCTCCTCGAAGCCCTGGATACGGCCCTCGGGGTCGGCGGCGATGACGCCGAAGCTCGCGGCCTCGGCCAGCGGTACCGGCAGCGCGGCGATGGTGACGTCGGCCTGGCGCTCGCGATGGAAGGCGAGCATCTGGCGCACGTCCATGCGATAGATGTGATCGGCGCCGAACACCGCCACCCGGTCGGGACGGTGCTCCTCGATCAGGTTGATGTTCTGGTTGACCGCGTCGGCGGTACCCTGGAACCAGTGCTGCCCGGAGAGCATCTGCGGCGGCACCACGGTGACGAACTGACTCTGCAGCAGCGGCGAGATGGTCCAGGCCTTGCGTACGTGCTCGATGAGCGATTGCGACTTGTACTGCACCAGCAGATAGATGGTCTGGATCTGCGAGTTGACCAGGTTGCTGAGCACGAAGTCGACGATGCGGTAGCGCGAGCCGAAGGGCACCGAGGGCTTGGAGCGGGCGGCGGTGAGCGGCTGCAGGCGCGAGCCCTGGCCGCCGGCCATGACGAAGGCGATGATACGATCGGTGTTCATTGAGTGCTCTCCTCCGGGGCGCCGCGTGGTGCGGGCTGTTGTCGTGGCGGTATTGCTGGGGCCCTGGCCCGATCGAACGGGGTCGGATTCCTGCGCCGATCTTAAACCTGTGACCTGAAGGTTTCTTGATGATCGTCATCGGCGCGTCCATCTCTGTGCCGGAAGGGGCCTGCGGGCGGGCGTGGGATGGTGGACGCGGTCGAAGGGCGTCAGCGGTTAAACTAGGCGGTTTTCCTGTCGCGTGGTCCGGTCCCTCGTCCCCGGCCCCGTGAACCTGACCGTCTTCGAGGAGAGAGTGATGAGCGACCCCATGCAGCAACTGCCCCGCCGACCGGTGATCCTGATCATCCTGGACGGCTTCGGCGTCAATCCGGCCAAGGCCAACAACGCGGTCGCGATCGCCGACACCCCCAACCTCGATCGCTACTTCTCCAGCCACCCGCACACCACGCTGATGGCCTCGGGGCAGGCGGTGGGCCTGCCCGACGGGCAGATGGGCAACTCCGAGGTCGGCCACATGTCGATCGGCTCGGGCTGTGTGGTGCGTCAGGACCTGGTGCTGATCGACGACGCCATCGCCGATGGCAGCTTCTACGACAACGCCGCGCTGATCGCCGCAGCGCGCGCGGCGGCCGCGGCCGGCCGGCCGGTGCAGCTGATGGGGCTGGTCTCCGACGGTGGTGTGCACAGTCACGTCAACCATCTCGCGGCGCTGATCGAGCTGTGCCGGCGCCAGGGTGCGCGCGCCCAGGTGCATCTGTTCGCCGACGGGCGCGACACCCCGCCGCGCTCTGTGCTCGGCTATCTCGACGCCTTCGAGCCGGCGCTGCGCGAGGCCGGCGGTCAGATCGCCACGGTCAGCGGTCGCTTCTATGCGATGGATCGCGACAACCGCTGGGAGCGCACCGAGCAGGCCTGGCGCGCCATGGCCGATGGTGAGGGGCGGCGCGCGCCCGACGCGCGCGCGGCGATCGCCGCGGCCTATGAGGCCGGCGAGGACGACGAGTTCATCGTGCCAACGGTGCTTGAGGGCGCCGAGCCGATCCGTGACGGCGACCAGGTGATCCACTTCAACTTCCGCAAGGACCGTCCGCGCCAGCTGGTTGCGGCCTTCGCTGATCCGGCGTTCGCCGCGTTCGACCGCCGCGGGGTGACCGGCGTGCGGGTCACCGGGATGATGGAGTACGACCCCAAGTACGGCCTGCCCGCGGCCTTCGCCAGCGATGCGCCGCGCACCACCCTCGGGGGCGTGCTCGCCGCGGCCGGACTGGCGCAGTTTCACTGCGCCGAGACCGAGAAGTACGCCCACGTCACCTTCTTCTTCAACGGCGGCGAGAACGAGTCGCTGCCGGGCGAGGAGCGGGTGCTGATCCCCTCGCCTAAGGTCGCCACCTACGATCTGCAACCGGAGATGAGCGCCCCCGAGGTCGCCGACACCCTGGTCGAGGTGCTCGGTCGGCGCGCCTTCCCCTTCGTTGTCGCCAACTTTGCCAACGGTGATATGGTCGGTCACACCGCGGTGCGCGAGTCGGTGATCCGCGCCGTCGAGACCTTGGACCGCGAGGTCGGGCGGGTGCTCGACGCCGCCGTCGCCGCCGGCTACTCGGTGATCCTCACCGCCGATCACGGTAACTGCGACGAGATGGTCGACCCGGTCACCGGCGCGCCGCACACCCAGCACACCACCTATCCGGTGCCCTGCCTAGTGATCGACGAGCAGCCCTGGCGGTTGTCGCTCGGTGGCGCGCTCAAGGACCTCGCGCCGACGGTGCTGGCGCTGATGGGGCTCGATCCCGACCCGCGCATGGACGGGCGCTCGCTGCTGCTCGGTCCGGTGGGCTGAGCGATGCGCGTCTATCTCGACCTGCTGCGCGACGTGATCGACAACGGTCACGATCGCGACGATCGCACCGGGGTCGGTACCCGTTCGGTGTTCGGGCGTCAGGTGCGCTTCGACCTCGCCGAGGGCTTCCCGCTGCTCACCACCAAGCGCGTCCACCTCAAGAGCGTGGTCCACGAGCTGCTGTGGTTCCTCTCGGGCTCGACCAATGCCGCCGACCTGCAGCGCTACGGGGTCAGTATTTGGGACGAGTGGGCCGCGCCGGACGGCGACCTGGGGCCGGTCTACGGCGCCCAGTGGCGCAGCTGGCCGGCGCCCGACGGGCGTCGCATCGACCAGCTCGCCGCGCTGCTCACGGCAATCCGCGAGCGCCCCTACTCACGCCGGTTGGTGGTCAGCGCCTGGAATCCGGCCGACCTCCCCGACGAGGGCCACGGGCCGCAGGACAACGTCGCCGCCGGGCGTATGGCGCTTGCCCCCTGTCACTGTCTGTTCCAGTTCCAGGTGGCCGACGGGCGGCTGTCCTGCCAGCTCTACCAACGCAGCGCCGATCTCTTCCTCGGCGTGCCTTTCAATATTGCCAGTTATGCCCTATTGACAACCATGATCGCCCAGCAGTGCGACCTGCTGCCCGGTGAATTCATCCACACTTTCGGTGACCTGCACCTTTACCGCAATCATCTCACCGCGGATATTGTGTATGCCCAGCTCGCACGCGAACCCCGGCCACTGCCTCGGTTGCGGCTGCAACGTGCGCCAAGTCTGTTCGAGTACCGATACGAGGATATCGCCGTCGAGGGCTATGATCCGCACCCGTTGATCCGGGCGCCGATCGCGGTCTGAGTGGTTGATCTCCTGCGCCTGAGGATGTCTGCCGATGCCACCATTGATGGAGCTGTTGTTCGACTACGGATTGTTTCTCGCCAAGACCCTGACCCTGTTGCTTGCGCTCGTGGTGCTGCTGATCGTGGTGGTGCGCGCGCGTGCCAGCGGACAGCCCCCGGCGCCGGTCTCGGGGCGTCTCGAGGTGGTCGACCTCGGGGCGCGATTGCGTGATCAGGCGATGCGACTGCGCCAGGCCACCCTCACCGGCAAGGCGCTGCGTGAGGCGCACAAGGCCGAGCGCAAGCATGACAAGCAGCGCGCGCAGGCGAGCGCGACCCGGCCCCGGCTGTTTGTGATCGAGTTCAAGGGCGATATTCGCGCCACCGAGGCCGCCGCGTTGCGTGCCCTGGTCAGCGCGCTGCTGCTCGAGGCACGGTCCGAGGACGAGGTGCTGGTGCGCCTCGACAATGCCGGCGGCATGGTCAGCGAGCATGGCCTGGCCGCCTCGCAGTTGGCGCGGTTGCGCGAGCGCGGTATCCGCCTGACGGTGGCGGTCGACAAGGTCGCGGCCAGTGGCGGTTACCTGATGGCCTGTGTCGCCGATCGCATCATCGCCGCGCCCTTTGCGGTGCTCGGTTCGATCGGGGTGCTTGCCGAAATCCCCAACTTCCATCGTCTGCTCGAACGTCATGGGGTCGACTTCGAGCTGCACACCGCCGGTGAACACAAGCGCACCCTGACCCTGTTCGGCGAGAATACCGAGGAGGGGCGACGTAAGCTGCGCGAGCAGCTCGAGGAGACCCATGCGCTGTTCAAGCGCTTCGTCGCCGAGTATCGCCCCGGGCTCGACCTCGATCGGGTGGCTACCGGTGAATACTGGCACGGCACGCGGGCCGTCGAGCTGGGGCTGGTCGATGCCATTCAGACCAGTGATGACTATCTGCTCGCCGCCAGTGACAGCCATACCCTGTTGGGGTTGTCTTGGCGGGTGCGCAAGCCGCCGCTCGAGCGTCTGCTCGAGGGTGGACGCGCGGTGTTCGAGCAGGGGGTGGTGCGCTGGCGTCAGCCCAGCGCCGGGTAGGTTCAGTGGGTTGCGGGGCGATCCGGCAGGCTGGCCAGGGTCGTCATAAAAGCGCAAACTAAGCCCGATTGGCTGGGTCCAAGGGGCATATTGCCGGGACCTGGCGGGAAATGACCTGGATCATGCGCGAGGAGAGTCACGGGGAACGCCGAATCAGGGACGTTGCGGTCTACGACCGCCGCGGTCGTGGGCGTCTCGCGTCTTTACCTGTTGTGGTGTTGCATGACGATGATCTCTGCTGGTGTCGCAACCGGGCGATGGCGCCCGGTTGTCGGTGGTCGCTGGCTGCCAGGGGCGCACGTTCTGGAAGAGGGAAGCGCTGATGGCTAACGATGGCGCACACGGCGAGACCCGAGAGCGGCGGCGCCAGCGTCGCACCGCCGTCGATCTTCCGGCCGAGATCCGAGCCCCCAACCAACCGCGCCTCGAGTGTCGGGTGCGCAATCTGTGCAGCGGCGGGCTGCTGCTCGACATGGGCAAGCGCGAGTCCGAGCTGCAGCTGCAGGCTGGCGAGCGTTGCCAGATCCGCTTCAAGCTCCCACTCGACGATCGCCGCCGTACCCTGCAGGCGGTGATCGTCGTGGTGCATCGCGTCGAGGGTGGGGTAGGGGCCCGTTTCATCCACTTCGCCGCCGATGGGCAGATGCATCTGGAGCGCTTCCTATCCGACTCCGGGGCGACGCCGCCACCGGCCTCGGCGACGGCCGTGGCCTCCCGGGCCCAGGCGCTGATCGAACAGTTCAGCCGCGAGCAGCTCTCGCCGTTGGTCGATGACCTCTTTGCGACCTTGATCGATACCCTGTGGAGCCACAGCGAGCGCGCCGAGAACGATGCGCAGCGCGCGCACTTCGTCGGGGGGATCGGTCAGCTCGGGCGTGCCTTCCAGGCCGGGGCGCTGGCGCAGGGGCTGAGCGGCGCAGTGCTGGAAGGGCTCGGTGGGCTTGCCGTGGCGGGGCGACAGCAGCCGCGAACCACCGCGAGCAAGACGGCGCGGGATGGCTCGCTCGAACTCGTCGATCCGCACGAATTCGAGCTGTGGTTGGCGCGCTCGGAGCTGATCAATCGGCTCGAGCGTGAGCTTGCCGAGCCATTGCGTGCCCTGCGTGCCCATCTGACCGGGGTCTTCGGCGAGATCCGTGTGGCCTTGGAGCCCGAGCCACTGGTCGAGGCCCTGACCGATGCCTTGCGTCAGGCCGGGGTGGAGGGGGAGCTGCTGTGCCGTACGCTGCAGTTGGCGGCGACGCCCATGGTGCAGCATCTCGAGACCTTTTACCTGGAACTGTTGCAGCACTGGCACACCCAGGGGTTGCCCGAGTTCGCGCCGATCCAGCCGCGTGTCACCAACACCGCCGCGGACGGCGACCGCCGTGCGGCGAGTGCGCCGCGTCAGCCGAGGCCGGATGCCCGTGCCGCTGCCGAGGCCGCTGAGCCGCGCCGTCAAGGGGTTGGGCTCGGCAAGCTGTTCCAACAGTTGACCGAGCGCGCGCTGGGCGGTGGGGAGGCGCCGGCCGGGGTCGCGCAGCTGCTCGCCGCTCAGCCGGGCGCGGGTGGGAGCGCTGGACTGCAGGCACCACGGGTGCGCGAGCAGGTCGATATGACTGACCAGATGCTCTCGCAGATCCTCGATGATCCGCTCGCCCCCGAGGGTATCAAGACCCTGATCCGACGCCTGTCGATCCACTTCCTGGCGATGGCCGTCAGCAGTCGTGGTGGTGGTGGCGTCGATGCTGCCGCACACCCGCTGGTCGAATTGATGAACCAGCTCGAGGAACTCTCCTCCTTCCTGCTCAACGGCGATGCCGACGACCGGGTGTTGAGTGGTGAGTTCGAGGACTTCGTGCATCGGCTGGTGGTCACCGACGCGGGTGACCTCGACACCTTGCGGGCCATCTCGGCCGGGCTGCATTCGTTGCGCGAGCGCGTCGGCGCGCGCTATCGAGCCAATGTCTCGCGTTGGGTCGGGGCCAATGAGGCGCGTGAATGCGAGCGCCGTGCCCGCGAGCGGGTACGGCGACGGTTGCAGGAGACCTTCGGTGGTGAGTTGGTGCACCCGCTGCTCCCGCAGCTACTCGATGCCGGTTGGCGCAATCTGCTCGAGTCGGTGTGCAACTATACCGGAATCGACAGCGCTCGCTGGCTGCGCTATTGGGGGCCGCTGTGGAACCTGCACCGGGCGTTGCGCGGCGAGTATAAGGTCGATGATATCCCCGCCTTGGCCGGAACGATCTACGAGGGGTTGGTCTATATCGGGCACGATCCCTTCGGGGCCGATACCCTGGCGCAACAGATCGACACAGCCCTGCACCAGGTGGCGCGGGGACAGCTCGGGCGTGATCACTGGGTTGCCTTCGTCGGCGAACCGCCGACGCGGAGCGAGCCCGAGCCCCGAGATCCGCCCGAGGGGGTCGAGGAGGGGGACTGGCGCGCGGCCCGCAAGACGGTCGCCGAGTTGGCCCTGGGCAGTGTGATCTGGCTGACCGAGTCGTCCGGCGAGCGTGCCTATCGGTTGGTGTGGCGTAGTGAGAACGGCGTTCGGTTGGCCTTGAGCGATCCGATGGGGCGGCGGGTTCGTACCTTCACCCCGGCGCGCCTGGCCGCGCAGCTCGCTCAGGGGCAGGCGCGGGTGCAGGCGCCGCCGCGCCGTCCGCTGATGCAGCGTGCCGCCGAGGCCACCCTCGCCGAACTCGATGACCAGGTCCGGGGACAGACCGTCGACGACGCCCTGACCGGGCTGCCCGGGCAGCGGCGACTGGTGGGGGTGCTCACCGGGCTGCTGACCAGCACCACGACGAAACCGCGTCATCTGCTCGGCTTCCTCGAACTCGATCGCTTCGAGCTGCTGACCGCCACCCATGGCTACGCCGTCGGGGAACGGCTGTTGGTGCTGATCGCCGAGCGGCTGCGCGCGCTGCTACCCGATGCCCCCTGTCTGGCCTATCTCGGCTGGAATCGGTTCGCGCTGATCGCGCCGGCGCACGACGCCGAGACGGCGTTGGCGACCGCCGAGCAGGTGCGGGCGGCGTTGGAGTCGGTCTCGGTCAACCTGCAGGAGCGGATGCTGCGACTGTCGGTGAGCCTCGGCGTGGCGCTGGTCGACACCCGGGTCGAGAGCCCTGAACACATCCTCTCGGCGGCCAATGTCGCCTGTCTCGCCGCCCAGCACGCCGGCGGTGGTCGAGTGGTGCACTATGTCGAGGACGACCCGCAGATCATCGCCCAGCTCGAGCGCATGCGTGGCTGGGCCCAGGCCGAGGAGGCGATCAAGACCGGGCGCAAGCGGTTGCGCCTGCAGCCGATTGCCGCAGTGGGCGAGGGGGACGCCGTCGGCCCCTTCCATCATGGCGAGATCCTGTTGAGCGTCTATGACGCCAACGACACCTTGCTGCCATTGCCGGATTTCATCGGCGCCGCCGAGGCGATGAACCTGATGCACGAGGTCGATCGTCAGGTGATCGAGGAGGCGCTGCGCTGGCTGCACGAGAACCCCGAACTGGTGCGCGGCTACGGGGGGGTGGCGATCAACCTCTCCGGCCAATCGTTGAGCGATCCGGGGCTCGACGCCTTCATCCGCGCGGCCTTCGAGCGTTGGCAGGTGCCACCGGGGCTGGTCGGCTTCGAGGTCACCGAGACCGCCGCCATCGTGCATCTCGATCAGGCGGTGCGGTTGCTCGAGTCGCTGCAGTCGATGGGCTGTCCGATCTCGCTCGACGACTTCGGCTCGGGGATGTCCTCCTACGGCTATCTCAAGCAGCTGCCGGTCGACTTCGTCAAGATCGATGGCTCCTTCGTCAAGGACATCCTCGACAACCCCCACGACCGGGCGATCGTCAAGTCGTTCAACGAGATCGCGCACTTCATGGGCAAGGAGACCATCGCCGAGTATGTCGAGAACGAGGAGATCCTGGCGCTACTACGCGAGCTCGGGGTCGACTATGTCCAGGGCTATGGGATTGCCCGGCCCTGCTTCGTCGATGAACTCGAGGTCCCGTCCGAGGCGCGCCGCGCGCGTGCCTGAGGCGGGACGGGGGTGCCTGTACGCCGTGTTCCGGCCTCAGCCGGGGCGACACGGGGCGGTGCAATGCCGTCGCCGAGCGCGGTGATGGGCCGCGCTCTGTCCGTCTAGAGGTGCAGCCTGGCGACCTCTGGGTCGCTGTCGCTGCGTTCCCACATCTGGATGAATTCTTCACGCAACCGACGCGCCTCAGCGGCGGCGCCGAGGACCAATTCGGCGCTGTAGGCGGCGCCATGGTGACGGTAGAGATATCCTCGGGCGTCGACGACGAGAAAGGCGTCGGTGCGCTCGCGGTCGTCCTCGGCGCAGCGGCGGATCGCGATGCGCGAGGTCAGGCGGCGTGCCAGCTCGATCAGCCGATGACCGTGGCGGCGCGCCTCGCGGGTCTCGCCGACCAGGATCCGGACCGGTTGGTCGGGACGCTCGAGCGCCAGCCGCTGCACCGCCCCGAGGAAGTCCTCATGGTCATAGAGTTCGGGGGCGAGGCCGGGGCCGAAGAGCAACAGCTCGCGCCTGGCCTGGGTGGCCAGTTCGATCCCGGCGGCGCGGATCGGTTCGACTCCGTCGAGGGTTCGTGGCGTGTCGGGTTGGCGCATGGTGGCTCTCCTAGTGGCGGCGGGGTGTTGGTTTCCGGATATTTCCTACCGCGTCGTGGCCGTCGCCGGGTCCGTCGTCGACGTACTGTTGTTTTATGATGACTTTCGTTGTAAATATGTTGCGGTTAGTGAAAAAAGTTGCGCTGTTGCGGCAGTTGTAGGCTAGAATGTCTGTGTCGCGAGTGTGGTCCCTGGTGTTCACGGGGTCAGGATCGGATTGAAATCCCGCGTCGGGGGCCAGACATTGAGTCGCTGGTGAGATTAACGCACCACGCTGTTGCTTTTTACTGACATGTGCTACAGCTTATAACGTGTCGCCGATCGGACCACTCACCCACCTGAACAGGAAACCGTGAAGATGCGCAAGTTCAAACAGACCCCCCGCGCCGCAGCAGCCGCCGCCTCCTTGGCGCTGGCCCTGAGCGCCCCGCTGGCTGCCAATGCGGCCGATCTGATGGACCACTTCTGGTCGGCCCAGCCGACCGGTACCGCTTGGGTCACCGGTTATGGCGAGTGCTGGCAGAGCACCCAAGGCCCGAACGATCTCGAGCCCTGCGTCAAGCCAGTGCCGGCCGAGTTCGTGGTGCGTCTGAACTTCGAGTTCGACAAGTATCGTATCGAGAACGTGGTCAACGACAACGAGTTGGCGCGTCTCGACGACTACATCGCTGATGTCAACGCCACCGAGTCGCGTGAGCAGCTGACCCTGGTCGGACATACCGATGCCAAGGGGGCAGAGTCCTATAACTACACCCTGGGTATGAATCGCGCCAACGCGGTGCGTGATTACATGGTCTCCAAGGGGATCCCGGCGAGCGATATCGTCTCCGTCGAGAGCCGTGGTGAGCTGGAGATGCTGCCCGAGTTCGATATCTACTCGGTCAAGCAGCGTCGCGTGACCATCCGCTCCCAGGTCGAGGGCTGAACCGACCTCGTCACGCGCCAGGGATCGGCGCCTGCTGCCTCAGCCGACACGCCGATGCGGCCCTTCGGGCCGGTCGGCGTGTGTCGCGAGCGATCGCCCATCCCAACCCCAGTTTCTAGTCGTCTGCTCGGTCGGACCGGGCGGGCGCGCAGGTCCAGTTAAGCCCCACTCCCCCCCGACAGGGGCTTGATGGAAGGCCGGTCACGTTCTACGTGACCGGCCAATTTTTTTCGTGGGGCCGTGGGCGCGGCCCGTGTGGGAGCGCCTCCTGCCCTCAGACCTCGCGTGCGAGCCGGACGGCATCGCCGACATAGGTCGCCGGGGTCAGCGCCTTGAGTTCGGCCTTGGCCGCCTCGGGGATCTCCAGCCCATCGACGAACTCGGCCAATGCCTCGGGACCGATGCGGTGACCGCGCGTCAGCGCCTTGAGCTTCTCGTAGGGCTTGTCGACGCCATAGCGACGCATCACCGTCTGGATCGGCTCGGCGAGCACCTCCCAGTTGTCATCGAGGTCGGCGGCCATGCACTCGGGGTTGGCCTCGAGCTTGCCAATGCCCTTGAGCGCCGATTGCAGCGCGATGGTGACGTGGGCGAGGCCGACACCGAGGTTGCGCAGCACGGTCGAGTCGGTGAGGTCGCGTTGCCAGCGCGAGACCGGCAGTTTGCCGGCGAGGTGCTCGAGGATGGCGTTGGCGATGCCGAGATTGCCCTCGGCGTTCTCGAAGTCGATCGGGTTGACCTTGTGCGGCATGGTCGAGGAACCGACCTCGCCGGCGACGGTGCGCTGCTTGAAGTAGCCGACCGAGATGTAGCCCCAAACATCGCGGCAGAAGTCGATCAGTACGTTGTCGAAGCGCACCACCGCGTCGAACAGCTCGGCCATGTAGTCGTGTGGCTCGATCTGGATGGTGTAGGGGTTCCAGGTCAGCCCCAGTGACTCGACGAAACCACGAGCGAAGCCCGGCCAGTCGATCTCGGGGTAGGCGACGCGGTGGGCGTTGTAGTTGCCAACGGCGCCGTTGATCTTACCGAGTAGGGCGATCTCGGCAATGCGGGCGCGTTGCGCCTGCAGTCGGCGTACGACATTGGCCATCTCCTTGCCGAGGGTGGTGGGCGAGGCCGGCTGACCATGGGTGCGCGAGAGCATCGGCTGCTCGGCATAGCGGTGTGCGAGTTCGCGGATCGCGGCGATCACCTGATCCATCTCGCCGAGCAGCTGCTCGCGTCCCCGGGTGAGCATCAGCCCGTGGGAGAGGTTGTTGATGTCCTCGGAGGTGCAGGCGAAGTGGATGAACTCGGCCACGGCGGCCAGCTCGGGTCGCTCGGCGGTCCGTTCCTTGAGGAAGTACTCGACGGCCTTGACGTCGTGGTTGGTGGTGCGCTCGATAGTCTTGATGCGCTCGGCGTCGGCGAGGTCGAAGTGCTCGACGATGGTGTCGAGGTGCTGGTTGGCCGCGTCCGAGAAGGCGGGGACCTCGCTGATCTGGGGGTGCGCGGCCAGTGTCTGCAGCCAGCGCACCTCGACCTGAACGCGATGGCGGATCAACCCATACTCGCTGAAGATCTCCCGCAGCGCGGTGGTCTTGCTGCCATAGCGGCCGTCGACGGGGGAGATGGCGGTGAGTGAGGATAGCTCCATCGGCATGAGTGACTCCGGGTAATGAGGTTCGATGTCCGGCTGTCTATGGGCAGCGACGGACGGGTTGTCGGCATGGGGGTCGGGCGACGTCGTCGTGGGCGTCGTCGTCATCCGTGGTGATCGTTGGTCGCGGCACTGTGCCGGCGACACCGTTGGCCATCCCTGTCTTGGGGCGATGTTGGCCCATTATGGCGTGCGCGTGCCGCTCCTGCTCGTGGCCACGCACTGCATTTTTTGTGACGTACAACGCAGATCGCCCGAGCCCCGGACGGGACTCGGGCGATCGCGCCAGGGCGCCGCACGCGGCGCCCGTGGGGTCGGCCTCAGTGCGCGGCCAGCTTGCGCAGCACGTAGTGCAGGATACCGCCGTTGCGATAGTAGTCGACCTCGTTGGGGGTGTCGATCCGTACCTTGGCGTTGAAGCGCTTGACGCTGCCGTCGGCGGCGGTGGCGGTGACCTCGACCTGCTTGGCCTCGCCGTTGTTGAGGCCCTGGATGTCGAAGGTCTCGGTGCCGGTGAGGCCGAGCGACTCGGCGCTGTCGCCGTTGACGAACTCCAGCGGCAGGATGCCCATGCCAACGAGGTTGGAGCGGTGGATGCGCTCGTAGCTCTCGGCGATCACCGCGCGCACCCCGAGCAGACGGGGGCCCTTGGCCGCCCAGTCACGCGAGGAGCCCGAGCCGTACTCCTTGCCGGCGACCACGATCGCCGGGATGCCGGCCTCCTGGTAGCGCATCGCCGCGTCGAAGATCGACATCTGCTCGCCGCTCGGCTGGTGCAGGGTGACACCACCCTCGGTGCCGGGGGCCATCAGATTGCGCAGGCGGATGTTGGCGAAGGTGCCGCGCATCATCACCTCGTGGTTGCCGCGCCGCGAGCCCAGACTGTTGAAGTCCTTGGGGTCGACGCCCTTCTCGATCAGGTACTTGCCTGCCGGGGAGTCGGGCTTGATGGCGCCGGCCGGGGAGATGTGGTCGGTGGTGATGGAGTTGCCGAGCAGTGCCAGGCAGCGCGCGCCGGTGATGTCGCCGACCGGGGCGACGTCGAGCGACATGCCCTCGAAGTAAGGCGGGTTCTTGATGTAGGTCGACTCGGGCCAGTCGTAGGTGTCGGTCTGCGGTGCCTCGAGACCCTGCCAGCGGGCGTCGCCGGCGAATACGTCGGCGTAGGCGGCGGTGAACTCCTCGGCGGTGACGAACTCGCGGATCGCGCTGCTGACCTCGTCTTCGCTCGGCCAGATGTCCTTGAGATAGACCGGGTTGCCCTTGGCGTCGGTGGTCAGCGGGTCGTTGAACGGGTCGATGTCGATGCGGCCGGCGATGGCGTAGGCGACCACCAGCGGCGGGCTGGCGAGGTAGTTCATGCGCACCTCAGCGTGCACCCGGCCCTCGAAGTTACGGTTGCCCGAGAGGATCGAGACGGCGCACAGGTCGTTGTCGGCGATCGCCTTGGAGATCGGCGCCGGCAGCGGGCCGGTGTTACCGATGCAGACGGTGCAGCCGTAGCCCACATTGTGGAAGCCGAGCGCCTTGAGCGGTTCGGTGAGTCCGGCACGGTCGAGATACCGCGTGACCGCCATCGAACCGGGACCGAAGGCGGTCTTGACCCAGGGGGCGCGCTCGAGACCAAGCGCGGCGGCCTTCTTGGCGACCAGACCGGCGGCGATCAGCACGCTCGGGTTCGAGGTGTTGGTGCAGGAGGTGATGGCGGCGACCACGATGGAGCCGTCGGAGAGCTCGAATTGCTTGCCGTCGAGCTCGACCTTAGCCGGACCCTTGGTGGGGATGCCGCGCTCCTCCTTGAGGGCTGCGAGGGCCTTGGGGAAGTGCTCGGTGATGGTGTCGAGCGCGACGCGGTCCTGCGGGCGCTTGGGGCCGGCGAGCGAGGGCACGACGTCGCCGAGATCCAGCTCCAGGGTCTCGGAGTAGTCGGCCTCGGCGGCATCGGCGGTGTGCCACACGCCCTGCGCCTTGCAGTAGGCCTCAACCAGCGCGATCTGCGACTCGCTGCGGCCAGTCAGACGCAGGTAGTCGAGGGTGATCTGGTCGATCGGGAAGAGGCCGCAGGTGGCGCCGTACTCGGGACCCATGTTGGCGATGGTGTTGCGCTCGCCCATCGGCAGCGAGCTGATCGCCGGGCCGTAGAACTCGACGAACTTGCCGACCACGCCGTGCTGGCGCAGTCGCTCGACGATGGTCAGCACCAGGTCGGTGGCGGTGACGCCCTCGCGCAGCTTGCCGGTGAGCTTGAAGCCGACGACCTTGGGCACCAGCATCGAGATCGGCTGACCGAGCATCGAGGCCTCGCCCTCGATCCCGCCGACGCCCCAGCCGAGCACGCCGATGCCGTTGACCATGGTGGTGTGCGAGTCGGTGCCGACACAGGTGTCGAAGTAGGCCTGGGTGGTGTTGCCGGTGTCCTTGGCGAAGATCAGCCGCGACAGGTACTCGACGTTGACCTGGTGGACGATGCCGGTGTCCGGCGGCACCACCTTGAAGCCGTCGAGGGCGTTCTGACCCCACTTGAGGAACTGGTAGCGCTCGCGGTTGCGCTGGAACTCGAGTTCGGCGTTGAGCGCGAAGGCGCTGTCGGAGCCGAAGTGATCGACCTGTACCGAGTGGTCGATGACCAGCTCGGCGGGCTGCTGCGGGGTGATCTTGCTCGGGTCGCCGCCGAGTCTGGCCATGGCATCGCGCATCGCCGCCAGGTCGACCACCGCGGGCACGCCGGTGAAGTCCTGCATCAGTACGCGCGCCGGGCGGTACTGGATCTCCTTGGAGGGTTCGGCCTTGGCGTCCCAGTTGGAGAAGAACTCGATGTCCTCGCGAGTGACGGTGACCCCATCCTCATTGCGCAGCAGGTTCTCGAGCAGGATCTTGATCGAGTAGGGCAGGCGCTCGCTGCCGGGCACGGCGTCGAGACGGTAGATCTCGTAGTCCTTGCCCGCAACACTCAGGGTGGACTTGGCGTTGAAGCTGTTGGTCATGCAATGGCTCCGGATGTGGCTATCGTCATTTCGCGAAAACGCGAAATTCTAGCGTCCAGGGGGGCGACGCGCCATACACCGTGCGCTGACGGGGTGCGGCGGGTCCCTCCGGGCGGGTGTGACGGGGCGTGTTCAAGCCCCGTCGGATGAAGGCGGTTCAGTCTTCGTGACGGTCGAGATAGGCGCGCGCGTCGTCGAGGATCTGGCGGTTGCGCAGCAGCAGGTGCCAACGTGAACCGCCGACCTGGCGCCACAGCATCGCGGCGCGGATGCCGGCGAGCAGCAAGGCACGTACCCGACTCTGGTTGTCGGGATTGCCGAGGTGCAGCTCGCTGCCCTGGACCATCACCCGAGGGGTCAGGGTGCTGATGGTCTCGCTGTAGAGGTCGGCGAAGTGACCGAGGATCGCCGGGTGCAATAGTGGGAAGTGCTCGAGCTTGGCGCGTGCGGCCTCGATGCCCTCGCCGAGCCGCGCGAGGCGCCCGGGCTCGCGGGCGAGTGCGCGTTCGAGCCGGATCAGGGTCACCACGTAGCGGGTGAGTTCGAGGTTGCGTTCGGGCAGCCCGGTGAGTTGGGCAATGACCTGGCGTGCCCCCGGCGCGACCGCGCCTGGGGCGCCGAAGACCGCGGCGGTGCTCTCGGCATCGACCTGGAACAGGCTGTAGATGCAGGGCTCCATCATCTCCGCCTCGGCACTGCCGCGGTGGGCGATGCGGGTGACGCAGGCGGCGCCCTGGTGAAGACCGGCAAAGGCGATGAGCCGGTCGAGGTTGTCGTAGGACATGGGAAAATGCTCCGCTACGCTCTGGGCTCGGCGTGCTCGATCACGGCGCCGCCGAGACAAGTCCCGTGCTGATAGAAGACGATCGACTGGCCAGGGGTGACCGCGCGCTGTGGCTCGGCGAAACGCACTCGACAGCCGCCGGCGTCGAGGCGCTCGACGGTGCACTGCTGCAGTGGTTGGCGGTGCCGCAGCCGCGCCAGGCAGTCGAAGGGGACGCCCGCCGGGGCCGCGCCGGCGATCCAGTGTGGCGATTGGGCATGCAGCGCGGAGGTCATCAACAGGGGATGATGCTTGCCCTGGACGACGATCAGACGGTTGTGGGCCGGATCCTTGGCGGCGACGAACCAGGGGGCCTCGCCGCCGCCGGCGATGCCGCCGATGCCGAGCCCCTGACGCTGGCCGATGGTGTAGTAGGCCAGGCCGTGGTGCTCGCCGAGCACCCGTCCCTCGGGGGTCTCGATCGGTCCCGGGGTGCGGTCGACATAGCGCGCGAGGAACTCGCCGAAACGCCGCTCGCCGATGAAGCAGATCCCGGTGCTGTCCTTCTTCGCGGCGTTGGCCAGGCCGAGCCGACGGGCGATGGCGCGCACCTCGGGCTTGGTGAGATCGTGCAGCGGGAAGCGGGCGTGGGCGAGCTGGTGCTGGTCGAGCAGGTGGAGGAAGTAAGTCTGGTCCTTGTTGGCGTCGGCGCACAGACAGAGTCGATGGCCGGTCGCGCCGTGCTCGACCCGGGCATAGTGGCCGGTGGCGATGGCCTCGGCGCCGAGGTCCAGGGCGTGTTCGAGGAAGGCGGCGAACTTGATCTCGCGGTTACACAGGATGTCGGGGTTGGGGGTGCGTAGCGCGCGGTACTCGGCGAGGAAGTGCTCGAACACCCGATCCCAGTACTCGGTGGCGAAGTTGACGGTGTGCAGGCGGATGCCGAGCCGTTCGGCGACGGCGCGGGCATCGGCCAGGTCCTCGGCGGCGGCGCAATAGCCGCCGTAGGGGTCGTCGTCCTCTTCCCAGTTCTTCATGAACAATGCCTCGACCTGATGGCCCTGCTCGAGCAGGCGATAGGCGGCGACGGCCGAGTCGACGCCGCCGGAGAGGCCGATGACGATACGTTCGGGGCGAGGTTGGGGGGCGCGGGAAACCATGGCGCTAATCTAGTGGGTACGACGAGGGTGAGGCGCATTTCGGACACGCCCCGTCAGCGGTGATGGCCTCGGGTGCGGGCCGCCGATCTGGCATCGGGTCTGCGCAATGAGTAACCGAGGATGGTAGCATATTCCCTTTTGATCACCCGATAGAGAAAACTGCTTATGGCCTACGACAAGATTACGGTCCCCAACGGCGAGAAGATCCAGGTCAACGCCGATCTGTCGCTCAACGTCCCCGATCGACCGATCATTCCCTTCATCGAGGGTGACGGCATCGGTGTCGACGTCACTCCGGTGATGCGCTCGGTGGTGGATGCCGCGGTCGAGAAGGCTTACGGCGGTGCGCGCAAGATCGAGTGGATGGAGATCTACGCCGGCGAGAAGTCGACCCGCACCTATGGTGAGGACGTGTGGCTGCCGGAAGAGACCATGGCGGCGATCAAGGAGTTCGTGGTCTCGATCAAGGGCCCGCTCACCACCCCGGTCGGCGGTGGCATCCGCTCGCTCAACGTCGCCCTGCGTCAGCAGCTCGATCTCTATGTCTGCCTGCGTCCGGTGCGCTATTTCAACGGTACCCCGAGCCCGCTGAAGCGCCCCGAGGACACCGACATGGTGATCTTCCGTGAGAACTCGGAGGACATCTATGCCGGCATCGAGTGGCAGCAAGGCAGCGCCGAGGCGGTACGTCTGGTCGACTTCCTGCGCGAGCAGATGGGGGTGACCAAGATCCGTTTCCCCGAGACCTCCGGTATCGGTATCAAGCCGGTCTCGAAGGAAGGCACCGAGCGTCTGGTGCGTCAGGCCATCCAGTACGCGATCGACAACGATCGTCCGTCGGTGACCCTGGTGCACAAGGGCAACATCATGAAGTTCACCGAGGGTGCCTTCAAGGACTGGGGCTATGCCCTGGCCAAGGCCGAGTTCGGTGCCACCGAGCTCGACGGCGGCCCCTGGTGCAGCTTCAAAAACCCCAAGACCGGTCGCGAGATCGTGGTCAAGGACGTCATCGCCGACGCCTTCCTGCAGCAGATCCTGCTGCGCCCGAAGGAGTACTCGGTGATCGCTACCCTCAACCTCAACGGCGACTACATCTCCGATGCGCTGGCCGCGCAGGTCGGTGGTATCGGCATGGCGCCTGGCGCCAACCTCTCGGACTCGGTGGCGATGTTCGAGGCCACCCACGGCACCGCGCCGAAGTACGCCGGCAAGGACCAGGTCAACCCCAGCTCGCTGATCCTCTCGGCCGAGATGATGCTGCGCCACCTCGGCTGGACCGAGGCCGCCGACCTGATCATCAAGGGGGTCGAGGGTGCCATCGAGGCCAAGCAGGTCACCTATGACCTGGATCGGCTGATGGAAGGTGCCACCAAGCTCAGCTGCTCGGGCTTCGGTCAGGCCGTGATCGAGCGCATGTAAGGCGCCCACAACGACGAGGGGCGCGACCCGGTCAGGTCGCGCCCCTCGGTTGAGCGATCGGGGGGGACCCCGGTCGCGCTCCGGCATCAGCTGAGACGATGCACCTTCGCTGCGTGCAGGCCCTTGGGCCCCTGGTTCAGCTCGAACTGGACCTTCTGTCCCTCCCTGAGCGTCTTGTAGCCCTCCATGTCGATCGCCGAGAAATGGACGAAGACGTCCTCATCGCGCCCATCGGGTTGCACGAACCCGTAGCCCTTTGCGTTATTGAACCATTTAACGACTCCGGTGATCATTGGCGCAGTCCTCCAGGGTTTGCGGGTCTTGCCTTGGTGGTCATCATCGTCTTCTTGTTGTCAGGCACCATTGTCTTGAATCGACTCCGTGGCGCCCTAGTTCGCTAGTATAGTGAACTGATTTCGTTGGTCAAACCAGGGTTTCGGGCGCGTTCGCGCCGCCGTTGGTCGGCCCCTCAGGGCTTCCCCATCCAGGCCGCTGCGCCGGCCCGACGTCCCCCTCAATCCTTTGTCTAGAATCCGCAATCATGAGTGACGATATCCCGAGCGAGGAACGCGAATCCGGACTGACGGTCCAGGAGAGCCGCCCGCAGCTGCGTCGCCCGCCGCAGTTCAAGGTGCTGCTGCTCAACGACGACTACACCCCGATGGACTTCGTGGTCGAGGTGCTCGAGGGCTTCTTCGGTATGAATCGCGAGAAGGCGACCCAAGTTATGCTCCAGGTGCATACGCGCGGGGTCGGGGTCTGCGGCGTCTACACCAAGGACATCGCCGAGACCAAGGTCGCCCAGGTCAACGACTACGCCCGTACCAACCAGCATCCGCTGATGTGCACCATGGAAGAGGCTTGAAATCGAGGCCGCGCGCGCGCATGGCGGCATTCAACCACCGCGGTTTTCTCAACCCCCTGCTTGGAACAGGTCGATGCTGAGCAAAGAACTCGAATTTTCGCTGAACCGGGCCTTCAAGGAGGCGCGCGAGAAGCACCACGAATATATGACCGTCGAGCACATGCTGCTGTCGTTGCTCGACAATCCCACCGCCGCGCGCGTGCTCCGGGCCTGTGGGGCCGATGCCGAGCGGCTACGACGCGAGATCTCGTCGTTCATCGATGAGACCACGCCGCTGATCCCCGAGCACGAGGATCGCGACACCCAACCCACGCTCGGTTTCCAGCGGGTGTTGCAGCGCGCGGTGTTCCACGTCCAGTCGGCGGGCAAGAAGGAGGTCACCGGGGCCAACGTGCTGGTGGCGCTGTTCAGCGAACAGGATTCGCAAGCGGTCTATCTGCTCAACCAGCAGGACATCACCCGTCTCGATGTCGTCAACTTCATCTCCCATGGCATCTCCAAGGTCCCCGGTGAGACCCAGGAGGACGAGGTGCCGGGCGAGGTCGATGAGTCGCGTGCCGAGGACAAGGAGAACGCCAGCCCGCTCGAGAGCTTCGCCACCAACCTCAACGAGCTGGCGCGCCAGGGGCGGATCGATCCCTTGATCGGTCGCGCCGCCGAGGTCGAGCGCACGGTGCAGATCCTCTGCCGGCGGCGCAAGAACAACCCGCTGTTCGTCGGCGAGGCCGGCGTCGGCAAGACCGCCATCGCCGAAGGGTTGGCCAAGAAGATCGTCGACGGCGAGGTGCCCGAGGTGTTGGCCTCGGCGGTGATCTATGCCCTCGACCTCGGCGGTCTGGTGGCCGGCACCAAGTATCGCGGCGACTTCGAGAAGCGGCTCAAGTCGGTGCTCGCCCAGCTCAAGCGTCAGCCGCACGCGGTCCTCTTCATCGACGAGATCCACACCATCATCGGCGCCGGTTCGGCCTCGGGCGGGGTGATGGATGCCTCCAACCTGATCAAGCCGGTGCTCGCCTCGGGTGAGCTGCGCTGCATCGGCTCGACCACCTATCAGGAGTATCGCGGCATCTTCGAGAAGGACCGCGCACTGGCACGGCGCTTCCAGAAGATCGACGTGCCTGAGCCGAGCGTCGAGGAGACGGTGGAGATCCTCAAGGGGCTCAAGTCGCGCTTCGAGCAACACCACCAGGTGACCTACACCAACACCGCGCTGCGCGCCGCCGCCGAGCTGGCCAATCGTCATATCAACGATCGCCACCTGCCCGACAAGGCGATCGACGTCATCGACGAGGCCGGGGCCAACGTTCAGCTCAAGAGTGGTGCCAAGCGGCGCAAGCGCATCGATGTCGCCGATGTCGAGGCAATCGTCGCCAAGATCGCGCGCATCCCGCCGAAGCGGGTCTCGGCCTCCGACGCCGAGGCGCTGAAGAACCTCGATCGCGATCTCAAGATGGTGGTCTATGGCCAGGACCCGGCCATCGAGGTGCTGACCTCCTCGATCCGTATGAACCGCTCCGGGCTCGGCAGTCTCGAGCGCCCGATCGGCTCCTTCCTGTTCACCGGCCCGACCGGCGTCGGTAAGACCGAGGTCACCCGTCAGCTCGCGCGCATCCTCGGCATGGAGCTGATCCGCTTCGATATGTCCGAGTACATGGAGCGCCACACCGTCTCGCGGCTGATCGGCGCACCGCCGGGCTATGTCGGCTTCGATCAGGGCGGGCTGCTCACCGAGGAGGTCAACAAGCACCCCCATGCGGTGTTGTTGCTCGACGAGATCGAGAAGGCCCACCCCGATGTCTTCAACCTGCTGCTGCAGGTGATGGACCACGGCAGCCTCACCGACAACAACGGGCGCAAGGCCGACTTCCGCAACGTGGTGCTGGTGATGACCACCAACGCCGGCGCCGAGGAGACGGCACGGCGCTCAATCGGCTTCACCGAACAGGATCACTCAAGCGATGGCCTGGAGGCGCTCAAGCGCTACTTCTCGCCGGAGTTCCGTAACCGGCTCGATGCCGTGGTGCAGTTCTCCTCGCTCACCGAGTCGACGATCGCCAGCGTGGTCGACAAGTTCATCTTCGAACTCGAACAGCAACTTGAGGACAAGAAGGTCGCGCTCAGCGTCGATCAGAGCGCGCGTGACTGGCTCGCGACCGAGGGGTATGACCCGCAGATGGGTGCCCGACCGATGGCGCGAGTGATCCAAAACCACATCAAGAAGCCGCTCGCCAGCGAGCTGTTGTTCGGTGCCCTTGCCAACGGTGGCGAGGTGCGGGTGGCGGTACGCGAGGGTGCGCTCGCCTTCGAGATCAATGGCGAGTGGCGCGCGCTCTAGTGGTGCGCGGCCGTGGGTGGGCTGGTGGATGGTGAGCCCGGGTGCATCGCGCTCGACCGCGACGCGCAGCCCCGCCGTGCCGGCTCGGCCCGATGGCGAGCGGCGAGGTCGCGTGTAACGGTACGCGCGAGTGCGCGATCTGGGTCGGGGCGCTCGGCGAGGGCCGGCGCGCACCTGCCCGAGGGGCAGGTGTGATCAGCGGGCGCGGTAGACGATGCGGCCCTTGGTGAGGTCGTAGGGGGTCAGCTCGACGGTGACCTTGTCACCGGTGAGGATGCGGATGTAGTGCTTGCGCATCTTGCCGGAGATGTGGGCGGTCACGGTGTGACCGTTCTCGAGCTCGACCCGGAACACGGTATTGGGCAGGGTCTCGGTGACCGTGCCTTCCATTTGAATGACGTCGTCTTTTGCCATAGTCGAATTACTGAAGACAGCTCTGTTCTTAAAGCCGCCGGATTATACCATATTCATTGTGTCGATCACCGTCGATACACTGCCCCGAGCCGTTCCCCCTCATCCTGTCACCCTTGGCGAAGCGCTACCCCGCGCGGGAAACGCTCCCAGCGGCGACCATCCCAGGCCTCGAGCGGGCGAAAGCGTGCCTTGTAGATCATCTTTTCGCACCCCTCCACCCAGTAGCCGAGATAGAGATAGGGCAGCTCGAGCCGCCGTGCCAGCTCGATCTGGGCGAGGATCGCGAAGGTGCCGAGGCCGAGTGCGCTCCGCGCCGGATCGTAGAAGGTATAGACCGCTGAGAGCCCCAGCTCGAGTCGGTCGGTGACCGCAACCCCGAGTAGCGTGCCCTCGAGCCAGAGTTCAAGAAACAGGCTGGACCCGCCCCAGGGTTCGACGAGGAAGCGTTGATAACTCTCCTCGCTGGCGTCGTCGGCCATCTGTCCGTCGCCATGACGCCCTAGCAGGTAGTCGCGATAGAGCACGTAATGCGCGGGGTCGAAGCAGGCCGCGCGCTCGCGCAACACGATGCGTGAGGCGTTGCGTGACCAGTTGCGTCGTTGCGAGCGGTCGGGTCGAAAGTCGTCGACGGCGATGCGCACCGGCACGCAGCGCGCGCAGCCGCGACAGGCCGGGCGGTAGACATGGCTGCCGCTGCGGCGGAAGCCGAGGTCGATCAGCAATTGATAGATGGCGGTGTCGATGGTGGCGCTGGGGTCGACGAACAGGGTGCGCGCGCGCCTGCCCTCGAGATAGGAGCAATCGTGCTCGCCGGTGAGATAGAGTGCCAGGTGGCGTTCGGGATGGACCGCATCGTCCTGCTTCATCGCGCACGCGCCTCGTCGTCCCAGGAGTGATCGTGACCGGGCAGGGTGCAGAGCTGGTCGAGCCGGTCGGTGAAGCTGCGCCTGGGGATCTCGATCGCGCCCATGCGTTGCAGGTGCGGGGTGTGCATCTGGCAATCGATCAGCCCGAACCCCCAGTCGGCGAGGCGTCGACACAGGTGCACCAGCGCGATCTTGGAGGCATCGCTGGCGCGACTGAACATCGACTCGCCGAAGAACGCCTTGCCCACTGCGACCCCGTAGAGCCCACCGATCAGGTGATCGTCGCGCCAGACCTCGACCGAATGGGCCAGTCCCTGAGCGTGGAGGCGGTCATAGGCCCGGATCATCTCCGGTACCAGCCAGGTGCCGGCCTCGTCGTCGCGAGGGGTGGCGCAGGCGCGGATCACTGCAGCGAAGTCACGGTCGAAGGTGACTCGATGGTCGGCGCGGCGTAGCCGCTTGGCGAGGCTGCGAGAGACGTGTACGCGCTCGGGCACGAGGATGCTGCGTGGGTCGGGCGACCACCACAGGATGGGGTCGCCCTGGCTGTACCAGGGGAAGATACCGTGGCGATAGGCCTGGCGCAGGCGAGTGGTGCTGAGATCACCGCCGACGGCGAGCAGTCCGTTGGGCTCGCGCATCGCCTGCGAGACATCGGGGAAGTGGTTGCGGTCTTGCGGGTCGAGCAGGGTGAGCATGTCCGGCCTAATCCGAGGGTAAGGATGACGGTGTTGGTCTGCGATAGGGGCTGTGTGCCTGCATCCGGCGTAGATGTGCGCGCATCCCCCGGGTCTCGTGCTCGAGCGCGCGGGCGATCGTGACGCCGAGTTCGGGGTCGGCGACCCAGTGCGAGGACCAAGTCGCAGTCGGCAGGAAACCGCGACTGATTTTGTGTTCGCCCTGGGCGCCGGGCTGGAAGTGGTCCAGACCGGTGGCGATGCAGTGCTCCAGCCCCTGGTAGTAACAGGCCTCGAAGTGGAGGCTGTGGAAGGTGTCGCGACAGCCCCAATGGCGGCCATAGAGGGTGCGGGCCCCGACTAGGTTGAAGGCCGCGGCAACGATCCGCGCGCCCTGATAACAGAATACTACCAACAGCGACTCTCCCATGCTCTCGCCGAGTGCGGCGAAGAACTCCAGCGATAGCGTGGGGACGCCGCCGAGGCGCGTGAAGGTGTCGCAGTAGAGGTGGTGGAGCGTGGCCCACTCGGTGGCGCTGAGCTGGTCGCCGCGCAGTCGTGCGAGACGCAGGCCGGCCTCGGTCACCCGCCGGCGCTCGCGGCGTATCTGTTTGCGTTTGGCCGAGGTGAACTGCGCGAGCAGGTCGTCGAAGTCGTGTTCATCGTGGCGGTGCCAGTGAAACTGGCAACCGAGCCGGGGCAGGAATCCCTGGGCTGCGAGCGGCGCGCCCTCCTGTTCGGTGTGGAACAGCCAATGCATCGACGAGAGTCCGAGCCGTTCGGTGAGGTGTCGGGCGCCCTCGATCAGGGCCCGAGCGTGGCGTGGGCGATTGGTATCTGCGGCGGCGGTGAGGATGCGTGGGGCGACGGCCGGGGTGTAGGGGGCGGCGACCACCAGCTTAGGGTAGTAGGGGAGACCTTGTCGATGATGCGCCTCGGCCCAGGCCCAGTCGAACACGAATTCGCCATAGCCGTTGGTCTTGATGTAGCAAGGCGCGGCGGCACACAGCACGCCCTCGGTGTCGTGTAGCGCCAGGTGCAGCGGGATCCAGCCGAGCGCCTCGCCGACACAGCCGTGTTGCTCCAGGGCGGCGAGGAAGGCGTGGCGCAGGAAGGGGGCGTCGTCGCCAACCAACCGGTCCCAGGACGCGGCCGGGATCTCGGTGATCGCGCCGTGGGTAGTGAGGCTGAACGACGGGGTGGACGCTTCGTGCATGTCCCCTCAGGTTGGGGCGCTCGGTGCCGGCGCAAGCCGTTGGCGCCAGCACCGAGCCGGGCTCAGGACGAGGGCTGCTCCAGGGCCAGGGCGTCGAGATACTTCTCGGCGTCGAGTGCGGCCATGCAGCCGGTACCGGCGGAGGTGATCGCTTGACGGTAGATCTGGTCCATGACGTCGCCGGCGGCGAACACCCCAGGCACCGAGGTGGCGGTGGCATTGCCCTTGAGGCCGCTGTTGATGCGGATGTAGCCGTTGTCCATCTCCAGCTGTCCGCTGAACAGCTCGGTGTTGGGACGGTGACCAATGGCGACGAACACCCCGGTGAGGCTGAGCGTCTGGGTGCTGTCGTCGCGCGTGCTCTTGACGCGGATGCCGGTCACCCCGCTGGCATCGCCGAGCACCTCGTCGAGGGTGTGGTCCCAGAGGATCTCGATATTGCCGTGCTCGGCCTTCTCGAACAGCTGGCGCTGGAGGATCTTCTCCGCGCGCAGGCTGTCGCGGCGATGGATCAGGGTGACCTTGGCGGCGATGTTGGACAGATACAGCGCCTCCTCGACGGCGGTATTGCCGCCGCCGATCACCGCGACCTCCTGGTTGCGGTAGAAGAAGCCGTCGCAGGTGGCACAGGCCGAGACCCCGCGCCCGCGGAAGTTCTGCTCGGAGGGCAGGCCGAGATACATGGCGCTGGCACCAGTGGCGATGATCAGCGCGTCGCAGGTGTAGGTCGCCGAGTCACCCTCCAGGGTGAAGGGGCGGCTGCCGAGGTCGGCGGAGTGGATGTGGTCGAAGATGATCTCGGTCTCGAAGCGCTCGGCGTGGCGGCGCATCCGCTCCATCAGTTCGGGGCCCTGGACGCCGTCCGGGTCACCGGCCCAGTTGTCGACCTCGGTGGTGGTCATCAGCTGGCCGCCTTGCTCGAGGCCGGTGACCAGCACCGGGTCGAGGTTGGCGCGCGCGGCATAGACCGCTGCGGTATAGCCGGCGGGGCCGGAGCCCAGGATCAGCAGCCGGCAGTGCTTGGTGTCGCTCATGTCGATGATTACTCCAAAGGGGGTGGATCGCCGCGTTGCTGGGGTGTGGCGACGGGCGTGGAGGAGAGCCGCGGCCGGATCGGGGTGGCCGCTCGATAAACCGCCGTAGACTGTAAGGGCTGGCCTAGGGCGCGTAAAGCCTGCGTAAGGCGCTAGGTCATCGGTCGTGAGGGTTTGGTTCCTCATCCATCGGGCGCATGAGCAGCGGTCGGTGGCAGGTGTGCTGGGGCGTGGTGAGTGGGGTGGGGGCGCTTGACAGGCCTCGATGTCTTTTCTAAATGTAATTTGCACAACATCTTAGAAAAGATTGCTGCAATCAATGATGAAGAATCGGCTGGTCCCGATAGGTGTCCTCGCCGGGATCTTGGTGGTTGGGCTGCTTGGCGGGTGTGCCGGGTCGGGTGGGGCGCGTGAGCAGGTGATCGCCGCCGGGCTCGCCCAGCTCGGCGCGCCCTATCGCTATGGTGGCGAGGATCCGGCGACCGGGGTCGATTGCAGTGGCCTGACCTATTACGCACACCATGCTGCCGGAATCGCCATCCCACGTGTCTCGAGCGCGCAGCGAACCCATGCTCGGGCGCGCTCGGGGCGGCGTGCGCGCCCCGGTGATCTGGTCTTCTTCCGCACCGCCCCTGGAGTTCACCATGTCGGGCTGATGGTCGACGAGGAGCGCTTCGTCCACGCCTCGACCTCGCGCCGCGAGGTCCGCCTGGCCCGGCTCGATGCGCCCTATTGGCGCGCGCGCTATCTCGGCGCCGGCACTTATCTGGACTGAACCCGCCGGCCAACGGCCTTTATCGTGCTCGCCTTTTCGGGCCTCATGTTGCACAATGAAGGACGACTTCCGGGGTCTCCGGGAGTGTCGAGATCACCAAGTGTGCCTTTTTGAAGGAGTTGATCCCATGTCCGATAAGCCAATTTGCAAGAGCCGTCGTGACGCCGTCAAAGTGATGCTGGGTACCGCTGCTGCGGTCCCGGTGATCAACCTCGTTGGTTTCGGTACCGCGCGTGCCGAGGTTCCTGCAAACGCTGTGACCGAGGACGATCCCACCGCTGTCGCGCTGAAATACCACCGCGATGCGACCCAGTCCGAGCGCCTCGCCGCTGCGCGTCCGGGTCTGCCTCCGGAGGAGCAGCACTGCGAGAACTGCCAGTTCATGCTGCCCGACCAGGGCGCTGGCGAGTGGCGCGGCTGCAGCCTGTTCCCCGGCAAGCTGATCAACCTTAATGGTTGGTGCGCCTCCTGGACCCTGCGTGCAGGCTGATCCGGGTTGACGGACCCCTCCGGGGGTACACTGACGGGGCCACATGGCCCCGTTTGTCGTTTCAGGGGCGGCGTTCGTCGGCGACATCTGGGCCGCGGGTCACGCGGATCTCTCGGCACCCCTGCTTTAATCTAGAGACAGCGACCGTATCTCCGACGGGAGCGATGTCGCGACCGGGTTTGACACCTCGCCCGATCCCGCCCAGGCACCAACAGCGGTAACCCTGCCATGTCTCTATCCCGTCCCGAAGCCTCCTCCAGTCATTGCTACGACGTACGCGTCCACGGCAGCCTCGAGCCTGCGCTGAGTCGGCAGGGCGTGCGCTGGCGCTTGCTGTTCTTGCGCATCATCGTGTGGGGCCTGATCGGGATGATCCATGCACCGTTGTTCATCGGTTTGGTTGAGCTGTTGCGCGTGCACGGCTGGTCGCACTGGGCCTATGTCCCAGCGGCGGCCCTGGCCGGTGCGGTGGGGGCGGTGCTCTATGGGGCGCGTGAGATCTCGTTGATGGCTACGGCCATCGGTGGTGTGGTCGGGGTGGCGACGCTGATTGTACGCAACGGCATGCTCGGCTTCATGGAGTCGGCGCTGCTCGCTGCCGTGCTGGCCGCGGTGGTCGGGGCGTTGGTGCCCTTTCGTGCCCGCTGCTCGCGCCATGTCCCCGGCAAGACACTGGCGGGTTTGATGACCGGGGCGCTGGTGGGGGCGGCGGTGGCCTTTGCCGAGTCGCGCCAGCCCGGTGGTTTCGCGGTGTTCGCGGTGCTGCTGTTCCTGGTCAGCGTCAATGGTGTGCTCTATGTCTCGACGGTACCCGGCTGGGTCGGCCTGGCCCAGCGCCTGCTTCGCGAGACGCGGTTATGCTGGCTGATCGAGGCACTGGTGATGGCGTTGCTCGCCGGGGTTGCCGCCGGCAGTGTGTGGCTGATCAGTGGGCCGCTGGTCGTTGCCGGCCAGGGGTGGTGGGTGCCGGCCAGCCTGGCCCTGCACCAGGACATTGCCCAGGCGGTGGTCGGTGCCGTGATCGGTGGTGCCCTGGCCGGTCTGCTGCTCGAACTCTTCCGTTTCCCCTGGGTCCACGAGCTCTGAGTCGGTGCGCCGGCGCGCCTGGGACTGCCGGGCTGTGGTTCAATAGCCTATCCATGCGCGCGGATTCCCCGTGCCGCACCAGTCCACCGGTTTTTCGATCCATGGCAAGAAGCAAGTCCAGTCGTCGCTGGCTCGACCGTCACGTCGGCGACCCCTTCGTCAAACAGGCGCAGCAGGACGGTTACCGTTCGCGCGCCGCCTACAAGCTGCTCGAACTCCAGGAGCGCGACCGTCTGCTCGCGCCGGGGATGCGAGTGGTCGATCTCGGCGCTGCACCCGGGAGCTGGTCGCAGGTGGCCGCGCGTCTGGTCGGTACGCAGGGGCGGGTGGTCGCACTCGATCTGCTACCGATCGACCCGCTGCCGGGTGTTGAGATCCTCCAGGGCGATTTCCGTGAACAGGCGGTGCTCAAGCAGCTCGAGCGTGTGCTCGAGGAGGCGCCACTCGATGTGGTGCTCTCGGACATGGCACCGAACATCACCGGGACGGCGGTGGTCGATCAGGCGCGGGTGATGTATCTGGTCGAACTCGCGCTGGAGCTGGCCCGGGTCCGGCTCAAACCTGGTGGCGCACTCGCGGTCAAGGTCTTCCAGGGGGCCGGGTTCGACGACTACCTGAGGGCCCTGCGTCAGTCCTTCTCGCGGGTGGTTACACGCAAGCCGAAGTCCTCCAGATCGGAGAGCCGCGAGGTCTATCTGGTGGCCAAAGGCTTTAATCCTTGAGCGGTCGATGCTAGTTTCATCGGCTTGAGTCCGACATTGCCGCAGCGTCGGCAATCAACCAGCTAAGGGCACCTGGCCGTGAGTGACATGGCGAAAAACATACTTCTTTGGGTGGTCATCGCCATCGTGCTGATGTCCGTGTTCAACAACTTCACCACCACCCAATCGACCCCGACCAAGCTCGACTACTCGACCTTCATCGAGCAGGTCAAGCAGGGTGATGTCAAGGAGGTGACCATCCAGGGACGGCAGATCGAGGGTCTGACCGCCTCCGGACAGCGTTTCACCACCTTCAGCCCGGGCGATGACGGCCTGGTGGGCGATCTGCTCAATAACGATGTGGTGATCAAGGCCGCGCCGCCCGAGCAGCAGTCGGTGCTGATGCAGGTGCTGATCAACTGGTTCCCGTTGTTGATCCTGGTCGCGCTGTGGATCTTCTTCCTGCGCCAGATGCAGGGCGGCGGCGGTGGGCGTGGGGCGATGTCCTTCGGCAAGAGCCGCGCGCGCATGCTCTCCGAGGACCAGATCAAGGTCACCTTCCAGGACGTCGCCGGCGCCGAGGAGGCCAAGGACGAGGTCACCGAGATGGTCGACTTCCTCCGTGACCCCGGCAAGTTCCAGAAGCTCGGTGGCAAGATCCCCAAGGGCGTGCTGATGGTCGGTCCGCCCGGCACCGGCAAGACGCTGCTGGCGCGTGCGATCGCCGGTGAGGCGCGGGTGCCCTTCTTTACCATCTCCGGTTCGGACTTCGTCGAGATGTTCGTCGGTGTCGGTGCCTCGCGGGTGCGCGACATGTTCGAGCAGGCCAAAAAGCACGCCCCCTGCATCATCTTCATCGACGAGATCGACGCCGTCGGTCGTCACCGTGGCGCCGGTCTCGGCGGCGGGCACGACGAGCGCGAGCAGACCCTCAACCAGTTGCTCGTCGAGATGGACGGCTTCGAGGGCACCGAGGGGGTGATCGTGATCGCTGCGACCAACCGCCCCGACGTGCTCGATCCGGCGCTGCTGCGCCCGGGCCGCTTCGACCGTCAGGTGGTGGTGCCGCTGCCCGATGTGCGCGGGCGCGAGCAGATCCTCAAGGTGCACATGCGCAAGATCCCCGCCGCCGAGGACGTTAAGGCCTCGGTACTGGCGCGCGGTACCCCGGGCTTCTCCGGCGCCGACCTGGCCAACCTGGTCAACGAGGCGGCGCTGTTCGCGGCGCGGCGCAACAAGAAGCTGGTCGACATGGACGACATGGAGCAGGCCAAGGACAAGATCATGATGGGCGCCGAGCGGCGCTCGATGGTGATGACCGAGGACGAGAAGCGGTTGACCGCCTATCACGAGTCGGGGCATGCCATCGTCGGCCGGCTGGTGCCCGATCACGACCCGGTGCACAAGGTCAGCATCATCCCGCGTGGTCGGGCCCTGGGCGTCACCCTGTTCCTGCCCGAGGACGATCGCTTCAGCTACAGCAAGCAGCGGCTCGAGAGCAGCATCTCGAGTCTGTTCGGTGGTCGCGTCGCCGAGGAGCTGGTGTTCGGCTCCGAGAGTGTCACCACCGGCGCGCAGAACGACATCCAGCGCGCCACCGAGATCGCCCGCAACATGGTCACCAAGTGGGGGCTGTCCGACCGGCTCGGCCCGTTGACCTACGGCGAGGACGAGCAGGAGGTCTTCCTCGGCCATTCGGTCACCCAGCACAAGAATGTCTCCGACGAGACCAGCCACCTCATCGACGAGGAGATTCGCGACGTGATCGAGCGCAACTATGCGCGTGCTCGCGAGATCCTCGAGACTCATCGCGACAAGCTCGAGGCGATGACTGCGGCGTTGATGAAGTACGAGACCATCGACTCGAACCAGATCGATGACATCATGTCCGGGCGCACGCCGCGCCCGCCGCGCGACTGGGACGATGATCAGCCGCGCCGTCCGGCCGGGCCTGATACCGCCAATGAAACCAAGGAGGGTCACGTCGGCGGACCGGCGGGCGAACACTGAATGCGCAGATACTTCGGAACCGATGGCATTCGTGGCCGGGTCGGCGAGGGCATCATCACCCCCGACTTCGTCCTCAAGCTCGGCTGGGCGGCTGGGCGGGTGCTCGGCAAGGGTGGGGGCGGCAAGGTCCTGATCGGCAAGGACACCCGGATCTCGGGCTATATGTTCGAGTCGGTGCTCGAGGCCGGTCTGGTCGCTGCGGGGGTCGACATCCGTCTGCTCGGCCCCATGACTACCCCGGCGGTGGCCTATCTCACCCGTACCTTTCGCGCCGATGCCGGGATCGTTATCACCGCCTCGCACAACCCCTATCAGGACAACGGCATCAAGTTTTTCTCGGCCGAGGGCGACAAGCTGCCCGACGCCGTGGAGGCGGCGATCGAGGCCGAACTCGAGCGGCCGCTGCGTACGGTCGACTCCAGCGCCCTCGGCAAGGTGGTGCGGATGGGTGATGCCGGCGGTCGCTATATCGAGTTCTGCAAGAGCACCGTTCCCTCGGCGATCGATCTTCACGACCTGAAAATCGTTGTCGATTGTGCCAACGGGGCGACCTATAATACCGCCCCCCATGTCTTCGAAGAGCTCGGCGCCAGCGTGATTCGCCTCGGGGTCGAGCCCAATGGGTTCAATATCAATCGCGACGTTGGATCGACCCAGCCCGAGGCACTGCGCGAGGCCGTAGTGCGTGAGGGTGCGGACCTCGGTATCGCCTTCGATGGTGATGGTGACCGGGTGCTGATGGTCGATTCGCGAGGCGTACTGGTCGACGGCGACCAGCTGCTCTACATCATCGCCAAGTCCCGGCTGGCGGCCGGCGCAATGCGCGGCGAGGTGGTCGGCACCCTAATGAGCAACCTCGGGCTCGAGCATGCGCTCGACCGTCTCGGGGTGGGCTTCGCTCGCACCAAGGTTGGTGACCGCTACATCATGGAGGCCCTCAAGGGGGCCGATGGCATCCTCGGTGGCGAACCCTCCGGGCACATTATCTGCCGCGATCGCACCACCACCGGCGACGGGATCGTCTCGGCGCTGCAGGTGCTGGCCGCGCTCAAGCAGCTCGATTGCTCGCTCGAGACGCTGTGCGCCGAGGTCGAGCGTTACCCGCAGGTGTTGATCAATGTGCGTCTCGATCAGCGTCGCGACCTCAATGCGCTGCCAGCGGTGCGCGAGGCGGTCGCCGAGGCCGAGCGTGAACTCGCCGGCAGTGGCCGGGTGCTGTTGCGGATGTCCGGGACCGAGCCCCTGGTGCGGGTGATGGTCGAGGGGACTGATGAGGAGCAGGTGCGCCGTGTGTGCGAGTGGCTCGCGGACGTCGTACGCGAACAGATCGCAGCTTAGGAGTTTTTGACACATGGCCGTCACTTCCATCCATGGGATGTGGTCCACACGTCTCGCCTTTATCCTTGCGGCCAGCGGTTCGGCCGTCGGTCTGGGCAATATCTGGCGCTTTCCCTATACCGCTGGCGAGTACGGCGGCGGTGCCTTCGTCCTGGTCTATCTGCTCTGTGTCGCCGCCATCGGGATCCCGATCATGATGGCCGAGATCATGCTCGGTCGGCGCGGCCGTCAGAGCCCGATCAACACCATGCGTACCCTCACCTCGCAGGAGGGACGTTCCAAGGGCTGGCAGTTGGTCGGCTGGATGGGCATCGTCACCGCCTTCTTGATCCTGTCCTTCTACAGCGTCATCGCTGGTTGGGGACTGGCCTATATCTTCCGTACCGCCACCGGTGTCTTCAACGGGATCGATGGTGCCGCCGCCGGTGAGGTCTTCTCCGGCCTGGTAGGTGATGCCGAGCGGTTGCTCGCCTGGCATACCATCTTCATGGGCATGGTGATCCTGGTCGTCTCGCGTGGTGTTGCCAGCGGTCTCGAGAAGGCGGTGCGCTATCTGATGCCGGCACTGTTCGTGTTGCTGGTGGTCATGGTGATCTATGCCGCCAGCACCGGCGACTTCGCCGGGGCCGTCGACTATCTGTTCGCGCCCGACTTCGAGAAGTTCAAGGGGCATGCCGGTGAGGCCATCCTCAGTGCCATGGGCCAGGCCTTCTTCAGCCTCAGCCTGGGTATGGGAGCGATCATGATCTATGGCTCCTATCTCAATCGTGATGCCTCGATTGCCCGTAACTCGGTGATCGTCGCCTCGATGGATACCCTGGTCGCCCTGCTCGCCGGTCTGGCGATCTTCCCGGTGGTGTTCGCCAACGGCCTGGCGCCGAACAGCGGGCCAGGGCTGATCTTCCAGACCCTGCCGATCGCCTTCGGCGAGATGCCCGGCGGGCAGTTGTTCGGGGCGCTGTTCTTCGTGCTGCTGACCTTCGCCGCCTGGACCTCGGCGATCTCGCTGCTCGAGCCGATGGTCGCCTGGCTGGTCGAGAACCTTAGTTTCAGTCGGGTGCGTGCCTCGGTGCTGGCGGGTGTCACCGTCTGGCTGCTCGGTGTCGCCTGTCTGCTCTCGCTCAACGAGTGGTCGGGTTTCACCATCTTCGGCAAGGGGATCCTCGACCTCTTCGACTTCGTCACCGCCAACATCCTGCTGCCGCTCGGCGGTATCCTCATCGCCATCTTTGCTGGTTGGAAGATGGCCCGCGCCTCCTCGCTCGACGAGTTGCGCCTGGGCGAGGGCGTGGCCTATCGCGTGTGGCGGGTGCTGATCCGTTACGTCGCGCCGACGGCGGTGATGGTCGTCATGCTCAACGCCCTGGGCGTCCTCAAACTGATTGGTCTTGAATAGTTGTGGCTACTGTCAGAAAAAGTGCGCTGGTGCCGTACTCCGCGGCCCAGATGTTCGATCTCGTCTATGACGTCGGCTCTTATCCGCAGTTCCTGCCCTGGTGCAGGAACGCCCGGGTGATCTCGGAGAGCGCGGAGCAGATCTGTGGTCAGATCGAGGTGTCGCGGATGGGCATCCAGCAGACCTTTAGCACCTGCAACCACTACGAGCGCCCGGCGCGCATGAGCATCAACCTGCTCGATGGTCCTTTCCGCAAGCTCGTCGGTGGTTGGTCCTTCACCGCGCTGCGCGAGGACGCCTCCAAGGTCGAGCTGGAGTTGGAGTTCGAGTTCTCCGGACGGTTGATCGACAAGGCCTTCGGTACCGTGTTCAACCAGATCGCCAACACCCTGGTCGATGCCTTCTGCAAGCGCGCCGACGAGGTGTACGGTGGCTGAGTACCTGCAGGTCTCGGTGGCCTATGTCGGCGAGCAGGGGCAGCTGCTGCGCACGCTCGAGGTGGCGCGTGGCACCCGGCTCGAGGAGGCGTTGCACCAGTCCGGTGTGCTCGAGCGCTTTCCCGAGATCGATCTGACGCGCAACAAGGTGGGGGTCTTCGGTAAGCTCGCCAAGCTCGATCAGGTGCTCGAGGATGGCGATCGGATCGAGGTCTATCGTCCGCTGATCGCCGACCCCAAGGCGGCGCGTAAGCGCCGCGCGGCTGGAGGGGGCTGAGAGGCCCTGCGGCGGGCTGCAGCCCGCCGTTACTCCTCCGGCTCGAGACCGACGGCCTCGAGTCCTCGTTCGACCAATCCCTTGCGCCCCTCGTGGTCGGGCACCTTGACCAGGATCTCCCTGGGCTCGCGTGACTGGGCGCGGACGGGGTCGGGTTTGATGTCCCCTTCGATCCGCACTAGGCTGTCCTCTTCGAAGAACAGCGTCAGGTAGCGGACCTCCATCGGCTGATGTCCACGCTTGATGGTATAGGTGTAATCCCAGCGGTTGCTATGGAAGAAGTCGGTCAGCAGCGGGGTGCCGAGCAGGTACTGGACCTGGCGTCTGGTCATCCCCGGCTGGAGCTGGTCGACCATCTCTTCAGTGATGATATTGCCTTGCTGCACCGTCATCTTGTAGACGAAAGGCAGGTTCTCCAGCATGGAGCTTCGGTACTCGTCGGGGCGTTTGTCCCGCGAGCAGCCGCTCATGACGACAATCAACAAAGAACCTAGGATCAAAAACGTGAGAATCTTGCGCATTGTTTTGCGTCGATGACTGTGCAAATAACCGTGGCATGATACAGCAGCGCCGGATCCCGATCACCGGGCGGCGCGTGAGCAACGCAGCCCGGGCGGTCGCCGTCGCCCCTGGGCTAGACGGGGAGAGCGGTTTTGGAAAATCAACAGATCAAGCGTGCGGGCCTCAAGGTGACGGCCCCACGGGTGAAGATATTGGGCATCCTCGAGAAGAGCCGCAAGCGCCATCTCAGTGCCGAGGACGTCTACAAGCAGTTGCTGAGTCAGGACGAAGAGGTCGGGCTGGCAACCGTCTATCGGGTCCTGACCCAGTTCGAGAGTGCCGGGCTGGTCTGCCGGCGCAACTTCGAGGGTGGCCAGTCGGTGTTCGAGCTCAATAGCGGCGATCACCACGACCACCTGGTCTGCGTCAAGTGCGGTAAGGTGGTCGAGTTCGTCGACCCGATCATCGAAGAGCGCCAGTCGCAGATCGCCGCAGAGAAGGACTTTCATATCCAGGATCACTCGCTGGTGATCTACGGCGTCTGCGCCGCCTGTCAGGGCGAGGGCTGAATCGCGCCGTTCACGACGTCTCGGTCAGGCGCTCGACGACGGCCTCGACCTGGCGCAAGCGCTGTTCGGGCTCCGGCATCTGGTGGTAGAACCTGAGGGTGTCGCCACCGTCGAGTCGGTAGTGTTTGGGCTGTTCCTGGATCAGCCCGATCAACCGTGTCGGGTCGACCTTTGGATTGGCGTCGAAACAAATCCGCCCACTGGTGGCGCCGACCTCGATCTTGATGATCCCCCACGGCTGGACCCGCAGCTTCAGTGCGGTGATCTCCAGCAAACGCTTGGCCGGTTCGGGCAGCAGCCCGAAGCGGTCGATCATCTCCACCTGTAGTTCCCGCAACGCCTCCTTGCTGGTGGCGCTGGCGATGCGCTTGTACATCACCAGGCGGGCGTGCACGTCGGGCAGGTAATCGCTCGGCAGCAGCGCCGTCACCCCCAGATCGATCTCGGCGCCGTGGCTGAGCGGTCGGTCGAGTTCCGGGGTGCGTCCGGCCTTGAGCGCCTCGACCGCGCGTTCGAGCAGCTCCATGTAGAGCGAGAAACCGACCTCGGCGATCTGTCCCGACTGCTCGTCGCCGAGCAGCTCGCCGGCGCCACGGATCTCGAGGTCGTGGGTGGCGAGGGTGAAGCCCGCACCGAGGTCCTCCATCGCCTCGATCGCCTCTAGTCGCTTGACCGCGTCCGGCGTCATCGCCTTGGTCGGCGGGGTGATCAGATAGGCATAGGCGCGGTGGTGCGAGCGCCCGACCCGGCCGCGCAGCTGATGGAGCTGGGCCAGGCCGAGCTTGTCGGCGCGATTGATGATGATGGTGTTGGCGCTGGGCACGTCGATGCCGCTCTCGACGATGGTGGTACACACCAGCAGGTTGAAACGCTGGTGGTAGAAGTCGCGCATGATCCGTTCGAGCTCGCGCTCGCGCATCTGACCGTGGGCGACCTGGACGCGTGCGCTCGGGATCAGCGCCTCGAGCTTCTGCGCCTGGTTCTCGATGGTCTCGACCTCGTTGTGGAGGAAATAGACCTGGCCGCCGCGCTTGAGTTCGCGCTGTACCGCCTCTTGCACCAGACCGTCGTTCCACGGGCTGACGAAGGTCTTGATCGGGTGGCGCTCGACCGGCGCGGTGGCGATGATCGACAGATCGCGCAGCCCCGACATCGCCATGTTGAGGGTGCGCGGGATCGGGGTGGCGGTGAGGGTGAGGATGTCGACCTCGCTGCGCAGTTGTTTGAGTCGCTCCTTGTGACGCACCCCGAAGCGATGCTCCTCGTCGACGATCACCAGCCCCAGGTCGTGGAAGTCGATACCCGGTTGGAGCAGCTTGTGGGTGCCGACGATGATGTCGATGGTGCCATCGGCTAGCCCGGCGAATATCTGCTTCTGCTCGCGCGCGGTGCGGAAGCGCGACAGGCTCTCGACCTTGATCGGCCAGTCGGCGAAGCGGTCGGAGAAGTTCTCGAAGTGCTGCTGGGCGAGCAGGGTGGTCGGCACCAGCACCACCACCTGACGCCCGCCGTTGGCGGCGACGAAGGCCGCGCGCATCGCCACCTCGGTCTTGCCGAAGCCGACGTCGCCGCAGACCACCCGGTCCATCGGCTTGGTGTCGGCCATGTCGGCGAGCACGCTGTCGATCGCGCGTCGCTGGTCCGGGGTCTCCTCGAAGGGGAAGGCGGCGGCGAAGGCGTCATAGTCGGCATCGGGCGCGGGGCTGGCTACGCCCTGGCGAGCGGCGCGCCGGGCGTAGACGTCGAGCAGCTCGGCGGCGACGTCGCAGGCCTTCTGTGCCGCCTTGCGCTTGATCCGCTCCCATTGCTCGCCGCCGAGTCGGTGCAGCGGTGCCTGCTCGGGGGTGGCGCCGGTATAGCGCGAGATCAGGTGCAGCGAGCTGACCGGGACATAGAGCTTGTCGCCCTTGGCATAGCCGAGGGTGAGGAACTCGGTGCTGCTGCCGCCGACCTCGAGCGTCTGCAGCCCTAGATAGCGCCCGACGCCGTGCTCCTCGTGGACCACCGGCGCGCCCTCGGTCAGCTCGGTGAGGTTGCGTACCACCGCGTCGCCGTCGCGCTCGCGGGCACGACGGCGACGCTCCTGGCGCACCCGCTCACCATAGATCTGGGTCTCGGTGATCAGTGCCAGCCCTTGGTCGGCGAGTCGCAGCCCCTGCTCAAGGGGGGCGACGGTGAGCGCCAGTGGCTGCTCGCCGTTGACGAAGGCGCCCCAATCGGCAACCTGGCTGGCATGGATGCCGAAGTCGCGCAACTGCTCGGCGAGTAGCTCGCGCCGTCCGGTGCTCTCGGCCACCAACAGTACCCGCTGCCCCGGGGTGGCGAGGAAGCGCTGTAGTGCTCGTGCTGGCTCGGCGGCGCGCGCCTGTAGCTCCAGTGGGGGTAGATCAAGGGTGGCGAAGTTGTCGACCCCGGCATAGCCCTTGGGGCGCGTGGCGAGCGGTTCGGTGCGGTAGTTCACCCCGGGCATGCGGTTGAGCGCGGCGGCCAGTTGCTCGGCACTGAGATAGAGCTGCGCCGGGGCGAGCAGCGGGCGTTCGGCGTCGTGACGGCGTTGCTCGTAGCGCTCGGTGACGGTGGCGAGGAAGCCTGCGCCAGCCTCGCGACAGCCCTCGGACTCGACCGCCAAGGTGGTCGTCGGGAGGTAGTCGAAGAGGGTGGCGGTGTCGTCGAAGAACAGCGGTAGGTAGGATTCGATCCCGCCCGGGGTGCGCCCTTCTGAGACCTCACGATAGATCAGGCTGCGCTGCGGGTCGCCCTCGATACTGGCGCGATAGCGGCTGCGGAAGCCGGCGATCGCCGGCTCGTCGAAGGGGAACTCACGCGCCGGCAGCATCCGTACCTGTTCGACGTGGTCGTGCGAGCGCTGGGTCTCGGGGTCGAACAGGCGGATGCTCTCGACCTCGTCGTCGAACAGGTCGATGCGCAGCGGTTGCTGGCTGCCCATCGGGAAGACGTCGAGCAGCGAGCCGCGCACCGCGTACTCGCCGTGTCCCATCACCTGCGAGACACAGCTGTAGCCGGCGTGTTCGAGGCGCAGTCGGGTGGCGTCGAGATCGAGCCGGTCGCCGCAGGCGAGCACCAGCGAGTGGGCGTCGACGTAGTCGCGCGGCGGCAGTCGCTGGAGCAGCGTCGCCACCGGTACCACCAGCACGCCACGGGTGAGCCCCGGCAGGCGGTGCAAGGTCAGCAGTCGCTCCGAGATCAGCTCCGGTAGCGGTGAGAAGACGTCGTAGGGCAGGGTCTCCCAGTCGGGGAAGCCGAGCACCGGGAGTGCGCTGCCGGCGAGGAAGAAACCGAGTTCGGCGTGCAGCCGTCGCGCCGCCTGCACGTCCTCGGCCAGCGCCAGCACCAGCCCTGGGTGGCGTCTGGCGACGGTGGCGATGGCGAGTGCCGCGCCGGCCCCGTGCAGTCCGCCCCAGCACCGGCGTTCGTCCGCGCGCTGCGGTAACGGAGGGGCGAGCGGGGAGCTCAGGGGGGCGGGGCTGGCCTGGTTCACGAACGGGTCCTCGTCATGTCGACAAGCGTGGAATTCTCGCACAGCACCGGCCGACATGCAGATGCGTGGAGTCGGGGTGGTCGGTGTGGGGAGGGCGTTTGAGGTGTCAGATCATTTTACACATCGGAGGTGAGTGGGGGCGGCCAGCCCATCGATGCGACTTAAAAAAATTTATCGATCAGTCTTTTATATTTTATTGGCCTGAAAAATGCTAATGCGTGTTCGGTGTCCCTGCCGCCGAGGTGGCGGTGGATGCCGATCCCGGGGCAGGGGCCCTGATGTACTGATTCGCAAGGAGTGTGAAGGCATGCTGAGGCAGGGATTGATCAAGGGGCAGGTCGCATTGGTGGCGGTGATGCTCGGAGGGATGGGGCAGGCGCTCGCCGGGCCGGTGGTGAGCCAGTGGGGATATCAGACAGACGCCCGTTTCGTGGAGGCGCGGTTTACGGGCGCGCGGGGCGATCTTCAGACCAGTGACCATGAGTTGTCCTGGGGGTCTGCCGACTATCGCGACACCAGTCGCTGTGGATTCTTGGGGGCGGGCTGCTGGTTTCGTGAGCCGCCGATGGTCAGTCCCGACTTTCGCAATCCCTCTGCCGATCCCGATCGCAACCGCAGCGCCTTGACCATCGGCAATGGGGTGAGCGGTGAGCGCACCGGTGGCGGTCCGGCAACGGGGTCGGTTGTGACGGTGCGCGACGGTGAGATCGATAGCGGCGCCGAGATCGGTGTCGGGACCAGCCTGACGCATTGGAACAATCGACTCTCGTCGAGTTATTCCAGCCTCGAATGGGGACGGGTGGCGACGACCTTGACGTTGACCCCGGAACTCCCGGGTCGAGGAAGCCGGGTCGATGCCTCGACCCTGGACTTCGAACTCTTCTTCAAGGAGACCCCGAACGATGGCAATTGCCCGGGCGAGAGTCTCTCGCCCTGTCCCGACCTGTTCGGCTTGCTCGTCACCCAGACCCTCGATATGCCATTGCTCTACGACGGTAACGAATACCTGGTGAGCCTGCTGCTGCAGGATCCCAACGGTGGAGTTGCGCCGATCGCGACCCTGCACGACGAGGAGTGCGCGGCCCTGGGGTTGGGGGCCGGCTGTCAGGGGTTCCGCACCGCCGAGGCGCAGGCGACGACCTTCCAGTTCGCCTTCGCCGTCAGCACTGCGGCATTGTTCCCGCCGAGCGGGAGTCAACCGGCCCAGTCGGTGCCGCTCCCCGCCCCGCTGGCGCTGCTCGGTGGCGGGCTTTGCGCGCTGGGTCTGGCACGTCGCCTACACACCCGGCGCAAGGTCTGACCGGCACCGGGATCACGTCGGCCCGCGCCGCACGGGCCCAAGCCCGGGCGCGGTGTCGTCGATCAAGGCAGGCCGATCGGTCTGAGGCTGGATACAACAGGTGCTGCTCGATGGCGTGCCAGGCCGTGGTGGCGTGCGGCTGGGCTGACTCGCCGAGCAGCCCGGGGAGCGACCCGGCGAGCCGTTGCGGCGCCTCGGTCGAACCGATCAGACCCAGCTGCTGATCGCAGCGCACCGCTCTGCAATGCTTCCCTGGTGTCGGGTGAGGGCGGCGTGGATCCGCTGGCGCCGCATCCCCGACTTCAGGCTCAGTTCGGCGGCGAGGTTACCCGAGCGGCGTGCCGTATCGTCGTCCCTGTGCCTCGGCCAGGGAGAAGCCGGCGGCGAGACCACCGAGCCGGTGTCGCTGTGGGGGCGTGGACCCTCCGGGGCGTGTTCCGGCGGGGACGGCGAGTGCCTCCAGGATGGCGCTCGAGTACGGCGTATAAGCGCCTCCTGATTGCGGAGGGAATAGGGGACCAGCCCTTGTCGTCCCCGGTCTCGGCGATGAGGCGATCGATTCCCGTAGCGTGATAGCCATGGCTGTGAACGTGCGCCAGGGCCGTCTCCAGGAGACGGCCAGGGTTGCTGCACGCCTTGGCGGTGTGCATGAACGAACAGGTCTTCTCAAGACCC